>CAVOIB010000005.1:0-114724 GCA_963695975.1 uncultured Actinomycetes bacterium | reverse complement strand
CGGTCAGCTCTAACGTCGTCTCGGCGACGGGATGAAGCGGGCGGTCCGAGTCGCGTAGGCCGCGTAGCCGGGATACCGCACTTCGAGTCGCCGCACCTCCCATCGCGCCTTGATCGCGAGCCTGGCCACCAGGGCTAGCGTGGCTGTGGCGATCGCGAGGCTCCCCGACGGGATCGCGGATCCGACGGCGAGCGCCATCACACTGGCGTAGATCGGGTGACGCACGTACCGGTAGAGCCCCGTGGAGCGGAGCTCCCCGCCCTGCACCGGGGTCGGGAGCGGCGTCGCGGATCGTCCGAGGTTCAACAGACCGACGCCGAGCACGACGATGCCGGCGATCTCGAGCACGCGCGCTCCCGTCTTGAGCCAGGCGGACGCCGTCCACGCATGGCCCGACGGCAGCAGGAAGATCGCGGCCAGAAGGCCGAGCTGAACCAAAAGAAGCGCCCACGCGACGAGGCGATCGCGGTCGTCCGGCCAGCGGCGGGAGGGCTGCACGAGCCACGAGCCTATGCGCTGGTGTCCTCGTCACGTTCGTAGGATGCCGTTGATCACGAAGCGATCTTGAACTCTTGTTTGGCGGTACCTTCCCCAGATGGCACCATGGCCGGTCTTCGTCGTCGCGGGGGCTGCGATCGGCACCCTGACGGGGCTGTTCGGGGTGGGTGGCTCCTCGATCGCAACTCCGATGCTCGCGGTCCTTGGGGTACCCGCGCTCCTCGCCGTTGCCTCGCCACTGCCCGCGACCATCCCTGCCGCCCTCGGTGCAGCCGGACCCTACGTCCGAGGAGGGGAGGCCAGGCCGCGAGCGGCTGCGTGGACGCTCGCAGGCGCGTTACCTGCCGCTGTGATCGGGGCATTGCTCTCGGAGCTGATCGGAGGTCCGATCTTGCTCATCGCCTCCGGACTCGTCCTGATCGTCGTCGGACAGCGGGTACTCCGCCCGATCGAGCATTCCACTCGTTCGGCGGGCACCGTCCGGCGTAAGAACCGCCTCCTGCTGGTTGCGGCGTCAGCCGGCGTTGGGCTGTTCACCGGACTGCTCGCTAACGGCGGAGGCTTCTTGCTCGTGCCGATGTACCTACTGATCTTCGGACTTCGGATGCGCGAAGCGGCCGGCACGAGCCTGTTGGTCATCGCCGCCCTGGCCGTTCCGACGCTCGCCACGCATTGGGCGCTCGGCCATATCGATTGGACCGTGGCCGGCGCTTTCGCCATCGGCGCGATACCGACCAGCATCGCGAGCGGTCGGTTGGCGCAGCGAGTCACCGGTACGCGCCTGCGTCACGCGTTCGGTTGGTTCCTCATCGGCTCTGGCATCGCCTTCGTCTCGTACCGGGTTCTTGCGGCCAGAGGTTGATCGCGGAACCCGGGTCACGGGCACCGTGTTCACGAGCGGGAGAACCACGTCTTGCGCTTGACCTTCGTCGTCTCTTGGGTGTGGCCGGGGCACCGTTCATAAGGGGGGACGCCTCGAAGCACTTGATCCACATGAGCGCCGCATCCATTCCAGGTTGGGCGACCGCATCTCCGACACGTAACCGCTCTACACACGTCGTCCTCCGAAACGTCTAGACCGACGATGGGAGCTTCGTCGAGATCCGAACCTGCGGGGCCTGGCGCAGGGAGTTGTGCACGGTGCACCGATCCACCACCCGCATCAAGGTGGGGATCTTCGACTCGGGGAACCCATCGGGGATCGCGAGCTGCACGTCGATGGAGGACACCCTTGATGGAGCGTCCTCGGCGTACTGATAGGTAGCGTGGACCCCGAGCCCGTCCGTGGGGATGTCGTGTCGGACGAGGAAGCGTTCCGCGAAGAATCCGATACAGCCGGCGAGGGACGCAACGAAGAGTTCGCTGGGCGTCGGTCCCGTGTCGTCGCCACCATCCGCGAAGGGCTGGTCGACGGTGATGTCATGGCCGCGAACGCTGATCGTGAAGCGATCGCCTTGCTCGTGTCGTACGAAGATGTCGCTCATCGGTGCCTCCCTGGCTCAGGATTCGGACTCACATTCCGCTCACGCAAGGGACAGGAACAACCGCTCGAGCTCGTCGAGGCCGCGGTCCGGGTCCGGTTTGGCGAGGCACTCGCGCAATCCGGACGCGATGATGGCGAAGCCTGCCTTGTCCAGCGCCCGAGAGACCGCGGCCACCTGCACCACGACATCCCGGCAGTCCCGGCCTTCCTCCAACATGCGGATCACCCCGCCGATCTGCCCCTCGGCGCGCCGCAGCCGACGAACGGCCGACGCGACGTCGGCAGGGTCGAGCCCCAACGTGGCTCCCGCAGGAGCTGTTCCGGCCGCGCTCATGCGAGCACTCCCTGCTCCAACGTGCTCATCGCGGCTGAGAGCTTACGCCCGATCTCGGTGGCGATCGGCTCCAGTGCTTCGTTGCCGGTGAACCCCGCCAGCACCGTGGGGTCGATCGCTTCGACGACCGTGCCGTCCGCCGTTTCGCGGACGACCACGTTGCAGGGGAGGAGTCCGATCGACGGCTCGATCTCCATCGCGCGATGGGCGAGCGACGGGTTGCACGCGCCCAGGATGACCTGGCTCGGCATCCCGACATCCAGCTTCGCCTTCATCGTGGCGCGCACGTCGATCTCGGTGAGCACCCCGAAGCCCTGCTCGCCGAGCGCCCCTCGGACGGCGTCCACAGCTTCAGTGAATGACCGATCGAGACGTAGCGTGGTCCCGTAGGGCGTCACGCGACGACCCCCGCCGACTGGGTCTGTTCGGCCTCGGCGACCTGTCGGTGCACGTCGGCCATGTCGAGTGCGCCGACAGCCTCGATGAGCTGGTCGAGAGCTGGACCCGGGAGCGCTCCCGGTTGCTCGAACACGAGCACGCCTTCGCGGAAGGCCATGAGCGTAGGGATGGACCAAACGTCGAACGAGGCCGCAAGCGCCTGCTCTGCTTCGGTGTCGACCTTGCCGAAGACTGCATCCGTGTGCTTCTCCGAAGCCTCCTCGAATACCGGGCCGAACTGCCGACACGGTCCGCACCATTCGGCCCAGAAGTCGACAAGGACGATCCCGTCGCCGGCGACGGTCTCGCCGAACGTGCGGGCGGTGAGGTCAACGGTCGCCATCAGCGGTCCCTTCCCGCAGCGGCAGATGACCGATCGGCGCCAGCAAGCAGACTCCGGCTCCCCCGGCGACCAGCGCCACGAGTCCCACGACCGCGAGCACGATGCCGGTCGGTCCGCCGAGCACGGCCCCGGTGGCAAGCAAGGCCAGACCAGCCCCTGCTCGCAGCGCTCGTCCTGACGTCCCATTCATCCATCTGACTAGATGTTCCATCTCTTCCTCCCATACCAGGGGGGGTATGTCGTAAACCATAACCGCGGCCGGGTAGTTTGCATTCCCGCGTCCGCGCGCAGTGTCGCTTCTGACCTTTCCGTCCAGGGACTACCAGGGCGCGATGCGTTGCAGCGGAGCAGGTCATCGTGGGAGCGTGAACGCCCCGTCGGATGGGAACCCCGTGGAGCTGCTTGCAGGCGATCGAGCGGGACATTCACGCCTGTGGGAGGTACCCCGATTAACCTGTGGGAGGTCCACCAGCAGGGATCAGTTCGCGCTGGTCAGCGAATTCCAAGAACATCCCACCAGGGCTGTTCTCATTAGTGAAGCCCCTGACATCTCAAGAGTCCGTCTTCCGGTGCCTTCGATGCCCTTTCGCTGATCAGCGGCGGTCGATTGAGATCAACGACATCGATCTCGGCAGTCGACGACACACTGAACGCCAAAGGGCGTCATCGGAACGTGTCGATGACGCCCTCGTAGAAGGGGTGGCGTGCTGGTGGTGGTGGGTCCGCTACTTCGGAGGTGGGTCCGAGCCTGAGGGTGTCGGAACGGTACCGAGGATGTCTCTCCAGGCCCCGCTCCGACGCTGGGCCCTCGAGCTCCGGTGAAGGGGGACAAGATCATGGTCTCGGGAGACCTCGCTCCGAACCCGGACGAGCCGAAGAGCGGTTCGGAGGATGACGATGGTCCGGCTCTTTCCTCGATGACACGAGGGACCGTGGGAGTGGCTCCCCGACACGCGCTGGTTCCGTGGACGCGATCTCGTCGAGCTTGACGAGTGGATCTGGACCAAGACCGCGCCCCAGGCGATCGCGATCCTCGAAGCCGGCGACGTGACCGAGGTGAGCCTCGATCACGACCTCGGCGAGGAAGACGGCGTCGGCACCGGGTACGACGTGCTCCGCTTCATCGAGGAGCGGGTCGCGCTCTGATGCCTACCCGCCTCACACCCTCCACATCCACACTCCAAGCTTCGGCGCCCGGGACAAGATGGAGTCGGCCGTGCTAGGGATAGCCGAACCTCATCGCCCGCCGGGAGGGCGGCTCGTGATCCTTCGAGTGGGATGAGACAGCTGTCGCCGCCGAGATTTCTCGTTTGGGCCGAGGAACAAGTCGCACTCGTGGTGATGACAAGAAAACCCTGAGATACCACGGAGTTGTGTTATCTCAGGATGTTGTGTAGAGTAGCGGCGTGCCAAGTGACGACGAGATCACATTCGCCGACCACACCGGCCGGTTCTACGCCCGCCGCTACGGGATGGCCCCGATGGTGGGACGCCTACTGGGATACCTGGCGGTCTGCGACCCCCGGGAGCAGAGCATCACCGAGCTGGCCGATGCCTTGCTCGCAAGCCGAAGCGCCATCGCCGGCGCGGTCAACACCCTGGAGAATCTCCGGCTCATCCAGCGATCCCGGGCCGCAGGGGAGCGGATGGACCGGGTGCGCATCGACATGTCGTCACCCCAGGCGACGGGGTTCGACCTCGCCGAGTACCGGGAACAGGGCGACCTGGCCCGAGAGGGTATGCGCCTGCTAGCTGACGCCCCGCCTGAACGGCGAGCGATCTTGTTGGAGTGGGCCGCGTTCGCGGATTTCCTAGTGGAGCGTCTTCCCGTGCTGGAGCAGGAGTGGAAGGAGCGGCGGGAGGCGCTGCAAGCCGCCGGTCAGCTCCCCGAGGCGCCGGGTTCCCACCGAGAGGGCAAGACACGATGACAGGCCAGACCAGCACGCGTGGGATCGTGCCCAGGGAGGTATGCGGGCGGGTCCACAACCTCACCTCCGCCGACGACCCCGAACCGTCAGCAGAGATAAGCCCGGGTCGGCGCACGGACACAGTTCGACGACGTGCTGATCGCACGCTCGTTAGTTCCGGATCGGCAAGGAGATGTCTGATGAGAACCATGGACGAAAGCACCACCAACACCATCGAGGTGAGGAACCTCGTGAAGGGATACGAGGGAGTACCGGTGCTCCACGACGTCACGTTCGCCGTCAGGCGGGGCACGGTCTTCGCTCTGCTCGGCGCCAACGGCTCGGGCAAGACGACCACGATCAACGTCCTGACCACGTTGATCAAGGCCGACGGCGGCACGGCGAGCGTCGCCGGATTCGACGTGGCGGAGCAATCCTCCAAGGTCCGCGAGCAGATCAGCGTGACCGGACAGTTCGCCGCGGTGGACGACGTGCTGACTGCCCGGGAGAACCTGGTGCTGATCGGTGAGCTGCGCCACGTCGCCGATCCAGGGCAGACCGCGGCGGACCTGCTGGACAAGTTCGAACTGAACGAGGCTGCCGACCGCCGCCTGCTGACCTTCTCGGGCGGGATGCGGCGCCGGATCGATATCGCCATGAGCCTGGTGGGCGACTCACCCATCATCTTCTTCGACGAGCCGACCACCGGGCTCGACCCCAAGGGCCGGACCGACATGTGGCTGACCATCCGGCAACTGGTCGAGAACGGGACCACGGTCTTCCTGACCACCCAGTACTTGGAGGAGGCCGACCGTCTCGCCGACGAGATCGCCATCCTGCATGGCGGCAGGATCGTAGCCAGCGGCACACCAGACGAGCTGAAGGCCATGGTGCCTACCGGGCTCGTCGAGCTGGAATTCGGCGAGGAAGCGCAATTGTCCGCGGCGCAGAGAGCGCTCGGCGAGCAGCACGAGGTTGGCCGGGTGGACTCGAAACTGGTGGTCGCCACCACCGGCTCGGTGGCCGAGATGGCGGACATGTTCATCCGGCTCAAAGAAAGTGGGATCGAGCCGACCGGGTTCTCCCGGCAGCTCCCGACGCTGGACGACGTGTTCTTCAAGTTCCTCGAAGAGGAGGAGGATCGACATGCGAGCTCTCGGTGACACCTGGACCATGACGAAGCGAAGCCTCCGTCACACGACGCGCAGCCTCGACACGATCATCACGGTCGTCTTAACGCCGATCGCCCTGTTGCTGTTGTTCGTCTACGTGTTCGGTGGCGCACTCGGGGAGCAGACCGGCTCGATCGAGTACGTCGACTTCATCGCGCCCGGGGTCATCATCATGACGGTGATCAGCGGCATCGCCTATGCCGCGCTGCGTCTCAGCACGGACCTCCAGAAGGGCATCATCGGCCGCTTCCGGACCATGCCGGTCACCCCTTCGTCGGTCCTGAGTGGGCAGGCCCTGTCATCGACGCTGTCCAGTCTCTTCTCTTGCTTCTTGGTGCTCGTGGTGGCGTTCCTCGTCGGATTCCGCCCTGCGGCGGACACAGCCGCGTGGCTCTCGTTCTGCGGCCTGTTGGTCCTCTTCACCCTGGCTACCACCTGGCTGGCCATGTTCTTCGGACTGCTGGCGAAGACCCCCGAAGGCGCCGGCGCCTTCAGCTACATCTTGCTGCTCCTGATCTTCATCAGCCCCTCGTTCGTCCCGACGGACTCCATGAGGCCGTGGCTGAGGGGCTTTGCCGAACACCAGCCGATGACACCGATCATCGAAACCATGCGCTCGCTGCTGACCGAGGGCACCCCCGGCCCCGACATCTGGGTCGCCCTCGCATGGGCCGCGGGTCTCTTGGTCGTCTCCTACACGCTCGCGGTAGGGATGTATCGTCGCAGGGCGCCTGCTCCGGCAGCCCAATAGGCGCTGCACGACGTGGCGGGAGTCTCCGGCACCTGGTCGACAAGATCGGACCTGCACGCTTCTGCTGCCATGCCAGTTCAAGAGTTGAGTCGCTGTTCAGCGAGCGGATCGACACTCAGGACTTGTGCCCTGGCCTGGGGTTATTCGTTCGTAGTCCCACCGACCGCGTCGTGCGGAAAGAAGGCATGGGTGCCGCGAGGTCAATGCAGGTCGCGGCCGTGTCGCGCGCGCTCGACCGGGCCGGGTTCGCGATCGTAGCGAGCGGACGGCGGCGCTGCCTCGCGAACCCCCGACGAACCCGGAGCCGTGGATCCGGGGGAACTCGGCGGCTGTTCCTGTCGCTCGCCTGAGACGGCGGCGGGGGAAACCCGCGGCCTGACTCAGAAGAGCGGATCTCGTGGGTCGGATGCCCCTAGCCCATGCGCCGTTTCGGTGATGGGATGAACCGAGGGGTCCGGGCCGCGTAGACCGCATACCCCGGATACCGAACTTCGAGGCGACGCTCTTCCCACCGAGCCTTGACCGCGAGCCATGCCACCAGGGCAAGAGTGGCGATGGCGACCGCCACGCTTCGCGAGAGGATCGCCGCTCCGACCGCGAGCGCCATCACGCCGGTGTAGATCGGGTGGCGGACGTACCGGTACAGCCCGGAGGAACGGAGCTCTCCGCCCTTCACCGGGGTCGGGAGCGGCGTCGCGGAACGTCCGAGGTTCATCAGACCGATGCCGAGCACGACGAGGCCTGCGATCTGAAGGACGCGCGTGCCTATCCTGAGCCATCTGGGCGTCGCCCACGCATGACCTGTCGGCAGCACGAAGATCGCGGCGAGCAGCCCGAGCTGAACGAGCAGGAGCACCCACCCGACCACGCGATCGTGATTGTCAAGAGGATCCTCCGAGCGCTGCATGATCGACGAGCCTACGCGCCAGTGCCGTCTTCAGGCCGCGAGCCGGTAGATGACGAAGGTGATCCCGGATCCGATCAAGAACCACCCGAACCCGCGGCGCAAACGAGTCCCTTCGATCCGATGAGCCAACCGACCGCTCGCGAAGCTCGTTGGGATCGCACCGAGTGCGAACGCCGCCGCCACTGTCCAGTCGATGTGTCCAAGTGCCCAGTGCGTGGCCAGGGTCGGGATGGCGAGGGCGACGATGACGAGGAGGCTCGTCCCGGCCGCCTCGCGCATGGTCAGTCCGAAAACCAGCAGGTACATGGGAACGAGCAAGAACCCTCCGCCGTTAGCGAGTAGGCCGGTGAACAGCCCAACACCAGCCGATGCCGCGACGAGCGTGAGACGGTTCTTGCGTCGAAGGGTCCCCTGTCGGCGTGCCGTCGCCTCAAGCGGTCGGAGGACCCGTTGTCCCACGATCACGAGGACGACGCCCGAAGCGATCAGTAGCGTCGGACCGCCGACCATGTCGGAGAACAAGGCGCCAAGCACCGCGGCCGGCAAAGCGCCCACGAGTGTCCATGCCGCGGCCCGGGGTCTCGCTTCAGCGGCTCGGATGTAGGGTTCCGCCGCCCCTAGGGCCGCCGGGATGGTCGCGGGCAGCGGAGAGGCGACGGCCAGGAGCCCAGGGACGCCCAGAACCGCCAGGATCGGCGTAGCAATCGAAGACCCGCCGACGCCGAACAGTCCCGTCAGCGCTCCGATGGCGGCTCCGGCCACGACGAACACCGGCCACGGCGCCATGGATCGGAACATAGCAGCGGCCGCAACGCCGCAGCAGATGGCTCAGGCGTTGATGGAAGGGGCTCCGCAACCCGTCTCCCGAAACCCCATCTCGGACTCGTGTTCGAAGCGTGTTCGCGGGGCGCCACACAACTGTCGTACCCTCCCGTTCCTGCATGTGCGTGCCGAGGGTGTTCGTTGATGGATGCGGGCACCCCGCAGGCTCTTCGTTATCAAACGGTGTCGACCCTGACTCCCTTCGCGTCGGCGACGGGGAGTCAGGTGGCCGTTCAGGGTGTGAGCCTCGTCAGCTCGCTACGGGACGAAGGGTTGGGCGAACGGATGCCGCGCCGCTCTCGCTAGGGTCGGGAGCTTCCACCTCGATCACCGCGACAGTTCCTCCCTGGGCTCTCGGTTGGAGGTTGATGGACCCGCCGAGGATCTCTGCAAGTCGACTCGCGGCGAAGAGTCCAAGTCCCAGCCCCTGTTTCTCGCGGGTCATCGATCCATCGCCCTGGGAGAACGGATCCCAGGCCTTAAGGAAGTGCTGATCGATCCCAGGACCGCGATCGCTCACGCTCACTAGCAGGCGCGAACCTACACGTCGCGCGCGCACCTGAACCTCGGCCGATTGCGGAGAGAACTTCACAGCGTTCTCGACGATGTGTCGCAACAGCTGCCCGAGGATCTCCTTATCGCACAAGGCCAGTTCCGCCCGGGGATCTATGGAGACGGCGACCCTCCCATGCGGGTTCCGCACGCCGATGTGCTCGATAACCTCATCCAGCAGGTCCCGCACAACGAGCGGTTCTGGTCGAACGAAGCTCTCGTCGTGCTCCATGAGACCGCTCACGGTCTTGACTAGGTCCACAAGCCGCCGTGTTGCATGCAGCAGTCCATCCAGAAGCGGCAGGCCGTCATTCACAACCATCCCGTGTCCCTCGAGGGTTCGAGCGACCCCAACGATGGTTGTGAGAGGAGTGCGGAACTCATGCGAAACGGTGGCGACAACCGCCGCCTTCTTAACCGCCAGATCCCGCTCTTCGCGAGCAAGGTCAAGCTCGCGTTGGCGGGTAGCTTGGATTCGGTCTACCAATGCTGCGGTAACGATCCCGATCACGAAGAACGTGAGACCGCGACCGACCCAGACACCCAAGCGCTGTGGAATGCCTTTGTCCACGTCGAGAGGCATAAGTGGACCCGCCAGGAAGGTTGCGGCCGCCGACACGATGAGAGCGCCTCGGTACCTGAATCGTGCCGCGGCGGTCAGGATGACGAGCGAGAACCACCCTGGAGCCACCGACCCCGCCCCGCCGAGTCGATACGTGATCGTGTAACAGAACAAGAGACCTAGCACGATCAAAATCACCGCGAGGTATGAGGGAACGCGATCGCTCAACAGGAGTACCGCGTCGATCCATCGCTCGACGCGACCACCCTCCCCTTTTGGAGAAGCGGCTGAAGCCATGGTTACCCATCGGAGATGCTGCTGGGACGCTTGAGACAGCTCGAAAACGGCCAAGCCAACCGACGCGTCCGACGAGCGACTCTCTTCATCCTCGTCAACTTTCGCTGCACCACCTTTCGCATGGAGGGCAACCACGCTCTGACCGGCTGTGGGTAGTCACCCTCTTAAGCTGTGGGCACTCCAGAAGAGTAGGCCTCGTCCTCCCGGTCAGCGAGTTGAGAACACCCCACCCCAACCAACCAACCAACCAACCAACCAACCGTCCGTTCGACCGACCAACCACGGGGTGTTCTCAGAACTGAGGGCCCCTGACATCTCAGAGCTGCGCTGACAGGTGAACCGCCCAACCGGCTCCCGAAACGGATGAGGTCGTTCTGCATCGTCCAGCGCTGCAGTGGCCCGGGGTGAGCCCTGATCTTCGAGTAGACGCACTGGATGTGGTGGTCGGCGTTCTTCGGGGAGATGATCCAAGACGGGCGGCCCGGCGCGTCGACGATCCGAACGACCTCGGGCGGGCCGTATCGAGTGGCTATCGCGGCCTTCATGCGCGCAACTCGGGTTCGTCCATCCGCCGACGGAGAAGGTCGGCGATCCGCTCGGCGACGGCGATCACGGGAAGATGGGTGTTCGCTCGAGGGATGGTCGGCATGATCGAGGCGTCTGCGACATAGACGTTCGTGAACGCGTGCAGGCGCCCGCTCGCGTCGACGACCGATCCGGGGTCGCTTGCTGGGCCCATCTTGCATGTGCCGACCGGGTGCCAATACCCAACGACCGACCCCTGCACGTACGCCGTCAACCCTCCGTCATCGAGCGGGCCCGGAAGCAGCTCGTCCTGGAGGAGTCCTTCCATGGCCCGCGCCGTCGCCAGTCCGCGGGCGAGGCGGATCCCGTCGACGAGGGCCGCCGCATCGTGTCCGGCTCCATCGGACAGGAAGCCGTGATCCACGATCGGGAGGACGGCGGGATCCGACGAGTCGATCCGTACGCTGCCCCGGGACCGCGGCTTCATCACGTGAACGTAGAGATGGGCCAGCCAGTCGCCGGGGGGACGACTCGGATCGTTGGAGATCGACGGGCGCACGCGCATCATCACGTGCAGATCCCAGGTGTCGGGAGGGCAGGCGCCGCTTCGGGCCTTGATCAGAGTCTGGGCACGGCGCGGCCGAGCGGCGAGGTGATCGTGCGTTCGGGCCAGGAGCTCCGTGGTGGGCCGGTACACGACCTCGAGCCTCGGGTGGTCGACGAGGTTTCGGCCTACGCCTCGGACGTCAGCCCGGACGTCGATCGAGAGGCCGGCTAGATCCTCGGCGGGACCGACGCCGCTTCGAAGCAGGATCGCGGGGGAGCCGTAGGCGCCCGCGGTTAGGACGACGAGGTCGGCAGCGATCTCCCGCTCGTCGCCGTCGACACGGACCACCGCACCGGTAGCCCGGTCGCCGTCGAAGCGCAGCCGATCGACGATCGCGTCAGGGACGATCGTGAGGTTCGGCCTCTCGCGCGCCGGGTCCAGATAGGCGAACGCCGCGTTCCAGCGGACGTCGCCGATCGCATTGACCAGGATCGGCGCAGCGCCCTCGGTGGCCCGCGGATCATCGAAATCCTCGAGCAACGGGAGGCCGATCTCAACTGCGGCGTCGAGGCCGGCGCGCATGAACGGCTCGAGGTCGTCTACCCGCGAGGGACGGACACGGAGCATCTCCAGGCCGCGACGGCGGTAGGGCTCGAGGACGTCAGAGGACCACTTCGGGTTCCCCGCCTCGGACCACTCGTCGATGTCCGCTGGCGATCCCCACGTGATGAAACAGCCGTTGTGCGCAGAGCACCCGCCGACGACCTTGGCGCGCCAGGAGGGCGACCCACCCGCGATGCCCCAATCGTGGGAAGTGGCGAGCTCGTTGGCGTACGTTAGGTCCTGCGGCCAGCGGCCGGCCGCGTAGGGGCCGTAGTCCGGCCCGGCTTCGATGAGGCAGACGGATCGCTCCGGGTCTTCGCTCAGTCGCGAAGCCAGGACGCAACCCGCCGGTCCTCCTCCCAGGACGGCTACGTCGTACGCCACCGGCTTCTACGGCGCCCCGCTCGCCGCTTCGCCGCTCCACGTCACCGCGTAGAGGTGCCATTGATCGGGAACGCCCTTCAATCGGTGCAGACCGCGGTCCTCGAACGTGAGTCGTGATCCCACGACGAGATCCTTCACCGTGCTCGAGACGAGCACCTCTCCGGCGCCAGCCAGCGACGCGACGCGAGCGCCGATATGCACCGCGATCCCGCCGAGATCGCCGTCGAGCAGCTCGACCTCGCCGGTGTGACAGCCCGCTCGGATCTCGATCCCCAGCGTCCGCACCGATGTGGCGATCGCGTGCGCGCAGCCAACCGCTCGAGCCGGCCCGTCGAAGGTCGCCAGGAACCCGTCACCGGTGGTCTTCACCTCGACCCCGCGGAACCGCGAGAGCTCAGTTCGCGCTCGCTCATCGTGAGCGCGCAGCAAGCCCTTCCATCGCGCGTCCCCGAGCTCGGCAGCCTTCTTAGTCGAGTCGACGATGTCGGTGAACAGGACCGTCGCGAGAACCCGATCCAGTTCGGGGCCTCGACGGATGCCCGTCAGGCATTCCTCGATCTCGTCGAGGACGGCGTCCTGGTCTCCCACCCACGGCAGGTGGTCGTCGCCAGCAAGGAGCACGAGCTTCGCCGCCGGTATCTGCTCCGCGAGATAACGAGCCTCCTCCGTGCGCACGATCCGATCTCCCTCGCGGTGCAGGATCAGGGTGGGGACTCGGATCGCCGACAGGATCGGTCGGACGTCGATCTCGGCGTTCATGCGGGCCAGCGTGAGGGCGGCCTGCGGACTCGCGCTCTGCACCAGATAGGAAGCCCAGAACTGCATGAATCGCTCGTCGTGGGCAGCGCTCGGAGCGCGGATCGCGCGACCCACCGGACCACCCCAGCCCTGCTCGATCTCCCGGAGCGAGGCCGCCAAGTCCTCGTCGGACTGACCCCACGGATAGTCGGATGCTCTTTGTCGGCGCGCGTAGCTGCCGTACATGAACAGTGCTGCCGTGCGCTCGGGGTAGGTGGCCGAGAAGAGCGCGCACATCGAGCCGCCCTCCGAGACACCGAAGAGTGCCGCCCGCTCCGAGCCGACCGCGTCCAAGACCGCCCGAACATCGTCCATGCGCTGTTCGAGGGTGGGCTGCTCCTGGTCGGGAACCCGATCCGAAAGGCCGGTGCCTCGCTTGTCGAAGAGGATCAGACGCGCGAAGGATGCCAGCCGCGTCAGGAACCGCGAATAGGCCGGTTCTTCCCAGTTCAGCTCTACGTTGGAGACCCAGCCGGGCACGTACACGAGATCGCGCGGACCGGTCCCGACTACTTGATAGGCGATGTGCGCGTCGCCGCTCTTGGCGAATCGCGTCTCCGGTCGTCGCATCGCGCCTCCCTGGGTGCGTCAGCGTACATCCAGGCGTGCGTCATCCCGTGGTCGACTCAGCACCGCGAGGGTCGTCGACGTTTGATCCGCGGGGTGAAGTCCCACGAGGACGGTCGAGAGCTCGTCTCAGTCACGCGACGGTCGTGGAAGCCAGAAGGTGTCTGCTGTGGGTACTACCCCTCTTGACCTGTGGGTACTCCTCAGACAGGCGCCGATCCCGTGAGGTCAGGAAGTTCTGAGAACACCCCACCGACCAAACCAACCAAGGTATTGATCTTCGAGCGGTTCCAGGCAGCCCGTTGGCTCGCCGCGGTCGACCGGCTCCTGCAGCTAGCGATTGCCCACCCATGAAGGTCGCTCGATGACGGCAGCTTGATCACCCAGACTCTGTGTGCGGAGTGGACGCCCGACGTATGGCAGGCGACACTCACGCCATGCCAGACGAGGTTCCCGATTGCTGCTTCGACGAGTGGGCAGCCATCAACGCGAAGAGGGCGCGGAAGCGAGAGACGGCCGCTGCCATCACCGCCGCACTCCTCAGCGTGCTGGACGAAACGGGCCTAGAGGGTCGCAGTGTGCTCGACGTCGGGTGCGGCACCGGCGATCTCGCCCTAGCCGCCCTCGGGCACGGTGCGCGAACTGTGTCGGGCTTCGACCTCGGTGCCGGCGCCATCGCGAATGCTCGTGCCCTTGCGGACGAGCGCGGCCTGGCCGAGCGCGCCGCCTTCGAGGTCGGCGATGGGTCCCACGCCACCCTGCCGAGGTCCGACGTCGTCGTGCTGAACCGCGTCGTGTGCTGTTATCCCTCGGCTGACGCCCTGCTGGCGAATACGTTGAGTGCGGCCGGAAGCGTCTTCGCGCTTACGGCCCCGATCGATCGCGGACCGATGGGCCTGTACAACCGGATCTTCTGTTGGCTGGGGAACGGCTGGTATGCGCTACGAGCGAAGAAGTTCCGTGGGTTCCGGGTGTTCGTTCACGACCTCGCCGCGATCGAAGCTCGCATCGTCGGGGCGGGCTTCCGTCCACGGGCCCGGCAGCACCGTCGCCTCGTGTGGGATCTGCGCGTCTACGAGCGTGACACCCCGTAGATCGCCGTCAGGCAGTCCGTTGCCATCGTCGGCTTGCGTGTGTCGCAGGGCGCGCATCAACCAACTAGCCTTTCCAACAACCAAGTCTTCATCTCGCCCTTGCCTTTGACGTGGACCACTCGTCGCTCTTCGAGGGCCTAGCGACCACCGAGTTCAACGTCCCAGAGGCCGAGCAGCAGGGGCTGCTCCGCGTACTCGGTCCGATGCGCGACGAGATCGTCGAGGTCGACTCCAGCGACACCGGAACGGCGCTCCCCGAGAGCTACCAGGCCGCGCCGGCCCTCGAGTGAGACCGGTCGCCCGATAGCCTCTTCGAGACTCACACCTCCACGTGGCCAACTCTTCACGACGCGCGCCATCTGCCTCGAGCCCTCGGCGTTCTTGCCCCTACCCGGCATCGAGGGGATCGTCGTCCGATGGGACGACTGACGTAGTCGGCAAAGTCAAGACCCCGGTCGTTCGGTTCGCGCTCCGAAGCGGTGGCACCTCTGGAACGAGGTGATGCGGAACCACGATCAGTCAGGGAGGAGGGGAACCCGAAGGCCCTCACCGCGGCCCAGCAGGACACCGCGCGTGATGGCCGACGATCCGAACCGGTCGCGCACCGAGTCGAGCGTGGCATCGATGGAAGATCCGAGCGCGCCATCGAACGGCAAGGCGAGCTGGATCGCCCCGTCGTCCTGGAGGTTGGTGAAACTCACGCCGATCAGCGTGATGCCCTGATCCTTGATCATCGGCAGGGCAGCGGTCAGCAGCGCTCTCGCGGCTGCGAGCATGGTCTCCGTGTCGGCCGTCGCTTCGGGCAGCGTGTGCGACCGAGTCGCTCGGGTGAAGTCGTCGAACCGGAGGCGGAGCACGATGGTTCGGCAGAAGCGGTGCGCCGATCGAAGCCTGCGCCCCAGGCGATCCACCAGCGCGATGAGGTCGGCGTCGAGCGTCTCCGGTGACCTCGGTCTTCGGCCGAGGGCCCGCTGGGTTCCGATCGAGCGCCGCCGCCGGCCGACGTCGACCCGCCGAGGATCACGGTTGTGAGCGAGCGCGTGGAGATGCCGTCCGGCGGCGCGCCCCAAGATCCGCACCAAGGAGGATTCGCCGAGTTGCGCAACCTCCGCGACGGTGGTGATCGATCGATCGCGGAGCTTCTTCGCCGTGACCGGTCCGACACCCCACAGGCGCTCGATGGAGAGCGGATGGAGGAACTCCAGCTCGCCATCGATGGGCACGACGAGCAGGCCGTCGGGCTTGGCGACCCCGCTCGCGACCTTCGCGAGGAACTTGGTCCGAGCCACGCCGACCGTCACGGGAAGCCCGACCCTCTCGAGGAGCTCGCGGCGCAGGCGTACTGCGATCTGCGTCGGCGTGCCCGAGATGCGCCAGAGGCCCCCGACCTCCAGGAACGCCTCGTCGATCGAGAGCCCTTCCACGAACGGCGTCGTCTCGTTGAACACCTCGAACATCGCCCTGCTCGCGGCGCTGTACGCGTCCATGCGCGGCGCGACGACGATGGCTTCAGGGCATAGCCGTCGAGCCTGAACGTAGCCCATCGGCGTTCGCACGCCGTACGCCTTGGCCTCGTAGCTTGCGGCCAGCACCACGCCGCCGCCGACGATGACGGGGCGGCCCCTCAACCTCGGGTCGTCCCGCTGCTCGACCGACGCGTAGAAGGAGTCGGCGTCCGCGTGCAGGATCGTGCCCTCGTTCGACACGAGCGGATGTTCGCATCAGCCTCCGACATCCTAGAAGGCGGCACCTCGTGACGCTCGTGCGTCGTCGGCTCACAGGTGCGGTTCCCGAGGCGGCCGCGACAGGAGCCTCCAACGGGTCGGAAGGAAGCAGCGACGGCGATACACGGACGCACACGGCGACCGCGTCGTCCTCCTCCCACGTGAGTACTCTCGGAGACCGTGAACGACGAGGATGGCTACTTCAACGAGCGCAGCGCCGCGAGGTACGACGAGTCGACGGCGGACATGTTCGACGCAACGGCCGTCGACCCCGTCGTCGACTTCCTGGCCGAGATCGTCGGGAGCGGACGCGCGCTCGAGCTCGGGATCGGGACCGGCCGGATCGCGCTCCCGCTCGCATATCGCGGTGTGCCGGTGCACGGGATAGAGCTGTCGAAGGCTATGGCCGACAGGCTACGCGCGAAGCCCGGCGGCGAAGCGATCGCCGTGACGATCGGCGACTTCGCGACGACCGCGGTCGACGGGTCGTTCTCGCTCGCGTATCTCGTCTACAACACGATCATGAACCTGACGACCCAGGCGGCACAGGTCGCGTGCTTCCGCAACGTCGCGGCGCACCTCGAACTCGGCGGCTGTTTCGTCATCGAGGTGATGATCCCGGAACTACAGCGGCTCCCGCCTGGTGAGACCTTCCGAGTCTTCCACGCAAGCGCGAGCTCCTGGGGGATCGACGAGTACGACGTCGCGAATCAAGGACTGATCTCCCATCACCTCGAGGACGTGGACGGCGCGCTCGAGCGCGTCTCGATGCCCTTCCGGTACGTGTGGCCATCCGAGCTCGACCTGATGGCGCAGCTTGCCGGGATGAGGCTGCGCGAGCGTTGGAGCGGGTGGGACCGTGAGCCCTTCACGAACGATAGTCGCAAACACGTGTCGGTCTGGGAGAAGCCGTCCGACTGAGGGGAGCACTCGCGGGAACCTCCCGCTCTCACAGTTCCACGAGTACTGAGAACACCCACGAACGGATCGACCGAGACCGTGCGAAGCTGCTGTCATGCGCCGATCGATCGTCCTGCTGCTGTTCGCCGCGATCTTCGTGGCCGAGCTGGGATGGGCGGGCATCGCTCCGCTCCTGCCCACCTATCAGGATGCCTACGGCCTGACGGACGTCGCGACCTCGCTGATCCTGACGGTGGCGAGCCTGGGCATCCTGCTCGTGTGCCTGCCCGCCGGAGCGCTCAGTGGCCGGTTGGCCGTTCGAACGCTCACGCTGTGGGGGATCGTCGCGCTCACGATGGGCAACCTGCTCGTTGGATTGTCGGGCCCTTTCGCGGAACTGTTGCTGGGCCGCCTGCTGTTCGGGGCGGGCCTCGGCACGATGTGGGTGACCGGTACGGCGTGGCTGCACGCGTCGGCCGGCCGGTCGGCGGCGCGCGCGCTTGCCTTCACTACCACCGTCGCGGGGGTCGGCGCGCTGGTAGGCCCCTCGATCGCGGGATGGCTCGGGGTGCGGTACGGCGCCGGCGCGACGTTCGTGCTGCTGGCGGTGCTGAACGGGTTGATGCTGGTGCTGCTGATCCTGGTGCCTTCTCCCGAGGGGCGGCTGGTCGAGCCGAGCCCACCGCTTCGCGAGATGCTGCGCGCCGCACGCGCCGATCATCTGATGCTGACGAGCCTCGTACTGTCACTTGCGGTCGCGATGATGTGGCTGAGCGCGGACCTGCTGATCCCACTGCGCTTGGATGAGCTCGGGTTCGATGCCGCGCAGATCGGGCTGATCTTCTCCGGGGCGTCGATCCTGTTCGTGGGGTCGAGCGCGATCGCATCCGCACGCGCCGAGCGTTATGCGAGCGTGCGCGCCGCAGCGATGTGGAGCGTCCTGTACGCCGCCTGCGTGCTTCTGGGTGCGATAGGGGACGGTGCCGTAGCAACGGGCGCGTTCCTGGCAGCGGTCGGCGTGACCACCGGTGTGATGATCTCGTTCACGTTCCCGATCGGCGTGCTCGGGGCGAAGGAGCGCGGTTTCAACGTGGCCGTCGTCGGCGCGCTCCTCACGCTGGTCTGGGCCGTGTCGGGGTTGATCGGGCCGGCCCTCGGCGGCGCGATCGCCCAGCGGGTCGGCGACCAACGGTGGTTCCTGCTGCTCGCGGTCTTCGGACTCGCCTCGGCGGTGTGGATGTGGGTCGGGCGCGACCGGGTCCCGTCTGAAGGCGTCCCAGCGGCCGAGACCGAGTCCCCCTGAGGCAACCGACGCGGAGTTCGAACAGCGGAAGGCGAAGATCCTGGCGCAGTGATGCGAGGACCGCCGACGGCCGGTGCGTGACTAGATCACAGGATCGGGCGACCGGATCGCGATCGCCTCGTACCTGGGCAAGTCGTCGGTCTTCGACGAGGCCATCGCCGAGTTCGCGTTCAGCTACGCAGACCAGAACCAGCAGGACTACGAGGCGATGCAGGCAGCCGTCAAGCAGGGGCGGATCAAGTCGGAAGGTGGCCTCTGACGCTCCCAGGTGGGCGGCTATCCTTGGTCGATGTCGGCGGAGACTCCCTCTGCGAAACTCCGCCTGACGAACGGGAAGCGGTACCGACCAGCCCACCCGAGAAGCACGGCGGCCGTCGGGACAGGTTTGCTCGTTCTCGTCGTCGTCGGCGCGGTCGCCGTCGCACGCCACCCAGCACCCTTCGGGATCGACAGCGCCTGGGCGGACGTCATGACAGAGATGAGGCGTCCTCCGATGACGTTCCTCGCGAAGCACGTCTTCGATCCGCTCGGACGGGTCCCGCTCAGCTGGTTGATCGTCGCCGGCGCCGGACTCGTCCTCTGGCGCGACCAGCGCCGGCGTGCGATCACCGTGCTGCTCATCGGCGAGCTGGCGTCTTGGGCCACGAACAGCCTCATCAAGGCGGCCGTCGATCGCCCCAGGCCGCCGGGCGCGCTCATCGAGGCGTCCCGATCGTCTTACCCCTCGGGTCACGCGGCGTTCGCCGCGGTGACGGCCGTCCTAGTCGTCGGCCTCCTCGTTCCCACCGGCAGGCGCGCCGGCCCGGCGGTGATCGCCGCGGCGCTGGCGGTCGCGATGGCGTGGAGCCGGACCTATCTGCTCGCGCACTGGCTCAGCGACGTGATCGCAGGACTGTGCGTCGGTGCCGGGGTTGGGTTGCTCACCCTCGCGTTCATGGGTGCCGCCGCCGACCGGGCGGACTGACGGCGTGCCTGCGAGCGTTCTAGGCTTGCCACGATGCGCTCATCCTCCGAGAAGCCAGACATCAGGCAACGACTGGCCGCAGCGGGCGCGATGGTCCTCGGCGCCCTGGTCGTCGTGGCGACGGTCGTGGCGGTCGTCGACGATATCCCGCGCCTAGCGGCACAGCTCGTGTTGCTCGCCGCGGCCGCGCTCGCCGCGTGGTACGCGCTGACACGCGTCGGCGGCCGCAGGGCGATAGCGGTCCTTATCGGCCTCGCCGCGCTCACGGGGTTCGTCTTCGTGGGGGTCGCCAGGGAGGGCGGAGGTCCGGTATCCCTGCTCGTTCGCCTGGTGCTGCTGCTGCTCGCCGTCGCCCTCTCGCGGTTCGCCCTCGGTCGCAACGTGCGGGCCCTCAAGGAGAGCGAGACGCCGGGCGTTCCCGTCGGTCCGGCGACCCATGGGGTCCTGATCATGAACCTGAAGTCCGGAGGCGGGAAGGCGGAGCGCTTCCACCTGGTGGACGAGTGTCGGAAGCGGGGTATCGAGCCCGTGGTCCTCCAACCGGGCGACGACATGCTCGACCTGGCGCGCCGAGCCGTGGATGACGGGGCCGACGTGATCGGAATGGCCGGCGGCGACGGGTCGCAAGCGCTCGTCGCGAGCATCGCCGCCGAACGAGGGGTTCCGATGGTGGTCGTCCCCGCGGGGACCCGCAATCATCTCGCGCTCGATCTCGGGCTGGATCGGGACGACGTGGTGGGAGCGCTCGACGCGTTCGGGGAAGCGAGGGAGCGGCCGATGGACCTCGCCGAGGTCAACGGGAGGATCTTCGTGAACAACGTGTCGCTCGGCCTGTACGCGGCCATCGTGCGATCGCCCGAGTATCGGGACGCCAAGGTCGACACCACCCTGGCCACGCTGCCGACGGTGCTCGCTCCCGACACCGAGCCGTTCGATCTCCGGTTCGCGGGACGGGACGGTGAGCCCCGTCGGGGGGCCCACGTGATCCAGGTCTCCAACAATCCGTACGGGTCGACGCTCGCGACGATGGGCAGCCGTCCGCGCATCGATACCGGCCGGCTCGGCGTCGTCACGCTCGAGATCCGAGGCGACAAGGAAGCGGCGGCGTTCTTGGCGGCGCTCGCCACCGGCCATCCGGAGAGGTTCGGCGGCCTCGGGTCGTGGTCGACCCCGACGTTCGAGGTGTCATCCGGAGCGCCGATCGACGTCGGGCTCGACGGCGAGACGCTCGAGATGGAGCCCCCCCTGGTGTTCTCGGTCAGGGAGAAGGCGCTGAGGGTCCGGCTCCCCACCCACGCGATCGGCTACTCGCCGGCGGCGCGGGCCATGGGTTGGAGGTCGGCGACGCGGAACATCTGGCGGACCGCGCTCGGGCGACCCACCGTCCTCAGCTCGTAGCGTGAGCCAGGTCGTCAGGCCCCCCCGTCCGCGCGGCCCGTATCGAGCGCGTCGAACGCCTGCACCGCCGCGCGGATCGTCGGATAGAAGTGCGTGGGATCGATCGTACGGGTGAGCTCGTAGCGGTTGATCTTGTCGCGTACCGGATCCTTCATCTCCGCGAAGACCAGTGAGATCCCTCGGTCGTTCAACCAGGCATCGAGCTCCTGGAGCATGTCGGCGGCCGTCGTGTCGACATCGGTGATCGGCTCGGAGGCGATCACGATCCAGCGCACGTCCGGCTGCTCTGAGACCTGGGTGACCTGCTCGCGGAAGGTCCGGGCGTTCGCGAAGATCAGGGGCGCGTCGAATCGGAACAGGATGAGCCCGGGCGTCGTGGCCGCTTCCGGGTGATTGGCGACGTCGTGGAAGCCGGGGAGGTCGGGTGTATCCCCGAGGATCGCCTGGTACGGCCACCAGGCACGGCGGAACACGTTGAGGATCGAGAGCGCCACCGCGACTGCGATCCCGGGCAGGACGCCGAGGAGCGTGACCGCGAGGAACGCGGCCAGAGAGAGCCATGCCTCGGTCCTCCGCTGCTTCCAGAGCCGGACGACCGCGGGGACGTCGGCGAGGGACAGGGACGCCGCGATCACGATGGCCGCCAATGCCGGCTGCGGCAGGTTCCTTAGGAGCCCGGGAACGGCCACCAGCAGCAGCACGATCGCGCCGGCACCTACGAGGCCCGCGACCTGCGTCTTCGCCCCCGCCTGCTCGGCGACCGCGGTCCGCGAACCGCTCGTGCTCACCGGGAACCCTTGGAAGAACCCGGCGGCCACGTTCGCCGCGCCGATCCCGATCATCTCCTGGTTCCCGTGCACCCGTTGGCCTGCGCGCGACGCGAACGCCGACGCAGTGGAGATCGTGTCCGCGAGCGCGACGAACACGATGCCGAACGCGCCGGCGAGGAGTCGGGACAGGTCCGAGAACGAAACGTGCGGGATCGTGAACGGAGGGAAGCCGCTCGGCAGCGGTCCGACCACCGACACGCCCTTCGCGGTGAGGTCGAACACGTTGACCGCAAGGATCGCCAAAACGACGGCGACGAGCACCGCCGGGATCTTCGGCATCGCGCGCTGCAGGACGAGGATCAGGACGAGTGAACCCACCCCCACGGCCAACGCTGCCGCCACGGTCTCGCCGTTGATGACACCGTGGACGAAGGCTTTCAACTCCGGGATGAAGCCATCCGCGTCCACGGAGAACCCGAACAGCTTCGGGAGCTGACCGACGAGGATCGTGAGGGCGAGGCCGTTCATGTACCCGATCTGCGTCGGTTTCGACAGGAGGTCGGCGATGAAGCCGAGCTTCGCGGCCCCGGCCAGCAGCATGATCGCGCCCACGAGCAGGGCCAGCACCGAGGCGTACGCGACGGCCTTCGCGGGATCGCCGCTTGCCCCGACGAGGGGAAGGATCGTCGCGGCGATCATCGGACCGAGCGACGAGTCGGGACCGAGGACCAGGATCTTCGAGGGTCCCACCAGCGCGTATGCGGTCAGGCACAGGATGGACGTGTACAGGCCCGTGATCGGTGGGAGACCGGCGAGTTCCGCATACGCCATGCCCTGCGGCACCAGCAGGGCGGTCAGGACGAGTCCTGCCACCACGTCCTTCGTGAGCCAAGCCCGCTCGTACGTGCGGAGGACCTTCACGCCGGGCACCGCCGTGAGCTTCAATCGACCCCCCCTCGGACCGGTTAGGTTCGCTGGCACCCCGTCACTGGGGTGATGACGTTTCCGGCGTTGAGGGTAGCCTCATCGGGATCGTGTGGCGGCGCGGTTCGGAGAGGAGCTGAGGAGGGAGCGATGGCTGTCGAGGAGGAAGCACCGGCCGAGGCCACCGATCGATCGGTGACAGCACCGTACGCGCGCGAGTCTTCGGACGTCGTGGCGGCGGTCGGGTCGGACGCGACTTCGGGCCTGACGGTCGCCGAGGCGGCGACCCGGCTCTCCACGTACGGGCCGAACCAGATCACAGGAGAGAAGCCGCCCTCGATGTGGGCGATCGCGCTGCAGGAGCTGCGCGATCCGATGAACATCATGCTGATCGCCGTCACGATCGTGAGCTTCCTGATCGGGCAGGTGTCGACCGGCATCATCGTCGCGTTGCTGATCACCTTCAACGTTATCCTGGGCGCCAGGCAGGAGCTCAAGGCGCGGGCGAGCGTCGACGCCCTGTCGAAGATGCAGGTCCCGCAGGCGAAGGCGCTGCGCGACGGTGCGGTTGCGCTCGTCCCGGCCGTCGACCTCGTCCCCGGGGACATCGTTCAGTTGGAGGCCGGCGACATCGTCCCCGCGGACGGCCGGATCATCAGCTCGGCGACGCTGGAGGCCCAGGAGGCGGCGCTCACCGGGGAGAGTGCCCCAGTGGCCAAGGACGCGAACGTCCTCCCGGCGGGCGATGTCGCGATCGGCGACCGATCCAACATGTTGTTCCAGAACACGTCGATCACGCGCGGTACGGGATCGATCGTCGTGACCTCGACGGGGATGCAGACCCAGATGGGCCAGATCGCCACGATGCTGACCTCGGTCACGCGGACCCGATCGCCGCTGCAGAAGGAGCTCGACTCCCTGACGAAAGTGCTAGGCATCATCGCGTGGACAGCGGTCGCCTTCATCGTGGTCGTCGGGCTGGCGCGAGGCATGGAAGCCCAGCAGCTCCTCCTGCTCGGTACTGCGATGGCCATCTCGGCGATCCCCACCGGTCTTCCGGCGTTCGTCTCCGGCCTGCTATCCCTGGGCGCGAAACAGCTGGCCGAGTCCAAGGCCGTCGTCAAGAACCTCAGCGACGTGGAGACGCTCGGGGCCACGAGCGCCATCAACACCGACAAGACCGGCACGCTCACCATGAACCAGATGATGGTCTCGACGATCTACGCGAACGGCGCCTGGTTCGCGGTCGGGGGCGAGGGCTACGGGAAGACGGGCGCCGTCACCTCGGTGGCCGGTGTCCCGGTCCCCGACTTCACGCGGCTGGCGCTCGGTCTGTGCCTCGACAGCGACGCGACCGTGGCCGACGACGGATCCGTGGTGGGCGATCCGACCGAGGCGGCGCTGGTCGTTCTGGCGGCCAAGCTCGGAGTCGGCGCCGAAGAGACGCGGCATGCGTACCCGCGCATCGCCGAGGTGCCGTTCGACTCCGACTACAAGTTCATGGCCACGTTCCATCGGATACCGGTCGACGGCGTCGAGCACACGATCCAGCTGGTCAAGGGCGGCCCGGATGTCGTGCTGGCCCGCTGTACCCAGTCGGGCCGTCCGCTGAGCGGTTCGCAGGTACCGATCGACGAGGCTCGTTCGGGTATCGACGAAGCCAACGAGCGCATGGGCGAGAAGGGCCTCCGGGTGCTCGCGTTCGCCGCTCGACTGATCGATGACGGCGAGTCACAGGCGATGACGAACGATCCGATGTCGCTCGTGCACGACCTCGCATTCGTCGGCATGGTGGGGATGATCGACCCACTCCGCGCCGAGGCGAAAGGCGCGGTCCAGACGGCGCTGGGGGCGGGCATCGACGTGCGGATGATCACCGGCGACCATGCCGTCACCGCCCAGGCCATCGGGGAGACGCTCGGATTGGGGCCGGGCGCGATCAGTGGCAGCGAACTGGAGACGCTCTCCGACGAGGAGCTCGCCCGGCGCCTGCCCGAACTGCACGTGTTCGGCCGGGTCTCGCCGGAGGACAAGCTGCGGCTGGCCCGGTCGATGCAGGAGCAGGGATTGATCGTCGCGATGACCGGCGACGCGGTGAACGACGCCGCTGCGTTGAAGCAGGCGGATATCGGCGTGGCCATGGGCAGCGGAGCCGAGGTCACCAAGCAGGCCGCGCGGATGATCCTGACCGACGACAATTTCGGCACGCTCGTACATGCCGTCGAGATCGGTCGCCGGGTCTACGACAAGGTCGTCTCATACGTCCGCTTCCAGATGACCCAGCTACTGTCCTTGGTGATGCTCTTCGTCGCCGCCACGGCCTTCAACATCAACGAGGGGGTAGCACTGACCCCGTCGATGGTGCTGTACCTGCTGTTCTTCGCGACCGCTTTCGGCGTGGTGATCATCGCCGTGGACCCCGGAGACCCCGACGTGATGCACCGGCCGCCGCGGGATCCCAAGCTCCCGATCACCAACCGGACCGCGGTCGCGTTCTGGCTCCTGTACGCAGCCGTCCTGTTCCTCGCCGCGCTGGTGCCGCTCGTCTGGGGACCGGACAAGCCGAGCGCCGAACACGCGAGCATCTCTATGACGATGACGTTCGCGGTGATGGGCCTGGGAACGGTGTTCAACGCGCTGACCAACCGCCGCGACCCGACGAGCGGGTTGACCGCCCCGATCCTCAAGGCCCTCGCGATCTCGCTGGTGCCCATCTCGCTGATCTTCCTGGCGACGCAGCTCCCCAGGCTGCAGTCGGGACTGCTGACCACTTCGCTCACGGGTCCGCAATGGCTCGCCAGCATCGGGCTCGCCTTGGTGCTTCCCGTAGTCATCGAGGGCGGCAAGTGGATCCGCCGCCGACGCCCGAAAGCGGCCGTCGTCGATCCACAGCGGGCGGTAGCTCCCTCGCGTGCCCTACCGGAGCCCGTCAAGTGAGCACACCGCGACCGAGTTCACCGCACACATCGGAGGTGAGAGCACATGGGTAAGAAGAAGTCGAAGAAGTCGAAGAAGTCGCAGCACGACCCCGAGACGCCTGCGTCAGCCGTGTCGCAAGAGCAGGCAGAGGGCGGCTCACCGCCGAAGATGAAGCGCAAGGGATACGAGCGCGAGATGCAGCGTCTGCACGGCGAGCTTGTCGCGATGCAGGAGTGGGTCAAGTCCTCGGGAGCCAAGGTCTGCATCGTCTTCGAGGGACGTGACACGGCCGGCAAGGGCGGCACGATCAAGCGGATCACCGAGCGGGTAAGCCCGCGTGTGTTCCGTGTCGTTGCCCTGGCCGCTCCGACCGATCGCGAGAAGTCGCAGATGTATGTGCAGCGCTACATCCGGCATTTCCCCGCCGCCGGCGAGGTCGTGATCTTCGACCGCAGCTGGTACAACCGCGCGGGCGTGGAGCCGGTGATGGGCTTCTGTACGAAGGAGCAGACCGAGCGGTTCCTGGACCAGGTGCCCGCGGTCGAGAAGGCGATGGTCGAGTCAGGGATCCTGCTCCTGAAGTACTGGCTGGAAGTGAGCCCGGACGAGCAGACCCGGCGCCTGGAGAGCCGCATCGACGACCCGCGGAAGGTCTGGAAGCTCTCGGACATGGACCTGAAGTCCTACAGCCGCTGGTACGACTACTCCCGCGCCAGGGACGCGATGTTCGCAGCGACCGACACGGCATGGGGTCCCTGGTACATCGCTCGCACCGACGACAAGAAGCGGGGCCGGCTGAACATCATCAGCCATTTGCTGAGCCAGGTCCCGTACGAGCCGCTCGCGCCTCGAGACGTCACGCTGCCCAAGCGGCAGGGGGCCCGCGGCTACGTGGATCCCGACCTGCCGTTGCGGCACATCCCGACGCCGTTCTGAGCGGCCGCGTGAGGTGCAGACTCATGAGGAAGGCGCCGACCGGAGGGCTCCCTCGAAACTCGAGGGTGGGTCCAGGACGCTCGAGGTGCGCTGGATCTATCCAGGCCGCGTCCCGGAGGCGATGATCGGGTGGCTGGGTCCCTGCGCCGAGGAGATCCGAGAAGACCGCTACCTCATCTATCCCTCGAGTGGCGAGCTCGGAGTGAAGATCAAGGGTGCCCTACAGCTCGACCTGAAGGCCTTCCGAGGAAGCCCGGGGGAGCTGGCGATCCCCGGAGGCGGCCGGGGCAGCCTCGAGATCTGGGAGAAGTGGACCTTCCCTCTCGACGCACGCGGGCTGCCGCCCGCCGACGCACCAGGCTGGCTCACGCTTCGAAAGAGGCGCCGCCGGCGTTCGTTCCGCGTCGCCGGGGAAGGTGTGGTGGAACGACCGGTGAGCGAAGCCGAACCGCCCGGGTGTACGGTCGAGCTCACCGAGGTCGGAGTCAGCGAGGGCGCGTGGTGGTCGCTCGGCCTCGAGGCCGGCGGAGCCTCCGACATGCTCCGAGCGGCGCTGGACGCTACCGCAGAGTCGTTGTTCCGAGATCCACCGCCGCTCTCGCTCGATCTCCGGGGGTCGACGTCATACGCGCGTTGGCTCGCCACACGACGACGGGAACCGGTCGCCTAGTCGCGAGCTGAGTCGTCAGCCTAAGACCATGCCTCCATCGGAGCTCGATGGTGTCGGATCGGACAGTCGCATCATCCGGAACGAGGTAGCCAACCCGAGGAGCGCGGCGAGAAGTGGCACGAGCAGCGCGACCTGTAGCGCGAAGGGACGTGCCTCCGTGTTGATCCGGATGATTTCCGCCTGGACGTCTGCGGGCTGTCCCACCAGCTGCTCCTCCAGTTGGGTGTTGCTCATCACCTCGGCGTCGTCCTCGAGCGCGGTTGCGACCTGCTCCTGCTCGGCCGGCGCGAGCACCGCGCTCGACTGCGCCATGTTCGTGAACGTGATCGAAAGGGTCGCCAGCATGATCGCCCCAGCGAAGGCCAGGCCGAACGAGAGCCCGAACGAGCCGCTCGCAGAATTCACACCGGCGGCCTCGCTGACCCGTTCATCCGAGATCGGCGACAGGGTGTAGTTGTTGAGCTGGGACACCAACAGGCCGAGTCCGGCTCCCGCGATCAGCAACGGGATGGAGAGGTACCAGCCGGAGTCGGCTTGAGGCACGATCGCGATCAAGAACAGCATGCCGATCGACAGGAGGGCGAAGCCCGACCGGATGATCTTGCTCGGCCGCCGCGTTCCCGCCTTCTTCCCGGCGAGCACGGCCACTGCGAACATCGTGAGCGAGAGCGGAGCCAGGGAGAGACCCGTCTGCATGGCGTTGTACTCGAGCACCATCTGCAGGAAGATCGGCAGCACGATCATCGTTCCGCCCAGCGCGATGTTCTGGAGCATCTGTCCGGAGATCCCGAACCTGAACATCTTCGATCGGAACAGGTCCGGGTCGAGCAGGATCGGCTTCTCCTCGCGCTTACGGCGCAAGAGCCACCAGGCGAGCGATCCCAGCCCCACCGCCCCGACGATCAGGAGCTCGGCCACGGCATCCCCGCCTTCCTGCCACGCGAGGATACCCAGCACGATGCCGCCCATACCGAGGACCGACAAGACCGCGCCGATCTTGTCGACGTCACGAGGTCCCGTGTACGGCACGTCGTGGATGCGCCCGGAACCTAGCAACACGATCGCGATGATCACGAGCTCCAGCAGGAACCCGACTCGCCACGACAGGTACGTGGTGATGAAGCCGCCGAGCAATGGCCCGACCGCTGCGGCGACGGCTGCCGAGGCGCCGACCAGCGCATAGACCTTCTTCTGCGCCTCGCCTTCGAAGTTGCCGTGGATCAGTGACTGCATCGCAGGCATCAACAGCGACGCTCCGAGGCCGCCGATCAAAGCCCAAAACACGACGATCGCGGTCACGCTTTGTGCGACGGTCATCGCAAGTGCGCCCACTGCGTACCCGAGGAGACCGAGGATGTAGGCGCGCTTGCGGCCGATGAGATCGCCGACCTTACTGCCGATCAAGATGAAGGCCGCCGAAACGAGCGCCTCGAGCGCGATCGCTGATTGGACACTGCTGACGGTGGTGTCCAGATCGTGGACCACGGATGAGATCGACACGTTCATCAACGACGTGTCGAACACGAGCACGAACATCGCCATCGCGAGCAGGATGGCGAGTCTCTGATCGAACGCGGCCTCTTCGCTAGAGCCGGTGGTTCGCTCGCTCACCTGACCCCTCCCGCTCCAACGTGACGAACATCAGGGAAGCATCGATGTCGTCCCAAGTATGGGCACTGTATCCCAGCGGAGGGAGGGGACGGCGAGGGACCGACGGGACCTTCCTCCACGGAGCTATGAGGCCGTCCGCGCCCGGCGACGGCGTAAGGCCCGACCGACGAGTGACGTCGCCTCCCCGATCGCGGCGCCGACGAGCGACCCCGCGACGACGTCGCCAGGGTAGTGCACCCCGGTATGCACGCGCGAGTACGCAACGGCGGCGGCGAGGCCGCGGAGCGGGATCGCGAGGCCGGGCATCGAGCCGGCCACGGCCCCGGCGAACGCGAACCCGGACGCCGAGTGCCCCGAGGGGAACGAGGTCGACGTCGGCATCGGCACCCATCGCTCCGCCGGGACGCCCGCCGAATCACGGTCCGGGCGCTCGCGTCCGCTCGCGAACTTCATCGGTAAGTTCACGAGTGCCGAGTTGATGCCGATCGCGAGCACGCCGGTCACGGCAGCACGACGACCGGTCCGCCCGCCGAGCACGAAGAGTGCGCCTGCGGCGCCGAGCCACAGCTTCGAGTGGTTCGCGAGACCCGAGAGCCGTCGCAGCGGCTCGTCCAGCGTGGGGGTCGGCGTGCCCGCGATCGCCCGATACACGGCGCGGTCGACCTCGGCGAGCTCGTGGAGCGCCGCCGCGGCCGCCGAGCGTCGCGGCGTGGGACTCGTCTCGAGACGTCGGGCGAGGCGTTCCTCCGGCGGTCCCTTTGGGGCGGGATCGGGCGCGTCGCTCACGGGCTGATGCTCCAGGTTAGCCACCGCACTTCTGGTCCACGGCCGTGAACAGGGCGGTCACCGACGTCTTAAGGCTGCCGAGGCCGACCAGGAACTGCGCTGCCGTCTTCGCAACCCCGGCGGAGTCGGCGTCGTCCACGACCGTCTTCAGCTGATCGACCGAGGTCTGCACGGCGTCGAACTCGGTTGAGAACTCCTCGCTCGAGGACGTCTTCAGTGACGTCAGGTCGGCGGTGAACGCGTCGAAGCGCGTCTTGAGCGTGTCCGTTCCTTCTGACACGATGTCGGTGCCGACCAGTGCGTTGAACGAGTCCTTCACGGCCTGCACCTGCGCGCAGTACGCGTCGGCTGACGGCGATGCCGAGGGTGACGGTGACGAGGAGCCCGAGCACGCCGAGGCGAGCACGACGAGCACCATCATGCTTACGACGATCAGGTTCCGCTTCTGCATCTCCGATCCCTCCCGTTCACGAACCTTCGGATACCGCGGCCGAGCCTCAAAGAGCGCCGAGCGACGGACATCCTGGTTGAAGGTCAGCCTCGTCGGTCTTGGCGGCGCTCCTTGCGGCGCCGGTGACGACGCATCACGCCCAGTCCGAACCACACCAACGCCCCGAGGAGCGCGGAGGCCAGCGTGAGGAGCCAAAGCGGCCAGGTGAAGCTCCAGAAGAGGAAGTCGAGCCGGACATCCTCCGTGTTCTGGAACATGAAGATGAGCAGCAGCCCGACCCCGGTAAGCGAGGCGATCGCTCCACCCCCGAGCCGGCGCCCGCTTGAACCGTTCTGGGCCATGTCAGCGTTCCCCTTTCGTCTCCGACGCGCCGGAGACTAGCAAGCGCGCCGCGATCTGAGGATCCGGTGCACTATGGGAGCATGGAAACGGCGATCGAGATCAGAGCTCTGCGGAAGTCCTTCGGCAGGACCAGGGCGCTCGACGGACTGGATCTCGCTGTCGCCTCGGGGGAGGTGCACGGCTTCCTCGGCCCGAACGGCGCCGGCAAGACCACGACCATCCGCATCCTGCTGGGGCTCGTGCGGGCGGATGGCGGCACGACGCGACTTCTGGGCGGCGACCCCTGGCGCGACGTCGCCGAGCTGCATCGACGACTGGCCTACGTCCAGGGCGACGTCTCGCTTTGGCCGACCCTCACGGGCGGCGAGGTGATCGACCTGTTGGGACGGCTGCGCGGCGGACTCGACGCGGGGCGGCGGACGATGCTCCTGCAGCGGTTCGATCTGGACCCCACGAAGAAGGGACGGGCCTACTCCAAAGGGAACCGGCAGAAGGTGGCGCTGATCGCCGCGCTGGCTTCGGATGTCGAGCTGCTGATCCTCGATGAGCCGACCGAGGGCCTCGACCCACTCATGGCCACCGTGTTCCGCGAGTGCGTCGAGGAAGAGCGGGAACGGGGGCGGACCGTGCTCTTGGCGAGTCACATCCTGGCGGAGGTCGAGGCGCTGTGCGACCGGGTGACGATCATCCGAGCCGGACGCGCGGTGGAGAGCGGAAGTCTGGCCGACCTGCGCCATCTCACCTATACATCCGTCTCCGCTGAACTCGCGGGTCCGGTCGCCGGCTTGGCGGACCTCCCCGGCGTGCACGACCTGCAGGTCGAGGGCAGCAGGGTGCACTGCCAGGTGGAGACCGGCGCGCTGGACCGAGTATTCCGGCACTTGAGCGGCGCCGGCATCCGCAGTCTGGTCAGCCAGCCGCCGACACTGGAGGAGCTGTTCCTGCGCCATTACGAGATCGATGTCGCCGACGACGGGTCCGCCTCGTCCATGGTGTCGGGGTCGCCGTGAGCGGGCTCGTGGGCACGCGCGCCCTCGTCCGGCTCGCACTGCGCCGCGACCGGATCCTCCTGCCCGTATGGATCACGGTCTTCGTGGTCACGGCGGCGAGCTCCGGGGCGGCGGGCATCGACCTGTATCCGACGGTCCACTCGCGGGTGCTGGCGGCGGTGAGCCTCAACAGCACCCAGACCCTTGTGGCGTTGTACGGCCGGATCTACGACCCAACCTCCATCGGCGGGATCGCGATGATCAAGATGGGCGGGATCGGCGCGGTCTTCGTGGCCGTGCTAGCCATCCTGCTCGTGGTTCGGCACACCCGCGCCGAAGAGGAGGCCGGGCGGCTGGAGCTGGTCGGTTCCGCCGTGGCCGGACGCTTCGCCCCCCTCACCGCGGCGCTGCTCGTCGCGCTCGGCATGAACCTGGCCCTCGCGGCGCTGACCGCCATCGGGCTGATCGCCGCGGGGCTGCCGGCGGATGGCTCGTTCGCGTTCGGGCTCGCATGGGCCGGGGTCGGGGTCGCGTTCGCGGCGACCGCAGGCTTTGCTGCGCAGCTAACCCGCAGCGCCCGCAGCGCCACGGGGATCGCGTGCGCGTTCCTGGGGTTCGTGTACGTCCTGCGGGCGATCGGGGATACCGCCGATCAGACCGGTCCGCGATGGCTGACGTGGCTGTCCCCGATCGGCTGGGGGCAGCAGTTCCGGCCATACGCCGGGAACCGTTGGTGGGTGCTCTCGATCACCTTCGCCTTCACGATCGTGGTTGGAGCCGGCGCCTACGTCCTTCGCGCGCGGCGCGACCTGGGGGCGGGTCTGGTGCCGGACCGTTTGGGCCCGCCGACCGCCGCGCCGGGCTTGCACAGTCCGCTCGCGCTGGCTTGGCGGCTGCAACGGGGTGGTCTGCTCGGCTGGGCCGTGGGGTTCGCCCTGCTCGGTCTCGTGTTCGGCAACATCGCGTCGAGCATCGGAAAGTTCGCCTCCCCGGAGGCGGCGGACTTCATCACGAAGCTCGGCGGCGAGCAAGGGCTCGTCGATGCCTACATACGCGTGTGCCTGAGCGTCATGGCGATGGCCGCGTCGGCGTTCGGCGTTCAGGCGGCGATGCGGCTGCGATCCGAGGAGACGGGTCAGCGGGCGGAGACGATCCTCGCCACGGCGACCGGCCGGACCAGCTGGGCGTCGAGCCACGTCGCGATCGCCATCTTGGGCGCGACGGTGTTGATCGCCGTCGGCGGTGCGGGTGCGGGGCTCGCGCACGGCGCGCAGGTCGGCGACATGGGCCAGGCGGCAGGCGTTCTCGGCGGCGCACTCGCGCAGGTGCCGGCTGCCTGCGTGGTGACCGGGGTCGTGGTGGCGTCGTTCGGGCTCGCGCCTCGGTTCGTCGCTGCCGGTTGGGTCGCGCTCGTGGCGTTCGTGCTGCTCGGTGAGTTCGGCCCGCTGTTCGGGTTCAACCAGTGGGTGATGGATCTCTCCCCGTTCACGCACGTGCCCAAGATCCCGGGCACCGCGTGGACCGTCACTCCGCTCGTCGCGCTCACGGCCATGGCGGCATCCCTCATCATCGTCGGGCTGATCGGCTTCCGTCGCCGAGACATCGGCTGAGCTGATCTCGCCGGGAGGTTCACAGCGAACGCGATCTGTGGGAGTTCCGCCAAGGGGGCGTCATCCATCCGGGCCCAGAACGCCTTGAGAACACCCCGAAGGGGTGTTCTCAAGGCACAAGCCCGTCAGATCCGGGGACTACTCGTCCTCTAGGTCGGCGAGCTCGATCGCGATCCCGAGCGCACGGGCGATGTTGCCGGTGGCCGACACAACGTGCGTCGTGCCCACGATCGGTGCCACGGCGGCGAGGACGCCGCGAACCTGTTCCTCGCCGATGCCCATCTCGCTGGCGGCGCCGAGGTTCAACAGGTACGAGGCGGGTGGTGCATCGACGGCGACGAGCGCCGCGAGCCGCACCAGCATCAGGGCCTGCTCATCGAGGTTCGATACCTCGATCGACTCAGCCGTCATGGTCGCGAGCAGATCCAGGATCGGGGTCTCGCTTGTCTTCTCTGCCATGTGGTCCTCCTTCACTCGGTCCGTCCTATGTGACTGTACCTCTCAGCCTCGCGCTACGCTCCCGGCTCAGATTGACAACCGATCGAGGCGGGCGTAGACCCATCGGAACGTCGGAGGGAGGAAGCATGGCAACTGACCTGATGATCTCAACGGACGATCGTCCGGGTGAGCTGGCGCGCATCGGCGAAGCGCTCGGGAACGCCGGGGTCAATATCGAAGGGCTCTGCGGGCTCGGCATGGAGGGCCGCGGGGTGATCCACCTGTGCGTCAAGGACGCGGCAGCGGCCCGACAGGCGCTCGAAAGCGCGGGGGTCAAGGTCGAGGGTGAAGCGGATGCGATCCTCGCCGATCCGGTGGGAGAGGCCGCGGAGCCGGGCACGATGGGTCGGATCGCCCGGCGCGTCGCCGATGCAGGGGTAAACGTCCGTGTCCTGTATGTAGCCACCGGCAACCGCGTCGTGGTCGTCACCGACGACAACCAACGGACGATGGAGTTGATGGGTTCCTAGTCGGATCGAGCGCCCCCGTCCCCCGGCCGGACGCTACGGACTTCCGAACTATGGGACCTGCGACGTTGGGTGTAGCGAGGAATAGCCAAGTGCCGCTTCCGGAGCGGACCCCTCGCCGCTACCGTGAGTGAACTACTGCACGTGGGAGGGCAGACCAGGAGGACCGCGATGGCTGGAACGATCGCTGCTACCCCGCTCGACGGTCTTGCCTCCACACTTCCGACGGCCTCGCAGGTCGAGAACGAGCTGCAGCGCATCGCGCGTCGGCGGCTGGATCGCCCGGCCAACGCGGAGACGTCGTCCCGCCCGGATCAGAGCTCGAGCTCGCTCAAGCAGCCGGCCTCCTCGCTCACCGGCGGGTTCGATTCCCCCGCAGGATTCGTCTTCGTGGCGGCCGGATCGCGCCGCAAGAGGTGATCGAGGCGGGCGTTACTCGACGGCCTCGAGCACGAAGACCGGGATCTGCCGTTCAGTCTTCGTTTGGTACTTCGCGTAGTCCGGCCACGCTTCGACCGCGCGCTCCCACCAGACGGCCTTCTCCTCGTCCGTGACCTCGCGCGCGATGTAGTCGCGCTTGGTCGCGCCGTCTTGCAGGTCGACGCGGGGGTTCGTCTTGAGGTTGTAGTACCAGACGGGATGCTTCGGTGCGCCGCCGAGCGACGCGACCACGGCGTAGTCGCCTTCGTGTTCGACGCGCATGAGGGCCGTCTTGCGGAGCTTGCCTGTCCTGGCGCCGACCGAGGTCAGTACGATCACGGGCTTGCCGCGAAGATCTCCCCCCTCCTGGCCGTTCGTCGCCTCGTAGAGCTCGGTCTGCTTGCGCGACCAGGCTGATGTGCTGGGTTCGTATTCCCCTCGGAGCGGCATGTCCCTAGCTCTCCGTCGTCTCGTCGGCGGTACCAGGCTGGAATGGCGTGAGCGCCACGCCGGACCGTTGAAGGTGCTCGCCAAGACTACGGCAGTCGAGACTCGGCGAACCAAGCCAGACGGCGTTAGGCTTCCGGCACCGGTCACGAGGGGGCAAGTGCGACGACGTTCCGCGGTTGGAAGGTCGAGGCTCTCGAGTTCTTCGAAGGGCTCGAGGCCGACAACTCCAGGGCGTACTGGCAGCAGAACAAGAGCGTCTACGAGACGCTCGTTCGCGCGCCCATGGAGGAGCTGCTCGCCGAGCTGGAGCCGCAAGTGGGGCGAGGGCCGGATCTTCCGCCCCTATCGGGATGTGCGGTTCAGCCGGGACAAGTCCCCGTACAAGACCAACATCGGCGCCATGGTCGGCGGCGGCTACGTGCAACTTGACGCGAACGGGTTGGCCGCCGGCTGCGGCATGTGGGAGATGGCCTCGGATCAACTCGAGCGCTACCGAGAGGCGGTCGCCGCAGTCCGATCCGGCGAGCGACTCGCGGACCTCGTTTCGGTTGCCAGGGCGGCCGGCCTCGTCGTCGAGTCCCATGACGTCTTGAAGACGGCCCCGCGCGGCTACCCGAAGGACCATCCGCGGATCGAACTCTTACGGTACAAGGGCATCGTGACCTGGCGCGAATGGCCGGCGGGCCAGTGGCTCGGGACCAAGAGCGCCAAGGACCGAGTGAACGAGTTCTTCGAGCGCTCCGAGCCGCTCGGGGAATGGCTCCGCATCAACGTCGGGCCTTCGACGCTCCCGGCTCGGCGGTAACCGTCCGGGGTCGGTCTTCTCGTGTTCGGTGTCGAAAGGCCCCGGCGCGGGCGGGGCTCGAACGCGGCTGTTCCGTTCGCATGGTCCCGAGGCACAGGGGACCAAGGCCCCTCTCCCTCTACCGGGTCTGACATCAAGATGGGATCGAGAAGGAAGAAGTCCGGGTGCCGGCTGTGCCGGTCCTCGGCTTGATGGAAGGGAGGGAACCATGTCACAGCAAGTGACTCCCTCGGCGAGACCGGTGATCGTGCCTGAGGCGCAAACCGGGCAGGACATCGGAGTCGTTCGGAGCCCAGCGCTGCACACGGGGTGGGCGATGTTCGCGGGTGTCCTCTTCATGGTGGCTGGGTTCTGGAACCTCTTCGCTGGGTGGGCCGCGTTGGTGCGCAAGGAGTACTTCTCTGAGGCGTCGTTGCTGTACCACGACCTGCTTGTGGTGGGTTGGGTCTGGCTCGGCATCGGTGTCATCCAGGTCCTTGCGAGCTACCTGATCTTCGCGCGCCGGCCGAGTGGACGGGTGCTGGGAGTCGTCCTGGCAGCCCTGTCGATGCTCGTGTGGTTCTTCACGATCGGGGCCTACCCGATGTGGGCCATGATGATCGTGGCGATCGACGCGCTGATCATCTACGGCCTGACCGCACACAGCGAAGTGTTCGAGTGAAGTAGTCGATCTCCCGCTTCCCCGACCCCGTTACGGGATCGGGGAAGCGCCTTGTGCTTCGGCCGCGTCCGTCAACAGGGCGAGCACTTCGTCCTCGGAGACCTCCGGGAAGTCCTCGTACCACTCGTCCAGGGCCAGGATCAGAGGTGGGGTTTCCAGGCAGACGATGTCGCCGACCTGATGCGCGAGCGATTCTCGAGCCTCGCGGGATGATACGGGTACGGCGGCGACGATCCGACTTGCGCCCCTTCCCGCAACCACCTGAGCCGCGGCGGCGGCGGAGGCACCGGTGGTGAGGCCGTCATCAACCAACACCACCGTGCGTCCCGCCAGCGGCACCGCGGGACGGACGGCGCGATATCGCTGAACCTGTCCTTCGAGTTCGCGGCGCTCGGCAGAGAGGATCCGTTCCAACGCGTCAGGGGAGAGACCCGCCTCCTCCAGCAGCGCGGTGCGCACGGTGCGCGTTCCGTCCTCGGCGATGGCACCCAGGGCCAACTCGGGAGCGTCCGGCGTCCGCAGCTTCCGAACGACGACGACGTCGAGCGGCGCACCGAGACCGCGCGCGACCTCCGCTCCGACCACAACGCCGCCCCGTGGGAGCGCGAGGACGATCGGGCGCTCGTCGCGAAGGTCGAGAAGACGCTCGCCCAGGGCGCGTCCGGCCTGACGCCGATCGAGGAAGGGCATCCGCGAACCCTAGCGTCCGGCCGCCCGTCGCCGCACGATCGCCTTGCGGCTCTCTTCCGCCAGGAAGATCACCGGCACGAAAGCGAGTAGGTAGAGCCACCAGATGGCGGCAACAGGCCCGGTCCCGAACAGCGACTGCAGGAACGGCACGTAGAGGAGGGCGGCCGCGAACGCGATCTCGAAGGCGATCCCCCAAAGGAGGAACCGGTTGCTGAACAGGCCGATCCTGAAGACCGAGACGCGCTCGGTCCTGCACGCGAAGGCGTTCCCCACCTGCATCAGCACGATCCCGAGGAAGACGATCGTGGATGCCTCGACGCCAGCAGCCTTCGTCGGCGCCGACGGCTGCCCCCAGGACCATCCCTCCGAGTGGAGGAACAGGAAGAAGGCCGAGAGCGTCACGGTCGCGGCCATGCCGCCAAGGAACACGTATCCCCGTACGAGCGCACCGCCCGAGAGCAACCGTTCGCCCGACTCGCGAGGCGGCCGCGTCATGACGTCAGGCTCGGGCCGTTCCACGCCGAGGGCCAGCGCGGGCACCGTCTCGGTCCCGAGGTCGATGGCCAGGATCTGCATCACGGTGAGGGGCAGCGGGACATTGAATAGGGCGAAGAAGATGAACGGGATCGCCTCCGGCGACAGGTGGGCGAAGATGTACACGATGAACTTCCGCATGTTGTCGAAGATGGCGCGGCCCTCTTCCACCGCTCCGACGATCGTGGCGAAGTTGTCATCCACCAGCACCATGTCGGCGGCCTCGCGCGCGACATCGGTCCCTGCGATGCCCATCGCCACGCCGATGTCCGCCCGCTTCAGCGCGGGCGCGTCGTTCACGCCGTCTCCCGTCACGGCGACGACCTCGCCCATGTCACGCAGGGCGGTCACGATGCGGAGCTTGTGCGCCGGCGTGGCCCTGGAGAATATCGCCGGCCCGGCTCCGAGGATCCCCCGGAGCTCATCGTCCGACATGTCCTCCAGTTCACCGGCGTCCACCACCGTGTGGTCATCCTCGCCCACGATGCCCACGTGCCGGGCTATCGACTCCGCGGTCAAGCCGTAGTCCCCGGTGATCATGTTGATGCGGATGCCGGCGATATGGCACTTGGCCACGGCGTCTGCCACCTCTTCCCTGGGGGGATCGTGCATGCCGGCGAGGCCGGCGAAGACCAGCTCCTCCTCGACCCTGCCCGGGTGGATCGAGGCGATGATGGCCTCGTCCTCGGGAGGCAGGTAGCGGTAGGCCATCGCCAGGACCCGCATGCCCGCGCGGGCCATCCGGTCGTTCTCCCGCATGACCTCGTCTCCCAGTGACTCCGTGAGGGCGACTTCGCGGCCATCGAGCAGGACTTGATCGCAGTGCTCGAGCAGCTCTTCGGGTGCTCCCTTCACGTAGGCGACGAGCTGGCCTTCTTGAGGCAGGGCCCGATGGATCGTGGACATCCGCTTCCGCTTGGGTTCGAACGCGAGCTTGCGCACCACCGGTCGGAGCCGCTCGTCGAACGCCCGGTCGAGCCCGGCCTTCGCCGCGGCCACGAGGAGCGCTCCCTCGGTTGGATCTCCCAACATGCGCCACTGCGCGCCCTCGTGTTCGGGCGGAGCCAACCTGGCGGAGTTGCACATGTGGCCGATCCGCAGGACGGGCTGGAACGTGACGAGGTCGGCCTTCGTCGCCGGCTCTCCGTCGACGATGATCTGACCCTGTGCCGAATAGCCCGCCCCGGTCACCGTCGCCAGTCGGCGGCTCGCCCATACCTCTTTGACCGTCATCTGGTTGTTGGTGATCGTGCCGGTCTTGTCCGTGCAGATCACCGTGCATGACCCGAGGGTCTCCACCGAGGACAGGCGCTTCACGATCGCGTTACGCGCCGCCATCCGTTGCACGCCCATCGCGAGCGCCAGGGTCATCGTGGGGAGCAATCCCTCGGGGACGTTCGCGAGCACGATGCCGATGGCGAAGATCGCGCCGTTGCGAAGCGTCAGGCCGGCCACCAGGTAGCCGATGGCGAAGAACCCCACCCCCATCGCCACCGAGAGGAGCGCCACCCGCTGGGCAACGCGCCCGACCTCCACCTGGAGCGGGCTGGGCTCGGGTTGCACAGCCTGCGTCAGCTGCGCGATCCTGCCGAATTCGGTTCGCATGCCGGTCGCCGTGACCACGGCGGACCCACCGCCGGAGATGATCGTGCTCCCGGCGAAGACCATGTTGTGGGCCTGGATGGGGGTCCTCGGCGCCTCGCGCTCAGGGTCAGCAACCTTGTGGACGGGGACGGCCTCTCCCGTCAGGTTGGACTCGTCGCACCTGACCTCGGACGCTTCGATCAACCGCGCGTCGGCCGAGAGCCGGGCGCCCTCCTCGAGCACGAGGACGTCGCCCGGCACCAGCTCCTCGGCGGGGATCCGGCGCTCCTGGCCGCCCCGGATCACGCCGGCGGCCATGGGGAGCAGCCGCTTCAGTTCCGCGACCGCGCGTTCGGCCCGGTTCTCCTGGAGGAAGCCGAACACGCCGTTCAGCACGATGACCGCGATGATCGCGATGCCGATGCCGGGCTGGCCGACGAGGAACGCGAGGGCGGCTCCCGCCCAAAGCAGGAGTGCGAACAGATGGATGAACTGGCCGGCGAGCCTCCGGACCCAGCCAGGCCCGGGCAGCTCCTCGATGCGGTTGGGTCCCATCCGTGAACGGCGTGCCTCGGCCTCGGCCTCGGAGAGCCCCGAGCCCTGGGTGCCGAGCAGGGCGAGGACCTGGTCCTGCTCCAGGAGCGGCACAAGAGCCACGTCGGCAGGGGTCGTCCCTGCCTGGTCGCTGCCGCCGGTTCGCTCCTCCATCGATGCGCTCATGTCCGGCGCGGCCTACGCCGACGAGGGCAGACCGGACAGCTGCGCGACCGTCGGCGCGACCAGTCGCTCGAAGTCGGCGAAGGCCATCTCCATCGTGTGCCGGTGGGTGCCGGCCTGGAAGATGATGCGTTCGTCTCGTGCCAGCGCTCGGTCCACGTAGACGGCTACCCCATAGAGGTTCCCGAACGGCGACATCGCCCCGGCATCGCAGTCGGGGAAGGTACGCGCGAACTCTTCCTCGTGCGCCAGCCGAACGGTGCCGCGATCGAGCGCGACGGGGAGGTTCGTCAGGTCGACGCGCTCCGACGCCTGGAGAACCAGCATGACGAGGTCGTCGTCGGCGATGACCATCACCACCTTAGCCATCCGCCTGCCCGCCACGTGCTCCAGGGCCGCGATCTCCTGGGTCGTGTAGGCCTCGGTGTGCTCCCGCAGATCGTAGGGCGCGCCTTCCGCATCGAGGTAACGCCGCAATCGTTCGAGAGCACTCACGTCGCTATCCCGTCTTCTTCCGTTCCTCAGCGCGGTCGCCCGCTGGCGTGACGATCACCGGGCAGTCGGCGAACTCCAGGACGTGCGCGGCCAGGCTTCCCAGGAGCGGTGAAGCCGGACCACGCCGTCCGGTTCGGCCGATGACGATCAACTGAGGCTTCCAGTCACGGACCTCGTCGAGGATCTCCTCCAACGGATCACCCCCGCGCAGCACGGTTCCCACCGGAACGCCCCGGGAGCGGCCGAGCTCTTCCACGTGGCCGAGCACGGAGTGGCCGGCCTGATCCATCCGCTCGGCGGTCGATCCAGCGGTGCCGACCGCGGCCTCGAGCGCCCGAGCGACCGCGTGATCCTCGACGACGTAGATCGCCCGGACCTCGCCCCCCAGGTCCGACGCAAGCTCGAGCGCGACGTGCGCGGCCTCGATGGACGTCGAGGAGCCGTCGACGCACAGGAGGAGCCGCGCCCCCTTCATCTCCACGCCTCCTCGTTCCGGTCCGCGACCCACTTCGCTCGCACGGTGTCCTCCCGTTCCTGCTCTGCCAGTGATAGTTCGAGTCGCTCGAGGGCCGACGCCAATCGCGGGATCCACCGACGCTCGATCGCGCGCTGTCGACGGCTCGCTGCCGAGAGCTCCCGCCGTACGACCTCGAGCGCTCGCCGGTTGGCCGCGTGCCGAACGGCCGCCGACGCCGCATCGCGGTGGGCCAGCGTGGCGAAGTGCAGGGCCGAGCCGCCCGACGGCAACGTGGCGGCGGACTCGTCCGGGAGCGTGCATCGCGCCTCGGTCGGATACGTCGCCCCCATGTTGCTGCCCCATCGGATCCGGACGTCGATCTGTTCCACCTGGTGCGCCCGCGCCAGGGAGAGCTCCCTCCGCCCACCGAGTAGGGTCGAGCGCAAGAGCCATCGCGATGCAAGCTCCCACGCCTCCTCCCATTCTCGTCGGCTCCGTCGCTCCAGCACGCGGAGCCGACGTTCCTCGGCCGCCAGCGCGCGGGCCTTCTCCTCGAGCACGTTCGAGGCGCGCCGAGCCACCTCCAGACGCTCCCTGAGCCACAGGTGACCCGTTCGACCCGGTGGCATCCGCAGCGGCATCGTCAATCCTCTTCCGGCGAACCCGGTGAGTCCGAACCTGCAGCAGTCGGGTCGAGCTCGACGTAGCGCTCGTCGAGCGTCCCGGAGCTGATCGTCGTGAGCTGACGCCGGGGCAGCACCGAGACCGCTCGCCAGGCGCGATCGAGCGTCTCCTCCAAGGTGCGAGCCTCGTCGCTCCGCTGCGCGAGGAACTCGCGTTCGAACACCTCGGCGAAACGGAGATATCGGCGGTCGGTCTCGGAGAGCGCATCCGCGCCGAGGAGCTCGGACAGCTCCCGGACGCTGCGAGACTGCGCGAGCGCCGCGTGGATCTGCGCGGCGAGCTCGGGATGATCCGAGCGCGTCCGACCTTCCCCGACGCCCCGTCGCATCAGTCGCGAGAGGGACGCCAAGGTGTCGAAGGGAGGGTTGATGCCCTTCGCGTGCAGTTCCTGCGCGAGGACGAGCTGACCTTCGGTGATGTAGCCGGTGACATCGGGAACCGGATGGGTGATGTCGCCGGCCGGCATCGTGAGCACCGGGATCTGCGTCACCGATCCCGCGCGGCTCCGGATGCGACCGCACCGCTCGTAGAGTGACGCGAGATCCGAATACAGGTATCCGGGATACCCACGTCGGGTCGGAACGTCGCCCCGAGCCGACGCGACCTCTCGAACGGCCTCGCAGTAATTGGTCATGTCCACCATCACCACGAGCACGTGATAGCCGAGGTCGAACGCTAGATGTTCGGCCAGCGTGAGTGCAACCCTCGGCGTCATGATGCGCTCGACGATCGGATCGGCGGCGGTGTTGACGAGCAGGACGAGCTCGCCCGCCGCGGCGCGCTCCTCGAGACCATCCTGGACGGCGCTCGCGTCGGCGTTCGTGATCCCCATCGCGGCGAACACGACCCGGAAGCGTTCGTTCCCCGCACTGGCCTGGGCGGCGATCTGGATCGCGAGATCGAGATGCGGCAGACCCCCGACGGAGAGCACCGGCAACTTCTGACCGCGAACCAGGGTCGCCAGGCAGTCGACCGCCGACACCCCGGTCACGATGGGGTCCGCGGGCGGGATGCGGGAGGCCGGACTGATCGGGGAGCCGGCGATCTCGCGGGCCTCAGAACCCATGACGGGCGGGCCGCCGTCGATCGGATCTCCCCGCCCGTTGCAGACCCTCCCCAGCCAGCCTTCCCCGACCGGGATGCGCTGCGGGCTCCCCGTGAACACGATCCTCGGCCCCGTCCGGCCGATCCCCTGCGTGCCCTCGAACACCTGGACCACGGCCAGATCGCGGTCGGCATCGAGGACGACCCCATGGCGCACCTCCCCCGAGGCCAGGCGGATCTCCACCTCCTCGTCCCATCCCACCCCGGCGGCTCCGCCCACGATCAGGAGCGGTCCCTGGACCGATCTAACGTCCGAATGCTCGACGGGAGCGAGCTCGATCACAGGAGCTCCTCGAGTCGGTGGAGCATCTCGTCCCGGATCTCGCCGATCCCGTCGGCGGCGTCGGGAGCGGTGTGCTCTCGGGCGCGGAGGACGTCGGAGTAATCGAGCTCCTCGATCAGGGAGGCCGGCACGCCTCCCTCGATGAGCGAGGAGCACCGCTCGTAGATCGCGATGATCATCTGCACGAGCGCCGACTGCTTCGACGGGCCGGCGAAGGCATCGTTGGGGTTCAGCGCGTTCTGCTGCAGCACGCCTTCGCGAAGCAGGCGGGCGACGAGCAACAGCACGCGCTCCCGATCGGGGAGCGCCTGGACGCCCACGAGCTGGGCCACCGCCTCCAGCCGGTCGGCCTCCGACAGGATCGACATGGCTCGCGATCGGTCACCCGCCCACCGAACGTCTCCCTGCGTCGCGTGCCACGCGGCGACCGCCTCTGCATCGCGGGAGAAGGACTCGCGCCAGCTCACCGCCGGGTAGTGGCGCCCGGCCGCCAGGTCCGCGTCGAGCGACCACAGGCAGCGCACGAACCGGGTCGTATGCGAGGTGACGGGCTCCGTCTTGTCTCCCCCCGGCGGAGAGACCGCGCCGATGATGGTGACCGAGGCCTCCCCGCCGCCGAGCGTTCGGACCCGCCCCGCGCGCTCGTAGAAGGCGGCGAGCGCCGACCCGAGGCCCGCTGGGTAGCCTTCCTCAGCGGGCAGTTCCCCGATGCGCGACGAGAACTCCCTGAGAGCCTGCGCCCAGCGAGAGGTCGAGTCCGCGATGACCACGGCGTCGTGGCCCATATCACGGTAGTACTCGGCCACCGTGATGCCGGTGTAGATGCTCGACTCTCTCGCCATCACCGGCATGTTCGAGGTGTTCGCGATGATCACCGTGCGCGCCATGAGGGAGCGGCCCGTCCGCGGATCCTCGAGCGATGGCATCTCGTCCAGCACCTCGGCCATCTCGTTGCCGCGTTCCCCGCAGCCCACGTACACGATGACGTCCGCATCGCACCACTTCGCGATCTGTTGGAGGAGCATCGTCTTCCCGGTGCCGAATCCGCCCGGCACGGCGGCCGTGCTCCCTCGGGCGACCGGGTAGAGGAGGTCCACGACCCGCTGCCCGGTGACGAGCGGCGCCTCACCGGGAAGGCGCTCGTTGACAGGCCGCGGGCGTCGGATGGGCCACGACTCCACGAGGGACACTGCCGTGGATCCGACCCGGGCGATCTGATCGTCTGCGGCCCGGTCGCCCTCCTCGGCGATCCACGTAAGCTCCCCGCCGACGTTCGGGGGGACGAGGACACGGTGTTCGAGTCCCGCCCCGGGGACCGTTCCGAGGAGATCCCCGTGGCTCATCGTTGCGCCGTCGGTCGCATGCGGCACGAACCGCCACCGCTTGCCAGCCGGCGGCCCGAGCGTGCTGGATCCGGGTCCGAGGAAGTCCGACTCGCCGCCGAGGGGCCGGAGGAGGCCGTCGAAGATCCCGCCGAGCAGCCATGGGCCGAGGGCCGCCGAGAAGGGCCGACGTGTGCTGCGAACCGTCGTACCGGGGCCGAGCCCCCCCGTGTACTCGTAGACCTGCGCGGTGACGGAGTCCCCGCGGACGGCGGTGATCTCGCACGGGATCCTGAGCGGGCCGACCTCCACCAGATCGAGGAGGGTGGCCTCCGGGAGGCCCTCGATCTCGATCAGCGGTCCACTCACACGGGTGATCCGGCCGAGCGAGCCCTCCTCGGCGACGCGGTCCTCCTCGGGACCAGCGCTCGCCCTGCCTCGTGTGGGCATCAGCCCGTCGACCCCATCGTGGTCTGGGCGACGCCTGCGAGCATCCGGTCGACGATGGCCGCGATCGTGTAGTCGACGCGGCGGTCGTCGGCCTCGGCCACGACGCCGCCGTCGTCCGGTGGATCCACCGTGAGTCGTGCCTCAGCGCCGAGCTGATCGCGGGCGAGCTCCGTGAGTCGCTCGAGCAGCATCGCGTATCCGGGGTCGGAGCGCGCAGCCATGGCCGCGTCGAGTGCTGCCCGTCGGAGCCGGACGAGGGCGGCGCGCCGAGCCTCGAGCACGACACGGCGGGCTCGTCTGCGGGCTCGAACATGCTCCCGGGCGGTTTCTCGTTCCGCCGCGGCCTCGCCGTCCATCCTCGCCTCATGGATCATCCGGTGGGCGCGCTCCCGCGCCTCCGTCACGCGGTCGGACGCGTCCTGCGTCGCCTCGGCCCGCATGGCGTCCGCCCGCGTCCGGACCTCCTGCAGGAGGGCCTCGCGGTAGAGGTCCAGATTCACCGTGGGATCACCACCGACAGGAGGTACGGCCGATCTTCGAGGGCGCCGCCGAGCGCCTCCGCGGCGTCGGCGGTCACCACGAGCACCCCCGTGTCCGCGGGGAGGTCGGCCCAGGCCGCCCGGGCCGCATCCGGGTCCGTCGCCGGGAGCACGGTCGCCCCCGCCAGAGCGAACCCCTCGACCCAGATCGGGTCGCCGAGGACGACCACCCGACTCATGCCTTTCCGATCAGGATGACGGCGACGACGAGCCCGTAGATCGCGATCCCCTCGGCCAGCCCCACGATCACCATCGCCCGGCCGAACAGCTCGGGCCGCTCGCTGATCGCGGCGAGGGCCGCCGAGCCCGTGTAGGCCACGGCGATCGCGGCGCCGATCGAGGAGCCGGCCACCGCGATCGCCGCCCCGATCAGCGCGGAGCCCGACGGGGCCGTCGAGGCCGCCTCCTCGGAGGCGGCCTGCGCGCTACTCGGCCCCGCGGTCAGGGCCAGGAACACCAGAATCGCTGACGCGAACAGCAGCACGAGGTTCACCGCCCCGAGCCTTCGAAGGCGGCGTCCAGGTTCGGCGCGCAGGTACGCGGAGGCGACGGCCGCCGCGACGATGAGGACGGGGAGGGCGACGATCCAGATCATGGTCTTCACTCCAATCGCTCGACCGGCACGTGCCACGGATTGAACACCCGTCCCTCGCTCGTGAGGATGCGGGAGAAGAGCTCGTAGTACTCGAGGCGGACCGCCTGGATCCCGACGACGAGCGCCTCGAGGGCGAAGGCGATCAGGTTCCCGACGACGAACAGCGCGGCCGCCGCGATCATCCACGGTCCGTGCGCCAGGGCCTTGGCACCCTCCCACACGATCGCCGACAGCGCGGCGTGCATGAGGCCGAACGCGGCTAGCCTCGCGAAGGAGACCGTGTTGGTACCCACACGGAGCACGGAGTCGAAGGTCTCGACCGAGGCCTGGGCCGAGCCGCTCGCCCCGGCGCCCGCGCGCGCCGAGAAACCGACGAACATGAGGACGAGGCCGATGGCCAGGATCCCGATCCCCGCCCACAGCAGAAGGGGTCGGTCCCAATAGGCCCCGCCCACCGCGGCCGCCGCTCCGAAGTAGACGCCGGCGCCGGCTAACCCGGACGCGGCGTAGATCGCCGTTCCCGGTCCGCCCTCGCGCCACCTGTTGATGGTGCCGAGGACGAAGCTGATGCCGAGCAGGATCCCCCCCACGGCGACCCCGGCCACGAGGAGCCGGACCGGATCGTCGAGCGGCGACATCCATACGACCGGCACCAACCCCGTCGGGCCGAATGCCTCGCCATAGAGGACACCGAAGGCAGCCCCGGCGAGGCCCGAAGCAACCACGAGTGCTCGATGCTGGCGGAAGCCCGCGAGCGAGCGACGATTCGTGCGCGCGAGATACAGGCCGAGCGCCACGAGCAGGAGGCCACCGCCCACGTCGCCGAACATCATGCCGAACATCAGCACGAACGACGCGCCCGCGAACAGGGCCGGATCGACATCCCGGTAGGGCACGGTCGCGAAGGTGTCCACGAGCGGGCGGACGGAGCGGGCGGCCCTGGTTCCTCGGATCAGCGTTGGCGCGTCCGGCACGACCGGGTGGGGCAGCTCAACGGTGGCGGCGCCCTCCTCGGCCAGCCTGGCCGAAAGGGACGACAGGCGGCCGGCGGGTGTCCATCCCACGAGGACCGCTCCGCGGCCGTGCTCGATAGCGTCGCCGGCGCGGTCCTCGAGCTGTGCCTCACCCGCGAGCAGGTCCCAGCGCTCATCGGTCACCAGCGTCTCGAGGTCGGCGCGCTCGAGGGAGAGCGACGGCTCAGCGTCTGGATGGGTCGTCGTCTCCAAGAGGGTTCGGATCTCGCCTCGCTCGCGATGTGTCCGGTCGGACGCCTGGAGCTCGACGGAGCCGTCGGCGGAGATGGCGACGAGCGTGGAGCGTAGACGCGATCGCGGCACGACGATGGCGATCCGGCTCATCCGCGACGGCCGAAGAGACTCAGCCCACGGCATCGAAGACCTCGATCCCGCGTCCACCTCTGGCAGCCAGTTCGAGCGCGGCAGTGGTTCGCCATGCATCGGCCGTCAACACCGCCGCCGCTCCCACTACGACGCGCGGATCCGGGCCGGGCAGGGACACCAGCTCGAGCCCGTCGGACTCGAGCCTGTTCCACCACCGGGCCTCGGCCCGCCACAGTTCCTCGGGCTCGGCGACGCCCTCGAGGACCCAGCGCGCGCCCCGGGGAAGGCGGTCGGCGAGGTCGCGAACCGACCGGGCGCTCGCCCAATCGGCGCCGAGCTCCGCCGGACGCGGACGCAGCTCGGTGGCGAGACGGCCGTCGATGAACAACGAACGCGCAACGAGCAGCGCCGACCAGCCGGCCGCCCAGTCGGCCGCGGCGGGTACGGCCTGCGCCAGGCGACGACCCCAGCCGAGCCGCAGCCCGAGGGCGATCTCGGCCGCGTCGTTGCCGCCGGGATCGCTCCAGGGCGACGCGCCGAGGATCTCGCGGACCTGGCCGACGTTGGCGGCTGCGGCGATCCGGGGCCAGGACGTGGCGAGGGCGCCGAGCGTGAAGGGGGTCGCAGTCGCGACACCGCGGAACGAGGCGAGCCGCTCCTCGATGTTCTCCATCTCCCACCGCCCCGCGAACACCCTCACCATCTCTGCGCCCCCGGGGGGAAGCCATCCGGCGAGGACCCGAAGGTGCCACAAGGCCGTCATCCCCACCGCCCGCTGAGCCAGCGGGAGGGACATCGAGACGTCGACATCACGCCCGTACGGTGACTCCACCAGGCGCTGAAGACCACGCCTCAGTGACGGCTCCAGGGCCAGCGCTCGTGCGCGAACCCGTCCCAGCCGTCGGCGGCTCAAGAGCCTTGCCCGAACGGTGCCGGCGACCCACGAGGCTCCCACGAACCCTCCGCTACTCGAGGGTAGGTAGGGTCGCCGAGTCCATCAATGCGTCCATGATGCGAGCCACGCCAACCTCGATCCGTGCGACGGATCGTCCGGTGATCTCGCCCGCCTCCTGCTCCGCGACGGACAACATCGAGCTGATCTCCTCTTCTCGGCTGCGCCGTCGCGAAGCCGCTGCCTCGGACCGCACGACTTCGGCGCGCTCCTGCGCCTCAGCGAGGATCCGCTCGGCGGAGGCTCGTCCCTCGGCGAGGATCTGCTCCATCTCCACTCGGGCCTCGCGCTCCATGCGTTCGATCTCCTCATCGATCTCGTCCATCGCCGCGAATACCGCGGCGAGCTCGACGGACAGCTCGCTTGGACGGTCCACGGGGACCGTCGCAGAGGCGGCACGCCCCGGAGGAGCCGCGATGCGCCGGAACCGACGGAGCAGATCTCGCGTACCTGGCATGGCCGTTCCCCATCCTGGATCGCTACGTCGTCAGTCTCGCACGCCGTCGACGGCTGCGCGCCTCGTGCGGAACGTGAGGTCGTCGAGCGACGACGGTCCTTCAGGCGGGGCGCTCGAGCATCCGCCAGACGCGTAACGCCAGCCACACGTCGACCAGGTCGCGGATGCTCGTGAGGTCTTGGCCCGTGAGTTGGGCGAAACGCCGCAAGCGGTACGCGAGCGTGTTCGGATGCAGATGCAGGGTGCGAGCCGCTCTGCTCGTGCTCCGGTCTTGCGCGAGCCACACCTCGACCGAGCGCACCAGCTCCGCTCGGTGCGCCCGGTCGTACTCGATAGCCGGGCCGAGGATGCGCTCGACCACTTCCCGCTGTGCCGCGGCGCCCGCGGGGAGCCATCCGATATCCCGGTCGTCGTCGGACCCGACGATCCTCTCGTTCAGGTCGGTCGCCCGGAACGATGCCCAGCGAGCCTCGCGCCGGGCGGTCGCGAAGCCGGCGGCCGCAGCGAAGCCCCGGCTCACGCCCAAACGTACCCCGTCGATCGAGCTCATCGCCTCGAGCGCCGGCGACCCCTCCGGTATCAAGACGTACAGCTCGCCCAAGAACAGCATGAGGTGTGGCTCGCCCAGCTCATAGAGCGTCCGCGCGACCGCCTGGTCGTCTGGCGACCCCGCATCGGATACGACCGCGACGAGCTGCAGGTGCGTCCCATCCGCGAACCCGGCGAGCTCGAGCCGGTTGGCCGCCGCACCTGGATCGAGCGTGCCCGCCAGCAGCTCGGCGAGCGTCTCCGCTCCCTCGCGACGGCGGGACTCGTAGTCGCGGAGGCGCGTCGCGATCTGCAGCGCCGCGATCGTCGCGATGTGCTGGACGGCCGCGAGTCCCATCTGTGCAGTGCCGGGCCGCGGCGTCGCGACGAGGTACCCCTGCACCTGCCCCGCAGCCGGCAGCGTGACGGCGTACCCGTCTGCGATCCGCGGCGGCGACTCGTCGGTCGCCGGGAGCCGGTCGACGATCGCGGGGGGAGGTGCGGGCACGCCGTCGATCAATGGGCGTCCCGCGCGCGAGCACACCGCGAGCTGATAGCCGGAAAGTTCCTCTAGTCGGGCGAACAGCTCGCGGTTGCCGAGCTGCTCGGCCGCGACGTTGCGCAGCGTGCCGAACAACCGAAGCAGCGTCGCGAGGCGCGCCTGCGCCGCGACCTGGGTGTGCGCCGCCACCTCCTGCGCGATCGCGATGAAGGGCACCTGCAGCGAGACGGTGATCACGGGGAACCCGCGCGCGTCCGCTTCGTCGCGCATCGCCTTCGAGATCGGCGGCGAGAACAGTTCGTCCGAAACCGCGAGTGCCGCCACGCCTCCCGCGTCAAGCAACCGCACGTACGCCCGCTGCTCGGCGGGGCGCTTCGGGACGGCGAGTCCGATCGTCATCAGGAGCTCAGAGCCCTGGAGCCATGGCGTGGGATCCGAGAGCTCGCTCACGTGAGCCCACGACACGCGCCGCCCGCCCCCGCCCGCCCCTGCGACGAGGGTCATCCCGAGCGTTGGCGTCGCCACCAGCTCGGCGACGGTGGGACCAACCGTTGGGGTCTCGAGCGCGGGGATCCGAGCGTCCGGTGCCTGCATGTGTCGCGCCACCATGACACTGCGAGTTTCCGTGGTCAAAACCCATAGACGAGACACATGCGGCGGGCGAACGATGCGGGGTCATCCCGATGCGGGGATCGAGCGCGACTGGAGGGGGCGCTGCATGGCAACGACCGAGGCGAAGGTTCCGTCGCCCACGATCGAAGTGCGTTCGATCGACTGGGTGCCCGCGGACGAACGGCACGGGAAGGTCTGGCAGCAGGGGCCGTTCTGGTTCCTCGGCAACTTCCAGTTCTTCACCATCGCGCTCGGGTTCACCGGGCCCCTCGTGGGGCTATCCCTTTGGTGGAGCTTCGTGGCGGGCGCCCTGGGCATCCTGTTCGGCACGATCTTCATGGCGCTGCACGCGACGCAGGGTCCCCGGCTTGGGCTCCCCCAGATGATCCAGTCCCGGGCACAGTTCGGGTACCGCGGCGCGATCGTGGTCCTGTTCGGGTCGCTGTTCACGTTCATGGCGTTCAACGTCGTGGACCAACTCTTGATCGCCGCGGGAGTGAACGGCATCTTCGGCTGGAACTCCACGACCGTCGCGATCGCGGTCACAGCGATCGGGGCGTTGCTCGCGATCTTCGGACACGACTGGCTCCACAAGGCCTTCCGCGCCATCCTGTACGTGTCCGTCCCGGTGTTCCTGTTGGTGACCATCGGGATCGTGACGGGCAACGCGGGGGAGGTGGCCGCGGCCCCGGGGCTCGGGTTCAACTTCGTGGGCTTCATGGTGATGTTCACCGTTGCCATGGGCTACAACATCACCTACGCGCCGTACGTATCGGACTACACGCGGTACCTGCCGAAGAGCACACCGCGGGGCCCGATCATCGCGTCGGTCTTCATCGGCGCCTCCGGCTCGCCGCTGTGGCTGATCCCGCTCGGCGCCTACCTCGCCTCGAGACTCGGTGCAGCCGACGCTCTGGTCGCGCTCCGCGACGCAGGTGACGCGTTCTTCAAGCCCCTCGGCACGGTCGCCGCCATCATGTCGGTCGCCGCCCTCGTGGCCACCATGGGCATCAACGCCTACAGCGCGATGCTGTCGGTCGTCACCGGGATCGACTGCTTCAAGAAGGTGGAACCGACGGCCCGGATCCGGGTCGTGACGATCGTCGTGCTCGCCGCCGTGTGGTGCGGAGCCGCGTTCGCCCTTTCCACCGACGCGCTGACCGCGCTCTCGAACTCGTTGATCCTGATGCTCTACCTGCTGGTCCCGTGGACGGCGATCAACCTGGTCGACTTCTTCTTGGTCCGACACGGCGCGTACTCGGTGATCGACATCTTCAAGTCCGACGGCATCTACGGCGTGTGGTCCTCGCGCGGTCTCGTCACCTACTTCGTGACGATCGCCGCGATGCTGCCGTTCATGGTGCTGTTGGCGCCGCCGGACGGCACGTCTCCCTACACGGGGTTCATGGCGACGAACCTCGACGGCGTCGACTACTCGGCGATCGTCGGCCTCCTCGTCGCGAGCGTCCTGTACTTCCTGCTCGCGCGAGGCCGTGACGAAACGAGCGAGGCAGCGGCGATCCAGGCGAGCGACCGCGAACTCATGGCGCTCGCATCTGCCGAGGCCGTGGGCCACGAGCACGGGATCCCGATGGAGGAGGCGCCGGTTCCCGAGCGAGGCATGCCCGATCCGGAGGAGACACCGGACGAACCGCTCGGCGGAGGGAGCGTCTGAGCCCCATCCGCGGCCCCGTCGACGCCACCATCGTCCCTCGGTTCGCGGGACCGGCGACCTTCGCGCGACTCCCGAGGCGCGATGAGGTCGACCGCTGCGACGTCGCGATCCTGGGCGTGCCCTTCGATTCCGGCGTGACGTATCGGCCGGGAGCACGCTTCGGTCCCGGTGCGATCCGTGCCGGCTCGAAGCTGTTACGTCCGTATCACGCTGGGCTCGACGTGGAGCCGTTCGGGGTGCAGCAGGTCGCCGACGCGGGCGACATCGCCTGCAACCCGTTCGACATCGCCGAGGCGATCACGACGATCGAGCGCGGAGCGAGTGAATCGCTCGCGAACGCAGGGAAGATCATCACGATCGGAGGCGACCACACGATCGCGCTTCCGATGCTGCGCGTGACGCGGTCGAAGTTCGGACAGGTGGCGCTGGTGCATTTCGACGCGCACCTCGACACGTGGGATACGTACTTCGGCGCGCCCTACACGCACGGGACACCGTTCCGCAGGGCTGCCGAGGAAAGGCTGTTCGTGGAGGATCATTCGGCCCACGTCGGCATCCGCGGGCCCCTGTACGCGAGGACCGATCTCTCGAGCGACGAAGCCCTCGGGTTCACGATCGTGTCGAGCGCCGACTATGCGCGCACCTCGATCGACGATGTCGCCGCGCGCCTGCGCGAGAGGGTGGGCGACGCACCGGTCTACGTCTCGATCGACGTCGACGTGATGGATCCGGCCCACGCACCGGGAACCGGCACGCCGGAGGCCGGGGGCCTGACGAGCCGGGAGCTGTTGCTCACGCTGCGTGCGCTGGAAGGGCTTCCGATCGTCGGCGCGGACGTCGTGGAGGTCGCGCCCGCCTACGACCACGCGGAGCTCACGACGATCGCCGCGTCCCATGTCGTCTACGAGCTGCTCGGTTTGATGGCGCGAGCGGCCTGACCGTGAGCCTCGCCGAACTCGTCTCGCGCGTTGTCTCGCGCGAGGTGTCGGCGCGCGAGATGGTCGATGAGGCATTCCATCGGATCGAGCGGCGCGACGTCGACCTGCACTCGGTGATCGCGCTCCGTGAGGAGGCGATCGATGACGCCAGCGCCCTCGACGACGGGATGGCCGCGGACGATCAGGTGGGACCGCTCGCCGGCCTGCCCCTGCTCGTGAAAGACGTGACGGATGTCGCGGGGATGCGGACGACGTTCGGCTCGCGATGGTTCGCCGACGCGCCGGTGGCCAAGGTCGATGGGCTCGTTCCCGCACGGCTTCGCGCTGCCGGTGCGATCGTCGTCGGAAAGACCAATACGCCGGAGTTCGCGACGGAGGGGTACACGTCGAACCTGGTGTTCGGAACCACCGGGAACCCATGGCGTCACGACGCCGCTCCGGGGGGCTCGAGCGGAGGATCGGCCGCCGCGCTCGCCGCCGGGTTGGTCCCGATCGCGACCGCGGCCGACGGGGGAGGGTCGGTGCGGATCCCCGCCGCGTGGTGCGGCCTCGTCGGCCTGAAGCCCACGAACGGCGTGATCGGCCGCGACCAGGTCCCCGACTGGATCGACCTGTCGACCGACGGGCCGCTCGGGACCTCGGTCGAGGACGTGCGTCTTCTGCTCGACGTGATGACGGGTCCCGTGGCCGGCGATCCGACGGCGCTGCCCGGGCCGTTGCCCGATGGGCCCTCCCGCCCCACTCGGCTGTTCGCGATCGAGCGATGGGCCGAGTGGGGGCCGCTCCCGCCGGAGATCACGGACCTGTTCGGCGCGGCCCTCGACCGGCTGCAAGAGGTCCTCGGCCTCACGGCCGGGCGCGTCCATGCGCGTGAGCTCTTCGGCGGTGCCAACCTGGACGACGATTGGTTCGCGATCGCGGGGGCGGAGCACGCGCACCACCTCGGCCGCGGGCGGATCGAGCGGCACGGCGAAGAACTTCACCCGGCGACGCGCGCGTTCCTCGAAGACGGGTTGAAGGTCCCTATCGAGGAGTACCTCGCGGCCCGCCGTCGCCGGTTCGACTACGTCCGGGCGCTCGACGAGCTGCTGGGAGATGATGCGCTGATCTGCTCACCGGTGATGGCGATCGCGTCGTGCCCAGCCGACGGGGTCATGCCCGGCGCGGACGCCCCCGGTCTCCCCACGGACGCGTACGTGACGCAGGCACAGAACATGACGGGGCACCCGGCGGTCTCGGTGCCGGCCGGCCGCTCGATCGACGGCGTGCCGCTCGGCTTGCAGATCACCGGGCCGCGCTTCCGAGACCGTCTCGTGCTCGATGTCGCGGAGGCTTGGGAGCGAGAGCAGCCGTGGCCGCCCGTCGCCGACGGCTACACACCCTTCGACCCGACGGGAGGAACCGATGGAGGCTGACGCACGGCAGGCTGCTGCAACCCTCGTGGGGGCGTTCGGGGAAGGCCGGCTCGACGACTACTTCGCGTGCTTCGCCCCCGACGCGACGTTCGTCTTCTACACGACCCCGGCGCGCCTGAACTCGGTCGACGAGTACCGGACGCTCTGGGCCCGGTGGGTAGCCGAAGACGGGTTCCGCGTCGTGTCTTGTCGCACGTACGACACGAACGTGCAGATGTTCGGTGACATCGCGGTCGTCACGCACTCGGTCGAGACGCGGATCTCGACCAACGCGGGCGAGGACACGCTCCACGAACGCGAGACGATCGTGATGGCCCGCGACGGAGACGGCCGGTGGCTCGGCGTGCACGAGCACCTTTCGCCGATGCCGGAGGCCAGCTAGCCGACCTCGTCGGTTCCCGGCCGAGGATCGTCGACGCCTGCACCCGATATCTCAGCCGAGACGAACTCCGCCGCTCCTTCGAACACCTTGACGTTGCGCAGGTCGAGGAGGACGCGATCTCCCGCTGAGAGCACCGGCAGGTCCTCGTTGGAGAGCTCCGCGACGAGCGGCTGGCCGTCCGTCAGGCGCACGCGGACCTTCGATGAAGGCCCGAGGTCGTTCACCCGCTCGACGATTGCCGTGTACGAGTGGCCGTTGGCAGCCTCGGGCTCGACGATACGGATGTCCAGTGGACGGATATACGCGTGCGCCGGAACACCCTCGTCCAGGTGGTTGGCGCCGGGGAGTCGGTGGTCGCCGAAGACGAGGTGCCCACCTTCCACTGATCCGGTGATCACGTTCGCGGCTCCGATGAAGCCCGCCACGAACGGCGACGCGGGGTGGTTGTACACCTCGGCCGGCGTGCCGATCTGTTCGACCCGCCCCGCGTGCATCACCACGACCTCGTTGGCGAGCTCGAGGGCCTCCTCCTGGTCGTGGGTCACGAGGAGGCTGGTCACGTTGAGCTCTCGATGCAGATCGTCCAGCCAGCGACGCAGCTCCTGGCGAACGCGAGCGTCGAGCGCGCCGAACGGCTCGTCCAGCAGCAGCACCTTCGGTCGGGGGGCGAGAGCCCTCGCGAGGGCGACCCGCTGACGCTGCCCACCCGAGAGCTGGTCCGGATACCGGTCCGCCATCGGCGTCAGCTGGACGAGCTCCAGGAGGTCCTCCACCCTGCGCCTCGTGTCAGCCTTCGGCTCCTTGCGGATCGAGAGCCCGAAGGCGACGTTGTCACGGACCGTCATATGTCGAAAGAGCGCGTAGTGCTGGAAGACGAAGCCCACACGCCGCTCCTGCACCGTCGTGAACGTCTGCTCCTCGTCGGCCAGCATGATCCGGCCGCTGTCAGGGATCTCGAGGCCGGCGATCATCCGGAGCACGGTGCTCTTCCCCGAACCGCTCGGTCCGAGGATCGCCGTGATCTTCCCGTCCATCGCCTCGAAGGAGACGTCTTGCACGGCGTGGAACGACCCGAATCGCTTGTTCAGATCTTGAACCCTGATCCCGTTGTTCGTCATGTCGAGCGCTTCCTCTCGTACCGGGCTTTCATGATCTCGATGCCGGAGAGCAGCACGATCGACGCCATCGCGAGCGTCAGCGCCACGATGTACGCGGCCGAGTCGTGGCTCTGGTCGAACTCGCGGAGGATGAACAGGGGAGAGGTTTCGGTCTTCCCCGTGATCGACCCGCTCACGACGAGCACGGCTCCCACCTCGCCGATCGACCGCGCGGCGGACAGCGCGATCCCGTAGAGCAGTCCCCAGCGGACGTTCGGCAGCGTGATCCGGCGGAACGTCGTCCAGGCCGAGCCGCCGAGTGTCTTCGATGCCTCCTCCTCCTGCGTCCCGAGCTCCTGGAGCACGGGTGCAACCTCGCGGATCACGAACGGGATGCAGATGAAGATCGTGACCATCACCATGGACGGAACGGCGAACAGCACCTGGATCCCGTGCGCAGAGAACCACGGCTCGAACCAACCGCCGCGGCCGAAGAGCAACACCGCCATGAGGCCGACGATGATCGGCGACACCGCGAACGGCAGGTTGACGACCGCGCTCATGAGGCTCTTGCCCCAGAAGCGGTCGCGCGCGAGGACCATGGCGACGACCACGCCGAAGACACCCGTTACGGCCACCGTGATGACCGTGATGACGCCCGTGAGGTAGTACGCGTGCAGTGCATCGGGATCGGTCAGCGTCGCCTTCCAGGCGGCCCACCCGGCGTCGATAGCCGCCCACGCGATGCCGATCAACGGCGCCAGCACCAAGGCCCCCACGTAAAGGACGGCGATCGCGATCAGACCGCCGTGAACGAGCTTGCGCCGGACGGGCGACGAGAGCACGGGCGTCCGCAGGCCGCCCGCGCTCATGGTTCGATCGACCTCCGAGTGAGCCGTTCCGTGATCAGGACGACCGCGAACGAGACCGTGAACAGCAGGGTGGCGACGGCCGCGGCCTCGTTCGTCTTGAACCCGCCGATCAGCTGGCTGATGAAGACGGGAGCGGTGAGGGTCTTGTTCAGGATGTTCCCCGACACGACGACGACCGAGCCGAACTCGCCGAGGGCCCGTGCGAACGTCAGCAGCGCTCCGCCGGTGACGCCTGGCAGGATGGCGGGCAGGACGACCTTGCGGAACGTCGTCCAGCGGGATGCGCCCAGGACGCGCGCCGCCTCCTCTTCCGCCAGGTCGAGCTCCAACAGGATCGGCTGGACCGTGCGCACGACCAAGGGGAGCGTGATGAACAGGAGCGCCAGCAGGATGCCCGCGCGTTCGTAGATCACGTTGATCCCGTGATCGGCGAGGAAGCCGCCCACCGGTGAGTTCGGGCCGTAGAGGGCGACGAGCATCACGCCGGTCACCAGGGTCGGGATCGCGAACGGGATATCCACGAGCGTCGACAGGGCGGTCCGGCCCGGGAATCGGTACCGCACGAGCACGTATGCCACCGTGGTGCCGAGAACGGCGTTCACGATGGCGGTGATCACGGCGAGCGAGAACGTCAGGATCATGGCGTTGCGGGCGCCGGGCTCCTGGAACGCATCTCGGAGCGAGCCGAGCCCTCCCGCGAAGCCCCGCTGGATCACGGCGATCGTCGGCAGGCCGATCATCAATCCCAGGTACAGGATGGCGATGCCACGAAGACCCCAGCGACCCGCAGCCGCACGGATCGCACGTGAGGTCGACGGTCCCGCGCCCGCTGCATCCGGGCGCGGGACCGTCGTCCGCTCGAGGGTGTCGCTGCTCAATGCTCTATCCCTGTGCGTCCTGCTGTGCCAGCGTGAACGCCCCGTCTGGGCCGAACACGGTGTCGTTCAACAGCGTGTCCCAGCCGCCGAGGTCATCCGTGGTGAACAGGTCCTGGACTGCTTCGAACGTGGTCTCGACGCCCTTGCCGGCCTGTGCTTTCTTGAGATCGACCGGACGTTCGTATCCGACGGTGTCGTAGATCGCCGCGGCGTCGGGCGTGTGGAGGAACTCCACGAACGCGTTCGCGATGTCATCGACGCAGTGCGCCTCGGCGTTCTTGTCGACCACGGCCACCGGCGTCTGGATCGCGACCGTCGACGGCGGGATCACCATCTCGTCCGGAAGCCCGGAGTGCTGAGCCGCGAGGACCGCGTACTCGTAGGTGATCGCGACATCACCGTTACCGGCCTGGAAGTTCTTGATGGAGTCGTTCGCGCTCTTGTCCATCACCGTGACGTTGCTGAAGATGCCCGTGAGCAGTTTCTGCGCGTCCGCCTGGTTGTTCGCTGTGTAACCGGGGACCTTTCCCCGCATCGAGGCGCCGTAGGCGCCGACGATGTTCCACTTCGCCCCGCCGCTCTGCGCCGGGTCGGGCGTGAGGATCTGCAGCCCGGGCTGTGTGAGGTCGTTCCAGTCGGTGATGTTCTTCGGATTGCCGGGCCGGACGTCGAACACGACCACGGACGTGGCGACGATGCCATTCTCGGCGTCGGTCTTCCAGTCGTGCGTGATGAGCCCGGCGTCCTGGATCGACTGCACGTCGGGGTCGAGCGACAGTGCCACGACGTCCGCGGGGAAGCCGTTCACGACGTTCTGTGCCTGCGTCGTGCTGCCTCCGAACGAGGTCGAGAAGATCACCTGCTGGCCGTCGTGCGCGTCCGCCCAGTCTCCCTGGAACGTCGAGATGAGCTTGCCGTACACGTCGTAGACGTTGCTGTAGGCGGCCAGCGTGATGACGGGGCTGTCTGCCGGGGTGCAATCGGCGCTGCCGCTGCCATCTCCGCTTGCGCTGGCGGCGCTGTCGCCACCGTTGGAGCTGCACGCCGCAAGTGCGACGAGAAGGCCGGCCACGGCGAGGCCGAGGAACCTTCGGGTACGGATGGACATCCGAACTCCTTTCGATCAGCCGGCAGATGCCGGGGGCCTGGGGTACTCGGCCTCCGGTGGTCCGGTCAACCGAAAGAAGATCTCTTCCGTCGTTCCCGGGAGGATGTGAAGCGTCGCTCCCGAGGTGCTCGAGTCGCGTATCTCCGGGCACTCCGGTCGATCGCGACGCGTACAGAGATACCGGCCGAACCTTAGAGTGTCAAGGGCATCCGACCGGGGCTGAACGCCCATCCACGCGAACGTCACACGTTCGCAACATCGGGTGCGGATCAGTAGCGGCCGTACAGATCGCTGGCCGGGTCGAAGAACCCTCCGGCGGGACGCGCGTGGGCGTGCCAGTGGTCGGGGATGCGCCGTCGTTCCGCGTCTACGTAGTAGCCCTCCTCTCCATAGCGGCCGGCAGCGATCCGCTCGAGGTGGGCGAGCAGACGCGCCTCGAGTTCTGGCTCGGGGAGGCCGTGCACCCGCCAGACGACCATGGGGGTCCGGCACACGACGCAGTCCGCGACCCAGCATTCGTCGTCCTCGTGATGCCAGTCGCTCACACGCTTCGCCGTGCAAAGCAGACAGTCGTCAGGCGAGATCGATCCGGTCCCCTTCACGTATCCCATGTTCCTCGAAGAAGCCCTGGGTGACCTCGAGCGCCCCGACGAACGGGGCGGGCGATCCGTACGAGGGACACGTGTCGGTCCGGCACGGAGCCATGTCGCGGATGGCCAGGATCGTCCCGTCGGCGTTCCAGAACGCGATCGACAGCGGGATGTGCGTGTCCCTCATCCAGAAGGTTGCGGTGACCGGTCCATCGGCGACGTCGCGGAACGTGAAGACCATGCCCTCGTTCGCCCCGAGCGACGTCCGTCCCATCAACCCCTGCTCCCGCTCGGCGGGGGAGTTCGCCTCTTCCACCTGGACGGGCACCGGTCCCTGACTCCCGTGGAGCGTGACCGCGGTGATCGGCGCGGTGCCGTCCGACGGCGTCGCGCGCGCGCAGCCGACCAGGCTCAGGGGCACCACGACGAGTAGAAGTCGGCGCATCGCGCCATGGTCGCAGGTCGGCGGTCGTCAACCTGGTCGTTGCTATCATCTGCCGGCCGCCGGAGTAGCTCAGTCGGCAGAGCGCCTCCATGGTAAGGAGGAGGTCCGGGGTTCGATTCCCCGCTCCGGCTCGGAACGGATCGCCGTCGGTGGTGCCGCACGGGCATCGCCGCAGGTAGACTCGCTCCCCGAACACGGCGGCGTAGCTCAGAGGCAGAGCAAGCGGCTCATAATCGCTGTGTCGGTGGTTCGATTCCACCCGCCGCTACCAAGACGCCGGTCGATCGACGCACGACCTCGGAGGAATGCGATGGCCAAGCAGAAGTTCGAGCGGACCAAGCCCCACGTGAACATCGGCACGATGGGACACATCGACCACGGCAAGACGACGCTCACGGCGGCGATCACCAAGCGCCAGGCCGACAAGGGCCTGGCCCAGTTCACGCCGTTCGACGAGATCGACAAGGCGCCCGAAGAGCGTGAGCGAGGCATCACGATCGCGATCGCCCACGTGGAGTACGAGACCGAGAACCGCCACTACGCCCACGTCGACATGCCCGGTCACGCCGACTACATCAAGAACATGATCACCGGCGCCGCCCAGATCGACGGCGCGATCCTGGTGGTATCGGCCGCCGACGGCCCCATGCCCCAGACGCGCGAGCACGTCCTTCTGGCCCGCCAGGTCGGCGTCCCCTACATCGTGGTCGCGCTCAACAAGTGCGACATGGTCGATGACCCCGAGCTGTTGGAGCTCGTGGAGCTCGAGGTGCGCGAGCTCCTCACCTCCTACGAGTTCCCCGGCGACGACACCCCCGTGATCCAGGTCTCGGCGCTCAAGGCCCTCGAGGGAGACGAGACCTGGGTTAGCAAGATCGACGAGCTGATGGCCGCCTGCGACACCTACATCGCCGAGCCCGTGCGCGACACCGAGAAGCCGTTCCTGATGCCGATCGAAGACGTCTTCTCGATCACCGGCCGCGGGACCGTGGTCACCGGCCGCGTCGAGCAGGGGACCCTCGCCAAGATGAGTGAGGTCGAGATCGTCGGGATCCACGACACGCGCAAGACCGTGGCCACCGACCTCGAGATGTTCCGCAAGCTCTTGGACGAGGTCCAGGCCGGGGACAACGTGGGGATCTTGCTGCGGGGCATCGACAAGGACGAGGTCGAGCGCGGCCAGGTGCTCGCCAAGCCCGGCTCGATCACCCCCCACACGAACTTCACCGCCCAGGTCTACATCTTGAGCAAGGACGAAGGCGGCCGGCACACCCCGTTCTTCAACGGCTACCGGCCCCAGTTCTACTTCCGCACGACCGACGTCACCGGCACCGCCAACCTGCCCGAGGGCGTGGAGATGGTGATGCCCGGGGACAACGTGGAGATGACCGTCGAGATGATCGCGCCCATCGCCATGGAAGAGGGCCTGCGGTTCGCGATCCGCGAGGGCGGCCGCACCGTGGGTGCCGGCCGTGTGACGAAGATCCTGAAATGAGCTGCTACACAAGACAACTCGGGGAGCTTCTTCCCACTGACCCGACGCCCGCGGACAAGCGGATGTTGGATCGGGCGATCCGCGCGCATCTCGGGATGGCCGATGCACATTGTCCCGAGGTCTGGGCGGTCGTGAAGGAGCGACGTGGCGAGCCAGCGTTCGTGAACGCTGTTCGGGTGGCGATGGAGGAGAACGACTGATGGCGAAGGGTGACAACCGCCCGAAGATCACGCTCGCGTGCACCGAGTGCAAGCGGCGCAACTACAACACCGTCAAGAACCGTGTGAACGACCGCGATCGCATCGAGCTGAAGAAGTATTGCCGGTGGGACCGCAGGCACACGCTTCACCGCGAGACGCGGTAGGGCTCACGCGTCGTCGGCGTCGGCCGACTGCGGTTCGCGGAGCGGTGCAGCGTCGTCCGTCAGGGCGAGCGTCTGAACCTTCCCGTGACGGATCGCCGCGACGATCGCATCCAGTTTCGAGTGGACACCGAGCTTCATCAGCACGTTCTGAACATGCGTGCGGAGCGTGTGACGGCTGACACCCAGCTCGACGGCGATGTCGTCCGGCGAACGCCCGTCCGACAGCAGCTGGAGGATCTCGAGCTCGCGAGGCGTGAGGCGATCGAGTCGCCGCTTCATATCGCCGTTGCGTGTTCGAGCGCGACGCACCCGCTCAAGCGCCGCTGCGACCTCGTCCTGCGGGTTGAGCGATCCTCCGCTATGCGCCCGGCGGACCGCGTCGGCGACCTCCCCGATCGCCGCGGTCTTCTGCAGGAATCCGTGGGCACCGGCCTCCACGGCCCGGCCGTGGGCCAGCGTGTCCTCGGAGCCGGTGAGGATGATGATCGTGGTGCCTTCGGAAGCCTCGCGGATGCGTGGAGACGCCTCCAGCCCGCCCATCCCCGGCATCTCCAGGTCCAACAGGATCACGTCCGGCCGCACCTCGGCGGCGACGTGTACGGCCTCGGCTCCGTCCGCCGTCACGGCCACGACCTCCAGGTCATGCTCCTTCTCAAGGGCGATCGCGAGCGCCTCACCGAAGGCGCGATGATCGTCGACGATCACGACGCTGATGCGGGCTTGGGCGATCATACGCGACGAATCGTAGGCCGGATGGCGGACAGAATCACGCATATCGAGTCCTTGCGGGATCGGGGTGCGCACCGGTAGCGTGCGCCGCGTGAACGAGGCGGCCGAGGGGAAGGTCTACGGCCCGGTGGCCTTCGAGCTCGCCGAGGAACGGGTGCGCGCGTTCGCGGAGCTCTTCGGCTCATTGGAAGGTGTGCCGCCGACGTTCCTGTCCGCTGCAGAGTTCGCCCTCTTCCCCGCGATGTTCGGGGACCCGGATCTGGGACTGGACTTCGGCCGGGTCGTCCATGGCAGCCAGGAGTACGAGTTTCGACGGCCGCTCCTGGTCGGGGAGGTCCTGACCGTAGAGTCGCGCATCGCGGCGATCCGTCACAAGGGCGGCAACGGGTTCCTCACTGTAGAGATGTCGATGCGTGGGTCCGACGGTGAGATCGCTGCCACCACGCGCTCCACCTTGATCGAGCGAGGGATGGACGGGTGACCGTGCGGTTCGGCGCACTCCGGGAGGGCGATGATGTTCCTTCCCTCGCTCGGGTCGTCACACGGGAGGATGTGCGGAGCTACGCGGAGCTCGGCGGCGACCTGAACCCTCTGCACCAGGACGACGATGCGGCTCGGGCCTCGGGGTTCCCGGGGATCATCGCGCACGGGATGTTCACCATGGCCCACCTCGGTGCCTGCGTGGCCAACTGGGCAGGCGACCCCGCCCTCATCGAGCGGTTCTCGGCTCAGTTCCGGGCGCCCGTGTTCATGGACGAAGAGATCGTGGCCGGCGGGCGCGTGCGGTTCTTGGACGACGCAGCTCGGACCGCGACGCTCGAACTCTGGGTCACCGTCGATCGAGCAGGAACGACCGAGTTCCCGATCCGCAAGGGCGAGGCGCTGGTCCGCCTAGCCGATTAGCGCCCCCTCTACTCGCGCCGCCCGCGCCCCGACATCGCCTGGATCGCGTCGCTCATGCGGTCGATCACGATCTGCAAGTCGCCTCCGACCCCTTCGTCCACGCGCACGGAGAGCCGGTCCACCTTCTCGCCGAGGACCTCGGCCACTTTGACCATCGCTTCGGCGGTGGATTGGGTCTCCTTGTGGAGCTGCTCGGACATCGTCTGGAATCGGCGTTCGACCGAGCCGAGGACGTCCGCCCCGAGCCCGGCCTGGAGCTCCTTCACCGCGCGCAGGGTCTGCCTGGCCGCATCGGCGTCGCCGGCGCCCGTGGATGCCGACATCCGTTCGGCGAGGATCTGGTTGTCCGACCGGATGAGCTTCGCGAGCGCCCCGAGGCCCTCCTCCACCCGCGCCGCGCGCCGTTCCTCGGTCCGCTGCTGCGACTCCACGATCGTCTCCACGAGCGTCGTGCCCATGGTGTCGATGGACGCGATCGAGCCATCGAGCCGTTCGAGCGTCTGATCGAACGTCGACGCTACCGCGATGTCAGCCGCCTCCGCCGCTCGAAGCGCCACGGTCTCGGCCACGGACCCGAGCTGTGACTCGATCTGCTCGGACAGTTGCGCCAGGTTCCGCTCGAGGCTCGAGCTCATCGCGAGCGTCAACGTGGACATCCGCTCGTTCACGATCTCGCTCAGCCGCTCTTCCTGCGCAGCCGCGTTCCGATCGATGAGCTCGCGCAGCGCCTGGGAGTCCGATCGGGTCAGCTGCGCGAGCCCCATCACGCGGGTCTCCAGCGCGGTCTCCATCGCGATCTGGTGCTCCTGGTTCGTACGGCCCTGGATCCCCACACGCTCGCCGAGCATCTGGACCTGCTCGGCGATCTCGGTGGTTTCGTCGGCCACGGTGGCGCGAAGTTTCTCGGCCAGCGTGTCGTCGTGCGCGGCGAACGCGGCGGCGTGCTGTTCGATCCGCTGCGCGAGCCGTCCCATGGCCTCGGCACCGCCCTGCACGTAGCTCTCCATGGCCTCGACGATCCGGCCCGTCTCATGAGCGATCAGGTCCCCGTGCTCGACGATCTTGTCCTGGATCGCGCCGGTGAGGGCGTGATCACGCTCGTCCAGGTGCTGGAACGTCGCCGAGATGTGCTGCTCTACCTGCTCGAGCTGTGTGCGAACCAACTCCACGCCCTGCAGGGTGGGGGAGTTCGCGATCTCGTGGATCGAGCGCGCCGAAAGCTGCATCGCCTCACCGAGCACACGCCCGTTCTCGGCGAGCTCCGCGAGCGCATCCTCCAGACGAGCCGTCCGAAGCGCGAGCGCCTGGAAACGGTCGTCGCTCGAGGCGATCAGGCTTCGGATCGCCTGGTCGCGCGAGAGGAAGCTGAGGATCCGGTCCTGCTCGGAGCCGACGTCGGTGCCCGACGCCCGCCACATCTCTCCCGCGATCTCGCGCATGAGCGCCGCGGCCTGCTCTTCGATCGTTCGGAGCCCTTCATCCAGCCGCTCTTCGACGGCCTGCTCGAGCGTGTCGGGCTGCGCATACGACTCGGGACCGTCGGACCGGCGAGCGAACAAGCCACGCCGGGGGGCGCCGGAACCCTCCGGCGGGTACGTGGTACCGGTATCCATGACGAAGCCTCGCGATCCGGGGCCGGCGCGATGCGTCGGGCGAAGCATAGGTCAGGGTGATCGCCCGAACACGCACATCCGTAGGCGAAAACGTTCGTGGGGGAACCCGGGCAGCGCTCCTTTGCCGAGGCCGAGGGGCGTACCTATACTGGGTGCTCCGACGTTCCCAACGTACCTGGGCGACCGGAGCCGAGGGGCGTAGCTCAATTTGGTAGAGCACCGGTCTCCAAAACCGGCGGTTGGGGGTTCAAGTCCCTCCGCCCCTGCGAGGGAGTCCCATGAACAGGCAGATGAAGCGGATGCAAGAGCGCCAAGAGCGCAAGCGTGGCTCGGTTTCCGAGCGACGCGAGGCGACCGCGACCTCTGCCCGCAAGTCGAGCGCTCCGCAGGCGCGCGAAGGCAAGAAGAAGCGCACCGGCGCGCGACAGTTCCTGAAAGAGGTCCGTCAGGAGCTCCGCAAGGTCGACTGGCCGTCTCGTCGCGAGCTCGCGTCCTACACGGTCGTCGTGCTCGTGACCGTGATCTTCATGACGACCCTCGTCTACGGCTTGGACTTCATCTTCTCCAAGCTCATCCTGAACGTGCTCGCCAACTGATCCCGCGAGGTAGCTCCGTGGCCGACGATCCCATCGAAGAACCCCGCGACCCGACGACGGACGGTTCGTTCGACGCCACCGAGCGGAGCGAACCCGCCACGGCCGACGTGGCCGAGGAGACTCCCATCGTGGACGCGCCCGAGGAGACACCCATCGTCGACGCGCTCCAAGACGCGGCCGAGCTTCAGGAGTTCGTGGACGAGGCCGCCGCCGAGACGCTCGACGAGGCCGTGACCGAGGCCGCTGAGATCAAGCTCGAGACCGATCTGGTCGCCCGCGACATCCTGGAGGCGGCGGTCGACGAGGTGGAGGCGCTCGTCGAGGCTGGAGACGAGGAGGCGGCCGAGGCGGTTGCTACCGAGGCGGCAGACGAGATCGAGGCGGTTGAGGCGATCGGCGAGGAGATGGCCGACGAGGTGCTGGCCGAGGCTGCCATCGAGGTGGCGATCATGGAAGAGGCCGCCACGGAGGTCGAGGAGGAGGCCCTCACGGTCGCGGCCGCGAGCGAAGCTGCGGTCGAGGCCGTTTCAGAGGAGTCGGCCGACGAAGTCCCGATCGTCGTCGATCCGAGCGATCCCTTCGGCGGACCTGGCGACTGGTACGTCGTGCACACCTACGCCGGTTACGAGAACAAGGTCAAGACGAACCTCGAGTCGCGGATCCACACCATGCAGATGGAAGGCAAGATCTTCAACGTCCATATCCCGATGGAAGACGTGATGGAGATCAAAGGCGGCAAGAAGCAGGTCGTCCAGAAGAAGGTGTTCCCCGGCTACCTGCTGGTGAAGATGGTCTACGACAACGACTCCTGGTACGTCGTTCGCAACACACCCGGCGTGACGGGGTTCGTGTCGGCCGGGACCGGAACCAAGCCCACACCGCTTTCCCGACGCGAGGTCGAGAAGATCCTCGTCGTGAAGAAGGAAGAGGTGAAGCCGCAGTTCCGGCTCGGGTTCGAAGAGAACGATGTCGTGCGGATCATCTCGGGGCCGTTCGCGGATTTCAACGGAACGATCAGCGAGATCAACGTGGACCAGAGCAAGCTGAAGGTCCTCGTCAACATCTTCGATCGGGAGACCCCGGTCGAGCTGGGCTTCGACCAGGTGTCGAAGGTCTGACCACCCCTACGACGCGGGAGGCCGCCGCGCGCGGCCGCTGGTACCGCAGGAGGTAAAGAACGGATGGCGAAGAAGAAGACGCTCGCCGTCGTCAAGCTGCAGATCAGGGCCGGACAGGCCACGCCAGCGCCGCCCGTCGGCACGGCGTTGGGGCAGCACGGCGTGAACATCATGGATTTCTGCCGGCAGTACAACGACGCGACGCAGCAGTCCGCGGGGCAGGTGATCCCGGTCGAGCTCACGATCTACGAGGACCGGTCGTTCTCGTTCGTGACCAAGCAGCCTCCAGCGGCCGAGTTGATCAAGGCCGCCGCCGGCATCGAGAAGGGGTCGGACATCCCGAATCGCAACAAGGTGGCGCATCTCTCCCAAGATCAGGTGCGGAAGATCGCCGAGCAGAAGATGGCCGACCTGAACGCGAACGACGTCGAGATGGCCATGAGGATCATCGCCGGCACGGCGCGGAGCATGGGCGTGGAGGTCGACGCATGAGCGGTCGTGGGAAGCGGTACCGCGAGGCCGACGGCAAGATCGACCGTGACCGCGAATATGCGGCACACGAGGCGTTCACCGTCTTGAAGAGCTTGCCGGACGCGAAGTTCGACGAGACGGTCGAGGTGGCGTTCCGGCTGGGGATCGACACGCGGAAGGCGGACCAGATGGTGAGGGGCACCGTCTCGCTGCCCAACGGCACCGGGCGCTCGGTCCGCGTCGCGGTGTTCGCCCAGGGCGACAAGGCCCGCGAGGCGACGGAGGCCGGCGCGGACGTCGTCGGCGGCGAAGAACTCGTCGAGGAGGTCATCAAGGGCAACATCGACTTCGACGCCGCGGTCGCCACCCCGGACATGATGGCCGCGGTCGGCAAGGCCGGCCGGGTCCTCGGCCCGCGCGGTCTGATGCCGAACCCGAAGACCGGCACCGTCACGGTGGACATCGCCAAGGCCGTCGCCGACATCAAGGGGGGCAAGGTCGAGTACCGGGCCGACAAGACGGGCAACGTCCACGTCGTGCTCGGTAAGAAGTCCTTCGACGAGCGTGCGCTCGTCGAGAACTACCTCGCGATCGTCGAGGAGGTGCTTCGTTCGAAGCCCTCGACGGCGAAGGGCCGCTACATCAAGAGCCTCGCCGTCTCGACGACGATGGGCCCGAGCGTCCGCATCGACCCCGTTCATCCCAAGGGACTGGACACGCTCGCCGTCTAGCGGGTTCGGCTTGTCGCGGCGTGCGACCCGCCGGTAGTCTGCTGATCGCCGCAGACAGCAGGGGCGTATGAGCGCGTAATCCCTCCGGGGCACCTGCCGAGGCAACCGAAGACGTTGCGCCCTCGCGCGTCTCCGCTGTCTGCGGAGACGCGTGTTGTATTTCCACGAGGAGGTGCGATGCCCAAAGCCGAGAAGGTCGAGCGGGTCGGCGAGCTGAAGGAGCGGATCCAAGGGTCCGACGCCCTGCTGCTCACCGAGTACCGCGGCCTCACGGTGTCCGACATCACGGAGCTCAGGCGTTCCCTCGCCGAGGGCGGCGCTCGATTCGCCGTGGTGAAGAACACCCTGATGCAGCGAGCCGCCGCCGATGCATCGATCGACGAGCTCGAGGCGCTGTTGGAGGGCCCGACCGCCGTCGCGTTCGTCTTCGGCGATCCGGTGGCTGCGGCGAAGAAGGTGGTGGACGCAGCCAAGAAGTTCCCTGCCCTGATCTTGAAGGGCGCCTACATGGACGGCCGCGTCCTGTCGGCCGCCGAGGCGAAGTCCCTGGCCGAGCTCGAATCTCGAGAGGTCATGCTCTCGAAGGTCGCGGGGATGCTGAAGAGCGAGATGTCCCGCGCCGCCGCGATGTTCGTCGCCGTGCAGTCCCGGTTCCTTTCTCTGCTCGAGGCATACAAGGAGAAGGTGCCTGGCGAAGCCGTGTCGGTCGGGTCCCTCGAGCCAAGGGAGGCTGAAGGCGAACCCGAGGCACCGCAGGCAGAGGCACCCGATGTCGGCGTGGAAGCACCCGAGGGCACGGTCGATCAGACCGAGGACGTGGCGGAAGCTGAGCTGTCGGAGGTCACGACCTCCGACACCGAATGGGAGGAGTAACCATGGCGAAGATGAGCACGGACGACCTGCTCGAGCAGTTCAAAGAGATGACCCTCCTGGAGCTGTCGGAGTTCATCAAGCAGTTCGAGGAGGCGTTCGACGTGAAGGCCGCCGCTGCAGCGCCGGTCATGATGGCTGCGCCGGGCGGCGGAGGCGGAGGCGGGGGTGAGGCCGAGGAGGAGCAGACGGAATTCGACGTCGTGTTGACCGCGGCCGGCGACAAGAAGATCCAGGTCATCAAGGAGGTTCGTGCGTTGACGAGCCTCGGCTTGAAAGAGGCGAAGGACCTGGTGGACGGCGCCCCCAAGCCGGTCCTGGAGCGAGTGACGAAAGAGGTCGCTGACCAGGCGAAGGAGACGCTCGAAGGCGCTGGGGCAACCGTCGAGATCAAGTAGTCCGCCCGATCGGAACGCGTCGGCCTGGTCGGCTCGATCCTCCGATCGCCGCGCTTTCCAGCCGCCATCGGGGGCTGTGCTAAGGTGCGCGCCGTGGAACGGGCTCCCCGTGGCCTGCGTGGCTGTCGATGAAGGAGTCGCGATGGGCGCGATCGACGAGAAGCACCTCGGGAATCGACTGCGGGAGGCGCGCATCCGAGCGGGGCTCAGCCAATCGGAACTGGAAGAGCTTTCGGGGATCCCCAAGGCGCGGCTCTCGCGGTACGAGAACGGCCACGTGGAGCCGTCCATCCAAACCCTGTCCCGCCTCGCCAAGGCGCTGAACGTGTCCGAAGCCTCGTTGCTCGGCGACCACCGAGCCATCTTGGAGCGATTCTTCGCGGTCCTCGGCGAGCGAGGCGTCACGGTGGAATCTCCCGAGCAGGGAGCCCGACTGGCGCGAGCGGTGGCTGACATGGTCCAGGCGCTCGGCGGCATGGAGTCCTTCGCGTTCGGTGAGCTACCCGGTGACGGGCTCCGGCCGGAGCCGATCGGTACGTGGGTCGACGCATCCGCCGGCGTCGAACGGTCCTGAGTCCGGCCGACCAACCCCAGGGATCGCCCGCCCTCGAAGGGGTTGGGATCGAGGGGGTCTCGCGTATCCGCCTGACGACTCGGCTCGACGAGCGAGGCACGTTCGCCGAGTTCTTCCGACGATCATGGGTTCCCGGTGAGACGCCTGCGGTCCAAGCGAACCTCTCACGTTCGCACGCTCGGGTATTGCGCGGCTTGCACTTCCACCGTCGCCAATGGGACTACTGGTTCGCCCTGTCCGGCTCCGCGTTCGTGGCACTCGTCGATCTCCGGGAGGGTTCGCCGACCGAGCTCGTGACGGCGACCCTTCGTCTTTCCGAGGCTGAGCCTGCCGGATTGTTCGTTCCGCCCGGTGTGGCCCACGGCTACTTCGCCGAGACGGGATACGTGATGGCCTACCTGGTCGACGCGTACTTCGACCCCTCGGACGAGCTAGGGGTTGCATGGGACGACCCGGACCTTGGGATCGGTTGGCCCACAAGCGATCCGGTCCTTTCGGAGCGCGATCGCCTGAACCCGTCGCTCGAGGATATCCGCCGAGATCTGCCGCGGTTCCACCCTTCGGTGGGTTGACCGGGCGGCATCGAAGGCGTAGCCTTCCGCCGTCCCTGCCGGGGGTTTCCTGCAGGTGCGGTTGACTGTGCCTGTTCGCGTGCGTACACTACCCGTTTGCCGTGACGTCCACCGCGCCCTGCACTGCGCCAGCTAGTTGCCCCGGGAGGGATTCCGTTTGCCTGAGCAGCTTGTCCCTGTCCGCGATCGTGTCAGTTTCGCCAAGCTCGACGAGGTCCTACCGCTTCCCGACCTCGTGGGCATCCAACGGGAGTCGTTCGACTGGCTCCTCTCGGAAGGTCTGAAAGAGGTCCTCGAGGAAGTCTCACCGATCGAGGACTTCACCGAGCAGTTCCAGCTCTACTTCGGGAAGCATCAGTTCCGAGAGGTCAAGGCCTCCGAGGAGGAGTGCCGCGACAAAGACATCACGTTCAGCCAGCCGCTGTTCGTCGAGGCCACCTTCGTCAACAAGGTCACCGGCGAGATCAAGGAACAGGAAGTCTTCATGGGGGACTTCCCGATCATGACCAGCCGTGGCACGTTCATCATCAACGGGACCGAGCGCGTCGTGGTCTCGCAGCTCGTCCGTTCTCCCGGTGTCTACTTCTCCCGAGAGCTCGATAAGACCTCCGACAAGGACGTCTACGTTTCGAAGATCATCCCCGGCCGGGGCGCGTGGCTCGAGTTCGACGTCGACAAGAAGGACACGGTCGGCGTCCGGATCGACCGCAAGCGCCGCCAGAACGTGACGGTGCTGATGAAAGCTCTCGGCTGGACCGCCGATGAGATCCTCACCCTGTTCGACAACGCACAGTCGATCCAGAACACCTTGGAGAAGGACCACGTCGAGACGCAGGAGGAGGCGCTCGAGGACATCTACCGGAAGCTGCGACCGGGTGAGCCGCCCACCGCCGAGTCCGCGAAGACCTTGCTCGAGAACCTCTTCTTCAATCCGAAGCGCTACGACCTGGCCCGCGTCGGCCGACACAAGGTCGACAAGAAGCTGGGCGGTGCCGACGGTGCCCTGCTGAGGCAGCTGCGCGCCCACTCCAAGACGCTCGCCGAGCTCGACAACCCCGACAAGAAGGCTTGGGAGCAGTTCCGGTACCGTGTCTTCGGCGAGCTCCAGAAAGACGAGTCGGGCGCCGGGGCTCCCAAGTACAAGGCGGTGCTCACCTACGAGGACATCCTCAAGACCGTCCGTTACCTCGTGAAGCTCCACGCGGGCGAGGAGGGGCACGATCCCGACGACATCGACCACTTCGGGAACCGGCGACTGCGAAGCGTCGGCGAGCTGATCCAGAACCAGATCCGGATCGGTCTGTCCCGCATGGAACGCGTCGTGAAGGAACGGATGACCACCCAAGACGTCGAGGCGATCACGCCGCAGACCCTGATCAACATCCGGCCCGTCGTCGCGTCCATCAAGGAGTTCTTCGGGACATCGCAGCTGTCGCAGTTCATGGACCAGACGAACACCCTCGCTGGACTGACCCACAAGCGCCGTCTCTCGGCCCTTGGGCCGGGCGGGCTCTCGCGGGAGCGCGCGGGGTTCGAGGTTCGAGATGTTCACCCGTCCCATTACGGCCGCATGTGCCCGATCGAGACGCCGGAGGGCCCGAACATCGGCCTGATCGGCTCGCTCTCGTCGTACGGACGGATCAACGAGTTCGGGTTCATCGAGACGCCCTACCGTCGCGTCACGGCCGGGAAGGTCACCGACAAGATCGACTACCTATCCGCCGACGAAGAGGACAAGCACGTCATCGCGCAAGCGAACGCACCTATCGACAAGACCGGGAAGTTCACCGAGCCGACCGTGTTGGTCCGGCGCAAGGGCGGCGAGGTCGATTCGGTGCCGCCCGACGAGGTGGACTACATGGACGTCTCGCCGAAGCAGCTCGTGTCGGTGGCGGCCGCGCTGATCCCCTTCCTGGAGCACGACGACGCGAACCGTGCCTTGATGGGCGCGAACATGCAGCGTCAGGCCGTCCCGCTCCTCCGCTCGGAGGCTCCGCTCGTCGGCACCGGCGTGGAGTTCCGCGCCGCGGTCGACGCCGGCGACGTCGTGATCTCGACGGAGGCCGGGGTGGTCGAAGATGTCTCGGCGGACGAGATCATCGTCAAGGAGCGCACCGGCAGTCTCCGCGCCTACAGGCTGCTGAAGTATCGCCGTTCGAACCAGGGAACCTGCCAGAACCAGAAGCCGATCGTGGAGGCCGGCGACAAGGTCGTGAAGGGTCAGGTGATCGCCGACGGGCCCTCGACCGAGGCCGGCGAGATCGCCCTCGGCAAGAACCTGGTGGTCGCGTACATGCCGTGGGAGGGCCACAACTACGAGGACGCCATCATCCTCTCGGAGCGATTGGTAAAAGATGACGTCCTCACATCGATCCACATCGAGGAGTACGAGGTCGATGCCCGCGACACGAAGCTCGGGGCCGAGGAGATCACCCGCGACATCCCGAACGTCTCAGAGGAGATCCTGAAGGACCTGGACGAGCGCGGGATCGTCCGGATCGGCGCCGAAGTGAATCCCGGGGACTACCTGGTCGGCAAGGTCACTCCCAAGGGAGAGACCGAGCTCACCCCCGAGGAGCGTTTGCTCCGCGCGATCTTCGGTGAGAAGGCCCGCGAGGTCCGCGACACGTCGCTCAAGGTGCCACATGGCGAGTCCGGCAAGGTGATCGGTGTGCGCGTGTTCAGCCGCGACGATGGCGACGAGTTGCCCCCCGGCGTGAACCAGCTCGTCAGGGTCTACGTCGCCACGAAACGGAAGATCTCCGACGGCGACAAGCTGGCCGGGCGCCACGGGAACAAAGGCGTGATCTCGACGATCTTGCCCGAGGAGGACATGCCGTTCCTCGAGGACGGGACGCCGGTCGATATCATCTTGAACCCTCTCGGCGTCCCGTCCCGGATGAATCTGGGTCAGGTGCTCGAGGCGCATCTCGGGTACGCGGCCCTCGTCGGGTTCAAGAAGGACGGTGTCGACCACATCGGTCCGGTGCACGTCGCAACCCCGGTGTTCGATGGGGCGCGCGAGGGCGAGATCCTGGACGCGATCAGGAGCTCCCACGCGAACGCCGACGGCGTCCGGCTGATCGACGACGTCGGCAAGTCGCGATTGTTCGATGGACGCTCCGGCGAGCCGTTCGAGGAACCGGTGACGGTGGGCGTCGCCTACATCCTGAAGCTGCTCCACCTGGTCGACGACAAGATCCATGCACGGTCGACCGGCCCCTACTCGATGATCACGCAGCAGCCGTTGGGCGGGAAGGCTCAGTTCGGTGGCCAGCGGTTCGGAGAGATGGAGGTCTGGGCGCTCGAGGCCTACGGCGCCGCGTACGCCTTGCAGGAGCTGCTCACGATCAAGTCGGACGACGTGCTCGGTCGTGTCAAGGTCTACGAAGCGATCGTCAAGGGCGAAAACATCCCCGAGCCGGGGATCCCCGAGTCATTCAAGGTCCTGATCAAGGAGATGCAGTCGCTCTGCCTGAACGTCGAGGTCCGATCGAGCTCCGGCGAGGAGATCGAGCTCCGCGAAACCGACGAGGACGTGTTCCGCGCGGCCGAGGAGCTGGGCATCGACCTGTCGCGGCGCGAGCCCGCAGGGGCTGATTTCGACTGAGCGGGAACACACGAGCGTTGAACAGGGTGAAGAGCGAGCCACGCGAGGAGGCGAGCGCTTAAGTGCTGGACGTCAACTACTTCGATGAACTCCGGATCGGCCTGGCGCAGGCCGATCAGATCCGTGCCTGGTCCAACGGCGAGGTCAAGAAGCCGGAGACCATCAACTACCGAACGCTGAAGCCCGAGAAGGACGGCCTGTTCTGCGAGCGGATCTTCGGTCCCACTCGGGACTGGGAGTGCCACTGCGGCAAGTACAAGCGCGTCAGGTTCAAGGGCATCATCTGCGAGCGCTGCGGTGTCGAGATCACGCGGTCCAAGGTCCGCCGCGACCGCATGGGCCACATCGAGCTCGCCGCTCCGGTCACCCACATCTGGTACTTCAAGGGCGTCCCCTCGCGCCTCGGCTACCTGCTGGACCTGGCGCCCAAGGACCTCGAGCGGATCATCTACTTCGCCGCCTACGTCATCACGCGCGTCGATATCGACCGCCGTCACAAGGAGTTCCCCGAGATCGAGTCCGAGCTCGAGGAGGAGAAGCGTGAGATCGACGCCGACCGCGACGAACAGGTCAAACGCCGCCTGAACGAGCTCGAGGACCGACTGAAGGAGCTCGAGGCGGAGAAGGCCAAGGGTGCCCAGCTGTCGGCCGCCAAGCGCGAGGCTCAGCGGGACGTCGAGCGGATCCACGAGGCAGCGGGCCGCGAGACCCAGCACCTGGACGACGTCCTGTCAGCATTCAAGGGACTGTCGGTCAAGCAACTGGTGGCCGACGACAGCGTCTATCGCTCGCTGCGCGAGCGGTTCGGCGACTACTTCGAGGGTGGGATGGGCGCGGAGGCGATCAAGCGCCTGCTCTCCGACTACGACGTCGAGGCCGAGTCCGCCGTGCTCCGCGACCAGATCGAGAACGGCAAGGGCACGCGCCGCCTGAAGGCGATCAAGCGGCTGAAGGTCGTCTCGAACTTCGTCGACGGGCGTTCGAACCCGATGGGGATGGTGCTCGATGCGATCCCCGTCATCCCACCGGACCTGCGCCCGATGGTGCAGCTCGACGGCGGCCGGTTCGCCACGTCCGACCTGAACGACCTCTACCGCCGGGTGATCAACCGCAACAACCGGCTGAAGCGGCTCTTGGACCTTCAGGCGCCGGAGATCATCGTCAACAACGAGAAGCGGATGCTGCAGGAGGCCGTCGACGCGTTGTTCGACAACGGGCGTCGTGGCCGTCCCGTGACTGGCCCGGGGAACCGTCCTCTGAAGTCGCTCAGCGACATGCTGAAGGGTAAGCAGGGCCGGTTCCGTCAGAACCTGCTGGGCAAGCGCGTGGACTACTCGGGCCGCTCCGTGATCGTCGTGGGTCCGGAGCTCCGACTGCACCAGTGCGGTCTCCCCAAGCAGATGGCCCTCGAGCTGTTCAAGCCGTTCGTGATGAAGCGGCTGGTCGACCAGGCGTTGGCCCAGAACATCAAGAGCGCCAAGCGCATGGTCGAGCGCGCGCGTCCGCAGGTCTGGGACGTGCTCGAAGAGGTCATCCGCGACCACCCCGTCATGCTGAACCGCGCACCGACCCTGCACCGCCTGGGGATCCAGGCGTTCGAGCCGGTGCTGGTGGAAGGTAAGGCGATCAAGATCCACCCGCTCGTGTGCGCGGCGTTCAACGCCGACTTCGACGGGGACCAGATGGCGGTCCACGTGCCGCTGTCGGCCGAGGCGCAGGCCGAGGCCCGGATCCTGATGCTTTCCGCGAACAACATCCTGTCGCCGGCTCACGGGCGTCCGATCGCCACGCCGACGCAGGACATGGTGCTGGGGCTCTACTACCTGACCCTTCCGATCGAAGAGGACACCAAGGACGATGACACGCCGGCGTTCGGCTCTTTCGCGGAGGCGTTGCTGGCGCTCGACCAGGGGTACTCGTTGCAGAAGCCCGTCCGCATCCGCCTCGAGGGCAAGAAGCTCCCGGACGACATGCTCCCCGAGGGCTGGGATCCGAAGGAGCAGGACGGTCGGACCCCCGTCATCCGCACGACGATCGGGCGCGTCATCTTCAACCAGGCATTCCCGAACGATTTCGAGTTCCGCAACCAGGTGGTGCAGAAGAGCGACATCGCTCGGTTCGTCGACCAGACGGTGCACGACTACGACCGGGCGATGGTCGAGGAGACGCTCGACAACCTGAAGAACCTCGGGTTCCACTACGCGACGCGGGCCGGCGTCACGGTCGGCGTCGAAGACGTCACCACGCCTCCTTCGAAGGCGAAGATCCTGGACGAGCACGAGAAGAGCGCCCAGAAGGTCGAAACGCAGTATCGGCGAGGCATCATCACCGACGATGAGCGCCGTCAGGAGCTGATCGAGATCTGGACCAAGGCGACCGACGAGGTGAAGGACGCCATGGAGGCGCAGTTCACCCCGACGAACCCGATCTTCATGATGGCGAACTCGGGAGCCCGGGGAACGCTGATGCAGATCAGGCAGCTGGCAGGGATGCGAGGCCTCGTCGCCAACCCGAAGGGTGAGATCATCCCGCGCCCGATCAAGTCCAACTTCCGCGAAGGGCTGTCCGTGTTGGAGTACTTCATCTCCACCCACGGTGCCCGAAAAGGCCTCGCCGACACCGCGCTCAGGACCGCGGACTCCGGATACCTGACTCGGCGTCTGGTCGACGTGGCCCAGGAGCTGATCATCCGCGAGGACGACTGCGGGTCGGATAGGAGCGTCCCGGTCCAGGTGAACGTGGTCCGCCCTGACGGATCCACCGTGCGTGCGGCCCACATCGAGACCAGCATCTTCGGGCGGATCTTGGCCGAGGACGTCAAGGTCGGGAGCAAGAAGGTGGCGCTCACGGGCGAGGAGCTCACCGACGAGCTGACGGAGGTCGTCGTCGCGTCCGGCGTGGAGTCGGTACGCGTGCGGTCGGTCATCACCTGCGAGGCGGAGGTCGGCGTCTGCCGCCTCTGCTACGGCCGGAACCTCGCCTCGGGCCGAGTGGTCGACATCGGTGAGGCGGTCGGCATCATCGCGGCGCAGTCCATCGGCGAGCCCGGCACCCAGCTGACGATGCGAACGTTCCACACCGGCGGTGTGGCCGGCGAGGACATCACCCACGGACTCCCGCGCGTCGTCGAGTTGTTCGAGGCGCGCAAGCCTAAGGGAGAGGCGCAGATCACCGAGCTTTCGGGAACCGTCTCGATCGAGGATGACGATGAGAAGCACGTCCGGCGGATCCGCGTGACGGACGAGACGGGCGATATGGTCGAATACCCGGTGTCGTTCAGGGCCCGCCTGACCGTCTCGGATGGCGAGGCGGTCGAGGTCGGCCAGCGGCTCACCGAGGGGTCGGTGAATCCCCACGAGAAGCTCCGCGTCGAAGGTGTCCAGGCGTTGCAGCTCCACATGGTGGAAGAGGTCCAGCAGGTCTACCGCAGCCAGGGCGTCACGATCCACGACAAGCACATCGAGCTGATCGTTCGACAGATGCTCCGTAAGGTGCACATCATCGAGCCCGGCGACACGACGTTCCTGCCGGGCGACATGGTGGCCCGGCGCGTCTTCGAGGAGACGAACGCCGAGGTGGTCGACGGTGGCGGAACGCCGGCGTCGGCTCGCCCGGTCCTGCTGGGGATCACGAAGGCATCGCTCGCGACGGACTCCTGGCTCTCGGCGGCCTCGTTCCAGGAGACGACGCGGGTCCTCACCGACGCCGCCATCGGAGCCCGGTCGGACCCCCTGCTCGGATTGAAGGAGAACGTGATCATCGGCAAGCTGATCCCGGCGGGAACGGGTATGCCGCGGTACCGCAACGTGCAGGTCCGGATCAAGCCGGAGGCGATCCCGGAGTACTGGCTCGCTCGGCAGCGCGAGATCCTCGAGGCCGTCGAGGCCGGAGGGTCCGAGCCGGCGTTGGTCGGGCTCACGCGCGAGCAAGCGGAGCAGATGCTTGGCGGGGCGGTGCCGGCGTCCGAGGAGTAACGGCGGCCCTGGCCCTCTTCGTTCCGTTCATGCTTGCTGTTCTTGCTCGTAGCGACTGATGCACGCAGCGAGCGTTACCCCTGAGATCGACTCGAACACGTCGGGGCGGTAGGTCCCCGACATCAGCTCACGGGAGATCGTCTTCACCGCGCCCGGATGGTTCGTTTCGAGCCAGCGGAGGAAGTGAGCCGTCGTTTGGTAGCCGGCGGCGGCCGCGCCGGGCTCGAAGTGGGCGTAGGTCCAGGGCATGTCGTGGCCGAGCTCGTCGCGGACCCAGTCGGCCATGCCTTCGATCAACCACTGAGTCGTTCCGTCGTAGACCGGTGCGCGCATGATGGCGTGGGTGAATTCGTGCAGGCAGCCGCCTACGTCGTCGGGATGTTGAGCGAACCAACGAGCGGAAAGCGTGACGTCGGTTCCGTCGGTCCAGGCGGCGCCGGCGCCGGTGGAGGCAACCGTGACCCGGATGAGCGGCGCCTCGTCGACGCCGATCAGGTCCGCGATCTGTCGTCCGTAGGTCGCGTAGAGCTCCTCGGCCCAGGCCTGCAGCCGCTGACGTTTCATCCGTCGGCGGCGATGTGCAGGAGCGCTTCGTGCACCGAGGGGTTCCCCGCGAGGATGTCTCCCTCGAGGTAGCCGTTCGAGCCCGCCCAGTCCGTGACGATGCCGCCGGCCTCCTCGATCAGGAGCCCGCCCGCCGCCACATCCCACGGCGCGAGCGATAGCTCGAAGAAGCCGTCGAAGACGCCCGCCGCCACCCACGCGAGGTCGAGCGCGGCCGCGCCCGGCCTCCGGAGGTCCTCGAAGCGCTCCAGCGCGGCCGTCATGGCTCGCAGGTACCGGGGGAGCACGTCCTTGTTCCGGAACGGGAACCCGGTGCCGACGATCGACCTCCCGACGGGTCGGCCGCTCACCGTGAGCGCTCGTGGCGCCTGGCTGTCACGCTCGAGGCGGGCACCCAGCCCTCGAGCGGCGACGTAGCACTCGCCGAGGAACGGCGCGGCGACGGCACCCGCCACGGACCGCCCATCCTCGATCAGGGCCACGGACACGGCCACGATGGGGAACCCATGGACGAAGTTCGTCGTACCGTCGAGCGGGTCCACGAGCCAGTAGCGCTCGCCGACGACTCCTCCGTGTTCTTCTCCCACGAAGGGTATGTCGGGAGTTGCCCCGAGAAGGAACCTTGCCATGGCACGTTCGCTGGCCCGGTCGACGTCCGTCACGTAGTCGCCTGCACCCTTGTCGGCCACGGGACCGACCCGCTCCACGTCGAGGATCGTGTCGCCGCCCACGCGAGCCGCCTGGGCGGCGACCGATGCGAGATGATCGAGAGCCTCCACCGCCGCGGACCGTACCAAGGAACCACGTGGGTGCCTGCGACGCTCGCGGGTGCCACCGTTCGCTGCGCTTCAGTTGACACTTCGTGTGTGTGACCTGTAGGTTTGCGGGTCGCGCCCCGGCTCGGCGGGTCTCCGGGCGCGTCTGCTTCCGGATCCCGGGAGGGGAACCCCGATGCGGCCGGTTCCACGCTGCACAGGGGCCATATCGACCTGCGGACCAGGCGATCGGTCGGGTTCCGGTGTTTGACAACGGAAGAGTGCAGACGAGAGAGCCATGCCTACCATCCAACAGTTGGTACGCAAGGGGCGCGAACGCCCTCGGACGAAGACCAAGAGCCCTGCGCTCAGAGGGTCTCCGCAGCGCCGTGGCGTCTGCACGCGTGTCTACACGACCACCCCGAAGAAGCCGAACTCCGCGTTGCGCAAGGTTGCTCGTGTCCGACTGACGTCGGGTATGGAGGTCACCGCGTACATCCCCGGCGTCGGTCACAACCTGCAGGAGCACTCGATCGTGCTCGTGCGCGGTGGTCGCGTGAAGGATCTCCCCGGCGTTCGCTACAAGATCGTTCGCGGAACGCTCGACACGGCGGGCGTCAAGGACCGCCGACAGGCTCGTTCGCGCTACGGCGCGAAGAAGGGCGGCGAGTAGCATGCCGCGCAAGGGTCCTGCCGCACACCGCGAGGTGCTCCCCGACCCCGTCTACCAGAACCCGCTCGTCACGCAGCTCATCAACAAGGTGCTGCTGCACGGCAAGAAGACCGTGGCCGAGCACACCGTGTACAAAGCACTGGAGATCATCTCGGAGCGAACCGCGAACGACCCGGTGATCACGTTGAAGCGGGCTGTCGAGAACGTCCGCCCGATGCTCGAGGTGAAGTCGCGACGCGTCGGTGGCGCGTCGTACCAGGTGCCGATCGAGGTCAAGCCACAGCGTGGCACGACGCTCGCTCTTCGATGGCTCGTGAACTACAGCCGTCAGCGCCGCGAGAACTCGATGGCGGAGCGGCTCGTCGCCGAGATCATGGACGCGGCCAACGGTGCGGGAACGTCGGTCAAGCGCCGCGAGGACATGCACAAGATGGCCGAGGCGAACAGGGCATTCGCGCACTACCGATGGTGACCGAAGAGGAACGTCGAGCCGGCCCCCAGGGGCCGGTTTCCCATGGCAGGGGGGTCGTCTAGATGGCGAGCCCCGCGGAGAAGATGCAGGTGGCACAGACCGACCAGGACGTCAAAGGGAAGGCCGGCAAGGTCTTGGAGATCCGCGAATACCCGCTCGCCCGAACCCGGAACATCGGGATCATGGCCCACATCGACGCGGGCAAGACGACCACGACCGAGCGCATCCTGTACTACACCGGCAAGTCCTACAAGGTCGGCGAGGTCCACGAGGGCACCGCGCAGATGGATTGGATGGTCCAGGAGCGCGAACGAGGGATCACCATCACGTCCGCCGCCACCACGTGCCAGTGGAAGGGCCATTGGATCAACATCATCGATACACCCGGCCACGTCGACTTCACTGTCGAGGTCGAGCGCTCGCTGCGCGTGCTCGACGGCGCCGTCGCGGTCTTCGACGCGGTCGCCGGCGTCGAACCGCAGACCGAGACGGTGTGGCGTCAAGCGAACCGGTACGACGTTCCCAGGATCTGCTTCGTGAACAAGATGGACCGCACCGGCGCCGACTTCCAGCGCACCGTCGACATGATGGTCGAGCGTCTCCAGGCGACGCCGCTCGTCCTCCAGCTCCCGTGGGGCACCGAGGCCGACTTCCACGGGGTTATCGACCTCGTCGAGATGAAGGGCCACGTCTGGGAAGGCGAGATGGGCGAGGAGTGGAAGGACGTCGAGATCCCCGACGAGTATCGGGAGGCCGCCGCCGCCGCTCACCGCGACCTGTTCGAGCGCCTCGCCGATCATGACGAGTCCCTCATGGAGAAGTTCGTCCATGAGGAGGAGCCCACCATCGACGAGCTCCGCCGGGCGATCCGCCGGGCCACCCTGGCGAACGAGGGCGTTCCCGTGCTCTGCGGCTCGGCGTTCAAGAACAAGGGTGTCCAGCCGCTGCTCGACGCGATCGTCTGGTACCTGCCGTCCCCGCTCGACGTGCCGCCGCTCGTGGCGCACTCGCTCAAGGGCGAAGAGGTCACGCGTGAGGCGAGCGACGACGAGCCGTTCTCGGCGCTGGCGTTCAAGATCATGTCCGACGCCTACGTGGGCCGTCTCACGTACCTCCGCGTCTACTCCGGCGTACTGAAGTCCGGCTCCCACGTCACGAACTCCACGAAGGACCGCAAGGAGCGCATCGGGCGGATCCTGCAGATGCATGCGAATCACCGTGAGGACAAGGACGCGGCGTACACGGGTGACATCGTGGCCGTCGTCGGGCTGAAACACGCCACCACGGGAGACACCATCTGCGATCCGGACGAGCCGGTCGTGTTGGAGAACATCACGTTCCCGATCCCCGTGATCTCGGTGGCGGTCGAGCCGAAGACGAAGGCCGACCAGGACAAGCTCGGAAGCGGCCTCGCGAAGCTGTCGGATGAGGACCCGACGTTCGTCGTGAAGTTCGACGACGAGACCGGGCAGACCGTGATCTCCGGGATGGGCGAACTCCACCTGGACATCCTGGTCGACCGCCTGAAGCGCGAGTTCAGCGTCGACGCGAACGTCGGAAAGCCGCAGGTGGCCTACCGAGAGACGATCCGCAAGGAGGTCCACAAGGTGGTCACGCGCTTCGTCCGCCAGACCGGCGGTCGCGGGCAGTTCGCGCATGTGGTCCTCGACCTGGAGCCCACGGGTCCCGGGGGCGGGTACGAGTTCGTCAACAAGATCACCGGTGGGTCGATCCCGCGCGAGTACATCCCGGCGGTCGACCAGGGGATCCAGGAGGCGCTCGACAACGGCGTCCTCGCTGGCTACCCCATGGTCGACGTCCGCGCGACGCTAACCGACGGCTCCTACCACGAGGTCGACTCGTCGGAGATGGCGTTCAAGATCGCGGGGTCGATGGGACTCAAGGACGCCGCGCGCAGAGCTGATCCGGCGCTGCTCGAGCCCGTGATGGAGTTCGAGGTGTCGACGCCTGAGGAGTTCATGGGCGATGTGATGGGTGACATCACGGCGCGTCGCGGACGCATCGAGCGTATCGACGAGCGAGGCGGGATGAAGTCGATCCTGGTGCTGGTGCCGCTCGCGGAACTGTTCGGTTATGCCACCGAGCTGCGCTCCCGCACCCAGGGACGCGCAGCCCACAGCCCGATGCAGCTGCACGCGTACAACGAGGTCCCGGCGCAGATCTCGAAGGAGATCATCGCCAGGGTGACGGGCGAGTAGAGGCCGGAGAGAACGGAAGGAACGAAGAGATGGCCAAGCAGAAGTTCGAGCGGACCAAGCCCCACGTGAACATCGGCACGATGGGACACATCGACCACGGCAAGACGACGCTCACGGCGGCGATCACCAAGCGCCAGGCCGACAAGGGCCTGGCCCAGTTCACGCCGTTCGACGAGATCGACAAGGCGCCCGAAGAGCGTGAGCGAGGCATCACGATCGCGATCGCCCACGTGGAGTACGAGACCGAGAACCGCCACTACGCCCACGTCGACATGCCCGGTCACGCCGACTACATCAAGAACATGATCACCGGCGCCGCCCAGATCGACGGCGCGATCCTGGTGGTATCGGCCGCCGACGGCCCCATGCCCCAGACGCGCGAGCACGTCCTTCTGGCCCGCCAGGTCGGCGTCCCCTACATCGTGGTCGCGCTCAACAAGTGCGACATGGTCGATGACCCCGAGCTGTTGGAGCTCGTGGAGCTCGAGGTGCGCGAGCTCCTCACCTCCTACGAGTTCCCCGGCGACGACACCCCCGTGATCCAGGTCTCGGCGCTCAAGGCCCTCGAGGGAGACGAGACCTGGGTTAGCAAGATCGACGAGCTGATGGCCGCCTGCGACACCTACATCGCCGAGCCCGTGCGCGACACCGAGAAGCCGTTCCTGATGCCGATCGAAGACGTCTTCTCGATCACCGGCCGCGGGACCGTGGTCACCGGCCGCGTCGAGCAGGGGACCCTCGCCAAGATGAGTGAGGTCGAGATCGTCGGGATCCACGACACGCGCAAGACCGTGGCCACCGACCTCGAGATGTTCCGCAAGCTCTTGGACGAGGTCCAGGCCGGGGACAACGTGGGGATCTTGCTGCGGGGCATCGACAAGGACGAGGTCGAGCGCGGCCAGGTGCTCGCCAAGCCCGGCTCGATCACCCCCCACACGAACTTCACCGCCCAGGTCTACATCTTGAGCAAGGACGAAGGCGGCCGGCACACCCCGTTCTTCAACGGCTACCGGCCCCAGTTCTACTTCCGCACGACCGACGTCACCGGCACCGCCAACCTGCCCGAGGGCGTGGAGATGGTGATGCCCGGGGACAACGTGGAGATGACCGTCGAGATGATCGCGCCCATCGCCATGGAAGAGGGCCTGCGGTTCGCGATCCGCGAGGGCGGCCGCACCGTGGGTGCCGGCCGTGTGACGAAGATCCTGAAATGAGCCATCGGTAGTCTGAGACAGACTAGTAGAGAGGCACGAGCGACAGTGGCAGGACCGAAGATCCGGATCAAGCTCCGGGCGTACGACCACCGGATGCTGGACGTGGCGGCGCGCGACATCGTCGAGCACGTCACCCGCACCGGCGCGAAGGTCGTCGGGCCGGTGCCCCTGCCGACCGAGCGCACGATCTACACGGTCATCAGGTCGCCGCACAAGTACAAGGACTCGCGCGAGCACTTCCAGATGCTCACGCACAAGCGCCTCATCGACATCGTCGACGCGACGTCGAAGACGGTTCAGGAGCTCCAGCGCCTGAACCTCTCGGCGGGAGTGGACATCGAGATCAAGCTATGACGCAGACCAAAGGCATCCTGGGCGAGAAGCTGGGCATGACCCAGATCTTCGTCGAGACGCGGGCCGTGCCGGTCACGGTGATCAAGGCCGGCCCGTGTTACGTCGCGCAGGTGAAGACGAAGGAGTCGGACGGCTACGACGCCGTTCAGCTCGCGTTCGCCGAGGTCACGCCGAACAAGCCGATGCAGGGTCACTACGATGCGCACGGTGGCAAGCCCGGCCGTCACCTGGTCGAGATCCGTACCGACGACGCCTCGAGCTACACCGCCGGTCAGGAGCTCCGCGCCGACGTGTTCGCCGCCGGGGAGTTCGCCGACGTCGTGGGCGTCTCCCGCGGCAAGGGGTTCTCGGGCGTCATGCGGCGCCATGGGTTCGGCGGTCTAGGTGCTAGCCACGGTACGAAGCGCAAGCATCGCTCGCCGGGCGCGATCGGCGCCTGTGCGACGCCCTCGCGCGTGTTCAAGGGCATGCGTATGGCCGGCCAGCACGGCAACCAGCGCGTCACCGTCCTGAACCTCGAGGTGGTGCAGGCCGACCCGGAGCGCAACCTCCTGCTGATCAAGGGGGCCGTGCCGGGTCCGACCGGGGGCCTCGTGATGGTGCGGTCCGCCGTGAAGGCCCCCGCGGGGAGGAGCGCCTGATGGCCTCGGTCGAGCTGCTCGACGCCACAGGCAAGACGGTCGGTTCGCGCGACCTGCCGGCCGACCTGTTCGAGGCGAACGTCAGCGTGCCGCTGATGCACCAGGTGGTGATCGCCGGCATGGCTGGGATCCGCGCCGGAACGCATTCCACGAAGACCCGCGGCGACGTCTCGGGTGGGGGGAAGAAGCCGTGGCGACAGAAGGGCACGGGCCGTGCGCGCCAGGGCTCGATCCGTTCTCCGCAGTGGGTGGGAGGCGGTGTCGCGCACGGACCGCACCCGCACTCGCACGAGCAGCGCGTGAACAAGAAGATGAAGCGCGGCGCGCTCCGTTCCGCGCTCACCGACGCCCTGCAGAGCGGGAAGATCGCGGTCGTCGACCGGCTCGCGTTCGAAGAGCCGAAGACGAAAGAGGCGGCCGGCCTGCTGAAGGCACTTTCTCTGGAGGGCAAGGTGCTGCTGGTGCTCCCCGAGCCGGAGGACACCATCGAGAGATCGTTCCGGAACCTACCGTCGGTGCGGATCTCGTACGCGAAGAGCCTCGGGACCTACGAGATCCTGCGCGCGGATCGCGTGCTGTTCACGGACGCAGCGGTGGGGATCTTGGAATCGAGCGGAGAGGTGGCCGAGTGAAGTCCCCGCGCGACGTGATCATCCGGCCGATCGTCTCCGAGAAGTCCTACGCGGGGCTCGAGCTGAACACGTACACGTTCCTCGTCGACCCACGCGCGAACAAGACCGAGATCAAGGAGGCCGTCCAGGTGATCTGGGATGTCACCGTGACCTCGGTGAACACGCTGAACCGCCGCGGCAAGACCAAGCGCCGGGGATGGACGACGGGCAAGCGTGCCGACGAGAAGCGCGCGATCGTGACGCTCGCCGAGGGCGATTCGATCGAGATCTTCGAAGGTGGGATGGGCTAGATGGCAGTTCGCAAGTACAAGCCGACGACGCCAGGGCGGCGCGGCGCGAGCGTCTCCTCGTTCGAGGAGATCACGCGGTCGACGCCCGAGAAGTCGCTCGTCGCCAAAGGGCGCAAGAAGGCCGGTCGCAACGTGCACGGCCGTATCACGACGCGCCACCAGGGCGGCGGGAACAAGCGCCGATACCGCGTCGTGGACTTCCGTCGGAACAAGGACGGCATCCCCGCGAAGGTCGCGCAGATCGAGTACGACCCCAACCGGAGCGCGCGGATCGCACTGCTGCACTACGTGGACGGTGAGAAGCGATACATCCTTGCGCCGCAGGGCGTCTCCGTGGGGGACATGCTGATGTCGGGCTCCGACGCCGAGGTCCGTCCGGGCAACGCCCTGCCGCTTCGCAACATCCCCGTCGGCACCGTCATCCACGCGATCGAGTTGAAGCCTGGTGCCGGCGCGAAGCTCGCGCGTTCGGCCGGCACCAGCGTCCAGCTGATGGCGAAGGAGGGTCGGCACGCGACGGTGCGGCTTCCGTCAGGTGAGACGCGGCTCGTCGACGCGACCTGCAAGGGCACCGTCGGCGTGGTGGGGAACCCGGAGCACGAGCTGATCTCGCTCGGGAAGGCCGGCCGCGCGCGCTGGAAGAACAAGCGTCCGTCCGTCCGCGGCGTGGCGATGAACCCCGTCGACCACCCGCTCGGGGGCGGAGAAGGCAAGTCCTCCGGTGGTCGTCATCCCGCGTCGCCTTGGGGCAAGAAGGAAGGCCGGACGCGCAAGAAGAACAAGTCGTCGAACAAGTACATCGTTCGGCGTCGTGGGAAAGGTCGTGGCTGATGCCGAGGTCGGTGAAGAAGGGTCCGTTCGTCGACGAGCACCTGATGGTGAAGGTCGACGAGATGAACAAGAAGGGCGACAAGCGAGTCGTGAAGACCTGGTCGCGCCGCAGCACGATCATCCCGGAGATGATCGGGCACACGATCGCCGTGCACGACGGACGCAAGCACGTGCCGGTGTTCATCTCCGAATCGATGGTCGGTCACAAGCTCGGCGAGTTCGCGCCGACGCGCATCTTCCGCTCGCACGCGCGGGACGAGCGCCGGACAGGAGTGAGGTAGCGCGTTGGAGGCTCGAGCCACCGTCAAGTACACACGGACCTCTCCGCAGAAGATGCGGAGGGTTGTGGACCTGATCCGTGGGCAGCATGTGGAGGAGGCCCGCCGGATCTTGAAGTTCTCCCCGCTCGGGGCGACCCACGACGTCGAGAAACTGCTGAACTCGGCCGTCGCGAACGCCGAGCAACAGCCGGGTGTGGTCGCGGAGAATCTGATGGTGTCCAAGGCCTGGGTGGACGAGGGACCGACGCTCAAGCGATTCCGGCCGCGCGCCTACGGCCGAGCGTCCCGGGTCCGCAAGCGCACGTCGCACATCACCTTGGTCGTGCAGACGATCGGAGATGAACGCTAGTGGGTCACAAGGTTAACCCGTATGGGTTCCGGCTGGGGATCATCTACCCCTGGAAATCGAACTGGTACGCCCGCCGCGACTATGCGGACCAGCTGCACGAGGACGTGTGGATCCGCAAGCACATCCGTTCGCGGCTGTCGCGCGCCGGGATCTCGAGCATCGACATCGAGCGCAAAGGCGACCAGATCTGGGTGTTCATCCGTACGGCCCGCCCGGGGATCGTGATCGGGCGCAAGGGCGCCGAGGTCGATCGCATGCGCAAGGACATCGAGCGCTACACCAAGAAGCGCGTCGACGTGAAGGTCGAGGACATGAACCAGGCCGCGAGCGAATCCCGTCCGGAGACCGACGCCGCGCTACTGGCCCAAGGTGTCGCCGAGCAGCTGGTCGGCCGGGTTGCGTTCCGCCGCGCGATGCGTCGCGCCGTGCAGACTTCGATGCGCGCCGGCGCGCTCGGCGTGCGCGTCCAGGCCGCCGGCCGATTGGGTGGCACCGAGATGTCACGCCGCGAGTGGTACCGCGAGGGCCGGGTGCCGCTCCACACGCTCCGCGCCAAGGTTGACTACGGCACCGCCGAGGCCAAGACGACGTTCGGTCAGATCGGCGTGAAGGTCTGGATCTACCACGGCGACCAGATCCCCGATCGAGAGCAGGCGACCGAGCGAGCGCTCGCCCGTGCCCGTGTGGGTGGCGGCGGACGGAGCCCCGCGCGGACCGCGCCGGCCGCGGCCGATGCCAAGCCCGCCGCAGCGGTCGCCGTCGCGGAGCCGCCGGTCGGTGAGGTGGTCACGTCCGATGTTCCCGTGGTCGAGGCGCCCGTGGTCGAGGCCGCTGCAGCCCCGGAGGCCGCGGTGGCCGAACCTGAGGCCCCCGCGGAGGGTGAGGCCTGATGCTCGCGCCGAAGAAGGTCAAGCACCGCAAGGTGCATCGCGGCAACCGTCGGGGCAAGGCCAAGGGCGGAACGGAGATCCAGTTCGGCGACTTCGGCTTGGTCGCGCTCGAGCCGGCGTGGATCACGAACCGCCAGATCGAGGCTGCGCGCGTCGCGATCACGCGCCACATCCGCCGTGGCGGGAAGGTCTGGATCAACATCTTTCCCGACAAGCCGGTCACGAAGAAGCCGGCCGAGACCCGCATGGGCTCGGGCAAGGGCAACCCGGAGGGTTGGGTGGCCGTCGTGAAGCCGGGCCGCGTCATGTTCGAGCTCGCCGGCGTGCCGGAGGGCTTGGCGCGAGAGGCCATGAGTCGCGCGCAGCACAAGCTGCCGATCAAGACGAAGTTCATCTCCCGGGTTGGGGGTGAGTAGGCGATGCCGAGCAAGGCCGCAGAGCTGCGCGAGCTGCCCGACGACGAGTTGGTCGTCCGGATGGACGCGGCCAAGGAGGAGCTGTTCAACCTCCGGTTCCAGCTGGCGACCGGTCAGCTGGACAACCCCGCGCGGATGAAGCAGGTCCGACACGACGTGGCACGGATCGCCACGGTGCTCCGCGAGCGCGAGATCGAGCTGGAGCTGGCCGCGATCGACAGCGACATGAACGGTGAGGAGAACACGCAGTGAGCGAGGAGCAGACGGCGATAGAGCGCGGCCGGCGGAAGACCCGCACCGGCGTGGTCGTGTCCGACAAGATGAACAAGACCGTTCTCGTGCGTATCGACCGGCAGATGCGGCACGCGTTGTACGGCAAGATCGTGCGGCGTTCGTCGAAGCTGGCCGCGCACGACGAGACGAACGACGCGCATGTGGGCGATACCGTCCGCGTGATGGAGACCCGGCCGATATCGAAGTCCAAACGCTGGCGCGTGGTCGAGATCGTCGAACGGGCGAAGTAGGAGTCGACGGTGATCCAGCAGGAGACGCGCTGCAAGGTGGCGGACAACACCGGGGCCAAGGAGGTCCTGTGCATCCGCGTCCTCGGCGGGTCCGCCCGGCGGTACGCGGGGGTCGGCGACGTTATCGTGGGTACGGTGAAGGACGCCCTGCCCGGCGGTGCGGTGAAAAAGGGCGAGGTGGTTCGCGCTGTGGTCGTTCGCACGGCAAAGGAGCGACGTCGGCCCGACGGATCCTATATCCGCTTCGACGACAACGCGGTCGTGATCATCAACGAGCAGAAGAACCCGCGCGGCACCCGCATCTTCGGGCCGGTCGCGCGTGAGCTACGGGAGAAGCGGTTCATGAAGATCATCTCGCTCGCCCCGGAGGTGCTGTAGATGCCTGGGGTCGACATCAAGAAGGACGACATGGTGAAGGTGCTGCAGGGCAAGGACCGCGGGAAGCAGGGCCGCGTCGTCCGCGTGCTGCCGCGCCAGGGCCGTGTCATGGTCGACGGCGTCGCGCTCGCCAAGAAGCACCAGCGCTCCAGCGGCAAGCGCTCCACCGGCGGGCAGCAGCTCCAACAGGGCGGCATCATCGACGCCGAGATGTTCATCGACATCTCGAACGTCCAGATCGTGTGCAAGAGCTGCGGCAGGCCCACCCGTGTCGGCCATCGGGTCGAGAGCGACGTCAAGGTGCGGATCTGTCGCCACTGCGAGGCGGAGCTCTAGATGGCCGACTACACCCCCAGGCTGAAGCAGCGGTTCAACGAGGAGCTCGTCCCCCGGCTGAAGGACGAGTTGGGCGCCTCGAACGTGATGCGGGTACCGCGGCTCGACAAGGTCGTCATCAACATGGGGGTTGGGGACGCGATCAAGGACGGTCGTATGCTGGACGCTGCGCTCGCGGACCTCGAAGTCATCTCCGGTCAGAGACCGGTCGTGACGAAGGCCCGTAAGTCGATCGCCGGGTTCAAGCTCCGCGAGGGCCAGGCGATCGGCGCGAAGGTCACCGTCCGGGGCGATCGCATGTGGGAGTTCATCGACCGGCTCGTCACGCTGGCGCTCCCCAGGATCCGTGACTTCCGGGGCCTGGACGCCAACGCGTTCGATGGTCGCGGGAACTACACGCTCGGCGTGACCGAGCAACTGATCTTCCCGGAGATCGACTACGACAAGGTGCTGCAGGTGCGTGGCATGGACATCACCGTGGTGACCACGGCGCGGACCGACGACGAAGGACGCGCGCTGCTCGTTGCGCTCGGGTTCCCGTTCGCGGGACTCGAAGCCGTGGCGAAGGCGGGCTAGAGGACAAGGGCATGGCGAAGAAGGCGCTGATCAACAAGCAACAGAGCAAGCCGAAGTACCGTGTGCGCGCGTACACGCGCTGCCGCCGATGCGGGCGGCCGCGTGCCGTGTACAAGAAGCTCCTGCTTTGCAGGATCTGCTTCCGTCAACTCGCTCACGCCGGCGAGCTCCCGGGGGTGACGAAGGCCTCATGGTGAGAGCCAAGTTCTCCTCGAATATCTCCGACCCGGTGGCAGATCTGCTCACACGGATCCGGAACGCGAACCTCGCCTACAAGGACGAGTTGATCGCGCCCGTCTCCAAGCTCTCGGAAGCCGTCCTGCGCATCCTGGAGCAGGAGGGCTACATCGGCGGGTTCTCGACGGAGGGTGAGGGCGTCGACCGGGCGTTCCGGATCCAGCTGAAGTACAGCAAGTCGCGACAGCGGGTGATCTCGGGACTCAAGCGCGTTTCCACCCCCGGCCGTCGCGTGTACGCGGGCCGAGGGAGACTTCCACGCGTGCTCGGCGGCTTAGGCGTCGCGATCGTCTCGACCTCGCAAGGTGTGATGACGGACAAGGACGCATCCAAGAAGGGGATCGGCGGGGAAGTCCTCGCCTACGTGTGGTGATCGAGAGATGAGTCGGATCGGCAAGCAGCCCATCGAGGTCCCGAGCGGTGTCGACGTCGACGTCGCGGAGGGCAACGTGGTCACGGTCAAGGGCCCTCGCGGAACCCTCAGCCAGGGCATGCACCCCGACATGCGCATCGTCGTCGACGCTGGCGTCGTCACGGTCGAGCGGCCCGACGACGAAGGCTTCCACCGCAGCCTGCACGGGCTTACTCGGTCGCTGGTCGCGAACATGGTGGACGGGGTCACGAAAGGCTTCGAGAAGCGCCTGCAGATCGTGGGAGTGGGGTACCGCGCGGCGATGAAGGGCAACGACCTCGAGATCGCGGCGGGTTACTCGCACCCGGTGACGGTGAGCAGGCCCGAGGGCATCGAGTTCGAGGTGCCGACGCCCACCCAGATCGTCGTACGGGGCAACGACAAGCAACAGGTGGGCGAGGTCGCCGCGAACATCAGGAAGGTGCGCAAGCCTGAGCCGTACAAAGGAAAGGGCATCCGGTACGAGGGAGAGTACGTCCGGAAGAAGGCCGGCAAGGCCGCGAAGACGGGTGCCGCATGACGGGCGCTAAGACGAAGCGGGAGGCGCGCGTGCGCCGTCATGCGCGCGTGCGGAAGAAGATCTCCGGGGACGCAGCGCGGCCGCGCCTCGCCGTGTACCGCTCGAACCGCCATATCTACGCGCAGCTGATCGACGACCGGAGGGCCGCCACCATCGCGCAGGCGTCGGACAGCGAGGTCAAGGCCGAAGGGAAGACGGCGCGCGCGAAGGCCGTCGGCGAGCTGATCGCGCAACGCGCGAAGGACGCCGGCATCGAGCGCGTGGTGTTCGACCGCGGTGGACGGCTCTACCACGGTCGCGTCGCAGCCCTCGCCGAGGGCGCGCGCGAGGGAGGACTCAAGATCTGATATGAGCAGGCGATACGACGCGAGTTCGCAGGACCGCAGCCCGTTCGAGGAACGGGTCATCTCGATCAACCGCGTGGCGAAGGTCGTCAAGGGCGGCCGGCGGTTCTCGTTCGCCGCGCTCGTGGTCGTGGGTGACGGCGCTGGCCGCGTCGGCGTGGGCTACGGCAAGGCGAAGGAGGTGCCCGCAGCGATCGCCAAGGGTGTCGAGGAGGCTCGCCGCAGGATGTTCGAGGTGCCGATGATGGGCACGACGATCCCTCACACGGTGATCGGGGAGGCCGGGGCCGGCCGCGTGCTTCTCAAGCCCGCCGCGCCGGGGACCGGGGTCATCGCCGGCGGCGCCGTCCGGGCGCTCGTCGAGTGTGCCGGGATCAAGGACGTGCTCTCGAAGTCGCTCGGCTCATCGAACCAGATCAACATCGTGAAGGCCGCTGTGCAGGGCCTGCAGTCGCTCCGCCGCCCCGCCGACGTCGCGCGCCTCCGAGGGCGCGAGATGGTGGAGATCGCTCCCAAGCCGATGCTCGAAGCGGTCGCCGCCGCGGAGGCGCGGATGCAGGCCGCTAGGACCGCCGCGCTCGAAGAGGTCTACAGCGACGAGCCGCGACAGCCCAGCGGACCACGCGGAGGCCGTCGATGACCAAGCTCAGGGTGACCCAGCGCCGAAGCGTGATCGATCGCCCCAAGGATCAGAAGGACACCGTCCGTCGATTGGGGCTGCACAGGATCAACGACTCCGTCGTGAAGGAGGATCGCCCGGATATCCGCGGGATGATCGCGAAGGTGCGTCATCTGGTCGAGGTCGAGGAGGTGGACGGATGAAGCTCCATCATCTTCGCCCGGCAGATGGTTCCACGAAGGACCGCAAACGCGTGGGACGTGGTCGCGCAGGCGTTCGAGGGAAGACGGCGGGCCGTGGAACGAAGGGGACGGGCGCGCGGAAGAACGTGCCGGCTGGGTTCGAGGGCGGGCAGATGCCGCTGCAACGTCGCGTGCCCAAGCTGAAGGGGTTCACGAACCCCAACCGGGTCGAGTTCGCGGTCGTGAACGTCGAGCTGCTCTCGAGGCACTACCCCGACGGGGAGGTCACGCCGGAGGGGCTGTACGCGCACGGGCTCGTTCGCAAGGGCCGCCCGGTGAAGGTGCTGGCGCGTGGCGAGATCGACCATGCGCTGGTCGTGAAGGCCCACGCGTTCTCCGATGCTGCGAAGGCGAAGATCGAGCAGGCCGGTGGGCGGGCCGAGGTTCTCGGCTAGGCCGGGGTACCATAGACCACCGTGCTGAAGGCCTTCCTTAACGCGTTCCGCGTTCCGGACCTCCGGAACAAGATCCTGTTCACGCTGTTCATCATCGCCGTGTACCGGTTCGGGTGTCACGTTCCCGTACCGGTGGTCGACGTTTCGATCCTCCAGAGGCAGCTCGCGAACGCCGGTCAGACCGGGTTCCTGTCGTTCATCGACCTCTTCTCAGGCGGTGCCCTCGGACGGATGGCCGTGTTCGGGCTCGGGATCATGCCGTACATCACCAGCTCGATCATCATGCAGCTCCTCACCGTCGTGATCCCGAAGCTCCAGCAGTGGCAGGACCAGGGTGAGGCCGGCACGAAGAAGATCAACCAGTGGACCCGCTACGTCACGGTCGTGCTGGCGCTTCTCCAATCCACCGGACTGGTGTTCCTCTTCCACAACGGCGGCTCGAGCACGAACAACATCGACGTCTTCCCGGCCGGCACGTTCACCCCTCCGAACGTGGCCCTCATCATCCTCACGTTCACCGCGGGAACGGCGTGCGTGATGTGGCTCGGCGAGCTGATCACGCAGCGAGGCATCGGCAACGGGATGTCGATCCTGATCTTCACCAGCATCATCTCGCGCCTCCCAGCCGAGGGACACGGGGTGCTGTTGCAGGGCGGGACAGGCAAGTTCATCGTGATGCTGTTCATCGGCCTCGCCATCATCGTCGGCGTCGTCTTCATGGACCAGGGGCAGCGCCGGATCCCGATCCAGTACGCCAAGCGGGTGGTGGGCCGGCGGATGACCTCGGGAGGAAGCACCTACCTACCGCTCAAGGTGAATCAAGCAGGCGTGATCCCGATCATCTTCGCGACCTCGGTCCTGTATTTCCCCACGCTGCTCGCGAGCGTTTACCACGCCTCGTGGTTCCAGACGTTCGTGAACCAGTACGTCAACAACCAGAAGAGTCTCGTGTACATGGCGTTGCTCACGCTGCTGATCATCTTCTTCGCATACTTCTACACCGCGATCCAGTTCGACCCGGTGCGCACCGCCGACCAGATCCGCAAGCAGGGCGGCTTCATCCCGGGGATCCGTCCGGGGCCGCCCACCGCGAACTACCTGAACTACGTGCTGGTCCGCATCACCTTGCCGGGGTCCATGTTCCTGGCCGCCATCGCGCTGCTTCCGTCGATCGTCCTCGCCTATTGGGCGTTCAACCAGTTCCCGTTCGGCGGGACGTCCATCTTGATCACCGTGGGCGTCGCCCTCGAGACGATGAAACAGATCGAGTCGCAGCTGATGATGCGGCACTACGAGGGCTTCCTGAAGTAGCCATGCGCCTGGTGCTCCTCGGCCCACCCGGGGCCGGCAAGGGAACCCAGGCCGCGCAACTCGCGGACGGGTTCGGCATCCCGCAGATCTCCACCGGCGACATCTTGCGCGAGCACGTTCAGGAGAACACCATGCTCGGCGTCAAGGCCCGCACGTTCATGGACCGCGGCGAGTACGTCCCCGACGACGTCGTCGTCGAGATGGTGATGGACAGGATGCGGGAGCCCGACGCGGAGAAAGGATTCATCCTCGACGGGTTCCCTCGAACGGTGCCCCAGGCCGAGGCGTTGGAGTCGGCGCTCGCCGAGATCGGACGACCGCTCTCGGCCGTCCTCAAGTTCTCGATCGCCGACGACATGGCGGTCCGGCGGCTCACGGCGCGGTGGACCTGTCCGAACTGCAAGCGCACGTACAACCTCGAATTCAAACCGCCTGTGCAGGAAGGTATCTGCGACGAGTGCGGATATGGGCTGGAACGGCGCGCCGACGACGACGAGCTGACCGTTCGCCGGCGGATCGAGGTATACCGGGAGCAGACGGCGCCGCTTGAGCGTTTCTATCGTGAGCGCGGGTTACTGCGTGAGGTCGACGCGCAGGCCCGTGAGGCGGAGGTCACTGAGCGGACGATGGCTATCCTGACCGACATCGAGGACTGAGCATCGTGATCATCTACAAGTCGGCCGACGAGATCGCGAAGATGCGCGTGGCCGGCCGGATCACCGCGGAGGCGATCCAGGCGATGCTCGACGCGGTCACACCCGGCGTGAGCACCGGTGAGCTCGACGAGATCGCCGAACGGCACATCCGTGCAGAGGGAGGAACGCCGTCCTTCCTCGGGTACGGGGGTTCTCGCAACGCACCGCCGTTCCCCGGCACGATCTGCGCCTCGGTCAACGAGGAGATCGTCCACGGCATCCCCACACGCTCGCGGACCCTGAAGATCGGAGATGTGCTCTCGCTCGACTGCGGCGCGATCTGGGACGGGTTCCAGGGCGACTCGGCCGTGACGGTGATCGTTGGGAACGAGGCCCCGTCGACAGAGGCGGAGAAGCTCGTGCGGGTCACGGAGGAGGCGCTCGACGTGGCGATCGGTGTGATCCGACCCGGCGGACGACTCTCCGATATCGGTGCGGCGATCCAACAGGTTGCCGAAGGCGCCGGGTTCACGCTGGTGCGCGAGTACGGCGGTCACGGGATCGGCCGTGCGATGCACGAGGATCCGTTCATCCAGAACTTCGGGGCGGCGGGACGAGGTCCCGAGATGAAGCCAGGGCTCGTGATCGCCGTGGAGCCCATGGTCATGGTCGGGGGCCATGAGACGCGCGTGATGCCCGACGAGTGGACCGTGGTGACCGAGGACGGGTCGTTGGCGGCCCATTTCGAGCACACGATCGCCGTGACCGTCGACGGGCATGAAGTCCTCACCGCGAGGAGCGCGTGAAGCGCCGCTCCCTCGGCGCGATCGCCGTCCTGATCGTGTTCCTGCTCGCGTCGGCCTGGGCGCCGGTCGAGGCAAGCCCGTTGACCGTCCGTGGCACGGACGAACTGCTGCCCGATCTGGTCACGCTGCAACCGACCGACCTGCGCGTCGTGTCATCGCGAGCGAAGCGGCGGCTCCTTCTATCCAGCACGACCGCCAACATCGGGGCCGGTCCGGTCGAGCTCCAGCCGCGGCGCCGGGACTGCAACGGCGACGGCGATCCAGCGAACGACCGCTCGGCGATCCAGCGCCTCTTCCGCGACGCCAACGGCGATGGGGTCTACGAACGTCGTATCGACGTGGCGTTCGACGCGCGGATCGCCGGCTGCTTCGAGTACAGCGTTCCGCACGGCCACTGGCACTTCCACGACTTCGCCGCCTACGAGCTGTGGGATCCGGTCACGGACACGGTGATCGCCAGCAATACCAAGGTTGGGTTCTGCATCCGCGACACGCTTCACCCCTTTCCCGAACTGCCGGGATCGCCCCTGAAGGGCCACTACCGTGATTGCACACGCCGTTCCGTCCAGGGGTCGTCGGTGGGGTACGCCGACATCTACCAGTGGAACCTCCCGAAGCAGTGGATCGATGTGGCGGGCGTGCCTGACGGGACGTTTTGCCTGGTCACGAGCGTGGATCCCGCCAACCAGCTCACGGAGTCCGATGAGACAGATAACGCGTTTCGGCAATCGATCGAGTTGCGCGGCGACGTCGTGCAGCCGCTCGCGGCGGAGTGCTAGTTCGTGGACGTAGCTGGTGACCTCCCCGTATACTGACCCTTCGCCCCGTCCGCAGGCGGGTTTCAGCTGGTCCGCGGGCCGGGGCGTGACTCAAGGACAGACGGGAACATCTGGAGCGTGCCGAAGAAAGACGCCATCGAGGTCGAAGGGACGGTCGTCGAGCCGTTGCCCAACGCCATGTTCCGGGTGAAGTTGGAGAACGACCACGTGGTGTTGGCCCACATCTCGGGGAAGATGCGGATGCACTACATCCGGATCCTCCCCGGGGACCGGGTGTTGGTGGAACTGTCGCCGTACGACCTCACGCGAGGCCGTGTGGTCTACCGGTACAAGTAGGAGCGGACGGATGAAGGTCAGGCCTTCGGTGAAGAAGATGTGCGACCGGTGTCGTGTCATCCGTCGCCGCGGGCGCATCCTCGTCATCTGTTCGAACCCTCGGCACAAGCAGCGGCAGGGTTAGGAGGCTCACGGGATGGCACGGATCGCGGGCGTCGACCTTCCACGCGACAAGCGGCTGGACATCGGTCTGCGCTACATCTACGGCATCGGCGAGACCAACGCTCACAAGATCGTGGAGGGATCCGGCGTCGATGGGGCCACGAAGGTCCGCGACCTGTCGGAGGACGAGGTCCTCAAGATCCGCGAATACATCGACCGCAACTTCAAGGTCGAGGGGGACCTGCGCCGCGAGGTCGCTCAGGACATCAAGCGGAAGATCGAGATCGGGTGCTACCAGGGGATCCGGCACCGTCGGAGCCTCCCGGTCCGCGGGCAGCGGACGCACACGAACGCCCGTACGCGCAAGGGCCCGAAGAAGGCCATCGCCGGCAAGAAGAAGGCCGCGCGGAAGAAGTAACGACAGACGTAGCTGAGGAGCTCCCATGGCGAAGCCGAAGGCGAAGAAGGCCCGCAAGCGCGAGAAGAAGAACGTCATCCACGGGCAGGCCCATATCAAGTCGACGTTCAACAACACGATCGTCACGATCACCGACCTACAGGGCAACACGCTCAGCTGGGCGAGCGCGGGCAACGTGGGCTTCAAGGGTTCCCGGAAGTCGACGCCGTTCGCGGCCCAACTCGCCGCCGAGAAGGCCGCGCGCCAGGCGCAGGAGCACGGACTGCAGAAGGTCGACGTGTTCGTGAAGGGCCCGGGCTCGGGCCGCGAGACCGCTATCCGCTCGCTCGCCGCGGCCGGTCTGGAAGTGGCGGGCATCCAAGATGTGACGCCGGTGCCGCACAACGGTTGCCGGCCGCGCAAGCGCCGCCGCGTCTAGCCGCGGCCGCACCCCGACGCCGACCCGGCGCCGGGAACGTGAGGGTGGGGTAGGAGTGGTTGATCCCCTGCCGAAGGAGGCAAGCAGTTGTTCATCGTCGCAAGGCCACAGATCACCGAGGACGTCGTCTCTCTGACGCGTTCCCGCTTCGCCATCGAGCCGCTCGAGCCGGGGTTCGGCTACACGGTCGGCAACTCGCTCCGTCGGACGTTGTTGTCGTCCATCCCTGGCGCCGCGATCTCGTCGGTTCGCATCGACGGGGTGCTCCATGAGTTCTCGACGATCCCCAAGGTCACCGAGGACGTCACGGACATCATCCTGAACCTGAAGTCGCTGGTCGTGCGCTCGGATCTCGAAGAGCCGACCACGATCTACCTGAAGGCGAAGGGACCGGCCGAGGTCACCGCGGGCGACGTCGTGCCGCCGGCGGGCGTCGAGATCCTCAACCCCGACCTGCATATCGCGTCGCTGGGCAAAGGCGCGTCGCTCGAGATGGAGATGACCGTGGAGCGCGGGGTCGGCTACCGCATGGCGGATAAGAACAAGAAGCCTCGGGATCCGATCGGCGTGATCCCCGTCGACTCGATCTTCTCACCCGTCCGCAAGGTCTCCTACGCGGTTGAGAACACGCGCGTCGAGCAGATGACCGACCGCGACCGGCTGATCCTCGACGTCGAAACGAACGGCTCGATCACGCCGCGCGAAGCCGTCGCCTCCGCAGGTGGCGCGCTCCTCGAGCTGGTCAACCTGTTCGCGGAGCTCGCCGAAGCCGCCAGCGTGACGGTCGGCCCGGCCGAGGACGAGCAGCTCCCGAGCGATTACCAGATCACGATCGAGGAGCTGAACCTGTCGGTGCGCTCGTACAACTGCCTGAAGCGGGAGGGCATCAACGCCGTCGGCGACCTGGTGCTCAAGTCCGAATCCGAGCTGATGGATATCCGCAACTTCGGGCAGAAGTCGATCGATGAGGTCAAGGCCAAGCTCGAAGAGCTGGGCCTGGGTCTGCGGGAGGAGTAGCGGGTGCCCAAGCCCAAGAGAGGGTCGCGCCTGGGTTCCAATCCGGGTCATCAGCGACTGCTGCTCTCGACGCTCGCCTCCCAGCTCTTCGTCCACGAGGCGATCAACACGACGGAGGCGAAGGCGAAGATGCTTCGTCCGTACGCCGAGAAGCTGATCACGTCGGCCAAGCGCGGAGATCTTGCCGCCCGTCGGCAGGTCCTCAAGGACATCCCGGACCGCGACGTCGTGGCCCGGCTGTTTCACGACATCGCGCCGCGGTTCTCGGAACGTCAGGGTGGGTATACGCGGATCATGAAGCTTGGACCTCGGAAGGGCGACGCCGCACCGATGGCGCGGATCGAACTCGTCGAGCGGGAAGGGTAGTCGCATCCGGTCGGGCGCCTGGGTCGGGACGCCGCGTCCTCCTGGCGGCCGAGACTACGGGCGTCGGACACGGCGCCCCTCCCGTCTCGCCGAGCTGGCCGCGTCGCCACCGCCCCTCTTCCATTCACGGATACTCGTTTCGTGCGCACGATCCGCTTGACGGTTGCCTACGACGGGACTGACTTCCGGGGGTGGGCTCGGCAGCGGGATCCGTTGATCCGCACCGTGGAGGGGACGCTCGGCGAGGTGCTGGCGTTCGTGTTGCGGGAGGACGTGCGGCTCTCGGCCGCGGGGCGGACGGACGCCGGCGTGCATGCGCGGGGGCAGGTCGTCTCGTTCGCGACGGTGAGTGACCTTTCGACCGAGCGGATCCGGGATGCGGTGAACGGCGCGCTGGCCCCCGAGGTGGTCGTCAGGGAGGCCCGTGGGACTCCCGCAGGGTTCGACGCACGGTTCTCGGCGACCGCTCGCATCTATCGGTACGTGATCGACACGGCAGACTTGGAGGATCCGTTCACCGCCCGGTACACCTGGCATCGTCCAGGGCCGTTGTCGATCCCGGGGATGCGCGCGGCAGCGCGATCCCTGGTCGGCGAGCACGACTTCGCGTCGTTCTGTCGACACCCTGGACCCGGGAGATCCACCGTTCGTGATCTCCAAGGGATCCCCATCGTCGGCGACGGCCCCCGCGTAGCCCTCAGCTTCCGGGCGAACGCGTTCCTGCATCAGATGGTGCGGAGCCTGGTCGGAATCCTCGCCGCGGTCGGGGAAGGGCGGCTGGAGCCCGTCGACGTCCGGCAGATCCTCGCAGCTCGCGATCGCGCGGCGGCGCGCGGCGTGCTCGCACCGGCGAAGGGACTCACGCTCGAGCGGGTGATCTACGGATCGAGGGCACGATGACCGACTGGGAACCTCACGATCCCGCCGTCGTCGCGTGGATCGAACGCGCCGTCGGACACGGATCCAGGCTCGTGTCCGCCGCTCGGATGCCGGCGTCATCGACCGAGAAGCACCTGATCCGCGTAGAACGCGAGGACGGCTCGAGGATGGACCTCGTCCTGCGGCGGTTCCACGACCCCGAGCGCCTGGGGATCGACCCATGGTACGTCGCGGCGAACGAGGCGCGTGCGCTCGAGCTGCTCGGAGGCACCAGGGTGCCCGCGCCCCACCTCGTTGCCGCCGACACCCAGGCTGAGGTCTGCGACGTGCCGGCTCTCCTCGAATCCTGGGTGCCCGGTGAACAGGCGTGGGATCCGAGCGATCTCGACGGCTACCTTCGGGGCGCCGCCGAGGTGCTGGTGGCGATCCACGACCTCGCCGTGCCTTCGGCGATGCCGGCCTACCGCCCCTACTTCACCGCGGCGGTCACGGGCCCACCGATCCCAGCCTGGTCGACGCGTCGATCGATGTGGGAGCGCGTGTTCGCGCGGATCGATCCCGTCCGGCCGGCGTCTCCCGCGCGGTTCATCCACCGCGACTATCACCCCGGCAATGCGCTTTGGGACGGAGAACGCGTGACGGGGATCGTGGATTGGGCGACGGCGGCCGCAGGGCCGGCCGGCATCGACCTCGCACGCATGCGACAGAACCTCGCGGGCTGGCACGGGAGGGCCGTGGCGGACCGGTTCACCGCGTGGTACGTCCGGGCCGGAGGGGACCCTGCGGCGCGCGACCCCTTCTGGGATCTGCTCGATGCGGCGGACTCCGTCGCGTTCGTAGAGGAACCGGGGGCGCCGGGCGAGGGAGACGTCGAGGGGTTCGAGGACTACGTGGCCTCCGTGCTCGCCGAGCTCTGATCGGACGAGCTAGGAGGCCGGCACATCCAGGGTGGTGGGCGCACCATGCGCGGCAGCCGAATGCGATCGTTCGAGATCGACGAGCCGTCCGATGAGCTCGGAATGCCCCTGGACGTGGAAGATGTACCGCGAGATGTCGCGGTCCGTGGTGTGCGACATGAACGGCTCGCCCCAGAAGCTCAGATGTGCCTCGGTGACGCCCGCGTCGGTCTCGGCGAGGATGAACGAGACCGTTTCCCTGAGGTCGCACCAGGTGGGTTCGGCGACCTTCTCCGCCCCACGGCACGCCAGTACCTTCGGCAAGACGTGTTGGTTCCAAGCGGTCCGGTCGGCGGGCTTCAGCAGGAACCGAACGCGCGTCACCTGTGGGTTCTCGATCGCGGGCCGGAGGAGGGAATCGAAGAGCGACTGCGGCATGAACATCAGGAGGCACACGTTGAACCAGGTCATGTCTCCCCGTGCCCGCGCGGCGAATCGCTCGCTCTCCGTGCGGAGCGCCCGGGGCCCGATCAAGATGACATCGGGAGGTCGAAGCCCGTTGCGGATGTCCTTCACATCCTCGCTCACCGCGGCGAGATTCTCGGCGGCCCGCTCGTCACGTCCTTCCTTGCGGAGGCTTCGCAAGAGCAACACCGCGAGGATGACCAGCATCACCGTGAGCAGGACGTCCGTATCAACGACATCGAGCAGGTGAAGGACCAACGCCAGCACGGCGGCCACGACGCCGGCGACCGCGTCCCACTCGATGTTCTTCAGACGACCCACGGTGCCACATGATGCCCGCTCGGAGGGTCGCGGGCAATCCGAACGGTTGCATCCTCGAGGGATGCGCGCAGCGGCCCGACCCTTTGACGGGTCCTCGTTCCTGCAGGTAGCATGGGCCGTCGGCCGGGAGGTCCCGGCCGATTTCCCACGTATGAAGACCTACTCTCCGAAGCCCGAGCACATCGTGCGCCATTGGTACGTCGTCGACGCCAGCGGCCAGGTACTTGGGCGCCTGGCGTCGGAGGTCGCGGGCCTGCTGCGCGGCAAGCACAAGCCGATCTTCGCTCCCCACATGGACACCGGAGACCACGTGGTCGTGGTGAACGCCGAGAAGATCGAGCTGACCGGCGGCAAGGAGTCCAAGAAGATGGCCTATCGGCACTCGGGGTACCCCGGGGGCATCACGGCCACGCGGTACGACCGCCTGATGCTCGAGAAGCCCGCCTTCGTCATCGAGAAGGCGGTCAGGGGCATGCTGCCGAAGAACCGGCTCGGCCGGGCCATGGTGAAGAAGCTTCACGTGGTCGCGGGGCCCGAGCACCGCCATCAGGCACAGCAGCCGACCGCGTACACGCTCGGGCAGCCGCCGATCTGGGAAGGTCTGCCCGTGAAGCAGCCACCGACGAAGGTCGCCGCGCCCGCCTCGGAGCCGACCGAGAAGCGCCCCGCCGCCAAGCCGAGGCCCGCCGCCAAGACGACCGCGACCTCACCGGCCAAGAAGGCGACCGCCAAGAAGCCCGCCGCCAAGAAGGCCGCGGCCAAGAAGCCGACCGCGGCCAAGAAGCCCGCCGCGGCCAAGAAGCCCGCCGCGAAGACCGCGGCTCGCAAGCCCGTGGCGAAGAAGGGTGAGGGGGAGTAAGTGGTCCAAACCGCAGCGAAGGTCAACACCGGGCGCCGCAAGGAGGCTGTGGCGCGGGTGCGCCTGATCCCCGGCTCCGGGAACTTCGACATCAACGGCCGCTCGCTCGAGGACTACTTCCCGACGCGCGTGCACCGGATGATCGCCGGTGCTCCGCTCCGGTTGGTCGGTCGTGAGAAGGACTACGACGTGATGGCCACGATCCATGGCGGTGGCATCGCCGGGCAAGCGGGGGCGGTCCGTCTGGCGATCGCCCGGGCGCTGATCGACCTCGACCCCGAGCTGCGTCCGCAGATGAAGGCGGAGGGCTTCCTCCGGCGCGACGCCCGCGAGAAAGAACGTCGCAAGTACGGCCTCAAGAAGGCACGCAAGGCACCGCAGTACTCGAAGCGCTGACGCTCAGGGCTTCGGCTGCTCGTCGGCGACGTCCGCGCTCCCCATCGCCTCGGCCTCGAACTCCTCGTCGGTCATCGCGTAGGCCCCGGCCGCGACCGCGTCGATGACTTCGCGGGCCCGATCTTCGTCGGCGCGCGCTACCCACAGGTAGACGGGTCCGGCGTGATACGGCCCCTCACCCTCGCCCTTCAGCATCACGATGATGCCTTCGGCCTCCAGCCGGCTCTTCGTGAGCTTGCCGTCGAAGGCGTTCCCGGTGGCGTAGACACGCACGAGCGACGCTTCCATGACGTCCATCCTCCCACCGATCGTCGCCACAGGCGACGTCGGACGGCTCGGGTAGCCTTGCGCCGTGGCGCGTCTCTTCGGCACCGACGGCGTCCGCGGACGCGCGGGCACCGATCTCACGCGCGACCTGGCCTTCGGCCTGGGTCGCGCGGCCGCGGTCGTGCTCGCGCGTCACGGGGACGAGCACCCGACGCTCCTGGTTGGGCGCGACACGAGAGATTCGGGCGCATGGCTGGAAGAGGCGCTGGTCGAAGGGGTCCGTTCTGTTGGTGGCGACGCGATCCTCGTGGGTGTGGAACCAACCCCGGCGATCGCGTTCCTCACGACCGAGCTCGGCGCCTCAGCGGGCGTCGTGATCTCAGCCTCGCACAACCCCCCTGAGGACAACGGCATCAAGTTCTTCGGGGGCGATGGGATGAAGCTCTCGGACGGGCTCGAGGACGAGATCGAGGCGGTCCTCGGCGAGCCGCCGATCGGCCCGGCCACGCCCGGAGAGATCCGCGATCCGGACGCCGGCCGTGAGCGGTACCTGGAGCACTTGGTCGCCTCCGCGGACGCACGGCTCGACGGGCTCTCGGTCGTCGTCGACTGCGCCAACGGCTCAGCGTCGGGCTTCGCCCCCGACGTCCTGCGGCGGCTCGGAGCCACCGTGTATCCGATCTTCGATCAGCCCGACGGGCGCAACATCAACGTGGGATGCGGGGCGCTGCATCCCGATGTCGCAGCCGCGGAGGTCGTTCGACGGGGCGCCGACGCCGGGGTGGCACACGATGGTGACGCGGACCGCGCGTTGTTCGCCGACGCGGCCGGGAGCGTGATCGACGGCGATCAGGTCCTCGCCGCGTGTGCGATCTCGATGAAGGAACGTGGGGCGCTCGTCGGCAACACCGTCGTCACGACGGTGATGGCCAATCTCGGGTTCCACCATGCCATGCGCGACGAGGGCATCGACGTGGTCTCGGCGTCCGTAGGCGACCGCTACGTGCTGGAGGCCATGCTCCAAAGCGGCGCCGTGCTCGGTGGCGAGCAGTCGGGGCACGTCATCTTCCGCGAACAGGCGACGACGGGGGACGGTCTGCTGACCGCCGTGCGGTTCCTCTCGCTCGCGGCCGAGCGAGGCATCGGCCTCCGAGAGCTGGCGTCGTGCATGCGTCGGTTCCCTCAGGTGTTGCTGAACGTGCGCGTGGCCGACCCGGGCAGGTTGGAGGGCGCGGACCCGGTGTGGGAGGCCGTGCGCCACGCGGAGCACGAGCTCGGCGACCGGGGCCGCGTTCTCGTGCGGTCCTCGGGGACGGAGCCGCTCGTGCGCGTGATGGTGGAGGCGAGCGCCGAGGACGAGGCGCTCTCGCATGCGACGGTCATCGCCAAGGCGGTCTCCGACGTGCTGGCCTAGCTGACGTTGTCGGCGGCCCGCTCATGAAGTCGGCAACCCTGCCTAGGCCGGATGATCGGCGCGTTGGACGAGATGTGGACCGATGGCCCTCCCCGGCCCTCTGAGCAGGTTGATACGCTCGGACGACCATGTGCGGCATCGTCGGATACGTAGGGCCCGAGCATGCCCTTCCTATCCTGATGGAGGGGTTACGGAGACTCGAATACCGAGGGTATGACTCGTCCGGGATAGCTCTCGTCGACGGTGGGCTCGACGTCACGAAGCGCGCCGGGAAGTTGGCCCAACTCCAGTTGGCGTTCGACGGAACGCGTTCAAGCCCGGCCACGGTGGGGATCGGGCACACCCGATGGGCCACGCACGGCAGTCCGACCAGCATCAACGCTCACCCTCACATGGACTGCGATTCGAGGATCGCCGTGATCCACAACGGGATCGTCGAGAACTATCGCACCCTGAGGACCGGGCTCGAGAAGCGCGGACACGTGCTCGTCTCCGAGACCGACACCGAATGCGTCGCTCATCTGATCGAGGAACATCTCCGTGAGGGCGTCTCGACGGCCGACGCCGTGCGGATGACGGTCCGTGAGTTGGAGGGCGCGTACGCCATCGTCGTGCTCTCGCTCAGCGAGCCCGATGTGATCGTCGGCGCGAAGGTCTCCTCTCCGCTCGTCGTCGGGCTGGGAGATGGAGAAACGCTCCTGGCCTCCGACATCCCCGCCATCCTCGACCGGACGACCACGGTGATCCCGGTCGAGGAGGGCCAGATCGTCGAGGCGCGGCGTGAAGGGGTGGCGTTCACCGACTTCGATGGCAACCCGATCCACCGCGAGCCGATCTCGGTCGACTGGGACGTCGCCCGCGCGCAGAAGGGCGGATTCGACGACTTCATGCTGAAGGAGATCCATGAGCAGCCCGCCGCGATCCGTGACACGTTGGCAGGCCGCGTCGTCGATGGCCGGATCGTGATGGATGAGCTCAGGATCGACGACGACGTGCTCCGCCAGATCGGCAAGGTGTTCGTCGTGGCTTGCGGGACGGCGTTCCACTCGGGCCTCGTGGCGAAGTACGCGATCGAGCACTGGACGCGCCTGCCGGTCGAGACCGAGATCGCGAGCGAGTTCCGGTACCGCGACCCGGTGCTCGGACCCGACACCCTGACGCTCGCCGTCAGCCAGTCGGGCGAGACGATCGACACGCTGGAGGCGGCTCGCCACGCGCGACGGCAGGGCTCGCGTGTGATCGCCGTGACGAACACCGTTGGCTCGTCGCTCGCCCGAGAGGCCGACGGCGTGCTCTACACGCACGCCGGCCCCGAGATCGGTGTGGCCGCGACGAAGACGTTCGCCACGCAGATGGTGTCGCAATACCTCGTTGCGCTGTACCTGGCGCAGGTGCGCGGGTCGATGTTCCCCGAGGAGATCTCCGAGGTTCTGGAACGGATGGACGAGCTTCCGGATCAGGTGCAGCGTGCGATCGGACTGGACCGGGCGGTCCGGGTCCTCGCGGAGCGATATCGCGACGCCCGTGACGTCCTGTTCATCGGGCGACACACGGGGTATCCGGCAGCGCTCGAGGGGGCGCTCAAGCTGAAGGAGATCAGCTACGTGCACGCCGAGGGGCACCCGGCCGGTGAACTCAAACACGGACCGATCGCGCTGATCGAGCCGGGGATGCTGGTAGTGGCCGTGGCCACCGAGTGCCACGTCTACCCGAAGATGCTCTCGAACATCCAGGAGGTTCGCGCCCGAGGCGCCGACGTGATCGCGGTGGCGACAGAGGGCGACACCGAGATCGGCGAGCTGGCGCACCACGTCCTCGAGGTCCCGGCCACGCCGGAGCTGCTCTCGCCGGTCGTGGTGACCGTGCCGCTCCAGCTGTTCGCGTATCACGTGGCGAAGCTGCGCGGGTGTGATGTCGACCAGCCGCGGAACCTGGCGAAGAGCGTCACGGTCGAGTAGCCCGACGACGGCGTAGGTCCTCCCCGGTCCGGTTCGTCTAGCCTTGGGTCGTGGAGATCCTCGGCCTCGGCGTGGACATCTGCGAGATCGCGCGGATGGAGCGGGCGATCGCGCGCCACGACACGCTCCGAGAACGGGTGTTCACGGCTGAGGAGCGCGCGTACTGCGATGGCAAGGCGCGTCCGGCCGAGTCCTACGCCGGGCGCTTCGCCGCACGAGAGGCGACGATCAAGGCCCTCGGTGGCTACGGGGGGAAGCGTTGGCAGGACATCCACGTGAGCCGGCATCCGAGCGGCGCCCCGTCGATCGTCCTGGAAGGGAACGCCAAGCGACGCGCCGACGCGCTCGGTATCACCCGTGTGCTGATCACGTTCACCCACGAGAAGACGAACGCGGTCGCGTTCGCGGTGGCGGTGCGCGAGTGAAACCGATCCTCACGTCCGACCAGGCCTCGGCGCTCGACCGCGATTCGCAGGCGCGCGGCATCCCGGCCGAGCTCCTGATGGAGCGCGCCGGCCGAGCCGTGGCGCGGGCGTGCGTCGATCTCATCGGTGGGTCGTACGGCAGGCGCGCCGTGGTCGTCTGCGGCAAGGGGAACAACGGAGGGGACGGCCTCGTGGCCGCCCGGCACCTGGCGAACTGGGGCGTGCGCGTCGCGGTGATCACGCTGGAGCCGCTCTCCGATCTCCGTGAGCCGGCCGCGACGAACGCCGCCCGCTTGGAGGAGGCACTCTCGGTGCGCGTGCTCCCGTTCTCGGACATCGCGCTCGAGCGAGAGCTCGCACGGGCCGACGTCGCGATCGACGCCATCTTCGGGACCGGGTTCCGCGGGATCCCCGAGGACGCCTGGGCCGATGCCATCACCGGCCTGAACGACGCGCTCGTGCCGATCGTGGCGGTCGATATCCCCTCGGGCGTGAACGGGTCGACCGGGGTGGTGGAGGGCGCGGCGATCCAGGCCGACCTCACCGTCACGTTCGGCGCCATGAAGGCCGGTGCCGCGCTCCTGCCGGGAGCGGATCGGGCCGGACAGGTGCGCGTGGCCGACATCGGTTTCCCCGACGACCTCATCCGCGCGGACGCCTTCCTCACGGAACCGATGGACGTCGCGCGCGTCATCCCGCAACGCCCCGCCGAGACGCACAAACGCGCGACCGGCGTGTTGGTGGTCGTCGCAGGATCGCGCGGCATGACCGGCGCCGTCCGGCTGATCGCCGAGGCGGCCGGCCGTCTCGGCGCGGGGTTGATCCAGGTGCTCGTGCCCGCGGGGATCCTCCCGATCGTCCAGGCGGAACTGATCGAAACGACGTTCGTGCCCCTCGCGGAGACGGCCGCCGGAACCATCTCGGCAACCGCTCTCGACCAGGCGCTCGGGCAATTGGAAGGCGCAGATGCGCTTGCGATCGGGCCCGGGTTGTCCACGGACGACGACACCAGCGGCTTCGTGCGCGAGCTCGTCGGGTCGTGTCCGGTCCCATTCGTCCTCGACGCCGACGGACTCAACGCGTTCGCGGGTCGTGCCGAGCTGCTGGCCGACCGGAAGGCCGACACGGTCCTCACGCCCCACGCCGGGGAGTTCGGGAGGCTCTCCGAAGCGTCGGCCCACGAGCTCGCCGACGACCGGCTGCGGTGCGTAAGGGAGCTCGCTGCCCGAACGGGTGCGGTGACGCTCCTCAAGGGGAGCCGCACCGTGGTGGCCGCTCCCGACGGGACCGTGCGGATCAACCCGACGGGCGGACCGGTGCTCGCGACGGCGGGGTCCGGAGACGTCTTGACCGGTGTGATCGGCGCTTTGCTCGCCCGTGGCCTCGACGCTTTCGACGCCGGCTCGGCCGGGGCCTACGTGCACGGGCTCGCGGGGATCTTCGCCGGCCGTCGCCTCGGCGAGGGGACGCTCGCGTCGGACATCGTCGCGCAGCTTCCGGAGGCGGTCGCCACCGTGTCGAGGGACGTGTGACGCGTCTGCGCCCGACCGTCGTGGAGGTGAACCTCGACGCGGTGCGACACAACGTCCGTCTGATGAAGCCGGCGCGTAGCGAGCTGATGGCCGTGGTGAAGGCGAACGCCTACGGGCACGGCGCCGTGGAGGTTGCGCGAGCGGCGCTCGAGGCCGGCGCCACGTGGATCGGTGTGGCCTTGGTGGAGGAGGGCCAGGCCCTGCGCGAGGCGGGGGTCGAGGCCCCGGTCTTGGTGCTATCGGAGTTCCCGACGGGATCGGAAGGGGAGGCTCTGCGTGCGGGCCTCACGCCCTCGTTGTACACCGAGGCGGGGCTCCGGCGGCTCGCCGCGGCATCTGAAGGGCGCCGGATCGGTGTCCACGTGAAGGTCGACACCGGCATGCACCGAGTCGGCGTGTACCCGCCCGAGTCGCTGAACGCCTACCTCGATCATGTGGCCGAGGCTGGCTTCGCGCTCGACGGGCTCTGGACCCACCTCGCCAGTTCGGCCGAGGACGAGGCGACCACGCGGGAGCAGATCGAACGATTCATCCTTGCGAGCGAGCGGGCGAGGGCCGCGGGACACGCCCCCGGGATCCTTCACGCGGCCAACAGCGGGGCGACGATGCTGTATCCCGAGACCCACCTGGATCTGGTCCGTTGCGGGATCGCCGTGATGGGGCTCGAACCGGCGCCCGGCGTCGGCGTCTCCATGGGCCTCCGGCCCGCCTTGGCGTGGCGGTCAGAGGTGACCATGATCAAGCGCTTGCCCGCCGGGGAGCCCGTCTCGTACGGGCATCACTACCGCCTGGGAGGCGATGCCAACGTGGCGACCGTGCCGGTGGGCTACGCCGACGGCTACCCTCGGCTGCTGTCGTCGCGGGCGGACGTGCTGATCCGCGGCCGTCGGTGCCGTGTGGCAGGGAGCGTGACCATGGACCAACTCATCGTCGATTGCGGCGATCTCGAGGTCGAGGCCGGAGACGATGTCGTCCTCCTCGGCTCCCAAGGTGACGAGGTCGTCTCGGCATGGGAGCTGGCCGAGCGGTCGGAGACGATCGGCTACGAGATCGTCTCGAGGATCGGCGAACGCGTGCCGCGGGAGCACCGGGGATGAGCGGCAAGCGGACGGCGATCGTGACGGCGAGCGTGGCGGCGGGTGCCCTCGCAGCGGGCGCCGCCGGTCGGATCTTGGTGAGGCGTCGGCGGGCGGCGCATCCCGGCGATGCTCCGATCCTCGATCCGCCGCCCGACCTCCTGGATCCGGTCGTATCGTTCGACGGCACGGAGATCACCGTGCGCGCCGCGGGGGATCCGGCGCTTCCGACCCTCCTGTTCACCCATGGGTTCAGCCTGGACATGTCCGTGTGGCACGAGCAGTGGGTCGACCTGGCCGACGACTTCCGATGCGTGCTGATGGACCACCGGTCACATGGATCGAGCGGGAAGGCGGCGGAGGGCGACCTCTCCGTGCGCGCGATGGGCCGCGATATCGCTGCCGTGCTCGACGCGGTGGCGCCGGACCGGCCGGCCGTGGTGGTGGGCCACAGCATGGGAGCGATGGCGATCCTCGCGCTCGCCGAGCAGCGCCCCGAGCTGTTCGGTCCTCGCATCGCCGGCGTCGTGTTGATCGGCGCCGCCTCCTCGAACCTGCTCCGCGGCGCGATGGGTTCCGTCACGGAGCTGCTGCGGCTGCGCGTGGGCACATTCTCGTCGGCGGCGAAACGCGTCGATCGCCTTCGGCGCGCGGTGCTCGCCAGTCCCGCCGATCTGTCGGGCGTGGTCGCGCGCGTGTCGCAGTTCGGACCAGAGGCCCCGCCTCATCTCGTGGACCACGTCGTCTGGCTCGCCGAGCAGGCATCGTCGGAGGTCTGGACCGACGGGCTCTCTGGGCTGATGGAGATGGACCTGCGGCATGCGTTGCCGCGCGTGAAGGTTCCTGCGCTCGTCGTCGTCGGCGAGCACGACCGGGTCACCCCCCCGGCGACGGCGGTCGAGCTGGTCGGCGATCTCCCCGACGCGCGTCTGGTCGTGATCGAGTACGCGGGCCACATGGCGCCCCTCGAACGCCCGGCCGAGGTGAACCACGAGATCAGGGTGTTCGCCCGCGCGAACCTTCCGACGCGCCGGCCCCGCCGCAGCGCGAAGAAGGAAGGCACGTGACCATGACCAGGACGCTCGCCGAGGCTGCCGCAGACGCTGCCGGGTGCACCAAGTGCCGGCTCGCCGAGGGGCGCACACAGGTGGTGTTCGGCGTCGGCAACCCAGACGCGGATCTGATGTTCGTCGGCGAGGCGCCGGGGTTCCACGAGGACAAGCAGGGCGAGCCCTTCGTCGGCGCCGCGGGTCAGTTGCTCACGCGCATGCTCGGCGACATCGGGCTCACCCGCGACGACGTCTATATCGCGAACATCTTGAAGTGCAGGCCTCCGGGTAACCGCGATCCTCAGCCGGACGAGATCGAAACGTGCACGCCATGGTTGATCGAACAGCTCTCGATCATCCAACCGAAGGTAGTGGTCACGCTCGGCAACTTCGCGACGAAGTTCGTGTTGAACACGCAGACCGGTATCACGCGGCTCCGAGGGCAGACCTTCCCGTGGCACGGCCGAACGGTGATCCCCACGTTCCATCCGGCGGCCATCCTGCACGGTGGCGGCGAGGGTTCGAAGCAGTTCCAGGATCTCCGCGACGACTTCCAGACGATCGGGCGCACGCTCGACGATGTGCGCCATCTTTCATCGACACGGACGGAGGCGAGCTCGCCGGCACCGGCATCCGACGAGGAACAACTGGAGCTGTTCTGATGCGGATCGAGCTCCGGACCCCCACGGCGGAGGACACGCGATCGACCGGCGAGGCGCTCGCCGGTCTGTTGCGACCGCGCGACGCGGTGATCCTCACCGGGGAGCTCGGCGCGGGGAAGACCACCCTCGTCCAGGGCATCGCGCGAGGGCTCGAGGTCGAGGCCGCCGTCGTCTCGCCGACGTTCACGTTGATCCGCGAATACCGTGGCCGGCTCGACATCGCCCACGTGGACGTCTACCGCCTGGATCGCATCCAAGACGTCGTCGACCTCGGGCTGGACGAGCTCGGTGACGGCGCGTCGGTCCTGCTGGTCGAGTGGGGCGACGCCGTCGAGGAACTCCTCCCGGACGATCACCTGACGATCGAGCTCAACACCCACGATCCCGCCGGGGAGGTGCGACGGATCGTGCTGACGCCCGGCGGCCCCTCGTGGGTGGAGCGGTGGGAGAGCCTGGAGCTCGCGCTCCAACCCTGGACGGTGGCCCGATGATCGTCGTGGGGATCGACACGTCAACGCCTCAGACGAGCGTTGCGATCGGCACAGAGCAGGAGGTCCTGGCCTCGGTCTCGATCGCGGGCAGGGCGCGGCAGGAGGCCGTCACGCCGGCGCTCCAGCAGCTCCTTGCCTGGACCGACCTGGATCTCGCGCGCGTGGGAGGGATCGCCGTTGGCGTGGGTCCCGGACTCTTCACCGGACTTCGGGTCGGGATCGAGACGGCGAAGACGCTCGCCCAGGTCCTGAAGATCCCGATCGTCGGCATCACCAGCCTCGACGCTCTGGCGTTCCAGGTGCGGTACACGCACAGGCGGATCGCTGCCGTGGTCGACGCCCGGCGTGGCGAGGTGTTCGCCTCCGTCTACCGGCCGGTCCCGGGCGGGGTGGTCCGCGAGACCGACCACATGGTGTTGAAGCCGGATCACCTGGTCGCCGAGCTGCAGGCGGTGCCCGGGGAGGTGCTGTGCGTCGGGAACGGTGCCATCCTGTACCGACGTGAGATCGAGGAGCTGGGGAGCCGGGTGGAGTTCGCCTCGCCGGCGGTGGCGCACCCCGACGCCGCCGCGCTGGTGGAGCTCGCTGTTCCCCGATTCCTCCGTGAGGACTACGATCGGCCGTTCGATATCGTGCCGCTCTACCTGAGGAAGTCGGATGCGGAGATCGCTTGGGATCAGCGAGCCAGAGGCGCCCAGGGTTGAGGTGACCCGGATGCGCCGCCGCCACCTGCGCGGCGTCATGGCGATCGAACGCCAGGTCTACACGCGCCCGTGGAGCCCGAACCTGTTCCTCGCCGAGATGACCGAGCCGAGCAATCGTCGCTACCTGGTCGCGCGGATCGACAAGGACGTGGTCGGCTACGGCGGCCTGATCTGCTACGGCGAGGAGGCCCACGTGACCAACGTCGCCGTCGATCCTCCGCACCACCGTCGCAAGGTGGCCTCGCGCGTGCTCTACGAGCTCACCGTCAACGCGATCGAGATGGGCGCCCAGGCGATCTCCCTCGAGGTGCGCGTCTCGAACTGGGGGGCGCAGCGCCTCTACGGCCGCTTCGGCTTCCACCCGGTCGGGATCCGGCGCAACTACTACCAGGAGCTGAACGAGGACGCGCTGATCATGTGGACCGACGACGTGCGGTCCAGGGCGTACGCGCGCCGACTCTCGGCGATCGCGGCCGAACTGCCGGAGGGCGTTCGCCCCACGTGATCACCCTCGGTATCGAGACCTCGTGCGACGAGACCGCCGTCGCGGTGGTGGAGGACGGCTTCACCGTTCGCGCCAACCTGATCGCGGCCCAGGTCCACCTGCACGAACGCTACGGTGGTGTCGTGCCCGAGGTCGCCGCGCGCGCGCACGTCGAGGCGCTCAACCCACTCCTCTCGGAAGCTCTGGAGGTGGCCGACGTCGGCTTCGGCGAGATCGACGGTATCGCGGTCACCGTGGGCCCGGGGCTCGTGGGGGCGCTCCTCGTCGGCATGGCGGCGGCGAAGGCGGTCTCCCTCGCGACGGGGAGTCCGCTGATCGGCGTGAACCACCTCGAGGGGCATATCTGGGCGAACTTCCTGACGCACGGCCCGCCCCAGCCGCCGTACGTCGCGCTCGTGGTGAGCGGCGGCCACACGATGATCGTGCACATGCCCGACGTTCGCCGCTACGACGTGATGGGCCAGACCCTCGACGACGCGGCGGGGGAGGCGTTCGACAAGGTCGCGCGGATGATCGGCCTCGGGTTCCCGGGGGGGCCCGCGCTCGATGCGATGGCGCGCGACGGGAACCCCGATGCGATCCGCTTCCCGCGCGCCATGGAGGACTCCGGCGACTTCGACTTCTCGATGAGCGGACTCAAGACCGCCGTGCTACGGCACGTGAAGGCCGAGCGCTCGGCGGGCCGCGACATCGACCTCCCCGATCTGGCCGCGAGTTTCCAAGAGGCGATCGTGGACGTCCAGGTGCGCAAGACGATCGAAGCGGCCACGCAAGTTGAGGTCGGGACCGTGCTGCTCGGTGGCGGCGTGGTCGCGAACACGCGTCTCCGCGAACGGATGGAGCGCGATGGTCAAGCCGCAGGCTTGCGCGTGCTCTTCCCGCCGCTCGAGCTGTGCACCGATAACGCGGCGATGATCGCGTGCGTGGGGGCGGCGAGGCTCGCCCGGGGCGAGCGGACGTCGCTCGACATCGCCGCCGATCCGAATCTAGGGTTAGCGTCGTGACGACCGTCCTGGTGACCGGGGGCGCCGGGTTCATCGGCTCGCATCTCGCCGATCGACTGCTGGCCGAGAGCTACCGTGTGATCAGCGTGGACGACCTCACGACCGGCCGGATCGCGAACCTGTCCGAGGCGCGCGGCTACGGCAAGGAGTTCACGTTCTTCAACATGGACGTTCGGGCCGACGGCCTGCTGCAGCTGTTCGAACGTCATCGCCCCGAGATCGTCTTCCACCTGGCTGCGCAGTCGGGCGTCCGCCCATCGCTCGAGGACCCGGTGAACGACGCGAGCATCAACGTGATGGGCTTGCTCAACGTGCTGGAATGCGCCGTGAGGACCGGTGTGGGCAAGGTGATCTACGCGGCGAGCGGCGGCACGATCTACGGCGAGCCCAAACGGCTGCCCGCGAAGGAGGCCACCGCTCAGGGCTCGCACCCGCTGTCGCCCTACGGGATCTCGAAGAAGGTGTCCGTCGACTACCTGAGCTTCTACCAGCGCTACCGGAGCCTCGACTTCACGGCGCTCGCCCTCGGCAACGTCTACGGCCCGCGGCAGGATCCGTACGGGGAGGCCGGCGTGATCGCGATCTTCGCCTCGAAGATGCTGGCCGAGGAGGCACCGACGATCTTCGGTGACGGGAACCAGACGCGAGATTACGTGTTCATCGACGACACCGTGCACGCCTTCGTCCGCGCGATCGACAAGGGGTCCGGCAAGCTCGTGAACATCGGGACGGGCCTCGAGTCGAGCGTGAACCACGTGTACCGCTTGCTCGCCGACATCATCGGGTTCCCCGGCGAGCCGGCCCACGGGCCGTTGCCGCCCGGGGAGCTCCGGCGGAGCGCCCTCGACATCTCCGCTGCCTCGAGTGCGATCGCGTGGAAGCCGTGGACCCACCTCGAGGACGGCTTGGCGGAGACGGTCGCGTTCCTGAAGGGGATCTAGTGCGGAGGTCGGCCGGCCTTCGAACCCTGGCCGAGTGGCGGAGGCGATGTCGAAGGTCGCAAGGCTATCGGCCGATTGACGGA
>CAVOIB010000004.1:0-213585 GCA_963695975.1 uncultured Actinomycetes bacterium | reverse complement strand
GTGTGCAGCGATCGAGACGACCTCCGGAAGGGTTACGAGGGTCACGAGGTTTCGGAGCTCGGGATCGGCACCTCTTGACCGATGGTCGGCGCCGCCGTGTACACAGAGCGTGGTCGTCGCGAGGTAGGTCGCCTGTCGGGCGACGACCTTCGCTGAGCCCAAAGCGACCGTCGTCACCCACGCCGCCACGCTCGCAACGACGACCGACGCCACGATCACCCACCACCGGCGGCGGAGAGCCCTCAGGTAGTGGACGGGCTCCACGCTCGTCCCCCTTTCTCCGTCAGCACGGCCACGGCGGCGGCCTGGTTCGGTACCCCGAGCCGCCTGAACGCGCGCGTCTTGTGTTGCTCCACCGTCTTCGGACTGATGCCGAGCGCACGAGCGATCTGCTTGCCCGCCATCCCCTTCGCCGCCAGGCGGAGCACCTGGGTCTCCCGGGTCGACAGGTCGTCCGCTCCGGAGCCCATCGGTTGCGCGCCCGGGCACGAGCGCCGACGCCAGGTGAGCCATCGGCGCGTCGACGCTCACGACCACGCCCCCTTCCCCGTCGTCGCCCGGCGTCGCCCCGCCGATCACGACGACGCGGAGGCCTCGCTTCAGCAACCGACCGACGGTCGCCAGGGCGCCGGGGATCCGGGCGTCGATCGCGACGGCATCCGCCTGCTGCGCGCAACGCTCGGTCTCTTCGGCACTGGTCGCGATGCCGACGAGTGCGAGCGCGGGGTACCGCCCGAGCGCTGCCGCGATGCCTTCGGCGGCGAGGGTCTCGCGGTGCGCGACGACGACGGTGCGGACGCTCACGACGGCTCCCTCGACCGCGACGGGGACCCGATCCGCGCGCGGCGTCCCCGGCCCGACGCATGACCTCCGCGAGCTCGTCGCGGCGACCGTCGCCGGCGAGCGCCTCCATCTCCCGGAGGCGAACGTCGCAGGGCTGCCGGGTCCGGGCGCGGGGGCATGGCGACCACGATGCCCGGATGGCCGGCGGGCACCGGCGCCTCGTCGTCGTCGACGAGCTCCTCGTGGCTCTTCTCGCCCGGCCGAGCGCCGATCACCTGCACGTCGATGTCGCGACCCGGCACGCGTCCAGAGAGCCTGATCAGGTTGTTCGCGAGATCGAGGATGTTCACCGCCTCGCCCATCTCGAGCGTGAAGACCTCGCCGCCGCGCGCTAAGGCGCTGGCCTGCAGCACCAGCTGGACCGCCTCCTGGACGCTCATGAAGTACCGCGTCATCGCCGGATCGGTCACCGTCACCGGTCCCCCGGCGGCGATCTGGTTGAGGAACGTCGGCACCACGGACCCGCGGCTCCCCAGCACGTTCCCGAAGCGAACGACGCAAAGGATCGTCCCCTTCCCCGACAGACCTCGCACGATGTCTTCGGCGATCCGCTTGGAACCGCCCATCACGCTCGTCGGCCGCACGGCCTTGTCGGTCGAGATCAGGACGAACCGCTCGGTGTGCACGGCTGCGGCGGCCTCCACCACGTTCGCGGTGCCCAGGACGTTGGTGAGGAGCGCCTCCTGCGGATGGTCCTCCAGGATCGGCACGTGCTTGTGGGCGGCGGCGTGGAAGACCACCTGCGGCTGGTGCTCGCGGAACACTTCGAGCATCCGCTCGCGATCGCGGACGTCGGCCAGGATCGAAGACGTGCGCGCACCGTCGAGCGTGACCAACAGGTCGTGCAGGTGCGTCTCGTCGTTGTCCATGAGCGCCAGGTTCGCGGGATCGAAGTTGCTGACCTGCCGCGCGATCTCGGCGCCGATGGACCCTCCGGCCCCCGTGATGAGCACGCGCTTGCCTCGTAGGAGCTGGCGGACAGCCGCGAGATCCGTCTCGACCTGCCGGCGACCCAGCAGGTCTTCGATCCGCAGGTCACGCAGGTCGCGGGCCGTGACGCGCGCATCGACGTGTTGGCGGACCGACGGCAGCACGCGCAGCGACACCCGGGCTTCTTCGCACAACGTCGCGACGTCGCGGATCACGTCACTCGTGGCGCTCGGGATCGCCAGCAGCAGCTGATCGGCGCCGAGCTGCCGCGCGAGCGCCGGGATCGAGGACCGCCCGCCGAGCACCGTGGCGCCGTGAAGGGCGCGCCCGAGGTTCCGCGGATCGTCGTCGACCAGTCCGACGACCTGGAGGCCGAGCTCGGGGTTGCGATGGATGTCGGTCAGCACCTGGGCTCCTGCGTCCCCCGCACCCATCAACAGGACCCGGGTCCCGCCGCCTTGCTCGACGGATCGGCGCCGGAATCCGAAGAGGCGACTCTGGAACCGGATGGCGCCGAACACCATCATCGCCGTCGCGCTCCCCAGCACCGCCACGGAGAGCGGCAGGGGGTGGCTCGCGCGGCCGACGAGCAGGACGAGTCCGAGCACGAGGACGAGGCTGGTGATCCCCGACAGGACCACGCGCCTCGCCTCCTGCACACCCGCGTACCGCCACATCTGGCCGTAGAGCCCGAACAGGTAGTTGCTGAGCAGGTGGATCAGCGCGATGGCGGGCAGGAGGATCCAGAAATCCCTCCAGTTCTTCGACGGCACAGCACCGTTGAATCGCAGGACGAGCGGCACCAGGTAGGCGGGCACGACGACGACCGCGTCGAGCATCGCGAGGGGCACGTCGCGGCGGACTCGCCCCACGATGCGGCTCGGCAACCCGACCGCGTCGGTCGATCCGAGCTCGTTCGTCTCGATCATGGACACCTTCATCGGGGAGGTCCGCCGGTGGGCTCGAGGAGCTGCACCTTCCGGAATCGCCGGACGAGCGCGCGAACCTCCGGCTCCACCTCGCTGAGCGGAGCCTCGAAGACGGCGGAGAGGTCCGCGGCCATCTCTGCCATCGTCGCGCTGCCGTCACAGAGACCGAGCACGATCGTCGCGGTCCGGTTCAGGTGGTGGAGCTCCGTCGTTTCCTCGTCGTAGATGACTGCCTCCCCATCGAGCTCCACGATCGTGAGGCCCTCGCGCACCCTCGGCTTGACGGCAGGCACGCTATGCCTTCCACGTCAAGATGTCGGCCTCCTCGAACTGCAGGAGGATCCTCCGAACGTCTTCCACGACCACCTCGCGCGGCAGGCCGGAGAGCTCGCAGATCGCTGCCACCATCTCCTCCGGCGTCGTCTCGCCGTCGCAGAGCACCCAGATGGCGGTTGCCGTGACGTTCAAGATGTGTACGGCGCTCGTCTCGGGGTCGTAGACGACGTTTTCGTTATCGGCCTGCCGGAGCCAGACGTCGGCCTTGCGGATCGGGTTGCCTGTCCGGACGAGGATGCTCATCGCGATGCTCCCGCCAGATCCTCGAGGAGCCCGTTCTGGGTCACGAACGCCGCGGCCTCGAGTCGCGAGTGGACGTCGAGCTTGCCCAGCACGTTCTGGATGTGCGTGCGCGCCGTCTCGGGGCTGATCACCAGGTGCTGCGCGATCACGTCGTTGTCGGCGCCCTGGGCGACGAGCGCGAGGACCTCACGCTCGCGCCGGGTGAGCTTGGCCATCCGCTTCAGCGCTTCGTCGCGCTCGCGCCTCCGCAGGATCAGCCGTTGCAGGAGCGCGCCGAGCATCCGGGGCGGCACGAGGGCCTCCCCGCGGTGGACGGCACGGGTGGCGTCGATCAGGTCGGCCAGGGGCGAGCCCTTCGAAAGGTAGCCGCTGGCCCCGGCCTCGAGCGCCTGTACCAGGACCTGCTCGTCCTCCTGGTTGCTGAACACGATCACCCGGCAGTCGGGCACCCGCACGCTGATCTGCTGCGTCGCGCGGATCCCGTCGCAGTTCGGGAGGGAGGCGTCGAGCAGCGCGACGTCGGGGCGTGTGCGCTCGACCTCCGAGACGGCCTGCAGCCCGTCGACCGCCTCGCCGACGACCAGAAGGTCGTCCTCGCTCGACAGCACGACCTTGACGGCCTCACGGAAGAGCGACTGCTCGTCGGCGAGCAGCACGCGGATGACACCGGCCCCCTCGGCCACATAGCCCCCTCGGCATGGCGGAGCGTCGACCGTAACGAGACGAAGCACGCGATACATGCGCCGCGCGACGTAAACGCGATACGTCAGACGGACCATGACGTCGATCGACGTGGGTGAAGCCGTTCGGCCGGGACGCGGTCGGCCGCGGAACTACGTCGCGCGGGGAGGAACGACCCTCAGGTGCGGAGTTTCACCAGGTCGTGACGTACGGCGAAGGCGGCCGCTTCCAGTCGCGAGTGCACCTGGAGCTTCGAGAGGATCCCCTGCACGTGCGTTCGAACGGTGTTCGGCGAGAGTGTGAGCTGTTCCGCGATGTCGCGGCTCGACGCTCCCTCGGTGAGGAGCTGCAGGACCTCGACCTCGCGCGCCGTGAGCTGCTCGGCCAACAGCTCGTCGTGCGACCGGTGGCCGTTGGACCGGCCGGCCTGCTTCCCGAGCCGGTGCGGGAAGACCGTCTGCCCGTCGGCGACGCTCTCGAGCGCGCGCCGGAACTGCGCGGGCTCGGTGTTCTTCGTCAGGTAGCCGTGCAGACCGGAACGGAGGGCGTCCTGGACCGCGGCCTCGTCCTCGAGCGCGGTCAGCGCGACGACCTTCGTGCCGGGCGCCTCCTCCAGGATCGCCCTGCCGAGCGCGATCCCGTGCCCGTCGGGCAGGCCGATGTCCACGAGCACGAGGTCCGGCCGCTCCTCGCGCACGGCGCGGAGCGCGTCGCGCCCGTTCGAGACGACGTCGACCGGCTCCATCCCCATCGCGGACAGACTCTGCGCGATCGCCTCGGCGAACAGCAGATGGTCGTCGACGATCAGGACGCGGATAGCGTGCTCCTTCCGTCCGCGAGCGGCAGCTCGATGCAGAACTCGGCGCCCGGACGGACCGGTCGAAGACCGATCACCCCTCCGTGCGCCTCGACGACCCGCCGCGCGATGAACAGACCGAGCCCCTTGCCTCCGCGTCCTCCGTCGGCGGCCCCTCCCCGCGCGAAGGGGTCGAAGATGAGATGGCGCTCCGCCGCGGGGATCCCCGGGCCCCGATCGCGCACGAGCACGCGCGCCACGTCCCCGTCGGTCTCGACGCAGACGATCACCGGGGTGGTCGGGGGCGAGTACCCGAGGGCGTTCCTGACCACGTTGGCCACGGCGCCGCGGAGCTCCTGCGCGTCCGCCCGAACGGGCACCCCGTCCGGCCCTTCCACGATCACGGACCGGTCCGGGAACTCCAACGAGCAGGACTCCACCGCTTCGCGCACGATCCGCATCAGATCGGTCTCGGCGCATCTGGAGCGAGCCGGACCCCGCCGACCAGCGCAACAGGGGATCCACCAGATCGGACATCTGCCGCAGCTCGTCCTGGGTCCGGCGCAACAGCGCCCTGCTTCCGGTGTCGGCGCTGGGGACGGTCACCCGATCGAGGGCGGCCCTCGCCCCGGCGAGCGGGCCCCGGAGCTCGTGCGCCGTCAGGGCGATGGCCAGGTCGAGGTGTTCGTTCCGGAGCTGCGCCCACCCCACCGTCCCGATGCGGTCGAGCGCTTCGCCCAGAAGCGAGGCGACGCTCCGGAGGAACTCCCCCTCGGCGAGTGACGCGTCGGCGACGAGCAGGATCGCGTCGCCGGCGTCGACCGCGTGCGCGTCCGTGCGGTCGACGATGGCGGCGAACCGACCGGCGAGCCGGCGCCGCAGATCGTCGGTCGGGGTGAGGACGCTCACCTCTTCGAGGGATCGGCGGAGCTCGGCCCGCTTGCTCGACCCGAGCCCGTGCGCCGCGACGACGAACCAGCCCGTTCCCGCCCGATCGGGAAGCAGCCCGGCGACCGGCACGCCGAGCCGTTCGAAGCACAGCCGCACCGCGCTCTTGACGGCCGAGGCCGGCGACCCGGCCCGGAGGAGCTCGGCGGCCAGGCGGAGCTCTGCCCCCATCGCCACGAGGGCGGAATCGGTCTCGGTCTTCTCCCGGACGCTTCGGAAGACGAGCGCCGCCTGACCGACCACCGCGTCGATGATCTCCCGCCGCTCGTCGAGTCGCGCCGTGCGAGCGACGATCTCCAACACGCCGATCGCGGAGCCGTCGGCGACGAGCGGGAGGATGTCGAGCGAGCACCCTGCGGGACTCCGAAGCGCCGACCCGGATCGGGCGACCGGTCTCGAACACCTGGCGACGCCGGGCCGAACGGAGCCGTCCACTCACCACCGGCTCTCCGACCGCCGCGATCGGACGAAGATCGCCGCGCTCGTCGGGGAGGAGCACCTGAACCGTGGCACCGTCCCACGACACGGCCTTGCGGACCCATTCGACGGTGGAGGTGATGAGCCGTGCCGAAGAACCGTTCGGACCTCGGTCCGCGCGTCGGTCGTCCGTTGCGGGCGATGCGGACTGTTCCACCTGGTCCCCCCGGCTCAGGGGAAGCAGTGTCGGACGCGGAGCGTGTTCTTGTCAACTTCCGTGGTGCGAACGGACGATGGCGGCGCAGGAAACATACGGTCGGGGGCGCATCAACGTCGCCGATCGGTGGCGTAGGGTCACCCGTCCCCCCGGACAGGCGAAGGACAGGCGAAGCGTGGGCGTACCCATCTCGGCGGAGGCGGGCCGAGCGCTGCGGCGGGCCCGCATCGCCGCAGGACTCACGCTTCGAGACGTCGGCGAACGATCGAGCCGCGCGTTCACGCCGACCGCTGTAGCCGGCTACGAGCGCGGCGAGCGGCAGATCTCACTGCAGCGGTTCTGCGACCTCGCCACGTTCTACGGGGTCGCGCCCGAGCAGCTCCTGGCCGAGATCCGGCGCGGCCTCGCCAGAGCGCGAGCAGCTCATCGATCTGACCCAACTCGAGGAACGAGAGCCGCTCGACGCCTGAGGCGACTTAGACCACGCTCACCCGCGCGGTGTAGATGTCGAAGGTGCGGAGCGCGCCCGCAGGGTTGTCGCCCGTGCTGTTCGAGTTGTCGGACCACGCGGGCATCGCGACGCCTGCGGAGAACGCCAGGCCCGTGTAGTCGCCGTAGTCGATGCCGTTCCGCGCGTCGGCGGCGTTCGACACGCCCTGGCTCACCTGCACCGAGGGCGCGAACGTCTGCCCGCCGTCCGTGCTGAACGTCAGGTAGTACATCGCATCGGTGTTGGGCCTCCCGTCGGTGTCGCCGAACGACATGTCACCGGCGTCGTTCCGCGCGTCGTGCCACCCGATCGCCAGGTTGCCGGTCGTGGGATCGAGCGCGATCCGCGGCAGGAACTGCGCGTTCGTCGTGACGTCGTTCACGCGGGCGGGCGTGCTCCACGTGGTGCCGCCGTCGTCGGAGAACCGCAACCAGGTATCGGTGTCGCTGCTCTCGTTCGGCTGCTCGTCGGTCCAGATCAGGTAGAGCCGGCCAAGGTGGGGACTGGTCGCCACCGTGTCCCACGCGAGCCCCGGCTCGGCGTCCACGCTGCGAGCTCGCTGCGGCGGGATGTAGTCGAACGGCACCACGTTCGTCGAGCCGATCACCTTCGCCTCCGTGAACCCCTTCGGCCCCAGACCGTCGGGGTCGGTCGCGGCGCGGATGCTCGCGCTTTCGGGGTTGGACCCGCGCTTGTCCTTCGTGCACACCTCGTACACCTCGCCGGCGGGCCCGATCGAGATGTCGCCGAAGCTGCAGCTCACCCGTGTTGCGGATGTCCTGCCGGCTCTTGAACTTCGCCACGCGGCCCAGGCCGCTGACCTTCGCGCCCGCCGCCTGCATGAGACCGTTGTTGTTCCACGTCACCCAGACCGAGCCGGCGCCGGTCGTGATGGTCGGCTGGTCGATGAACGAGCCTTTGGGGCTCGGCTCGCGCTCCTTCTCCAGACCGCCCGGCTTCTCCTCCTCGCCGGGGTCGCCCTCGCGCCGTGCGGAGAGCGCGACACCGGGCTCGGAGCGGAACCCTGGGAGGGTTCGGCCGCAGGACCTTCAGCATCGAGAACTTCTGGCCCCCGTCGGTGCTGATCGCGACGGGGACCGAACCGCCGTCGTCCAGGGTCAGCCACCCCATGAACAGGTTGCCGAACGCGTCCCACGAGAGCGTCGGATCGCAGCAGGCCCTCCCGAACGCGTCGTTCCGCCCGAAGTCCGACACGCCCCACGTCGCGCCGCCGTCGTCGCTCACCGCGAGGACCATGCCCGCGCCGTACACCCTGTTGGCGAGCTCCACGACGTGGTTCGGATCGAGCGGATCGATCGCGATGGCGGCCTCCGACTGGTTGCCGCCCAGACGCGTGATGTTGACGTTCGGCGAGACGGTGGCGGCACGAGCCGGCGTGGCCCCGACCGCCTGGATCCCCAGGAGCGTCAGGCCCGCGAGGGCAGCGAGTATCCGTGTGCGCAAGCGGACTCCTTCGGATCGGTCGAGACGAACGACGGCGGGCGGGACGTCCGAGTTTACCGGCCCAGCGTCTCTTCGACGTGGAGCCGATCCCGGTTCACGCGCCCGGTTTGAACACCATGTCGGCCACCACCAGCACCAGGACCACCTGATCGACGCGCGAGATCGCGAAGAGGCGGGCGATGAGCGCCTGGACCGTGGGCGAGGCCGGATCCTCCGACGCGGACGCGACCGCCAGCTTCTCCACCGTCGGGCGGATGAGGAAGTTCCCGGTCACGAACGTCGCGACGTAGCCCGCCAGGCCGATCAGGATCCACGCGTCGGTGAACCCGTACCCCGGCGAATACAGCACCAACGAGACCCCGAACACGAGGACCGTCACCGACGAGGCGATGAACCACGGCGTGCTCTCGGCGACCTCGCGGGCCAGGTTCGCCGTCTGCTCCGGGGTCCCCGCATGGCGGAGGCGCGTCCCGCGGTACTGGACGAAGAGGCCGCTGCCGATCCACGCGATCGCCGCGACGATGTGGAGGAACTTCAGCGTGTCATAGACCTGGGTGTTGAACGCGAGCATGGCCCGAAATCCTAAGGGCGTCGGAGGCTTCACGTCATGAGCACCCAGGCGCGCTTGTTTTGTCAGACAGAACCTGCTACGGTCGTCTCGGTGTGGAGTTGCGATGGGCGAGATCAGCTACCAAGCATCGCGTCAGCCGAAAGCGAAGCCGGCATGTGGTCGAAAGCGCGACGATGCGATTCCGCATCTCAGGGATCGATGGCAGCGACGACCGACTTCTCTACCTCGGCGACGATGCGGGCGGTGTGGCGCTCGAGGTCATGGCGGTCGAACTGGAGACCGGCGAGCTGTTCATCATCCACTCGATGCCGATGCGACACAGATATCGGGCACAGTACCGGGAGGCACAGCGATGGCAAGGTTGAAGACGAAGACCGGCAAGGCACTCAGTCGAGATCGTGTCGAGAAGCTCGCTGAAGAGGCTGAGCGCGGATTCGATCTCGGGAAGGCGACCCGCGAGGCCGCCAAAGGCGGGCGTCCGGCCTTGGAGAGCGGCGTGTCGCCCCGGATCAGCTACCGGGTCGGCGACACGCTGTATCGACGCACGCGGGCCAAGGCCAAGTCCGAAGGACGAACCATAAGTGAGATCGCTCGCGCCGCACTCGAGGAGTACGTGCGGCACTGACATCTCACGGACGTCATCGGGACTTCGCTTCGATGCCGGATCGGCCGATGTGAGCAAGACTGCTGGAACGGCCCTCGGCGTGAGAGATCCGGGCCCGTCGACGCATCCGCCGGTACGTTTCGGCGTTCGCTAGCACGAGTTCCTCGGCGTCTGCGACCGGAAGGAGTACCGCCACCGGCCGGCCTCGCTTGGTCACCAGATAGATGGCGCCGTCTTCCACATCCCCGACCACCGCCGAAGCGGTTGCTTTGAGTTCTGTCACGCTGACCTCTGCCACCCGACTGCCCTCCATCCGAAGATCCGACCCGCGAACGCTACCGGATGAGCCGGGACAGCCTCCGGTCGGCCAGGATCTTGCCGCCGGTCTGGCACGCGGGGCAATAGGTCACCTCGTGCGACTCGTAGCTCACGCGGCGAAGATCGTCGCCGCAGCGCGGGCACGGCTCGCCGTACCTGCCGTGCACCACGAAATGGTCGCCGAGCTTGGTCGGCAGGCCGCCGGTTCGCTGCCGCTCGACGGCGAGCGCCTCGTCCAGCACCTCGGTCGTCGCGTCGAGGAGCGCCTCGCGTTCGTCGGGCGTCAGCTTCGCCAGCGAGGCGTACGGCGACATCCGCGCGCGGTGCAAGATGTCGTCGCTGTACCCGCGGCCGACGCCGGCAACCGTTCGCTGGTCGCGCAGGATCGTGTGCACGCGCCGCGTGTCGTCGGTCTCGCGGAGCCATGCCGCGAACGCATCCGACAACACCTCGGGACCGAGCTTGGCGAGCGGCCCCTCATCGCCCTCCGCCAGCACCCACCACCCGGCCTTGCGCTGCGTCCCGAACTCCTTGATCAACACGCTCGGTCGCCCGGCGAAGCGCAGCCGCAGCACGGACCCGCGCGGCTTCGTGGCCTTCGGCGGATCCTCCAGATCCACGCGTCCGCCCTGCGACAGATGGAACAACAGGCGTGGACCGCCGAACCCCATCACCGTGAACTTGCCGCGGCGCGTCACCCCGTCGAGCGTCCGACCGAGCAGCTCCTCGGGACGCGGCGCGAACGTCTTCAGCGACGAGAACTGCAGGAGGTCGAGCTTCTCGAGGGTCGCCTCCGGCGAGCGCGGCGTCCAATCGCTCGGCGAGCGCCTGGACCTCGGGGAGCTCAGGCACCGGCCCCGGCCGCGGCGCGGCGGATGACGTCGATCGCCTCGTCGATCCGGTCGCGGTGCGTGCGGTGACTCAGGATGCACGCGCGGAGGGTGTAGCGGCCGAAGATCGACGTGCTGGACAGGTACACCCTGGGCGACGCGTTGATCCGTGCCAGGAACCGGCGGTTCGCGGCATCGTCGCCGCCGGCCAGCCGGAACGGCACGACCGTGAGCTGCGGCGCCCACGGGAGCTCGATCGAGGGATCCTCCGCGAGACCCGCGTGCAGATGCGCGGTGAGATCCAGCTTCTCGTCGAGCGCCTCGCGGAAGGCGGACACGCCGTGGAGCTTCAACGGCAACCACACCCGGAACCCCCGATGGTCCCGGGACAGCTCGGGCGAGTACTCGTTCACGTTGGGGAGCTCCCCCTCGGGCGCGCGGTCCTGGAGGTAGGCGGCGCCCGCGTACATCGCGTCGTGCAACCGCGCCCCGTCCCGCACGATGAGCGACCCCGTTCCATAAGGAAGGAACATGCCCTTGTGGGGATCGAGCGTGATCGAGTCGGCCCGCTCGATGCCGCGGAAGCGGTGGCGTCCCCGATCGGTGAGCTGGAAGAAGCCGCCGTACGCGGCATCGACGTGCACCCAGAGCCCCTCGGCGGCCGCGATCTCGGCCACGTCTGCGAGCGGATCGATCGCGCCCGTGTTGGTCGTCCCCGCGGCCGGGACCACAAGGAACGGCCGGAGGCCCGCCTCCCGATCGGCGCGGATCATGTCGTGGAGCGCGCCGGCGTCCATCCTGAGCTCCGCATCGGTCGGCACGACCCGCAGGTTCCGTTGCGAGAAGCCCGCGATGGTCGCCGCCTTCGACACCGACGCGTGCGCCTGATCGCTCACGTAGTAGGTCCCGTCCCAGAAGTCCTCGCCGAGCTTCGCGTGCCGCGCGGTCACGACCGCCGAGAGCGTGGCGATCGAGCCCCCGCTCGTGAGGATGCCGCGCGCCTCCGCGGGGAACGAGAAGAGATCGCAGAGCCATCGCACGACGTTCTCCTCGATCTGCTGCAGGCCGGGCGCCACCTCCCACAGGTTCGGGAACCGGTTGACACCCATCGCCAGGAACTGCGCCAGCGATGCGGCGAACAACCCTCCGCCGGGGATGTACGGCAGGTACCCGGGCCCGCAGGTCTCGTACGCGGCGGCCGCCGCGGCTTTGAAGTCGGCGAAGACCTCGTCGAACGATCCACCCTCCTCGGGCGGCGAGGCGCGGAGCGAGCGCGCGAGGTCGAGACCACCCTCCACGTTCGACATCGGCGCGTCGTCGAGACCCTCGATGAACTCGATCAGGAAGTCGACGGCCGCCTCGCCCATGGCGCGCATGTCCTCGGGCTTCGGATCGAGCGGGTACATGGCGCCCATCGTAGCGGCGCCCGCCGCCTCAGCCCGCCGGCGGCGCGACGGCGTCGAGGAGCCGGCGCGAGGCCTCGGCCACCTCGTCCACGGCGGCGACGAACGCCTCGGAGTTCTTCCGCGAAGGCTCCCGGTACCCGCTCACCTTGCGCACGAACTGGAGCGCGGCCGCGCGGATCTCCTCGTCGGTCGCGGGCTCGTCGGGGCGGCGGAGCGTCTTGATGCTTCGGCACATGCCGAGAACGGTACCTCGCGCTCAGCGCGCCCGCGACGAGCTCGCGCACGTGGACGACCGCGTCGCGCGCCCGCAGGAGATCCGCGTCGGCGGCCGGACGTCCCGAGAAGCGGTCGCGCTCGAGCGTCGAGACGACGACCTCGGCCTCCTCGACGATCGCGCGTTCGATCGCGGGATCGGTCGCGATGCTCCGCAGGTACTCGCGCGGGGTCGCGTGATCGACGAGCGGATGGCCCCGGTCGGCGAGCACGTCGGTCAGGTCGAGGTACGCGCCCAAGGCGATGGGTTGCCCCGGCCGCCGTGAACGGCGGCGTCTCCGTCGCCACAACCAAGCCCGACGACCGGGCGACGACGATCAGCAGCGGCAGCGTGCCCATCGCGTGGTCGCCGAGGACCGCGAGCCCGCCGGCCAGGTCGTGGAACAGCCGCTTCACCGGCTCCGGCACGGCGTCCGAGAGGAAGCGCCCGAGGGCGGCCAGGACCTCGCCCGCGATGAACCTGCTCGCCGGCCGGGGCGCGGCGTCGGGCACGCCGAACGTGGGGTCGTACGGCACCCAGCCGACGCCGGGGTAGAAGACCTCGACCCACGCGTGCGCGTCGGACTGCCGCACCTCGAAGTAGCCGGTGAGCGGGTTCCGCTCCCCGGGGCCGTAACCCGTCACCAGGCGCGTGGGGATGCCGAGCGTCCGCAGCATCACGGCCATCGACGTCGCGATCTGCTCGCAGAAGCCCGTGCGCGTGACGAACAGGAAGTGATCGACGGCGTCAACCCCCGGCGGATCGAGCGGAACGTCGAGGTCGTACCGCGTGTGCGCCCGCAGCCACGACTGGACCGCGATCACGCGGTCGTACTCGGTGCTCGCGTTCCCCGCGATCCTGGCCGTGAGGTCGCGCACGCGTTGCGGGAGCTCGGGCGGGAGCTGGACGTACCCCTCCCCGGCCGAGACCAAGCCCTCGGAGCTTGAGAGGCGAAGGACGCTCGGCGTCGTGACCGGAACCTGGGAGACGACCGAGTAGATCAGTCCGGGGTCGAGCAGGATCGGCGAGCGGATCGAGCCGTACCGGTCGGCGCGCAGTCCGCCCGAGGGGAAGTAGACGCGCTCGGGGACGGCGGCGGCGAAGAGCACGTTCGGCTGCTGAGACTCCACGTAGAACGTCTGGGTCACGCGGACGATCGGGACGGGGCCGATGCCATCCATCACGGATGCGGGGAGCATGGAGGCGCCGGGCGAGGCGCCGTCCGTCACGAGGGACTCGGTGGTTCGATCCGCGATCGTCCAACGTGTGCCGTCGTACGTGTCGAACGCCTCCGCCCGCCAGAGCGCGGCCTGCGGGGCGCGGACGCGGAACGCCACGTCGTCGGAGAGGTGGCCGCGCGCGCGCAGATCGACCACGTCGCTGAACCCCGGGTAGGCGTTCGGCGCGAAGTCCACCACGCCGTCGCCCGAGCGCGACGGCAGGCTCGGGTTCTCGATCCCCCCGGCGAAGTCCGCGACCGAGGACGCCGGGCCCACGAGCGAGAACGGGAGCGAGCGCACGAGCGTTCCCGGCAGGCGCGGGATCGCCATGAACACGAGCGCGCTGGACACGAGCACCACGACGCCGGTGAACGTCGCCGTGCGGAACGGCGCCGCGATCCCCCGGCCGGCTCCCCCCCGTCTCACCGCGGTGGGTCGGGTGAGCGCATCGGCGCTCGGGCGGCTCGAGAGGAACAGCCACACGCCCACGAGTGCCGCCCACGGGATCAGGAGCAACGCGAAGGACGTCGAGAACGAGAGCGTGCCGGCCTCGGCCATCAGGATCACGCTGGACACGATCGAGAACGACAGGTCGCGCCGCCGCGGCACGTCGAACGCGTGGAGGACCTGCACCCACAGGAACAGCGACGCGAGCGGGATGCGCGCCTGATCGACCGAGCCCGCCAGACGCACGCTCTGCAGGAACTGCGCGAACGCCGCCAGCAGACCCACCGAGAGCAACACCTTCGTCGTGATGTTCGAGCGATGGCGCTGTTGGTAGGAGAAGAAGTAGCCGAGCGGCGCGAGCAGCAGCGGGAGCAGCGCCGCGGCGCCGCTGACGCCACCCTCGAGGACGACCGCAACGATCGCGATCTCGACGGCGCCGCCGACCGCGAGGCGCATCGGCACCGAGTCCTCGGGAGGGTCCGCCGGCCGGTGGATGCGGGCGAGGAATCGGCTCCGCACGCTCATGGCGTCAGCGCCGGTTCGCGGGCGAGCACCCCGTCGAGCGGCGCGCCGTGGGACCACACGTAGACGTCGGCACCGGCGGTGGCGAGCGCGGTCGCCAGTCGATCCACCTCGTCGGGCCTGAGCGTCGCGACCCTCCTGCCGAGCGCGGGATCCACCTCGACCACGAGGGCGACGACGTGCATGCCCGATGCGGCGAGCTCCTCGACCTTCTCCTCGAGCGGGCCGTCCCCGTTCGACCGCCACGTCGGGAAGACGAGCACCACGGTGTCGACGCCGGCGAGCGCATCGCCGGCCCGCGCGAGCAGGCCCGCGAACGTCGTTCCGTCGGGTTCCAGGGACGCCAGGCGCCTGCGGAACCCCAGCTCATCGACGTCGTCGGCGATCACGACGTCGTTGCGGCCCGTGGCCGCGATCGAGCGGATGCCGTGCCCCTCCGCGACGGCCTCGCGCGCGATCGACGCGGCCGCCGTGCAGCAGGCGTCGAGCGGCGTGCCGGTCCCGCCGACGTCGGTGAGCGTGTCCACCATGATCGCCAGCCGGCGGGAGCGCTCCTCCTCGAGCTCGCGCACCATCACGGTCCCGGTGCGCGCCGTGGACGGCCAGTGCACGTGCCGCTGGCTGTCGCCCGGTCGGTACTCCCGCACGCCCAGGTACTCGGGTCCGCCGCCGCGGCGGGCGGTCGAGCGCGCCATGCGCTGAGGATCCGAGCCGCGCCCGAGGAACGGCAGGGGTCCGAGCGGGAGGACGGCGGGCAGCACCGTCGTGCTGCCCGCCACCGGGAGCTTCCGGCGCCGTTCGGCGACGCCGAACGGCGCCACCGACCGCAGCGTGACGACCGACCCCTCGTGCACGCCCCGCTTGGCGGCGACGCGCGCGGTGTCGATCTCCACCCGCTCGCCGGGCAGGATCTTCGTGAGGTAGAGGATGGTGGGCGCGAGATGCGGATCGTCCAGGCCGACCCCCAGGCGCACGCCCCGGCCGCGGTTCGTGACGATCAGCTCGACCGGGGTCTCGTCGCCCTGGACGACCTCCTCGGCGGCCCGGCGCTCCACCTCGATCCCGCGAAGCATCCGGCGCGGGAGGACCATCCCCGTGACGATCGTCCCGAGCATCAGCGCACAGAGGACGAACAGCCATCCTGCCTCGACGTTCGTGCCCAGGAGGAACAGCGTGGCCGCGCCCACGGCGAGCCCGGCGGCCCGCTTGCGCAGGCGCACGGTTCACGACCTCCCGACGACGCCGAGCGGGACCGTGACCTCGTCGAGGACGCGCCGGACGATCTCGCGGCCGATGCCGGCGCCGCTCCGGCCCTGCCGAGGGATCAATCGATGCGCCAACGCGGCGGGCGCGAGCGCCTTCACGTCGTCGGGCAAGACGAAGTCCCGTCCCTCGCTGATCGCGCGCGCCTGCGCGCACCGCGTCAGCGCGACGGTCGCGCGCGGCGACGCGCCGAGCGCGATCTCGGGCGCGGTCCGCGTCGCGTGCACGACGGCGATCACGTAGTCGATCACCGTCTGATCCACGTGGACCTCGCGGACGGCCCGCTGGCATCCGATCACATCCTCGGGCTCGAGCACCGCTTCGAGGTCCTCGATGGGGTGTCGCAGCAGCTGCCGCCGCACGATCTCCGCGGCCCGCGCGCGCTCCGGATAGCCGACCGACACCGTCATCGCGAACCGATCGAGCTGGCCTTCGGGCAGCGGATACGTGCCGTGCTGCTCCACCGGGTTCTCCGTCGCCATCACGACGAACGGCGACGGCAGCTGGTGGGTCACGCCTTCGACCGTGACCTGCCGCTCCTCCATCGGCTCCAGGAAGGCCGACTGCGTGCGCGGGGTCGTGCGGTTGATCTCGTCGACCAGGACGACGTTCGCGAAGATCGGCCCCGGCTGGAACCGGAACTCGTGCCGGCCCTGGTCGTAGACGCTGATGCCCGTGACGTCGGAGGGCAGGAGGTCGGGCGTCGCCTGGATCCGGTTGAAGTCGCCGCCGATCGAACGCGCGAGCGCCCGCGCGAGCATCGTCTTGCCGACGCCCGGCACGCCCTCCAACAACAGGTTGCCCTCGGCGAACAGGCAGATCGCGGCCGTCTCGACCACCGTGGGATTGCCCGAGATCACCCGCTCGACGTTCTCGACCAGACGGCGGAAGGCAGCGGTCGTTCCGCCCACGGAGGGCTCGGGGAGACTCACCTCTAGGGTTTCGACGGCCGGTGACGCCCGCTTGAGGCTCCTAGCTCCGAGCGTCGAGCTCCGCGAACGCGGCATCGACGTCCGCGAGGTAGAGCTGGGCGTCACATGCGACGAGCAGCTCGCGGGCCCTCTCGAGGGTCTGCCGGGGGTCGCGGCCGACCCGGGCCTCTGCCTCCCCCAGATCGATCAGAGCCTGCGCCTGCAAGACCGTCGTTCCCAGCTCCTCGAACCGATCCACCGCCTCGGCGAGCAATCGGACCTGCTCGTCCGGGTCGGATGCGAGCAGCCCGTCAGCGTTCAATGCCGCCGCCCGGGTCGGCCCGAACAGCGCCTGCGACGCCACGTCCCGGTAGCGCTCGGCGAGCTCGCGGTCCCCCAGCGCGATCGCCCGTCGGACGACGTCCGGGAACAGCTCGCGGTGCGATTCGATCGACTCGACGTGCCCGATCGCGGCCCGGAGCTGCGCGAGCTCACCCGCTCGCTCGCCGAGGGCCCGCGCGATCATCGCCTCCAACACGACCTGGATGGCCGCGGCCTGGTGCTCCGCATGAGCGGCGAGGATCCGCTCGGCCGTGTCGTGGGCCTCGCGAGCCTCGGCCACGCGACCACGGGTGACCGCGATCCAGGCCAGGGAGTCCAGCATCATCCCGACCAACGGATCGTCGCCGATCGACCTAGCCAGCTCGATCGATTCCCGATGCAACGCCTCGGCCTCCGCGAGGTTCCCCAGCAGGAACTCGAAGTCCCCGAGCGTCCCGGTGATCCACGCCACGAACTGCACGGCACCCGCCTTGCGCATCACCTCCAGCCCCTGGCGGAGTACGGCGACCGCACGGTGGTAGTCGGCGTCGCCGGCGATCGTCGCGTAGTTGTTGTAGATCCGGCCCAGCGCACCGCGAGCGCCGACCTCCATCGCGAGGGCGTACGCCTCCTCGATGGTGTCGACCGCGAGCTGGTACTGACCCAGGAACGAGAGCGTGACCGCGAGGTCCATCGTCGACTCGGCCAGCTCTCGCCGCGCACCGATCCGCGCGGCGATCTCGACGGATCGTCGCAGCAGCGGCTCCGCCTCCTCGTAGCGTCCACGGCGCCAGCGATACCAGCCGGCGACGTTCAGCGCGAACGCCAGCTCCCGGCTATCGCCCAGCGGCTCGAGGCGGCGCACGGCGGCCGCCGACAGCTCCTCAGTCTCCGGATCCCTGCCCTCGTGGAACACGACGCGTGCGAGCTCGGCCTGCGCCCACCCGGCTCCGCGCTCGTCGCCCGCCTCCTCGGCGAGGGCCAGGTATCGGCGACACGAGACCTCGTTCTCGCTCATCGACGCCGTGGCGAAGCATGCCTCGGTATGCAGCCGGGCGGTAGCGAGCCGCTCCGCCAAGGGGGCGCCCACGGCATCGGCCAGGGCGAGAGCCTCCTCGTACCAGACGATCGCGTCCGATTGCAGCCAGAGCGCCGTCGCCCGGTCGCCGGCCATCCGCGACCACCGGTAGGCGGAGCGCTCGGCCTCCTGCCGGGCCTGTCCCGTGTCGCCCAGTTCCACCAGGTAGCGCAGCGCCTCCCGATGGTGCGACGCGATCAGCATCGCCATCTCGTCGGCCCGGTCCCCGGCTCGCTCTGCCGCCCACTCCGCGATCTTGGTGTGCTTGCTGGCCCGCAGGGCTTTCGGCAAGGAGTCATACGCTCCGTCCCGGATCAGCAGATGCCGGAACGAGAACTCGGGCTCGTCGGAGAAGCTCGACGGATCGTGCGGGACGATCAACTCCTTGATGCGCAGCCGGCCCAGCACCTCGCGGAGCACACCGGGTGGCTGTCCCGACAACCGGGCGACCGCACCGAGCCAGAACTCCCGCCCGACCACGGCCGCGTCCTGCAGCACGGCCTTCTCCTCGTCCGGAAGACCGTCCAGCCGTGCCGAGATCAGTCCCTGGATCGAACGCGGCACGTCCACGTCGGCGACCGCGGACGCCACTTCCCACCGCGAGGCTTCCGTGGCGCGGAGGACCCCGCGGTCGATCAGCATCCGGACGATCTCCTCCGTGTAGAGCGGGTTGCCTTCGCTCCGCTCCACGATCAGCTTCCGGAGCTCGTCGGTGATCTCTCCCGGGAGTAGGTCGTCGATCATGGCGGCGTCCTCGTCGGGCGTCAGTGGGTCCAGGTAGATCGACGCCGCGTTGCGCTTGCCGCCGCCCCACGACGGACGGACGTCGAACAGGTCGGGGCGAGCCTGAACGAGGAGGAGGATCGGCCCCTGGGCCCAGTCCGCGACGTGCTCCACCAGATCGAGCAGGCCTTCATCGGCCCAATGCAGGTCGTCGAGCGCCAGCACCAAGGGATACCGGGCGGCCATGCGTTCGAGGAAGCGCCGCCACGCCTCGAAGAGGTCCTCGCGGGAGAACGCGGCGGTCTCACCGCCCCCGACGAGCGCCCGGATCTGCGGCGCGACGGCGGCGTCGCCGAACAGCTCCTCGACGGCCGCGTCGACCTTGCGAGCGACGACCCCCGCCGGATCGTCTTCCAGAACCTCACACTGGGCCTTGATCGCGTCCGCCAACGCCGAGTACGGCGTGTTGCCGTAGGCCAGGCATCGCCCGCTCCTCCAGTAGATGAACTGGGGCAGCCCTTCGACGTATCGGAGGAGTTCGGAGGTCACGCGCGACTTGCCGACGCCCGCCGGACCGACGATCGTCACCAACGCAGGGCGGCCCTCGGTCTCGACCCGGTGCAGCGTCTGCTTGAGGACCGTCATCTCCTCGTCACGCCCGATCAGCCGCGCCTCGAGGCCCAGGGACGGCCGCTCGCCGCGCCGCTTCGCCTTCACGCGCTGCGCATCCCAGGCAGGAACCGGCTCTGCCTTGCCCTTCAGCGTGAGCGGCGCGATCTCCGCGTAGTCGATGACATCCTTCGTCGAGGCGTAGACCGCGGGACCGACGATCACGTGGCCTGGATCGGCGGCGGCCTCCAGCCGCGCGGCCGTGTTCACCGCGTCGCCGGTCAGCATGCGATCCCGCGGACCCGCGGCCCGTTCCATGTCGACCAAGACGTCGCCGGCCTCGATCCCGATCCGCATCGCCAGTTGCGGCTTGTCCTCACCCGCGAAGCCGTGGTTCAGCTCGGACAGGACGGCCTGCATCTCGAGCGCGGCCCGTACGGCACGCTCGGGGTCGTCCTCGTGGGACTTCGGCACGCCGAACACCGCGAGCATCGCGTCCCCCATGAACTTCTCGAGCAGTCCGCCGTAGCGCTCGATCTCGACGCTCAACCGATCGAACGCCCGTCCGACCACCGATTGGACGACCTCCGGATCCTCTCGTTCGGCGAGCGTCGTCGACCCGACCAAGTCGGCGAAGAGCGCGGTCGCGAACTTCAGCTCGGGGCGCGCCTCGCTTCCGCCGCCGAGCGGGGCGCCGCAGTTCAGGCAGAACTTCGCGCGCTCGGGGTTGTCCTCGCCACAGTTCGGGCAGGTGATCACCGGCGTAGCCTACGGTGACCGACCGGGACCCCGCTATCGCTTCGCGGCCAGGGCGCTGATGGCCTCCACCACACAGCGATGGGCGAGGATCGCGGTCACCTCGGAGCTGTCGTACGGCGGCGAGACCTCGACCACGTCCATCCCGACCAGGTCCACCTGGCCCACGATCTGCCGGATCGCGCGGAGCAGCTCGCGGCCGAGCATCCCCCCGGCCTCGGGCGTGCCGGTGCCCGGCGCCATGCCCGGATCGACCACGTCGATGTCGATGCTCAGGTAGATGCAGTCGGGGCCGTCGAGCGCCTCGGCGATCGCGTCGGCGATCACGGCCTCCGCGCCTCGGTCCTCGATCTCGACCATCGTGTGCCAGCGGAGGCCCTGCTCGCGCATCCAGTCGAAGACGGCCTTCTCGGGCCAGTACCCGCGGAGCCCCACCTGGACGAAGTTCGGCCCGGCGATCCAGCCCTCCTCGATCAGATGGCGCATCGGCGTGCCGTGGCCATGGAGGTTGCCCCATTGGTCCGCCGCCGTATCCGCATGCGCGTCGAAGTGCACGATGCCCACCTTCCGCGGGTGCCGGTGGCGCGCGACGGCCGCGGCGCTCGGGTACGTGATCGAGTGATCCCCGCCCAGGACGATCGGGATCGGCCCGGCGCTCGCGACGCGGAACACCTTCTCGTGGATCACGCGCAGGCCACGCTCCAGCCGTGCGGGCACGACGGGCGCGTCGCCGGCGTCGACCACCTTCAAGACGCTGTAGGGCTCGACGTCCAGCTGGATCGACCAGGCGTAGTCGGAGGACCAGGTCGTCGGCGCCATCCGGATCGCCCGCGGGCCGAACCGCGCGCCCGGACGCGACGACACCGCGTCGTCGAGCGGCGCGCCCACGATCGCGACGTCGGCGTTGGCCGCGCGGAGGCTCTCGTCGTCGGTCGCCCACGGCAGCTTCTCGAACGACCCGCGCCAATCCGAGTAGTACGGCAGGTCCGTGCTGCTGAACTCCGTGAACTCGTCGTCGCTTCGGAGCTCGCTCTGCTCGATCCGGAAGTCCCGCCCGTCACCCATGAGGCGCCAGCATAGGCGAGCTCAGAACGGCTTCGTCACCATGAGGACGATGATCACCGCGACCACGATCCGCTCGTACATGCGTGCCGCTCGCACCGTCGGATCGGCGAAGGCGGCCGTCAACTCCGGTGTGACCTCGCCTCGCGCTCGGGCATCCGTCAACGCCTGCTCGAACACGCGTCCGCGGGGAAGGAACACCAATGGGACGAGGGGGATCAGGGACAGGAACAAGAGGAGGGCCGTTAGGACCCACCAGCTGTCGGTGCCGGTGAACGGGCGGCCTTGGACCAGCACCGTGATGACCCCGAGCGCCAGGACGGCCATCGAGCCCGGGACCACCATCCACCGGTCGAACCGGCCGGCGAGCTCGGCGAGCTCCACCGTGACCGTCACGTCGGTCGCCTGCGCCGCCTTCGCGAGCGTCACGTCTCGTCCCACGAGCCCCGCGACGAACCAGAACGCCGTCCCCACGTGGAGCAGAACGACCCACTCGTGCATCGCGCAACCGTAGCCCCGCGCCCGTTCGGCCCGCAAACCCCGTCCCGTTCCGCCGATCTCGAACGACGGAAGTGCGGGCTTGCGCCCCGCCACGGTGGGAAGATGCAGTTCATGGCCTCGGACACCTGGGACGACGGCGACCGATACGAGCCCTACGTAGGTCGCTGGAGCCGCCTGGTCGCGGCCGAGTTCCTGGATTGGCTCGAGGCTCCGACCGGCGGCCGATGGCTGGATGTGGGCTGTGGCACGGGGGCGCTCTCCGAGACGATCCTGGTGCGCGCCGCCCCAGCGGAGGTCCGCGGCATCGACGCCTCCGAGGGATTCGTCAAATACGCGAACGCCCGGGTCTCCGACGAGCGATTCGAGGCGCAGGTCGCCGACGCACGGACGATCCCCTTCGAGAACGGGACGTTCGATGCGACGGTGTCGGGGTTGATGCTGAACTTCGTCCCCGATCAAGGCGGCGTCGTCCAGGAGCTCCGGCGCGTCACCCGCCCCGACGGCACGATCGGCGCCTACGTCTGGGACTACGCGGGCGGCATGCAGATGCTGCGGTACTTCTGGGACGCAGCGGCAGACCTCGAACCGCGCGCGCGCGAGTACGACGAGGGCGAGCGATTCCTGGAGATCGCCAGCATGAAGGGGCTCGGCGCGCTGTTCGAGGTCGCGGCGCTCGACGACATCCGCACGCGGTCGATCGACGTGCCCACGATCTTCCGCGATTTCGACGACTTCTGGATCCCGTTCCTGTCCGAACAGGGACCCGCGCCGTGGTACTGCATGTCGCTCGAGGACGCGGCGCGCGCCGAACTCCGCGAGCTCCTCCGGATGCGCCTGCCCGCGGAGGCGGACGGCACCATCCGGCTGTCCGCGCGCGCGTGGGCCGTTCGCGGCACGGTACCCGCGTAGCAAACCCGGGCGGTTGCCCAACCTTCAGAACTTGACAATCGAACGTATGTTCGATAGAGGTGAGGTCCTGATCGGCCGAACCCGATCCTCCCCCGGAACGGACCAGGCTCGTGGCAACGGACCTTGGCAGCACCGAGGCGCTCAGTTCGCGCGTCCGGCGGCTGCATCGCGACATCGCTCGCCTCCAACGGGAGCTGCTCGACGCCCTGACCCAGCTCGAAGAGGCGGAGGCGTGGATCGAGGAGGGCGCGCACGACATGGCGCACTGGACCACGATGCAGCTCGGCATCTCGCGCTGGAAGTCCGAGCGGTGGCTGACCTCCGGACGCGCGCTGCGGACGCTCCCCGCCACCGCCAGCGCCTTCGAACGAGGCGAGCTGGGGATCGACAAGGTCGTCGAGCTCACCCGCTTCGCCGAGTTCGACGATGAGGACGCGCTCGTGCGCTGGGCGCAGGGCGTCTCCTCAGGAGCGATCCGCCGGATCGGCGATCTCCGGGCGCGCGACAGGATCGAAGGCGACAGGATCGAAGGAGAGACGGTGACCACCGAGCGCGATCGCTGGCTCGAGTACCGGTACGCGGACGGTGGACGTCGGTTCAGGCTCGACGCCGAGCTGCCGGGCGCCGCAGGGGCCGTGGTCGCGCGTGCGCTCGACCGCCTCGGCGAACAGATCCCCGTCATGCCCGACGAGGCGTCCGCGCGACTCGTGGGCGCACGGCGTGCAGACGCCCTCGTGGCCTTATGTTCGGTCCAGCTCGCTGACGACGCAGATCCGGATCGCGCGACCGTCGTCGTGCATGCCGAGCTGGATGCCCTCCTCGACCCGGATGCCAACGCGCTCATCGAGAACGGTCCCGTCATCGGCGGCACCACCCTGCACCGCCTCCTGTGCAACGCGCGGATGCAGCTCGTGGTCGAGCGTCCCGACGGCACCGTGCATGGGATCGGTCACGTCACGCGCGAGCCAGCTCCGTGGATGATGCGCCAGCTCCGCCACCGCGACGGCACCTGCCGGTTCCCGGGGTGCGACGCGAGGCGCTTCACGCAGGCGCACCACGTCGAGTGGTGGTCTCGGGGCGGCGAGACGAGCCTCGACAACCTGGTGCTCGTCTGCGCCTTCCATCACCGGCTCGTGCACGAGCACGGCTGGGGGCTGGCGCGCGACGACGACGGGGAGCTCACCTGGGTTCGCCCCGACGACGCACGATCGCGGGCCGGACCGGACGCCGCGTGACGGGCCCGCCGGATCAGAGAGAAGCGAGGAGTGCCTGGGCTTGGCGCGAGCCCACCACGTGCTCCTTCTGCTCGTACTTCACGAGGGCGTCCTCGGCGGCGGCGCGGGCTTCGTCGGATCGACCCTCGAGCTGCATGACCTCAGCCCTGTCCAGCGCGAGCTGCGCTTTGGCCACGACGAGGTCGGTGGGAGCCGCGATCCGCTCCGCTTCCTCGAGTAGGAGCTCGGCATCGGGGAAGCGTCCAGCGCGGGCAAGGATCAACGCGTCGATCCCGGAGGCACACATCGTGCCTCCCGGAACGGCCCACCTGCGGATGCGCTCCACCACCGTGCTGGCGTCCTCGTTTCGGTCGAGTTCCAGGAGGACGCGAGCCAATGGACCTCCGATCTTCCAGACCTCGAGGTAACCGATGCTGCCCTCCGCGATCCGCCAGGCGGAGGCGAGCGATCCCTCGGCGGCTTCGGGACCGTCCTCGAGCCAGGCCAGTAGCCCTTCCAGTAGCAGGGCGTGGGGGACGAAGACGCCCACGCCGAGATCGTCGAGGATGCCTTTGCTCAGGTCGGCGTCCGCACGTGCCTCGTTCGGGCGACCGAGCATCAGCCGGATCTCCGCCCGACTCATCAGCGTCCCTCCAAATGCGAGACGATCGGTAGGGAACGACTCAAGGAACTCCGAGGCGCGGTGCTCCGCCTCTGAAAGTGGACCAGGGCCTTCCAAGAGGGCGAGGAGGATGAAGTTCACGCCATCAACGGCCAGGTCCACCGTGCCGACATCGAGAGCGAGGTCTAGCGCCTCCGTGGCCAGGCGCATCGTCGCCGCCATGTCTCCCCTCGATCTCGCCACGCTCGCAAGGTTCATGAGTGCGTACGGGATGGAGGGCTCCCACCCGAGATCGCGGTAGATGCGAAGCTGACGTTCGTAGAGCCGCTGCTCCACCTCGAGGGACCAGCGCTCAGGGCTCTCGACGACCATCACGTTGTGGAGGAAGACATCCGCGATGACCTCGGACCCGACATCTCCGGCGTTCCGCGCCGCACGGTGGAGGCGCTCCGCGACCTGCCGCGACTCGTCGATCGAAGGAATCATGTCGAGTGCCAGATACAGCAAGATAAGGACGTCGAGCTGGAGGTCGTCACCCTCCAGCAGATCCGCAGCGCGCGTCAGTAGGTCGACTGCGGCCCGCACGTCCCAGCGGTAGTACACCCGCTCGCCAGCCGAACCCAGCCGCTTCCCTGCTCGGAGCCGCAGGGCGTCGTCCCCGGCCAGACCAAGCTCGTCGCGGTAGCGCCACGCGCGTTCGAGGTGGTATCCAACGATCTCCTCCTGTTCGGCGATCCGATCGCCGGCGACGCCTTCGAGCCAGTCCGCGAACCCGACGTGGAGACTCGCCCGACTCTTCTTGGGGATCTGGTCGTAGGCCGCATCGCGGATCAGCAGGTGCCGGAAGCGGTAGGCATCCTCGCCGGTGAGCGACGAACGCTCCGCGGAGATCAGCTCCTTCCGCGCGAGGGTCCTCAGATGCTCGTCCACGCTCTCCCGCGCATCCTCGGGAAGCAGCGCGACGACGGCTCCACGATGGAACCCCCTCCCCTCGACCGCGGCACGCTCGATCACTTGACGCTCGGCATTCGAGAGGCGGTCGAGCCGCGCGGAGAGCAGTGCCGAGATCGTGGGCGGGATGCTGACGTCGGTGAGGTCGCCGGCCGCGACCCAGACGTCGCCCTCCCGAACGAGCGAGCCGTCGTCGATCAGCATGCGGAGCATCTCCTCGACGAACAACGGGTTGCCCTCGGCGACCGAGGCGATCCTGCCTTTCACTTCGCCGGGCAGTCCAGCCTCACCGAGGAGGTGATCGATCAGTTCGGTGGTTTCTTGCTCGGTGAGCGGCGCGAGCGAGATCGTCGTCGCGTTCGTCTTGCCCTCGGCCCACGTTGGGCGCTCGTCCATCAGGTCCGGGCGCGCCATGCAAAGGATCAAGATGTGCGCCTCCCGGGAGCGATCGGCGACGTGTTCGATGAGGTCGAGGAACGTCTGCTCTCCCCATTGGATGTCATCGAAAACGACGACGAGCGGCTGAGCTCGTCCTTGGATCTCGAAGAATCTCCGGATCGCCCAGAACGTCTCCTCGGGCGTGCCCTCTTCACCGGCGCCAAGGAGTTTCGCGAGGTTCGCCGTGATCGCATCCGCACGGTCCTCGAGCGCAACCGACACATGGATCCGCTCCTGCACGATGGACTCGTCGTCGAAGTCCGCCAGACCGAGTGCGCCTTTGATCACCTCTGCCACAGGGAAATAGGTGATGCCGTCGCCGTACGGCAGGCAATGTCCCCGGAGGACCACGGCGCCGTCGAGCGAGCCGAGGAACTCTTCGATCAGTCGCGACTTGCCGGTTCCTGCGGTGCCGAGCACGGTGAAGAGCCGACACCCCCGCCCCGCGGCCGCGCGCTCGAACGCTTGGGCGAGGAGGGTCATCTCCAGGGTCCGTCCGATCATCGGCGCGTCGAGTCGCCGGGTCCTCATCGGCGACAACGACGCGATCCTGACGAGGCGGTAGGCGGAAACGCGTTCGGCCTTACCCTTGAGGACGAGGGGTTCCATCGGCTCGGCGACGACGGCATCGCGCACGAGCTGGTAGGTCGGGTCACCGATGAAGACCTCCCCGGGAGTGGCGGCGGTCTCGAGCCTGGACGCCGTGTTCACCGGGTCGCCCAGCACGTCCGCGTTGCCAGCGGCGACCAGCACCTCGCCGGTGTTCACCCCGACCCTCGAGCGCAGCGATACGCCCAGGTCGCTCTCGACCTCGCGACCGAGCGTCTCGAGTGCATCCCGCATCTCGGCGGCTGCGCGGACCGCGCGAAGGGCATCGTCCTCGTGTGCGTGAGGGATGCCGAAGACGGCCATCACCCCATCACCCGCGAACTTCGCGACCGTGCCACCGTGTCGCTCGACGGCCGTGGCCATCTCGCCCATGAAACGGGTCATGACGCCCGACAACACCTCCGGATCCAATCGTTCGCCGGCGACCGTTGAGTCGGTGAGATCGCAGAACAGGATCGTGACGGTCTTGCGAACATCCGAGGCGACGGGCACAAGTGGGGCGGAGCAGAACCCACAGAACGCAAAGCCTTCGGGGTTCTCCTTCTCGCAGCTCGCACAAGTGAGCATCGAGCGAGTATGCGCCGACCGGACCGAAGAGCAGGTCCACTGATGGAAAACGGATCAGTCTCTCTTGCCGTCCTTCAGGATCTGCCGCGCCGCGTTCGCGCCCGGGCCGCCGGTGATACCGCCGCCGGGGTGCGCGCCCGATCCGGCCAGGTACAGCCCATCCAGCACGAACCGGTACCTGCGCATGACCGTTCAGCGGACGCCACATGAAGAACTGATCCAGTCCCGGCTCGGCGTGGTAGACGTGGCCACCGCTCAAGCCGTACGTCGGTCTCGAAGTCCTCGGGCGTGATCACCTGCCGGGCCTCGACGAGCTCGCCCAGACCGGGCGCGTACCGCTCGAGCGTCTTGACCGTGACGTCGCCGAGCCGCTCGCGTTCCGTCGACCAGTCGCCGTGGCGCAGATGCCGCGGGGCGGCCTCGACCAAGACGCTCATCACGTGCTTGCCCTCGGGCGCGAGCGACGGGTCGAGGAGGGTGGGGATCGTTGCCTCGAGCCACGGATCCTCGGCGACGTGTCCGAACTTCCACGCGTCCTTCGCCTTCTCCACGTGGTCGATGCTGGTGCCGATCACGATCCGCCCTCGCAGCCTCGACACGTCGTCGGCGCCGTTGAAGCGCGGCACGTCGGCGAGCGCGAGGTTCACCTTGGCGGTCACACCCGGCTGGCGGATGTTGCCCGCGCGCCAGACCATGGTCGGCCCCAGCTCGACCGGGTCGCAGAGCCCGAGCGTCCGCTTGGGATCGGCCGCGGAGACGACTAGCGAGGCGTCGATCGTCTCGCCGTTCGCCAGCGTGACGCCGAGCACACGACCGTCGCGCGAACGGATCTCCGTCACCTCGACACCGGTCCGGATGTCGGCGCCGAACGCCTTGGCCGATGCCGCGAGTGCCTCGCCGAGCGCGCCGCTCCCTCCGCGGGCGATCACGCTCTGCCCGGCCGCTCCACCGTCGTTGCCGGCCGAGTCGTTCAGGAACACGGCTGCCGAGCCCGCGGCCCACGGCCCGGTCGCGGTGTAGAGCACGCCGCGCGTCGCGAGCGGGCCTCGGACGGCCTCGTCCTCGAAGACCTCGCCCACCAGGTCCGCCACCGCCATCGGCAACGCGCGGGTCGCCTCGCGGCCGGCCTTCGCCCCCAGGTCGCGGAACGCCTTCCCCAACCTCAGACCCGCGATCGCATCGCCGATCGACGGTGTCTTCGCGTCGGGCGGCGTGATCGCGTTGATGTAGGAAAGGAAGCTCGCGACCGCGCGCACCTTCCTGTCGAACCCCGGGTACGCCGTCCCGTCGTGCGCGTTGCGCGTCTCGAGCTCGGACGCCGTCCGCGCCGCGTCGGCCCAGAACGTGACGGCCGAGCCGTCCGGCTGTGGCGCGAACACGCGCACGTCCGGAGCGAGCAGCTCCAGCCCGAACGCCTCGAGCTTCAGGTCCGCGATCACCGACCGCCGGAGCCGCCCCACGGTGTGGGCGATCCCGGGGGCGGTGAAGCCTCGCGTGATCTCGGTGTTGGCGAGGATCCCGCCGGCCACGCCCCGCCGCTCCAGCACGACGACCTTCCTGCCGGCCTTCGCCAGGTACGCGGCGGCGACCAGGCCGTTGTGACCCGCGCCGATGACGATGACGGTCTCGCCGCGCGCCATCAGGCCACCTGCTTCCCGCCGCGCTTCTTCTCCTTCAGGTACTCCAGCGCGGCGATGCGGCCGGGCGCGCCCATGATGCCGCCACCGGGATGCGTGGCGGACCCGCACATCCACAGGTCTTGGACCGGCGTCCGGTAGCGCGCCCACCCCGGCACCGGCCGGTTGAAGAACAGCTGCTCCAGCGAGAGCTCGCCCTGGAAGATGTTGCCCTCGGTCAGACCGGTGACGTCCTCGATGTCTTTGGGCGTGATGAACATCTTGTGGAGGATCTTGCGGCGGATATCCGGGAAGCGCTCTTCGAGCGTGTCGATCACGTTCTCGCCGAACGCCTCGCGCTCGGCGTCGTCCCACTCCTTGCCGGGCTCCAGCTTGTACGGCGCGTACTGCACGAAGCAGCTCATGATGTGCTTGCCTGGAGGCGCCATCGACGGGTCCACGAGCGTCGGCATGATGCAGTCGATGTACGGGCGCTGGCTGAACCGGCCGAACTTCGCGTCGTCGTAGGCGCGCTCCATGTAGTCGAGGTTCGGGCTGAAGCTGATCGCGCCGCGGAGCCACGGACCCACGCCGGGCTTGCATGCGAGCTCCGGCAGGTCGTCGAGGGCAAGGTTCACCTTGCCGGACGAGCCGCGGTACTTGTACCGGCGGACCTCCGCCTCGAAGTCCGGATCGAGCACGCCGGGATCCAACAGCTTCAGGAACGTGAGGTTGGAGTCCACGGACGACAGCACGGCGTCTGCCAGGATCGTCTCGCCGCTCTCGAGCGTGACGCCGGTGGTCCGGCCCTCGCGGACGTCGATCCGCGCGACCGGCGCCTCGGTGCGGATCTCGGCACCGAGCGCGAGCGCGGCGTTGCCGATCGCGGTGCTGACCCCACCCGTCCCGCCCTTCGGGATGCCCCAGGCGCGGAACGCGCCGTCGATCTCTCCCATGTAGTGGTGCAGCAGGACGTACGCGGTGCCCGGCGAGCGCGGTCCTTGGAACGTCCCGATGATGCCGGACGCGGACATCGTTGCCTTCAGCGGCTCCGTCTCGAACCACTGATCCAAGAAGTCGGCCGCGCTCATCGTCATCAGCTGGATGAAGGTGGTCTGCAGCCGCTGCGGCAGGTCCCTGAAGCCTTTCACGAGGCCCGCGAGCGGGAACCAGTCCATCGGGTTCAGCTTGCCCGGGTCGGGCGGCACGATCGACAGGATCGGCTTGATGAACCGAGCCATCTCCGCCATCAGCTGGCCGTACTCCTCGTAGGCCTCGGCGTCGCTGCGCGACCAGCGGCGGAGCTCGCGGATCGTGGTGCCGTGGTCGTTCACGCGCCACAGGTAGTCGTCGTCGAGCGGGGTGATCGTGCCGTCGAGCGGCAGGATCTCCAGGCCGTGCTTCGGCAGCTCCAGCTCGCGGATGATCTCCGGGCGGAGCAGCGAGACGACGTAGGAGTACACGGAGAACCGGAAGCCCGGGAAGATCTCCTCGGTCACGGCCGCGCCGCCCAACACGTGTCGGCGCTCGAGCACCAGGACCTTCTTGCCGGCCTTCGCCAGGTAGGCGGCGCTCGTGAGGCCGTTGTGGCCCCCGCCGATCACGACCACGTCGTACCGCTTGGCCACGGACCCCTCCTGTGAACCTGGCGCTGACCTGAGGTCAAGCTGTGCCGGGTGAGCGGGCGCGGATGCGCCGGCCGCCCATGGTATCCGGGGGGGTCGGGCCACACCAAGCGCCCCCTGACCTGAAGTCACCCATAGGATGCACGCGTGGATGTCCCACGTGCTCCGTACTATCGGAGGGATCTCGCCCTCGTTCACCACCGCGGGTTCGGGTTCCACGCGGACGATTGCGCGCCCGGCCTCGTGGCGCTCCTCGAACCGGTACGCGAGCGCGGAGGCGTGGTCCTCGAGCTCGGGTGCGGCAGCGGTCTCCTGACCCGGCACCTCGTGGACGCCGGCCTTCGCGTGATCGCGACGGACGCGTCCCCGGCGATGCTCGAACTCGCCCGCGAGGTCGCGGGCGACGCGAAGGACATCCGCGAGCTCGTGCTCCCCGATGACCCGCTCCCCCGCGCGGACGCGATCGTCGGGGTCGGCCACTGCCTGAACTATCTTCCGGACGCACAAGCCGTGGATCGCGGACTCGTGGCCATCGCCGAGGCGCTGCTCCCGGGCGGCGTCCTCGCGATCGACCTCTGCGACCTGGAGTGGGCGGCGGCTCGTCGCGACCAACAGACCCGTGGTTGGGTGGGCGAAGACTGGGCGGTGATCACCGAGTTCTCGGTGCCGTCCGCCGATCGATACGTGCGGCAGATGGCGACGTTCATCCGCAACGACGACGGCTCCTGGCGCCGCGACGACGAACGACACGACAACGTGATGATCGATGTGGCCCTCGTGCCGGAGCTGCTGCGCGAACACGGCGTGGAGGCGACCGTCGGGTCGTCGTTCGGGATGGAGTCGCTACCCATGGGACTTCGAACCGTCATCGGACGCAAGCCCGCGTGAACACGCGATGAGGCTGGATGTCCCCTACACGTCCCTGCCCGGATCGCATGCACGCAAGCGAGAGGCGAGCACCTCCATCATCCGGAGCGCGATATCGGGGTTCGATCGAACCAGCTCGAGGAACGCGCTGCGTGACAGTCGAGCCGTCTCGACCGCCGAGTCCGTCACCACGCTCGCCGAGCGCGGCTTGCCGTCCAGGAGCGCGAGCTCGCCGAACACGTCCCCGGGGCCGAGACGGTAGGTCGTCCGCCCATCGCGAACCACTCGCGCGGTGCCGTCGAGCAGCACGAACATCGATCCCCCGCCGACGAGTCCTTCCCCGATGATGGTCCGTCCCGGACCATACGGAACGATCTTGATCATGCGGGCCAGCGAGTGGAGATGACGCTTCGACATCCCCGAGAACAGGGGAACGGACGCTATCACCTCGAGCTCCGAGCGATCGAGCGTGGCAGATCGACGGCGGCCGGGCGCCTTGTCACTCACGGCGGAACCGTACCCACTCGCCGCGTGGCCACGCAACCCGGCTCACGCAGCGGCCGTCCGCCGTTCCATCGAGGCCGCCACCCAGTCGCTCAGGTCGTGATCCCAGATGAGCGGGAGCCGCTCGCCGTCCAAGAACTCGATGTAGATGTCGCCTCGCCTCTCCTGCTCCCGGAGCTCCGACAGCTCGGCGTTGTCGACGTCCACTTCCCGCTTCGCCATCTTCCAGTACACGATGTGGTGGAGCATGGCCGGAGTCGCCTCCTTCGATCGGTCCCTACGCACAGCGTGGCCGGGACGAGCGGGGGTTCCACCGGCCAGACGTCCCGCGGTCGGCGGGACGCTCCGCACCCGGGTTGACCTGGGGTCAGCGCTCGCGGCGACGGCGGCCGCTGACCGTCCGTTACGCTAGCGCGCCTGTCGGAGAGGGGGCCCTGTGAGCGTCGGCACCGCGTTCTTCCCGCGCGAGACGGAGCTGAACCAGCACCTCGCGTGGGGCGAGTGGTCGGGTTACCACAGCGCCGCCGTCTACGCGGACTTCCACGACATCGAGTACAACGCGATACGCGAGGCCGCCGCCGTCGTCGATGTCAGCCCGCTCTACAAATACGTCATCGGCGGACGCGACGCCGCCCGGCTGCTCGACCGCGTGATGACGCGCGATGTGTCCAAGCTCCAGGTCGACCAGGTCTACTACACGCCCTGGTGTGACGAGGACGGCAAGATGATCGACGACGGCACGCTCACGCGTCTGACCGAGGATTCCTACCGGATCACGGCCGCCGACCCGTGCGAGCGCTGGTTCACGATGAACGCGACGCACCTGGACGTCGAGATCGAGGACGTGAGCGAGGCGACGGCGGGGCTCGCGCTGCAGGGCCGGTTGTCGCGGGAGGTCCTGCAGGACGCCACCGGTCAGGACTGGTTGGACGTCCGCTACTTCCGCCGGCGCGTCTCCGAGATCTCCGGCGTGCCCGTGGACGTCACGCGCACCGGCTACACGGGGGATCGCGGCTACGAGCTGTGGATGCCCGCCGACGGCGCGCTCACGGTGTGGGACCGGCTCTTCGACGTCGGGCAGCGCTACGGGATCCACCCCTGCGGCATCCGTGCGATGGACGTCGCACGCGTGGAGGCCGGCCTCCTCCTGATCGAGGTCGAGTACTCGAGTTCCCACCGCGCGATCGCAGAGGAACAGCACTACTCGCCGTTCGAGCTCGGCTTCGACCGGCTGGTGGCGCTCGGGAAGGCGTCGCCGTTCAACGGCAAGCGCGCGCTGATCGCCGAGAAGCAGGGCGGGGGCCCGGCGCGACGCCTCGTCGGTCTGGAGCTCGAGTGGGCCGGCATCGAAGGGCTGTTCGCCAAGCACGATCTGGCGCCCGCGGTCTCGCCGCTCGTGCATCGCGATCCCGTGCCCGTCTACAAGGAAGGCAAGCAGGTGGGGCGCGCCACGAGCGTCACGTGGGGACCGACGATCAAGAAGATGGTCGGGTTCGGCTCCGTGGACAAGCAGCACGAGAAGATCGGCTCACGACTCTCGGTCGAATGGAGCGTCGAGGGCGAGCGCGGCAAGGTGGCCGCGACCGTCGTCCCGATGCCGTTCCTCGACCTCGAGCGCAAGCGTACCTAGGCCCTCGGCGGCGTCTGCGGCTCGGGAACCGGCCGGGGCCGGGCCCGCCTCCACGCCACCGTCAGCCCCGCGGCCACCGTCGCGAAGCCCGCGATCGACGAGACGAAGAAGACCCGCCACCACGCCTTCGGATCGCCAGCGGCGAACGACGACGAGCCGAGCGCGAGACCTGCGATCCCCACGCCGGCACCGGCCAACAGTGCGAGGACGACGCCGGACCGCGATCCCGGCGGCAGGTATAGGCCGGAGACGCCGGCAACGGCCAACGCGGCACCGATCAGGAACAGCGATCCGTACATCGTGAACTCACTCATGGGCCGAGCATCCGCAGACCGTCGAGCGATGGCAAGGCTCACGACCCGAACGGCATCGTCCCGACACCGAACCGCAACGCCATCGCCTGGGCTCGTAGCATCCGAGGCGTGCTCCCCGACCTGCCCACTGACGACGAGATGCGGATCTCGACCCTCCGGCTCCACCTCGTGCCGCTGACCAGCGGCGATGCCGACGACCTCTTCCCGGTGCTCGACGACGCTACGCTCGGACGTTTCACCGGCGAACCGCCGCCGGCCGACCTCGATGCCCTTCGAGCGAGGTTCGCCACCTGGGAGGCACGGCGGTCTCCCGACGGCGCCGAGCTCTGGCTGAACTGGACCATCCGTCGCCGCGACGACGGCCGGGCGGTCGGGTACGTCCAGGCGACGATCGGCGATGGCGACGCGGCGGTCGCCTGGACGGTCGGCACGCCGATGCAGCGACAGGGCTTGGCGACCGAGGCCGCGGCCGCGCTGATCCCGTGGCTCCGCGACACGCTCGGCGTCCCGTCGGTCGTCGCATCGATCCACCCGGACAACATCGCGTCGCGAACCGTCGCCGGGCGGATCGGCCTGCGCCCGACCGAACGCCGCGATGCCGGCGAGGTCGTCTGGGAGGACGTTGCGACTCCCGGGGACGACCGATGAAGGACGCGCCGCTCTTGCGGGGCAGTCTGCCCGTGCGTCTGATCGCGTTGTTCGGGGGACTGATCCTGTTCGGGTTCGCCATCGTGTTCATGCTGGAGTCGCGGCTCGGACTTCCGCCGTGGGACGTGTTCCACATGGGGATCGCGGAGCACACGCCGCTCTCGCTCGGCACCATCTCGATCCTGGTCGGGCTCGTGATGTTGGTCGTGTCGTGGATCGCCGGCTCACCGCCGGGGTTCGGTACCGTCGCGAACGCGATCGTGATCGGCGCGTCGATCAACGTGCTGCAGTCGGTCCCGGCGATCGACCGCCTCTCATCGTCGGGGCTGCCGGTGCGGGTCGTGCTGCTCGCGGCGGGCGTGCTCCTGTTCGGCGTCGGGTCGGCGTTCTACATCGGCGCCGGGACGGGGGCGGGCCCGCGCGACTCGTTCATGCTCGCGATCTCCCGCCGTACCGGGAAGCGGATCGGGCTGGTCCGCCTGACGATGGAGGTCGTCGTGCTCACGATCGGCGTGTTGCTCGGAGGCGACGCAGGGATCGGCACGCTCGTGCTGGCCCTGTTGGTCGGACCGATCGTCGAGCTCTCGTTCTGGGTCCTGTTGAAGCTCGGCCTCGCCACGCCGAGGCGCACAGGCGTTGCGGAGTTCGGTCCTCTCGACGCCGCCTAGCTGCGTATCACGATCCCTCTGCCAGAATCGAAGGGTCGTGCGATCTGGATCCCACCGCTCGCTCATCGTGTTCGCGCTGCTCGGCGGCGTGGTCGCGTTCATCGTCGCAGCCGTCGGCAGTAGCCTCACGGGGTTGGCCGCGGGCTTCCTCTGCCTCGCCGTCGGTATGGCGGCGATCGCCTGGCGGACGAAGACCGACGATGCCCACGACCCGGGTCGCCGGCGGTTCCTGACCCTGGCGGGGCTCGGCGGGCTCGCGTGGCTCTTCGTGGGCGATGCGCTGGGACGCGCCGCGAGCGCGCTCTCCCGCCCGAACGCCCGGCCGATCCAGGAGGCGATGGCGACCGACATGGGCGCCGAGTACATGGAGCTGGTGGGCCGCGCGTACCACCCGGGGCGATCGGGCGACCTCCAGCTGCTGCTCGCCCCCTACAACAGCGCGAACTACGCGAACGAATCCCAGAAGCTGATCCGCTACTACCCCAACACCAGTCACGCCTCCGTGTGGATGTACCTGGAACGGGTGCCGCTCGTTGTCTATGCCCCCGGACGGGTCGCGGCGGCCGACAACACCGACCGTGTGACCCTCGCGGACATCGCGCCGACCGTCGCGGGCTACATCGGGCTCGACGACTGGCCCGCGGATCGCGCCGGGCGCCCGCTGATCGCCCCCGCCTCCGATGCGAAACCTCCGAAGGTCGTCGTGACGTTCGTGATCGACGGCGGAGGGTGGAACGTCCTCCTCCAATGGCCCGACCGGTGGCCGCACCTTAAGCGCCTGATGCAGCAGGGTGCGAACCACCGCAACGCGATCACCGGGTCCTTCCCGGCCGTCACGGCTTGTTCCCACGCGACGATCGGCACCGGGACGTACCCGAACGAGCACGGCATCACGGGTCACAACATCCGCGACGGGAACAAGGTGCGGAAGGCGTACGGGCAGGCCGGCCGCGCGAACCCTGGCGACATCTTGATCTCCACGCTCGCCGACCTCTGGAGCGACGCGACGGGCGACCGGGCCTGGGTCGGCGAGATCGGCTATCAGGTCTGGCACCTCGGGATGATCGGCTACGGTGGGCGCTCGCGGCCGTCCGACGCCCTGCCGGTCGGCGTCTACTGGGACGAGTCGCTGTATCACGAGAACGGGATCGGCGGGTGGGCTCCGCACAACCCCGAGCTCTTCCGCCTGCCGGTCGGCGCTCCCGGGCTCGACGCGTATCGGGCGCATGCGGACGCGTTCGACTCCCCGGGCTGGGACTCGGAGTACACGCCGACGGGCAGCCAGTCGCCATCCTCCAGCCCACCCGTGGTCCTCTATCAAGGCGACCTGATCGAGGCGACGCTCCGCAACGAGCCGATCGGCCAGAGCGACGTCACGGACCTGTTGTTCATCAACTACAAGGCGCCCGACTACACGGGGCACATGTACAACATGCTCTCCGAGTGGGAGGGTCTGATCCTGGAGACGGTCGATGCGCAGCTCGGTCGCCTGGTCGCCACGCTCGATGAGCTCTTCCCGAACGACTACGTCCTGATCGTCACTGCCGACCACGGGCAGTGCCCGCTCCCCGACGCGGTCGGCGGCGTGCGCCTGGACCCCATCCAGCTCGGCAACCACATCGAGGGCGAGTTCGGCCGCGGCCTGTTCAACGTCGTCCAGAGCGTGGTGCCGTCCGAGGTGTATCTGCACTCCGACGTCCTGTGGGACAACGGGGCGACGCTCGAGGACGTCGCAGCGTATCTGCGGGACTACCGCTACCGGCAGAACATCGGCCCGTACGTGCCCGTGAGCGCGATCGAGCAGGACATGCTCGACGAGAAGGAGTTCTCGGCGGTGTTCGCGACGACGTACCTCCAGACGCTGCGCTCGACGGATCTCTCGACGTTCGGTCAGACGACGTTCGCCGAGAGCGACCCGTTCGGGATCCCCGTCATCCCCCCGTAGACGTCCGTGACATGATGCCGACCCGATGGGTCTTGAGCTTTCGCGCGACGACCGCGTCATGCTCGACGGTTCGCGTGGTGCCGCGGCGCAACTCGCGATGCGCATCCTGGTCGAGATGGCGAACGTCTGGCAAGCCGAACGCCTGATCGACATCACGTCGGCCCACATCGACAGCTGCCTGTATCACGGCCGAGCCGGACTGGATTTCGCCGAACGCATGGTCGCCGGCGGGGCGAAGACGGTCGTGCCCACCACGCTGAACGTCTCGTCGCTTGACCTGCTGCACCCCGAGCTCGTGCGCCTGGACGCCGACACGACGGCCGACGCCCGGCGCCTGATGGATGCCTACGTCTCGATGGGTTGTCGCGCGACGTGGACGTGCGCCCCCTACCAGCTCCCCGACCGGCCGGCGTTCGGCAAGCACATCGCGTGGGCGGAGTCGAACGCGATCGTCTTCGCGAACTCCGTCCTGGGCGCGCGAACGAACCGCTACGGCGACTTCATCGACATCTGTGCGGCGATCACGGGCCGTGCACCGGAGGCGGGGCTGCATCGTGCGGCGAACCGTCACGCCCGCGTGGTCTTCCGACTGGACGGGGTCCCCGATCGGCTGCTGCGGGATGAAGTCATGCCGACCTGCCTTGGGCACGTGGTCGGAGAACTGGCGGGGACGGCCGTCCCCGCGATCGTGGGCCTGCCCGCCGACACCGACGAGGACCGGTTGAAGGCGCTCGGCGCCGCGGCGGCGTCATCCGGTGCCGTCGCGATGTTCCACGCCGTGGGGATCACCCCCGAGGCACCCACGCTCGAGGCAGCCCTCGGGGGAGGCCGGGCCGAGCGAGAGATCGACGTCACCGCGGCGGACCTCCGGGCGGCGCGCGACGCGCTCACCACGGTCGGCACGGGCCCGATCGCCGCGGTGAGCGTCGGCACGCCGCACCTGTCGATCAACGAGCTCGACGCGCTCGCGGCGCGCATGGACGACGCGCCTCCTTCGGTGCCGTTCTACGCGAACACGGGGCGCGACGTGGCCGCGGCCGCCGAACGCCACGGCTCCCTCGAACGGCTCCGCGACGCCGGCGTCTCGATCGTGACCGACACCTGCACCTACATCACGCCGATCGTGCACGACGTGAACGGCCCGGTGATGACGAACTCCGCGAAGTGGGCGTGGTACGCCCCCGCCAATCTGGGGTTCGACGTGGTGTTCGGCTCGATGGAAGAATGCTTGCGCTCGGCGGCGCTCGGCCGGGTGTGGCGCGATCCAGATCTCTGGGGGGATGCGGATGTCTGAGGGCCGGACGCTGGTCGCCGGACATGCCTCGGGCTCCGCCCTGATCCTCGACGAGCCGATGAGCTTCTGGGGCGGCCTCGATCCGGAAACCGGGGCGCTCATCGACACGCACCACCCCCAGCTCGGCGAGACGCTCACCGGACGTGTCCTCGTGATGCCGGCCGGCCGCGGCTCCAGCTCCAGCTCGTACGTGCTCGCCGAAGCCATCAGAGCCGGCACGGCCCCGGCCGCGATCATCATGCACGAGACCGACGGCATCGTGGCGCTCGGTGCGATCGTCGCACGCGAGCTCTATGGCGTCGCCGTGCCGGTCGTGACGCTGGACCGGCGGTCCTACGACGAACTCCGTTCCGACGTCACGCTCGAGATCCACGCGAGCGCCGATGCCGCGTCCGTGACCGTTGCTCCCGACGTACGAGGAGGTTGACCGTGTCGATCAAGGTGGGTTTCACGACGTTCGATTGCCGCGATCCGCGGGCCGTGGCCGAGTTCTGGGCGGCCGCACTGTCGTACGAGATCGACGCTCCCAACGAGGCGGCCGGCGAGATCCTCCTCGAGGATCCGAGGGGCGAGGGACCATCGCTCGGGTTCATGAAGGTCCCGGAGCCGAAGGTCGTCAAGAACCGCGTCCATCTCGACCTGCTCGTCGACGGGACGTCGCTCGAAGAAGAGGTCGAGCGGCTGGTCGCGGCCGGGGCACGCGAGATCGAGACCCTGCAGGATCCAGATGGGTTCGTCGACCCCGTGATCTGGACCGTGTTGCATGATCCGGAGGGGAACGAGTTCTGTGTGGTCGAGCCGATGAGCCGACGAGCGTGATCCCCGAGACCCACTACGCGAAGACACCGGACGGCGTCTACATCGCGTATCAGACGATCGGCGACGGACCGATCGACATCGTCTGGCAGTTCGAGTGGATCGGGAACGTCGACACGATATGGCAGTACCCGGGCTACGCCGAATGGTTCCGCGGCCTGGCGTCGTTCTCGCGGCTGATCCTTCATGATCGGCGCGGTACCGGGGTCTCCAGCCGCAACGTCGACCTTCCCACCTCGGAGACGAGGGTCGCCGATCTGGAGATCGTGCTCGACGCCGTCGACTCCGAGCGTCCCGTCCTGGGCGGCGCGCTCGAGGGTGGGGCGCCGAACGTCCTGTTCGCCGCGACTGTGCCTGAGCGCGTTCACTCCCTCTTCTGGTGGTACCCGGCACCTCGCACCATCGTGGCGCCCGACTATCCCTTCGGCGCGACGACGGAGACCCTGGAACGGTTCAAGCAAGGACACCGCCGGCCACTGGGGGACCGACGCCTACAACTTCGGGGACCTGCAGACGTTCTCCGCGTTCGGAGGTCGGAACCGATTCCCTGGGGATGGCTCAGCCGTCAAACCACGACCCCCGACGTGGCGCGCGATTGGATCGGATCTACAACCAGACAGACGTTCGAGGTGCGATGCCGGCGATCACGTCGCCGATGCTCCTCCTCGCGCGGACCGCGACCGCGCGGCGCTGGACATACCTCGGCTCGCTCCTTCGACACCCGCAGATCCGGCTCTTCCCCGGAGAGGACTGCCCTCAAGATCGCACGAGCTGCCGGCCGTACTCGACGCGATCCGGGAGTTCGTCGGCATCGAGTCGTCCGCGCCCGGAGCTCGACACCTTCCTGTCCACGGTCTTGTTCACCGATGTCGTGGGCTCCACGCAGAAGCAGGCCGCGATGGGCGACCGGCGGTGGAAGGGTGTGATCGAGCAGCACCACGCGATCGTGCGAGACGCGCTCGGGTCGGTGGCGCGGCCTCGAGTCGGCCACGGCCGGCGACGGCTTCTACGCGACCTTCGACGGGCCGGCGCGTGCCATCCGCTGTGCGCTGGAGATCGGACTGCGAGTCCGCGACCTGGGGATCGAGATCCGAGCCGGCGTGCACACCGGCGAATGCGAGCTGATCGACGGGCAGATCAGCGGGATGACGGTCTCCATCGGGGCGCGGGTCGCAGCGAAGGCGGAGGCATCCGAGGTGCTCGTCTCGCAGACCGTGAAGGACCTCGTGGCAGGCTCTGGGCTGAGCTTCCAAGAAGCGGGCGAGCACGAGCTGAAGGGCGTCCCCGACCGTTGGCGCCTGTATCGCGCAAGGGCCTGACGTCTTGAGCCGAAGGACAGCCCACCACGGCCGTCGTTACACTCGCCACGTGGCCGTCGTCTGCCCCTCGTGTTCGTACCAGAACGCTGACGACGCCCGGTTCTGCGCCGGTTGCGGCACCCCGCTCGCTGACGTGGCGGCCGCCGCGCCTCCGGTCGAAGAACGCCGTGTCGTCTCCATCCTGTTCGCGGATCTGGCGGGCTTCACGTCGAGTTCGGATCAGGCCGACCCCGAGGACGTCCGTCGCACGCTGATCCCGTTCCACACGATCGCGAAGGAGGAGATCGAACGGTTCGGCGGCACGCTCGACAAGTTCGTCGGGGATGCGGCGATGGGGGTGTTCGGCGCGCCGGTCGCGCACGAGGACGACCCTGAGCGAGCGGTCCGTGCGGCGCTCGCGATCCAGGCGCGCACGGACGAGATGACGATCCCGGTCCGGGCGGCGGTGAACACCGGCGAGGCCGTCGTCACGTTCGCAACGGGTCCACAGATCGGCGAGAACGTGGCCGGAGACGTCGTGAACACCGCTTCCCGGCTCCAGGGTGTGGCGCCGCACGGCGGCGTGGTCGTTGGCGAGGGGACCTTCCGCGCCACGCGCGGGACGGTCGACTACCGCGAGCTCGAGCCGGTGAAGGTCAAAGGCAAGTCGGAGCCGTTGCGCGTCTGGGTCGTCGGGTCGGTGCGGACGGAGATACCCGGACGAGCCGATGAGGATGCGACGCCGTTCGTCGGACGCGAGGCGGAGCGAGGTCTGCTCCGAGAGCTCTTCGAACGAACCGTGCTGGAGTCGTCGCTCCAGCTGGTGACGGTGGTCGGGGAGCCAGGGATCGGGAAGACGCGGTTGGTCGCCGATCTCCGGGAGCGTCTGGAAGCCGGCGGTCAGGCGGTCGCCTGGCACCGGGGTCGCTGCCTCCCCTACGGGGAGTCCGTCACGTTCGCTCCGCTCGAGGAGATCGTGCGCGACGTCATCGGCGTGATGCGCTCCGACGATCGCGTGGCCGCCGCCGCCAAGCTCGCCGGCTACATCGCGCGATCGGAGGAGCGCGCGACCGATAACGAGTGGCTCCGCAGCCGCATCGCTCCTCTCCTCGGGCTGGAGGAGCCGAGCGCTGCCGCAGCCGATCGTGCCGAGTCGTTCACGGCCTGGGCGCGGTTCCTGGCCTCCGAAGCCTCTCGATCGCCGTTGGTCCTGGTCGTCGAGGATCTCCAGTGGGCGGACCGAACGATGCTCGACTTCCTGGATCAGCTGGCCGACCACGCCCGCAACGCCCCGATCCTCGTGCTCGGAACCGCGCGCCCCGAGCTGTTCGACGCGCACCCGGAGTGGGGAGGTGGAAAGACGAACGCGTCGACGATCACCCTGTCGCCGATGCCGGAGCAGGAGATGCACGAACTGCTTGCCGAGCTGCTCGTCCGATCGGTCTTGCCGGACGCGACACAGGCCCCGTTGGTCCAGCGCGCGGGAGGCAATCCGCTGTACGCCCTCGAGTTCGTGCGGATGCTCGGCGACCGAGCCGTGACGAACGACGCCGGCTCGATCGCGCTGCCGGACTCGATCCAGGCGCTGATCGCCGCGCGTTTGGACGCGCTCACGCCCTCACAACGATCGCTGCTCCAAGATGCGGCCGTGGTCGGCGATCACTTCTGGTCGGGTGCCGTTGCCTCGATGAACGCGGGCGATGTCCCGGTCGCCGAACTGCACGAACTTCAACGGCGGGGCATGATCCGGCGCTCCTCCACGCAGACGATGGAGGGCGAGGAGGAGCTGTCGTTCTCCCACGGCCTGATGCGGGACGTGGCGTACAAGCAGATCCCGCGGGCGGGACGCGTCCAGCGACACCTGGCGGTCGCTCGGTGGCTCGAAGAGACCGCCGGCGACCGCCTCGAGGAGCGTGCCGAGCCGCTCGCGCACCACACGTCCGAGGCGCTCTCGTTGGCGCGCGCCGCCCATCTGCCCGAGGACACACCCGAACTTCGGGACGACACTCGGCGGTTCCTGTTGCTGGCGGGCAAGCGGCAGGCCTCGCTAGACGTGGCGCAGGCGACGACGTACTACGAACGCGCATTGGAACTCACGCCGATCGACCACCCCGACCGATCGACGATCCTGCGTGATACGACGGGGTTCCGATGGCGATCCGGCCGGCTGGGCGTCGACGACGCCGTGGCCGCCTACGAGGAGGCAGCCGATCTTGCCCTTGCGAACGACGACCGGGAGGCGGCCGCATTGGCGCTCCGCCGTCTGTACTTCCAGCTCGGGTTCCGCGGCGACAGCGACGCCGCGAGAGCGGCGCTCGAGCGAGGGATCCACCTCCTCGAGGACCGCGACCCCACGCCGGTGCTCGCCGAGCTCTACGCCGCGCTGGCCGAGGACGAGATGTTCGGAGGACGTTCCCAAGAGTCGCTCCGCTGGGCCACGCGGGCGCTCGAGCTCCCCCACTCGGACTTCGTCGCGGTGATGACGCTGCATATCCGCGGGAACGGCCGCCTCGAGCTCGGCGATCTCGGAGGGATGGACGACCTCTGGCAGGCGCTCCACGCTGCTGAGTCCTCGGGATCGGCGTTGGACCAGGCCACGTCTTACTCCTACCTCAGCGAGTGGATCGGCGTGACCGAGGGTCCCGTCCGCGGCCTCGAGATGAACGACGCGTCGATCGAGATCTGCGACCGGCGAGGGATCCAAGGACAGGGCATGTGGGCACGGGCGGAATCGCTGTGGCTTCTCTACGACGCCGGCCGATGGGACGACCTGTTGGAGGTGGTGGCGACGCTCCTTCCATGGTCGACCGAGCACGGCGACACGATCGTGGGATCGATCGGGCTCAGCTACCGCGCGCGTGTCCTTGCGAACCGCGGCAAGCTCGACGGGTTGAAGGGCTCGCTGGAGCCAGTCATCCCGATCGCGCGACAGGTGGGCGATCTCCAGGTCCAAGCCCCGGTGTTCGTTGCGGCGGCCGTCGTCGAACACGGTCTCGGGAACACGGCGCTCGCCCTCGACCACGTTCGCGAGTTCGAGGCCGCGACGCGCGGAGGTCCCACCGAGTACCGCGAGCTCCAATCACCAGAGATCATGCGCATCTGCCTGGCGAACGGTGAGATCGAGCTCGCGGCACGGGTGCTCGGCGACCGGCCCGTCCACGTGGCAAGAACGCAGAACGCGGTGATCACCGGACGCGCGCTGCTGGCCGAGGCGCGCGGCGAGACGGAGCGAGCGCTCGCGGCGTTCCGAGATGCGGCGGACGCCTGGAGCGTCTACGGGTGCCCGTTAGAACGGGCCCACGCGCTGGTCGGTAGCGCGCGGTGCCTCCAGGTCGTCCATCGATCGGAAGAGGCAGACGACGATCGATCGGAGGCCGCCGAGCTGTTCCGGTCGCTCGGGGTTGCCGAGCCGACGTGAGGTCGGCTACCGCTTTCGTTCGATGAGGAAGTACGTGGGCATCCGGCCCTTCCCCTTGATCTCAACCTCGCCGCGCGGCTCGAAACGGAACTCATCCTTCAATCGCTCATAGGTCGCCCGGCTCACCTGCAGTCTGCCGGGCACGACGTGGGACTCCATGCGAGGCACATACCCGGTGCACCACAAGGGATATCGTGGAGGTGAGGGGATTCGAACCCCTGTCCTTGGGCGACCGACTGGGTCTTCTCCGGGCGCAGCCAGGTGGTAGATCTCACCTCGAGGCTCCCACCGGCAGAGGACCTCGCGGCCAGCCCGGGTTCGATGTTCGGCCGCGGCCCCCAGGCGGAACCGCTGCCGTGAGCCTGCTCACGACGTCCATCCCCCGGTCGCAGGCGACCCGGAGGGGACGGCTACTTAACTAATTAAGCAGCGAGCGCGTAGTTATCGGCGCTTGTGTTGATCCGGCGTTTAACGAGACATCCGGGATCTCGGCCCGCTTCTCCCAGACGATGAACGTCCAAGTCGAAGCCAGTACACCCCCGTATGCAGTTGTCGTTCCGAGTATACGGCGCGGCTCGGCGTCGTTGCTGATCGCCATCTATCGACGCCTGCCCATCTCGCGTTCCATCTCGCGGTCGTGTTGACGTTTCAGGGTCGCCTCGCGCTTCTCATACTCAGCCTTGCCACGACCCAGGCCGAGCTCCACTTTCGCCAATCCGTGCGAGAAGTAGACACGTAAGGGCACGACCGTAAGCCGTTGCTCCTTCTGCTTCCCGATCAGACGGTCGATCTCCTTCCGATGCAGCAGGAGCTTGCGCGGGCGGAGCGGGTCGTAGCCGCGCTTCTCGCCTTGCTCGTACGGCGGGATGTGCATGTTCTCCAGCCACAGCTCTCCCCCGCTGATATGGCCGTACGCCTCGCCGATCGATGCGCGACCCTGCCGCAGCGACTTCACCTCGGACCCGGTCAGCGCGATCCCGGCCTCGAACCGCTCCAGGATCGCGTACAGATGGAGCGCACGCCTGTTGCTGGATACGGTCTTCTCGCCCTCGGGTTGCGGACTCATCGGATCCCCGATCAGACGTCGAGGAAGCGACGCATCCCGATCGTCCCGGCGATCACCGCGATCACGGTGGCGGCGATGAGGATCCACGGCGCGATCGCCAGCACGTCGCCGTTGCGCACCAGCGGGAAGAACTTGATCTCGTCGCGCAGGCGATCGATGAAGATCACCTTCACCAGGAAGAGCGCGAAGATCGCCGCGGCCGCACCGAGAAGGCTCTCGACCAACCCCTCGATCAGGAACGGCAGGCGGATCCTCCAGTTCGTGGCGCCGACCAAGCGCATGATCCCGATCTCCTTGCGCCGTGCGAACATCCCCATCCGCAACGTGTTCGCGATCAGCGCCACCGCCGAGGCCAGCATGATGATGGCGACCGACAGGATCCCGACGGAGAGGACCTTGGTGATCGCCACCAGGCGGGAGAGCACCTCCCGATAGTCCGCCACGGTTTCCACACCGGGGCCGCAGGACTGCTTCCCGGTGACATCCACCGTGCATCCGAGCACGTCGGAGATCTGTCGGAACTGCGATGGCTCGGCGAGGTTCACGCGCAGCGATGCGGGAAGGATCGCGCAGTCGACGTTCTCCACGAAGACGGGCTGGTTCGCGAACAGCTCGCGGAACCGAGCGCAGGCCTGGTCCTTGCTCTCGTACTTCACATCGCCCACCGCAGGGAGTGACTCCAGCTTGTCCGTGAGGAGCTTCACGGTGTCGGGGTTCGCGGAGTCGGTCAGGTACACCGCCACCTGCACGTTCCCCGTCCAGGCGTCGATCACCAGGTTGAACTCACGCTGGATCAGGAGCGCCAGCCCGAACAAAAAGAGCGCGATGAACGCGGTCGACATGGCGGCGAACGCCACGATGCCGTTGCGGCGCAGCCCGGATGCGGTCTCGCGGAAGTACCCTTGCACACCCCTTGCCATCAGCTGTAGACCCCGCGCACCTGATCGCGGACCACGTGGCCTTTGTCGAGCTCGACGACGCGCTTGCGCATCGCGTCGACGATCGCCTGATCGTGCGTGGCCATCACCACGGTGGTGCCGATCCTGTTCACCTTGTCCAGCAGGCGCATGATGTCCACGCTGGTGTTCGGGTCGAGGTTGCCGGTGGGCTCGTCGGCGAGCAGCACGAGCGGCCGGTTCACGCACGCCCGAGCGATGGAGACGCGCTGTTGCTCGCCCCCGGAGAGCTCGTCGGGGAAGCTGTTCAGCTTCTCCCCCAAACCGACGTACTCGAGGATCTCCGGCACGCGCTGGTCGATAACGTGCTTGGGCTTGCCGATCACCTCGAGCCCGAACGCCACGTTCTCGAAGACGGTCTTGTCGGTCAGGAGCTTGTAGTCCTGGAACACCGTCCCGATGTTGCGCCGAAGGTACGGCACCTTCCACGACGTGATCTTCGCGAGGTTCTTGCCGGCCACGTAGACGCTGCCCTTCGTGGCCTCCTCCTCCTTGAGGAGCAGGCGGATCAACGTCGACTTGCCGCTGCCGGACTGTCCCACGACGAAGATGAACTCCCCCTTCTCCACTTCGACGGAGACATCTTCGAGCGCGGTGACACCGTTCCGATAGACCTTCGTGACTGCCTGCAGGCTGATCATGGACGTGGCTTCCTTGAGGTGTGCGAGGGGGTTCGAACGACCGGTTCACCCTACCAAAGGACCCCGCGTTGACGGGGAGGTTGCCGTAGGCTCAGAGCCCATGAGCACCGCCGTCGCGGGGACCCAGGCCCCGCCTCGCACGTCCCGACCGCCCGTTCCCGACGAGCGACTGCGCCGGATCGCGCTCGTCTGCGCCGGGCCGCTCGCGATCGTCGCCGGCGTGCTGTTCGCGTTGCGCGGCTTCGCCTTCCACCCGCTCCTGACCAACCACCATCCCGACATCCTCGCGTTCTGGCTGCCGCGCTTCACGTTCCTCGGGCGTTCGCTCGCAGCGGGACAGATCCCGTTGTGGAACCCGTTCGAGATGCTCGGCTACCGGTTCGCGGCCGATCCGCAGAGTGGCTGGCTCTACGCGCCGCCGATGCTCCTGTTCTCCGTCCTGTCACCCGGTGCCGCGATCCGCTCGTTGATCGTGTTCAACCCGCTCCTCGCCGGTCTGGGGCTCTTCTGGTTCCTGCGGAAGGAAGGGCTGTCGCGGCTGTTCGCCACCGCGGGAGGGCTCTGCCTGGCGATGCTCATGTCGACCTCCGAGATGGCGATCGAGCTGCCGTTCGCGGGGTTCCTCGGGTGGACGACGATCGTGCTCGTGGGCGCGTCCGGCTATCGGCAGGCGGATCGTTGGTCGCGGCGGCTGGCGTGGATGGCGCTCTCCGCGTTCGCCTGGTCGCAGGTCGCGAGCGCGCACATGAGCCACGGACTCGTGATGTGCTCGATGCTCGTCGCTGCGTACCTGATCGCGTTCTCGGCCGTCTCAGTGCGTGCAGGGGATGTCCGCCCGTGGCCGGCCGCGGGACGTGTCACGTTGTTCCTGGCGGTGATGCCGCTCGCGAGCCTGGCCATCCTGATCCCCCGGCTGGCGTTCATCGGCTCGTCCAGCCTGCACCGCGGGTACGACGCGCTCGGGCAACCGGCCCTGGCGGCGGGCGAGATCCAGGACCGGCCGATCGCCACGAACGGGGTCTGGGCCGCGTGGCCCCTCGCCTACGGCGTCGCGCCGGGAGCCTACGTCGGTGCCGTGATGCTCCTTGCCGTTCCGTTCGCGCTGCGTGACCGGGCACGCCGCGCCCTCGTCTGGTCGTTCGGCGCCTGTTTCGCGCTCACCTGGATCCTGATGCTGAACGTCGTCGTGACGGCGGGGTGGTTCCAGCGGCTGATGCTCCGGCTGCCCTTCGGCGACGTGTACCTGCACAACCCGGGGCGGATGCGATACCTATCGATGATCTCGATCCCGGTGCTTGGAGCCGTCGGACTGCAGGGGTTGCGGGACCGGCCGATCGAAGCCCGCTCGGCTCGGCGCCTTCTCGCGGGTGGGGTCGTCGTGCTCCTGCTGCTCCCACTCGTCACCGGGGCGAAGCCCTATCGCTTCATCCTGCTCGCGGCGGCGATGCTCGCGGCCCTACCGGCCCTGTTCTGGCTCGCGACCGCCCGGAAGCGCTGGGCGGCGATCGCCGTCGTCAGCGTGCTGGGCGTCGAGCTGCTCGCGAGCGCGATCTATTCCGGCATGTACCGAGGCGGCACGATCTTCTCGGGGCTGGAGTCGGGCGAGCATCCGAACCTCGCACCGCAGGTGATGCGATACCCCGACATCTCCGAGGGCGCTTTCCTTCGACCGACACGATTCGTCGACATCCTTCGCGACCAACCCGACCGCTACCTCACGTACGCGCTCCCCGCAGCGAACTTCGACAAGGGCTACCTGTTCACGCAACGTCCCCAGGATTGGCCCGCGCTCGCGATGGAACGCGGAACGCTCTTCCAGATCGCCGACGTCTTGGGCTACAACCCGGTCCAGCTCCCCAGGTACTGGACCTACATCCGTTCCACGAACGACAACCCGGTCTTCTACAACGCGTCCGTGATCGGGCGGCCGACGCTCGAGAACGCGCGCCTGATGGGCGTTCGCTACGTGATCGTGCCGAAGGGGTTCCAGTCCCTGCCGGCCGGCCGGATCGTCGCGAGCGCCGACGACTACGACCTCGTCGAGGTCTATGGATGGGAACCGCGCGTGTCGGTCCTCCCGGCGTGGACGGTCGAGCCCTCCGCCCCAGACGCCCTCCGGGCGATCGGGACGCCCGGGTTCGATCCGTCACGATCGCTCGTCCTGGAGCAGGAGCCGGGGATCCAGGCGACATCTGGGGCGTTGCCGGGAACGGCGACCTACCGTGAGGTATCGCCGGAAGACGTCCGGGTCGAGGTGGACACACCGGCGCCATCGGTGGTCGTGGTCCGCAACAGCTATGACCCCGGATGGACGGCGACGGTCGACGGTCAGGTCGTCCCCGTCCTCGCCGCCGACTACCTGCTGCAGGGGGTCGCCGTGCCGGCGGGACGACACGAGATCCGCCTCACCTACCATGACCCCGACCTCGCGCGTGGACTCACGGCGGGCGTCGCGGTCTGGTTCATCCTGCTGGCAGCGGTCCCTGCGGCAGCGCTGCTGGAGCGTCGGCGATCGGCGCGGCGCCCAGGTGCCGACGCCCTGTGACGAACGCGAGACCGTACAGGAGCGCCACTCCGAGCAGCAGGTCGCGGTAGCCGAGCACCAGCGCACCGTACTCGAGCACGCCGCCAAGCATGGCTCCCAGAAGGTTCGCCGCGAAGGCCACCGTCGACGCCCCGACGTCTCGGAAGCGCTGAGCGAAGATCAGGTTCGCCAGGAACACCGGCGCGAATGCGACCATGACCGCTGCGACGAACCGCGGGACCGGCGCGAGGTCGAGCAGGACCGCGGGCGGGATGGCGTACGCGACGATCAAACTCACGGCGAGCGCTCCGTACAAGAGCCTCCGGTCCGGAAGACGCGACCGACGCGCCACCTCGACGGCCGCCAGCACCGCGACGAGGATCCCCGCGAAGACGAGCGAGTTCACGAACCACGTCGTCCCGAACAGGAGCGCGAACTGAACCACATTCTTCGTCTCGAGCAGCAGGAAGGCCGCCCCCATGAAGAAGAGGTCGACGTAGGGGCGCATCGCGCCGATGGGGCGCCCGGAAGCGACGCGCACGAGCACGAGCGACGCCACCAGCACGAGCGAGAGCGCGAGCACGTACGTGGCCGGCACGCTGCGGCCTCGAAGATAGGGGAAGGGATGATCGTCGGTCGCGGGCTCCGGCGCCGTGCCGCGCTCCACCCACGGCGTCGCGCAGGTGATATCGGTCGACACACGACCCACGGTCAAGACCGATTGCGCGCGCGTCAGCGCGCCCGGCTCGCCACGGTCGATGCACGGCGGGTGCCCGAACGCCCGCGTGAGCGTGGCGGCGTACCGTTCGAACACGTCCGGCCGGTAGTAGTTGTACATGGCGAAGGCCCCACCCTTCTTCAGGCGATCGCGGACGGCACGCATCGACTCCAACGTGAACAGGTAGCTCTCCAAGCGGAGTCCGCCTTGCCCCGAGACGAGCGTCAGCGAGTCCGGCAGTGCGAACAGGATGAGGTCGTAGCGCCGATCGGTCCGTTCCAGGAACGCGCGGCCGTCGTCGATGTGGACCGTCACGCGCGGGTCCTGATACGGATGCTCCGGGTGCAGGTCGCGACCCAGCTGTTGCAGGACGGGATCGATCTCCACGGCGTCGACGTGAGTTGCTCCGTTCGCGAGTGCCAGCGCGACGTCGTTCCCGCTGCCGGCCCCGACGATGAGCACGTCCTGGGGAGCGCCCGACAGGTGCGAGTACGGGTAGGAGTAGAACGGCTGGCCGGTGAGGAGCACGTCGAGTGGCCCCATCGTCTGGTGCGGCCGGTTGTTGACGCGGATCGTGATCCGGCCGTCCGCGGTCGGCTCCGCGTAGGTGACGTGCTGGTAGGGCGACCAGACGTCGCGCGGCGCGACCCAGGTCAGGATGCCGAGCGCGAGGAGGCTCACGAGCCCCACGGCGGCGACCCGCGTGAGCTCGCCTCGCAAGAGCCACGCGAGGATCCCGACGATCACCCCGATCCAGGCCAACGGGCCCGCATCGACGAACGACATCGCGGAGAACACGACGATCCCCGAGATGCTCCCCAGGATGTCCAGCCGGTACGCCTCGAGCGGCGCGAAGCCCGAGAAGAGCCTGCCCACGCGCTCCGCGATCGCCGCCATCGCCGCCACGACCCCGAGGAAGATCACCGACACCGAGAGCCACTCGGGGAGCGCGTGCATGTGACCGAGCCCGAGCAGCTGGGGGGTCCGGTCCACCGCCGGTCCGATCTTGACCGGGAACACCAGGAGGAACGCGAGGAGCCCGACGAGGAGGAGCGGCGCCCACGCTAGGTGGTCACGGTCGCCATGCGCGCGCAGGAACCCCAGTCCGATCCCCAGGAAGCTCGCGAGCAGCACGAGGTTCGTGAAGAACGAGAGGTAGACGACCGCGGCAACGGTTCCGCGGATGAGCGCGAGCTCCACGAACAGCATGAGGAAGCTCGCCAGGAAGAGCGATCGCTTCGAAGGGGTCACTCCGTGCCGGCCGCGCGACGCCGGAGCTCGGCCTCGATGAAGCGATCGAGGTCGCCGTCCAGCACGCGGCTCGGATCGCCGACCTCCATATCGGTCCGGTGGTCCTTGACCATCTGGTACGGAGCCAAGACGTAGGAGCGGATCTGCGAACCGAAGTCCACGGCCTTGCGTTCGCCGCGGAGGTTCTCGATCTTCTCCTCGCGCTCACGCCGTGCGATCTCGGCCAGGCGCGCCTTGAGGATCCGCATCGCGACGGCGCGGTTCTGCAGCTGGGAGCGTTCGTTCTGGCAGGCCGCCGCGATCCCGGTCGGCAGGTGCGTGATCCGTACGGCGGAGTCCGTCGTGTTCACCGACTGGCCGCCCGGCCCGCTCGAGTGGTACACGTCGATCCGCAGGTCCTTCGGGTCGATCTCGACGTCCTCCTCATCCTGCTCCTCGAGCAACGGGATCACGTCGAGCGAGGCGAACGAGGTGTGCCGCCGCTTCTGCGCATCGAACGGCGAGATCCGCACCAGCCGGTGCACGCCGCGTTCCGTCGAGAGGAGCCCGTACGCGTACGGGCCGCTCACGGTGAACGTGGCCGATTTCACGCCCGCCTCCTCACCGTGATGGATCTCGTCGAGCTCCAGATCCAACCCCTCACGCTCCCCCCAACGCGTGTACATGCGCAGGAGCATCTCCGCCCAGTCCTGGGACTCGGTGCCGCCGGCGCCCGCGTTGATCGTGGCGATCGCGTCGGCATCGTCGTACTCGCCGGACAGCAGCGCGGCCAGCTCGAGCTTCTCCAGGTCCTGTTCCAGGGTCTGCACGGATCCGGCCAATTCGCGTTCGAGGTCCGGATCGGTCTCCTCGGCAAGGAGCTCGTCGATCGCACGAGCATCGTCGAGCCGCCGTTGCAGGGCGTCGGAGCGCTCGACCTCCGCGTTCAGCCGCGCGAGCTTCGACGTGATCTGACGGGCATGGTCCGGGTCATCCCAGAGCGACGGATCCGACGCCTGCGCGGCGAGTTCCGCGGCCTGGGCGCGCTTGCCCTCGACGTCAAAGGAACTCCTTCGCCGCCGAGACGCGCTCGGCGATGCGATCGAGCCGTTCCGTGTGGTCGCTCATCGGCGGGCATCGTAACAGCGGCGACTAGACCGCCGCGCCGTGGCACTTCTTGTATTTCTTCCCCGACCCGCACGGGCAGGGGGCGTTGCGCGGCACCTTGTCGCTGATCGCTTGAAGCGGGTTCCCCGTCTGCACGGCCGCCTCGTCGCCGCCGCTCTCGACGGCGGCCCGGTTGTCCGAGACCCGCTGCGGCCGCGCTTGCTGCGCCTCAGGCCGGACGAACTCCACGCGGTAGATGTAGCGAACGAAGTCCTCCCGGATCGAGTCCGTCAGCTCGTTGAACATGTCGAACGCCTCGCGTTGGTACTCCACGAGGGGGTCCTTCTGCGCGTACGACCGCAGGTGGATCCCCTCTTGGAGGTAGTCCATCTCGTAGAGGTGTTCGCGCCACTTCGTGTCGGTGATGTTCAACAGGACGACACGCTCCAGGTCGCGCATGACCGGCGAGGTCATCGCGGTCTCCTTCGCGTCGTACGCCGCGACGGCCTCCTCGATGAAACGCGTCTGCATCTCGGGAACGTCGCGAACCGCCTCGATATCGACCTTGGTCGACGTGACCGGGAAGATCTCCGCGAGCGCCACGAGCATCGCGTCCAGATCCCACTCCTCGGGGAAGACGTCGGCCGGGCAATACGTCTCGACGGCGTCGCCCACGACCTGCTCCACCATCTCGCGGGCCTGCTCGCCGAAGTCGTACCCCTCGAGGATCCGGCGGCGCTCACCGTAGATCACGGTCCGCTGGTGGTTCATGACGTCGTCGTACTTGAGGACGTTCTTCCGGCGCTCGTAGTTCAGCTCCTCGATCTGCTTCTGCGCGTTCTCGACGGCCCGCGTCACCATCTTGGCGGTGATGGCCTCCTCGTCCGGCCACTTCAGCCGCTCCATGATCGACGCCACCCGGTCGCTCGCGAACAGGCGCATCAGGTCGTCCTCGAGGGACAGGTAGAAGTTGGACGAGCCAGGGTCGCCCTGGCGTCCCGACCGCCCTCGGAGCTGGTTGTCGATCCGCCGGGACTCGTGTCGCTCGGTCCCCAAGACGTAGAGCCCGCCGTGGGCGACCACGTCCTCGTGTTCGGCGTCGGTCTGCCCCTGGAATTTCTGGAGGATCGGCTCGTACTCGGCCTCGTACGCCGCACGATCCTCCTCGTCCATCTCGAACAGGAGGTAGGCGTCGTTGTCCCACTCTCGTGCGGCCATCTCCTGGCGTGCTAGATACTCGGGGTTACCGCCGAGCAGGATGTCGACGCCTCGGCCGGCCATGTTCGTCGCGACGGTGACCGTACCCTTACGCCCGGCCTGGGCGACGATCATGGCCTCCTTCTCATGGTTCTTGGCGTTGAGGACGTGATGCTGCACGCCGCGGCGATTCAACTTGCCCGACAGCAGCTCGGACTTCTCGATGGACACCGTGCCCACCAGGATGGGCTGACCGGTCTCGTTCCGCGCGACGATGTCCTCGACGAGCGCGTTCCACTTCGCTTCCTCGTTCTTGAAGATCTGATCCTGACCGTCCGCGCGGATCATCGGGCGGTTCGTCGGGATCTCGACGACGCCGATCTTGTACGTCTCCTCGAACTCGGTCAGCTGGGTCTTGGCCGTGCCGGTCATACCCGCGAGCTTGTCGTACATCTTGAAGTAGTTCTGGATCGTGATCGTGGCGAGCGTCTGGTTCTCCTCTTTGATCCGGACGCCCTCCTTCGCCTCGATCGCCTGGTGCAAGCCCTCCGAGTAGCGCCGGCCCTCGAGCACCCGTCCGGTGAACTCGTCGACGATCTTCACCTCACCGTTCTGCACCACGTACTCCACGTCCCGCTTGTAGAGCTCTTTCGCGCGCAGGGCGTTCTGCATGTGGTGCACGAGCGGGGTGTTGACGTGCTCGTAGAGGTTCTCGATACCGAGCAACTCTTCGACCTTGGCGACACCCGACTCGGTGACGGCGACCTGGAACTTCGACTCTTCGACCTCGTAGTCCTCGTCGCGCTTCATGCGCGGCGCTATCCGGGCGAACGTCTGGTACCACTTGGCGCTGTCGGCCACCATGCCGCTGATGATCAGCGGGGTGCGCGCCTCGTCGATCAGGATCGAGTCGACCTCGTCCACGATCGCGTACGCGTAGCCGTGTTGAACGCAGTCCTCGATCGACATCGCCATGTTGTCACGCAGGTAGTCGAACCCGAACTCGTTGTTCGTCCCGTGCGTGATCGGTGCGCCGTACGCGGGGCGCCGCTCCGCCGGCGTCATCGCCGACTGGATCAGCCCCACGTTGATCCCCAGCGCCCGATAGATCGGGCCCATCCACTCCGAGTCACGCTTGGCCAGGTAGTCGTTCACGGTCACGAGGTGCACGCCGTTGCCCGTGAGCGAGTTCAGGTAGGCCGGCATCGTGGCGACGAGCGTCTTGCCCTCACCGGTCTTCATCTCGGCGATGTTGCCCTGGTGCAGCGCCGCCGCCCCCATCACCTGCACATCGAAGTGACGCTTGCCGGTCGAGCGCTTCGAGGCTTCGCGGACGGCGGCGAACGCCTCGGGGAGAAGGTCGTCGAGCGACTCGCCGTTCTCCACGCGCTGACGGAACTCCGTCGTCTTGGCGAGCAGCTCGTCGTCGCTCAGATCCTCGAACTCGGGCTCGTACGTGAGCACGAGCTGCGCGATCGAGTCCAGGTTCTTGCGCTTGCGCCCCTCGCCGAGGTTCGCGATCTTGTCCAGTACCAAGGGAAACAGGCCTTTCCGAGGGAGGTCCGATGCGGTGTCGGTACTCGATTCTATCGGCCGGGCGCGTCAAACTCCGACAGCCGTGACCCCGGAGCCGTCAGATCGGTTGGGTGAGGGCACCGAGGCGTTCGATCAGCCGGGCGTTCTCGCTGTAGTCAACGGGGCACGCGATCACCGACACGACGTCGTCGTCCAGGGCCTTGCGGAGCGTCGGCAAGAGCTCCCCTGCCGATCCGATCAGGTAGCCGCGCGCGCCGAAGCTCTCCGCCAGCTGCACGAAGTCGGGGTTGCCGAACGACACCGCCGCGGTCCGACCCAGGTTGATCTCCTCCTTCCACCGGATCAGGCCGTAGCCGCCGTCTACCCATACGAGGATCACGAACGGCACCCGTTCGCGCACGGCCGTCTCGATCTCAGCCACGCTCATGAGGAACGCGCCGTCGCCCATCGCCGCGAGGACCTTGCGCCCCGGGTTGACGAGCTTCGCCGCGAACGCTCCGGGGAGCGAGAACGCCATCGTCGCCAGACCGTTCGACACGAGGCACGTGTTCGGGCGATACGTGGGATACAGACGCGCCATCCACATCTTCACCGCGCCCGTGTCGCACAGCACGATGTCCTCACGGTCCATCGCCGCGCGGATGTCGGCGACCAGCCGCTGCGGCTTCACGGGGAACGCATCGTCTCCGGCGCCGATCTCGAGCTCTTCGCGCACGAGCCCGCGGACCGGAGGCACCGCGCCGCTGATCCGGTGGACGTACGACGACGATCCCATCGCGTCCAGCGTCTCGCCGATCGACCCCTGGAGCCCGACGGCGAGCGTGTAGTGCGCGTCGACCTCCGCGACGGTTCGGTGCACGTGGATGATCTGCTTGTCCCTGTTCGGGTTCCATCGCGACGGGGAGAACTCGACCAGGTCGTAACCCACGGCGACCACGACATCCGCCTCGTCGAACCCGAAGTTCGCGTAGTCCTTCACCATGAAGCCGATCGTGCCGAGCGCGTTCGGATGGTCGTCGGGGAACACACCCTTGCCCAGGAACGTCGTGGCGACGGGCAGGTTGAGCCGCTCGGAGAACAGGATCAGCGCCTCCATCGCGCCGTCGCGCGCGACGCCCGGGCCGGCGAGCACCACCGGGTGCTTCGCCGCCTCCAGCACGTGCGCCGCACGGTGGACCTGCTCGGGAGCGGGCGAGGGATCGCGCGGCACGTTCACCGGCAGCGGCTCCCCCTCCGCCTCGAGCTCCGCGACGTCCTCGGGCAAGATGATGAACGTCGCGCCGGGGCGTTCGGTCTCGGCCTGCTTGAACGCCTTGCGAACCATCTCGGGAGCTGCGTCGGGCACGGTGACCATGTCACCCCACTTCGTGATCGGGCGGTACAGCGAGACCAGGTCGACGAACTGGTGGGATTCCTTGTAGATCCGGTCAAGGCCCGCCTGTGCCGCGATCGCCAGCAACGGATGGGAGTCAAGGTGCGCGTTCGCGATGCCGAGCATCAGGTTGATCGCGCCGGGACCCAGGGTCGCCAGGCAGACGCCGGCCTTGCCGGTCAGCGCGCCGTAGGTATCGGCCATGAACGCCGCGCCGCGCTCGTCGCGGGTGGTGATGAAGCGGATCGACGAGTCCGCCAACGCGTCGATCATCTGGAGGTTCTCCTCGCCCGGCAGCCCGAAGACGAATCTCACCTCTTCGTTCTCGAGGCACTCGACGATCAGCCGTGCGACGTTCCTGCTGGCTCCATGAGCCGACGCCATCGTGCCCTCAGCTGATCTCGATCATCTTCTCGCGGACGGCATAGACGACCGCCTCCATGCGCGAGTGCAGATGCAGCTTCTCCAAGATGTTGCGGATGTGGTTCTTCACCGTGTTCTCGGAGATGAACAGCTCCTTGGCGATGTCGCGGTTGTTGAGCCCTTGCGCGACCAATCGGAGGACCTCCATCTCACGGTCAGTCAGCCGGGGCGCCGGCATCTGCGGCCGCTCCTCGGAGGCCTTCGACATCGCGGCGAACTCGGTCAGGAGCTTGGAGGCCATCGACGGTGAGATCCGCGATTGGCCCGCCCATACCGAGCGGATCGCATCGGCCACCTCTTCGATCGGGATCTCCTTGAGCAGGTACCCCGAGGCGCCCGCCTTGATCGCGTCGTAGAGATCGGCCTCTTCATCGCTGATCGTGAGCATGAGGATCTTGACGTGGGGCAGCAGGTCCTTGATCTGACCGGCGGCCTCGATCCCCGACCGCTTCGGCATCCGCACGTCCATCAGCACGACGTCGGGCATCATCTCCTGCGCCTTGTCGACCGCCTCGGCGCCGTCCGACGCCTCGCCGACGAGCTCCAGGTCAGGTTCACCCTGGAGCACCATCTCGAGGCCACGCCGGAACAAGGCGTGGTCGTCCACCACCATCACGCGGAGCCGTTCGCCGGAACCTTCTTCGTCCTTGCCCATTTGCTCCCCCGATCCTGGCCTACTCCCCCGGTGTATCGGCACGTTCAGGGGACGGGCGAGCGGATTCTAGTGCATCAGCCTTCCGCGCCTGGCGCGCCTTTCGGCGTCCGTGGTAGTCGCGGATCTGTCGCTCCAATCGCCCGGCGAGCTTGTCGAGCGCCGTTGGCGCGTCTTCCGCCTCGGCTTGGGCACGGAACGTCTTGCGAGGAACGTGGAACGCCGCCTCGACGTGGACGGTGCCGTCCAGGCGCGGATGATGCTCTGCGATGAACTCCAGATCGACCCTCGTGACCCGTGGCTCCAACCGAGCGAGACGCGCGAGCTTGTGCTCAGCCGTTCCCCGGACGTCGTCCGTGATCTCGAAGCCTCGGCCCGTGAACAGCAGATCCATCGCGCCTCCGTCTCTTCCCGTACTCCGGATGGGCTCCCTCCCGGCTGACCTGGTCTTTGCCCCCACACCCGCCTGCCGAGGGGATCGTCGTCCGCGAGGGACGACTTAGCACCTTCTCCCGGTTCGGTCGCCCGACCCGAGGCAGGACTTACATCTAAACCGCGCCATGCTCGGCCGACCAATGGTCGCCTTACGTGGGTCGTTTCGCCCGCGGCTGGCGTCGACTACCGGGGGATGTCCCCGGGCAACCACAGACCCGGTTGAGAGCCCGATCGAGTATATCGGCGGCCTTCCTGCCGGGCGAACGCACGCGCCGCCGTGAGCACGATCACCTCCCCTCCGCCCGCTTCGAGCACCGCCCGGGCGCACGCGGCGGCCGTGGCGCCCGTCGTCAAGACGTCGTCGACCAGGAGGATCCTGCCGGGCGGCGCCTCCCGCCGGGGGGCGAACGCCCCCGCCATGGCCATCCGCCGCTCCCCGCCGGATCGCCGTGCCTGAGGTTCGGTCGCGATCACCCGGCGGGTGCATCGGACCAACGGCAGGCGCAGCCGGGCGGCGACCGCCCGCGCGAGCGCGTGCGCCTGGTCGTAGCCGCGCTCCGCGAGCCGCCGCCGGGCGAGCGGCACCCACGTCACGGCATCGGCATCGGCCGGCCCCACCTCCACCATCGCGCGCGCCAGCGCGTCCGCGACGTGGCGCCATCCGGAGAACTTCAGCCGGTGGATCGCCCGCCGTGCGGGCCCGGCGTAGAGGAACGGTGCGCGCGCGCCCGCGACGGGATCGGGTGGACAATCCGTGCACCATGTGATGGCCGACGTTCCTGGCCGCCCGCATCGCTCGCACCACGGCGGTTCGAGGGCGATCAACTCTCCGAGACACGCATCGCAGAAGGGCCACGGGCCGTGCCGGCATCCAGCGCAGCATGCCGGGAAGACGACGTCGAGCGCTCGGGCGACGAGCACGCTCTGACGCTAGCGCACGCCACCGACATGCCCGCGGCGGCTACGGAAGGCGAACCTCGATGGGCGCGGGTGCCCCACGGATCTCGATCGCCAGCCGCGATTGGGTCCGCAACAACGGGTACGCGGTGACGCGGCCGTGCCCGCTCTCTTCGTCGAACTCACTGTCCAGGAGGGGGACGACGGCGTCGTCCGCCACGAAGCGCAGCACCGCGGGCTCGGGCGGCGCCGCCGTGTACGACACGCGGATGGTTTCGCCGCCGCACTCCACCTGCTCGACCCGGACCTTCGGGCCGCCGTCCACCTGCGCGGCCTTGTTCACGTTGACGTTCCCGCGTCTCACGGACGCGCGCGGCCACGGGACCGCGAACCGTTTCGGCGGGCGAACGCACTCCGCCACCCCGTCGATCGCCACATCGCATTCGAGGCCGTACCACCCCGCCGTGAGCTCGGTGATCGGGAACTCGAAGGGGACGAAGAGGTCGAGGTTGGGGGCTACGTCGAGCGTCACGGCCTCGAGGTCGATCGATTGGTCCGAGCGGCCCGACACCTCGCGGACACGTGCGGCCTCGATCCGCACCTGATGCGGGTTGCGGTCCGCGCCTCGCAGCACGAACGCCCCTTTCACCGTGGCGGGGAACCGCTCGAAGCTCGCCCGGATCGAGACCTGTTCGTCCATCGGTCCGCCTTCGCTCAGGTTCCTTGCTGCCACGAGTGCAGGTAGGAGTCCTGCTCGGCGGTCAGCGTGTCGATCTGCACGCCCATCGCGTGCAGCTTCAAGCGCGCGACCTCCTTGTCGATGTCGACCGGCACCGGATAGACCTCCTGGCCGAGCTTCCCCGCCTCCTTCACGACCCATTCCACCGCGAGCGCCTGGTTCGCGAACGACATGTCCATCACGGCCGCCGGGTGGCCCTCGGCTGCGGCGAGGTTCACCAACCGCCCTTCACCAAGCAGATGGAGCCGTCGCCCATCTTCCATCGTGTACTCGTCGACGAACTCCCGGATCCGGCGCGTGCCGACCGCGAGCTCAGCGAGCGCCGACTTGTCGATCTCCACGTCGAAGTGGCCCGAGTTCGCGAGGATCGCACCGTCCTTCATCAGCTCCATGTGCTCGCGGCGGATCACGCTCGTATCACCCGTCACCGTGACGAACACGTCGCCGATCCGCGCCGCCTCGTAGATCGGCATGACGCGGTAGCCCTCCATGACGGCCTCGAGCGCGTTCGTCGGATCGACCTCGGTAACCACGACGTGCGCGCCCATCCCGCGCGCGCGCGAGGCGACGCCGCGCCCGCACATGCCGTACCCGCAGACGACGATCGTCCGCCCGGCGAGCAACCGGTTCGTCGCGCGCATGATCGCGTCGATCGTCGACTGACCGGTGCCGAACCGGTTGTCGAACAGGTGCTTCGTGTCGGCGTCGTTCACCGAGACGATCGCGTACTTCAACGCGCCGTCGGCCGCCATCGCCCGCAGGCGGATCACGCCCGTGGTGGTCTCCTCGGTGCCTCCGATGATCTCGGCGATCTGATCGGGGCGCTCCTTGTGCAGCACGCTCACCATGTCCGCGCCGTCATCCATCGTGATCTGCGGGTGCGTGTCCAGGACCTCGTTGATATGCCGGAAGAACGTCTCGGTGTCCTCACCTTTCAGCGCGAACGTCGCGATGCCGCTCTCCTCGCAGAGCGCCGCCGCGACGTCGTCTTGGGTCGACAGCGGGTTGGAGGCGCAGAGCGCCACGTCGGCTCCCCCCGCGGCGAGCGTCTCCATCAGGTTCGCGGTCTCGGTCGTGACGTGCAGGCACGCCGCGATGCGGATGCCCTCGAGAGGCCGCTCCTTCTCGAAGCGTTCCCGGATCAGCGCGAGGACGGGCATCTCACCGGCGGCCCACTCGATCCGCTCGCGGCCCTTCGATGCGAGTCCCATGTCCTTCACATCACATCCCATGATCAGCTCCTTGATCGATGCGCGGCAGCAGGTCGACCAGCAGCCTACCCACCGCCTTCGCGGTCTCGTTCGACACCCGGACGACCTCGTCGTGGCTGACGGGCTCCCCGAGCGCGTTCGTCACCATGCTGAGCCCGAGTACGCGCATCGCCAGGGCTCGTGCGGGCAAGACCTCGGGCACCACCGACATGCCCACGACGGTGGCGCCCGCGCGTGAGATCAGCGCGATCTCGGCGGTCGTTTCGTAGGCCGGGCCCGACATGGCCGCGTAGACCCCCGGGGCGACAACGATGCCGAGGGCTTCGGCACGCTCAAGCGCGAGGCGGGCAAGGGCAGCATCGTACGCATCGCCCATGGGGATGAACGCAGGCATCCCGTCGGGGAAGCGCCAGCCGCGCAGAGGCGCGGTCCCCATCATGTTCAGGTGATCGGTGAGCACGGCCACGGTGCCGGCGGCGAGACCGGGATCCACCCCGCCGGCCGCCGCGGTGAGGACCATCGTCGTGGCGCCAAGCTCCCGGGCCAGTCGCGGCAATAGCGCCGGCACGTCCATACCGTGACCCTCGTAGAAGTGCACACGGCCAGAGAAGGCGGCCACGGGGACGCCCGCGATGCGGCCGAGAACCAACCTCCCCGCGTGACCGGGAACCCCCGGAGCCGGGAACCCGGGAAGGTCCGTGAACGCGAACGAGGCATCCTGCTCGAACGCGTCGTCGATCGCGGGACCCAGCCCCGACCCGAGGACCAGGCCGACACGGGGGACGAGGTCCGAGACGGCACGCACGACTCGTGCGCCCTGCTGCGGCAGGTCGTCGCCGGGGCCTGGCAGCTGGACGGATGAGCTCACGACGTCACGATCCCGCGAGCGCGGCCTTCAACCGCTCGATCACCGGGACGGGTGTGGGATCCACACCGTTCGCGAGCGCCAGGTACACGCTGGTGGCGTCACCCATCGCGATCAGCGTCATCAGCCGAGCCAGCGTGGACGTCCCACGCGCCTGCACCTCCTCGACCTCGGCGCCTGCGAAGCGCGCGATGTCGAACGACAGCGGGAAGCGCGGTCCGAGTTCCCGATGCTCTCCGTCGTGACGCAGTCCGATCACGACGAACCGTTCGCCGAACGGCTGGGCCCAGCCCACGACCTCGTTGTGGTCCAGCTCGGACATCGAGGACCAGAACGCCGGGCGCTTCGCGTTCTCGTTCATCTGCGTCTTCCAGCGTGCGGCCGCGACGGACCCGATCCCATCCGCACCCCAGATCACGGGGAAGCGATCGCCGATCCGTACGGCGAGGGTCTTCGCCGGGTTGCCGTCGGCCGCGACGTCGGGACCGACCGTCGACAAGACCGCGTCGATCTCGGCCACGGCCTCGGACACATCGTCGGCGAGGGCGGGCAACAGCCCCATGGTCTCCAGCGCCCCGAGCGCCGCGAACCCCAGGTGCCCCAGCGCGGCCCGCGGCTGGTACCCGGCGGGGACACGGACGACCGCGACCCCCGCCTCCTCTGCCTCGCCCGCGATCGTTCCACCCGAGGTCACGACCAACACGCGGCAACCGCGACCGAGGGCCGTGCGGAACGACGACAGCGTCTCCGCCGTGTTCCCCGAGTACGACGAGCAGACGACGAGGGACCGTGAACCGCAGTGCTCGGGGAGCACCGGAGAACGGTTCACTTCCACGGGGACGCCGAGGCGCTCGATGAAGACGGAACGCACCAGGTCGCCGGATACAGCGGATCCGCCCATGCCGCAGAAACTGACCGATGCGACGTCGCTGGCCGACGGCAGCCCCACGGCGAGGCGGGCGGAATCGTAGGCGGCTCGGCAGTCCCGAGGGAGTCCAAGGACCGCGTCCAGCATGTCCTGTGGATCCGCGAGGCGAAGGGCCTGCGGGTCGTCGAGATCCGTCACCTGCCGGCTCCGGGCTTCTCCGCTTCGTCGATCAGCATCACCGGGATGTCGTCGCGGACGGGGTAGCGGTACCCGCATGTGCGGCAGACGATCACCTGCTGCTCCTCGACGTAATCCACGTCGCCTCGGTCGTTCGGACACACCAGGATCTCGAGCAGTTCTGCATCGACAGCCATCGGTCTCACGCTCCTTCGATCAGCCCGAGGACCATCGCCGTCTTCTCTGCGAGCAGCTCCTCGGTCCGAGCCTCGACGTTCAGGCGCAACAACGGCTCCGTGTTCGACGGCCGCACGTTGCACCACCAATCGTCGAACTCTACCGTGAGGCCGTCCAGGCGGTCCTGGCGTCCCTCGGCGAGCGCCGTGGCGATCTCGTCGATCTTCGCCTGCTGATCCGTGACGACCGAGTTGATCTCACCGGAGTCGACGTAGCGGCGGAACGGCGCGAGGAGCTCCGAGAGCGGCACGCCAGCGTCGGACAGGCACGCGAGTGCGATCACCCCGGCGATCAACCCCGAGTCCGCTCGATAGTTCTCCCGGAAGTAGTAATGGCCCGAATGCTCCCCGCCGAAGATCGCGCCCGACTCGGCCATCGTCTGCTTGATGAACGAGTGCCCGACCCTCGTCCGGAGCCCCACGCCGCCGTTCTCCCGGATGACCTCCGGGACCGTCCACGAGCAGATCAGGTTGTAGATGATCGTCGCCCCCGGCTCCCGCTCGAGCATCGACTTGGCGACGAGCGCCGTCACGAGCGAGCCGCTCACGTCTTCGGCACGTTCGTCGATCAGGAAGACGCGATCCGCATCTCCGTCGAACGCGAGGCCGATGTCGGCGCCGTGTTCGAGCACCGCTGCCCGGAGGTCACGCTGGTTCTCGGGATCGATCGGGTCGGCCGGATGGTTCGGGAACGTGCCGTCGAGCTCCGGATACAGGTGGTGCAGCGTGACCGGCAGCCTTCCGAGCACCGCCGGCGCTACCAACCCCCCCATGCCGTTCGCGGTGTCGATGACGATCGTGAGCGGACGGATCCGTGCCGGGTCCACGAACGACAGGACGTGGTCGACGTAGGCCGGCAACAGTTCGCGGTCCTCGACCGAGCCTTCGGAGGGAGCGTCGGGGATCTCGCCTTCGACGAGCGCCCGGATGGCCCGAAGACCGGTCTCCTCGCCGACCGGCCTCGCTCCGCTCAGGCAGAACTTCAGGCCGTTGTACTGCTTCGGGTTGTGGCTCGCCGTGATCATCACACCGGGGAGATCGAGTGAGCCGGAGGCGAAGTACAAGAGGTCGGTCGATGCGAGACCGAGGTCCACCACATCGGCGCCCTGTGCGGTCATACCTTTCGCGAGCGCCTCCGCCAGTGACGGCGAGGACAGACGGCAGTCACGGCCGACCGCGATCCTCGGCGCTCCCGACCACGATGCGAACGCGGCGCCGATCCGTCGAACGAGGTCCTCGTCGAGCTCGTCCGGCACGACCCCACGCACGTCGTACGCCTTGAAGACGCGATCGAGGTCGGCGGCGGTCACGAGCCGCATCCTACGAAGGAGGCGGCCGACCGTCAGGCCGCCGGGGGGTTACTGCTGGACGACGAGACCGATCACCGACTGCAGGGGGACCTGCTTCCCATCCTTGTACCACCACTTCGCTTCGCAGAGGTGGCAGGTGCTGAACGCGAGCTCGTCGCCCGCGACGGTCATGGTGATGGAGATGAGGTCGCCCGATCGGCAGCTGGGGCAGGTTCCGTTCGTCTCACTCATGGTAGGTCTAGCCTGCCGCACGGACGGTCCGTGAGCCATAGCACCCTGCCGTCATTTCCCTGGGCCGCGTGGGCGGCCAGCCACGTCGGCCCTCGAGGCCCGAGGTCCCAGGCTTGGGGGATGTCGTCTCCGACGTCCGGCCGACGCACATCCGGCCGAACGGCCTGGGCAGGAGCGTTCAGGCCATCACGGTGGCGTCGGACCGCTCATCTTTCACGGTCCAACCGACGGGAGGCGTCATCCGGCCGACGTGATCGCCGCAGAGATCCAGGAGGTTCGGATCGCGCTCCGGGAGCAGGTCACCGATCACGACCTCTCGGTCCGTGTAGTTGAGGGACACCGTCGCGGTCGGCTCCTCGCCGCATCGCATCTTCGCGCACGTACGCACGGACGGAGGCTAGATGACACGCATGTGATCTTCAAGCACCCGGCCGCCCGATGGACCCACGTCTCTCTCAGAACACGATCACGCGCGTACCGATCGGAACGAGCGGGTAGAGCTGTTCCACGTCGGGGATGAGCATCCGGATGCAGCCATGAGACGCGTGCGTCCCGATCGACGAGGTGTCGTAGGTGCCGTGGATCCTGATTCCGGACGCGTTCAGGTACAGCGCCCGCGTGCCGAGCGGATTGCCGGGGCCGGGCGGGATCGACGCGGGGAGGTCGGCGCCCCAGGTGTCCGGCGCCGGGTTGTACCAGGTCGGGTTCTCCTGCTTGTCGACGATCGTCCAGTCCCCCGCCGGCGTCACGTACCCGTCCGCCGCCGTCGCGACACCGTACGTGTGCACGAGGTCGAAGCGGTTGTAGAAGTACAGATGGTTCGTCACCCGGTCGACCACGATCGTCTTGCCGAGCTTCGCGTCCGGGATCTGCGGTCTGACCTTCTTGACGGGCAGGATCACCTTCGTCACATCCCCGTCCAACGCTGAGAAGATGCGCGCCCGCGCGACGTTCACCCCGAGCGCTCTGCCGGGCGCCGAGTGGACGAACGACACTTCACCGTCGACCACCGCCACCGAGGCGTCGCGCGGCGAGCGGGCCACCTCTTCAGCGACCGACGACACGAGGTCGCCTACCGCCGTTCCCGTGGTCGCGAACTCGAGGCTCACCGAGATGTCCACCGGCTCGTGACGCATCCGGTGCCACACACGGGTCAGGAACCCGACCGAGGCCGACCGCTGCAGCGCGTCGTCCACCGCCGCGTCGACGTCCGCCGTCTGACCGAGCTCGGCCGGCGTCACCGTCCACGAACGGCCGCCCGCGCTGAGCGTGATGGGCGAGGCGAGCTCAGCGGAAACCTCGTCGTCCACCGCCGAAAGCGCTTCGGCGCGCGTCATCCCCCCCACGTTCACGCCCGCAACCGTGACGCCGGGCAAGATCCGATCGGCACTGGCCTGGTCGTAGCGATACGCGGCGAACGCGACTCCGCCGAGCGTGAGGAGCACGATGCCGACCGCGATCGCGACGACGACGATCACATTGCCTGCGGTGCGCTTGACGTGACGTCCTCGTGCCATGGGTCTCCTGACGAACCTTCGGGGCCGTGGGTCGTTCGATGATACCGGCGAACGACGCGAACGGTTCGAGGACCGGCGGCCACGGGTCCTTAGCCGGGGAGCACGACCCCCATCGACAAAGCGTAGGTCGAGAGTCCCTTCACGCCGAGGGACGTCGATGCGGCCAGAGCGACGACCCCTCCACCATCCGAACGGATCTCGATGGCCGAGGTGTGCACGTGCTCGAGGAAACTCAGCGGCGCGAGCACCACGGAGCTCGCGCCGATCGTGATCGTGACGTCGGCGGGCGCCGTCTCGCCCTCCGACGGCAGCGCGTGGAGGGTGACGGTCACAGACGTGTTCCCCGGATCCGCGATGACGATGCCTGGCTTCGAGGGTTCCCCTGCGACGGCAGGAAGCACGACGACGTCGGTGGCCGGGGTGGTGGCGCCACCGGTGGCGGCGTCGTCGTTCCCGACGCCGATCGCCCGCTGCGCGGCCACGAAAGGACGCGACCCCTGCGCGACGACGTCGATCGACGAGCCGCCCGTCGTGGTGACCGGATACGAGTGGGCGGAGGTCGACGCCTGTGTGGCTTCGGTCAAGCCGCCCGCCGACGTCGGCAACTCCTTCGACAGGAGGGTCGCCCCGAACACGATCTCCGCGTCTCCGGGAACCATCATCACGAGCGACGACTGCCCGGCACCCCTGCCTGCCGGCAGGTACGAGCGCGGCGCCGCGGACGTGGAGCCGATCACGCTACGGATCCCACCGTCGCGCGAGATGCCGAGCGAGGAGACGGCTACGCGCCCGAGCGATGCGTCGATCTCGGCGCCGACGGCGGGTTCCCCCTCGGCGAACGCGTTCAGCCGGAAGGCCACGCTCCGCCCCGGGTGCAGCACGACGTCGGTGAGCTTCGAGTCTCGGATGGGCGCGCGTTTGGGCGTCAGCAGCACGACGTCGAACACGGCATCGGCGGCGAAGGGGTTCATCACGACCACGTAGGCGTCCTCGCCCTGTTCGGTCGTTCCGTCGGCGGCGAACCACGTCCGCCCGGCCGCGGGCGCGCACGGCTCGGCGCCAACGCCGATCTCCCCGCCACCGCCCTGGGTCACCCAGCCTGCCGCGACCCATCCACCGAAGTACTCCACGAAGGCTGAGGCCTCGCGACCCTTGGCCGGAACGGCGACCGCGACGGTCGCCTGCGCCGGGACCACGACGTCGGACGAGGCTCCCGGATGACGCGCCGAGATCGGCGACACGCGCGCCGTCACATCCTGCGTTCCCGGGTTGGCGAGGTACAACGTCGCGTTCCATGATCTCGGACCGCCGCCGTGGGGGCAGAACCATGCGCCCGAACGCGCCGATCCGCGAGAGGCTTGGGCGGGAGGGCGCGGACCCAGCCCGCGCTGGAGCGCGATCCCTCCGCCGACGACGAACAGGAGTACCGCCAGCGCGAGGACCCCCTGCCCGCGGCCGCGCCCGGCATGTCGCGCCGCTCTCACCGACCCACCGGCTTCCTCGTCACCCAGAGAGCTGCCGCCCAGAACAGCCCGAGGATGACGGTCTCCACCGTTCGCACCCATTGGTTCGCGAACCGCACGCGCACGACGCCGGCGGGTGCCTCGAACGACGTGGACCACCCGAACGCCTCTCGAGGTCGCACCGACGCGCCCCCGGCGGTCTCCATCCGCCAATCGCCGCTGTACGCGGTGGAGACGAGCGCGGTCCCCGGGGACGGGGCGACCCCGGCCCACCCACCCCCGACCGCCTTCAGCCGCGCGGTACGAACATCGGGCAGCTGCGCGATGACACCGAGATCATCCGAGGCGACGACCGCATCGAGCGTGCCTTCGGACGGCACGACGGCGGCGGGGGGGAGGGAGGCGGCGTTGCGATAGATCACGAGGCCCGACGTCCCGAGGCGGTCGAGATCGACCTGCGCGTCGAGGATCTCCTGCGCTCCAGGCGGAAGGTCGCCCCGCGCCGAGATGACGAAGCGCACACCGAGCGGCGCCAGCAACGCACCCGCGTGAACGGTGTCACCCGATAGCACTTGGTCGAGCGCGTTGCGCAGATACGTCGCGCCCCCGCCGGTCAGCGCTCGACCCGTGTCAAGCGCGCTCGTGCCCGTTCGATCGGTCAATCCGTATCGGAGCGACGACGAGCCGTCGGGGGCAAGGCCGGCCGGATCGCCTCCCGGCGCGACGAACCTGGTGCCGGTATCGGCGCCGACCCACAGCACGCGGAAGTCCTCGGTGGAGCCGCTCGTGACGAGCGCCCACGCTGGGGGAAGAGCGTCTGGCCCGCCGACCGACCAGGCTCCCACCATCGCCGCTGCCGATTGCAGGAGCAATCCCGCTCCGAGGACGACCGCGAGCAGTGCCGTCCCGATCTGCCGCAGGCCGAACGCCTCCCTGCCGAGCCCGGCGAGCACCGACGCGAGCCCGAGGCCGACCACGAGCGCTTCCGCCATCGCCGTCATGGCGAGGTAGACCGGGGCGTTCGACGCCCAGCCCGGGAGGTATCCCGCCGAGGACAGCCACGCGAGCCCGAGTCCGGCTATCGCGATCATCGTGGTGCGCAGTGCGATCCCCCGGTACTCAGGACTCACCAACGCGAGCGCGAGCACGGCGGCGATCGGAAGGAACGCACCGATCGCCCACGTCCCGGGTCCACCGCCGAGCGCGAGCCGCCCCAACGAGCCGAGGTCGGTCGTGCCGAGCGTCGAGCCGAGCCCTACGGCACCCGAGGAGGCGATCGTCGGAAGGAACGGGAGCAGCAAGACTGACGCCGTGAGAGCGATCGCCAGAGACAGCACGGTCCCTCTCCCTCTGGAGGGACCGAACAGGATCTGCACCAGGAGCATGGTCGCGGCCGCCAGCACGACGCCTGGGACGAACGCAACGCCCACCGCCAGCGTGATCCCCACACCGACCGTGAAACGCCAGCTCGAGTCCGAGAGCGCATCGCGGCCGAACGCCACCTCGAGCCGCTCAGCGAGCGCCGGCAGAACGCACAGGGCGACCAGCAGGTCGATCCGGCCCTCCGAGAACGACCAGAGGGTGAGCGCGGACAGGCCGTAGGAGGCGGCACCCACCACGGCGGCACCCGGCCGGCCGGTGAGCCGAGCGAGCGCTCGGTAGAGCATGACGGACGCGAGGATCGGCCCGCCTGCGAGGAGGACCTTCTGGGCGATCGAGGTGCTGCCGAAGGTCAGCCACGACAGCCCGCCCATCGCTCCGAGCGCCGGGCTGGCCGCGAGCGTTCCCCCGAGCGGCGTCGTCCGATAGCCCGATGCCAGCGCATCGAAGAACCCCTGCCACGATGATGGGAACGCAGGAAGCGCACCTCCGTGGAGCGATCCCGCACCCCACAACCCGCGGAACGCGACGCCCGCAACGAGAGCCGCGAGGAACGAAGCGACCACCACGGGGTGCGAACTCACGAGCGACGCCGTTCGATCGCGGAGGCGCTTGCGGACCGACTGGCCCTCATCCCCCTCTTCGATCTCGCGCTGTTCCACGAGGATCATGCCTGCGGTCTCGAACCAGCGTGGCAGCCGCAACCCGGCGGACCCCATGAACCGACGAAGCTGTCGATCCCCGACCTTCCGGACCGATTGGGCGCGAACGCGCCGGGAGAGCGTCCCGGGGAGATGGAGCAGGTTCCAGCCCCACGCGCCGATCAGATCGAGCGCGCCGTCGAAGCGCCGCGTCAGCGTCAGATACAGCAGCCGCACGAACGCGAGGAACAGGCCGAGCGGGAGCAGCCACACGAGGGAGATGAGGGCGTAGTTCTTCAGCATCGCCGCGAGCGCCGCGCGATCCTCGTAGAACCGATCGCTGCGCTGGTGACGGTCGACCGCTCGCTCTCCCCGCGCGGATGCTCCTCGATGTCTCGCGCGAGCGAGCGGGGTCATCACCACGCGGAACCCTGCCAAGCGCGCGCGCCAACAGAAGTCCAGATCCTCATGACGAGCATCGAGACGCTCGTCGAACATCCCGATCCGCTGCCACACGTCGCGGGAGATCAGCATCGACGCCGTGGGGACGCAGAGCACTTCGACGACGCGATCGAACTGCCCCTGGTCGATCTCCCCGGGTTGCAGCGGCGTGTACGGGTGACCGAATCGATCCGTGGACCTGCCGACGTCGAGCAGGAGCCGAGGCTCGTCCCAGTCCACGAGCTTCGGACCGACGATGCCGACGTCTTCGACGCCGATGCCGATCGCGGCGTCGACCAGCCGCGCCACGGCGTCGGGGTCAAGCGCCGTGTCGTCGTGGAGGACGAGGAGGTAATCGGCGGCGCGGGCGGCAGGGTGCTCCAGCGCCGCACGGATGGACCCTGCCAGCCCACGATCCTCCGTGAGCGTGAGCACCCGGCGCTCACCGAGCGCCTTGACGAGAACCTCCGTCGAATCGTCGCGTGAAGCGTTGTCGACCGCGACCACGCCCATGCGGGGATACGTCTGGGCGCCGAGGGCCGAGAGGGACGCTCGGAGCCACCCCTTGGCGTCCCTCACCACCAAGACGATCAGGACGGAGGGCGCGGACGAGGAAGTGTGTTCCTTGGAGGGATCAGTCATGCGATGCGCTCCCGGGCGGCGCGGAGCCTAGCACGGGATACCTGGTAGGAAGCGGAAGGGGGGCGGTCCGCCCCCCTTCTCGCGTCGCGAACGCGGTCGCTTCAGCGCTTGCGTGCCGCGGGCTTGCGCGCTGCGGTCTTCCTGCGTGCCGCGGGCTTGCGAGCCGCCGTCTTCTTCCTGGCGGCCGGCTTGCGCGCTGCGGTCTTCCTGCGTGCCGCGGGCTTGCGAGCCGCCGTCTTCTTCCTGGCGGCCGGCTTGCGCGCTGCGGTCTTCTTGCGTGCCGCGGGCTTGCGAGCCGCCGTCTTCTTCCTGGCGGCCGGCTTGCGCGCTGCGGTCTTCCTGCGTGCCGCGGGCTTGCGAGCCGCCGTCTTCTTCCTGGCGGCCGGCTTGCGCGCTGCGGTCTTCCTGCGTGCCGCGGGCTTGCGAGCCGCCGTCTTCTTCCTGGCGGCCGGCTTGCGCGCTGCGGTCTTCTTCCTGGCAACTGCCATGCTGCCCCCTTTCACCATCACGTTCGGATCACGACGCCATGCGCTTCAAGCGTCGGCGCTCCCGTTCGCTCATCCCGCCCCACACGCCGTAGCGCTCGTCGCGGCGGAGGGCGTAGTTGAGGCACTCGATGCGAACGGGGCATTCGCTGCAGATCCGCTTGGCCTCCCTCGATGAGCCTCCCTTCTCGGGGAAGAAAACCTCCGGATCGTATTCGCGACACCGTGCTCGTTCTTGCCAAGGGATGTAGTGATGCACCTCTTCTCTCCCCCCCGAAATCACATCCGTGTGATTCTGAGGGAAGAACGTCCTCGGTGACAAGAGGAAATACCGAGAAAGTTCCCTGCCTCACATCCCTCAAATCTCCTGTCACGTTCATCGTGTCGGTGCGCGAGGGCGGGTGCAAGTGCTCGGAGCGAGAAACTTCACGGTCAAGTATCTTGACCAGATCCGTCAAGCAGACTGACTATCTGAGGCGCTCGATGCCACCCGACCGTACGTCGTCGTCCTGACGGCGGGGACGCGACCGATCTGCAAGATCGCATCGTCGAATTGTTCGGGCGTCATGACGATCCCCCACTCGGCGCCGGCCATGCGGCTGATCGTCTCCTCCATCAGCGTGCCGCCGAAGTCGTTCGCGCCCGCTCTGAGGATGGCTTGACACGCCTGCACGCCGAGCTTCACCCAGGACACCTGCACGTTGGGGATCAGGCCGTCGAGCAGGATCCTTGCGACGGCGTGCATCCGGAGGTTCTCCTCGAACGTTGGACCCGGTCGCGCCTTGCCCGCGAGGTAGATCGGCGCGTTCTGGTGCACGAATGGAAGCGGCACGAACTCCGTGAACCCACCGGTGTCGGCTTGGATCGCCGCCAGTCGACGGATGTGCGCGACCCAGTGGGGCGGCGCGTCCACGTGACCGAACATGATCGTCGAGCTGCTCCTGATGCCGACGCCGTGGGCGGTTCGGACGATCTCCTCCCATGTATCGGCCGGCAGCTTCCCCTTGGTCAACAGCCAACGGACGTCGTCGTCGAGGATCTCCGCGGCCGTCCCCGGGATCGTTCCCAAGCCATGCTCGCGGCATCGCTCCAAGAACTCCCGGAACGAGATCCCCAGCCGCGTGGCGCCGTTCATGATCTCCATGGGACTGAACGCGTGGATGTGCATCTGAGGGGTCCTCGCCTTCACGGCATCGAGGACATCGAAGTAGAACGACCCCGGCAGGTCGGGATGGATCCCCCCTTGGATGCACACCTCGGACGCTCCCCACTCCCACGCCTCCTCGGCGCGGTCCGCGATCTCCGAGAGGGTCAGCGTGTACGACTCGGCGTCGATCTCCCGTTGGGCGAACGCGCAGAACCGGCACCCTACGTAGCAGACGTTCGTGAAGTTGATGTTCCGATTGACGACGTAGGTCACCTCGTCCCCCACGGCGTCCGCTCGCAGGTCGTCCGCCACACCGCAGAGCGCCTCCAGCGCAGCCCCCTCCGCTTGGAACAGCGCAAGTGCGTCCCGATCCGTGACCTCGCGCCCCCTCGAAGCCCGCATGAGGGCGCGCTTCACATCGGACTCCAACCGGTCCGGATGCACATCGCGAGTGGTCCACCCTCGCGTCACCTCGAGCGCATCGAAGTCACCGTAGACGGCGAGGGCGTCCGCCCGCAGGCCCGCGTCTGCTCCCTTGGCGAACGTCAAGGCGGACGTCCGTGGCTTCCAGGAGACGTCGGGATCCTGCCACGAAACGGGCTCGGGTATCCGGCCCTCGACCGCGAGCCCGTCGGGTGCCGCCAGCGCCGCGACCGGAAGGCGCATCTTGCCGGAAAGGTACGGGTCGGGATCCAGCGCGAACCGGGGATACACGGTCAGTCGTTCTCGGAGCTCGAAACCGCGGTCGAGCGTCGTGGCGGCGAGCGCGCGGAGCGTCGGCCACGGCTTCTCGGGGTTGACGTGATCCGGCGTGAGCGGCGAGACGCCACCCCAATCGTTGATCCCCGCGTCGAGCAGACGCAGTTGCTGTTCCGGATCTGACAGGTTGGGCGGGGCCTGCACGCTCATGTGCGGCCCGAACAACACCCGCGTCGTCGCGACGGCCGCGAGGAACTCCTCATCCTCGGGCTCAGGGGCGTGCTGCATGGCGGTGCCGGGCTTCGCCCGGAAGTTCTGCACGATGATCTCTTGGATATGGCGATAGCGCCTGTGGATGTCGCGGAGCGCGAACAGCGACTCGGCCCGTTCCCGTGGCGTCTCGCCGATGCCGACGAGGATCCCGGTCGTGAACGGGATCGCCGATCGGCCCGCATCCTCGATGGTCCGCAGCCGCACCGCGGGCACCTTGTCGGGCGAGCCGAGATGGGGTCCACCCCGCTGTGACAGTCGGTCCGACGAGGTTTCGAGCATCAGCCCCATCGACGCGCTCACGTGCTTGAGACGGGCGAGCTCCTCGTACGACATGACGCCGGGGTTGAGATGCGGGAGCAAGCCCGTCTCCTCGATCACGCGGATCGAGACCGCGCGCAGGTACTCGAGCGTCGAACGGTAGCCACGCCCCTCGAGCCAGGCGCGCGCGATCGGATACCGCTCCTCCGGACGATCGCCGAGCGTGAACAACGCCTCCTTGCAGCCCATCGCGCGACCGGCGGCGGCGATCGCCACGACCTGGTCCGGCGAGAGGAACGGGTGCTCGAGCTTCGCGGGCGGTTTGGCGAACGTGCAGTAGTGGCAGTGGTCCCGACAGAGCATCGTGAGCGGCACGAACACCTTGCGCGAGTACGTGACCGTGGAGCCGTGACCGAGTGATCGGAGCCGGGCCGCCAGGGCCATCAGCTCGCCGAGATCGGCTCCCCGAGTCCAGAGCAACGCCTCGGCTTCATCGAGCGAGAGCGCCTTTCCCGACCCGGCTCTCGCGAGCGCGCGGCGGAGCTGATGCGGGCTGGGCGGGGCCATCCGGGCGAGCCTACTACGCTATGTCGCGATGGAGATCGTCGCGCTCGCGGGTGGGGTGGGAGCCGGGAAGTTCTTGCGCGGCGTCGATCGCGCGTTCGCGGCCCATGATCTGACGGTGGTGGTGAACACGGGTGATGACATCCAGGTCCACGGCTTGCATGTCTCCCCCGACCTCGACTCGGTCTGCTACTGGCTCGCAGGGATCATGGATCGAGAACGTGGGTGGGGTCGCGCGGACGAGACGTTCCACGCGATGGAAGCCCTGCGGGAACGAGGCGCGGTCGACGCATGGTTCAACCTGGGCGATCGCGACCTCGCGACCCATCTCGTCCGCACCGCGCTCCTGCGGGAGGGCCGAACCTTGTCCGAGGTGACCGCGACGCTGGCCGCGACCTTCTTCGGACTGCGCATGACGGTCCGCCCGGCGACGGATGCCTCCGTTCCGACGCGCATCGACGCGATCGACGAACGCGGTGAGCCGCTCGACCTCCACTTCCAGGAGTACTGGGTGAAGCGCCTTGCCGCCGACACGGTGAAGGCGATCCGGTTCGAGGGGGTCGAGCTCGCCGCGCCGGCGCCCGGCGTGCTCGACGCGATCGAAGGCGCCGACGTCCTGCTCATCTGTCCCTCCAACCCGGTGGTGTCGATCGGACCGATCCTGGCCCTCCCCGGCGTGCGTGAGGCGATCGCTGCGAGGAACGGTCCGGTGGTCGGCGTCTCGCCGATCGTGGGCGGGGCTCCGCTCGCGGGGATGGCCGACAAGCTCATGCCGGTGGTCGGACTCGAGGTTTCCGCGATCGGCGCGGCACGCGCCTATCGTGACCTCCTCAGCGGCTGGTTGATCGATGAGCGGGATCATGCGTCGTCCACGGCCATCGCCGAGGAGCTCGGGATCCGTGTCGGCGTGGCCGACACCGTGATGAGGAACGACGACGTCGCCGCCGAGGTGGCGCTCGCCGCGGTCGGGCTCGCCTCGTGACGATCCAGATCTGGCCGGTCGAAGGGCTCCCGGAGGTGCGGGCCGGCGACGACCTCGCGTCGATGCTCGCGGAGCCGCTCCGGTCGCTCGACATCGTCGAGGGGGACGTCGTCGTCGTCACCCAAAAGGTCGTGTCGAAGGCGGAGGGACGCGTCGTCCCCGACGAGGGCGATGCCCGATCTACGTGGGTCGGGCGTGAGACCCGCCGCGTCGTCGCGCGGCGCGGCGACCTCGTGATCGCGGAGACGCGGCACGGGTTCGTCTGCGCGAACGCCGGCGTGGACGCCTCGAACGTCGAGGAGGGAACGGTGTCGCTGCTGCCAATCGACCCCGACGCGTCGGCCTCCTCCATCCGCACGGGGCTCGCGGAGCGGCTCGGGCTGGCCGCGCTCGGCCTGGTGGTGACCGACACGTTCGGCCGCCCGTGGCGCAGGGGACTCGTGAACATCGCGATCGGGTGTGCGGGACTCCCCGCGATCGTCGACCTGCGCGGCGGCGCGGACCACCACGGCCGCGGGCTGGAGGTGACCATCGTGGCGCTCGCCGACGAGGTCGCGGCGGCGAGCGGCATGGTCATGGGGAAGGCGGCACGCGTGCCGGCGGCGCTCGTCCGAGGCGTCGACCTGCGACAGGCACCGCACGGCAGCGCGCGGGACCTGATCAGGCCGGCGGACGAGGATCTGTTCCGAGAGGGAACGATCGAACCCTGAGCGCGAGCGAGGGCGGGGTCGCGGCCCGCCCTCGCTCGAGACAACGGCTCGTTAGGCGAGCAACCCGTGCACGAAGTACCAGGCGAAGATGGCCGCCACGAGGTACAGGAGCGGGTGAACGTCGCGGGCCTTGCCCTGCAGCAGTTTGATCACGACGTACGCCAGGAACCCGGCGCCCACGCCGTTCGTGATCGAGTACGTGAACGGCATCATCACGATCGTGAGCAGCGCCGGGATCCCGATCGCCGGATCGCGCCAGTCGATCTCACCGACCGACTGCATCATGAAGTAGCCGACGATGACGAGCACCGGGGCCGTCGCCTCGGGCGGGATCACCCCGGCGATCGGCGAGAAGAAGATCGCCAGGAGGAAGAGTCCGCCGACGACCACCGAGGTGAGGCCGGTACGGCCGCCCTCTCCGATGCCCGCCGCGCTCTCGATGTAGGTGGTGTTCGAGGACGCGGACGCGAACCCGCCGGCCGCCGCCGCCAGGCCGTCGACCAGCAAGACGCGCTTCATCCCGGGGAGCTTCCCCTCCTCGTTCAGGAGACCCGCCTCCTCGGACAGACCGACGACCGTGCCCATCGTGTCGAAGAAGTCCGAGAGCATGACCGCGACGATGGCAGCTGCCGCGGTCGCGAAACCCAGAACGTCGAACACGCCGAAGCTCACGTTGCCGACCAGTGCGAAGTCCGGCGTCGCCACGATCTTCGAAGGGATGTGGGCGATGCCGTTGTCCCACAGGGCCGAGTGGCCGAACCCTTGGTTCAAGATGGTGGCGAACACCGTCGTCGCCAAGATCCCGATCAACAGGCCGCCCTTCATCTTCCGGGCGACGAGAGCCGAGGTGACGAGGAGCCCGAAGACGAACGTCGCAACATGCAGGCTGGACAGGTTCGGGTTCAACGTGATGAGCGTGGCGTCGGAGTTCACGACGATCCCGCCGTTCACCAGCCCGATGATCGCGAGGAAGAGTCCGATCCCGATGCCGATCGCGCGCTTGAGGTCCATCGGGATCGCGTTCAGCACGGCTTCGCGGAACCCGGTGAGGACCAGGATCGAGATCACGACACCCTCGATCACGATCACACCCATGGCCTGTGGCCAGGTGAGTCCGAGCGTCGCAACGAGCGTGAACGCCACGAAGGCGTTGAGCCCGAGACCCGCCGCGATCGCGAACGGGTACTTCCCGTAGATACCCATCGCGAGCGTCATGATCCCGGCCACGAGCGCGGTCACCGTGAGCACCTGCGCGAACGGGAGCGTGGCCCCCGTGTTGTCCGGCACGGATCCGAGGATCGCCGGGTTCACGAACAGGATGTAGGCCATCGTGAGCCAGGTGACGAGCCCGGCGACGATCTCGGTACGTACCGACGAGCCACGGTGCGAGATCTGGAAGTATCGGTCGAGCCAGCTGGTGCTCGCATCGTCGATGCGGACCAGGCGATCCTGGTCGGTCGTGGCCATCGCCCTCCCCCTTCCGGTGACGGCGGCGGCGCACGCCGCCGGCAACGTCCACGGGGAAGGCCGCACGAGCATAGGCAGCGCATCGCCACGGCGCAACGCGACATCCGGCCGGTAAGCTGGCCGACCCACGAGACCCGAAGGACCGGTGTGGCAGGGAACGATCGGCGAGGAAACGGCGGGCGGCGGCCGACCAAGGCCGAGCGCCGCGAGGACGCCCGGCGTCAACGCGAGGAGATCCAGCGCCGCATGGCTCGGCGACGCCGGAACCGCACGATCGGCTTGGTCCTCGTCGTGGTGGCGGTCGTGACCATGGTGGTCGCGGTGTTCCTGACCGCGGGAGGCTCGGGGATCCCCTCCGCGAGCGATCTGCTGAAAGAGGCGCCGGCGGCGCAGAAGACCGCCGGCTGCGACACCGTCGAGTCGACCCCGAACTACCAGAACGCCCCCGGCAAGGACCCCGCGATCGACCACGAGCACATCGGCTCCGCCGCCGACGTGGCGACATCTCCCCCGCTCTCCACCTATCCGACCACGCCCCCTGCGTCTGGACCCCACGATCCCACGCCCCTCACGGCGGGCATCTACTCCTCGCCACCGGATGTGTACAGCTCGATCCACGCGCTCGAACACGGGGGCGCGATCATCTGGTACCCGCCCGGGACGAGCGGCGAGCAGCTGGACCAGCTCCTCGCCTTCTACGGTCAGACCCGGAAGGAAGCGAACGTCGGCCAGGATCGTGTGATCATCGCGCCCTACAGCTATCCCGACCAGGGGACGGCTGGCCAGCTGTCCTCGGGGGCGCAGATGGCCCTCGTCGCATGGCACCGTCTGCAGATCTGCTCCAACGTGAACCTGGCCGTCGCGTTCGACTTCACCTCGCAATACGAGTACCCCGTCTTGGACGGTCGGACGTACAAGGGAGTCGCCCGCGAGCCCGGCGGCGTGATGTAGGCGCATGGCTTCGAAGAAGAAGCGGAGGCCACGTCGCGCGACGGGCCCGGGGACCACGCAGCGGTCCACGGCGCCGGTGCCCGGAGGCCGGAGCGCGGAGCGGCGGGACCGCAAGGAGCAGGCGCGTCTCGCCCGAGAGGCGGAGCGCAAACGCGTCCGGCGATCGGCGGCGCTTCGCCGGGCCGTGTCGTTCGGGCTCATCGCGCTGATCGCGTTCGCGATCCTGTACTACCTGCAGCGGGCGGCGAGCCCTCGGCCGGTCCCCGCCGCCGCGGCCGCGGCCGCCGCGGCCGCCGGTTGCAGCAAGGTGGAGACCCCGGCATCGGACGCGCCCGGTGGGGAGCACCTGGCTTCCGGACAGACCCATGTCTACGATCAGAACCCACCGACCTCTGGTCCGCACGATCCGACCCCGCTGCCGATCCCCCCGAGGGTCTACCAGGCGCCGATCGCCCAGACGAACGCCGTGCACAACCTGGAGCATGGAGCGGTGATCATCTACTACCGGCAGACCGGCGACGGGGCGCTCCCGTCCACGATCGTGAGCCGCATGACGGCGATCGCGAACGACACCAACAACACGATCCTGGCTCCTTACGATCCGTTGCCGGACGGGACGGCGCTGGCGCTCACCGCCTGGAACAAGCTCCAGACGTGCCCGGCGACCGTCACGGGCCCGCAGGCCACGGTGATCACGAAGGGCTTCGTCCACGCGTTCCTGTGCACGGCGAACGCCCCTGAAGGGAACAAGGGCGAGGGGTGCTAGCGGGTCCGATTCACGCGGCGACGTGACATGAACCGCTCACGCATGTGATCGATCCCCGCTCGAACGTCGCGGAGACCGACCCGTGGTCGTTCTTGCCCACCCGCGACGTGGGGAACCCCAGCCGACCGTTCACGCCATCGTGGGCGAGATAGGACGCGAGCACGTCGCCCCACAACGCGAACGCGCCCACGCCCGCCTTCCAGTAGACCCGGCCACCGGCGAAATCCACCCGCGAGCAGCCAATAGGGCACGACGCGTCTCGCTTGGACACAACCGCCAAGGGATCGGCGATCGGCAGCCCCAGCGTCCCCGTGGCCCCCCCGACGGAGAGGTACTCGTCGTAGACGGCGCCCTTCAACCACACGGTGGCGTCGACGGTCGTGTTGCGGTAGATGGCACCCGTCTGGAAGCGCTGCCGGCTTCCGCCCGGGAGCACCTTGATCGTCGAGGCGGGCAGCCCCGGTTCGCACATCAGGGCGTCGTACTTCGTCCGGATGTCACCGAGCACGTTCTTGTCGCTGTTGATCCACACCCGATCGTCGGGTAGGGAAAGCGCCGAACGGAGCTCGGCGCCCGTGACCGTGGCATCGCCGTCGGCACCGTGCACGACCGCGTCTTCGATCCTGCCCGAGACACCGCGGTCGATCACGCCGAACCCTTGCACGATGCCGATCGAGCCCGTGTAGGGCGCGAGCGCGGTCGTGAATGCGCTCGCGGAGAACCGCCGGCTCCAGTCGGTCCACGGGTTCGCGGCGGTGTTCTCGCCCGGATCGCAGACCCCCGTGAGATAGGGGTAGGACGAGAGCGGTGTCCCCCACTGCACGTTCAGATCCTCGGTGTGCCCGCCGTCGGAGGCGGTGAAGACCGTCAACGCCACCTCTCCGTGGTAGGCGACGATCTTGCCCGCCGTCGTCGTGACGGCCTTCACCCATCGGGCGCCATCCGTGCCGCCCTCCTTGTTCCAGCCGATGTAGACCTGGTCGTTCGAACCGTCGTACACGTTGCAGTTGCACGAGGGCTGCACGCCGTGCGCGCGGATCTTGTAGAGCGCGAAGCTCCGAGCGGCGACGGCCTGCGCGCGCAGGGCCTCTATCGGCCAGCTGCTCGGGACCTCGCCGATCCCCAACAGATACTCCTCTAACGGCAACTCCACGATGAGCCGCATCGCACAGCGATCGGGACAACCGGTCAGGTTGAATTCGAGGTGCCCGCGGTTATACGTGGCGCCGCCTTCCGGCACGACGGCTCGCGCCCCGCCCTCGACGTAGGTCGCGAACAGATCCGCGGTCGCGGACCCCCAGGTGTGCCCGCCGACCACCGAGCCCGTTCCGTCGTGCACCTCGTACGCACCATCGACGGCCTTCACGATCCAGGTGTCGCCGTCGACGATCTTGCCGATCGGCTTCCCTCCGTCGCCCGGCTCCCTCGTCCAGAGGCGAACGGGTCCGCCTTCGGCGGTGAGGTGCATCTGCCGCTCGCCCGACGTGAGCTCGACGCGGATGTCGACGGGCGGCCCGGCGTCGCGCACGAACCGGGTGCCGGTGTAGAAGTGGGTGAGGATGTCGCCGGCCGTCCATCCCTGCTTCGCGAGGCCGTAGGCACCCCATTGCGAGAGACCCAGGCCGTGACCCCAGCCGGAGCCGTACAGCGTGAACGCATCATCCGCGCGTGCGGATGGCGTGGGGAGGAGGGCCGCCGAGACGGCCACGACGAGCGCGAAAGAACGTATGCGTCGCATGGGAAAGCGGTTCCGGCCGGAGCCGGCACCGTAACACATCGGTTCGGCCCGACCGGGGGTTTACCCCTGCGAAGCGATCGATCCCGCGGGGACCCGTGCGTCGCGCAGCACGATCTCATCTGGCACGACGGAGCCTTCGCCCAGGACGCTCGCGCCGATCGAGGCGCCGACTCCCACCCGGGCCCCCGGACCGACGATGGAGTCGACGATCTCGGCCCGTTCGCCGATGGACGCCCCGGCGTGGACGACCGAATCGTCGACCTGGGCCTCGGGACCGACCGCCGCACCCGGGCCCACGGCGACCCACCGCCCGAGGTGGGCCCGCAGGTCGACGCTCGCCTCGGGGGACACCCACGGGGCGTCGTACGTTCGGCCGCGGACCTTCCCGTCCAGCAGGTCGAAGTGCGCCTGCAGGTAGTTCTGCGGTGTCCCGAGATCGCGCCAATAGGCGTCGGATCCGAACCCCACCACGGGCCGGCCGGAGGCGATCACGCCGGGGAAGATCTCTCGTTCGACCGAGATCGGCCGGTCGGCGATCCAGCCTTCGAGCGCCGCCGGATCGAAGACGTACGTCCCGGCGTTCACCGCGCCGGGAACCGCGTCGTCCGGCTTCTCGCGGAAGGCGACGATGCTGCTCCCGTCGGACTCGAGATCAACCAGACCGAACGCGCGCGCGTCTTCCACGTGGTGCAGTGCGATCGTGGCGGCCGCGCCGCGCTCTCGATGCAACGCGAGCATCGCCGTCATGTCCAGGTCCGTCAGGATGTCGCCGTTCAACGCGAAGAAGGGCTTGGCTGGATCCAGGCGGTGCATCGCGTGCACGATCGCCCCGCCGGTGTCGAGCGCCTGCTCTTCCGTGATCCACGTGATCGCGGGATCGCCGTGTCGCGACACGATGAACGGATGGAACATCTCCTCCAGGTATGGCGACGACATCAGGACCTCATGGACGCCGTGCTCGACGAGTCGATCCAACGTGTGATCCAGGATCGTTCGGTCGACGAGCGGCAGGAGCTCCTTCTTGATCGTCTCGGTCAGGGGGCGCAGCCGCGTTCCCTGGCCACCGACGAGCACGACCGCCTTCATGCGACAACGCTCCCCCGGAGCCACGCGAGCTCAGCTCGGAGTCGAAGCGCCACCCAAGCCATCGGCAGGGTGATCGCCCGCCATCCGTTCGCCCGGTGCTTGCGGTAGTAGCGGTAGATGCTCGCGGAATGCATGAGCGTCATCCGTCGAGAGCGGCCGGTCGACACGCCGCGCTCGTGCAGGATCTCCACCTCCGGGGTGAAGAGTACCGACCATCCAGCTCCGCGAAGGCGCGTGGCGATATCGAGCTCCTCACCGTAGAGCAGGAAGGCCTCATCGAAGAGCCCCACCTCGTCGAATGCCTTGCGGGGGATCAACATACAGCAGCCCGAGACCCAATCGACCGTGCGCTCCGTGGTCCGGTCCCAGCCGTCGAGGTGGTAGCGGCGCGTGAAGCGGTTGCCGGGGGCGAAGGGCGAAAGGAAGGCGTGGCCCAGCGCGTCGCCGACGCCCGCGAACGCACGGCCGCTCGGGTAGACGGAACCGTCGGCTTCGCGGACCATCGGACCGACGATGCCGGCACGCGGGTGTGCGCGTGAGACGGCCGCGTAGTCCTCGAGCGTCCCCTTCCACCATTCGGTGTCGGGATTCAGGAACAGGATGAACGGCGCCTCCGTCTCGCGGATCCCCTGGTTCCAGGCCGGAGAGAGGTAGACGTTCACGGGGTTCTCGATCATGCGTGCCCAGGGATGCGCGGCGACGGCGACACGATGGCTGCCGTCGTGGGAGGCGTTGTCGATCACGAGAACGTCCATCTCGAGATCGCCCCGGTGCCGTTCGAGCGACGCCAGGCAGCGCTCGAGGTACCCGCCGGTGTTGTAGTTGACGATGACGACGGCGAGCTCCGCCGGGCGCGGGTCGGTCATCGATGCGGCGTCTGCGCGACCAGGAGGATCCCGAGCACGATGCACGCCACCCCCGCCCATCGGAGCGGTGGGATCGGCTGATCCAGGATGAAGCGATCTGCGAGCAGGATCAGCACGTACGTGATCGACGCGAACGGATACGCGAACGACAGGGACGCGCGCGACAAGACCGCCAGCCACACGAACGCCGAGAGTCCGAAGAGGACGAGGCCGGCCCAGACGGCCGGGGTGGTCGCCACGTCCTTCAGAGAGGCGCTCGAGAGATGCAGCGCGCCGGTGTTCGCCGCGACCTGGTTCATGCCGTGCTTGAGCGTGAGCTGCGCCACGGCGGCGAGTGTCACTGAGGTCAGGATGAGTGCGATCAGCATCGTGCGGTTCGTCCCTTCGGTCGCGGTCGTCGGATCCGCCGGGGGGCCGCTCACAGATCCTCCACCTCGGCCTCGACGGAGACATCGATGTGCTCTTGGACGCGCGGCACCTCGATCACCTCGAACAGGTACCGCTGCGTCTGCACGTGGTACAGGTGGCCGGTCGATCGCGACGAGAGCCCGATCGTGACCCAATACTTCCCTGCTGCGTATGGGAACATCGGGATGCGGAACCGGACCCGCTTCTTCCCGTCGAAGCGGTCGATCGCGATGCCGTGGCCGGAGACGTGCTCCGCAATAACGGCGTGGTTCGTGGCCCCGTCCAGGATCGCGAAGTCGACGTCGAGGTCGTCCACCGGCTCGTTCGTCCGAACGTCGATCTGGATCGTGAGCGGATCGTCGCGCAGGACCGGTCCCTCGCTCTTGCCCGACGCACGGATCAGTTCGACGGATGCCACTTCGGCCTCGCGCGTCCCCTCCTCGGGGACGAAGCCGGGGTCCGTCACGCCGAGCAGGACGTAGCGCATCTCGCGGACCACGTCATCGGGCTGCCCGATCGCATGGATCGAGCCGTGATCGAGCATCACCGCGCGGTCGCAGACCTTGCGCACGGTGTCGAGTGCATGGGTCACCAGCACGATCGTGCGGCCCTCCGTCTGGAACGTCTGCACGCGGTCGAGGCAGCGCTTCTGGAACGCCTCGTCGCCGACCGCGAGCACCTCGTCGATCAACAAGATGTCGGGGTCGACGTGGACGGCGACCGCGAACCCGAGCCGCACGAGCATCCCCGACGAGTAGAACTTCACTTGGTTGTCCATGAAGTCCTCGAGCTCCGCGAACGCGACGATGTCGTCGAAGACACGATCCGTGTCCTTGCGGGAGAGGCCCAGGAACGACGCGTTCAGGTAGACGTTCTCGCGGCCCGTGAGCTCGGGGTGGAAGCCGGCGCCGAGCTCCAGGAGCGCCGCGACCCGCCCGCGATAACGGATCACGCCAGAGGACGGCCGCAGGATGCCGGCGATGCATTTCAACAATGTGGTCTTGCCCGAGCCGTTGTGCCCGATCAACCCGAGCGATGAACCTTGTTCCACCTCGAATGAGATGTCACGGAGCGCCCAGAAGTCCTCTGCGCGCATCCGGCCGGACAGCATCCGTTGCTTGATCGAGCTGGGTCGTTCACGGAACAATCGGAAGACCTTCGAGATGCCCTCGACCTCGACCGCGGTGGTCACAGTTCCTCTGCGAAGTCGGCGGCGAGCCGGAAGAAGAGTCGCCATGAATAGAGCAGGAGCGCGAGCGACGCCAAGAGCGTGATGCCGATCACGGCGACCAGCCATGCGACGCTGACATCGGGGAGCACGTTGACGGGCTGCGACCCCCCCGAGGGGACGTACGACACCGTAGCGTAGAGCGCCCGCTGGAAGCCCGAGACGATCGGCGTGAGCGGGTTGAGGAAGTAGACCGTCCACAGGTGCGGCGACCACGGCGCGGTCGGGTCCACGAGCTTCGCCTGAACGGTCCCCGCCGGGTAGACGATCGGCGTCATCCAGAACCAGACCAGCAGGGCGAGTCCTATCAGGTGCTGCACGTCGCGGTAGCGGACGTTCAGCGACGAGACCCAGAACACCATCGCCGTCGTGAAGACGAGCAGGGTGACGAACGATAACGGGTACAGGACCAAGGCGTCCGCGTGGAAGCCATAGCCGCTCGCGATCATGAAGAGCAGGAGCACGCCCGACTGCAACACGAAGTCGACGAGCGCGACGCCCACCACCGAGAGCGGGAGGATCTCCCGAGGGAACGCGACCTTCTTGACGAGGTTACCGTTGTCGATGACGCAGCGCGTTCCGTTGCCGACCGCGACCGAGAACAGGTTCCACGCGAGCAGGCCCGACAGGAGGAACACCGGGTAGTGCGGTGTCGAGTTCCCCAGCACCTTCACCACGAACGTGAAGACCGCCAAGAAGACGATGGGGTTGAGGACCGACCAGATCGCGCCGAGCACAGACGCCGTGTACTTGACCTTGAGCTCCTTGCGGATGAGGTTCAGCAGGATCTCCCGGTAGGCCCACAGCTCGCGGACGCGCGCCACAGGGTGCAGGCGGAGCGACTCCGACGTGCGTTCGGTGACGTTCAGCGCAGCGGCGATGACGTGACTCCCTCGGGTGGATGCGCCGGTCGGGGGCGCGGCGAGGTCGAGTCTAGCAACGGCCTCCCCCGGGCCTTCGACGTTCCTATGGCGTTCCGCGGAAGGTTGCCATGGCTCGCACGTAGTCCAAGCCGAGGCCAAGGCCGAGGTCCGACTCGTCGACACCGAGATCCGCCAGCGACTTCCCCCAGATGGCCATGGCCTTGTGCGATGGGTCGCGCACCAGCGCGAGCGTCTCGCCGATCGCGCGCTCGTATCCGTGCGCCGTCGCTTCCGACGTTCGGAGGTCCTCGATGTGTGCGCGCGCGGCCGCACCGACCCGCGCACGCAACCCGTCGTCGTCGAGGAGCGTCCGGATGCGGACGGCGAGCTCCTCGGGGTCGGGCGGGCCCGGAGCCACACGAAGCACGGCGTCGTCCGGAACATCCAGGTACGTGCCCGTCGCGCTCACGATCGCGGGCTTCCCGGCCTGCATCGTGCGCATCAGCGAACCGCTCACCTCACCTCGATGCGGGAACCGCAGGTCGACCACGGTGTCGGCGGCCGCGAGCCACCCACGGAAGTCCTCGTCGGTGACGTCGGGTGCGAGGGTGACACGATCGCCGAGCCGCGCTGCGTCGACGACCCGATCGACGTCGTAGCCCTCGATCCTGCGGCCGACGAGCGCGACATGGACGTCGTCATCCAGGCGGGCCACGGCGGCCAAGAGGGCATCGAGTCGCTTGGCTTGCATAAGGTCCCCGGGGGCGACGACGAGCGAGCGCATGCCCTTCGCCTCGAGCACGTTGCGGAGCTCACGTCCCCGTGCATCCGCGCGTCGAACGTCGGCATCCGACTCGACGACGGGATGGGGCACCACGAAGACCGGCGTCCGACACCCGAACTCACGCAGGTACCGCTCGCAGAACGCGCTGTGCACGATGATGCCCCGAGCCCTCCGGGCGACGTGCGCGCACCAGGGATCGCGCAGCGGCTCGTTCCGCACGACGTCGGGCGACCGTAGGTTCCGGCGGAGCGCCGCCGCCTCGCGTGTGGCCATGTAGCCGAGCGGATCGCCGAGCGAGCGCATCCCGCGCACGAAGTCGTCGAGCGCCAGGTCGTGCAGGACGATCAGTGACGCTTGCGTGAGGAACGCCGCCCGGTACGGCTCGCGGTGGAACGCCACGTTGTTGCCGAGCTGGAAGATGCCGAGCCGGAACCCGGGCAGAACCGGAACGTGCTTGGGCTCGATCGGCCACAGGACCTCCATCCGATGCCGGTCGAAGAACCCGATCCGTCGCAACCCATCCAGTACCGCGCGGTCGTACGAGGCGATCCCCGTCTGCGCGGGCGGGAGCGGACCGGAGAAGACCAGCTCGCCCACCGACCCAGGCGCCGCGGGGCGGCGTCCCCGAGCGCTGCGCACGATCCGCCGGATCATCAGTCGAGCAGCCGCGCCACGACATCCGGCCAGCGCGGGACCTCCGCGCGGACGACACCGTTCCCGGCCGCGCCCAGCCTCGTCGCGAGATCCCGATCCGAGAAGAGCCGGTCGAACGACTCGGCGATCGACTTCGGCTGCGGCGGCACGACCAGCCCGGTCTCGCCGTTGCGCACGAACTCCAAGGGACCGCCGCTATCCGCGAGCGTGACCACCGGTCGGCTCGCGGCGAACCCCTCGAGCGTCACGTACCCGTAGTCTTCGTCGAACGGACCGTAGTAGACGCCGAGCGCGGTCTCGTACAGGTGGAAGAGGCGTTCGTCGGAAGCATCGATCTCGAACCGCACCCGCTCACCGAGCCCCATCCGATCGACCTGATCGCGAAGCGATCCCTCGTCCGGTCCCTTCCCCAGGAGCACGAGGGTCACGGCCGTCTTCACGTGCTGCATCGCGTCGATGGCGAGCGACTGGCGCTTCAGGCCCTCCAACCGGCTGGGGAACAAGATGTGGTCGCCGAGGGGTCCCGCCGGCAGGTCGACGAGATGCTCCATGACCGGCGACGGGTGGTAGAGCACCTCCGCGGGGATCCGCAGTGAGCTCCAGAGCCGGTCCTTCACGTTGCGCGAGTTCGTGAAGACGCGCTTTGCTTCGTTCAAGGCGAGCCGGTCCGCGTTCCATACCATGTCGCGCACAGCAGCACCGTCCTCCTGCCTCGAGAGGTCCGCGTATTCCGGGTGATCCCACAGCTCGTACGCGGTCCGGTGCTGATGCATCAGCCACACGATCTTGCGTTCGTGCTCCACCAGGTAGGCGGGGAACTTCAGCCCGATCACCGCGTCCACTTTCAGTCCGTTCGACTCGGTGATGTCGAAGCTCCGCCACACGGCCATCTGGTGCGCGAGCTGCGCCGCCGGGTACCACTTGCCGGCGATCTGGACGAGGTCCGCCTCGTGACCGACAGCGCGCAACGCGCGGACGAGGCCCTCGGCGTGCGTCTCGGCGCCGCCGCGGACGAACGCGGTCTGGGGATGCAGGACGGCGACCCTCACGGAGGCGGCTCCCCGCCATCCCCGGGATGGCCGCCGTCGCCGAGTTCCCCGCGCAGTCGTGCAAGCTCGGCCTCGGCGGCCATCAGGCGCTCAGCGAGGCTCGTGGTGAGCTCGGCGTGGTCGGCGATGAGCCGGTCGTAGCGCCACGAGATCGGCCGCATCAGGCGGAACAGGCGGTATTTCAGCCGCCGGCGCCACTTGGAGGTCGAGGCCAGGTTCCCCTCGCCCTGCGGGATGATCACCTTCTCGTCGGCGCGGAGCTGCATCGCGAGGTCGTGGAGGCGATCGCGCACCTCGGGCGTGTCCATCCGGGCGCGTGAGGCCCGCTCCTGGGCCCAGTACAGCTCACGGGAGAGGTCGGCGAACGCAGGATCCTGGTCGGTGGGAGCGGCCATCGGCGCAGGTCAGCGTAGCACCAGGCCGAGTGCCGACCGCTCAGCCGGTGATCGAGGCGAGGAGCTCGATGAGCGCGTCGTCAAGGGATGGCATCGGCTCGATCCCGAGGTGCGGGACGTACAGACTGGTGAGCGCGGACGCCGCGGGACGTGGCGCCGGGAGGCCGAGCGATGCGGCCTCCTGCCGCTCGACGGTACCCGAGAGGTCGCCCAGCCGCTTCAGTCGGCTCAAGACGTCGAACCACGTGGTCGCCTCAGGGCCAGCCAGGTGGTACGTCCCGGGACGCCCGGAAAGCACCAGCGGAAGGATCCGCGCCGCCAGGTGCCTCACCGCCGTCGGCGAACCGATCCGGTCGCCGATCCCGCCGACCGCCTCGCCGAGGCGGAGCCGCCCGAGCGCGCCGCTCAGGAAATCCGTCCCGCCTCCGAACACGAACCCCGTCCGCACGATGACGTGGTCGACGACCAAGTCCCGCACGAACCGTTCGCCGGCGAGCTTGGATCGCCCGTACACCGAGAGGGGATCCGGAGGGTCGAGTTCATGGTACGGAGCCCCCTTCGCGCCGTCGAAGACGTAGTCGGTCGAGACGAAGAGCAGGGCTGCGGAGCATGCACGAGCAGCGATCGCCACGGACTGGGCCGCGAGCGCGTTGTCGCGCGCGGCCCGGGGAGGATCCGTCTCACAGGCGTCGACCGCGGTGTACGCCGCGAAGTGCAGGACGGCGTCAGGCCGTACGGGCGGGATCGTCTGCAACACCGCGTCGTGATCCCCGACGTCGAGCTCCGCGTGTGTGAACGCGTGGACCTCGTGATGCGCCGGCACCTGCGCGAGGAACGCCCGGCCGAGGCCACCACCGGCCCCGGTGACGACGAGCCTCACCCGCCCGCCTCGGCCGGCCGAGGTTCCGTGACGACCGGTCCGCCGTGCGCGTCGCGCAACCACACCAGGTGCTCCCGGTACCACTCGACGGTGCGCGCCAAACCGTCCTCGAACGACACCTGGGGCGCCCAGCCCAGGGCCCGGAGCCGGTCGTCGCGGAGGCCGTATCGGAAGTCGTGCCCCGGCCGATCGGGGACGAACGCGATCTGCGACTCGGGCGCGCCGGCCAACGCACAGATCCGTCGAGCCAGGTCCACGTTCTCAAGCTCGAAACCACCGCCGATGTTGTAGAGCTCACCGACGGCACCTTCGTCCAGGACCGCGAGCGCAGCGTTCGCCCAATCCGACACGTACAGGAACTCACGCCGCTGCCTGCCCTCCCCGTACACCGGCACCGGCCGCCCCTCGAGCGCGCAGATCGCGAACGTCGGCACGACGCGCTCGATCTGCCGGGGCCCGTAGGCATTGGTTCCCCGGACGATCGTCACCGGGACGCCGTACGTGGTTACGTAGGCCGTGCACAGCAGGTCGGCGGCGGCCTTGCTCGCCGCGTATGGGCTCGCTGGGTGGATGGGATGCGCCTCGTCGAACTTGCCGTCGCCGGGCTCACCGGGCCCGTAGACCTCGTCGGTCGAGACCATGAGCATCCGCGTGCCGCGCTCGCGGCACGCGTCCAACACGCTCTGGGTCCCCAGGACATTCGTGCGGAGGAACGATGCGGGATCGTCGATGCTCCGGTCCACGTGCGATTCGGCGGCCGCATGGATCACGGCGTCGACACCGGCGATCACGTTCCGCACGAGGGGTGCGTCCGCCACGTCGCCTAAGACGAACCGCAGCCGGGGATCGCCGTCGTGCTCCTGGAGATTCGCCCGACTGCCGCCCGTCGAGAGCCGGTCGAGCACGGTCACGTGGGCACCACGCGCCAGGAGGGCATCCACCAGGTGCGAGCCGATGAAGCCGGCGCCGCCGGTGACGAGGATGTGGGTGTCCGTGGCCATCGTCGAACCTCGAGAGGGACGGGTCGGAGACCGGAGTCTACCCGTGGGCGCCGTCCGCGACGGCCGCGCGAAGCACGTCGGCGGTTGCCCGGGCCGTCGACTCCCACGTGAACCGCGCGGCTCGAGCGACGCCGGCCGCCGAGAGCACGGCGCGCAGATCGTCGTCGGTCAGCAGTTCCGTCAGCGCAGACGCGATAGCGTCGACGTCCGTCGGATCGACGAGGACCGCGGCGTCGCCGGCGACCTCGGGCAGCGACGAAACGTTCGACGTGAGGACGGGGATGCCCGCAGCGAAGCCCTCGAGGATCGGGAAGCCGAATCCCTCGTAGAGCGACGGGTAGGCCAGGACCGTGGCCCCCGAAAGCAGCGCGACCTTGTCGCGATCGCCGACGTATCCGGTACGGATCACGCGCCCCTGCACGGTAGAGGGAAGCAGCCCGATCGACGCCTCCAGCCGCTCGGCGGCTTGGGGGAACCAGCGGACGGGACCGCCCGCGAGGACGAGCGAGACATCGGACGAGTCGATCCGTGCGAACGCGCGGATGAGCCGGTCGAGGTTCTTGCGCGGTTCGATCCCGCCGACGAACAGTACGTACGGTCCGGCGATCCCGAAGCGCGCGCGCACCGCGTCGACGACGGACTGCCGCACCGGGGCGAACGCGTCAGCGTCGACCCCGTGATGGACCACGTGGACCCGATCGCCCGACGTGTCGAACGCCTCGCGCAGGTCGGTCGCGACCGAGCGAGAGGGAACGATGATCGCCGGGGCGTGGTTCATGGCCTCAGCGAACCGCCGACGCCACCGCGCATCGACGTGCGGTGCGGTCTCGGGGAACCGACGGAACGCCAGATCGTGCACGACCGGGATGATCCGCCCAGGATGCGCGGTCGCGGGTGCCAGGAAGTTCGTCGCCACGAACAGGTCGAACTCGACGAGCCACTCCACGCGGGGGACGCCGAGGCGCCACGAAGCGGGCTGGAAGATCCGCGCGGGGAACCGCGACGCCTTCTCCATGAGGTTGGGCGCCGCCGCATCCGCGAAGAACCACCGAGGGCGGAACAGACCGCGCGCGTGCAGGTACCACGCGACGAACGCGTCGTCGGGGTCGGCCCGGGGCAGGTGGCGAACGAGCTGCTCGGTGTAGTGCCCGACGCCGGTGCGCCGCGGGTCGATCGCAGGCCGGGCATCGATCGCGACTCGCACGACCCGAAGGCTAGTCGAGACTCAGTCCAGTTCGAGACGGCTCTGGTCGCCGACCACCAGTCGACGCACGCCATCGGTGCCCGAGTGTCGCACCTCCACGTTGCGCCCCAAGATGGAATCGGCGAGCTCCCCGACATCGACGATCTGGCAGCCCTCCATGAGGATCGAGTCACGGAGCCGGCTCCGCAGCACGCGGGCATCGCGCTCGATCGAGACGTTGGGGCCGACAACCGAATCCTCGATCACGGTGTCGGGCCCGATCACGACCGGGCCACGCAGCTCGGAGCGGATCACCTTCGCCCCGGCGGCGAGCCGGATCGCTCCCTCGACCGCGGAGTGCTCGTCGATGTCGCCATCGATCGACGGCCGGAGCTCGGATAGGAGGACACGGTTCGCATCGAGGAGGTCGGACGGACGACCCGTGTCCTTCCACCATCCGCTCACCATCTCGGCGCGAACCGTGCGTCCGTGATCGATCAGCCACTGGATCGCCTCGGTGATCTCCAGTTCGCCCCGTGCCGACGGCTGCAGTGAGGCGGCCGCCTCCAGTATCGAGTCGTCGAACAGGTATACGCCGACGAGGGCCAGATCGCTCACAGGCTCGACCGGCTTCTCCACCAGCCGGACGACGCGGTCGCCGTCGAGGACCGCGACCCCGAACCGCTCCGGCTCCGGGACCCGAGCAAGGAAGATCTGCGCGTCCGGGCGCGTCCGCTCGAACTCCTCGACGAATCGGCGGAGTCCCTCCAACAAGACGTTGTCTCCGAGATACATCAGGAACGGATGGCCGGCGACGAAGTCCCTCGCGGTCAGCACCGCGTGGGCGAGGCCGAGCGGCTCGGATTGCTCGATGTAGGTGACCGAGAGACCCCATGCCGAACCATCGCCGACGGCGGCCCGGATCTCGTCGGCCGTCTGCCCGACGACGATCCCGACCTCCGTGATGCCGGCGTCGCGCATCGCCTCGAGACCGTGGAACAGGATCGGCTGGCCGGCGATCGGGATCAGCTGCTTCGCGCTCGTGTGGGTAAGCGGGCGGAGCCGCGACCCCTCTCCGCCCGCGAGGATCAGCGCTCGCACGTCAACCCGCCGGTGCCACGCAGTCGGAGGAGCCTCCTGAGCCAACGGCTGCGGGCTGGTAGCCCGCGGCGATGACGACGGCGACCGGCGAGCCGCGGAGCGCGCCCTTAGGCGCCTCGACAACCTCCAGGTTCGGGAAGTACTGCGCCACGACCTGCGCCTCCGATCCGTGTCCCGGCCTGTAGGCGATCACGGAGCCCGGGATCGATGCTCCGAACGTCGCGTAGTCCACCACACCCGGCGTGATGTCGAAACCCGAGTCCGCCAGGATCTGCTCCACCGCGCCGGCCTTGTCACCCGAGTCGTGGTCGACGACCGGGACGGTGATGTTCGCCTCGGAGACATGGGTGCTCGTGAGCTGTTCGCCGAGCGTGCCGAGCGGCTTGCCCGACCTGATCCGCGCGAAGATCTGGTTCGCGGTCGGGTCGACGTAGACGACGGAGAGGCTCCCCGCCATACCGGGCGTTCCCGGCACCGCGCGGAACTCGACGGCCCCCGTCGAGATGCCCTCGAGCTGCTTGACCAGATAGATGATGTCCGCGAGGTCAAGCGACCGGTCCGCGACCAGGTTGTGCGCGATGGGCCGGATCAACGACGGGGCCTTCGCGATCTCGCTCGGCGTCAGGATGCGGTTCAGCACCGCGCGGAGGAACTGCTGCTGGCGACCGATACGCGAGAAGTCGGGGATCAGGTCGCAAGGGAGGTGGCGCGTTCGGACGTAGGCGAGCGCCTGATAGGCGTCGAGGTGCTGACAGCCAGGGGCGACGTCAAGCCCGGTGAGCGGATCCTGCACACGGCCGGTCGACGGATCGGCGAGGTTCGCGGGGATGCACATCGTGACACCGCCGAGCGTCTGGACGATGCCCTGGAACCCGGCGAGGTCGACGAACAGCACGTGGTTGATCCTCAGTCCGCTCAACTGCTCCACGGTCTTGGCCACCAGCTGCGCGCCGCCATGTTCGAGTCCGCCCTCGAACGCCGCGTTGATCTTGTCCTGGCCGCGCCCCGGGATGTTCACCCAGAGATCGCGCGGGAAGGAAAGGACGATCGCCTTCTGCAGGCGCGGGTCCGTGTGCACCAACATGATGACGTCCGAACGATTCGAGCCTCCGATCGCTTGATCCGTGCCGAATTGAACCTGCTCCTGCGCCGACAGCCCTTTCCGCGAATCGCTGCCGAGGATCAGGTAGTTGCAGACGTTGTCGGCGCACGGGCCGAAGTCGTGCTGCACGCCGCCGCCCGGCACATCTTCGATCCGTCCGATGTCGCCAGCCGCCTGGTTGTACGTGACGTAGGCGTAGGCCGAGGTCGCCGCGATCACGAGCGCGAGGGTCGCCATGACCCCAACCGATGCGCGGACGAGGCGGCCTCGAACGTGCGGCGGGCGGGCGGATCTTGGGTCGGCGGCCATCGTTCAGCCAGCCTACCCGGGTGCTTCAGGCCGACCCACGCACCCGAGCGTGGCATCTCTGTGGAGGGTTCGTGACATCGGCGTTCGCCCGTCGGGCACTAGGATGACCCGCGACCAGAGCGGAGGCGTCGCATGGCCAACGAACCCATCTCGATCCTCGCCGTCGGTATCGACGACGACCTCATCGACGAACTCGCCCAGGATGAAGGCATCCTCGTGGAGCGCGTGGATCGGCTCGACGGTGGCGAAACTCCCCGAGCCGTCGACGTCGTCCTGCTCTCGCTCGATGCCACGACGCCGCTCGAGGCGCTGAGCATGATCCGAGCCCGCATACCGGCCGCGGCGGTCGTCGTCGTCACCGAGCCGGACGCGGCGGCCAACGGCGCGATCGCGGTGCACGCGGGCGCCGAGGATCATCTGGTTCGCGGGTCGATCCCGCGCGGCCTGCTTCCCAGGGCCCTCCGGTACGCCTCCGCGCTGCGCGGCCTCCGGCGCGAGCTCGCGACATTGGACGACGAGACGGGCCTCCCGAACCTCCGCGGCTTCGCCTCGATCGCGGAGCATCACCTGCGCATGGCCGATCGCGACCAGACCCCCGTCGTGTTCCTGTTCGTCCGCGTCAGCGAACTGACCCGCGGTGGCGCGGACGACGCGGGCGCCCTCGCGCGCGACGCCGCCTCGGTCCTGCTCGAGGCGATCCGCGATTCGGACGTCCCCGCCCGGATCGCCGTCGACACGTTCTGCGTCCTGCTCACGGGGGAGGCGCGCGGCGCCGAGACGCTCGTCCTCTCCCGGCTGGTCGAGGCGATCGCGGTGCACGACGCACGGCTGGATACGCCGCGCGCGCTCTCACTCTCCGTCGGGAGCGCGTTGTACGAGCCAGAGCACCCGAGCACCCTCGAGCAGATCCTGTCGGACGCACAGCGCCGTATGGCGCCACAGACCGGCAGCGATCGCTCCGAACGGCCATGACGTTGATGGCAACGCCGCCGGTCGCGTAGCTCCTTCTCCGATCAGCCGACGCGGTCGATCGCATCGGACAGGTCGAGGTTCTCGCCTCGCACAGAGCTCTTAAGGAGGAGATGACCATACGTTGGGCCGCCCTTCAGCAGCCTCGACCTAACGTGTCATCACACGACGAGGAGGTGCGGGATGAACAAGAAGTCTGCGCTCGCGACGGCTGGGGCGCTCACGGCGTCCTTCGTCGCGGGAGCGGCCGCGGTCTCCTTCAACTGGGGACTGGGCACGACCGCAGCGACCTCGGCCGCCGCACAGGCGGCGACGGCGGGTCCGAAGGCGATCAAGCCGATCGTCAAACACCGGACCATCGTCATCCACAAGAAGGCACCGACGCCGCCGAGCTCACCCGCCGCCCGCACGGTGGTGGTTTCGGCGCCCGTCGCCACGGTCCCCCCGGTAGCGACCACGAGCGGCAGCCACGCAGCCGGCGGTGAAGGCGACGATGGCGAGGGCGGCGAAGGCGACGACTGATCTCGATCGGTTCCCCTCACCCGTGCACCTGATCCATCGAGCCCCGACAAGAACGGAGAGCCATGAACGACGCCATGGAAGCTGCCGGCCGGCACCCGGAGCCGGAGCGTCCCGAGCTTCACGCGCGCGCCGCATCCAGGCCTAAACGCGCGAGTCGGGGCCTCGTCCGGGTGTGGGCGTGGACCCTCGGCGGACTGAGCTTCCTCTCGCCACTCGCCCTCTTCGGTCTGATGCCGAAGCCGGCCCAGGGGGCCGCGTCCTCGACCGCCGTCGTCGGGCAACCGCGCCGGCCGGTGGTGGTGGTCATCACCAAGAAGATCATCTACACGAAGTCGGCCTCATCATCGGTCTCGACGAGCGGCGCCGGACCGATCAACTACGTGTACGCACCGGCGGCCCCGCCGGTCGCGGCGACGTGTGGGACGCACCCATGCTGAGCTTTGAGGAAGGGCGCGACCCCCTCCGCCACGTGTTCAAGGCGATGGGAACCCGGGTGGAGCTGATCGCGGCTCCCGGAACCGACCTCCATCAGATGCAGACCGCTACCGAGCGCGTCGCGACCCTGTTCGCCGGCCATGACGCGCGATTCTCGAGGTTCCGTTCGGAGAGCGAGCTCTGCCGTGTGAACGAGAGGGCGGGCAGCTGGGTGGCCGTCTCGCGTCCCTTCGCCGCGCTCACGCGGGTCGCACTCCAGGCGGCCGAAGACACGGGCGGCCTGTTCGACCCGACGGTCCTTCCGGCCCTTCGTGCGGCCGGGTACGACCGCGACTTCGCTGAGGTCCGCGCGCGGAACGCGGGACAAGACACGATCGACGAGGAGGTCCTCGCGATCCGTCGCGACTTCCGGGATCTGCTGATCAAGGACGCGATCACCTGCGGTGCTTGGCGAGACGTTGAGCTCCGCGGGGGCCGGCTGAGGCTGCCCGAAGGCGCGGAGCTCGACTTCGGCGGTATCGCGAAGGGCTGGACGGTCGACCTTGCGGCCGAGGCCCTCGACGCGCTCCCGTGGGCGATCGTCGACGCGGGCGGGGACCTCCGGATCGCCGGTGACGCTCCCGAAGGTGGCATCGACATCGCGATCGAGGACCCGCAGGCGACAGGGGCCGAGGCGCTCCGACTGCGCCTGGAGGCCGGGGCACTGGCCACGTCCTCGGTCACCGTCCGCTCGTGGGGAACGGGCGCGCACCACCTGATCGACCCGAGGACGTCGCTCCCGGCCTTAACCGGTGTGCTGCAAGCGACGGTTTGGGCTGAGTCATGCACGCAAGCAGAGATCTGGTCGAAGGCGGCTCTGCTTGGAGGACCGGCGGTCCTGGATCGAGTGGCCGCCACGCTGGTGATGGAGTCAGGCGAGATCGTCACGAGCTTCGGGGCCGCGCCGATCGAGCAGACACGTTCGGCGGAGGTGATCGCGTGATCGAGTGGAACGTCATCCGCGCGGCCGGCATCGGGGCATTCCTCATGCTGTGGGGCTCGGTCGCGTGGGGGCTCATCGCCACAACGTCTGTCTTCGGCAAGAAGATCCCCAAACCGACGTCCATCGCGTTACACCAGGCGCTCTCGACGTCAGGCTTGCTGTTCCTCGCGATGCACCTCGGGTTCCTGCTCGTTGACAAGTTCATGCCGTTCACACCCCTCGACCTCTTGATCCCGATGCGAGCGAGTTACCGCCCGATCGGGGTCTCCCTCGGGATCGCCTCGATGTTCGTGTTGGTCCTCGGCGTCCTCGCTACTTCGTGGGGCCGCAAGCTGATCGGTACCAAGTGGTGGCGGCGGACCCACGCACTGTCGGTGCCCGCGTTCGCACTCGCGCTGATGCACGGGCTCATGACCGGAACCGACTCCAAACGCCCGGCCATGTTCTGGATGTACGTGGTGTCGGCCGCGATCTTGTTGTTCCTCCTCTTGCTTCGCGGGCTGAACTCTGAGCGGCGTTCGCAGCGGGCTCCACTCCCCGACCGCGCCGTCCGAAAGGGACCGGACGGAGCCACGGCTCCGGTGGCGCACCCGATCGCGGAGCAGGCACCTCGTTCTCGGCCTCGGCCGTCGTTCGCGAAGCCTCCGGTGCCGGTCGTGATCGTGAGGGCGACGCCAGCCGGGGTGGCACCCGGTCTACCGAGCGGCCTTGACGGTTCGAACGATCCGCCGCCCAACGGGACCGGACATGCGATACCCGAACGGTCGGACCGACACTCAGTACCGAACCACCGCGCGCCTGTGGGCACAGCCCGACGCATCCCTCACCAACGGTCAGCAAGGAACCCACGAGCCGATCAGCCGGTGACCGAGGGTCGTCACGAACATGCCGCTCGGCCCCCGCCCCCGAGCCCTGGACGCGCCGAACAACCGAGGTTCTGACGGCAGGGGAGCCCTTCGATCATGCAGGCGCCGCAGGCGAAGGAGCATCCCTGCCGGGACGTCGGGAACGCGTCGGCGCCGGCGCATGGCCCTGGTTCTATCGCCGTTCGTCGGTTCTGCGGGATCCCCTCCGCTGGTGGTGCCTCGTGCTGTTCCTGCTGGTCGTCCGCGGACTCACCTATGGGTTCCGCCCGCCAAGGGCAGCCGTCGCGCGTCCCGCTCGCCCGGCGCCTTCAACGACAGAAGGCGTGCCGGCCGCCTGACGCCTCAGACGCCGACCCATCCCGCGCCGAACCCGGCGCTCACGGTGTCGTCGAGGTCCCACGTCAGATGGGAGTCGACGCCGACGACGCCCTCGATGCCCCGGATCTTCGCGACCAACTCCGGGGCGATCGTCCGCCGCTCGACCCGACCAGAGACATCCACGACGCCGTCCGCGATGGTGACCTGGAACGTGTCGGGAAGCGTGCCTTCTTCCGCGCGGATGACCTGGTCGACCGCGTCGGCGATCTCGCCGTCGGGCCGCAGGAAGGGAAGGAGCAGATCCACTCGCGACACGACGCCGATCACCTTCCCTGCCTCGTCCGTGACGAAGAGGCGCTTCACATGCTCATCGCGCATCCGGTGTGCCGCCTCCGTCACGGTGGCCTGGGGTCCGATCGTCACCGCCGGCGCCGTCATCAACCCGGCGGCGACGGCCGCCACGGCCTTGCCGCGCTCGACGCGCCGGGCCCGTCGGTCGATCAGGTGCGGGATGAACACATCCGGGTCCTCCTTCACGAGGAGGTCGGCCTCTGAGACGACGCCCAAGATGCGTCCGTCATCGTCCACCACCGGAACCGCGCTCACCCGGCACTCATGCATCAAGCCCACCAGACGCCGGAACGAAGCCTCCTCATCGACGGTCACGACATCGCTCGTCATCACGTCTGCGACGGTATGCGTCATTCGGGCCCACCTCCTCACATCATCGGCCATGAGGTCCAGCGAGTCATCGGCTCGTCGGACCCCATGACCTTGCCTCCCGCTTGAGTCTAGGCGGCCTTGATCGGCTTCGCGGTGTGGACCGGGATCTCCTTCATCTTCGGAGCCTCGATCTGTGCCGCGCCCTTGGGCACGACGACCTCGAGCACGCCGTCCTTGTAGTCCGCCGTGATCGTGTCCTCGTCGACCCCATCAGGGAGCGGGACGCGCCGGGTGAACGCTCCGTAGGACGTCTCCATCCGGTAGTAGGCCTCTTCCTTGACCTCCTCCTTGTGGTGACGCTCACCGGTGATCACCAACGCCCCCTCCTCGACGCTCACCTTCACGTCCTTCTCGACGTCGAGCCCCGGGAGCTCCACCCGAACGACCAGATCGCCCTCGCGATCGAACACGTCCGTCGTGGGCATGAACTCCTTGAAGACCGGGGTCGTGCGCGTGCCCAAGAACGACCGCATCAACTCATCGACGCGGCGCTCAAGCGCGAACATCTCGTCCCAGTAGCCGACCATCTCGTGTCACCTCCCCTCGTGCGTGATGGCCACCTTCACCGTACGAGGGCTCAGCGACCCCCGCATCCGTCCGAGGTCCCCCTACGAAGCGGCCCAAGGACCCTGCCGGTCCGGCGGCGTCACCCGATAGCGTGCAGGGTGTAGGGAGGCGGACGGAGCTCGTGGAGCTTCCAACGGCAACTCCCGAGCCGCGTCCGGCCGAGTCCTTCCGCGTGGCCGTGTAGCCGTTCAAGGCTCGGGAAGGGCAGACGAAGGAAGGGGCGAGACCCCTTCCTTCGTCGCGATAGGCTCTGGTCATGACCGATCGGATCGCCCGCGATCGCTCGGACCTGCTCATCGAGGCCGGTCTCGCGCTCGCCTCCGAGCTGACGCTCGACGTGGTCCTGCAACGGATCGTCGAGCTCGCGGCCGACATCACGAACGCCCGCTACGGAGCCCTGAGCGTGCTCGGGGAGGAAGGACGGATCGAGCGGTTCATCACCGAGGGGGTCACGCCGGAGGAGCGCACGGCGATCGGCGATCCCCCGACGGGCCACGGGATCCTCGGGCTGATCATCTCCGAAGGTGTCCCTCTACGGATCGACGACCTCACCGCGGATCCTCGCTCCTCGGGATTCCCGCCGAATCATCCGTCGATGCGTTCGCTCCTCGGGGCGCCCGTCATGGCGCGCGGCAAGATCTTCGGGAACCTCTACCTCGCCGAGAAGAAAGGCGCCTCGGCGTTCACCGACGACGACGAGCGTATCCTCGTCGTGCTCGCGACCCAGGTCGGCGTGGCCGTCGAGAACGCCCGGCTCTACGAGGAGAGTGAGCACGCTCAGAGGGAGCTCCGCCGACTGGAGGTCCTCGACGAACGGGAACGCATCGCGAAGGAACTGCACGACGGTGTGATCCAGTCATTGTTCGCGGTCGGGATGAGCTTGCAGGGGGCGGTCGCCCTCGCGGCCGACCCTGGGATCGCCTCCCGGATCGAGGGCGCCGTCGAAGACATCGACCGCGCCATCCGCGACCTGCGCAACTACATCTTCGGTCTCCAACCAGGGATCCTCGCCGATCGCCAGCTGGATCAGGCGCTCCGCGAACTGGGTTCCGACTTCGAGGCGCGATCGGACGTCGTCACGGTGGTGGACGTCGATCCCACGGTCGCCTCCGAGCTGGCCTCCGTCGCATCCGACGTCGTGCAGCTCACGCGCGAGGCGCTGTCCAACGTGGGACGCCACGCGAAAGCCGCCACCTGCCGCGTGTCGCTCCGGCGCAACGGCGGATCGGCGTTCCTGGAGATCGACGACGACGGACGCGGGTTCGAGCTGGACGGCAAGTCGGGCGGACTGGGGATCGCCAACCTGCGGGACCGCGTCGGCTCGCTCGGTGGAACGATGGATATCGACAGCCGCGCGGGCGAAGGCACCGCCGTCCGCATCTCGCTACCCCTCTAGACGCACGTGGGGCCGGGCGAACCCGGCCCCACCTCGCAACTAGTCTGCACCAGACTACTTACTGCACCACGAGCGCGGTCACCATGCCGTACATGCCCTGCGGACCCTCCACGTGCGGAAGGATGTGGCAGTGGAACGCCCACGCCCCGGGGTAGACCGCGTGGACCAACACGTCGAACCGCTGCCCCGGCGCGATCACGAGCGTGTCGGCCATGTATGGCTGCTCAAGCGGGAATCCGTCCTGCGCAACGACTTCGAAATGATATCCGTGCATGTGCATCGGATGCAGCATCGACCCGTCGTTCGCCATGTGGATCAGAACCCAGTCGCCCTTCTTGGCCACGATCGGTGTCGTGGCGGGGAACGACTTGCCGTTCAGCACGTACCCCAACGGGCCGTCGCCCAGGAAGAGGGTGGTCTCATCGTTCACCGTCACCGGCGCGCCCAGGGTGGTGAACCCGGTCTGGTCGTTCACGGTCAGCGCGCGATACGGCCACGCGCCGCCCTTCGGCTCGACCATCAGCGCACCGTAGAGCCCTGCTCCGACCTGCTCCGTCGAGTTGAAGTGCGAGTGGTAGACGTACATCCCCGGAGGATCCCTCACATCGAACTCGTAGGTCCAATACTGCCCGGGCATGATCGGGTCCTGAGTCACGTACGGAACGCCGTCCTGGCTGTTCGGCACGGTCATGCCGTGGAGGTGCAGGGTCGTGGGCTGGTCCAACTGGTTCTGCAGGATGATCCGGATGTGATCGCCGTAGCTGACGTCGATCTGCGGCCCCGGGATCTGCCCGTTGAACGCCATCGCGTCTACGAACTGCCCCTTCGATGTCTCCCACTTGACGTTCTGCGCGGTCAGCTCGAACACCTTGGTGTTGCCGTCCATCGTGGGTTCCAGCAACTGGTTGCCCTGCGTGTCCGTCTCCTTGCCGGCCAGGAACGCCTCGACCCCCGCCTTGTGCATGTCTGCCATCTGCTGTGCGGTCATGTTCGACGACATCGAACCCGATGAGGAACCGGCGCCTGCGGCCGTATCGGAGCCGGCCATCACCGTCGCGATCATCCCCAGGTCTTTGTGACCCGGCACCGTGCAGTAGGCGGTGTAGACCCCCGCCTCGAGCGTGGGGACGTCGAGCGTCGCGGTGCCGTTCGGGTCGATCAGATCCGTCGCAAACGTCTTGCCGTTGACGTCGACGGCGAACGTGTGCTGGGCCTGGCCGTGGTTCATCACCGTGAACTCCACCGGCTGGCCGGCAGGCACCGAGATCGTCGTCGGCTCGATCTTGAAGTCCGAGAGCATCACCTCGGCTTTCGCCGGTGCCGCGGCCGCCTGTTCGCCGCCGCCGCCGCTCAGCTCACTCGATCCGCCGCTGCAAGCGGCGCCGACGAGGACGGTCGCGATCAACCCCGCTCCGAGCGCCCACCTTCGCATCGAACCGTGCATGTGCAACTCCTTCCACGCGTATGGCGACGAGTGTGCCTATCGAGGTGCGACGACGAGGGTGTCGGAGGTCCCGGCTCGGGAGGGACCTCCGACCCTGCGGGCTCGCCCGGCAGGCACGGACACTGACTGACATGTTCGCGCGGTACTTCGTCGAGTTGCCGATCGACCCTGCGCGCGTGGAACGCGCCCTCACACAGGATCCGCAGACGTGGGTTCCCGGCTTGGCCGAGCAGGCGAACCTCAGGGGCGACACCCTGCTTGCCGAGGTCGGGTTCGGCGATGACGTCAGGGTCGCCCGGCGCGTCGCGATCGAGTTCGGTCAGCCCGTCCGTGCGGCATCGAAGCTGATCCTGCCGCTTCGCTGGACGGCCACGGGGGCATCGGGGCTCTTCCCGTCGCTGGAGGCCGACCTGGAGGTTGCCCCCCTGGGACCGAACCGCTCGCAGCTCGCGATGAGCGCCCGGTACGAGCCCCCGTTCGGGACGATCGGCCGAGCCATCGACCGCACCCTGCTGTTCCGGGTGGCGGAGGCGACGCTGAAGGACTTCCTGGACCGGGTCGCCTCCGCCCTGATCGCAGACGTGTCGATCACCGCATCGACGGACGCGACGCCCCGCGGCGACTAGCATCTCTCTCCATGACCGCGAAGCAGGTTCCGCTGCGCGTGATGCTCGTCGACGATCATGAGATCGTGCGCAACGGGATCCGCGCAATGCTCCAGTCGCAGGACGACATCGTCGTCAGCGCTGAGGCCGGTTCGGTGCGTGAGGCGATCGACGAGGCCGACCGCTCACGGCCCGACGTCGTGGTGATGGACGTCAGGCTCATCGACGGCAGCGGGATCGAGGCGACCCGCGAGATCCGCGCGAAGCACCCGAAGACCCAGGTGTTGATGCTCACCTCGTTCGCCGACGACGAAGCGCTGTTCGCCTCGATCATGGCGGGCGCCTCAGGGTACGTGCTGAAGCAGGTTCGATCGGACGACCTGTTGCGCGCGATCCGGGCGGTAGGCGCTGGGGAGAGTCTGCTCGACCCGGCCGTCACGAGCGCCGTCCTCGACCGACTCCGTAGGGGCAAGCACCTCATGAAGGACGAGAAGCTCGCCCGGCTGTCGCCGCAGGAGGAGCGCATCCTGACGCTCGTCGCGGACGGGCGAACGAACCGCGAGATCGGCGACGAGCTGCAGCTGGCCGAGAAGACGGTGAAGAACTACGTCTCGAGCATCCTTTCCAAACTCGAGGTGGCCCGGCGCGCCGAAGCCGCCGCCTACCTCGCCCGCCACACCACCACCCCCGGCACGAACGAGTAGCCGGCGGCGGGGTTCCCATGAGCGAGCGCCCGGCCGGCTATCCCGCTCAGCGGGTCGCGGACGTCGTGCTCCGCGATGGGACAACGGTGCTGGTACGTCCGGCCCGACCCGACGACCGCGAGCGGGTTGAGGATTACCTGATCGGCCTCTCGGACGAGAGCCGATACCTCCGGTTCTGGGGCGCGTCCGTGGACGTCAGCGACATCGCGCGACGGGCGACCGAGACCGACTTCGTCGACCACTTGACCCTGCTGGCGTTCGTGGGCGGCGAGGAAGGGCGGGTGGTGGCGGGTGCGCAGTACATCCGCGAACCTGACGCTTCACGAGCCGACGTGAGCGTGAGTGTCGCCGACGAGTTCCAGGGCCACGGCCTGGGCTCCATCCTCATCGCTCATCTCGCGCGTGCGGCCGATGACGCAGGCATCTCCTGGTTCCACGCGATGGTGCTCCCAGAGAACCACCGTATGGTGAACGTCTTCCGTCGCAGCGGCTTCCCGATCCACCTGCGCGCGGTCCCGGGCGCCGTGGACATCGAGTTCCCGACCGAGATCACCGAGGAGACGCTTCGCGCGTTCGCCGACCGGGAGCGGGTCGCGGCCGCGAACGCCGTCCGCTCGATCCTGCAGCCGCGTTCCGTGGCCGTGATCGGCGCTTCGCGCGACCGCGATTCCATCGGCGGACGCCTCCTACACAACCTGCTCGCGCAGCCGTTCGCGGGGGTCGTGCACGCCGTGAACCCCAACACCGAGGCGGTGCAGGGTATCCCGTCCTTCCCCAGCATCGCAGACGTGCCCGGGGAGGTCGACGTGGCGTTCATCGCGGTGCCGGCCGCTGACGTCCTGGACGTCGCACGGGCCTGCGGAAACAAAGGGGTCCGAGGGCTGGTCGTGATCTCGGCGGGATTCGGGGAAACGGGTGACGATGGGCTCGTGCGCCAACGGGAGCTGGTCGGCGTGTGCCGGGCATCGGGGATGCGGTTGGTCGGTCCGAACTGCATGGGCGTCGTGAACACGGATCCCGAGATCCAGCTGAACGGGACGTTCTCGACCGCCTGGCCGCCGTCGGGCCGTGTCGGGTTCTTGTCCCAGAGCGGTGCGCTCGGCATCGCCGTGATGAACCAGGCCGCCGAGCTCGGTCTTGGGCTTTCCACCTTCGTCTCCGTCGGGAACAAGGCCGACGTCTCGGGCAACGATCTCCTGAGCTACTGGGACGACGATCCGAACACTGACGTCGTGCTCCTCTACCTCGAATCGTTCGGCGATCCGCGGCGGTTCGGCAAGCTGGCTCGCAGGGTTGGCGCCCACAAGCCCATCGTCGCCGTTAAGTCCGGGCGCAGCCCGGCGGGCCGTCGTGCCGCGACGTCGCACACCGGCGCCCTCCTGGCCGCATCCGACGCCACCGTCGACGCGCTCTTCCGTCAGAACGGCGTGATCCGCACGGACACGCTGGAGGAGATGCTGGACGTCGCGACACTGTTGGCGGGACAGCCGTTGCCGGCGGGCAACCGCGTGGCGATCGTGACGAACGCCGGCGGCCTGGGGATCCTGTGCGCCGACACCTGCGAGGCGAACGGCCTCGTCGTCCCGGAGCTGGACGCCTCGACCGTGGACGAGCTGCGGTCGTTCCTCCCGCCGGCGTCGTCCGTGAGCAACCCCGTCGACATGATCGCGTCGGCCGGCGCGGAGGATTACGGCCGTGCGATCGGCATCGTGGCGGCCGATCCGGGCATCGACGCGATGATCGTGATCTACATCCCGCCGCTCGAAGCCTCGGCGCCGGAGATCGCGCGGCAGCTTGTCGCCGCGATCGGGGCGCTCAGCGACCCGATCCCGGTGCTCTCGTGCTTCCTGTCGGCGCGCGGCATGCCGGACGCGCTCCGTGCCCCGGGTGTCGGGATCCCCTCGTTCCGCTACCCCGAGCAAGCGGCGATCGCGCTGGCGCGCGCGGTCAGGTACCGGTCGTGGCGCGATCGGCCCGAGGGAACGGTGCCGGCGTTCGACGACCTGCGCGATGACGAGGCCATCGCCGTGATCGCCGCCGCCTTGAGACGCGGCGAAGGATGGGTGAGCGGCGAGGATGCCGAACGGCTCCTCGCGTGCTATGGGATCCCGTCGGCGCGCAGCGTGAGGGCGGCAGATCCCGAGGCTGCCGCGGAAGCGGCAGCCGGGTTCGAGGGCCGGATCGTCCTGAAGGGCACAGGACCGCTGCACAAGACCGAGGCGGGTGCCGTCCGTGTCGGGCTCGATGCCGACCACGTCCTCGACGAGGCCCGCGCGATGCAGCAGCGAGTGGCGGACGCCGGTGAGACGCTCGAGGGCTTCCTCATCCAAGAACAGATCGATGGGGGCGTCGAGATGTTGATCGGCGTCGTGACGGATCCGGTGTTCGGCCCGGTCATCGCATGCGGCGGGGGCGGCGTGACGGTGGAACTCCAGCGCGATGTGGCCATCCGGGTCGCGCCGATCACCGACCTGGACGCCGACGAGATGGTGCGGTCACTCGCTTCGTTCCCGCTGCTCGACGGGTTCCGTGGAGCGGTTCCTGCCGACGTCCCCGCCCTAGTGGACGCGATCCTCCGGGTGAGCGCGCTGGCCGACACGCACCCCGAGATCGCCGAGATGGACTGCAACCCCGTCATCGTGCAGTCGCAGGGGGTGCGGGTCGTCGACTGCCGGATCCGCCTGCAGCTCCCGCCCGCCGACGTCGCCCTCGCGAGCCGTGCGAGCGACGGCTGAGCCGCCCTGCCCGAAGGTCCCGGACGCACCGGGTCCCCCGGCCGGTGTGCCCGGCTCCTCCGCCGCTGAAGCTGCATCCAGAGAGTCTTGGGAGGTGGGAGCGATGCAGAAGGATGTAGAGCTCGAAGAGCCGAGGTTCGCGAAGTGGCTCTTCATGTCGCACGGCGCAGCGGTGATCTGGCTCGTGGCGCGCCTGTACCTCGGCTACGAGTGGTTGCACGCAGGGTGGGACAAGGTGACGGGGACGGATGGTGGGTTCTGGACCTGGCACTGGGCGTTCACGGACCAGTCCTGGCTGAAGACCTCGGAGCCCCTCCAGGGCTTCCTGGGATTCGCGGCGTCGGGCGCAGGGCAAGGCCCGCATTCCGCCGTCAACTACGGGTGGTACGCGAGCTTCCTGAACTGGATGGCCCACCCGGGGCAGGCGTCCTTCTTCGCGAAGCTGATCGCACTCGGTGAGGTCGCGATCGGGATCGCGTTGATCATCGGCCTGTTCGTCGGGATCGCGGCCTTCTTCGCGGGGCTGCTGACGGTCTCCTTCGGGCTCGCCGGCGTGGCCGGTGTCAACCCGCTGTTCTTCGTGATCGAGGTCATGTTGGTCCTCGCCTGGAGGAACGCGGGCTACTACGGCGTCGACCGGTACGTGCTCCCGGCGCTGGGAACCCCCTGGCACAAGGGGACGGTGTTCCAGCGCGAGACGCAACCCACTCAACACCAGCTCGTCTGACCCACCTCGGGCGAGCGTACGGAACGGGGCCCTCACGGGCCCCGTTCCGTTGTGCCGTTCGTCGGAGAGCGTCTCAGCCCTCGGCGAGCTGCCGGAGCACCATCCGCAGCAGCCCGCCGCTCGCGAACGTCTCCGCCTCGGCGGCGCCGTCGATGCGAACGATCGCGGTAAACGCCGACGTGCTCCCGTCCTCGCGCTCGACCTCGACCGTCACATCCTGGCCGGGACGCACGCCGTCGGCGAGGCCACGCACCGTGAACGTCTCGCGGCCGGTGAGCCCGAGCGAGGTGGCCGACTCCCCCGGCGCGAACTGCAGCGGGAGGATCCCCATGCCCACGAGGTTCGAGCGGTGGATCCGCTCGTAGCTCTCGGCCAGTACGAACCGGACGCCGAGGAGCGCCGGTCCTTTGGCGGCCCAGTCGCGCGACGAGCCCGAGCCGTACTCCTTGCCGGCGACCACTGCGAGCGGCGTCCCCGCCTCGCGGTAGCGGCCCGAAGCGTCGAAGACCCATATCGTCTCCCCGGTCGGGTGAAACGTGGTCCATGGACCCTCGGTCCCGGGGGCGAGCTCGTTGCGAAGGCGGATGTTCGCGAACGTGCCGCGCATCATCACCTCGTGGTTCCCGCGACGCGCGCCGTAGCTGTTGAAGTCGCGCGGCTCGACACCGTGCGCGCGCAGGTACTCCCCCGCCGGCGAGTCCGCCTTGATCGCGCCGGCGGGGGAGATATGGTCGGTGGTGATCGAATCCCCGACCTTGACCAGGACCCGGGCTCCCTCGATGTCGCCGAGCGTGACCGGAGCGTCGCCCTCGACGAAGGGCGGCTCGCGCACGTAGGTCGAGCCGGGATCCCACGAGTACATCGGCCCCGCCGGCGACGGGAGCCCGGCCCAGTGCTCGTCCCCGTCCCAGATCCGCGCGTACTCCCGCTCGAACTGACCGGGCTCGACCGATGTGGCGATCGCGTCCGCGACCTCGGCCGGCGTCGGCCAGATGTCCGCCAGGAACACGGGCCCGTCGAGACCGTCTCCGATCGGCTCGGTCGTCAGGTCGACGTCCACACGTCCGGCGAGCGCGTACGCGACGCAGAGGGGCGGCGAGGCGAGGTAGCTCGCGCGCACCTGCGGGTGGATCCGCCCCTCGAAGTTGCGATTGCCCGAGAGCACCGCGACGACGTTCAGGTTGCCGTCGTCGACGGCGCGCGACACCTCGCCGGGCAACGGCCCCGAGTTCCCGATGCAGGTGGTGCACCCATAACCGACCAACGCGAACCCCAGTTCGTCGAGGTAGTGCGTCAGGTTGGCCCGGTCCAGGTAGTCGGTCACGACCCGTGACCCGGGCGCGAGGCTCGTCTTCACCCAGGGCTTGGTCGCCAGACCGGCCTCCACCGCCTTCTTCGCGAGCAGGCCCGCGGCGAGCATCACCGATGGGTTCGAGGTGTTCGTGCAGCTGGTGATGGCCGCGATCACGACCGACCCGTCGCGCACACGGTCCGGATCGGCCTCGGCGACATCGATCACGTGCCCGCTGCCCGGCAGCGTCTCCTGGCGCGGGTTGCCGCCTTCGTCGACGAACCGGCCGACCTCGACCGCTTTCGGATCGGGCTCGGTGCCGTCGCGGTACGCCGCGACGAACGACGTCCACACGTCGGGCAGGGCCACCCGGTCCTGCGGGCGCTTCGGCCCGGCGAGCGAGGGCTCGATCGCCGAGAGATCCAGCTCGAGGACCTCGCTGAACATGGGGTCCGCGTCCCCGTCGGCGCGGAACAACCCCTGCTCCTTCGTGTAGCGCTCCACGAGGTCGACGCGATCGCCGCGACCGGTGAACGTCAGGTACCGGAGCGTCTCGGCATCGATGGGGAAGTACGAGGCGGTGGCGCCGTACTCGGGACACATGTTGGATAGCGTCGCGCGATCGGCGATCGACAGCGAGGAGAGCCCGTCGCCGAAGAACTCGACGAAGCGCCCGACCACACCGTGCGCGCGGAGCATCTCGGTCAGCGTGAGCACCAGGTCCGTCGCCGTGCAACCGGGAGGCAACGCACCGTTCATGCGGATCCCCACGACGATCGGCTGCGAGAGGAACATCGGCTGACCGAGCATCGCGGCCTCGGCCTCGATCCCACCGACGCCCCACCCCAACACGCCGAGGCCGTTGATCATCGTCGTGTGCGAGTCGGTCCCGACGAGCGTGTCGGGGAACGCGATCCCATCGCGCACGGTGACCACCTGACCGAGGTGCTCCAGGTTGACCTGGTGACAGATCCCGGCCCCCGGCGGCACGACGCGGAGACCGTCGAACGCTTGCTGCGCCCAGCGCAGGAGCGCGTACCGCTCGCCGTTGCGTCCGTACTCGAACCCGATGTTGGCCTCGTAGGCCTCCGGCGTGCGGAAGAGATCCACCTGGACGGAGTGGTCGATGATCAGGTCGGCCGGCACCAATGGGTCGATGCGGGCGGGATCGCCGCCGGCGCGCGCCGTTGCGGAGCGCATCGCGGCCAGGTCGACGATCGCCGGCACGCCCGTGAGATCCTGCATCAGCACGCGACCGGGCATGAACGCGATGTCGCCGGCTGGACCCGGCCAGGCGGCGAGAGCGGCCACGTCCTCGTCGGACACGTCGCGCGTGCCGGCGCGACGCAGCAGATTCTCGAGCAGGATCCTGACGGTCTTGGGGAGACGCTCGTTCGCAGCGGTGGCGTCCAGCCGGTAGAAAGCGAGGACGCCGTCGGCTGTGGTCAGCCGGTCACGGGCGCCGGAGGATCCTTCGGTCACGGAGGTCGCGGCCTTTCGGGTCGTGGACCTCCATCCTCCCACGCCCCTGAGCGCCACGCCCCTGCGCGGCCTTCCCCCTCATCGGGGTTCGCGGAGCCCGTCGATCTCGTGTTGGATCTGCGCCTCGGTCGGGAACGGACGCCGGTAGACGTCCCAGGCGTTGAACGCGACGCCGATCCCCCACCCGAGGATCGGGAAGATCGGCCAGAAGAAGTCCGCGCCGGTCACGGCCCAGATCGCCACCAGGAACGCGTTCACCAAGACGTACGCGAGCAGGTGCGCCTTGAAGTCCGAGCGCTTGTGGATCCGTTCGATCGCCATGCGGCGCAACTCATCGTCGGTCGTGATCTCGTCCATCCTGGTCACCTCCTAGATTCACGCTCGCACCGAGGCCCCTGGGCAGCACGGGTCTTCCGGCCCGCTCGCCCTGGGTCACCCCCTGGAGCGTCGCCGGCCGCCCTCAGCGAGCTGAACGCTCGGCGGCGCGCGCGGCTTTCAGCGCTTCCTTATGGGCCATGCGGGTTTGGCGTCGGAGCTTGGCCTCCCGTTGCCGGCGCTGCTCGGTATCGCTCTCTGCCAACAGGGGGGGCACGGGGCGCGGCTGACCGTCGTCGTCGATCGCGACGAACACGAGGAAAGCGCTCGCCGCGTGGACCCGCGTGCCGGTGATCGGGTTCTCGGACTCCACGCGGACACCGCACTCCATCGAGGTCGTGCCCACGTCGTTCACCGAGGCGTGCAGCGTGACCACGTCTCCGATGTGGACCGCCTCCAGGAACGCCATCTCGTCGATCGAGACGGTGACGGCCAGGCCCCCGGCGTGCCGGATCGCGGCGAGCGCGGCAGCCGTGTCGACCAGGCGCATGATCACGCCGCCGTGGACGTTGCCGGCCACGTTCGCGTCGGTGACCTCCATCATCTGGGTGAGGGTCACGCGCGAATCGGACGCGGGCTTGGGTGTGAGGTCCTGATCGGTCATCGCGGAATCCTACGTCGGCATGGGTACGCTGCCATGATGCGGCGCGCGATCTGGGTGACGGCGCTCGCCGTGCTCGCGGCGGCGTGCAGCGGGAAGGCCGCGCCGACGCCGACCCTCACGCCGAGCGCGACGATCCAGCCGGTGGGGGTTCCGGCCGACGCACCGCCCTCGTACGATCGGGACGTCGAGACGTCCGAGGTCCCGCCCGATGCCTTGGTGCCCCCAGGCACGTCGGTGACCGACGTCTGGTACGCGGAGACGTCCGCCGGATCGTCGATCTTGGTCGCCTACGTCGAGCCGGAGACGGATCCGTTCCGCCAGGCGCACGGCCTGCTCGCGTGGCGGCGGTTCCCAGGCGAGCCGGATCCGTGGCGGCCGGTGTTCGGCTTCCGCGACGCGCCGGCGCGCGGGGTCGTGCAGATCCGAGCGATCATCGGCGACACGACCGGCGACGGGTCGCCGGACGCGCTGACGTTCGAGGACACGGGCGGCTCGGGCGCGTGCGGCACCTGGCGCGTGCTCGACCTCGCCGGCAACGCGACGGTCTTCGAGAAGAAGACCTGCGACACGACGATCGACCTCTCGACGGATCCCGTGGGTCTCGTCGTCCGGGAGGCGGTGTTCTCGGAGGGAGACGCCCACTGCTGCCCGAGCGCCACGCGGACGTCCGTCCTCACCTATGCACGGGAAGGGGCGTGGTCGATCGCCTCGCGCGAGGTAGAGCCTTCGTCGGTCGGAGCGTAGGCCGGCCCTCGCCTCCGTGACCATCCAGCTCCCGCTGCTCCCCAACCGGGTGTCGACCGACCGCTTTCGGCTCCACTCGAACGGGTCGCGTCCGAGCTCGTGACTAGAATCCGCCCATGGCGCGGATGTTCGTCGAGGGCTGGGCCCCCGAGTACGGCGCACCCTTCGATCCCGACGACCAGCTCGCTCCCGCCGAGGGGACGATCGACGCCACGGTCGAGCTGACCGACTGGGAGCCGCTGGAAGGCGTCGATGACGGCTGCGACCAGGTCGCGTTCGTGGACGGGGTACGAAGGGTCGACGCTCGCCTCGTGCTGGAAGACGCGGCCAACGGACCCATCCCCGGGATCTGCGGGACGTTCGCCGTCGGCGCCACCCGATGGCACCGAGCGGAGCGGTCGTCCGAGATCGTCGCGGTCCGGGTCGAGCGCTGGGCGGTCCTGGCCGGCGGCCACGCCGACGAACTCCCGGCCGTCGACCTGGAACCGCCCTACCGGTCGACGACGACCGCCTCGGACGATCCATCCCATCTCGTCGCCGAGCTCCACACTCGGATGCGCCGGGCCGAGGGCGAGCTCGCGTCTGACCTCGCCACCGACGCGTTCGTCGTGGCCGACGGCCCGCTGAACAGGCCGCTCGCGCCGCTCCCGGTGATCGGCTACGTCAAGAGCCACCGCGTGACGTATCTGCCTCCCGAGCAGAACGCGGTGATCGCCGAGCTGGCGCCCGGACAGCGCACGCCGCTGTTCACGATCGCGGCCGACCGCCCCGACGTCTGCCGGTACGCCTGGTACGTGCGACTCGCGATGCTGCAGGGTGGCCACTCGTGGACCGGGATCGTGCGGTGTGAAGCCTCAGGCCGCCTGCCCAATAGACGACGTCCGGACGATCGCCGACCGCACGGCGGCACTCCTGCCGATCGTCGGCTCCGAACCGCACATCGACCCTCGGGCACCTCAGAACCTGGTTCCCATCGGCGCGCTCGAACGTGAGCTCCGTCACCGCATGGGCGACCCAGGTCTGGTCTACCGGGCGCTGCGGCACGCCGTCAGCCGGCGCGCGGCTTCGTGACCTTGGCTTGGCTCTTGAAGTGCTCGATCGTCACGTCCGGACCCGGGAACACGAATCCGACGTGTCCGTCCGACGACCATCTCACGAGGTAGGGCGGACCTCCGTCCTGCCCGCGGACCTCGACGACCTCGCCATCCCGCTCGTGCTCGCCCACGTGGTGACCACGAACCACGATCCGATCTCCAACGTTCGCCTTCATCGGCCTCTACCTCCCGGAACCGACCGTATCGGCAGCGGGATGCGACGAAGAGGGTTCACGGTCCCCCTCGATGGGGGCCATCCGGCCGATGGGTGGCGGGGCGATCGGTGGTCGGCTCAGCCCTTGACGACCCCGATCGGCCGCAGTCGTGCGACCCGTCGGCCCAACCCTGCCTGCTCACAGGTCCCAACGACCTCGTCGACATCCTTGTAGGCGAACGGTGCTTCCTCCGCGAGGCCCCGCCACGAGCGAGGACGGACCGAGATGCCCGACGCTTCCAGCTGTTCGCAGAGGGCTCGGCCCCCGATGCGCCGGGCGGCCGCGTGCCTGCTCAAGGTGCGTCCGGCGCCGTGCGCGGTGGACGCGAAGGCGTCACCGCCCTCCACGCCCACCATGACGTGGGATGCCGTGCCCATCGAGCCGGGGATCAGCACGGGCTGGCCGAACGGTCGGAGGTCGTCCGGAAGATCCGGGTGACCCGGCGGGAGCGCGCGGGTTGCGCCCTTCCGATGCACGCACAGCGGCCTCAGCTCCCCCGCGACCGGGTGACGCTCGAGCTTCGCGAGGTTGTGCGAGACGTCGTAGAGGAGATCGAGCTGCCCATCCCTCACCACCCTGGCGAAGGCACCTCGCGCGGCCTCGGCGAGCATCTGCCGGTTGGCCCGCCCGTAGTTCGCGGCGGCCGACATCGCACCCAGGTAGGCCTCCCCCTCGGGTGACGACACGGGGACGCAGGCCAGCTGGCGATCCGGCACGTGGATCTGATACCGAGTCATCGCCGTCTGCATGACGCGAACGTGATCGGTGCAGATCTGATGTCCCAGGCCCCGAGATCCCGAGTGGATCATCACGCAGACACGGCCCACCTCGAGCTCGAACGCCTTCGCGACTCGCGGGTCGTAGACCGCGTCGACCACCTGAACCTCCAGGAAGTGGTTCCCTCCGCCGAGACTCCCCACCTGACGGAGCCCCCGCTTCAACGCGGCCTCGCTCACCCCTCCCAGGTCGGCATCGGACACCGCGCCGCGGTCCTCGCACCGTTCGATGTCTCGGGCAGCACCGTGCCCGCGCTCGACCGCGTACCGGGAGCCACCCACGAGGATCTCGGTGAGCTCATGCTCGTCGCGGAGAGCCCAGATACCCCCCACGCCCACGCCACGTGGGATCGCCCCGTCCAGCGCGTCCATGAGCTCGGACATCGAAGGAGCGACGTCGTCCTCCGTCGTTCGGGAGACGAGCAGCCGGACACCGCACGAGATGTCGAATCCCACGCCGCCGGGCGACACGACGCCCTCGCGTTCGATGTCGGTCGCGGCGACACCGCCGATGGGGAAGCCGTATCCCCAATGCACGTCGGGCATCGCGTACGAGGCCTCCACGATCCCAGGGAGGGTCGCCACGTTCGCGACCTGCTCCAGCGCCTGCTCGGATGCGACGGCCGGCAGGAGCGACCGGGAGGCGAACACGATGCCGGGCACCCGCATCGACCCTCGCCGCTCGAGCCGCCACCGGACGGGGGTTTCCTCCACGAGCTCGATCGCCTGCTGCGGCCGCACCGGTGTGGACACTCGGCCCGCCCGTCGTTACTCGGTCCCGGCCGAGACGACGCCGTAGTGACCGTCGGAGCGACGGTAGAGGACGGCGCCGCGGGACGTCGTGACGTCCACGAAGAACAGGAACGGTTCGTCCGAGTCGTTGGAGCGCTCGACCGCGGACTCCAAGGTCAGCGTCGGCGGTCTCGGACCCGCTGCGAACCTGACGCCGTCATGCGGCTGGTTCCCGTTGCCCGTCGCCCACGACAGCTCGTAGGTGCCGTCGGGCAGCCGGCTGACGACGGCGTCCTGACCGGTGGCGCTGTCGACGAACAGATGGAAGTCGTGGTCGAGCATCTGCATCTCGACGACCGCGTCCTCGGGGGTACGTCGATCCAGGGAGAACATCTTCCGGCGGATCACCTGACGCTCCTCCGGTGGCCTCGGGAAGAACGCTGGTCGATCCGTGGGCTCGTCCCCATGACGCCACTCGCCCGAGGTTGCGACACCCGTGTCCCGCCTCCGCAGGAACGCGATCCGTTGATGAGCGTCGAGCAGCTGCCGTCGCAATCGCTCCTCGAGGAGGTCCACGGCCTCCGTCGCCGTCGGCGCGGCCGCGTGGGCGCGGACCACATGACCGTCCACATCGAGCGACGCGGCAGCCACCATCGGCCGCTCGATCGACCGATGCGGTTCATGCTTGATCGTGACCCGCCCGAAAAGGACCGGGGCCGGCGCGGCCCTGGCGGCCGCGTACACCTTGCGCCTCGCGTACGCGACGGTGCGGTCATCGATCCCGGCGCCGCTGCGGACGACATCCAGATCGAAACCCGGCGCGTCCGGACGGTCGATCGCCCGAGCACCCATCCTGCCCTCCTTCTCCCTCGTCTACAGCCTGTCACCGGCGGGAACCGGATCCGAGGTCGGAAGCGCCCGCTGGACTCGGGCCCAAGGGCCCTTCCCGGTCGGCGCCGTTCGAGGGAGCGTGGCGGGCAGGTGAACCGATGATGCAGGCCGGCTTCGAGCTCCTCGAGCACCAAGCCGATGTCGGGGTGCGTGCGTGGGGGGAGACGCTCGGGGAGGCCTTCGAACAGGCGGCGTGGGCCGTGGTGAACATCCTCGGCGTGCGAGCGAGCGGCCCTGGCGTCCGCCGGACGATCAGGGTGACCGGGAGCGACGTAGGAGGTCTCCTGGTCGACTTCCTGAACGAGCTGCTGCTCCTGCACGAGACGGATGGTCCGGGGGTCGTGGCGCTCCGGGTGCGCGACGCCACCCGGAGCGAAGTTCACGCGGAGGTCGAGCTCGTCCCCCTCGAAGACGCATCGGACGGGGTCCCGGTGAAGGCGGCGACCTTCCATCGGCTGAGCGTCGAACGGCGCCCGGACGGTGGGATCGAGGTCCGCGTGTACCTCGACGTGTGACGCGGGCCGGCCGCCCGTCCCGGGAACGTCCGTGGAGCGTCGGGACGCGGGGCTACGATACGAGTCGTGCCAGCGTGGGGATGTGAAACCTCGTGACCGGCGACGGCGTCGGACGCGTCCTCGGCTCCGAGCATTCGTCGACCGCCGAGTTCCGCGTCGTCCTGGACGACGACGACTTCCTTCAGCTGGACGACCTGGTCGTCGTCCGCACGCAGGTGCCGAAGGCGGGCGAGGTCAGGACCTACGGCGTCGTGACCGAGGCCGAGGCGATCTACGAAGGGGCCTCGTACGAGTCCGACACCCATCGCGTCGCCGAGCTCGGGATCATGCCCGCCGCGAAGGTCCGCTCCGCGCGCGTCGCCGTCACGCGCGTGGACCCGGAGGTCTGGGTCTCCCCCGACCCCGGCGAGGTCGTGCAGCGAGCGACCGGCGACGAGCGAGCGAAGGCGCTGTACCTGGATGAGATGGGCCGCCCGCTCCCGATCGGCATCGGCCGCGACGGGGAGCCCGTGAGCGTCGACCTCGACTTCTTCGACGGGCGCAAGGGCGGGCACATGTCGATCAGTGGGATCAGCGGCGTGGCGACCAAGACGTCGTTCGCGCTGTTCTTCCTGCGGATGCTCACGGGGCACCCGGCGGTGCTCGGCGAGGGCGCCGCGAACCTCCGCGTGCTCGTCTTCAACGTGAAGGGCGAGGACCTGCTCTGGCTGGACAAGCCGAACCGCTTCTTCGACGAGGACGCGGCGGCGGGCTGGGACGCTCTCGGGGTCGAGCCGGGCCCGTTCCCGTCGGTCAGGTTCTGGGCGCCGCCACGTGCGCGCTCCGGCGACGTCGTCGTCCCCGACACGGGCGGCCGACAGGAGGGCGTGGACGTCTTCTGCTGGACGCCGCGCGAATTCGTCGACGAGGAGCTCCTGCAGTTCCTGTTCACCGACGCGAACGACCAGCGCAACCAGATCCCGTTCATCCGCGAGCGCGTGCAGGCTCAGTTGAAACGGTTCGCGGTGGACGTGGCCGGCATCCCGGGCGCGGTGGTGCTGCGCGACCCGCGCGATGCCGCCGAAGGCACCTGGCGCGGCCAGCAGGTACCGGCGCAGCCAGGCGAACGGATCGTCGCCGACCTGCCGTCGCTGGTCGACGCGCTCGGCGAGTTCCTGGAACCGGACGATGGCGACGAGCCCGACCTCGCGTGGAGCGGTCGGGTCCAGGCCGGCACGGTCTCGGCGTTCATGCGGCGCCTCCACGCCGGCGCCGCGCGCATCGGCCAGCTGGTGAAGGCCGGCGACAGCCGCCGCATCGATCGCTCGAGAGCGAGCGTCACCGTCGTCGCGATCCAATCGCTGCACGACCAGGCACAGCGCTTCGTGGTCGGCGCGCTCCTGAACGAGACGTTCCGTGAGAAGGAGGAGTCGGGGCAGCGGCTGCCCCTGTCCGTGCTGGTGCTCGACGAGCTCAACAAGTACGCGCCGCGTGAGGGCACCGGCCCGCTGAAGGACATGCTGGTCGACATCGCCCAACGTGGGCGCTCGCTCGGCGTCCTGCTGGTGGGCGCGCAGCAGACGGCCTCGCGCGTCGCGCACGAGGTGCTCGAGAACGCCGCGATCCGGGTGAGCGGACGCCTCGATGCCGCCGAGGCCGAGCGCGCCGAGTACGGCTGGATGCTGCCCTCGACCCGCGCGCGGGCCCGCCTGTTGAAGCCCGGCACGATGGTCGTGTCGCAGCCCGCGATCCCGGTCCCGCTCGTCGTGACGTTCCCGTTCCCGCCCTGGGCCACCCGGAAGGAGGAAGTGGCGACGGACGCCGACGGCGATCCGTTCGCGGGCCTGTAGGCGGCCCCGCTTCCCTCCTGCGCATGCGGATCCTCCACACCTCGGACTGGCACATCGGCAAGCGGCTCGGCCGCCACGACCGCATGGACGAGTTCCGCGACGTCTTGGCCGAGGTCGAACGGATCGCTGACGAACGCAGCGTGGACCTGGTGATCGTCTCCGGCGACGTCTGGGACAGGCCGATCCCCCCGACAGACGCGCTCGCCCTCGGCCTGCAGACGCTTCTGCGCCTGGCAGAGCGCCGCCCGGTGATCGCGGTCGCCGGCAACCACGACTCCCCCGAGTTCTTCGAGGCGCTCGCACCGCTCCTGCTCCCTCGAGGCATCCATCTCGTCGGGAGCGTGCGTCGTCCCGACGATGGCGGCCTGATCGGGTCCGACGAGCTCGGCGGCATCCCGACGGTCGTCGCCTGCTTCCCGTTCCTGCGGGAGGGGCGGGTCGTCGACTTCATGAGGGACGCCGGCGAATGGTACCGAGGCTACGCCGACCGTATCGCCGCGATCACCGGCCGCTACAACGAGGCCCTGGTCGAACGCGCCGGCGCCGATCTGGTGCCGATCCTCGTCGCGCACTTCCTGGTGAACGGCGTCAAGGTCGGCCGCGACGCGCCGCGCGGCGAGCGCGAGCTCCACATGGGGGATGCCTACGCCGCCACAGCCCAGGCGATCCCCGCGGGCCCGCAGTACGTCGCGATGGGACACATCCACGCGCCGCAGACCGTGCCGGGCACTCCCGTGCCGGCCGAATACGCCGGATCGCTCCTCGCGCTCGACTTCGGCGAGGCGGGCGAGCACAAGCGCGTCGTGATCGTTGACGCCGAGCCCGGCCGGCTCGCGGTCGCCGAGAGCGTGCCGCTGCAGAGCGGGCGACCGCTCGTCCGCATGCGTGACACCTGGGATGCGATCGAGGCGCGCGCGGATGAGCTGGCCGGGGTCTTCCTCGACCTGACCGTGAAGACAACTGGCACCGACATGTCGCTCGCGGAGCGCGCGCACGAGGCGTTCCCGTACCTCGTCCGGGTGCGGGCTCAGCGGCCCATGGGCGCAGACCGCGAACGGCTCACGAGGGGACACCGATCGTGGGAGGAGCTGTACGCGGAGTACTACCGACGCGAGCACGATGAGGACGCGCCGGACGATCTGCTGACCCACTTCCGTGGGGTATTGCAGGAGGCCGCCGATGCGCCCGCTTGAGCTCACGGTCGAGGGATTCCGTTCGTATCGGGAGCGCGTGACGTTCGACTGGCGCGGGCGCCGATTGGTCGGGATCGTCGGCCCGATCGGCGCCGGCAAGTCGTCGATCCTGGACGCGATCTCGTTCGCGCTGTACGGGAAGACGCCGCAGGTGGAGAGCGCAACGAAGTCGCTGATCCACCAGCTGGCCGAACAGTCGCACGTGGAACTGCGCTTCCAGGTGGACGGGCAGGTATGGCGCGCGGTCCGATCGCTCCGCAAGCGAGGCGCGTCCGGTCATCAGCTCGAACTGCTCGCCGACGACTCGCCCGGTGCCGAGGTGCTGGAGGTCGTGACGCTCGAGGGACCGATGAACGAGCGGGTCGAAGAACTGCTTGGCATGGACTTCAAGACGTTCTGTCGCTCGGTGCTCTTGGCCCAGAACCGGTTCGCGGAGTTCCTGAAGGCGTCCCCCGCTCAGCGCGACGCCGTGCTGAAGGGCGTCTTCGGCTTCGAACGGCTGGACGACGCGCTGCGCGTGGCGAAGTCACATCTTGAACGGGCCGACGACACGCTCGTCTCGCTACAGAAGGAGCGCGAGCGCGTGAACGAGGCGCGCGCCGACCTCGAGCAGGCACGCGCGACGGCCCAGGCGACGGGCGCACGCCTGTCCGCCCTCGACGAGGCGGGGCCGGAGGTCGAGCGACTCGAGAAGGAGCGCGATGCGGCCGCGCGAGACGCCGAGACCGCGGTCGCCCGCATCGGCGGACTGACCGAGATCGCGAGCGGGCTCCCCTCCGAGGATGAGGTGGCATCGACGATCGACGCGGCGCATGCCGCGGGAACGCGGATCGCCGAAGCGAAGGGCGTCGCGGATCAGGCAGAGAAGGTCAGACAGGCATGCGAGGCCGAGCTCGCCGACGTGAGGTCTCGCCTGGGCGATCCGGAGCGCTTCCGCTCGTTCGAACACCTGGTGCAGACGCACGAGCGACTGGTGGAGGAGGCAACGTCGGCCCGCTCCGAGGTCGAGCGGACGGAGGGCGAGCTCGCCGCCGCCCGCGCGTCCCTCGACGGGCGGACGGCGTCGCATGAGGAAGCGAAGGCGGCGCTCGGGGCGGCGGACGCGGGCCTGACCGCCGCCGCTGTCGCCGTGGACGAGGCGCGGGCGGCACTGATGGCAGCCACCCACGCTGAGATGGCGCACGAGCTCCGCTCGACCCTCACGGCAGGCGAGCCGTGTCCGGTCTGTCGCCAAGAGGTGCACACGGTGCCCAAGGCCGGCGCCGCGCCCAAGGTCGGGGCCGCGCGGAAGACCCTCGCCAAGGTCGAGCGGGTCGAGGCCGAAGCCAGGAGCGACAAGGAGCGGTGCGCGGCCGCCGCGGCCTCGGCCGCGACCGCGATCGCGGAAGCCGGGAGAAGCCTCGAGAAGGCCGAGGCCGATCGAGCCCGGGCGGGCACGGCGCTCGCTGCCATCGAGGCCGACCTCGTCGCCACCAAGAGCCAGCTGGTCGAAGGGCTCCACGCCGACGGCGACTTCCGAGCGCTGTTCGAGTCCCGGCAGGCGGAACTGACGACCGCCGAGCGGGCGTTCGAAGACGCCCGGAGCGGAGTGGATCACTCGCGCGCAGGTCTCGAGGAGGCGAAGCGTCTCGCGGAGGGAGCGGACGACGCGATCGGCCATCTCGCGAATCGCTTGTCCGGCCTCTGGGGCCGACTCGATGAGAGCCGCGACGTTCCCCGGGATCCGTGGACCCTCGCCACGTCGTTCGCCGACCTCCGCACCGCGATCGTGGTCCGGCACGATGAGGCGGTGACGATGCGCGACGTGGCAAGCGCCCTGGCAGACGACGCCGTCGCGGCTCGCTCCGCGGTTCTCGAGACGATCGGGCTCACTCCGACCGACGACTTCCGGCGCGCGCTGGCCGAGGCAGGCGTGGCGCACGGAACCGCGGAAGCGCACGTGCGGGAGCTTGAGGAGCGGATCGCCTCCGCGAGCGAGCTCGAACGACAGGTGACGGCCGCCGAGGCGAAGCGAGCGATCGCCAAGCGCCTGGCCGACGATCTTCAGCCCTCGCGGTTCCTGGGATTCTTGTTGGAGGAGGAGCGCGCGGAGCTCGGAGAGCTCGGGAGTGAGCACTTCGAGCAGCTGACCGACGGCGCGTTCCGGTTCACCGACGACGACCGGTTCGAGATCGTGGACCTGAACGCCGCGGGCACGAAGCGAAAGTCCGACAGCCTCTCGGGAGGGGAGACGTTCCTGGCGTCCCTCTCCCTCGCGCTGGCACTCGCCGAGATGGTGGCTCGCGGTGGAGGACGACTGGACTCCTTCTTCCTGGACGAGGGCTTCGGGAGCTTGGATCCCGAGCATCTGGACCGTGCGATGGAGGGGATCGGGCGGCTGGTATCGGCGGACGACCGCCGACTGGTCGTGCTGGTCAGCCACGTCGCGGAGATGCGCGATGCGATCGAGGATCTGATCGTCCTGGACAAGCACGATGTCACGGGCGACACGGTCGTTCGCTCCGGCGCCGGTCCCGCCGCGTAGTCGCGCCCCTCGCCGGGCCAACCCGCCCTTCGGCCCCCGACACGCCTTTCCGGGGTACTTCCTAGGACCTACCTGTTTCCGAGCATATCCACCCGCTGACCGACTACGGTCCCCCGTTCAACCCGCCGATAACGAACCAGGGCCCAACGGATCACTGGACGCATCAAGGGGAACGATGGCCGGCCAGAAGAGCGTCTACCGCATCGCTCGGACACTGCTGCTCGCGCTGGCGGCGCTGCTCGCCGCTGGCGCCGTGGGCTCCCTCTTCATGGGCGTCCGCGCCACCAACCAAGCCAAGCAAGCGGCCACCTCCCAGGCGAGATCCATCGTCGAGAACTCGCTTCCCCTCGTCCTTTCGCCGAGCGACGTCTCCTCGCCGGCGACCGAGTCCGAAGCCGATGCGATCACGCTCCACATCACGCCGGTCGTGATGGACCCCACGGCCTACGACGACGTCGCGATCTGGTCGACCGACGGCACGATCGTCTACGCGACCGATCATGCGTTGATCGGGCAGCGACCGGAAGAGGCGCGGACCGCGGTGCACGACGCCACCTCGCGCGGCACGGTGACGTCCGAGCAGCGGGACGGCATGTTCGCCGTGCTGGTTCCCCTCCATCTTCGAACCGGAGGGCCGATCAACGCTGCCGTGCAGCTCGCGCGTCCCGACGACCCGATCGTCGCGGCAGGCCGGCCCTGGAAGTTCGGCGCGATCCTCATGGTGATCGGCGCCCTCATCGCGATGGCCCTGCTCTATCAGGTGATGCGACTCACCTCGTCCGCCGGCGCGAACGCCAGCTTCGTCCCCGCGGGTGCCCGCGTAGCTCCCGCCGTTCAGAGCCCCGTTTCGCGGATCGAACAGTACGCCCCCCCGGGGCTTCGGGAGGAAGGCGACGCTCGCCGCAAGGCCGAGGAACGCGCCGCCGCTGCCGAGCAACGCCTGACGGTGATCCAGGAGCAGTACCGCAAGACCCTCGAGGAGCTCCATGTGACGCAGCGACTGATCCAGGAACGGCCACAACCCGGCGCTCCCGACCCCGCCGTGGAGGGCCGGCTTCTCAAAGCCGAGGGGCAGGCCCGCCTGCTGGAGGGCCAATTGAAGGCGATGAGCGCCGAGCGTGACAAGCTCGCGCGGCACATCGCCGATCAGGCGAAGAACAAGCCCGAGGCCGACACGGACGCCGACCGGCGCAACAAGCAGGTCGAGCAGGAAGCGATCGGGCTGCGCGCCGAGTTGGAGGGCGCCCAGACGGAGTTGTCGCTCACGAGGCGCGAGCTGGACGCTCTGAAGGCCGAGGCGGCACGTGCCCAGGAGATGCACGAGGACCTCGACGCCGCGCACGTCGACGCGCTGCACACGCGGGAGTCGCTCGAGGCCGCGCAGAGCGAACTCGCCAGGGCGAACACCGAGCTGGAGGACGCTCGTAACGAGATCCGCGCGCTGCGCACCGAGGAGCAGCGCGCCTCGGTGCTGGGCGAAGAGCTCCGATCGACACGCGCCGAGCTCGACAGCATGAAAGCTTCCCACCGAGCGGAACTGATCGAACGCGAGGCCGACCTGGAGGACCGTGTCCGGCGGGCCCGCGAGGAGTTCCAGACGCAGCTCCAGGAGGCGGGATCTCAGTCTGTGCGCCAGCTCGCCGATCGGGAGGCCGCGCTCGCGAAGGAGGCCGCCGAGAAGGAGGCGGCGCTTTCCAAGGAAGTGGCCGAACGGATCGCGTCGCTGCAGGCCGAGGCCGCGGTCCGGGAGACGGAGCTCCAGCACCGGCTCGCCGAGCGCGAGGCGACGCTCCAGGAGGAGATGGCGCAACAGGCTGCGTCGCTCGAGCAGCGTCTCAGCCAGCGGGAGGACGAGCTGACGCGCCAGCTGAGGGAGGCTGAAGAGGCCGCGAAGGCGGTAAAGACCGAACTCGGAACCACGGCAGCCGAGCTGGAGAAGACGCGCGGTGCGCTCCAGGCCGCCCGCGACGAGATCGAGGCGGCCTCGCACGACGGGTCCTCGCAGCACGAGCAGCTCGCGAAGGCGAACGACGAGCTCCTGCGTTCACGGACCGAGATCGAGACGTTGCAGCGCGAGTTGGCCGACGCGCAACGAGTGCGCGAACAGGTCGAGCGCGACCGCGCCCAGGCGGCGGTGGAGCGCGACGAGATCCAGCGCGAGCTGGCAGCGGCGAGCGCCGAGGTCCAGGCCGAACTCGCGCGCGGGGTGGACCTTGCGGCACGCGCCGAGTCGGCGGAGCAAGAACTGCGGACCGCGCGGGAACGTTCCGACGAGGTCGCTCAGGAGTTCGCGCGCCTCGTCGCGGAGCGCAACGACTTGACGGTGTCGCTCGCCGAGCGGGAGACGCGGCACGCGGCCGAGCTCGCGGCTGCCGTGGCGGCGCCGAACCCTGACACGGAGGAAGTGCTCCGTGCGAGCCAGGAGCGGCTCGCCAGCCAGACCGAGAAGCTGATAGAGGTCGAGGAGCGCGCCCATGCGTCCGAGCGCCAGCTCGCCGACACGATCGTCCGCCTCGAGGAGGTCGAGGCCGAGCTGCGTCATCTGCAGATGGAAAAGGCGTTGCACGACCTTCAGTCCGAGCGCCCCGCGACCGAGACAGCAGGCGCCGAGGCTCCGGTCACCCTCGCCGAGCACCCGGAGGACAGGCGTTCGGCTACCCCGTTCACCCGCGAGCTCTCGCTCGACGCGAAGAAGTCCCTCTCTCACATCATGGGGCTCACCCAGATCATGAAGTTCAAGAAGGACTCGAAGGACCAGGCGCAGCTCATCAAGCAGCTCACGGCCGCCGCGCGCCGCCTCGACCATACGGTGAGCGACATCGCCGACGCCGAGTCGCTCGCCCAGGGGGCCGTCGAGCTCACGATCAAGCGCACCGATCTCGAGGCGCTCGTGAAGCGCGTCGTCGATGAGTCGGGCGTGGGCGCCGACCACGACGTGCGTATCGACACCCAAGCCGTCGCGGTCGCCGTAGACGCACTTCGCGTCGAGCAGGTCCTGGCCGGGATGCTGCGCACCAGCGGCGATCGCACGCCTCCAGGAAAGGCGATCACCGTCCGCCTGGCCAACGCGAACGGCGGGGCGCTGATCTCCGTCGAGGATCCCGAGCCGGCTTCCGACGGCGCACTATCCATCGTGACCCAGCGGTTCGTCGAGATGCAGGGCGGTTGGGCGCGCGTCGAGGGTCGCGACGGCGGCGGGGTCGCGTTCAAGGTGTTCTTGCCGGACGGCGGCCCGAGCGGCGACGCTCCCGCCGAGCCGCCTGAGCTCGGCGATGCCGAGGAGGACGCCGGCGACGCCCCGAAGAACACCCTGCAGATCGTGGTGGCGGAGCCCGGAGAAACAGGGGCCGCAGCGCCCGAGACATGGGGGGAGACCGAGGAGCAGCTGCTTGTCCAGGAGCTGCATCGACTGCACGCCGAAGACTGACCGGCTCAGGCGAACTGCTTCAGCAGCTCCCTCGCGATCACCAGCCGCTGGATCTGGTTCGTCCCCTCGTAGATCTGGGTGATCTTCGCATCGCGCATGAATCGCTCCGCCGCGTACTCCTTCATGTACCCGTAGCCGCCCAGGATCTGGACGGCATCGGTCGTGATGGCCATCGCGGCGTCGGAGGCGACGCACTTCGCGACGCTCGAGTGAAACGACATCCGCTGGTCGTCGGCGTCGCAAGCAGCGAGCGCACGGTAGGTCAGCACGCGGGCCGCCTCGAGCTTCATCGCCATGTCGGCGAGCATGAACCGGATCCCCTCGAAGTCGACGATCCGCTCGCCGAACTGCACCCGCTCGCTGCCGTAGGACATGGCCAACTCGAGCGCGCCCTGCGCGATGCCGACCGCCTGCGCAGCGATCACTGGTCGCGAGTGATCGAGCGTCCGCATGGCGATCGAGAACCCCTCACCCTCGGCCCCGACCAGCCGGTCCGCGGGGATCCGGCAGTCCTGCAGGATCACCTCACACGTCGGGGAGCCCTTGATCCCCATCTTCTTCTCCGGCTTGCCGAACGAGATGCCGGGATCATCGCGCATCACCAGGAACGCGGAGACGCCCTTGCTGCGGAGCGCCGGATCGCTCGACGCGAACACGATGTAAGCGTTCGAGACCCCGGCGCCCGTGATGAATCGCTTCGTGCCGTTCAGGACGAAGTCCTCACCCTCGCGTACGTACCGTGTGGACATCGCCGCCGCGTCCGATCCGGCGCCGGCCTCGGTGAGGGCGTAGGACATCAGCACGTCGCCGCGGCAGATCCCGCCGATCATCGCGCTTCGCTGCTCGTCCGTGCCGGCCAGCGCCAGAGGGATCACCCCGAGCTTCGAGACGATCGGCGTGAGGGATACGCCGGCCGACACGCGAGAGAGCTCCTCGATCAGGACCCCGAACGCGAGCGCACCGCCGCCCGAGCCACCGTCGCCCTCGGGGTAACCCACGGCCATCAGCTCGTGCTCGACGAGGACGCGATAGATGTCCTCAGGCCACTCGTCGGTCTCGTCGATCTCCGCGGCCCGCGGCGCGATCCTCTCTTCCGCGATCCGGCGAACGAGCGCCCGGAACTCCTCCAGCTCCTCCGGCAGCTCGAACCGTCGATCGTCCATGAGCTAGTTTGGCTCAGACTACCGACCGGAGGATCAGCGCGTCGCCCTGTCCCCCGCCGCCGCAGAGCGCGGCGGTCCCGAGCGAGTCGCCCCGGCGCCTCAGCTCGAGCGCGAGCGTCAGCGCCAGCCTGGCGCCGCTCGCGCCGATCGGATGGCCGAGCGCGACCGCCCCGCCGTTCACGTTCACGATCGCCTCGTCGACGCCGAGCATCCGCGTCGAATGCACCGGTACCGCCGCGAACGCCTCGTTGATCTCGACCAGGTCCAGATCGTGGGCGTCCATGTCGGCCCGTTTCAGGGCCCGCTGGATCGCGAGCGCAGGCACGGTGTGCAGATGCGGGTAGTGATCGGCCGACATGCCGTACGCGACGATCTCGGCGACCGGCGCGAGACCGAGCGACGCCGCACGTTCCGTGCTCATCACCACGACGGCTGCGGCCCCGTCAGAGATCTGCGAGGCGTTCCCCGCCGTCACCGTCCCGTCGGCGGAGAACGCCGGCTTCAGCTTCGCGAGACCCTCGAGGGATGAGTCGGAGCGGATCCCTTCATCCCGGTCGAACACGATCGGCTCGCCCTTGCGCTGCGGGATCTCCACGGGCACGACCTCCTCGGTCATCCGGCCCTCGTCCCATGCGGCCGCGGCGCGCCGATGCGACCGGACCGCCCACGCGTCCTGCTCCTCGCGCCCGATCCCGAGCTGCCGGCTGACGTCGTCGGTCCCCTCGCCCATGTGATGCTCCATGAACGTCGACCAGAGGCCGTCGTGGATCATCGCGTCGAGCATCGGCGCATCGCCCAGCCGCGATCCTTCGCGCGCCTTGGGGATCACGTAGGGGGCGTTCGTCATGGATTCCATGCCGCCTGCGACGGCGATCTCGATCTCGCCCGCCCGGATCATCTGATCGGCCATCGCAATCGCGGAAAGACCAGACAGGCACACCTTGTTCACGGTGATCGCGGGAACCTCGACGGGGATGCCGGCCGCGATGGATGCCTGTCGCGCGGTGATCTGCCCCGCGCCGGCCTGCAGGACATGGCCCATGATCACGTAGTCGACCTGGTCCGCGCCGACCCCAGAGCGGTCGAGGGCCGAGCGGATCGTGACCCCTCCGAGCTCGACGGCTGCGAACCCTGCGAGTGATCCCTGAAGCTTGCCGATCGGCGTGCGCGCACCGGCCACGATGACCGAGGTCGTCATGCGCCGAGTCTACCGTCGGCCCATCCGGGCGGGACACGTCGCGTATCAGCTGCGGTTCGCGAGGGACTTCTCGATGACCTCGAGGATCTCGTCGCGGACCAGCTCGTCACGTTCGATCAGCGCGTCGCGGAGCGCCGCGTGAACGTCTTGGTTCAACTCGAGGACCTCTCGGACACGGGAACGCTGGGCCTCCAGGATGTCCTCGACGCGCTGTTTCGCATCGGCGTCGCCAAGGACCTTCGCGACCAGGTTCGTTCGGCTGATGGCACCCTCGGACACGGCGTCGAAGCTGATCAACGAGCCGGCCATGCCGAACGATCCGACCATCTGCGCGGCGAGCCCCGTGGCGGCGGCGAGATCCGAGGCCGGGCCGGTCCCGCTCTCGCCGAGGCAGAGCTCCTCGGCGACCAGCCCGCCGAGCGCGATCGCGATGCCGGCCTCGACCTCCGAGCGCGTGCGCGTGAATCGCTCCTCCTCGTCACCATGCGCGAGGAGGCCGAGCGACCCGCGGCGCTTGATGATCGACAGCACCTCGAGCCGGCGCCCACGCCCGAGGAAGTAGGCGACGGTCGCGTGTCCGGCCTCGTGCGTCGCGACCGCCTCGCGATCGGCGTCCGTGTAGACGACGGGCTGCTTGATCCCGATCTCCTCCGTGAGTTTGGCCTCGTACACGTCGTCGAGGATCATCGACTTCCGCCCGTCGCGGAGCGCCAGCAACAACGACTCGTCGAACAGGTGCTCGAGCATCACCGGCGTGTAGCCGAACGTGTCGTGCGCCATACGCTCGCGCACTGACGGATCGTCCATCTCGGGGTCGTGCGCCTTGCGGGCCAGGAAGAAGTCGATCAGCTCCTGCCGGCCTTGCTTCGTTGGGAGGTCGAAGTAGAGCCGCCGATCGAACCGGCCGGGGCGCAACAGCGCGGGATCGAGCGAGTCGGCGCGGTTCGTCGCCGCGATCAGCAGGATGTTGTTGTACGCGGGCTTCCCGGGAGCGAAACGCCGCTCGGGCGGCAGGTAGGTGTTGACCCACGCGATCATGCGGCCCTTCACGCGGGTACGCCACGGCGGCTGATCGAACGACTGCATCTGGATCAGCAGCTCGTTCACCATGCCACCGGTTCCACCCGAGAGCATGTTGTTGACCGTCCGCGAAAGACCGACGGTCCGCAGGTTCGCCGGCGAAGGGGACATCGCCATGGTGTCGCGCGATCCACCGATCGCGTCGATCTCCTCGATGAAGCCGATCGCGCCCCCTTCCTTGCGCGCCGCCTTCCGGAGAGCTTTGAAGAACGAACGGATCCGAGACGCCGTCATCCCGAACCACATCGACTGCAGCGCCGTCGCGGAGATGAACAGGAACGGCACCCCCGCCTGTTTCGCCATCGCCTTCGCCAGGTAGGTCTTGCCGGTGCCGGGTGGGCCCTCGAAGAGCATGCCCCGGCGCGGCGTGCCGCCGAGCTCGTCGCGGAACGTCGCGTACCCGAGGAATACGTCCAGCGTGCGGACCACCTCGTCGACCTGCCCGTCCAGCCCGCTGATGTCGGTGAGTCCGACCTCCACCTGCTCGGGATGCACGGTGATATGGGGGGAGCGGCCGTTCATCAGCGGCATCGCGAGCATCAAGCCGACCGCGACGATCAACATGAGCGGCAGCAGGAACATGACGATGTCTTGAGGCATGCCCGGGAGCCGGATCGGGTTGTTCGAGGCGAGACGGTACGAGAGGTATGCGTCGAACAGACCGACGATCACCAGCAGCCGAAGAACCTTCCGCCGTCGTGTGCGCTCGCGCTGGCGGAAGACGTCGGCACGCCCACGGTTGAGCAGCGATGACCCGTCGAGCTGCGTCGCAACGCTCGCCCGATGCTTGTCGTTCAACAGGCCTCCTCGCTCCCGTGCCGGCATCGCGATGGCATTCGGGTCACGCTACACCGAAGGGCCATCCCCCGATATCCGTCATTCGGCACCATACGGGGGACCGAAGGGCTGCTGGCGTGAGAGAGGAGACCCGTTCACCGCGCGCGATCTCGAGCCGTTAGGGTGGTTCCGACCGATGCGGTGACGGGGGGCGCGTGGCACGTACGAGCAGACCTGAGATCGCCGAGCGGGACCGCAGGGTGATCGGCGGCCTGCTCCGCGACGTGCGCCGTGCCGCCGGGTACCGCTCGGTCGAGTCGGCCACGGCGACGAAAGGGTGCCCCGCATCGCGACAGACGATCTATGCCTACGAGCGTGGCGGCTTGGTACCTTCGCTCCCGCAATTCCTGGAACTGATCGAGTTCTATGTGTTGAAGGCGCCGGTGAAGGGCGCGCCGGGCGCCAAGGCGGAAGACGACCTCCGCGCACTCGGCGTGGTCGCCGTCACGCGAGCCCTGACCCTGCCCGCATACCACGTCCCGCACGCGACCGAACTGATCGCGCGGATGCAGCCTGAGCAGGGGAAGAGGTCGTGATCGCGCTCACAGCGATCGATCACATCGGGATCGCGGTCGACGACCTGAACGGAGCCGTCGAGCGCTACCGGGAGCTTCTCGGCGTCGAGCCAGCCCACCGCGAACGCATCGAAGACCAAGGTGTGGAGGAAGCTATGTTCCCTGCGGGTGAGTCGTTCATCCAGTTGCTCGGGGCGCTCGGTCCCGAGACGCCGGTCGGGCGATACCTGGCCAAGCAGGGACCCGGCATGCACCACATCGCGTATCGGGTGGAGGACGTCGGCGCCGCCCTCGACACCCTCCGCGCGGAGGGTGCGCGCCTCGTCGACGAGTCGCCGAGGCCGGGGTCTCGCGGCACACGGATCGCGTTCGTCCATCCGGCTTCGATGGGGGGCGTGTTGGTCGAGCTGGTGCAGGTCACGCCCTAGGTCAGGTCGGTGAGACCCCGCTCCGGGGCCTGGACCAAGATCGCGACGTTCCCTTCAGGCAGCTTGCCGTCGCCCATCAGCTGATGGACGTGACCGACCTCGTCGTAGGCGTAGGTCTCGCCGAGCGTGGTCGTGACCTTGCGCTCGACCACCATCTGGTTGAACGCGGCCGCCTGCTCGTCGTTGAATAGGTGCGAGCCCTGGTAGCGCTTCTGCATGTACCAGAGGTACCGGACGTCGATCATCGTGTCGTACCCGCTCGTCCCCGCGCAGATCACGATCATGCCGCCCCGATCGCAGACGAAGTTCGACGTCGGGATCGTGTCCTGCCCGGGATGCTCGAACACGATCTTCGGACTCGTGCGTTCGCCGAGGACGTCCCAGATCGCTTTGCCGAACGCTTTCGCGCCGTCGAACCACGTCCTCCATTCGGGCGAGTCCCACGCGGGTGGCACGCCCCAGTGCGTGAAGTCCTTGCGGTTGACGTAGCCCACCGCACCGAGCATCTTGCAGTACTCGCCTTTCTCCCGACTGCTGACGACGGCGACCGCGCGACCGCCTGCGTTCGCGACCAGTTGGATGCCGAGCGAGCCTAGGCCACCCGATCCACCCCACACGAGGACGACGTCGCCGGGCTGGACCGTATTGGGCGGCCAGCCGAAGAGCATGCGGTAGGCGGTCGCACCCGTCAGGGTCGGCGCCGCGGCCTCCTCCCAGGTCAGGTGCTCGGCCTTCGGCAAGCACTGGTGCGCCTGCACCTTGCAGAACTGCGCGAACGATCCCCAGCACGTGTCGTATCCCCAGACGCGGAAGGAATCGGCGAGCCCGGGGTCGCCTCCGGAACGCACCTTCGGGTCATCCCGGTCCCACTGCCCCGCATGAACGACGACGCGATCGCCGACCCGCACGTTCGTCACCTCGTCGCCCACCGAGTAGACGATCCCACTCGCGTCCGAGCCGACGATGTGGAAGTCGGTGGGTTCGTCCCAACGAGCCTGGGTCTTCGTCACGTCGACCGGGATACCCCTCGCGGCCCAAACATTGTTGAAGTTCACGCCTCCGGCCATCACCATCACCAGCGCATCGTGAGGCCCGAGCTCGGGGACCTCGATCGCTTCGTCGCGGATCGCGTCCGCCGGTTCGCCGAAACGGTCAGGTCGCACGAGCTGCGCGTGCATCCTTGCCGGCACCTCACCGATCGGTGGTAGCTCGCCGATCTCGTAGAGGTCCTTGCTCACCTGGCCTCACCTTCACATCGTTCGAACGGTCGGATGAAACCCTACCCGGCGGAGATCTGGGCCACAGGACAGGCCTCCGCGCGAGGGCACCAGCCGCAGTAGATCCCGGGCGAGAGCTCCGGCTCGCGGCCGTTCCACAGGGCGGCGGCCGCGCGTGCCGCGCCGATCACGCGGTCTGCCGCGTGGGTGAGCGCGGGTTCGGTGATGTCCTCGGCCTGCCATTCGCCGCTCTCCAGGAACAGCGACGCCACGCGGTACGGCGGAACGCCGAAGCGCAGGGTCATGAGCAGGGCGTAGAACCGAAGGTCCTGCGGGTACTCAGGGTAGGCGCCCCCGGTCTTCAGGTCGATCGCCAGACGTTCGGCCCGGTTGGGATCGAGACGATCAGCGGACCCGAGCACCAGGTCGATCCGGCCAGACAGGACGAGCGCACCGCCGAGCAGTTCACCCCGCACTGACATCTCGGCGATCGGCGTCAGCTCGCGACGCAGCTCCCGGAGCGGCGGGAACGACGCCTGGAACATCGTGATCCGACGGACCACCTCCATCAGCACATCGTCGCGCTCGACCGGCTGAAGCCCTTGCCAGTACTCCGCGAACCGCTCCTCTTTATCGATCAGGCGGTCCGCCGCCACGGCGGCGATCGCGTGCGCGTCGAGCGCGTCGCGCGATCCGACCTCGACCTCGACGGCCTTGTGCGACAGGACCCCCGCCGCGCTCTTCGCCGAATGTTCGAACGCCGGTCCCTCGCCGGAGATGCCGGCCATGAACTTCCCCTCGCAGCGGGCGTGATCGGTGAGCCGCTCCTTGCCGAGCCACAGGGTCTCGCGCATCTCCAGCTCGCGCACGGCATCCTCGATCCGGTCGCGGAGCCGCTGCGCGAGATCCCCCGGGAACGACGGACGCTGCCCCGTGCCGATCAGCTGCTCGAGCGTTCGACGCTGGGGGTCGGTGAGTTGCACCCATGCATGGTAGGGATAGGAACCGACATGGCCGAGACCCCCGACGATATCCTCCGAGCGCTGGCCGACCCCGAGCGGCTGGCGATCGCCGGAAGCCTTGCGCGCGCACCCAGGTCGTCGTCGGCGCTCGCCGAGGAGCTGGACCTGCCGCTCTCCCGGGTCCGCAAACACCTCAACCGGCTCATGGCCACCGGCGTGGTCCGTCTGGAGCCCGACCGACGCAGGTATCGGTTGGACCCGGAGACACTGCGATGGGCCGCCGAGCAGGTCGGCCCGCCCCGAGGCGCGGGATTGGCGCTCGGTGCCGCCAACGAGGACGAGGAGCTCGTCCTCCGCACGTTCTTCCGCGACGGCCGACTGACCGAGATCCCGGCGAAGGAGGCGAAGCGCCGCATCGTCCTGGAGCGGATCGCGATCGAGTTCGAGCCGGGGGTGCGCTACGACGAGCGCGAGGTGAACGAGATCGTCGGACGCTTCTTCAACGATTTCGCGGCGCTCCGCCGTTACCTCGTCGACGGAGGGTTCCTCGATCGGGAGCACGGGGTGTACTGGCGAACCGGCGGCCGTGTCGACATCTGAGCTCTGGTCGAACGCGCGTTCGGAGCGAGGTCGACGGTCGTGCGCGGTCGATGCTACGGTCGTCGGACCCGCGACGCGGCCCTTCCCGTTGCTCTCACGGCTCGTCGTCGCGTCGACTCGCGACCGGGGAACGAGCGATGAGAGGCGATCGGATCATCACGAGCACGACGGCAGCCGCGACATGCTCTGCCATCGCCTTGTCGCTGCTCGTGACGCCGGCGTTCGCCCGGCCGGCCGGACGGATGGCTCGATCCGAGCCAAGAACCGCAGGCCCGTGCGCGCTCTCGCGCAGCGACGGCGAAGCGATCGAGGCCTTCTCGGTCCGCCTCATCCAGTGCGCGACCGACCACTGGCCGGTGCCCGGCGGCGCCGACACCGCCGTCTGCATCGCCCAACGCGAGAGCGGGCTGATCCCGACCGCCAGCTCGGCTACCGGCCAATACCTCGGCCTGTTCCAGCACAGCGCCGCGGCCTGGCCCGACCGCTACGACGAGTGGACCAAACCACTATGGGAACTCAAGAGGACCGCGTTGAACGGCCGGACGAACGCGATCGTCACCATCCGCATGGTGAACGCCGAGGGCTGGGGGCCGTGGTCGGGCCTAGGTTGTTAGCACGCCGGCGTGACACCCGAGGCTAGACTCCGCTGATGGTCGCCACCGACAAGAGCCGACCGAGTTCCGAGGAGGAGCCCGAGCGCGCCCCCACGGTCGAGGAGCGTGTCGAGGATCTCCGGAAGCGGAAGAGGTCGACCCTCACACCCGGCGGTCGTGACGCCGCCAAGAAGCAGCACGACCGCGGCAAGCTCACCGCGCGCGAACGCCTCGACATCCTGATGGACAGGGGCTCGTTCGTGGAGACCGACCCGTTCGCCGTGCATCGCGCCTACGACTTCGGGATGGACAAGAAGCGGCCGCCGGGCGACGGGATCGTCACGGGCTTCGGGACGATCGACGGCCGAAAGGTGTTCGTGGCGTCGCAGGACTTCACGGTGTTCGGCGGCTCGATGGGCGAAGTGATGGCGCAGAAGGTCTGCAAGGTGATGGACCTCGCAACCCAGACCGGCGCGCCGTTCATCCAGATCAACGACTCGGGCGGAGCGCGGATCCAGGAGGGCGCGGCCTCGCTCGCCGGCTACGGCCACATCTTCGAGCGCAACGTGCGATCGAGTGGCGTGATCCCGCAGATCAGCGTGATCATGGGTCCGTGCGCCGGCGGCGCCGTCTACTCCCCGGCGATCACGGACTTCACGTTCATGGTCAAGGAGTCGGCGCACATGTTCATCACCGGGCCGGACGTGATCAAGACCGTCACCGGCGAGGAGGTCACGTTCGAAGAACTCGGTGGCGCGATGACGCACGCGAGCATCTCGGGTGTGGCGTCGTTCGTGGGCGAGGACGACGAGGACGTGCTCCACCGCGTGCGCTACCTGTTGTCGTTCCTGCCGTCGAACAACCTGGAGGATCCGCCCGCCTACGCGACGACCGACGATCCCGATCGCCTGGACGACGGGCTCACGCACCTCATCCCGGACAGGGCGAAGGAGCCGTACGACATGCACGAGGTGATCCGTCGCGTGGTGGACGACGGCGAGTTCCTCGAGGTCTTCCCGTTCTGGGCGATGAACATCGTGATCGGCCTCGCGCGACTGGACGGGCGCTCGGTCGGCATCGTTGCGAACCAGCCGAAGGTCCTGGGCGGGACGCTCGACATCGATGCGAGCGAGAAGGCATCGCGGTTCGTGCGTTTCTGCGACGCGTTCAACATCCCGATCCTCACGTTCGTGGATGTCCCGGGGTTCCTGCCGGGCAAGCAGCAGGAGTACGGAGGGATCATCCGGCACGGCGCGAAGTTGTTGTACTCGTTCGCTGAGGCCACGGTCCCACGGATGACCGTGATCACGCGGAAGGCCTACGGTGGCGCCTACGTCGTCATGAACTCGAAACACCTGCGCGCCGATGTCTCCTTCGCATGGCCGACGGCTGAGATCGCCGTGATGGGGGCCGAAGGTGCCGTGAACATCGTCTCCCGCCGCGACATCGAGCACGCGAGCGACCCCGCGGCCAAGCGCGCCCAGTTGATCGACGAGTACCGGAACAAGTTCTCGACCCCATACGCGGCGGCCGAGCGAGGGTTCATCGACGACGTGATCGAGCCGGCCGAGACGCGCAAGCGCTTGATCCAGTCGCTCCGGATGCTCTCGACGAAGCGTGAAAGCGTGCCGGCGCGCAAGCACGGGAACATCCCCATCTAGCGATGGAGGGCGACCGGACCTTCGAGCTCCCCGAGGGATTGAGCCCCGAGGAAGAACGCGCGATCTTGACGGCGCTGGAGCGCTACCTGATGCAGGAGAGTCCGAAGCCGACACCGTGGGTGCTGCAAGGCCGGATCGACGCGACCGGCCTCGGCGGCTTGCAGGTCCGTCGCTACGCGCGCGAGTCCTGGCGCGGGCAGACCGCGGAGTTCGCTCGCCGCGGCGTGCCGCCGTTGGACGGCCGTGGCGACGTCCGGTAGATGGACGAGTCCCGATACACGCATTGCCCGAACTGCCTTGCCGAATACCGTCCGGGCTTCGACACCTGCGCCGATTGCGGGATCGCGCTCGTTCCAGGCCCGGCCCCGGTGACGGAGGAGCAGGCACCGGTCGAGATGCGACCGATCTCACGGCTTCGCGGCCGGGACGAGGTGCCGACCGTCCTGTGCGGCCTGCCGCGGATCGAGGCGCAGATCTTGACCACGAAGCTTCAAGACGAAGGGCTCGTCGCATCCGTGGACGAGCCCGCCCTGATGAGCGCGTACGGCGCGGCGCTCCCCGACGCGCGCGTGCTGCGTGTCTGGGTGTTGGAGTCTCAGATGGACGAGGCGAGAGAGATCGCGCGACGGGCGCTGTCCGGGGCCGATGCGATCTGATGGGAGCGACCACGACTCGGGGTGCCGCGACGCGCGATGACGCGGAAGCGGCCTTCGCCGCTGAGGGGTGCTCCGCCCCCCGCAGATGGGGGAACGGCCCAGGCGACACGTACGGATCCCACGACCACCCGTACCACAAGGTGCTCTTCTGCTTGGACGGCTCGATCGTCTTCCATCTCCGCGACGGTGACGTGGAGCTCACGGCCGGCGACCGGTTGGACCTCGAGCCGGGGACCGAGCACGCCGCCACCGTCGGGCCGCACGGGTGTCACTGCGTCGAGGCCTCCCGGTGAAGGTCGCGTTCCACATCGATCAATTGTGGTTCGATGCTCCCGGGGGCATCGGTACCTACGTCCGGGAGCTCGCGTTCGGAGCGCTCCAGCGCGAGGACCCGACCCTTGAGCTGACACCGTTCCATGCCCGTTGGGGCAGAGTGCCGCACGGACCGGTGCCGCCGACCGCCGACGGGACGCTGGGGATCGAGCTGGCAGGGTCCATCCGGAGGCTCTATCCCTCGTGGGACCGCTTCGGACGGCCCCGCCTGCCGGCTTCCCTCGGCGACTGCGACATCGTGCACGCGACGAACCACGCGGCCGTCCCCCCGGTGCACGACCGGCAACGTCTCGTCGCGACCGTCCACGACCTCGCGTTCGAACGGTTCCCCGATCTGTTCCCGCCAACGTGGCTGCGCCTCTATCGTTGGGGGACGATGGCGGCGGTCGATCGTGCCGATGCGATCCTCGTCCCGTCCGAGCGCACCGGGACCGACCTCGTGGACGAGCTCCACGCCGATCCGGGCCGGATCCACGTCACGCCGCTCGCATCATCGCTCGAGCCGCCGACGGCCGATGAGCTTCCCCGGATGCGCGAGGACCTGGCCGCCCACGGGATCCACCCTCCGTACATCCTTGCCGTCGGAACGATCGAGCCGCGGAAGAACCTCGTCCGACTGGTGAAGGCGTATCGGACGCTTCGGGCGGAGGGCCTCCCCCATCTGCTCGTGCTCGCGGGCCCGGAAGGCGGTGGGGTGAACGAACTACGCACCGAGCTCGCGCGGCGTGGAGGCGACGGCGTGATCGTGACGGGTGAGATCGACCTCCGATGCGCGTACGCGGATGCCGCCGCCGTCGCTTACGTCTCCCTGTACGAAGGGTTCGGGCTCCCGGTGATCGAGGCGATGGGACTCGGCGCTCCGGTCGTTGCGTCGAACGCCTCGTCTATCCCCGAGGTCGCCGGTGACGCCGCAGTGCTCGTCGATCCGACGGACGAAGCGGCGATCGCCGACGGACTCCGCCGCGTCCTCGGCGATCATGCGTTCGCGAACGACCTCCGTCGCAGGGGTCGTGAACACGCGGCCTCGTTCACCTGGGCGGCGACCGCGCGCGCTACGCTCGATGTCTACCGGCAGGTGACGGGAGCATCGTGAAGGTCTCGCTGATCTCGACCGTGAAGGACGCGGCCGCCCACATCGAGGAGTTCCTCGGCTCGGTCGCCACACAGACCCGCGCGCCGGACGAGGTGATCATCGTCGACGGCGGATCCACCGACGGCACGACCGACCTGCTCCGGTCGGAGACGGCCATCACCCTGATCGAGGAACGAGGAGCGAACATCGCACGCGGCCGCAACGTGGCGATCGCCGCTGCCGCGCACGACGTGATCGCGGTGAGCGACGCGGACTGCGTCCTCGACCCGGCCTGGCTGGAGCGGATCCTGGTGCCGATCGAGGCGGGCGGCGACGTCTCGATGGGTTTCTACGAGCCGATCGCCGAAGGCTTCTTCCAGGAGTGCATGGCGGCGGTGAACCTCCCCGAGAGCGCCGCAGAGGTGGATCCGGCGGCGTTCATGCCCAGCGGGCGTTCCGTGGCGTTCCGTCGCGAGGCGATCGAGGTCGCCGGGATGTATCCGGAGTGGCTCGACATAGGCGAGGACATGTGGGTGAACCACCGCTGGCGGCAGCTCGGGCTCGACATGCGCTTCGTCCCGGACGCGATCGTGCGCTGGCGGCTGCGGCCCACGCTCGGCGCCACGTGGACCCAGTACTTCCGCTATGCGCGGGGTGACGCGCAGGCCGGCATGCATCCGGAACGCCACGCCGTACGGCTCGGCGCGTACACGGGCCTGGGTGTCGCAGTGGCCTCCCGGCGCCGCTGGCCGAAGGTGCTGGCCGCCGCCGGTGCGGTCGCATACGCGGGTGAGCCGGTCCGCCGCGCCTGGCGTCGCTTCTCCGACCCATGGGACCGCGCGAGCGCAACGATCGCCGTTCCCGCGCTGATGGGCTGGATCGACACCGCGAAGGTCGCCGGCTACATGGCGGGGTTGATCGAGCGAGCGAAGCCGTGATCGCGGTGGACCACGGCACCACCTGGTTCGTTCAGCGCTCTACTGCTGCAGTCTCCGAGCCGTAGAGGACGACGATCACGAACAGCCCGAACGCCAGCACGTGCGCGACCGTACACCACAGGCAGATCGCGCGGATCACGAACAGCTCCGCGTACACGAGCCACAGCACGAACGCCATCGCCGTCCAAACCGCCACCTGCCGGACGAGGAAGACCCACGGTGCCGACGAGCGCCAGGCCCAGGGCGAGCAGAGACCGCTCATCGCCAGGAACCACCAGAGTCCGATCAACGCCACCGGGACACCGAGCACCGCGGACTGCGCGCTCGTCGTGACCCGCTCGCAGTTGACGATACCGTTCGACACGCACGCGAGCACGGTCGGCGACGTGTAGTGCGCGATCGTCAGGTAGCTCGACACCCCCGTACCCGCGATCGCGCACCCGAAACTGACGGGAGAGACCCAGGCGGGTCGACTCATGCCGCCGGCAGGGTCGCCGCGGCGGCCGTCACGCCCGGAGCCGTGCACACGTTCGCGGGCTGGCCACCGGTCAGTTGACAGATCGCGGCGGTGAGCATGTTGGCGGTCCCCAGCACGTCGTTCGCGATCGGACTCGAGGGAATCGAGAGGGCGGCCGCTATCTGCTGCCACGTCTTGCCCTGCAAGACATCGGGGTGATAGCTCGAGCCGGTGATCACGAACCGATCCCCGATGAGCAGGAACGGGATGCTCCCCGCGGGCGACGTGTACGGGGGGGCGTCGTACGTCTGCATCAGTTGTTGCTGCTCGGGCGTCAGCGTGTCAAGGGCCTCGTAACCCGTCCCCGTCGCCGAGAGCTGGTTCGTGTTCGTCTCCACGCCGGAGAACGAGAGAACGTCGCTCGTGTACGTCGACCCGTGGAACGTCACTGTCGGCGTGCTGGGGAAGACGTCGGTCGCCGACGACGTTGTGAGCCCGAGCCCTGAGAACGTCCCGAACCGGGAGAGCGCGACCACCAGGGGCCACCGCTGGGCCGCGCAGTAGGGGCAGTACTCGGCGCCGATGTAGAGAACCTCGGGCTTCCCTCCGCTCGTCACCTCCGGGGCCCCCGCGGGGATCGCCACCGGCGGGGTGGTGCCTTGGCCCGCCCCCACGGCATCGAGCGCAGAGACCGGAACGGTGGTCACCGCTTCGATCACCTTCGCCGATGCGCTGTCGCCGGGAGTCGCCGGGGTCTTCACATGGTTGTAGACGCTCAACCCGACCATCGCGATCACGATCGCCACCACGGCGCCGATGGCGAACATCGGAGCTCGCGATCGCCGTGGCTGGCTCTTCCGCTGGCCCGCCTTCGACGACCGGCCCTTCGACGGATTGCCCTTCGCCGCCTGCTTCTTCCGCTGTGCGGTCCTGTTCGTCATCCGGTTCTCCTCGAGGTCACGGTGGCCGCGATCTGCCCTCAAGCCTAGGACGAGCCCGCGTTCCGGCCCTCAGGCCGAGCGACCCGTAGGAACAGGGCCCTTCGGAGTCCTGGGAGCGGACCTCAAGGTCAGGTGTCGTAGAACCCTCCGCCCGACTTCTTCCCAAGACGGCCGGCCGCGACCATGCGGCGAAGGAGCGGCGGCGGCGCGAACCTCGCGTCCCGGAACTCCTCGAAGAGCACCTCGCCGACGTGCAGCATCGTGTCCAGCCCGATCAGATCCATCAGCGTGAGTGGCCCCATCGGGTGCGCGAGCCCCAGGTGGACGGCCGTGTCGATGTCTTCGGCCGTCGCGAACCCCTCGTCGTAGAGGCGGATCGCATCGAACAGATATGGCACGAGCAACCGGTTCACGATGAACCCGGCCCGATCCTTCGCTTGCACGCACGTCTTGCCGAGCACGTCGGTGCCGTAGGCGAGGACGAACCCGAGCGTCTCTTCCGACGTGGTGGCGGCGGGGGTCAGCTCCAACAGCTTCATCACCGGTGGAGGGTTGAAGAAGTGCATACCCACGACGCGGTCCGGCCGGCCCGAAGCCATCGCCAGTTCCACGATCGGGATCGACGAGGTATTGGACGCCAGCACGATGGTTGGCCGCGCCACCTCGCCGAGCGTTCGGAAGATCTCAAGCTTCGCGTCCCGGTCCTCGGTGGCCGCCTCGATCACCAGATCGGTGTCGTCGAGACTGGCCAGCTCGGTGACGCCTCGGACCCGCCCGAGGAGTGCTTCGGCGTCAGCCGCCTCCAGCTGGCCCCGTTCGACGGCCTTCGCGACCGAGCGCTCGACGGCGGCACGTCCGCGCGCTGCCAGCTCGTCCGTGCCCTCCACGAACGTCACCTCGGCTCCCGTTCGGGCCACGACCTCCACGATCCCGGAGCCCATCAGCCCACAGCCGACGACCCCTACGTGCCGAACGTCTCGCGGATCCATGATCCTCCGTCCCAGGCGCTGTCCGGCCGCAAGCCTACAATCGCCGGGATGAACGCTCGGCGACCCGTGGCGACGCTCGGGGTGGCGGTGGGCGGTGTGCTGACCGGCCACTGGCTCACGTACCTGATCGTTTCGCCGGAGAGCCACGCCCGCGCATCCATGTTGCGCGACTCCGGTCACACCTACCTGGGCCTCGCGAACGACGCGGCGCTCGTCTTGGCGCTGGCGGCGTTCGCGTCGATCTTCCTCGGACGACTGACGCACCGGGACCCCGGCCGCGCCGGTCCGATCGCCGGTTGGGTCGTGGGGTTCCAAGTGGCCGCGTTCGCGATCATGGAGCTCCTCGAACGCGTGACCGCGGGCGCCCCGCTGCACCCACTCCTCCAAGAGCCCATCGTTCCGGTTGGGGTCACCGTGCAGATCGGGGTGGGGCTCCTGGCAGCCGCCCTCATCGGCCTGCTGCTTCGTGCCGCCGACCGGGTCGCAGCGTTCGTCGGCACGGGCGCTGTCGCCCCCTCTCGACCCGCCGTCGCGTTCACGATCCCCGGCCGCCTCGTCGTCCCAAGCGGCCGCGAGCTGTTCGCGAGCGGCGTCCGCGGCCCTCCCCCCATGTGCTGACCGCAAGCCTTCGCGCCACGGGGCGCGAACGTCAGTCGATGGAAGGAGATCTATCTATGCGCGTCCGCGCGAAACTCGCGGTGGCGTTCCTGCTGTCCGCAGTCGTCCTCGCACTGTCACCCGGCATCGCTTCCGCACACGCCGAGCGGAGCGTCGGTCCCTTCGACCTGGAGATCGGATTCCTGGACGAGCCGGCGTACACCGGCCAACCGAACGCCGTGTTCCTCGATCTCTCGAAGGGAGGCAAACCCGTCACCGACGTGGGTGACGCCCTCACGGTGACGGTGGGATTCGGAGACCAGACCTCGGACGCGATGACGTTCGACCCGATGGAGGAGCCGGGTCAGTACCAGGCACCCTTCGTACCCACGCAGGCGGGGGCGTATACGTTCACGCTGTCCGGCACGTTGGATGGCGTGAAGTTCAACCTCACGCTCACCTCTGGTCCCCAGACCTTCGATGAAGTGCAGGACATCGCAGGAGCGACGTTCCCGGCGGCCCAATACCCGACGAACGCCGACCTCGCCTCGCGGATCGAAGCGGAGTCGGCTCGGACGACGAAGGAACTAGCCACGGTCTCGTCGGCAGCGAGCGACGCGAGCGATGCCGCATCCAGCGCCAAGACGTTCGGGATCATCGGGATCGTGGTAGGCGCCGCCGGCCTGATCGTCGCGGTGGTCGCGCTCACACGGAAGCGCAGCTAGCCGACCGTGTTGGCGCACGCGGGAACCCCCGACGAGCAGGTGGCCCTGGTCACGGTGGTGGCCGGCCTGTGGGTCGGATGGGCGGGCGTGTCCCGCCTCCGAGGTCGGGGGTTCCCGCGCATCCCCATCTGGGGAGCGTGGGGGTTGTCGGTGCTCGGTGTCGTGATCGTGATCGGCGGATTGACCCTGCCGAGGCAATTCATGCGTCCGAACGTGGCGAGCGCGACGCCGAGCGGGGCGCGACCCTCGTCGTCGGCCACACTGACGATCGAGCGGCCGACCTCGGGCTCGGTCGTGACCGGGGATCAGGTCGAGGTCGTGATGACGCTCACCGGCGGCCGGATCGTCGACTCGTCCTCGACCGCGCTCACACCGGACACCGGCCACATCCACCTCTCGCTCGACGGCAGACTGGTCTCCATGACGTATGGACTCGTCCAGGTGATCAACCTCAAGGGGCTCGGGCCCGGCGCACACTCGATCGGTGCCGAGTTCGTCGCCGCCGACCATGGCCCGTTCGACCCGCGCGTCGAGACGTCGGTGCGATTCACCACCGGGGCGGGGGCATGACCCGGACCGTTCGGCTCCTGCTCGCAGGGTTGCTCGTGAGCGTCTGCGTCCTGCTTCCGTCAACCATCGCCGCCGCGCACGCGAACCTCGCGAGCTCCGACCCTCCCGCCAACGCCCAGCTGGCGGCGGCCCCGAGCGTCGTGACGATGACGTTCACCGAACCACCGGACCCGAAGCTCTCCATCGTCCACGTGTTGGATCAGGCCGGCGAACGGGTGGAGGCGGGACCGGCGGCCGCGGTCGAGGGCGAGCAGAAGCAACTCCAGATCCCCCTGCCCTCGGACCTGCCGAACGGCGTGTTCACGGTGAGCTGGCGGGTCGTCTCGGAGACGGACGGCCACGTGACGGCCGGAGCGTTCGCGTTCGGCGTGGGGGTGTCCCCGGGGAGCGCGCCCCCGCCGGGCCCGACCGGGAGCGGCACCCCTGCGCCATCCGTCGCGAGCGTGATCGGGAAGATCGGGTTGTACGCGGGGCTCGGGCTGCTCTTCGCAGCGAGCGTCGTGGGCCTCATCGCGTTCGGCGGGGCGGTCCCCTTCCGGCGTCGCGTGATGTTCGCCGGGGCCTCGCTCGCTGTGGTCGGCGCCGCGATCATGCTCCTTGCAGAACGCTCGGCGGTGGGGGTGTCACTCGGGGACCTACTCTCCTCGAACGCGGGCCGCGACTATGTCTGGCTGCTTGTGTCGGTCGCGATCGCGGCCGTCGTCGCGATCGCAGCCAGCGGGGCCTCCGATCGGACCTGGCTCGTGCCTGTCGGCATCGCGGCGTCCCTGGCCATGGCCGTCCGCGTCGTGGGCGGGCACGCCGACGGCGCCTCGACGCCGGCCGTTCAGGTTCCCCTCCAATGGTTCCACTTCATGGCGGCCGGCGTCTGGATCGGCGGGATCGCGTTGGCGATCGTGCTGCTTCGAGCCGCAGCCGACGACGCGAAACCGGTCGACGAGATCCGCCGCTTCTCCCGCCTAGCGGGCTACGCGCTCGCGGTCGTGCTGGTGACGGGCGTCCTGCGAGCCGCGAACGAGCTCGGCGGCCCCTCGGCCCTCCTGCACCCGTTCGACGGCTCGTACCACACCACCCTCACGATCAAGATCGCCGTGGTCCTGGTGCTCATCGCGCTCGGAGCGGTGAACCGCTACCGCTCGATCCCGCGGATGGACGACCGACCGGGATTGCTCAATCGGGTGATGACCGTCGAGATCGTCGGGGCGGTCGGCGTCTTCGCGCTCACCGGCGTCCTCACCGGCCTCTCTCCGCAACCCGCGTCCGAGCCCCCCGCCCCGCGGCCCGGGATCGTGGTCAGCGGGAGCGACTTCGCAACCACGATGAACGTCACGCTCATCGTCACCCCGGGGACCGCCGGTCCCAACGATTTCGTGGTCCGGGCCACGGACTTCGACTCGGGGACCCCGGTCGACGCCACGGGCGTCTCGCTGCGGTTCGAACCGGTGGGACAGGCAGGGGTGGGGCCGAGCACGCTCGATCTCACGCGCACCGGGACGCGCTGGAGGAACGCGGGTACCCAGCTGTCGCTCGACGGCGTCTGGAACGTCACCGTCGTCGTCCAGACGGCCACGGAGGGCACCGAGGTCCCCCTCGTGCTCGCCACGCGCCTGGTGCATCAATCCGTCACGGTGTCCACCGCAGAAGGGCAGCCGGATCTCTACACGATCACGCTCCACACCGGGGAGCAGGTCCAGGCCTACAACGACCCGGGAACGCCGGGTCCCGATGAACTGCACATGACGGCGTTCGGCGCCGACGGGAACGAGCTTCCGCTGGCCGGTGTGACGATGACCGGGATCTCGCCGGACGGGACCGCCGTTCCACTCGACGCACGCCGATTCTCCCCCGGCCATTTCGTGAGCGACATCACGTTGACGACCGGCGATTGGACGTTCTTCATCTCGGCCACGACCCGCCAAGGCGAGAACTTGGTGGCATCCTTCGACCAGACGATCTGAGGAGAACCCGACATGGGGCGACCGAACCGGACGCGAGGGACCCTCGTTGGCCTCGTCTTGGTGCTCGCGGTCTCTTGCGGAGGGGGAAGCGACGGCGGGCCCGCGACGACCTCGGCATCGCCCACGACCGCCCCGTCGCGCCCGGCCAGCACGGCCAAGCTCGAGATCGTCTCCCCGACGAACGGCGAGGTGATCCACGGGACGACCGTGGAGCTCAAGGTCTCCTTGAAGGACGCGAAGATCGTCCCTGCTTCCACCACGGACATCGTTCCCGACGAGGGTCACCTGCACGTGATCCTCGACGACCAGCTGATCACGATGACGGGCGACACGACGCAGCTCATCGCGGACCTCACCCCTGGGCAGCATCTCCTCAAGGTCGAGTTCGTCGCCTCCGATCATGCGCCGTTCGATCCCCGCGTGATCGCCGCGGTGGCCTTCGAGGTGAAGTCGTGACCCGTCTCGGAACGCGCGCCGTCGAACCGTCTCGGCTCCCGCTCGTCGTCTCGGTGCTCGCCGGCGCGGGCGCGTTACTGCTCCGCGTGTGGATCCTCCGAACGCCCGCCGACATCCGCATCGCGCTGCTGGTCATGATCTACGGCGCGATCCTGGCCGTCGGCCTTCTGGTGCCCGTCCCCGGCGATCGCGCGCGGATGAACCCACGCGCCGTGCTCGGGCTGGGTCTCGCGAGCATCGGGTTCGCCGCAGTCGCCGCCGGCCGGCCGGCCGCAGCGCCGCTGGGCGCGTCGACGCTCGCGTTGTCGCTCCTGGCCGCCGTGGCCGAAGAGGCGCTCTTCCGCCGGGCGGCCTACGGGTGGCTCATGCGGTACGGCCCGGTGGTCGCGATCGCCGGCTCCGCGTTGCTCTTCGCATCGATCCACGTTCCGCTCTACGGCCTCGCAGCGCTTCCCGTCGACCTGGGGGCCGGGCTCCTGCTCTCGTGGCAGCGATGGGCGGCCGGCACCTGGACCGTTCCCGCGGCGACACACGCCGCGGCCAACCTGCTCGCGGTGGTGTTGCGATGATCAAGAAGTTCACGGTGGGACTGCTGGGACTCACGATGATCGCCGCAGGATGCACGGGCGATCGTTCGCCGAACCCGATCACGATCGGAGCCGTCTATCCGCTCTCCGGATCGCAGGGACCGGGCGGGATCGACGAGCACCGAGGGGTCCTCCTGGCGGCGGACCTGGCGAACCGGGACGGCGGGGTCGCGGGCCGCCCCATCGACATCCGCTCGGTCGACACGCCGGGCTCCGACGCGGCGGCGGCGGCCGTCGACGAGCTGCGTGCCGCCGGCATCGACCTGGTCCTCGGCAGCTACGGGAGCACGATCTCCGGGCCAGCATCGGCGGCGGCCGCATCCGAGGGCATGATGTTCTGGGAGACGGGCGCGGTCGGCATGCTGCCGCCGGCGTCCGACCGGGGTGGGCTGACGTTCCGGGTTCCGCCGACCGGCGAGGTATTGGGCCGGGCGGCGATCGCGTTCGTCGCCGATCAGGTCGCGCCCGAGAAGCATCGCGACCCCGCGACGCTCCGATACGCCGTCTCCTACGTCGACGACGCCTACGGTCGATCGGTCGCCGCCGGCGCCGAAGCCGAGCTCCGGGCGCGCGGGCTGAACGAGGTCGGTTCGTTCGGCTACGACTTTCGCACCGTCGACATGGCGAGGCTCGTCCACCGGATCGCGGCGGCAAAGCCCGATGTGCTGTTCGTGTCCGCCTACCTCGAGGATGCGATCGCGCTCAGGCGCCAACTCGTTGCTCAGCACGTGAAGCTCGTCGCGAACATCGGGACGTCGTCGAGCTACTGCATGCCCGCGTTCGGCGAGCGGCTGGGGGAGGACGCCGTGGGCGTGTACGCGTCCGACAAGCCGTCGGCGTCGACGATCAACCCGTCCGGACTGCGCGCGAACGCCAGGGCTCTGCTCGAGCGCGCGAACTCGGCGTACTACGCGAAGTGGGACCAGGACATGAGCCCGGCCGCGCTCGCCGGGTTCTCCGCGGCGTGGGCCCTCTTCACGGACGTGCTGCCGAAGGCCGCCTCGCTCGCGCCTGCCGACGTCGCCGCGGCTGCCCGCGCCGCCGAGCTTCCTCGGGGGAGCCTCCCGAACGGCAGCGGTCTGCGGTTCGGCGCGCCGGGAACCGCGAACGCGGGCGACAACCTGGCTGCCGCGAGCGTGATCTGGGAGTGGGTGGCGCCCGGGCAGGCGGCCGTGATCTGGCCGCCGGCGTTCGCCACCACGCCGATCGATCCGAGCACGTCGGACGCGTGGTGAACCGACGTCGCGTCGCCGGCTGGGGCCTGGCCGCGCTGGCGGCGTACGTTGCGCTCGCCGGGCTCTCAGGCCGGCTCTCTCCGCTCGCGCGGGGCCCGCTGCTCGACGGCATCGGGCCGCCGCAACCGTACCGATGGGTCAGCCCGCCGACGGATCTGGCGGCGACGAATCAGCCTCCGTCATCGGGCCTGTTCCACGTGCCGCTCGACGCGAACGGATCGCGTCCGGAGGTCTTCGTGACCTCGGACAACCAGGTGACCGTCATCGTGCCGGCGGGGTCGTTCGACCTGAAGGCCGGGCAGATCGAGGTCAAGCTCTCGGTCGACCCCATCGACCCGGCGACACTCTCGGCGCCCGGGGAGGGCCTCGCGGTGTTCGGCAACGCATATCGGCTCGGCGCGGTGTACGAGCCGTCGGGGGACGCGGCGGCGCTCGCGACCCCGCTCGACGTGGTGCTGCTCTACCCGGTCACCACGAACCTCCACGCGTCGACGCATCAGCTCTACGTGTCGACCGAGGGCACGACGTGGGACAAGCAGGAGGGTTCGGACTCGTTGGCCCAGCAGCAGGCCGAGGGTCCGATGCCCGAGCTCGGCTACGTGGTGGTGGCCGGGAAGCAGAGCGCCAGCCCGATCTCGCCCTCACCGTCTGGCTCGGGTGGGACGAACACGACCTCGATCGCGCTCATCGTCGTCGCGGTGTGCGTGGGCCTCGTGGGGATCGGCCTGCTCGTGCGAGGGCGTCACTAGTCTGTATCAGACTAGTGGCAGGCGTCGACCAACAGCGGGTACGGGTTGAGCGCGCTTCCGATCACCGTGTACCCGTAGTAGCTCGCGGGCCAGCTCGAGGGGAACGAGCTGGGGTGGAACTCGAAGTGGTCGTGCGGAGGGCCTCCCTGCGCGTCGCCGGAATCCCCCACGTAGCCGATGATATCGCCGGCTTGGACCTGGCCGTTCGAGTGGTCGGAATACGCCGAGAGGTGGGCGTTGTAGGTGTAGCCGGGCGCCCCGTGCACCTCCACGGCGAGCCCCCCGAGGCCGTTCGCATTCTGCGTGGCGTACCCATCGAAGGTCGCATAGATCGGCGTTCCCATCGGCGCGAGGATGTCGACTCCGGCATGCAGGTGGTAGCCGCCGGCATATCGAGGTGCGCCGAACCCGTCCCCGTAGGCGCGTGGCTGTCCCACCGGGCAGACCTGCAGCGTGCCGGCCCAGCCCGACGGCATCGCGATCGCGGTGTGGGTTCCGCCCCCGTAGGTGAACTGCGACCGGAGCCAGGCCTGACGCTTCGCGGAGAGCTGCCTCGCCAGGCGATCCGCCTCGGCCTTCTTCGCCTGGATCGCGGCGAACGTGGATTCCGCCTGGTGCAACAGGTCCTGGACCTCCTGCTGCTTCGCGCGCACCTTCGAGACGACGGCGCGCTGCGCGGCCTGCAGCCTGGCGAGGTTCTTCTCCTTCGTGGACAACACGTTCTTGGTGTTCTGGACCTGCGTCGCCAGATCGACATCGCTCGTCGCGATCACATCCATGTACTCGAGCCGATCGGACAGATCCAGCATGGACGTGGCACCGAGCAGGAATTCGAAGTTCGAGCCGGGCCCCTGGATGAACGCGGCCTTCGCTCGCTCGTTCAGCTGCGTCACGGTTGCCTCGTACGTGGCGCGGGCCTGCGCCAACGAGGTCTGGGTTTCGAGGAGAGCGGCGTTCAGCTTCTCCAGCCTCCCGAGTTCGCGGTCGTACTCGGCGGCGACCTGGTTGGCGCGAACGCTGATCGCGTCGAGCTGTCGCTGGGCCGAGTGCACCTCGCGGGCGAGCTGCGAGACACGGTCGTTCGCGGCCTGGACCTGCTGAGCGCTGGGTGGATCCGCGACAGCGGAGGTCGCGAGGCTCGCCGTCGCGACGAGCGCGAGGGTGACGGCCACGAAGCGGAGCGAGGTGGGGAAGCGCCTCTGCCGGTCGGTCATCCGTTCCCTTATGCCTACCGGAAGTCAGGGGAAGACGACAACCGGCGGCTCGGAGCAGCCTGACCGGCGCACGGTCGTGATGCAATCACCCCTGACGGTGGCCGTGTTCGGGCGCTGCGCGAGATCAGGGCTTCCGAGCGTGGACGATCGCTCCGTGCATCTGGTCCACCAGCTCGTGCGTCGCGTCGATCCGAACCTCAACGAACCCCGCGCGCTCGAGCTCCTCCCGGTACTCCCCGAACGACAGCGCACCTGCGATGCATCCCACGAAGCTGCCCCGCGCCGCGCGCTCGGCCGGCGCGAGCGCGTCGTCGGCGACCACGTCGCTGATGCCGAGTCGACCACCGGAGCGCAGGACGCGGAACATCTCACCGATCACCTTCGGCTTGTCGGTCGAGAGGTTGATCACGCAGTTCGAGATGATCACGTCGACGCTCTCATCCGGCAGCGGCACATCTTCGATGTAGCCCTTCAGGAACTCGACGTTCGTCGCTTCGGCCTTCCGCGCGTTCTCACGTGCGAGTTCGAGCATCTCGTCGGTCATGTCCAGGCCGTAGGCCTTGCCCGTGGGACCGACCCGTTTTGCCGACAGGAGCACGTCGATGCCGCCGCCGGAGCCGAGATCGAGCACGACGTCGCCCTCGTGCAGATCGGCCACGGCCGTGGGGTTCCCGCAACCGAGGCTGGCGAGCACGGCCTCGTCCGGCAGCTCGCTGCGCTCGGTGACGTCGTAGAGCTGCACGCCCAGGCCGTCCTCGGGGGCGCAGCACGACCGATCGGCGTCCCAGTCGTCGGCGGCCATCCCCTCTTCGACCGCTCGAGCGGCGGCCGCGTACCGATCTCGCACCTCTTCCCGGAGCTCACTCATCGTCGCCTCCTTCGAACGAGAACAGCCGGCCCATCCGTTTCACCGCGTGGGGGCGCAGGGAGTAGGACGCCCACACCCCTCGCTGTTCGCGATGAAGGAGGCCGGCGTCGACCAGCTTCTTCATGTGGAAGCTCACCGTCGGTTGGCTCAGGCCGAGGAACTCCACCAGGTCGCAGACGCAGACGGGCTCGCCGCCCACCGTCAGCAGGTTCATCACCCGCACCCGGTTCGGATCCGCCAGGGCCTTGAACAGCGCGGCGGTCGCCTCGGCGTCCTCACGCGTCATGCCCGTGGTCGCGATCGGCACGCAGCAGGCTGCGGCCGTCTGACGAACCTCCAGCGTTCGGCTCGATACCATCTGACCCACCTTCATCCATCGATGCTTCTCGATGGATAAACGTACCACGATCCATCGATGATCGTCGATGAGCTGAGGGAGCTTGCTCAGCCGGTCGGGATCTGGAGGAGATCGATCACGAGTTGAGGCTCGATCAAGGCCTGACGCCAATGATGTGCCTCCAGTTGCGCGCGGGCGCTCTCGGCGATCTCATCGCCGCCGACCACCTCGGCGCCGAACAACCGCGCGGCGAACCACACCTGGGCAGCGTGGACGTTCCAGCCCCGACGCGTCCCCGACTCGACCGCGATCGTCGCCAGCGCGCGTTCTTGGGCGGCATCAGCGTCGCCGGCCACGAGCGCGAGAACCGTCTCGGCGACCAGCAGGGGTGTGTACGACGCCGGCTCGAGTTCGCTCAGCCGGGACGCAGGGTCATCGGCGATCTGCCGAGCTGCGGCGAGGTCGCCCCGGAGGGCCTGAAGCTTCATCAGCTCCGAGGTCGTCCACGTCACGAGTTCGCGCTCGTTGAGGTCACGACACAAAGCGAACGCGTCACGGAGGTCACGCTCTGCCTCCTCCAGGCGGCCGGCGAGCCGATGGATCACCGCTCGGTCGCCGAGCGTGCTCGCGAGCTCCCACCGCGCATCCAGGTCGCGATAGGTCGCGATGGCGCCATCGGCATGCTCTAACGCCTCTTCCAGCCGGAGCATATGTCGGAGCGAGAGCGCTACCTTCTCCTTCGCCGTCGCGGTAGGGAACTCGAGGCCGAACGCGATCCCGAGCGCGAGCCCCTCCTCAGCGAGCGCGAGGGCTTCGACCTCGTCTCCGTCCTCCGCGACCACGGAAGCCAGACTCACGAGCGCACGCACCTCCGCCCACCGGTCGGGTCGCTGCGGGTCGGCTCGGGCGGCCTCGAGAGCCTCCCGAAACATCGCCCCAGCGCCGCGCAGATCGTCTTCGTGGAACGGCACCCATCCGGCCATCAGGAGGGTCCGCGCAAGCACCGAAGGACTCTGCAGCCGACGGGAGGCCGCGAGCGCCTGGTCGAATAGGGTGGCCGCACGCGCGCGATCGCCCCTGGTAACGAGGTCGGCGAGGAATCGAGACGCGTGCGCGCAGACCGTGTCGTTCGCATCCCCGCCGACATCGAGCGCACGCTGCAACGTGCGCTCCGCCTGGTCGAACTCACCCAGCCAGTACAGGGCCTCGCCCAGCCGCGAAAGGATCGAAGCTTCGCGGACCCCCCACTCCTCCTCGGGGCCCGCGAGCGCGAGCGCATGGGTGAATAGCTCCGACGCAGAACGCGACTCGATCCTGCGGCGCGCGATATCGCCCGCGTGCGCGAGCGCCTCCACCGCGCGGTCCGCGAGCGCCCGATCCCGTGGGTTCAGGTCGAGCGCCGCCACCGCCGCCTGCTCCAAGTGGTAGGCGATCGCACGTGGGTAGCGTTCGGCGGTGTCGGGTTCGGCGAGGCGGTTCGCGAGCCGCAGGTGCAGTCGCTGTCGTTCGCGTTTGGCCAGGCTCTCGTACGCGACATCCCGGAGCACGTCGCTTCGGAACCGCCACGCGTCGCGTCCCTCGTCCCGCACGAGGAACTCGGCGTCCTCGAGCTCGGCGAGGATCTCCCGGCGGGGATCGGCGACGAGCGCGAGCTCGGAGAGGGAGAACACGCCGCGCGCGAAGACCGACGCCTTCCTGATGAGGTCCCGTGCGGACGGCGAGAGCGAGTCCATCCGGGCCGCGATCACCGCCTGGACGGTTGGCGGGAGCAACCCCACGGTGGGCGCCGACCCCGTCGGCGGCAACGACGTCTCCTCGCGCAGCAACAACCCAGTGATCTCCACGATGAAGAGCGGGTTCCCGCCGGCGTGCTCGGCGACGCGCACGGCATCCTCGTGCCCCAGGTCTCCCGCCTCGACCGCGAGCTGTACCGCGTCCTCGTTCCCCAGCGGTTCCACCCAGAGCGTGATGGCGTCCGCGAGCCCGCCCGCCCACCCGGGCCGATCGGCCAGGAACTCCCAGCGAGCGACGCAAACGACCAGCAACGGCAGGCGTCGTCCATCACGAAGCAGCCCCTCGATCAGATCCAGCAGGAGCGGCTCCGCGGCCTGGAGGTCCTCGAAGACCAGCACGACCGGCCCATCAATCGCGAGTCCCTCCAACAGCGCCAGGAACCCTCGCCTCACCTCGACGCTGTGGTACCGGTTCTCGTCGCTCCCCTCCTCGCCGAGGCCGAACGCCAGCCCAAGCTGATGCGCGACGCGGTCGACTTCCTCCTCACCCACCCAGGCTCGTGCCGACGAGCGGAGCCTGTCGGGAAGCGCCGCGACCGGGACGTCGCCCTCCTCGTCGATCGCGTGCACGATCATGTGCGCGAGCGGCCAGAACGTAACCTGCTCCTCGAACGGGCTCGGCTGCCCGGTGAGGACGGTCACGCCAGCGGGCATCCCATCGAGGAACTCGTCGACCACGCGGCTCTTCCCGATCCCGGGCTCCCCGAGCAGCGTGACGACGTGGGCGCGCCTGCGTTCCTGCATCCGCTCGAACGTGTCGGTCAGCAGGGCGAGCTCACGTCGTCGGTCGACGAACGGGATCGTGGAGCGTGTCGAGCGGGGTGCGAGACGGACGACCGGCCACGCCTTGAGCTCGCTCTCGAGCCCCTTCGCCCGGATCAACCGCATCTCCCCGAACTCGACCGCATCCTTCACGAGCTGGTGCGTCGTCGGGCCGACCAGGACCTCGCCCGGCCCGGCAGCCTGCTGGAGCCGGGCGCCGATGTTCACCTCGGCGCCGATCACGATGCCGCGGTCGGCGGCGGTCCCGAGGGCAACCTGTCCCGTGTTGATGCCGACGTGGACCTGCATGGGCACCGGCAGGCTGAGCTCACGGCCCAGCCGCTCAGCGCGATCAACCACCGAGAGCGCCGCGCGGATGGCGCGGATGGCGTCGTCGTCGTGGGAGGTCGGCACGCCGAAGACCCCGAGCACCGCGTCGCCGATGAAGACCTCGGTGCGACCCCTCAGCCATTCGACCTCTTCGGTCACCATCCCGTGGAAGGCGGCCAGGACCTCGCGGAAGCGCTCCGCGTCCAGACGAGACGCGAGCTCGGTCGAGCCCATCAGGTCCACGAACGACACGGTCACGAGTCGGCGCTCCGACGCCGGCGAGATCGCGATCGGAGTTCCGCAGTTCGGGCAGAATTTCGCGTTGGCCGGGAGCGGCTCGCCGCAACGGGGGCAGGTCGACTGGCTCACGGAACGAAAGGATACGTACCGCGCCGGCGCGGCCCGGTCAGCCCTGGCCCAAGATCTTCGCCTTCTGCGCCTGGAACTCCGCTTCGGTGAGGACCCCCTTGGCCCGAAGGTCGGCGAGGCGTTCGAGCTCGGTCACCGTCGAGGGCGCCATCGGCGGCGTCGCGGGGGCCTGCCCCATCGGTGCCTGGGACGTCGCGACGCCGGGCTGGAACATCCGCTTCTGGTTGAGCTCACCTTGGTGGTAGATCGTCCTCTGGACCTCCTCCGGGTTGCGGATCGCCCGGAACTCCTCGCGACCGGCCTCGCTCGCCGATTGCACGACCAACGTGCCCGCCTTGATGATCCGCTCGAAGACGGTCTGACGGAACCGCACGTCGTTGATCGCCTCGAGCGGGATCTCCATGGAGCGCTTCGCGATCCAGCCTTCGCGGTGGATCAGCCGGTCGGTCGTCACGACGAAGTAGGACGTGAGCCACCAGATCAGCTTCCGGAGGGGGTAGACGATCAACAGGATCGCCATCACGACCAGCAGCATCCAGTTCACCACCCCGTCGAACTTCGAGATCAGCCAGAACCCGAAGATCATCACGCCGAGCGTCACGACGGCCGGCAGCGCGAGCGCGAACCAGTGCGGCCGAAGCTCGAGGACCAGCTCCTCGCCGCTCACCAGCAGCCGCCTCGGGAACGCCATGCGCGGACGGTACCGCGCGGCAGGAGGTCGGGCAACTAGGATGTGCGACGTTGCACAGTACGGACAACGAGGAGGGGAACGATGGACAAGCCAGCGCTCACGACGCGGTTGGCCGCGGAGGTTCTCGGGACGTTCGGTTTCTTCTTCATGGGGTTCATGGGGGTCGCGGCGCTGATCAAGGAACCGGGAAGCATCGGGAGCGGGGGGATCGCAGCCGGGTTCGGCCTGGGGCTGGCGCTGATGATCTTCGCGTTCGGGCACATCTCGGGCGGGCACTTCAACCCTGCCGTCAGCCTCGGCCTGGCCGTCGGACGGAAGTTCCCGTGGGTGGAGCTGCTCCCATACTGGGCGGCTCAGCTGGTCGGAGGCCTGATCGCGGCCGGCGTCATCCGGATCATCTTCCCGAGCACGACCGGCAAGACCGTGGTGAGCGACGCGCTCGTGAACGCGCCAGGCGCGGGGGTGTCGAGCGGCGTCGCCGTGGTCCTCGAGATCATCGCCACGTTCCTGTTCTTACTCGTGATCCTGACCGTGGCGACGGACGAGCGCGCGCCGTGGAACGGCGTGCTCGCCCCGGTCGCGATCGGGATGTTCATCTTCACGGCCGCCACGGTGGTGGGTCCGATCTCGGGTGGCTCGTTCAACCCCGCCCGGTCGCTCGCGCCGGCGATCGTCGCCGGGCAGTGGGGCGACGTGTGGATCTACATCGTCGGACCGCTCATCGGCGGCGCGATCGCCGGAGCCGTCCACATGTACTTCCGATCGACGGCACCGGTCACGCCCTAGATCGTCCGAGGTCAACCACCGGTGACGTTCCACACCTCGCCGGAAACGATCGACGCCGAACCGTCGGCGGTCTCGATCACCAACGCGCCGAGCTCGTCGACGTCGACGGCCCGGCCGCGGACGCTCGCTCCGTCGCGCGCGGTCGCTTCAACGTCGGAGCCGATCGTCGCCGAAACCGCGCGCCAGCGTTCGCGGACGACCTCCGCGAACGCATCGTCGGCGGGGACGTAACCCGCACGGAACCGGCGGAGGAACGCCGTGAGGAGGGCGGCCTGATCGACCCTCCCGAGACCGGCCGCGCCCGGCACGTCGGGCGGGGGCTCGAGGTTCACCCCGATGCCGACGACCGCGTAACGGAACCGCCCGGAGTCGATCGCCGACTCGATCAGGACGCCGCCGACCTTGGCGAGCCCGACGAGCAGGTCGTTCGGCCACTTGCAGCGGACCGCGACGCCCGCGACGTCGTGCGCCGCCTCGGCCATCGAGGCGCCGGCGAGCAGCGGGATCAGCCCGCCCGACGCGGGATCCAGGGTCACGGGCCGAAGGACGAACGAGCACATGAGCGCGCCACCTGGACGATCCACCCAGGTGCGCCCCATGCGTCCGCGGCCGGCGGTCTGATGGTTCGCGGCCACGAGCGTCCACTCGGGCGCTCCCTCCTCCGCCAGCCCTTGCGCCGTCTCGTTCGTGGAGCCGGTAACCTCCTCGAAGCGCACGGGGGCGTCAAGGCCGGCGGCCGCGAGCGCATGTTCGAGTTCGGATGTCGAGAGCATGGGTTCGGCTCCCTTGTCGGGGATCCGCGACCATCGTAGGTGAGCGGTGGCGACGAAACCGAGGGTCCTGATCGCGAACCGCGGCGAGATCGCGGTCCGCATCATCCGCACCTGCCGCGATCTGGGGATCCCGACGGTGGCGGTCTACTCGGACGCCGACCGCGACGCCCTGCACGTGGAGCTCGCCGACCAGGCCCACCGGATCGGTCCGGCGCTCGCGTCGGACTCATACCTGTCCATCGGCGCGATCTTGGAGGCGGCGCACAAGTCCCGCGCAACGATGATCCACCCGGGCTACGGGTTCCTGGCCGAACGCGCGCACTTCGCGCAGGCGGTCGAGGAGGCCGGGTTCACGTTCGTCGGGCCGTCGGCGCGATCGATCGAGCTGATGGGCGACAAGGCGGCGGCTCGAGGAGTGGCCGATCGCAGCGGTGTGCCGATCGTACCCGGCACACCCGAACCGGTCGACGTCCGCCAGGCGAAGAAGCAGGCACCACGGATCGGGTTCCCCCTCCTCGTGAAGGCGGCGTTCGGCGGCGGCGGGAAGGGCATGCACGTCGTGCGCGACGCCGACCATCTGGAGGAGGCGCTCCGCCGGGCGGCGCGCGAGGCGCAATCGTACTTCGGGCGCCCCGAGGTGTTCCTGGAGCGCTACGTGGACCGGGCCCACCATGTGGAGGCGCAGATCATCGCCGATACGCGCGGCAACGTGTTCTTCCTGGGTGAGCGCGATTGCTCCGTCCAACGGCGCCACCAGAAGCTGATCGAGGAGACGCCCTCCCCCGTGATGGACGATGCGCTCCGCACGCGGTTCGCGGAAGCCGCGGTCTCGCTCGCGAAGGAGTCCGGCTACGTCAACGCGGGGACGATCGAGTGCATCGTGGACGAGGACGGCTCGTTCTACTTCTTGGAGATGAACACGCGGCTGCAAGTCGAGCACACCGTCACGGAGATGGTGACCGGCTACGACCTCGTCGGGCTGCAGCTCCAGGTCGCCATGGGCGAGAGGCTCGCGCTGGATCCGACGCCGCGCGGCGCGTCGATCCAATGCCGGATCAACGCCGAAGACCCCGGGCGCAACTTCCTGCCTGGGCCGGGGAGGATCACGCGGTACGAGGAGCCGAGCGGACCGTTCGTCCGCGTGGACTCGGCCGTGACGGCCGGCCGTGAAGTCCCGGGTGACTACGACTCGATGTTCGCGAAGCTGATCGTGTCCGCGGAGGACAGGGAGCGTGCCCGCAAGCGGATGCTACGCGCGCTAGGCGAGTTCCGTATCGACGGCGTCCCCACGACGATCCCTGTCCACGAGTGGATCTTGGAGTCGAAGGAGTTCCGCGGCGCCACGCATACGACCACCTGGCTCGAGCGCGCGCTCGCGGACGTCGACCTGCCCTCACAGGTCGACCTGCAGTCCGCGCCGGCCGGGCCGAGCCCCGCGCGACCGGCGGACATCCTCGTCGAGGTCGACGGGCGACGGGTCCCAGTTCGGATCTTCGACGAGCGCCGGACGCTGGCGCCGCGCTCACCGGCCACGCACGGAGCTCACCACGGCGAGCACGTCCACGGCGAGATCCGTGCGCCCATGCAGGGAACGATCCTCAAGGTCCTGGTCGAGAAGGGCCAGGAGATCCGGGCCGGCGAGGTCGTGTGCATCCTCGAGGCCATGAAGATGGAGAACCACATCACCTCGACGCGAGACGGCGAGGTGACGGAGCTGCCGATCCGCGCCGGCCAGGTCGTCGAGACGGGCCAGACATTGGCGGTCATCGACTGACAGGTCTCACCCGAGGCTAGGGCCGTGGATCGCCCCAACTCTCACGGCCGACGATCCGGAATCCGGCGTCCTTCATCTTGTAGGTGCGGTTCACCGAGACGAGCAATGCCGTCAGCGTCTCCGCGATCCGCGCCATCGACAGCAGGCCGCAATCGACCCACCGGAGGTCGGGGATGTCGTCGACGAGCGATCCGATCACGGACTTCGCCTCGGCGTCGTCGCCGCAGACGAGCACGTCGCTCTCGAGCGGGTGCGCCAGGTCTTGGAGCGCACCGCCGGCGATCGTGTGGAACGCGGCGACCATGCGCACGCCCTGCGAGAGGATCGCATCGGCCTGTTCGGCAGCCGAGCCGTGCCATGGGCGGACGACCTGCCACGCCCGACCCCCAACCGCCGTTGCGAGCGGGCTGGTGGCGTCGAGGACGATAGCCCCGGCGGGCACCGTCGGCTTGATCGCGCGATAGATGTCGGCCTGTCCAGCGAACGGGATCGTGACGGCAACGACGTCCGCAGATGCGGCGGCCTCCTCGTTCGTGGTGCCGTCGATCTTCGCGTCGCCGCCGAGGATCTCGAGCGCGTCCTTCGCCCTCCCGGCGCCCTTCTCGGCCGAACGCGAGCCGATGATGACGTGATGTCCGGCCCGTCCCAAGCGAAGCGACAGGCCGAAGCCCTCCTCGCCGGTCCCGCCGATCACCGCGACGTCCATGGCCCGGAGCTTACTGGCGAGCGTCGAGGGTTCCCCGGGACCCGGCCCGTAGGGTGTTCAGATGCCGGACTCGCTGACGCTTGCGATCGAGGCCGCGGTGGGAGCCGCATGCCTGTTGGCGGCGGCAGGTGTCTGGCGGCGACACCGGCTGAGGCTCGTCTCCGTCTTGTTGGGGGTGGCGGGGCTCGCGGCGGTGGTACACGCCGCCATGTCGCTCGTCTAGAACGGGGGACGGTATTCGCCGTACACGCCGCGCAGGACGTCAGAGACCTCGCCGAGCGTCGCTCGGGCTCGCAGCGCCTCCTTCATCGGGGGCAGCAGATTGTCGGTTCCCCGCGCCGCGCCGCCGACGGCCGCCAGCGTCGCGGCGACGGCGTTCGCATCGCGCGAGGCACGGAGCTCCCGCAGCCGTTCGATCTGCGTCCTCACCTCGTCGTCGGAGATCGACTGGAGCTGGACGGGCCGCTCATCCGCGTCGACGAACCGGTTCACACCGACGACGACGCGTTCGCCTGACTCGATCCCCCGCTGGACGCGGAACGCCGCCTCATGGATCTGGTCCTGGTAGAAGCCGGCCTCGATCGCGGCGACGGCGCCGCCCATGGCGTCGACCCGGTCCAGGTAGTCCTGGGCGAGACGCTCGAGTTCGTCGGTGAGCGACTCGAGGTAGTAGGAGCCGCCGATCGGATCCGTCACGCTCGCGACTCCCGTCTCGTAGCCGATCACCTGTTGCGTGCGAAGCGCGATCTTCACCGCACGCTCGGTAGGAAGCGCGAGCGCCTCGTCGAACGAGTTCGTGTGCAGTGATTGCGTGCCCCCGAGGACCGCAGCCATCGCCTCGAGCGCGGTCCGCACGATGTTGTTCTCCGGTTGCTGCGCCGTGAGCGTGGCGCCGCCCGTCTGGGTGTGGAACCGCAACATCGTGCTCTTCGGGTCCCTCGCGTCGAACCGCTCGGTCATGATCCGCGCCCACATCCGCCGGGCGGCGCGGAACTTCGCGATCTCCTCGAAGAAGTTCATGTGGCATGCGAAGAAGAACGAGAGGCGCGGCGCGAAGTCGTCGACCCGCAATCCGGCGTCGATCGCGGCCTGCACGTACGCGATCCCGTTCGCCAGCGTGAACGCGATCTCCTGCGTCGCCGTCGAGCCGGCCTCGCGCATGTGGTAGCCGCTGATCGAGATCGTGTTCCACCGGGGCAGCCGCTCGGCGCAATAGGCGAAAAGGTCGGTGATGATCCGCATCGACGGCTTGGGCGGGTAGATGTACGTGCCGCGCGCCGCGTACTCCTTCAGCAGGTCGTTCTGCACCGTTCCGCCGATCGTGGACGCATCCACCCCCTGCTCCTCGGCCACCAGCTCGTACAGCAACAACAGGATCGCCGCCGTGGAGTTGATCGTCATCGAGGTCGTCACGCGGTCGAGTGGGATCCGGTCGAACAGCCTCCGCATGTCGTCGATGGAATCGATCGCCACGCCCGTCTTACCCACCTCACCCTCAGCGCTCGGATGGTCCGAGTCGAAGCCCATCTGCGTCGGGAGGTCGAACGCCACCGAGAGCCCGGTCTGGCCGTTGTCCAGCAGGTATCGGAACCGCCGGTTCGTCTCGGCCGCCGTGCCCATCCCCGCGTACTGCCGCATCGTCCACAACCGGCCGCGATACATGTCCGCGTAGATGCCGCGTGTGTACGGAGGCTCGCCAGGCTCGCCGAGTTGCTTCGCCGGATCGAACCCGACCAGGTCGTCGGCCGTGTAGAGGGGATGGAGCTCGATCCCGGAATCCGTTCGCCGCTCGTCGATCGCTTCCATCCCACCCAAGGCTAACGCCGCCGGATACCCTCCGACCGTGACCTACCGGCACACCCAGATCGGCTGGGCCATGATCCTCATCCTCGGATGCGTCATCGGGCTCCTCGCCTGGACCGCTTCGTGGAGCGTCGGCCAGCCGGTCGTGCTCTCGGTGCTCGGGCTGATGGTCCTGATCCTGATCCTGTTCATCTCGCAGACCGTGATCGTGGACGATGAAGCGGTGCAGGTGCGCGTCGGTCCGGGTCTCCTGCGCCGACGCGTCGCCCTGACCGAGATCGAGTCGGTCGATCGGCTCCGGTTGCCTTGGTGGGCGGTCACGTACGGCATCCGGATGTCGCTGAACGGCAGGCGACAGCTCTGGCGGGTCTCGGGTTCCGAGGCGGTCGATCTCACGTTATCGGGCACACGACGGTTGCTCATCACGACCGACGAACCTGACGCCCTGGCGAGCGTGATCCGCTCCGCGGTCGACGCCCTCGGGGGCGATCGGACCGGGTAGGGTTTCGGCCCATGGACATCGTGGATCAGGGCATCGAGACCTACATGCTCGGCCGGCTCGGCCGGCTCGACGAACCCGTGCTGCTCGACATGGAAGCAGAGGGACAGCGGCTCGGATTCCCGATCGTGGGTCGCAACGTCGGCGTGACGCTCGAGGTCCTCGCTCGATCGGTCGGCGCACGGCGGATCATCGAGCTCGGCTCCGGGTTCGGCTACTCGGGGTACTGGCACGCGCGCGCGGTGGGGGCCGACGGCGAGCTGCACCTCACGGACGGCGACCCGGAGAACGCGCGCAAGGCCCGCGCCTATCTGGAGCCCGCCGGCCTCTGGGGCCGCGTCACGTTCCACGTTGGAGATGCGGTGACGGCGTTGAACTCGCTCGAAGGCGAGTTCGACGTGGTGTACGACGACATCGACAAGGAGGGCTACCCCGACGCGTGGCGCGCAGCACGCGAGCGGATCCGGGTCGGAGGTCTGTACGTGTGCGACAACGTGCTGTGGTCGGGCCGCGTCCTCGACGAGGAGCCGGACGAACTCACGCAGGCCATCCTCGACCACAACCAACTGATCGCCGACGACGAGCGCTTCGTCTCCACGATCGTCCCAACCCGGGACGGCGTCATCGTGGCCATCCGCACCGCGTGAGCGGGCGGCGGCCGGAACTGAGTAGACTCCGCGCGGCCGTTGGCCGGTCCCCGTCCAGCTAACAGCGGTGCCCGCGAGATAGGCTGGGAGCGATCACCCGTGGCGACGCGAGCGAGCAAGAAGAAGAGCGACTACGGTCCCCTTTATCGGGGCCATGAGGGCCAGTATTCCTGGCTGCTGCATCGCATCACCGGCGTCGCCATCATCCTTTTCCTGTTCGCCCACGTGATCGACACGGCGGTCGTTGGCTGGGGACCCGAGGCCTACAACCGGGTCGTCAGCGTCTACGAGAACCCCATCGTCCGCCTGCTCGAACTGGGACTCGTCGCCGCGGTCCTCTACCACTCCTTCAACGGGATCAAGATCATGGTGCTCGACTTCTTCCCGCGCATGGTTCCGCACATCCGTGCGCTCGGGATCCTCACGGCCGCCGCTTTCTTCGCGGCGATGATCCCGATCACGTGGATCATGGGCGGCCAGATCGTCGACCTCCTGAGGAACTAGATGGCGACCGCGACCGAACCCCGCAGCTCTTCGGTCCCGCCGGAGCGCGGCACGCAACGCGACTTCCGTGGGGGGCGCGAGCGTCCGGTCGGCGGCTTCGAGCTCTGGAGCTGGCTGTTCATGCGGATCTCGGGGCTCGTGTTGCTGATCCTTGCCGTGGGACACACGCTGATCATGCACGTGGTGGGCAAGGGCGTGGGCCGCGTCAACTTCGGCTTCGTCGCCGCCCGGTGGCAGAGCCCCGTGTGGCGAACGTGGGACTGGATGCTCCTGGTGCTCGCGCTGATCCATGGGATCAACGGCCTGCGCGTGATCACGCTCGACTACGTGCGCAAACCCGGCATCCGGCTCACGATCAACATGTTCTTCTACGTCGTCGGGTTCACGCTCTTCGTCCTTGGCTCCGTGATCGTGTTCACGTTCGACCCGTCGAAGTGGCCGGGAACCACGTGAGCCGATGACCACGACCCACACGTACGACGCGGTGATCGTCGGGGCGGGCGGGGCCGGACTCCGTGCTGCGATCGAAACATCCGACCAGGTCCGCACGGCGGTCATCTCCAAGCTCTACCCGACGCGCTCCCACACCGGTGCCGCACAGGGCGGCGTGTGCGCGGCGCTCGGGAACATGGAGGAGGACTACCCCGAATGGCACGCGTTCGACACGGTGAAGGGCGGGGACTACCTGGTCGATCAGCCCGCCGCCGAACTCCTGACGAACGAGGCGGTCGACGCGATCTACCAGCTCGAGCACTGGGGGCTGCCGTTCAACCGCACGCCCGATGGGAAGATCGCGCAACGCCGCTTCGGGGGGCACACGCGGAACCACGGCGAGGGACCCGTGATGCGCGCCTGTTACGCGGCCGACCGGACCGGCCACATGATCCTGCAGACGCTCTACCAGCAGTGCGTCAAGCGCGACGTGCGCTTCTTCAACGAGTTCTACTGCCTGGACCTGCTCCTCGACGACGAGGCTCGCACGGCGGGCATCGTCGCGTACGAGCTCGCCACCGGGGAGCTCCACGTCTTCCGCGCGAAGTCGGTGATGTTCGCGACCGGTGGCTACGGACGGATGTTCCGTGTTTCTTCCAACGCCCACGCCCTTACCGGCGACGGTCCCGCGGTCGTCTACCGGCGAGGCATCCCGCTCGAGGACATGGAGTTCTTCCAATTCCACCCGACGGGCCTCTACAAACTGGGGATCCTGCTCTCCGAGGGCGCGCGCGGCGAAGGAGCGATCGTGCTCAACAAGAACGGCGAGCGCTTCATGGAGCGCTACGCCCCCACGATCAAGGACCTGGCGCCGCGCGACGTCGTCTCCAGGTCGATCTACCAGGAGATCAAGGAGGGCCGCGGCGACGGCCCGAACGGCGACATGGTCTATCTGGACTTCCGCCACCTCGATCCCAAGGTGCTCGAGGAGAAGCTCCCCGACATCACGGAGTTCGCGCGTGTCTACCTGCGTGTCGAGCCGACGAAGGAGCTCGTCCCGATCCAACCGACGGCGCATTACGCGATGGGTGGCATCCCCACGGACGTCGACGGGCAGGTCGTAACCGGCCTCGAAGAGACCCCGGTGCCGGGTCTGTATGCGGCCGGCGAGTGCGCGTGCGTGAGCGTTCACGGGGCGAACCGCCTGGGCACGAACTCCCTGCTCGACATCGTGGTGTTCGGACGGCGGGGCGGCGATCACATGGCCCGGTTCGCGCGGGAGACGCCCCTCGCGACGCTCCCCGGCGAGCCCACGAGGCACACCCTCGACATGCTGAACGGCCTGCTGACGCGAGAGCGTGCGGTCAACCCCGCCGACATCCGCGCCGACCTCCAGGACGCGATGTTCGACCTCGCGTGCGTCGTCCGCAACGAGGACGGACTGAAGCAGATGGAGGAGGTCCTGGCGGGCCTCCACGAGCGGTACGCCCGGGTTGGCGTGCAGGACAAGGGGAGCGTGTACAACACTGACCTGATGGAGGCCGTCGAGCTCGGGTTCCTGCTGGACTGCGCTGAGACGCTCGTCTCGGCGGCCCGTGCGAGAACCGAGAGCCGGGGAGCCCACTTCCGCGACGATCACCCGCTGCGCGACGACGCGAACTGGTTGAAGCACTCGCTCGCGTACAGGCGGGATGATGGGTCGGTGGCGTTGGAGTACAAGCCGGTGAAGATGGGACCCTACGTACCGATGGAGCGGAAGTACTGATGACGACGGCTGCAGAGGTACTGGAGGGCTCTGATGCGCGACGGGTCGGCCCGTCCGAGCACCGCATGCCGCTCACACTCAAGATCCGCCGCTACAACCCGGAGGTCTCCGCCGAGCCGTGGTGGGACGAGTTCCAGGTGGAGATGGAGCCCACCGACCGCGTGCTCGACGCGCTGCACGAGGTGAAGTGGCGCCAGGACGGCACGCTCGCCATGCGCCGCTCCTGCGCGCACGGCGTGTGCGGTTCTGACGCCATGCTGATCAATGGACGGAACGCGCTCGCGTGCAAGGTCCTGGTTCAAGATGTGGCGCCGCGGGCGACGGTCGAGCCGATCCGCGGGCTCACCGTCCTGAAGGACCTGATCGTCGATATGGAGCCGTTCTTCGAGGGGTTCAAGAGCGTCTTGCCGTTCTTGGTGAACGACAGCGGCGAGCCGGACGCCGAGCGCCGCCAGTCGCCCGAAGAGCGCGCCCGATTCGACGACACGACGAAGTGCATCTTGTGCGCCGCGTGCACCACCTCGTGCCCGATCTTCTGGGGCGACGAGGAGTACGTCGGTCCCGCCGCCATCGTGAATGCACATCGGTTCATCTTCGACTCGCGCGATCAGGGCAGCCGTGAGCGCCTCAAGATCCTGTCGGAGAAGACCGGCGTCTTCCGCTGTCGAACGACGTTCAACTGCACCGACGCCTGCCCGCGCGGGATCCAGGTCACGAAGGCGATCCAAGAGGTCAAACGCTCCATCCTGTTCGACCGCTTCTGAGCGAGCGAGCAACACCGTTAGGCTCTCCACGCGAATGGCGCACAGGGTCACGCTCATCGCAGGAGACGGCATCGGGCCGGAGGTCGCGGATGCGGCACGGATCGTGCTGGACGCCGCACACCCCGGCATCGAGTGGGTGGACGCGGTCGCGGGTGCCGGTGCCCTCGAGACGCACGGTGCACTCCTCCCACACGAGACGCTCGACGCGATCCGCGACTGCCGTGTCGCGCTCAAAGGACCGATCACCACACCGGTCGGGGCCGGGTTCCGAAGCGTGAACGTCGCCCTTCGTCGGGAACTCGACCTGTTCGCAGCGGTCCGCCCCGCACGCGCCCTGCCCGGCGTGCCCATCCGCCACCCGAACACGGATCTGGTCGTGGTCCGCGAGAACACCGAGGACCTCTACCAGGGCATCGAGTTCGAGCGAGGCTCGGTGGACGCGGAGGCGCTTCGCGAGGAGCTCCACAGACTCGCGGGCTTCGACGTCCGCGCGGATGCCGGGATCACATTGAAGCCGATCTCGGTGACCGGGACGCGGCGGATCGTGCGGTTCGCGTTCGAGTACGCCCGGACGAACGGCCGTCGGAAGGTCACGCTCGGTCACAAGTCCAACGTGATGCGCTACTCGGACGGCTTGTTCCTGAAGACGTTCATGGAGATCGCCGCCGACCCCTTGATCAGCGGGGGCATCGAGATCGAGGAGATCCAGATCGACCATCTCTCGATGAGCTTGGCATGGGAGCCCGAGGCGTTCGACGTGCTGCTCCTGCCTAACCTGTACGGAGACATCCTCTCCGATCTCTGCGCTGGGCTCGTCGGCGGGCTGGGACTGATCCCCGGCGCCAACATCGGGTGGGAGTACGCGGTGTTCGAACCCGTGCACGGGAGCGCGCCCGACATCGCCGGCCGAGGCCTCGCGAACCCCATCGCGATGATCCTATCCGGGGCGATGATGCTCCGCCACCTCGGCGATGGCGAGGCCGCGTCCTCCGTGGAGCGGGCCGTCGACGCCGTCCTGGGAGCAGGCAGCATCCGGACGCCAGACCTCGGAGGCACGTCCACGACGCATGATGTCGGCCGCGCGATCGCGGAGGCCGTGCCCGGTTAGTGCTCGTGCGGGTGGTCATGCCCTCCGGGACCTCGACCGAGGTCCTCGGGGAGGCGTCAACAGCCCGGTTGGCCGTGGTTCCCGCAGCACTGCTGCGTTGAGAGGAGCGCCCGCGAGCGGTTGCGGAACGTCAGCCAGAGCTTCGTGAGGAACGGCGCGTCGTACACCCGCCAGTTCGTGAAGAAGTTGCGGCCGTATCCCTTCGCCGCCGCCCAGAAGCCATCGTCCCCCATAGATCCATGCTACGGCGGCCTCCCGCGAACCGGAGGTGCTTCACCCGAGGTGCATGGGATGCGAGACTCGCTCGATGCTCACGGTCGTGAAACCCAGCCCGCTCCGCCTGTGGGGGTTCCTGGTCACCGTGCTCGGAGGCGGGTTGATCGCGGTCGGTTCGATCTCGGACTGGGCGGCGATCAGCCTGGGAAACACCACCCTCAACGCCGTCCCCACGAAGGGGATCGATGTCTGGCAGGGGAAGGCCACGTTGGCCCTGGGCGTGCTGATCGTGGTCGCGATCCTCGGACTTCGCGTCGTTCGGGCGGAGCGGCGCGCGATCGTCGCGGTCGGCATCGTCGTCCTCGCGGTCGCCGCATCCGGCATCGCCGTGTGGAGCCTCACGTCGCTCGAGTCGGTCGCCGGCGACATCGGCGTCAGCGCCATCGCCAAGGCTGCGGAGGAAGCCGGCCTGTCGGCCGCTTCATCGCGATTGATCGTCACGCAACTTATGGACCGGTTCGGCATCGAGATCCAGGCGCAGGCAGGCCTCTGGTTCGTGGTTGCCGGCGGCGTCCTGGCGATCGTCGGCGGCCTGGTCGACCTCCTGTGGGTTCGCCACAAGCGCATCGCGGGCGATGCTATCGACCCGGACACCGCGTCCGCGGTCGTGCCGGGACAGGGAGCTGAAGTCTAGACGTTCGCCAGGTCCGCGCACTTCGCGCGGATGCCCTCGGCGGCCGCTCGGAGCGCGGCCGTCTCGTCCTCGCTCAGGTCGAGCTCGACGATCTCCTGGACCCCGCCGCGACCGAGCCGAGCCGGCACACCGACGAAGACATCCTTGATGCTGTACGGCCCGGTCACCCACGCACACACCGGAAGGACCTCGCCCGTGTCGTTCGCGATGGCGCCCACCATCTGCGTGATCGCAGCGCTCGGCGCGTAGTACGCGCTCCCCTTCTTCAGCAGGGCGACGATCTCCGCGCCACCATCGCGGGTCCGCTGGAACAGACGGTCGAGGGTGGCCTGGTCGACCAACTGCGACAGGGGCTTGCCGTCGACCGTCGCGTGACCGGGCAGCGCGATCATCGCGTCGCCGTGCGACCCGAGCGTGATCGCTTCGACGACGAGAGGAGACGCACCAAGTTCCTCGGCGATGAAGTAGCGCAGGCGAGCGGAGTCCAGCACGCCGGCCATCCCCATGACGCGGTCCTTGGGGAACCCGCTCTCCTCCGCCGCGAGGAACGTCATCTCATCGAGCGGGTTGGTCACCACGATGAGGATCGCACCGGGTGAGCCCGGGGCGATCCGGCCGATCACGTCGCGCATGATGCCCGCGTTCTTACCGAGGAGGTCCATCCGGCTCATCCCGGGCTGCCGGGGGAACCCGGCGGTGATCACGACCACGTCGGATCCGGCGGTTTCCGCGTAGTCGTTCGTCCCGACGATGTTCGGCTCGAAACGCTCGACGGCCGCCGATTCCTTCAGGTCGAGCGCCAAGCCCTGGGGCAATCCCTCGACGATGTCGGTCAGGACCACCTGGTCCGCGAGGCCTTTCTGCAGCACGCGCATCGCGGTCGTCTGTCCCACGAACCCGCTGCCGACCACCGTGACCTTCATCGCTTCCTTCTCCTCGCGCCCTGGACGGCGGCCATGCTACCCAGCGGTCCAGCCCAGGAACCCGGTCTTTCGGCCTGCGAAGGGTGTGCCGGAGGCCCCCGGATGCCGATACCAAGAAGATGTCCACGCCTCCGACGACCCAACCTGAGACCTGGATACCTGCGGGCTCGGAACGCGAGGGGACGCCGGGCGGTCCTCCGGCCGAAGGACCGGCATCACGGAAGCGCGCCGCCGTCACCCTGCCGCCGAAGGAGTCGCTCGAGCCGCCGCGAGCCCTGTCCGGGCCGAAGTCCCGCGGTCGCGCGCGACTCAGGGGCTTGATGTGGGTCGTCATCGGGGCGGCACTGCCCTGGACCTGGTTCCTGGTGCGAGACCTAGGACCCGCCATGCAACTCGTGGCGCTCGCCCTCCCGATCCTGGTCACCGCCGCGATCCTCGGCGTCGTGATCTCGGCGATCGACGACAAGCGAGTGACGTCGCTGCTCGTGGTTGCCTCCCTGGCGGTGTTCGGCTGGACGACGGTGATGGGACCGCGCGGGACGCAACCGTCCCGCGCGCCGCAGGATCCGGTTCGGGTCGTGGAGGGCGGCATCCCTGCCGACGGAACGCGCGTCCAGACGGTGATCACCGCCCTTCAGAACGAACACGCCGACGTGGCGATCTTGTCCGTGCCCTCGAAGAAGGACCGAGCGGCAGCGGCGGCGACCCACGGGTTCGATACATCGGTCGTCGAGGGCGGGTTCGTCGTCCTCTCGGCGTATCCCGTGAAGATCCTTCCGCTGCCGAAGGGACTGCCCAAGGGGCTCATGACGCGCATGGAGGTCAACCGAGCCGGCGATCCGTTCATCGTGTACGCGGCGCGCGAGACCGACGCCCTCCAGTCGGCGTTGGACGAACCCCTCAACATCGAGCGGATGCAAGCGGCCGCCCTTGACGAACAGCTTCCCGTCGTGATCATCGGCGGGCTCGGTGTGAGCGACCGCTCGACCGAGTATCGGCAGCTGGACGCGGCCTTCCGCGACGCGCTCCGCGCCGACTCGACCGCGGGCAACACCCTCGTCGGCCTGCTCTGGGCCCCTTTGATGCTGCGCTCCGACTACGTGTTCACATCCCGCGCATGGTGCGCGACGGACGGGACAGCGTTCTCGCTGCCGGGCGTCGATCACGCCGCCGTCGTCGCCTCGGTCGGGGCGTGCCCTGCTTCTTGAATCTCAACCTGCTCGAAGCGCCGCGATCACCGCGTCTGCCAACTCGATCGTCGTCGCCGCGGGACGGTCGTCGCCGGGCCACCTGAGATCCGCCGTGAGGTGGATCCCCGCCGCCAGCACCGACGCGATCGCTGCCTCGAGCCGGTCGCCCGCATCGGTCTCGCCGATGTGGCGCAGCATCATCGCTGCCGAGAGCATCGAGCCGACCGGGTCCGCCCGGTTCCGGCCGGCGAGACGCGGAGCCGTCCCGTGGGTCGCCTCGAACACCGCCGCCTGCTCACCGATGTGCCCGCCTGGGGCGACCCCGAGACCGCCGATCAATCCCGCGGCGAGGTCGCACACGATGTCGCCGTAGAAGTTCGGCAAGACCAGGACGTCGAACGCCTCGGGCGCCCGGATCATCTGCATACAGAGCGCGTCGATGATCCTGTCCTCGAATGCCACCTGAGGGTGACGGGCCGCCACACGTCTCGCGACCTCCAGGAACAGCCCATCCGTGAACTTCATGATGTTGGCCTTGTGACCGGCCGTGACGAGCCGCCGGCCTCGCTCGATCGCCAGTGAGAACGCGTACTCCACGACCCGCTCGCTCCCGAAGTCCGAGATCGTCTTCACCGAGATCCCCGTGTCGTCGCGGATCGGCCGGTCCGACCGTTCGCCGATGAAGTCGATCAGCTCCTTCGTTCCCGCGGTCCCCATCTCGAACTCGATCCCGGTGTACATGTCCTCGGTGTTCTCCCTGACCACGACTAGATCGACGTTCTCGTACACGCTCGGGACCCCAGGGTAAAGCCGGCACGGTCGAACGCACGCGTACAGATCCAGGTCCTGACGCATCGTCAGGTTGACGCTGCGCAGGCCGCTCGTGACGGGCGTCTCGACCGGCCCCTTCAGCGCGATGCCGTTCCGCTCGATCGATCGCAACGTCGCGTCGGGCAGCGGATCCCCGGTTCGAGCGAACGCGCCCGAACCCATGTCGCGGCGATCCCACTCGACACCAGCCCCCGTCGCCTCGACGCAGCGCCGGGCGGCTTCGATCACCTCGGGGCCGATCCCGTCTCCCGGGATCAGCGTGATCTGATGCACCACAACGACTCTCCCTTAACCTTCCCCGACGAGGTATCGCCTGACGGGCTGCGCCGTCTATCCTGGCAGACGTGACGGAGAAGGGACTGCGCGAGGTCGTCGCCGCGGACACGCGGCTCTCCGACATCGACGGCCAACTCGGGCGTCTGTGGTACGTCGGGTACGACATCGCGGATCTCGCGGAGCACGCGACCTACGAGGAGATCGTGCACCTGCTCCACCATCTGGAGCTCCCGACCCGCGGGCAGCTCGATGAGATCACCGAGTTCCTCGTGGAGGCACGCGAGCTCTCACCCTTCCTGACGAAGCTCATGCCCGACCTCGCGCAGCAGGCCTCGCCGATGTCCATGCTCCGCACGAGCGTGTCGGCCGCGTCGACGTACGATCCCGACGGCTGGGACGAATCGCCCGACGCCCAGTATCGGAAGGCGCTGCGTCTGGTCGCCAAGACCCCCACGCTGATCGCCTACTACCACCGGTTGCGCACGGGACAGGAGCTCATCCCGCCGCAACCGAAGCTCTCGCACACCGCCAACTTCCTGTGGATGCTGCTCGGTCGGGAGCCCGATGCAGAGGATGCCGACGCTCTCGACACCACGTTCATCTTGTACGCGGACCACACGATGAACGCTTCCACGTTCGCGGCCCGCATCATCGCGTCGACGCTCGCCGACATGTTCAGCGCCATCACCGGCGCGATCGCTGCCTTGAAGGGCCCGCTGCACGGCGGCGCAAACGAGGAAGCGATGAAGATGCTGGAGGAGATCGGATCGCCCGAGCATGCCGAGGCCTACGTGCGAGACCGCCTCGAGCGACACGAGAAGATCATGGGGTTCGGCCACGCGGTCTACCGGACCATGGATCCGCGAGCGACCGTCCTGAAGCGGCTCTCCCGGGAGGTCGGTGAGCGAGCCGGCGACACCCGGTGGTTCGAGATCTCCGAGGCGATCCAGGAGACGGTCTACGACCAGAAGCAGCTCTGGCCCAATGTCGATTTCTACGCGGCCAGCGTGTACCACACGCTCGGCATCCCGACAGACCTGATGACCCCGATCTTCGCGGCGGCGCGCATGGCGGGCTGGACCGCACACGTGCGCGAGCAGTACGCCGACAACAAGGTGATCCGCCCGTCTTCGGATTTCGTCGGGCCCCGCGATCGAACGTATTCACCGATCGAAGGGCGGTAAGAAGATGCCCGGCTAGCTAACCGACCAGCTGGCTCACCGGCTGATCGCAACGGGCCTGGGGAAGAGGCCGGCGCCTTCCACGACCCGCGCGACCACGTCACCGTGTCCCATGCCCATCAGGTGCACGCCCGACACGCCGTCGATGCCGCGGATCCCCTCGACGACGTCGATCGTGACGCCGAGGCCCACGTCGGCCGCCTCGTCCCCCGCCCCCTCCAGCGCCTCGATCATCGCAGCGGGAACGCGAACGCCCGGCAGATGTTCATCCATGAACCGCGCGGCCTTCGCGCTGCGGAGGGGGACGACACCGATGATCACGCTCGCCCGCTCGAAGAGGCCGCGCGGCCTCATCGTGTCGGCCCAGGCCGCGAGCGCCTCCACGTCGTACGCGATCTGCGTCATCACCAGGTCGGCCCCTGCGTCGAGCTTCACCTCGAGGCGAGCCGGATCGTAGGGATCCGCGAGCGGAACGTCGGCCACGCCGATGAGGAACCGCGGGGACTCGGCGATCTGCGCGCCCGAGAGCATCGTCCCCTCGTCCCGCATCCGACGCGCCAGCGAGACCACGTCGGTGACCGAGAGATCGTTCACGACGGCCGCGTCGGGATGGTCGCCGATCTTCATCGGGTCTCCCACCATGCAGAGGAGGTTCCGCGCCCCGAGCGCCCACGCGCCGAGGAGGTCCGCCGTGATGGCCAGGCGGTTGCGATCGCGGCATGTGATCTGGACGGTCGGCTCCACCCCGGCTTGGGCGACGAAACGCACACCCGCGAGCGGCGACATGTGTGCGCTCGCGGTTGGGTTGTCGGTGACGTTCGCGGCATCCACGTAACCCACCAGATCGCGAGCGAGCGCGGTGACCGCCCCGCCGTCCGCCGAGCGCGGCGGAACGACCTCACCGGTGACGCAGAACGAGCCCGCAGACAGGAGGGCGGCGAGCCGCCCGCCCGTGGTCACTTCCCGAACGCCTGCGCCTCGGCGGCGGCGACGGTGTTCACCAGGAGCATCGAGACGGTCATGGGACCGACGCCGCCGGGGACCGGCGTGATCGCCCCCGCGACCTCGAGGGCCTCGTCGTAGCGCACGTCTCCGACCAACCCCTTCGCCGTGCGGTGGACGCCCACGTCGATCACCGTCGAGCCGGGCTTGATCATGGCTCCCGTGATCAGTTCTGGGACCCCAGCGGCCGCCACCAAGATGTCGGCCTGACGCGTGTGTTCTCCCAGGCGCTGCGTCTTCACGTGGCAGCACGTCACCGTGCAGTTCCCGCGGATCGAATCCTGCGCGAGCATGATCGAGAGCGGTGCGCCGACGAGCTCCCCGTAACCCACCACCACCACCTCAGCGCCCTCGAGCTCCACGCCGGAGCGCAGCAGCAGTTCGACGATGCCGTACGGCGTGGCGGGCGGGAACGTCGGCTCGCCGCGGACCATCATCCCGACGTTCCAGGGATGCAGGCCGTCGACGTCCTTCGCGGGATCGATCGTCTGCTGGACTTCCAGCTCGTGGATATGCTGGGGCATCGGGAGTTGCACGATGACCCCGTGGATCTCCGGGTCGCGGTTCAGTCGCCGGATCGTCGCGTGCAGCTCACCCTCGGTCACGTACGGGGGCATGTCGATCTGTTCCGAGCGGATCCCCACGTCCGCGCACGCCTTGTGCTTGGAACCGACGTAGATGCGGGAGGCCTGGTCGTCGCCCACCAGGACGGCGGCCAGGCCCGGGGTCACCCCGCGCTCGGCCAGTGCGCGTACCCGATCGGCGACCTCGATGCGGATCTGGCCGGCGACCGCCTTCCCGTCCAGGATGCGAGCCGTCACGAACGGGAATCCTACCTGTGGGGCTTCCTCAATGGCGGAAGTGGCGCCGGCCTGTGAGCACGACGGCCATTCCCCGCTGCTCGGCTGCCGCGAGCACGGCCTCGTCGCCCTTCGAGCCGCCGGGGTGTGCCGCAGCGGTCACGCCGGCGTCGGCGGCGACCTCGAGCGCGTCGGGGAACGGGAAGAAGGCGTCGCTCGCGCACACGGCGCCCCGGGCACGCTCCCCGGCCTTCCGCACGGCGATCCACGCGGCGTCCACCCTCGACATCTGCCCGGCACCGATCCCCACGGTGGCACCGTCCTTCGCGAGGACGATCGCGTTCGACTTCACACGCCAGGCTACGGTCCACGCGAACGCCAGGTCGCGCCACTCCTGGTCGGTGGGTTCGCGCGACGAGACCACCTTCCACCCGTCGGGCGCCTCCGTCACCACGTCTCGATCCTGCACCAGAGCACCGCCCGGAAGCGGCCGGACCTCGAGCCCGGCACCGGTCGGGAGCGGCGCGCGCACCACGCGGAGGTTCTGCCGTTCCGCGAACATCGCGAGTGCCTCGTCGGTGAAGACGGGCGCCACGACCACTTCCGTGAACACGTCGGCCATGGCCGCGGCGACAGCGCGGTCGCAGGGCCCGTGGAGGGCGACGATCCCCCCGAACGCCGACACGGTGTCGCACGCGAACGCCTTCGCGTACGACTCGGCCGGGGTGGCGCCGAGCGCCGCACCGCACGGATTGTTGTGCTTCACGATGACGGCGGCGCTCGGGTGGAGCGCCGCAGCCAACGCGTAGGCCGCATCCACGTCAAGCCAGTTGTTGAAGGACATCTCCTTGCCCTGTAGGACCTCGGCACCGCCGAGGACCCCCGAACCGGCGACCTCGGCGTACAGCGCACCACGCTGGTGCGGGTTCTCGCCGTACCGGAGATCGCCCCACTTCTCGAGCGCGAGGCCGACGAACCTGGGCAGCGACTCGCGGGCTTCCTGCTCGGCGAACCATCCCGCGACGGCGGCGTCGTACGCGGCCGTGTGGGCGTAGGCGGCTGCGGCGAGGGCGCGTCGAGTCGAGAGGGACACGCCGCCCTCGCGCCGGATCTCGCCGAGCAGCGCCCCATACCGCCCGGGATCGACCACCACGGCGACACAGGCGTGATTCTTGGCGGCGGCGCGCATCATCGCGGGCCCGCCGATATCGATGTTCTCGACCACTTCGTCGAACCCCGCTCCGCGCGCGACGGTCTCACGGAACGGGTACAGCCCCCCGACCAACAGGTCGAACGCCTCGATCCCTTGCTCCTGCAGCTGGCGGACGTGCTCGGGGTTGCGGCGGTCGGCAAGGAGTCCGGCGTGGATGCGCGGGTGCAATGTCTTCACCCGGCCGTCCAGCATCTCGGGCGACCCGGTCACCACCTCGACGGGCGTCACGGGGAATCCTGCCTCACCGAGCACCCGCGCGGTGCCGCCGGACGCCACCAGCTCGACGTCCATCTCGACGAGGGCGCGAGCCAGATCGACGAGCCCGGACTTGTCGTAGGGAGCCAAGAGCGCCCGACGGATCGGAAGGAGGCCCTCAGCCACCCGTCGGCTCCTCCACCCGGACCTGCCTCCCGTCAACAAGGAGCCGGCCCTCGATCAGCGCCAGCACGGCGGCAGGGAGCTGGCGGTGCTCAGCGGCGTGGATCCGGGCCTCGAGGGAATCCCAGTCGTCGTCGTCGCGGATCGCCACCGCCTCTTGGGCCACGACAGGTCCGGTGTCGATCCCCTCGTCCACCAGGAACACCGTGACGCCCGTGATCTTCACGCCGTACGCCAGAGCATCGCGTACGGCGTGCGTGCCGGGGAACGACGGCAGCAGCGCCGGGTGGATGTTCAGCCAGCGCCCGCCGTACACATCCAGCACGGCCCTGCCCAACAGGCGCATGTAGCCGGCGCTCACGAGCGCATCGATGCGTCGCTCCTCGAGGGCCGCCAGTACCGCCAGGTCGAAGGCCGATCGGTCGGGGAACTCGCGGGGGTCGATCACGATCGGCTCGATCCCGGCGGCGGCCGCCCGATCGAGTGCCACGATGTCCGGGCGGTCGGAGACAACCAGGAAGATGTGCGGCCGCACGGCTCGATCGTCCAAGAGCGCCTGCAGGTTGGTCCCCGACCCCGACACCAGCACCGCGACCCGAGAGCCCATCGGGCGGACGCTACCACGCGTCCGGACGCGCCACGCCGGCGACGTAAGCTTCGGCCATGCCGCCCGAGGAACGGACGCTCAGGGCCGGTGAGCGATGCGCGAACCACCCAACGCGCACGACCGTGGCCACCTGCGACGTCTGCGGCCGGCCGCTCTGCGTGGAATGCGCCGTGCCCATTCGAGGCCGAGTGCTCGGCGCGGAATGCATCCCGGAGATCCTCGGCGAGCAGACAGCGATCGTGACGCCGAAACCCTGGCGGCGGCGCGCGGTGCGGACCCCCGCGGATCGCGTCGCGGGCGCCATGCTCGCGGTCGCCGCAGGCACGACGCTGCTGCCCTGGACGCGGTTCAGCTCCGGCTCCGGGTTCGCGGGTGCGTGGGCGCTCGACGCTCGTTGGTCGATGGACATGGCGGTCGTCTCGGCCGTCGCCCTCGCCCTCTGGTTCCTGCTGGGGCGGCGCCCGAAGGCCACACGGATCGTGGCGATCACCGGCGGCACCCTCATCGCGGCGGCGTCCCTGCTCGCGATCTTGAACCCTCCCCCGTTCACGAAGCCCGCGCTCGCACCGTGGCTCGCGCTCGCCTCCGGGGTCGGAGCCGCGGTCGCGGGGGTGATCGCGCTCACCAGACTCACGGCCTCGCGTGTTTGACTCGCCCCACGGCAGGGTCTTGAATCGTTGGGGTTCCGGCGCACACAGCGTGCGTCGTTCGTGTGCGCTCGAAAGGAGCAAGGATGGAGAAACCGTCCGGGGGCTTCGATATCGCCAACGTGACGATGGCGAGCAAGATCGTGCTGGTAGGGGGGATCCTGCTCCTCGTCGACAGCTTCCTCGCGTGGCAGAAGGTGTGCGTCTCCGACATCGTCGGCAGCGCGGCCGGCATCCCGAACTACTGTGCGAAGGCGAACGCGTGGGGCGGGAACGGAGGCTTCGCGGGGTTCCTGATGGGGATCCTCCTGGTCGTCCTGCTGATCTGGGAGGCGGTCCAGCTCTCCAACATGCAGATGAACCTGTCGATCGGCGTCACCCCGAGCAAGGGCAGCGCGTATCTGGGGTGGGCCGTGGTGGCGTTCGGCCTCTTGAAGTTCATGCTGGTCGTCTCGAACTCGCCCGCGATGGGCGCGTGGATCGGCCTGATCTTGTTGATCGTGATCGCCTACGGTTCGTGGATGAGGTTCCAAGAGCCGGAGGAAGCGGCACCTCCCGCTCCCGCGGCGGGCGGAGGTGACGGCGGCTTCAGCGCCTGATCCACGTCGCGTAGGACCGTCACGAAGCCCGGTCGCCACGGCGACCGGGCTTCGTCGTCCTCGAGGCGAGCCGGGTAGCCTAGAGCCCACACGGAACGGAGGGTTCGCGGGTGAAGAAGTGTCCGTACTGCGCGGAAGAGATCCAGGACGAGGCGATCAAGTGCCGGTACTGCCACAGCGATCTCACCGTGCCGCCACCGACCGCACAGCCAGCCTCGACCCCCGCGCCGATCGCGGCCGCGACCACCACGGAGCCGGCCGCGCCTGAGACGACCGCACCCGACGCCTCAGCGAGCGGCGCCTCCGTCCGCTACACCCACTCGGGCTACCGATACGTGCTGGGGTTCGGCGCCGATTACTTCGGCATCTGGGACCGCCGGACGCCCGCCACGCCGACCGAACGCTTCCCGCGCAACGACGACGGGTGGCGGCAAGCGTGGACCCGTTTCGTCGGTCTCGAGCCCAACCACGTCGCCGTGACCGAGGCCGGGCAGCCGACGAGCGCCTCCGCAACCTTGGACGCGAACGACAACGACGCGATGCAATACACCCACTCCGGACAGCGCTACCTGCTCGGGTATGGGCGAACGTTCTTCGGCATCTGGGATCGGCAACTGCCGACCCGGCCGATGGAGAAGTTCGCGCGGGACGACGCCGGCTGGCAGGCGGCGTGGCACCGCTTCACCCAGCTCGAGACCCACTACACCGAGGTCGGGCTGGGCGGCGGTCCCGGCGGTCCCAGCCCCGCCTGAGGCGCACGGAGCAGCGAACCGAGCGCGCCTCCGACGACGCCCCACACGATCCCGAGCGCCATCGTCGGTCCCGGTGAAGCGCCCAGCGTGACCCCCTGGATCGTGATGCTCGACGCCCACGCGCCACATCCGATCAACACCCCGAAGACGAGACCCGCGCCGCCGGCGCGAACCAGCCGGTCGCGACCGACCGCGTCGCCCGCCGCCCACCGCCCCTCGGCGATCGTGGCGATCGCCGGGACGAGCAGGAACACCCAGTACCAGGTCGGCATCGACCGATGGCTCGGCGCGGGTCCTCCCGTACGCACCGCCCGGATCGCCCTCGCGACGTCGGCGCCCAGGATCGGCAGCCTCCCGGGACACAGGAGCGGGATGGTGACCTTCGGTCCCGCCAGCGACGTGCACCCGCCCATGGACGGCGCCAAGACGAAGAACGATTGGTTCGGTGCCAGTAAGGCATGATGTCCGACGATCAGCAGGGCAACGCGCGGGCCGTTCGCGGATGCGCCTCTCACGTAGGTTCGCAGGCCGGCGGGCCTGAGGGCAGCGAGCAGCAACACCCCGACGAACGCGAGGCCGAGCGCAAGTAGGAGCATCCGCCAGCCACCCACGAGCCACGCGCGATCTCGTGAGCCCTGCGGCAACCCGCTGACCAAGCCTCCAGCTCCGCCCGCGACGGCGGCGAGCACGAGCGGGAACACGAACGCCTGCCAGACGACCCCGTGGACGCGGAGGGCACCGGGCAGCAGCGTCCCCGCCGAAGCGAGCTGGAGTCGAGTCACCAACGTGATCAACCCGATCGGTAGCGCGTAGGCCGGCGCGACCATCGCACCGGTCAGAACACGCTGTCTGGGCGCGGTGCCCGCGAGCTCCGCGGCCGCGCGACCCGCCCGATAGAGCAGCCAGAGCGCGAGAGCGGTTCCCGACAGGAACGCGATGGACAACCGGTACGTGTGGGACGCGGCGTCGACGTCGAGCGCGACACGGTTGAACGCGAGCGTGTAGAACCAGCCGACCCTCAGGGCGGTTCGGAACGCGAGCCCGCCTCCGAAGAGGTCGATCACGCTCGGGACGAGCTGCCCGGCTAGCGCGACCAGCCCGAACGCGACGAGGTCGCGCCGGAGCGCGACCCTCATTGGGGTCATCCCAGCGCGGCCTGGACCAGCTCGGCGACCTGCGTCGGCGTTCTGCCCACGCGGACGCCCGAGGCCTCGAGCGCCTCGGCTTTCGCCGCCGCGGTCCCCCTCGATCCGGTCACGATCGCACCGGCGTGTCCCATGCGTTTGCCGGGCGGCGCCTCGAACCCGGCGATGTAGCCGACGACGGGCTTCGTGACGTGCTCGGCGATGAACGCGGCCGCCCGCTCTTCGTCGTCGCCACCGATCTCGCCGACCATGACGACCAGATCGGTGCCGTCGTCCGCCTGGAACGCCGCGAGCGACTCGATGAACCCGATCCCGTGGACGGGATCACCGCCCATCCCGATGCATGTGGATTGCCCGAGCCCGAGCTGCGTGAGCTCGTGAACGATCTGATAGACGAGCGTCCCGGAGCGGCTCACGAGCCCAACGCAGCCCGGCGCGCAGATCTCCCCCGGGATGATGCCGACATTGGCGGCACCCGGCGAGATCACCCCCGGGCAGTTCGGACCGACCAGCGTGGTCGACAAACCCATGAGGTAGCTGTGGACGTTCGCCATGTCGCGCACGGGGATGCCCTCGGTGATGCACACGGCCAGCGCGATGTCGGCGTCGGCCGCCTCCAGGATCGCCTCGGCCGCGAACCGCGGGGGGACGAAGATCATCGAGGTGTTCGCGCCCGTCTCTCGGACCGCGTCGACGACGGTGTCGAACACCGGGATCCCCTCGACGTCTGCCCCAGCTTTGCCCGGCGTCACGCCTGCAACGACCTGCGTGCCGTAGTCGCGATCCCGGAGCGTGTGGAACGTCCCCTCGCGGCCGGTGATGCCCTGGACCACCAGCCGCGTCTCGGCGCCGATCAGCACGCTCATGCCGCCGCACCGTTCTTCGCCAGGTCCGCGGCCATCTGGGCCGCCTCGAGCATCGTGGCCGCGGCCACGATCCGCCGGTGCGCCGCCTCCTTCAGGATCTCGCGGCCCAGACGCGCGTTCGTCCCGTCCAACCGGACCACGATCGGAACGTCGGCCTCGATCCGGGTGAGCGCCTCCAGGATGCCTTGCGCCACCAAGTCGCACCGTGTGATCCCGCCGAAGATGTTGATCAGCACGGCCTTCACCGCGGGATCGGACAGGATCACCTCGAGCGACGTCGCCATGGTGTCGGCCGACGCTCCCCCACCCACGTCCAGGAAGTTCGCGGCCTTCGCGCCGGCCTGCGCGACCACGTCCAGCGTCGACATCACCAGGCCGGCGCCGTTGCCGATGATCCCGACATCGCCGTCGAGCTTCACGTACTGGAGACCGGCGGCGTTCGCGCGCGCCTCAACCGGATCGATCGGGAACGACGACTTCAGCTCGTCCATGTCGGGCTGCCGCCATAACGCGTTGTCGTCGATCGTGACCTTCGCGTCGAGCGCGATCACTCGCCCGTCCTGCAGGAGGACGAGCGGGTTCACCTCGACGAGCGTCGCGTCGCGGTCGGAGAGGATGTCTGCGAGCTTGCGCAGGACGTCGGCGGCGCCCTCGCGCGCCTCGAGCGGTAGCGTCCCGGTCAGCTCACGCACGTGGTACATCCGCAAACCGAGCATCGGATCGACGTGGACGCGACGGATCGCCTCGGGGCGGGTCGTCGCCAGCTCCTCGATGTCCATGCCGCCCTCTGCCGTCATCATCGCCAGGTAGTCGCCAGCGGAGCGGTCCAGCACGAACGACGTATAGAACTCCTGGGCGATCGGGAGCAGCTCCTCGACCAGCACGCGGGTGACGGGCATGTCCTTGAAGCCGTCGCGGAACATGCGCGCCGCCTCCTCGGCCGCCCGCTCGGGCGAGTCAACGAGCACGACACCGCCGCCCTTGCCCCGACCGCCGATCTGCACCTGGACCTTGACGACCGATCGGCCACCCAGCTCGCGCGTCGCGTCAGCGGCCTCCTCGGCGGTCGTGGCGACGATCCCTTTCGGTGTGGCGATGCCGTGCGCTCGGAAGACGTCCTTGCCCTGGTGCTCGTACAGATCCACTCAGGCGGCCCCGCGCTCGAGCCGTTCGCGGAGCCAGGCGGCGATGTCCACCGTCGAGGCGCCGGGCGTGAAGATCTTCTCGATGCCGGCCTCTTCGAGCTTCGGGATGTCGTCGGCGGGGATCACGCCGCCGCCGAATACCAGGACCTCACCGGCGCCTCGCTCCTTCAGCTGCTCGACCACCCGCGGGAAGAGCGTCATGTGCGCGCCCGAGTGACACGAGAGTCCGACCGCGTCGGCGTCCTCTTGGATCGCGGCCTCCGCGATCTGCTCGGGTGTCTGCCGAAGGCCGGTGTAGATCACCTCGAAGCCCGCGTCGCGGAGGGCCCGGGCGACCACCTTCGCGCCGCGATCGTGCCCGTCGAGACCGGGTTTGGCCACCACGACGCGGAACTTCCCCTCAGCCATCGCGGCAGTCTAGCGAACCCCAGGTTGCGGCCTGAACGATCGGCGACGGAAGATGCCGCGTGGACATCCCCGAGACCAAGTACGCGAAGACCGTCGACGGCGTACATATCGCCTACCAGGTCCTGGGGGACGGACCCGTCGACATGGTCTATCTGCGACCGTGCTTCTCTCACATGGAGTACGGGTGGGAGGGCCCGCGCGAAGGACGGTTCCTCTGGACGCTCGCGCCGTTCTCCCCGCCGATCCTGCTCGATCGACGTGGCTCGGGCCTGTCCGACCGGCTGACCCACGACCACCCACCGGGGATCTGGCGCATCTACCGGGAGGTGGGCTGATGGGCAGGCTCGATGGGAAGGTCGCTCTGATCACCGGGGCGGGCAGCGGCATGGGCCGCGAGGCGTGCCTCGTGTTCGCCGCCGAGGGTGCACGGATCGTCGCGCTCGATATCGAGGCCGCCGGCCTCGACGCGACCGCCTCGCTGGTACGCGAGGACGGCGGCGACGTCGAGACATTCGTCGCCGACGTGGCCGATGAGCAGCAGGTGCGTGAGGCGATCACGGCCGCTGTCAAGCGGTTCGGCGCGCTCCACATCCTCTACAACAACGCCGGGGTCCTCTGGCGAGACCGGGATCTGGGCGTGCTCGAGACCGACGAGGCCGTCTGGGATCGCGTGATGGCGATCAACCTCAAGGGGATGGTCTGGGTGTGCAAGTACGGGGTGCCGGAGATTATCCGGGCGGGCGGCGGCGCGATCGTGAACGTCGGCTCGGTCTCGGCCTTGCTGGGTGACACGATCCCGCAGGACGCCTATACGGCCAGCAAGGGCGCGGTCATCTCGCTCACCCGCTCGCTCGCGGTGCAGTTCGCCGGGCAGGGTGTGCGCGCGAACTGCATCCATCCGGGCTTCGTGGAGACGCCGTTGCAGACGGTCCGCACGAGCGACGCCGAATGGGTGGAGGCGGCGCGGGCCGCGATCCCGCTGGGCCGACTCGGAACATCACGCGACGTCGTCAACGCCGCCCTGTTCCTTGCGAGCGATGAAGCCTCGTACATCACCGGTGTCGAGCTGATCGTCGACGGCGGCACGATGGTCGTCTGATGGATCTTCCGGAGACGCGATACGCCGCTGCACCCGACGGGGTCCACATCGCCTACCAGGTGGTCGGCGACGGACCGGTCGACGTGCTCTGGCTGGACGGGCTCCGCGGCAACCTCGAGGTGATGTGGGAACAAACGCTCGTCGCGGGGTTCTTCACGAAGCTCGCATCTCGGTGCCGAGTGATCCGCTTCGATCTGAGGGGCACGGGGCTCTCCGACCGAGGCGAGCAGCCGCCCAACCTCGAGACGCAGATCGAGGACGCTAGGACCGTGCTCGATCTCGTCGGGTCGTATCGGACCGCGATCGTCGGTCATGGGTGGGGATGCTCGGCGGCGAGCCTCTTCGCGAGCACGTTCCCCGAGCGAACCCGGTCGCTGATCCTGATCTCCGCTTCCGCGAGGAACCGTTGGGCTCCCGACTACCCGTGGGGGTTCACCGAGGAGGTGCTGGACCGGTCGCTCGCATTGCTCGAGAGCGGATGGGGCACGACGGCATATGCCGCGATGGAGGTCTCGTTCGCAGCGAAGAGCATGGTCGAGGACCGCGACTACATCCGGTGGGTCGCGAAGGTCCAGCGCCATTGGGTCGGGCCGAAGGCGGCCGCGGCGCTCGAGCACCAGTACTGGGATTCGGACGTCCGAGACGTCCTCCGTTCGCTGCGGGTCCCGACGCTCGTCGTAGCTCGTGAGTGGGAAGACGGGGAGGAGGACGAGTACATCGTCGGCCTGATCACCGAGGCGCGACTCGTGCGGTTCCCCGGCCAGGACTGGATGATCTGGGTCGGTGACCAGGACTCGGCCATCAACGCGATCCATGGATTCCTCGAAGTGGAGCCATCGAGGAAGCAGCCGGATACCGTCCTGCAGTCCGTCCTGTTCACGGACATCGTGGACTCCACCCAGAAGCAGGCTGCGCTCGGCGACCGGGGGTGGAAGGACCTCGTCATGCGCCATCACGCCATCGTCCGAGGATCGCTCAGCACGTGGAGAGGCGTCGAGAACGACACGGCCGGCGACGGCTTCTACGCGACGTTCGACGGGCCGGCCCGAGCCGTCCGATGCGCTCAAGACGTCATCGACCGCGTCCGCGACCTGGGGCTCGAGGTTCGCGCAGGCGTTCACACGGGCGAGTGCGAACTGATCGAAGGGAAGTGCGCGGGACTCACCGTCTCGATCGGCGCCCGCGTGGCCTCGGAAGCGGAACCTTCCGAGGTCCTGGTATCGCAGACGGTCAAGGACCTGGTGGCAGGATCCGGCTTCACGTTCGAGGACGCCGGCGAGCACGAGCTGAAAGGTGTCCCCGAACGCTGGCGCCTCTACCGGGTGGTGGCCTGACGTGACCGACATCCCCGAGGTCCATTACGCGCGCAGCGGAGACGTCAGCATCGCGTACCAGGTCGTCGGTGAGGGACCCGTCGACATCGTCTTCGTTCGCGCGTTGACGGGAGACCTCCTCACGACGTGGGATCAGCCGCGGCTGGTCCGGCACGTGCTCGGTCTCGCCGAGAACGGCCGCGTGCTCATGCTCGACAAACGCGGTACGGGGCTCTCCGACGGCGTGCCAGGCATGGCTCCAACCCTCGAGACCCGCATGGACGACGTTCGCGCCGTCATGGACGCGGTGGACTCCCACGAGGCCGTGCTATGGAGCGGGCGCGACGGGAGCCAGGTCACCACGCTGTTCGCGGCCAGCTATCCGGAACGTACGTCGGGGCTCGTCGTGCTGAACCCTACGACGAAAGGCACGCCGACCCCCGACTACCCGTGGGCTCCTTCAGAAGTTGAGTGGCGGGAGAAGCTCCGCGACGTGCACGACGGCTGGGGGACCCGGGAGTTCTTCGACCGGCAGCTCCGAGCGCAGTTCCCGACGCCCCTCGCCGAGGACGACGCGTTCCGTGACTGGTTCGTGACGCACATGCGACGCAGCCTTAGTCCGGGCGCGGCGATGGTCTTCCATCGGATGATGCGAGAGGCCGATGTGGGCAACGTGCTCCCATCCGTGCGCGTCGCGACCCTCGTCCTCCACTCCCCCGAGGAGCGCGAACCTGCCGAGTACTTCGCGCGCCACATCCCGCATGCGGAGCTACGTGAGCTGGCCACGATGCGTGGCGAGTTCGCGTGGGCGGATGACGCGACGCACGAGGAGGCGATGGCCGCGGTGAGCGGCTTCGTCGCCGGCCTGCGGCCACGCGAGGAGACGAACCGGATCCTGACCACCGTGTTGTTCACCGACCTGGTCGGCTCGACCGAGCGTGCAGCCGAGCTCGGGGATCGCGCGTGGCGAGACCTGCTCTCCGTGCATCACGCTAAGGCTCGGGCGGAACTCGATCGGTACCGCGGACGCGAGATCGACACCGCCGGAGACGGCTTCCTCGCAACGTTCGACGGACCGGCGCGCGCCGTCCGCTGCGCGAGGGCGATCGCGGACGCGGTCCAGGGGCTCGGGGTGCAGATCCGGGCCGGTGTCCACACGGGCGAGGTGGAGGTCGACGGAGACGCCGTACGCGGGATCGCCGTGCATATCGGCGCACGGGTGGCGGCGCTGGCCGGCCCGAGCGAAGTTCTCGTCTCCTCAACGGTGAAGGATCTCGTGGCGGGCTCAGGACTTGCGTTCGAAGACGCCGGCGAGCACGAGCTCAAGGGCGTCCCCCACCGATGGCACCTCTACCGGGTGACCGGCTGACGTGGATACGCCCGAGACCCGATACGCGACGACGACCGACGGCACCTCGATCGCGTATCACACGGTCGGCGACGGACCGATCGACCTCATCTGGCTCCATGCGTTCATGGGCAGCCTCGAGGTGATCTGGGAGCAACAGGCGATGCGGTCGATCACGAACAAGCTCGCATCTTTCGCGCGCGTGATACGGCACGACATGCGGGCGACCGGCCTCTCCGGCAGAGCGACCGAGCTACCCGACCTCGAAACCCAGGTGCAGGACGCGTTAGCTGTCCTCGATGCCGTGGGTTCGCGTTCGACGGTGATCTTCGGAGCCGGACCGGGCGCCCATGCGGCGTCGTTGTTCGCAGCGACATATCCGGAGCGAACCCGCGCGCTCGTCCTTTGGGACTTCTACGTTTGGTCCGGGGACGCGTTCCAACCCAGCGACCTCGATCTGCTAACGCGCACGTGGGGAACGGAGGCATCAGCCGGCGCCGCCATGGCACGGGTCGCGCCCTCCATGATCGGCGACCGCGAGTTCCTCCGCTGGTATGCGAAGGTTCAACGCCATTTCGTGCCCCCGGACGTTGCAGCCGACCTCATGCAGAGCGCGATCGAGACCGACATCCGGCCGGTCCTCCCCGCCATCCACGTGCCCACCCTCGTGTTGGCGCGGGAGTGGCCCGACCACGAGAAGGACCGCACGGTCGCGGAGATGATCGAAGGATCGACGTTCGTACTTCTCCCGGGGCGAGACCGCGCGACCTTCGCGGGTGATCAAGACGACCTCGCCGACGCGATCCGCGGATTCGTCGGCGCCGAACACGCTCAGCGACCCGCCGAGACCCTGCTGCGAGCGGTGCTCTTCACCGATATCGTCGGCTCGACCGACCACCTCGCCCGGATCGGGGATCGTGCCTGGCGTGAGCTCATCGTCGCCCACGACGACCGCTCCCGGCGCGCCATCGAGCGGAACGGGGGCCGTCTGGTAAAGAGCACCGGAGACGGCGTCCTCGCCACGTTCGAGGGCCCGGCGCAGGCCGTTCGCTGCGCGGGAGTGATCGCAGAAGCTCTCGCGGAACTCGGTCTCGGGATCCGCGCCGGCGTGCACGTCGGTGAGATCGAGACCGTCGGTGACGACGTCACCGGAGTGACCGTGAACGTCGCGGCACGCGTCTCCTCTCTCGCGGGCTCCTCGGAGATCCTGGTCTCCTCGACGGTGAAGGACCTGACGCCGGGATCCGGCTTGGTGTTCGAAGACGCCGGCGAGCACGAGCTGAAGGGCGTCCCCGACCAGTGGCACCTCTACCGGGTGGTCCACACAGGCTAGGCTCCCACCCGTGCTCGAGGCGTACTGCTCGCCGCTGTCGGTTACGCCCGGCGAACCGTCGCGACTTCACGTCTCGAGCGACGCGCCGACGTTCGACGTCGAGGTCGCTCGAGACGGAGCGGTCCCTGATGTCGTATGGACGGTCGACGATCGACCGTCGGAGGTCCAGCACACGCCCGCTGACGCCAGCGCGAACGGATGCGACTGGCCGGTCACGCTTGAGATCCCGACCGACGGTTGGCGTTCCGGCTACTACGCAGTGACGGTGACCGCTGGCGACGAGCGCGCGGATGCCTGTGTCGTCGTTCGACCGCGTGCCGACGATCGAGCGCCGATCCTCTTGGTCCTCGCCACCACCACGTGGAACGCCTACAACGATTGGGGTGGTCCGTCGCTCTACACGGGGGGCACGCGCGTCTCGTTCGAGCGACCGTTCGCGAAGGGGTTCCTGGTGAAGCCGGAGCCGATCGGTCGGATGATGCAGACCACGCCCGATTCCGAGGCCATGGGCTACCGGAACTGGGCGCGTCCGATCGGTCTCTCCGACTGGAGCGGAGCAGCCGGTTGGTGGAACTGGGAGCGCCCGTTCCTCCATTGGGCCGAGTCGAACGGCTACCGGGTAGACCTCGCCACGTCATACGACCTCGTCGCCCACCCGGACCTGCTCGGAGGCCGGCGGCTGAGCCTTCATATCGGTCACGACGAGTACTGGTCCTGGGGCATGCGGGACGCCCTCGACGCCTTCGTCGCGGGCGGGGGAAACGCTGCGATCTTCAGCGGGAACACCTGCTTCTGGCAGATCCGGTTCGAGGACGGCGGGAACGCGATGACCTGTTTCAAGTACCGCGCCGACCAGGAGGACCCAGTGCTCGGGACGACCGATGAGCGGTTCCTCTCGGGCGTCTGGTCCGATCGGCGCGTCGGCCGTCCCGAGACGTCCTCGATCGGGCTCACGTTCACGCGCGGCGGCTACTCCCGATACGGATCGGGTGTGCCACGCGCGTCCGGTGGCTACACGGTCGCGCGATCCGACCATTGGGCGTTCGCGGGAACCGACGTCCGTTACGGCGACACGTTCGGCGATCGCGACGCGATCGTCGCCTACGAGGTCGACGGTTGCGCCGTCACGATGCGCGATGGACTTCCCGTCCCCACGCATGAGGACGGAGCCCCTGACGACCTCGAGATCTTGGCGACCGCCCCGGCGAGGCTTTGGTCCCAGCACGAGCAGCCGAGCCGGTATGCGCACGAGCCCGGTGAGCTGGAGAATGTCGCGACGGCGCTCTTCGGGGACGCCTCGCCCGAGCATCTCGAGCGCGTCTCCCACAACCACGCGGTGATGGCGACATTCACGCATCCAGGCGGCGGCACGGTGTTCAACGCCGGCGTGATCGACTGGTCGTTCGGCCTGAAACACGGCGACCCGGTCGTCGAGCGCATCACACGAAACGTCCTCGACAGGCTCGGGGAGTCCTAGACCTGGGGGTCCCCGCTGTCTAGCATCCTTCCGATGTCGGGGCGGCGCATCGGAGGGTTCCTCCTGGCTGGCTGCGCCATGCTGGGGATCGCCCTCTCCTCCACCCTTCCGGTCTCGGCCTCACCACCCGAGAGACGCGACATCGATCCGACAGCGGGGATCGACAACCTGGATCACCTGATCTTCATCGTGCAGGAGAACCGTTCGTTCGATCACTACTTCGGAACCTTCCCTGGCGCCGACGGTCTCCCTCGCCGGAACGACGGCCACATCACCGTTTGCGTCCCCGACCCCAAGGGTCCCTGTCAACGGCCGTATCACGACACGAACGTGTACGACCAGGGTGGACCACACAATCAAGCCGCCTCGCGTCTCACCGTTCACGGTGGATCGATGGATGGATCGATCCGAGCGCTCGAGACCGTCCCCACCACCTGTCAGGTGCACCCGCGGGAGGCATGCCGACGGGCGGCACCCGGCCCCTTGGGGCAGCCCGACATCCTCGGGTATCACACCTCGCACGAGATACCGAACTACTGGGCGTACGCGCGGACGTTCGGCTTGCAGGATCACCTGTTCGCGCCGTCGGACTCGTGGACCCTACCGTCGCACCTCTACCTCGTGTCGGCCTGGTCGGCGACATGTCCCCGCCCCCTGGATCCGATGAGCTGCCGGTCGGATCTCAAGTTGCCGGGTCACAACGTCGCCAAGGATCGGCACATCTGGACCCCTGCGGACGGCACGCCTCGACCCTACGCGTGGGCCGATATCACCTGGCTCCTCACCCGCGCGGGCGTGAGCTGGGGGTACTACGTGGGCCGCGGGACATGCGTCCTCCCACCGTGCCTGCCACGCCAACCGCCGAACACGAACCCGATCCAGAACCCGCTCCCCGGCTTCCGCACGGTCAAGGCAACGGACTCGTTCGGCAACATCAAGCAACACGGTCGGTTCTTCGAGGCCGCCGCCACCGGCACGCTCCCGTCCGTCTCGTGGGTCATGCCTTCGTACGGCGACAGCGAACATCCTCCCGATTCGATCTCGAACGGACAGGCGTGGGTGACGAGGGTCGTGAACGCCGTGATGAGCGGCCCTGAGGAGCAGTGGCTCCACACGGCCATCTTCATCACGTGGGACGACTGGGGGGGCTTCTACGACCATGTGCCGCCGATCCACATCGATCCGAACGGTTACGGCATCCGGGTGCCCGGGCTGGTCATCGGCCCCTGGGTGAAGCCGGGGCTGATCGATCACCAGGTGTTGTCCTTCGATGCCTACCTCAAGTTGATCGAAGACCGGTTCCTGGGCGGCCAGCGGCTGGATCCGAAGACCGACGGATGGCCGGACTCGAGGCCAACGATCCGGGAGGACGCCACTCGACTCGGGGATCTCGCCCGAGAGTTCAACTTCTCTCAGGAGCCGATCCCGCCGCTGATCCTCGACCTGCTACCGGACGGAGCCGTCCTCGACAAGCACCCCGCTCCCTGGAGCAACGGATGAGCCGATGGTCGAGCCGACGAGCTACGCGGCGGCCATCTGCACGAACGCGAGGAACGCGAGCGACGAATAGTCGTTCGCCGGCTCGACCGTGGCCCACGACGCGACGCGATCGACGTATCGCCACCCGTTCTGATCGAACGGCCTGAACGGGTTCTTCCCATCTGGCGGACAAGGCGGCGCCTGGTTCGGGCCGAAGAACCCCGTCGGGATGTAGTCCGAAGGGCCGTCGACGGCGCCACCGAGCAAGATGTCGCCGGTTCCATCGAGCGACCCGATCAGGTTCGCCACCTGGTGCTGCGGGCATTCCGGGAAGCGCGTGCCGGCGCCGATCACGAACGACGTCCCCCACGCGTTCGCGCCGAGCGACCAGTTCAGCTCGGAGTCGACGAGCTCCGCGTATCGGTCGGTATTGGTGATCCGGTCGTACCAGGTGGCCTCCGCGACGAGACCGAACGTGTGCGGGGACGGATCGCCGCGGAGCCACCCGTAGCCGAAGGGATCGGCCGTCGCGATGCCCGCCGCAGCGTCGAGCTGCGCCCGGAGCCCCGCGAGCACCTCATCGGCGGTGACGGCGAGCGACGGGTTCCCCGCCGCGACGATGGCCCGGTACAGCTCGGGATGCGCGAGTCCGCTCACGTCGTAGAGGTTGAACGAATCGTGCCGGTCGTCGGGCTGGGACAGGTACGCCTTCGCCCAACGCGCGGACGACTCCAGGTAGAAGCCGGGGTCCGGATGAGCCAAACCGCTCGGGAGCGACGTCGCGTCCCGCAGCGCCAGGTGGAGCTCGACCGCGCCGAGTTCCAGGTCGTCGCGCCACATGGGACCTTCGGGGTAGTAGCCGCTCGGGGCGGTGGTGTGGTTCGTCGCGTGCTCCGTCTTGGCCAGGTCGAACAAGCCTTCGCCCGCCCGCAGGCATCGGTTCGCGAGGCGGCGGTCCGTGGTCTGGAACACCTGGAAGCACAGGCCGAACGCCGCCGACATACGTCCTGCGATCGAAGGCGGCACCAAGGTACCGGGCGGCCCCGCGCGGAAGACCGGGCGGCGCGCCAGGTATCGGTTCGCCCGCCCCTTCAGGCCATCGTCCACCTCGGGAAGGCGCCAGACGTCGTGATCCGATAGGTAGCCGAGGCCCGTGTTCCCCATCCCTACCTGGTAGTAGAGGAGCTTCCGCTTGCCGTCCCACTGCTTCAGCAACCAGTCCAGCCCGAACCTCGCTTCCGACGTGAAGTCCGGGCCGCCGTTCGCGAACAGGGACGGGTCGTCGCGGAGCGCCTGCTGCATCACGGTCAGCACGAATGCGGTCGTGTGCGCGAACTTGATGTAGTCCCCCGCGTCGAACCAGCCGCCTTCGACATCGGTCCGGTTGCCGGTGGGAACGAGATCGTGGACCAGGAAGCCGTTGTGGTACTCAGGAGTCTCGTAGACCTTCGCGGTGGCGTCGTTCAGGTGGCTCGGTTCGCGATCGAGCACCGACGGGTCGATGTCGCTGCCGTCGCGCTGTGCCAGGAAATAGAAGAGTGCGTTGGCGACGAGCGGCGAGTACAGCTCGGAGCCGCTCCCCACGCGGAACGCCGGCGAGATGGCGCCTGCAGCCTTCAGCCGGTAGACGCCAGGAGAAGCGAACGTATCGAAGTCGATCTCGTTCACATGTTGGTAGCGATCGTTCCACGGCCCGCGCTCGGCCCCGATCACCCCCGTCAGCACCACCGCGTTCCCGTCCCCGATCAGCTCGAACGGCTGTCCTTCGTGGTCGGTCGTCGAAAGCAAGAAGGCCTGCTTGGCGCGATCTGTGACGTACCCGACCTGATTCAGCCGCACGTGCGCTTGCGCGACCGCGGACACGGAGGTCATCGGCACGACGGACGAGGCCCCGAGAACGACCGACGCGATCGCGGCTCGCCGGATGTTCGAGAGCACGTCCCTGCGCCTCCTATACTTCCGGTTCCGATGCCCAAACGGTTCCAGATCCGCCCGCCGGGCCTCAAGCCCACCACGAAGGTCGGCACGCTCGGACCTTACCGCGGCCGGCTGAGCCTCGCATGGGTGATCGCGCCGATCGTGGCCGGCCTGGTGATCGTCATCGCCGCGTACTTCGCGCTCTTCCGCTGATGCGCTGGGAGGCGTTCGCGGCCGCCTGCCCAGAGATCTCGTCGCTCGCCGAGGCGCGGTTCCGCAAGGACGAGCTGACGATGCTCGGCACGATCCGCGCCGACGGCTCCCCGAGGATCAGCCCGTGCGAGACAGACCTCGCGGAAGGCCACATGTTCTTCGGGATGATGTGGCGGTCGAAGAAGGCATCCGACCTGCTGCGCGATCCGCGGTGCGTGGTCCACAGCGTGACGTGCGACCGGATGGGAACCGACGGCGACCTGAAGCTGTACGGCCGGATGATCGACGTGCACGAGCCAGAGCTGCGTCGGGCGTACCGCGCCGCGATCAAAGCTCGGATCGACTGGGAGCCGGACGAGCCCCGGTTCCACCTGTTCTCCCTCGACGTGGCGTCGGCGGGCTTCACGATCTTCGGCGACGAGCACTACGCGCTCGCGTGGGACCCGGACTCCGGCCTGCGCCGGATGACGCTCGGCTGAGGGTTAGCCGACCTTCTTGAGCGGCGCGTAGGCGAGCAGCACGCGCTTCTCCCCCACATCGGAGAACGTGATCGTCGCCTCTGCGTCGTCGCCCGTGCCGCTCACGGTGAGCACGACCCCTTCGCCCCAACGATCATGGATCACGGTGTCACCGGCGTCGATCCCGATCGTCGGTTGCTTCGCGACGCCGGCGGGCTTAGGAGGCACCCATCCGTCGGCGACGTCCACGGTCCCCGACGTTCCGGGCAGGCCGATCACGGAGTGCCCGCCTCCCCGCTCCCGCGCCGTCCGGGCGGCGGGCCGGCCGTCGCGTCGCGGCCGTGAGCGCGACTCGTGCTCCTTCAGCTCCATCAGGTGCTGCGGGAGCTCGTTCAGGAACCTGGAGGGCGGGTTGTACTGCGTCTGTCCGAACAACGTCCGGCTCCACGCGTGACAGAGGTAGAGCCGTTTCTGCGCGCGCGTGATCCCCACGTAGGCCAGACGTCGTTCCTCCTCCAACGCTGCGGTGTCGGTCATGGACCGGTAGTGCGGGAAGATCCCGTCCTCCATCCCCACCATGAACACCACCGGGAACTCCAGGCCTTTCGCGATGTGGAGCGTCATCAGCGTGATCGCCGATTCGTCCTCGTCGTACTCGTCCTGCTCGCCTACGAGCGAGACCTGCTCGAGGAACCCGGCCAGCTCGGTATCGGGCTCGCGGGCCAGGATCTCGGCGGCCACACCGGCCAGTTCTTGCAGGTTCTCGATCCGGCCCTGGGCCTCGACGGTTCGATCCTCCTCGAGCTCGGCCAGGTAGCCAGACTCCTGCCCCGCGAACTCGACCATGCGCGCGGGCCCCGCACCGTCGTCAAGGTGATGCTGCAGCGCATCCATGACCTGGTTGAACCCGAACACCGCACCCTTTGCGCGCGACTGCAGCGTGGCGATCTCGTCCACCCGCCTGCACGCATCGATGACCGATATCTCCTCGTCGCGGGCGAACGACTCCAGCGTCGCCACCGTCGCGTCGCCGATCCCGCGCTTCGGCATGTTCACGACGCGCCGGAACGAGATCACGTCCTGCGGGTTCAGCAGCAACCGGAGGTATCCAAGGACGTCCTTGATCTCCTTCCGCTGGTAGAAGCGCACGCCGCCGAAGACGCGGTAGGGGCTGCCCACGCGCATCAGCACGTCTTCGATCACGCGGGACTGTGCGTTGGTGCGATAGAAGATCGCGACGTCGCGGTAGCGGTACCCCTCCGACTGGCGGAGCCGCTCGATCTCGTCGGCCACGAAGAACGCCTCGTCGTGCTCGTCCTCCGCGCGGTACTGCACGGTCAGATCGCCGTTGCCGGCCTCCGTCCACAGGCTCTTCGGCTTGCGCTGGACGTTGTGTTCGATGAGTGCGTTCGCGATCTCCAGGATGTTCTGCGTGGAGCGGTAGTTCTGCTCCATCAGGAACACCGCGGCATCCGGGTAATCGCGCTCGAAGTCCAGGATGTTCTTGATCGTGGCCCCGCGCCAGGAGTAGACGCCCTGGTCGGCGTCGCCCACGACACAGACGTTGCGGTACGTGGCTGCCAGCTGGTTCACCAGCCGGTACTGCGCGCGGTTCGTGTCCTGGTACTCGTCGACCAGGATGTAGCGGAACCGCTCCTGGTAGTGCTGCAGGACCTCCGGGTGTTCGTCGAACAGCCGGACGGTCTCGCTGATCAGGTCGTCGAAGTCGAGCGCTCCCGCCGCCCGCTTCCGTCGCTCGTACTCGCTGTAGACCCGAGCCACCGTCTCCTCGTAGAAGTTGTCGGCGTTCCTCGCGTAATCGTCGGCCGACTGCACCTGATCCTTCGCCCGCCCGATCCCGGCCGCCATCGCCTTCGGGGGGAAGCGCTTCGGATCCAGATCGAGGTCTTTCAGGATCCCGCCGATCAGGCGCTCCGTGTCGCCGTCGTCGTAGATCGTGAAGCTGCTCGGCACACCGAGGTGGGTGTGCTCCCGACGCAGGATCCGCGCGCAGGTCGAATGGAACGTGAGGATCCACATGCCCTTCGCGACCCGGCCTCCGAGCAGGCCCTCCACGCGATCGGCCATCTCGCGCGCCGCCTTGTTCGTGAACGTGATCGCCAGGATCGCGCCGGGCGAGACGCCGTGCTCCCGGATGAGGTAGGCGATCCGATGCGTCAGTGCCCGCGTCTTGCCCGAACCCGCACCCGCGACGATGAGGACCGGCCCCTCCGTGTGCAGGACGGCTTCGGTCTGGATGTCGTTCAGACCGTCGAGCAGGGGGGAGATCGAGGCGTCCACCGATCGATTGTAGGTGGCGCCCCGACCCCGAACGCCGTGGTTCCGGAAGCGTGGTTCGACGTTCCGGGCACGGTACCCTGGCCTGACCGTGGCCACAGACACCGCTATCCCCCAGGTGCAGCCTGCGCCGCGCGTCCGCAAGCCACTCGGCGCGCTGATCCTGAAGTGGTTCGGCATCGCTTGCTTGATGGCCGCGGCCACGATCGCCGGCTACGTCGGGTGGCTGCTCTGGGGAACCGGGCTCACCACCCAAGCGGCGCAGAGCGACCTGCGGCAAGGCTTCCAGCACGTCGTCAACACCAAGCCCGTGACGCAGGCCCCGCCGCCCGGATCGGCCGCGCTCCCGCTCCGCGGCTCCGCCTACGCCGAGCTGACGATCCCGCGGATCGACTTCGACATGATCGTCGTGCAAGGGACGGACGAGGAGTCGCTCAAGAAGGGGCCGGGCCACTACCCCGACACGGCAGACCCCTGGGACGCGGCCGGCCGCGTGGGCATCGCCGGTCACCGCACCACCTACCTACACCCGTTCTACAACCTGGATCAGATGCGAGTGGGCGACCCGATCTCGCTCCGAACGGAGTACGGGACGTTCACCTACGCAGTGTCACGCGTATTCGTGATCCCCTCGGCCGGCTCCGGCGTGGTGTTGACGCAGACCCCGAAACCGACGTTGGTGCTCACCACCTGCCACCCGCGCTACTCGTCCAGCCAACGGCTCATCGTGATCGCCGACCGCGTCGCCTGAGAGACGCCCAGGCGCGCGTTCGGAACCGTCACTCCCACTCGATCGTGCCGGGAGGCTTGCTGGTGATGTCGTACGCGACCCGGTTCACGCCGGGCACCTCGCGGACGATCCGCGTCGAGATGCGGTCGAGGAGCTCATGCGGAAGTCGCGCCCAGTCCGCGGTCATCGCGTCCTGGCTGGTCACCACGCGAAGGATCACGGGGTGCTCGTACGTCCGCCCGTCACCCATCACCCCGACCGACTGCACGTCCGCGAGCAGCACCGCGAACGCCTGCCAGGTCTCGCGCTCCAGGCCGGCGCGTCGGATCTCGTCGCGCACGATGTGATCGGCGCCGCGCAACATCGCCAGCCGCTCAGACGTCACCTCGCCGACGATCCGCACCGCGAGGCCCGGACCGGGGAACGGCTGCCTCCAGACGATCTCTTCCGGCAGCCCGAGCTCAGCGCCAACCTCGCGGACCTCGTCCTTGAACAGGTCGCGGAGCGGTTCGACCAGCTCGAGCTCCATGTCGTCGGGGAGCCCCCCCACGTTGTGATGGCTCTTGATGTTCGCGGCCGTAGCGGAGCCCGACTCGATCACGTCCGGGTACAACGTCCCCTGTACCAGGAACCGTGCGCCCGCATGCTCTCGCGCGACCTCCTCGAACACCCGGATGAACTCCTCGCCGATCGCCTTGCGTTTGCGCTCCGGGTCGGTGACGCCCGCGAGTTTCGCAAGGAAGCGGTCGGCCGCCTTCACGTGCACGAGCGGCACCTGGAAGTGCCGGCCGAACGTCTCCTCCACCTGCTCGGGCTCGTCCTCGCGGTTCAGCCCATGGTCCACGAACACGCACGTGAGCTGGGCGCCCACGGCACGATGCACGAGCAGCGCCGCGACGGACGAGTCGACGCCGCCTGAGAGAGCGCAGAGCACCTCCGCGTCGCCGACCTGCTCTCGGATCGCCTCCACCCCCCGATCGATCACGTTCACGGGCGTCCAGTCGGGGAGCAGCCGGCAGCCCTCGTACAGGAATCGCTTGAGGACCGCCATGCCCTTCGGCGTATGACTGACTTCCGGGTGGAACTGCACCGCGTACAGACCCCGCTCGGGATCCTCCATCGCGGCGATCGGGATCGCGTCCGTGTGCGCGTTCACCCGGAACCCCTCGGGCGCGGTCACCACCGCGTCGCCGTGGCTCATCCACACGGGTTCCGTGGCCTCGAGGTCGGCGAGCAACGTCCCGGGCTGATCGACGGTGAGCGTGACGCCCCCGTACTCGCGCTGCCCTGTCGCGGCGACCTCGCCGCCGAGCGCCTGGGCCATCAGCTGATGCCCGTAGCAGATGCCCAACACCGGAACGCCGAGGTCGAAGATCCGCGGGTCGACGCTTGGGGCACCCTCCTCGTACACGGAGGCCGGGCCGCCGGACAGGATGATCCCGGCGGGTCGCATCGCGCGGAGGTCGGCGATCGATGCGTCGTGGCGAACGATCTCGGAGTAGACGTGACACTCGCGCACGCGACGCGCGATCAGCTTCGCGTACTGCGCCCCAAGATCGACGACCAGGACCGGGCGCGGCGCGTGGCCGGCGGCGCTCCTCAGTGACCCATCCCCACACGCTGCTGGGTCTGATACATCTTGCCCTCGGTCTTGATCGCGGGCGCGATCACGAGCTCGGCCTTCTGGAACTCCTTGATCGTCGCATAGCCGGTGGTCGCCATGCTCGTGGCGAGCGCGCCGAACAGGTTGAACGTGCCGTCGTTCTCGTGCGCCGGGCCGGTGAGGATCTCCTCGAGCGACGCCACCTGCTGCGTCTTCACGCGCGCGCCGCGCGGGAGCGTCGGATGGAACGTCGCCATACCCCAGTGGTACCCCTTGCCCGGCGCCTCGTACGCGCGCGTGAGGGGCGAGCCCATCATCACCGCGTCGGCGCCGCAGGCGATCGCCTTCGCGATGTCGCCGCCGGTCCGCAGGCCGCCGTCCGCGATCACCTGGCAGTAGCGACCGGTCTCGTGCTGATGCTCGCGCCGAGCGGCCGCCGCATCCGCGATCGCGGTCGCCTGCGGCACGCCGACCCCGATCACACCGCGCGTCGTGCACGCGTTGCCGGGTCCCACGCCGACCAGGACACCGACCGCACCCGTTCGCATCAGGTGCAGCGCGGTCGAGTACGACGCGCACCCCCCCACGATCACCGGGAGGTCGAACGACGCGATGAACTCCTTCAGGTTGAGCGGCTCACTCCTGGCGGATACGTGCTCCGCCGACACGACGGTCCCCTGGATCACCAGGATGTCCAGCTCGGCCTCCAGGACCAGGGGCGCGTATTCGGTCACGCGCTGCGGGGTGAGCGACGCGCTGGACACGACCCCGCCCTGCTTGATCTCACGTATCCGCTGCACGATGAGCTCGGGCTTGACGGGCTCCTTGTAGAGGTCCTGCATACGCCGGGTCGCCTTCTCATCCGGCAGCGACGCGATCTCTTCGAAGACCGGTTCGGGGTCCTCGTACCTGGTCTGGAGCCCTTCGAGGTTCAGGCACGCCAGGCCGCCCAAGCGCCCGATCTCGATCGCCGTGGCCGGTGAAACCGACGCATCCATCGCGGAGGCCATCATCGGCAGCGGGAACGTGTAGGCGTCGATCTCCCAGCTGATGTCCACGTCGTCGGGGTCGCGGGTCCGCCGCGACGGAACGATCGCGACCTCATCGAGCCCGTAGGCCCGGCGTCCGGTCTTGCCGATGCCGATCTCGTACTCCATGCCCGCTACCCCCGCCTCACTCCGTCACGCCCCGGAAACGCGGAACGCCCACCCGCTCCCGGATGGGCGTCAGACCTTCATGTGCCCAGGCTACCAGGGGGTCCCAGGGGAATGTCCTCGACCCGGGTACCGTTACCAGCGACATGCCAGCCGTGACCCCGGACGACCCGCTCGCGCTCCCGCGGATCTCTCGCCCCACCGAGGGCGTCTCCCGCGAGGCGGTGGCCGTGGTCGACGCTCCCCGGTTCCTGGAGGGTGAGGGCTTCGAGGTCCGCCGGGCGTTCGCGGGGATCGACCTTCGACTGGCCGATCCGTTCCTGCTCCTGGATCACATGGGAGCGGTGGAGTATGCGCCGGGCGAGGCGAAGGGCGCGCCCGATCACCCGCACCGCGGCTTCGAGACGGTGACCTACATGATCGACGGCAAGATCAAGCACCGTGATTCGAACGGCGGTGGCGGCGTGATCACCGACGGGGCGACCCAGTGGATGACGGCGGGCGCCGGCATCGTCCACTCCGAGATGCCGACGGAGGACCTGCTGGACGGCGGCGGTCTGTTCCACGGGATCCAGCTCTGGGTGAACCTCCCGCAGGACCAGAAGTGGAGTCCTCCTCGCTACCAGGACATCGGGTCGCAGAACGTCGCGTTCCTCGCATCGGACGACGGAGGCGCCGTGGTTCGCGTGATCGCCGGCACGATCGACGGTCACGGCGGCCCCGGCAGCACGCGAACACCGATCACCTACGCTCATGCGACGCTGTCCGCCGGCGCGCGCCTGCGCGTCCCGTGGCGCCCGGACTTCAACGCGTTGGTCTACGTGCTCGCCGGGAGCGGCAGTGTCGGTCCCGAGGGTCGAGAGCGAGCGATCGGTGAGGGTCTGCTCGCGATCTACGGCGATGGCGACTGGCTGGAGCTCTCGGCAGATCGAACCCAGGACGCCCGCTCGCCGAGCATGGAGGTCCTGCTCCTGGGCGGCCGGCCGATCGAGGAGCCGATCGCGTGGTACGGACCGTTCGTGATGAACACGAAGGCCGAGATCATCCAGGCGATCGAGGACTACCAGTCGGGCAAGATGGGCTCCATCCCCGCCGAAACCGCCTGAGCCTACGGTTCGTCGGCGCCCCGCGCATGCTCCCGTTGCACGGCAGCCACGGCCTCATCGACCTGGAGGAAGAACCGGTCCGCGCCGATCTTCTCCTCCAGACCCGTTCGGCGCATCATCTCCCGAACGGGGGACCGAACGCGGGCGAAGGTGAGCGTCACGTCCTCGGCGCCCAAGTCGTCGAGCAGCCGGGAGACGACGTCGACCCCCGTCGTGTCGAGGTCGGTGATCGCCTCGGCGTTGACGAGCACATCGTGGACCGGCGGATCGCCCGCCGCGACCAACGCTCGGATCTCGTTGCGGAACTCATCCGCATTGCCGAAGAACAACGGCGCGTCGAACCGGTAGACGAGCAGCCCGGGGATCGTCTCTCCGCCCTCGGTTCGCACGTCCCGCCAGGTCGGGCTGCCCGGGACCTTCCCGAGTACCGCGGTTCGGGGTTGCAGCGTGCGACGAACCATCTCGACGAGCGAGGCGATCACACCGATCACGATCCCGGCGAGCACGCCGAACAGGATCACGCCGACGAACGTCACGATCATCAGGATGAAGTCGGTGCGGCGGACGTCCCAGAGGCGACGCATCGCCCGGGTATCGAGGAGCTTCGCGGCCGTGACGAGCACGACCGCTCCCAGGGCCGCCTGCGGGACGTCCTTGAAGAGCGGCATGAGGAAGAGCAGCGTCACCCCGACGAGGATCGCGCCGACGAAGCTCACCATCTGGGAGCGACCGCCACCGGTCGCGACCATGAAGCTCCGCGACTCGCTCGCGGTTCCCGGGAACCCCCCGAAGAACGAGACGGCGACGTTACCTGCGCCGAGGCCGACGAATTCTCGGTTGGCGTCGAGATCCTCGCGATCGCGAGCGGCGAGCGCCTGGCCCGTCAACACCGCGCCGCTGAAGACCAAGAGCGCGATGCTCGCGGCCGGGATCAGCAGCGGAACGACGACGCGTGGAGTGAGAACCGGCATCGCGATGGGTGGCAGCCCTCGCTTGACGGTTCCCACCACGGACACCTTCTCGGAGATGTCGGCGAGCGACGTCACGAGGGTCGCGAGGGTGAGCGCGATGAACCCGGCCGGCAGCCGCTTCGAGATCAGCTGGACCGCCACCATCACGATGATCGTCCCGGCGGCGACCCCCAGCGCCCACACGTTCGTCCTGCCGAGGTCGTGCAGGATGCCGCCGACGATGTACGGGTACTGCTCCTTGTCGACCTCGAACCCGAAGACTTTGGTCAGCTGGTTGATGGACATCACGATCGCCGAGCCGGCGAGGTAGCCGGTGAGGACCGGCGAGGAGAGCAGCCTGGTGATCACCCCGAGGCGGAGAACGAACCCGATCAGGAGCATCACCCCGACGAGGAGGGCGAGCGTCGCGGCGCGCGCGACGTACTCGTCGGTCCCTATCGCGGCCATCCCGACCAGGGACGAGGCGATCAGGATCGCGACCGAGGACTCGGGGCCGATGTTCAGGTAGCGGCTGGTGCCGAACAGGCCGTACGCGAGCATCGCGATCATGCCGACGTACAGACCCGTCACCGGCGGCATGCCTGCCAGCTGCGCGTACGCGAGCCCCTGGGGGATCAGGAGGGCCCAGACGCTCAGCGCGGCGAGCCCGTCGGGCCGGAGCCACCGCCGATCGTATGAGCCCAGGAGGGCGACGCCGGGAGCCCAACGGGCGATCCCTTGGCGCGCCATCGCGTTCGCCTCCGGCTCGGGCCTAGGCCTCCTTCGCGACGTGGCCCGTGTCGGTGACCCGCAGATCCGTGAGTCCTGAGTGGACTCGGTCGCCTTCGATCATGACCTCGGCGCTCTCGATGTAGCCGAGCGTCGCCAGCGTATCCAACACGTGCTGCAAGGATCCCTCCGGCGACTCGACCATCGTGTCGATCACCAGCTCCGGGTCCTCGGGCACCTCGTACGGGTCGTCGACGCCGGTGAAATGCTTGATCTCGCCGGCGAGCGCCTGCTTGTACAGGCCCTTGGGGTCGCGGTTCGCGGCGAGCTCGTCGAGCGTCGCGTGCACGTACACCTCGACGAACTCGCCGATCAAGGCGCGGTTCGCGTCACGCGCCTCCTTGTAGGGGGAGATCGGGCAGCAGATCGTGGCGACGCCGTTGCGTGTGAGCAGGTTCGCGACGTACCCGATGCGCGCGATGTTCAGGTCGCGGTCTTCCTTGCTGAAGGTGAGGCCCGCCGACAGGGTCTTCCGGACCTCGTCCCCGTCCAGGATCTCGGTCTTCAGACCGCGTGCCTGGAACTCGTGGTACAGCATCTCGGCGATCGTGGATTTCCCGGCGCCCGATAGGCCCGTGAACCACACGGTGAATCCCTTGCGATCGGTCACAGGAAGCTCCTTCCGACGGCGCCCTCCGGCGCTCCGATGCCGTACAGCGTGAGGATGGTCGGGCCGACGTCGACGAGGTTCATCCCCTCGACGCGACCCATCGGCTGACCGGGCAGTCCCTTCAGCGCGAAGATGCCCGTCCGGTCGTGGTTCGCGCCATCGGGACCGGTGTCGTTCTCGTAGGTGAACAGGCTCGGGTTGCCGACCGAGCCCATCGAACGCCATTCCAGATCTCCGAAGTAGACGATCAGGTCGGGCGCGACACCTCGGACCTCGGGGTAGACGTCCTCGGGCTTGAAGGCCTTGGTTCCGAGAGGTTGCCCATCGGGTCCCCGCGCGGCCTCGAGCTTCGAGATCAGCTCGTCCCGGACCTCCTCGTAGCGCTCCGGGTCGATCACACCCTGTGGTTCGCGGCCCTTCACGTTCAGGAAACAGCGACCGTAGTAGCCACCGTCCCCCCACGCGATCGTGCGGCTCCAGTCGATCGGCGCGTCCTTGATCGGCGTCGGGCCCGAGAGCGACTCGCTCATGGCCAGGTAGCCCTCCTGCATCAGCCAGTCGTTGAAGCAGAGTCCGCCCATCATCGGGCGGGCACCGTGATCCGACATCACGATCGTGATCGCGTCTTCGGGCAGCACCTCCAACAGCGACCCGACCTCAGCATCCAGATACCGGTAGTAGTCCTGGAACGCCGTCTCGAACTCGTTGCCGGGCTGATAGAGCGGATGGCGTGGGTCGTAGTACTGCCAGAACACATGATGGAGCCGGTCGGGCCCCATCTCGACCATCATGAAGTAGTCCCACGGCTTGTTCTTCACGAGCCTGCGCGCGACGGCGAACCGCCGCTCGGTCATCTTGAACACCTGTTCCAGGACGAACGCCATCCCTTGCTCACGGAAGTTCGGGATGTCGAAGATGTAGTTGCCGGGCCCGCCGAGCTCCTCGGCGATCTCCACCTCGAGCTCCTGCGGGAACGCGAACCGCTCGGCCGACGGCGGGGTCAAGAAACAGCCGACGCGCCACCCCGGGAAAGCCTTCGGCGGGGGGAATCCCGGCGGAACGCCGATCAGGAGCGATCGCTTGCCGTGCTCCCCCAGCTTGTCCCACACGGTCGGCTCTTTGATCGAGCCGGAGTGCGCGATCGACAGGCCGTCGTAGGTGTGATCCTTGCGATTGCGGAAGCCGTAGATGCCCAGCTGGCCTGGTGTCTTGCCCGTCATCGCGCACGCCCACGCGGGAACGGTGATCGGCGGCGTGATGCTCGCGAGGTCCCCGTACATCCCAGCGTCCATGAGCTTGCGGATGTTCGGGATCTCACCTTGGAGGTCGCGGAACAGGAGCTGCGGCGTTCCACAGTCGAGCCCGATCACCGCGACCCTCGGACCCTGTTGCATACCTGTTTCCTTCGTCGTTCCGGGGTCTTGGACGGCGGAAGCGGGCGCGACGGGTCACGGGGCGCCTCCGCGGTTCGCGTATCCTACCAAGCCGCCCGAAACCCCGACCGAGCTGCGGAGATAGGCGTTCGTGACGTTCCTTCGACGGATCCTGTACATCCAGGCGGCCCTCTGGTTCGTGTTCGGAGCGGCGCTCGCGGTGGCTCCCGGCTGGCTGGTCGGAACGGTCGGAGGTCAGTCGGTGATCGGCGACCGAGCCTGGCTCCGCGCCCTCGGCGTGATGGCGATCGTGCTCGCGCTCCTCATGGTGCTCGTCGCGCAGCGACTGGAGGACGTCTGGTGGTGGTCCTGGGCGTTCGTTGTCCTCGAGGCGGGCACCGCCACGGTGTTCGTCCTGCACGCGTTGTTCGGCCTGCCCGAGGGGGCTGCCGCGTGGTGGTGGTGGACATTAGCGGCGGTGAACGGCCTGATCGGCGCGCTCGAGCTCGATCGGACTCGGGTTGACCGCCCAGGAGAAGCCGTTCGCTTGACGCTCGACGAGCGGATCATTAGCCTTCTAATGATTAGCGATGCAAGCTTCCGCCGAAGAGCCGCTCCCCCGCGTCGTCGTCATGACCGGCAAGGCGATCCGCGAGGCGTTCGAGGAGGCCCTGAACCGCGAGGGGACGTCGCTCGCCACCTGGGTCGTTCTGAACCGCGTCGACCGTGGCGTCTGGGACAGCCAGCGGAACCTCGCGAACGATCTCCGGATCGAAGGGCCGACCCTCACCCGGCAGCTCCACCGCATGGAACGGGACGGCTTGATCATGCGCACCCGCATCCCGAGCGACCGACGACGGATCCGTGTCGAGCTCACGGAGGCCGGACACGACCTTCACGCGCGGATCCGCTCGAAGGCGGACGCGTTCGGCGTGGCGGCGACCGCCGGGCTGAGCGCGCGCGACCAGGCGACGCTCCGACGCCTGCTCGCCCGGATGCGAGCAGGCGCGGAGGGACACGTCACGGATGAACGCTGACCCTGCTCCTGTCTCACACCCCGACGGTGTGGTGATCCACACCAGCGGGCTCACCAAGGTCTACGACACGGGCGTCCGCGCGGTCGACGGACTAGACCTCGACGTCCGGGAGGGCGAGATCTTCGGCCTGCTCGGCCCCAACGGCGCCGGGAAGACGACGACGGTCGGCATGTTGACCACCCGCGTGATCCCGACAGAGGGCACGGCCACCGTCGGAGGCATCGACGTCGTCGCGCACCCATCGCAGGCGAAGGCGATGATGGGCGTCGTCTCTCAGACGAACACGCTCGATCGGAGCCTCACGGTCTGGGAGAACCTCTACTTCCACGGTCGCTACTTCGGCATGGGGGCCCGGGAGTCGCGCCGCGTCGCGACCGACCTACTCGAGGTGTTCCGGCTCGGCGACCGCGCGAAGGCCAACGTGGCGACCCTGTCGGGGGGGATGGCACAGCGGCTGATGGTCGCGCGGAGCATCGTCCACCGGCCCAGGATCCTGTACCTGGACGAGCCCACCTCGGGCCTGGACCCGCAGTCGCGCATCGCGCTCTGGGAGATCATCGGCCAGATCCATGCCGAGGGCCAGACCGTGGTATTGACGACGCACTACATGGAGGAGGCCGACCGCCTCTGTGAGCGTCTCGCGATCATGGATCACGGGAAGCTCCTCGCCCTCGACACCCCCGACGCTCTCAAGCGGACCGTCGGCGGTGACTCCGTCGTCCAGATCAAGGCCGGGTCGGAGCCGGACCGGCTCGCGGCGCATCTCCGCGACTTCGACGGGGTGACCGGCGCCGCGGTCGTCGGGGAGGTCGTGCAGCTCACCGCGGTGGGCTCGGAGGGCCTGCTCCCCCGCGTGATCGCCGTCGCCGAAGCCGGCGGGTTCTCCGTCCACGACGTGTCGATCGACGAGCCGACGCTCGAGACCGTCTTCATCAACCTCACCGGGAAGGACCTACGGGAATGAGCACCAAGTCGCACCTCCGTTCGGTCACGCTGCCCACGGTCGCCCCGTACCGGAGCACGCCGTGGACCGCATTCGGGGCGCTGCTCCTGCGCGACCTCACGGTGCTCCGGAAGAACTTCATCGAGTTCGTCCTGAGGACCGTGATGCAGCCGCTGTTGTTCGTGTTCGTGTTCACATATGTGTTCCCCCAGATCGGGCAGGGCGTCGGCGGGGCGCAGGGACAGGCGGAGTTCGCGAGCATCCTCGTCGCCGGCGTGATCGCGATCGCGTGCATCTTCCAGGGGATCCAGGCCGTGGCGCTGCCTCTCGTCCAGGAGTTCGGGTTCACGCGTGAGATCGAAGACCGCGTGATGGCCCCGCTCCCCGTCTGGGCGGTCGCGACGGGGAAGCTCCTGGCCGGCGCGGTCCAGGGGTTGATCGCGGCCGCCATCGTCTTCCCGCTCGCGCACTGGATCCCCATCACACCGGTCCATCTCCAGATCGAATGGCTGCGGCTGCTGACGGTGCTGCCGATCGCCTCCGTGCTCGGCGCGGCGCTCGGTCTGGCGATCGGGACGCGGGCGGACCCTCGACGGGTGCCGCTGATCTTCGGGCTCGTGGTGATCCCGATCACGTTCCTAGGCGCTACGTACTACCCGTGGGCCGCGCTCCAGGGGCTGCCGTGGCTCCAGACGGTCGTGCTCGTGAATCCCCTCGTCTACATGAGCGAGGGTATGCGGATCTCCCTGACGCCCTGGGTCCAGCACATGTCCTACTGGGGGATCTACGGCGGGCTGATCGGTTTCACGATCCTGCTCGCCGCGTGGGGCATCGCAGGGTTCAACAAGCGCGTGCTGTCCTGAAGACGCGCAGCGTCGATCCGGTCGATGGCGATCCGCTCCGCGGCGGCCTCCGGCGTGACGCCTTCACGGTCCGCGGCCTCGAACACATCTCGGAGCGTGTCACCTATCGCCTCGAGCTGCGCCCCCATCCGCGCCGGTGTCCAACCCAAACGCTCGTAGCCCGCCAGGTGCAGGACGCCGCCGGCGTTCACCACGTAATCCGGCGCGTACAGGATGCCCGCGGCCGCGAGGCGGTCGGCGTCCTCCGGCGTGGCCAGCTGATTGTTCGCCGCACCGGCCACGATCCGGCAGCGCAGACGCGGGATCGTCTCGGCGTTGAGCACGGCACCGGTCGCGCACGGGGAGAACACGTCGCACGGCGTATCGAAGACGTCCGACGGGTCCGCGACCGCGGCCCCGACACGCGTTGCCACTCCGTCGGCTCGCTCGGCGTCGATATCTGCGACCACGAGCTTGGCGCCAGCATCAGCCAGCAGATCGGCCAGTGGGCCTCCCACCGCACCGGCTCCCTCCACCACGATCGTTCTGCCGGAAGGATCGTCGGATCCGAACGTGTGCGCCAGGCTCGCGCGAATCCCGTGGAAGACACCGATGGCCGTGTCGGGGGCCGACGTCCCCGATCCTCCGTGCTCCGTCGTGGTGCCCATCACGTGTGAGCAACGCTCCGAGACGACGTCCATGTCCGGCGACGTGGTGTTCATGTCGCAGGCGGTTACGTAACTGCCACCGAGAGACGAGATCAGGTCGGCGTAGCGGAGCATCAGCTCCCTCCGAGCCTGACCGGTTGGGACGGACGGAACCGCGAGGACCGACTTCCCTCCGCCGAACGGGAGAGCGGCCATAGCGTTCTTGTACGTCATGGCGGTCGAGAGCCGAAGCACGTCGCGGAGCGCCTCCTCCGGCGCGGTGTACACCTTCATCCGTGTGCCGCCGAACCCCGGCCCGAGGGCGGTCGAGTGCACGCCGACGAATATCCACGTCGTCGTCGGCTGATCGAACCGAGTCGCGACGAACTCACCGTCCCACCCGCGGAGGAGCTCCTCGAACATCGCTCGAAGTCTAGGTCAGAGCCTGCCGATCCGTTCCATCGCAGCGACGCCGGCCGCCCACGCGGCGTCGACGTCCGCACCCGCCGGGAATCGGCCGTTCAGCTCCAGCATGACCAGGCCGTGGGCCATGGCCCAGGTGGCTCGCGCCAGATCGAGCGAGCCTGTCGCATCCAACAAGGGCATCGCCGCTCGTTGCTCAAGACCCTCGGGCATCCGGTCTCGCGGGAGCGGGCGGTCGTTCATCAGCCGGTACAGATGCGGATGATCGTGCGCGAACGCGCGGTACGTCTTCGCGAGCGCGGTCAGCGGCCGCCCGGGCGAGCCGCGCACCGCCTCCTCGAACCGCGGAGCCACCTCCTCGAATCCGGCGATCACGAGCTCCAGCTCCAGACCATCCTTGTCGGAGAAGTGCTTGTAGAGCGACGACGCCTTGATCCCGAGCGAGCTGGCGAGCCGCCGCATCGTGAGCGCCGACTCGCCGTCGCGTTCCAGGATCGTCATCGCTGCCGCGACGATCTCTCGGCGACGCGGTGTCAGACGATCGGCTTCGACCACCGTCACGCGTTCACCTTCAGTGCGCCAACACGCTCCGCGAGCGCACGGTTCATCGCCTCGAATCCGCGCAGCGTGTTGGGCAGGACCTTGTTGGCGATGAGCGGCAAGAGGACGCCGCGGAAGTGCTCGGATTGAACGAACCGGGTCCTTCGTCCACCGTCGATCGGCTCCAATCCGAACCGGTGGGCCCCATCGAAGATGTACGGGATCCCGAGGGTCCCTAACCAACCGAACGCTCGCTCCGGCTCGACCACGGTCACGTGGGGCTTCAAGGTCATCCCGCGGCCGTCCGGCGGCTGGATCCGCACCCGTAGGCGGGCCCCGAGCCGCTGTTCCCCTTCGATCGGATCGATGAAGGGGTTCCAGTCGGTATACGCCTCGAAGTCCATCAACACCCGCCACACGGTGGCTGGATCGGCGTCGATCTCGATCTCGGCCCGAAGGTCGTGCTTGGCGGTCATGCCCAGCTCCTTCCTCTCGTGGCTAACGATGTTAGCCGATGGGCAGGAGAGATAGGCGAACAGCGTTAGCCTGTCAACCCCGATCTCGGGGGAATGGACCGAGGGCGGGGCGCGAAGCGCCCCGCCCTCGTGGCGGATCCACTAGTCTGTTACAGACTAGCTCAATGCATGTGGCCGCCCGCGGCGGCGGCTTCTTCCTCGTCCTCGGGCTTCTCCACGACGGAGGCCTCGGTGGTCAGGACCAGGGCCGCGATCGAGGCCGCGTTCTGCAACGCGGACCGAGTGACCTTCGCGGGGTCGATGATCCCGGCCTTCATCATGTCGACCCACTCGCCGGTCGCGGCGTTGAAGCCGTTGCCGCTGTCGCCCTCACCGCGGAGCTGGCTGACGACGACAGCACCCTCGAAGCCGGCGTTCTGCGCGATGCGCCGTGCCGGCTCGCTGAGCGCGTCACGGACGATGTTCGCGCCCGTGGCCTCGTCGTCCTTCAGCTTCAGCTTGAGGAGCGCGGCCTCCGCGCGGATAAGCGTCACGCCGCCGCCGGGTACGACACCCTCTTCGACGGCCGCACGCGTCGCCGAGACGGCGTCCTCGATGCGGTGCTTCTTCTCTTTGAGCTCGACCTCGGTGGCCGCGCCGACCTTGATCACCGCGACGCCGCCCGAGAGCTTCGCGAGGCGCTCTTGGAGCTTCTCGCGGTCCCAATCGGAGTCCGTGTTCTCGATCTCGGCCTTGATCTGGTTGATCCGGCCCTTGACGTCGGCGTCCTTGCCCGCGCCCTCGACGATCGTCGTGTCGTCCTTGGTGATGACGATCTTGCGAGCCTGACCGAGGAGGTCGAGCGTCGCGTTCTCGAGCTTCAGGCCCACCTCCTCAGAGATCACCTGCGCGCCGGTGAGGACCGCCATGTCCTCGAGCATCGCCTTCCGGCGGTCGCCGAACCCTGGGGCCTTCACCGCGGCGGCGTTGAACGTGCCACGGATCTTGTTGACGACCAGCGTGGCCAGGGCCTCGCCCTCGACGTCCTCGGAGATGATCACGAGCGGCTTGCCGCCCTGCATGACCTTCTCGAGCAGCGGCACGAGCTCCTGGACGCTCGATACCTTCTTGTTGAGGAGGAGGATGTAGGGATCCTCGAGGACCGCTTCCATCCGCTCCTGGTCCGTCACGAAGTACGGGGAGATGTAGCCCTTGTCGAACTGCATCCCCTCGACGAACTCGAGCTCCATGCCGAACGTGTTCGACTCCTCGACCGTGATGACGCCGTCCTTGCCGACCTTGTCCAGCGCCTCCGCGATCGTCTCGCCGATGGCCGGGTCCGCAGCGGAGATCGACGCGACCTGCGCGATCTCATCTTTGGAATCCACTTCCTTCGCCTGCTTCTCGATCGACTTCACGACCGCGTCAACGGCCTTCTCGATGCCGCGCTTCAGGGCCATCGGATTGGCGCCGGCGGCGACGTTCTTCATGCCGCCCTTGACCATGGCGCGAGCCAGGACCGTCGCGGTGGTTGTGCCGTCACCGGCGACATCGTTCGTCTTGGTGGCGACCTCCTTGGTGAGCTGCGCGCCCATGTTCTCCCACGGGTCCTCGAGCTCGATCTCCTTGGCGATCGTCACGCCGTCGTTCGTGATCGTGGGGGCTCCCCACTTCTTGTCGAGCACCACGTTCTGGCCCTTCGGGCCGAGCGTGATGGCGACCGCGTCGGCGAGCTTGTCGACGCCGGCCTCGAGCGAGCGCCGCGCCTCCTCGCCGAACCTCAGCAGCTTCGATGCCACGTTGCCTCCTTCGTAGAGACGGAACGGGGCTCGTCGCGCGTGCCGCGCGCGAGCCCCCGCTCCGAAGCCTGGATGGTTACTTGCCGATGATCGCGAGGACGTCGCGGGCGGAAAGGATCAGGTACTCCTCGCCCTGGACCTTGACCTCGGTGCCGCCGTACTTGGAGTAGATGACCTTGTCGCCGACCGAAACATCGAGCGGGACGCGCACGCCGTCCTCGAACTTGCCCGGACCGATCGCCACGACGGTGCCCTCCTGGGGCTTCTCCTTCGCGGTGTCGGGGATCACGAGGCCGGAAGAGGTCATCTCCTCGCCCTCGCTCGCCTTCACGACGATCCGGTCATCGAGCGGCTTGAGGCTGAAGTCCTTCGCCATCCTTCTCCTCCTTGGTTAGCACTCTGTGCCTACGAGTGCTAACAGGATAGCCACGAGAGTGCCAGACAGTCAACGCGACGGAGGAACGAGCTCCTCGAACAGCGTCCGGACCCGGCGGTCGATCTCGTCGCGGATCGAACGGACCTCCTCTACCGGCTTGCCGGCTGGATCGGGCAGTTCCCAGTCCAGGTAGCGCTTGCCGGGGAAGACGGGGCAGGCGTCGCCGCAGCCCATGGTCACGACCACGTCCGCGCCTTCGACCGCCTCCGTCGTAAGCGCTTTAGGGAACTCCTTCGATAGATCCAGGCCGAGCTCATCCATGACTTCGATCACCGCGGGGTTGATCTCATCGGCAGGCGTGCTCCCAGCCGACCGAACTGCCACGCGACCGGCAGCGTGATGATCCAACAGCGCCGCCGCCATCTGGCTCCGTCCGGCATTGTGCACGCAGACGAACAGGACCTCGGGGACGTCGCTCACGGCGTCGACCCTCGGCACACGGTCAATCCACCTGGAACGAGCGCTTCGCGAGGCCGAGGAAGTAGCCCTCGACGGTCGTGTCCGGCGAGGTCTCGGGGTCGCTCGCCGCGCCGAGCGTGACGAACAGCGGCGCGAAGTGCTCGACGGTCGGATGCGCGTACGGCATGCCGGGCGCGCGCCCACGGAAATCCATCAGCTCGTCCACGTCGCCGCGTTCGAGCGCTTCCTTCGCCCACAGATCGAAATCTCGCGACCAGCCGGGCGGCGCCGCGTCCGGCCGGAAGTCGCGAAGGAACGGCAGACCGTGCGTCAGGAACCCGGAGCCGATCACCAGCACACCCTCGTCGCGGAGCGGACGTAACCTCCGGCCGATCTCGAACAAGCGTCGCGGGTCGAGCGACGGCATGGACATCTGCAGGACGGGGATGTCCGCGTCCGGATACATCACCATCAGCGGGACGAACGCTCCGTGGTCGAGCCCGTAGTCGCCCTCCTCGGCCACCGGCTCGGTGTCCGGCATCAACGCCTTCACCTTCGCGGCGAGCTCGGGCGCGCCGGGCGACCGATAGGTCATCTCGTAGAAGCGCTGCGGGAATCCGTAGAAGTCGTACGTGAGCGGGCACGCCGGTCTCCGTAGCGCCCAGCGTCAGCGGCGACGATTCCCAGTGCGCCGAGACGATCAAGATCGCCCGAGGACGAGGCAGATCCTTCGACCATGCCGACGAGCTGGGAGGTCCAGAGCTCGTCGTCCAGGAGCGGCGGGGCGCCGTGACCCAGATAGAGCGCCGGCATCGGCGCATCGCCCTCGGCCCAGGTCCGCGGTCTCGCGTCTTCGATCATCGCCATGTCGCCCTCAACGCCCCCGAACACCGATTGCTTCCACCTGGGCACGGGCTGCCTAGGAGAGGCAGTCCTCGGAAAGTTGCCGAACGACGGCGTCGAGGAGGTCGAACCTGAGTGGCCGATCGAACACCCAGATAGGGACCGCGCCGACCAGCTCGACCACCGCCTCGAACCTGCGGGTTCGATCGGCATCGGTGGGCAGGCCGAAGGCCATCGTGAACAGGTCCTGCAGGAGCGGGGTCCCATCCACCCGCTGAAGCTCGGGCTCGGAAGCGGCCCGTCGCAGCAGCACGATCCCCGCCAGCGGAACCGGGCCGCCCGATCCTCTTAGCCGCTCGTCCATAGCGAGGTGGATGCGATCGGGGTCGTCCGCCGTCGTGTGGGTCTCTTCGAGTGGCCCCAACGCTGACCAGACGTCTCTGCGGACGCGAAGCATCGCGGGCCCAGGCAGGATCGAAGGGGTAGGAGTCATCCGGCAGCACGAGAGATCCTCCGCCAGCACCCGATGTCCTGCTCGCAGGAATCCCGCGGCAAGGGTCGTCTTGCCGAAACGGCTGGGACCGCAGATCAGGAGCGCTCGTCTGTCGATCTCGACCGACGCCGAATGAAGGACCAGATCGCCCTGGAACGAGGCGCAGAGTGCGAGGGGAACACCCCAGAGTCGCTCCTCCCGCAGGACCGGATCGGCTCCTGCTGGCACGACGATGCGGCCTGACGCCGGCTGAACGCCGAAGTCCCCGAGACTCGGGATCTGCATGACGAACCGTTCTTCGATCTGGAAGAGGCTCGCCTCGAAGGGATTGTCCGGTCGGCGAACCCAGGAGACGATCGGATCTAGGGCGGCAGGCGGCGACTCGGCCACGCCTTCTTCGACACGGAGCGGATCGCCCTGCCCGGAACGCAGGTAGTTGAACTCGAGATCCGCCTCGACCTCGAAGCCAGCAACCACCCCGCGAACGGACTTGACCATGCTCAACCCATCCTACGGGCCTGCCTCTATGCGGGAGCCTTTCGATCTCCCAAGCGGTCAACGACTGCACCGTCCTTGCCTTGACCGTAAGCCGAACGAACTACGCAACCGTAGACGTTCGTCCAATCGACCTCACCCCTGATCCCCCATACGGTCCCCCTATTGGGGTCACACCAACATAGTGAAGGGAGGTCGCCTTGAAGTACGAGAAGCCGGTGGTCCGAGACTACGGCTCTATCGCGGAGCACACGTTCGACACGCCAACGTGGCTGAACAGGAGCTTCAACTCCACGGACAGCTACAACGAGAACTGCGAGCACGGCTCCTAACGCAGGCTCCGCGTCTTACCCGAACCGTCCGGCCGGTCTGGCGCCGGACGGTTCGTCGTATCTGGCCGATCTCCGGATCTTAGACACCGCGCATCTACACTCGGCGAACACGGATGGGATCAGTCGTCGCTCGCATGTCGCATAGCGCACCTCCATCGATCGAGGAGGTGCACAACGCGTTGAGCGTCGCCCCTCATCGCGGATCCGATCTCCAGGTGTCGGTCCATGGTGGGTGCGCCCTGGGCATCAGCAACGATGGCGACCTGTGCGACTCTTGGATCTCCTCAGCGGACGACCTCGCCGTGGCCTTCACAGGTGTGCTCGACAACGCCGACGAGGCGGCCGAACTGGCAGGGATCGCGCCGGGAACAGATCCAGCGAGCTTGGTCACCAGCCTCTTCCGTACGTCCCGCGAGCGGGCCCTCCAGACGCTGCGAGGCGCGTTCGCGATCGTGGTCACGGACGGAACTCGGATGTGGGCGGCGCGCGATCACCTCGGGTACCGGTCGCTCTTCTACCGTGCCGACGGTCGCGGGGCGACGGTCGCGAGCGAAGCGAAACAGGTTGCCGCGGGCGCGGCGCTCTCGCGCGAGCCGGATCTCGATGTGCTGGGGCGCATCTTCTTCGGGAACTACGACAACGACACGCCGAGCGCTATCCGAGGTGTCATGCGGTTGCCGAAGGCCTCGATCCTGAGCGTCGGCCCCGACGGAGCAAGGCGCACTCGCTACTGGCACCCCGAACACGTGCTCGAAACCGCGCGATACTCCCCGACGGAGATCCAGGAGCGGTTCGACGAGCTCATGCGACGGGCCTGTTGCCGCATGTTGGTGGGTCGCGATTCCGTCTCGCTCTCCGGCGGTATCGACTCGCCCGGCGATCGCCGCGTACGCGGCCCCTGAACATCTCCGCCGGTTCGGGGAGCCGCTCGTGGCGTTGACGGCCGTCTTTCCCGAACAGCCCTCGGTCGACGAACTCCCCTATGTCGAGACCATCGTGGATGCGTTGGGGCTCACGTTGCATACGTACGAGCGGCGGGACCAGTCTCTCCACGACGTACAGCGTTGGGTCGACCTGTTCGACGGCCCCGTCCCGCTCTTCATGTGGCCGGATGCGGTGACCCACTACTCGACCGCGCATGAGCTCGGGATACGGAACACGCTGAACGGAGCCGTGGCGGAGCTCGTCATGGACCTGAGGCGCTACCTCTTCATGCACCTGGTCCGTCGCGGGAAAGTCTCTGCGGCTCTTCGTGAGATCGAGATGCAGCGAGGAACCGGCACACGTCGGCGAACGGTCGTCAAAGAGGCGGCGTCCGCGTTCGCTCCCGGCTGGCTGCGCGCCGCCAGCCTCCAACGTCGTCGGCCCGGGTCGATGGGGCGCGTGCCCGCATGGCTCGACGCGGATAGGGCGAACGCCGCGACGATCGCGCACACGCGCGCCGGCGGGGATCCATGGGACCAACTTCAGCTCGGCGCGTTCCTCGGTCCGGGTTTGACCGTTGAGGCCAACGAAGTCGTCCAGCAAGTCTGTGGCGTGCGCGCGCGATACCCCTGGGCTGACGTGGACCTCTGGGAGTTCTTCCTGTCCCTGCCCGCCGAGGTCAAGTTCCCCGAGATCAGGTCGAAGGCTCTGGTGCGACGACTGCTCAGAGACAGGGTGCCTGATGAGATCTTGGACCGTAACGACAAGACGGTGTTCAACGACTCGTTGATGGCTCGTGTTGACTACGAGAGTCTGCGACGGTGGCTCGTGGGCCCGACAACCCATATCGCCGGCGTCGACTACGAGCTCCTGCAGGACCGGATAGAGGCGGCGGATATGGGTCTCTACGAGTTCCAGTGGGCACGCGACCTAGCCTCGGTCCACGCGTTCCTCGAACTGTTCGACTAGGAGTCCCCATGAGCGCAACGGAACTGGAACCGGACCCCGTGCTCGAACGAGCGCTGCCGGCCATCGAGGCGACGGAGGTCGTCCGGAGGTTCGGCGAGTCATGGGCGCTCCACGGCGTGTCGCTTCGCATCATGCCCGGCCAGACCCATGCGCTCCTCGGCCCCAACGGTGCCGGGAAGACCACGCTGCTCAGGATCCTCTCGGGACTCACCACGGCCGACGGTGGCGAGATCAAGACCTTCGGACGGGTGAGCGACGGCGCGATGACGCGGGACGCACGCGCGACGGTCGGACTGGTGCCCTCAGGGGACCGGTCCTTCTACCTGCGGCTGTCGGGACTCCAGAACCTCGTCTTCTTCGCTCGGCTCTACGGAGGGTCCAGACGCTCGGCCACAGAGCGATCCTGGGAGATGCTCCGATGGGTCGGCCTCGAAGGGGCGGCCAAGCGCCAGGTTGGCGAGTATTCACACGGGATGCAGAAGCGGCTGTCGATCGCTCGCGGGCTCCTGATGGACCCTCCGGTCCTGCTCGTTGATGAGGCGACCCACGATCTGGATCCCGACGCCGCGAGCCGGGTCCGCGATCTGGTTGCGGATGCGCGAGACCGAGGCACGGCCGTGATCTGGGCGACCCAGCGCCTCGACGAGATCCGGGGGTTCGCCGACAGGGTCACGCTCCTCCACGAGGGCCGGGTACGGTTCGAGGGCACCGTGCCGGAGCTCATGGCGATCACGGTGCCCCTTCGTCACCTGATCCATGTCCCCTCGATCCGAGACGGCGGGCACGAGGCCGCAGCGGTGGCACTGCGGGGTATGGCGGAGGCCTCGCCCTCGGGAGAGACGGGGGAACACCTCTTGATCGTTCTCGAAGCGGGTGTACCGCTCGGCCAGGCCATCGCCGCACTCACGGCAGCTGGATTCGAGGTGGTCAGCTGCCGCGAGGAACGGTCGGAGATCGAATCCGCCTTCCTTGCTCTCACGCGACCGGAGGACGGCGGATGAGTATCGCTGGCGTGCGGCGCGTCGGACGCGTCACCACCGTCCATGACGAGCTGCGGAAACTCACGGCTTTCCTTCGACGCGACCTGATCACCGCGTGGAGCTATCGCATGTCCTTCGTGACGGACTGGGCTTCGTTGATCGCGCAGGTCGTCATCTTCAATTTCGTCGGAGCGATCATCGAGCCGGGCGCGATCCCTTCGGTGGGCGGCGTCCAGCCCTCCTACCTCGAGTTCGTGGCCGTCGGGATCGCCGTGAGCTCGTTCATGGCCGTGGGACTGGGTCGCATCTTCGCGGCGATCCGTCAGGAGCAGGTCCAGGGAACGCTTGAGTCGCTCCTTCTGACCCCTACCGCCCTCACGACGATCCAGATCGGGTCGGTCGTCTACGACCTCCTCTACGTGCCGATCCGCACGTTCCTGTTCCTGGGCCTCACGGCGCTCATCTTCGGCGCCAGCTTCCAGTGGTCGGGACTGCTTCCCACCGTCTTGGTCCTCTTGGTATTCATCCCATTCGTCTGGGGGCTCGGTGTCATGTCGGCCGCCTGGACCCTGACGTTCAAGCGCGGGACCGGCATCGTAGGGTTCCTGACGGCGCTCCTCACGATCGGAGCCGGGACGTACTTCCCGACCGATGTGCTCCCGAGCTGGGCCCAGACCTTGTTCCAGTACAGCCCGGTCACGATGGCGCTGAA
>CAVOIB010000003.1:0-4109 GCA_963695975.1 uncultured Actinomycetes bacterium | reverse complement strand
GGTCCCCGGTACACTCGCCGACCATGCCGATCGTGGCCGATATCTTCACTGAGGACCGAGGCCACCAGCTGGTGTCGATCTGACCCCTAGCCGAACCTGCCGGCGACGTAGTCGGCGGTACGTTCGTCGCTCGGCGAGTCGAAGAGGACGTTGGTGGGTCCCGACTCGATGAGATGACCGGCACCGTCGTCTCCGCCCAAGAGGAACGCGCACTGGGTCGAAACGCGGTGTGCCTGCTGCATGTTGTGCGTCACGATCACGATCGTGACGCGGTCGACGAGCTCCGACAGCAGTTCTTCGATCCGTTTCGTCGCGCTCGGATCGAGCGACGACGTCGGTTCGTCCATGAGGAGCACGTCGGGCTCCACGGCGAGCGCTCGGGCGATGCACAGCCGCTGTTGCTGACCTCCCGAGAGGCTGGTGGCAGGCTTGCGCAACCGGTGACGGACCTCGTCCCAGAGGGCCGCCGCGATCAACCCGGACTCGGCCGCCTCGTTCAGCAGTTCCTTCCGGCGGACCCCCGCGAAACGGAGGCCAGAAACGACGTTGTCGTAGATGCTCATCGTGGGGAAGACGTTCGGGCGTTGGAACACCATCCCTATCCGAGCTCGAACGAGCACGGGATCCGTGCCCGGTCCGTAGAGATCCATCGACCCGTGACGGATCGACCCGGACACCTGCGCACCGCGGGTCGCGTCGTGGAGACGGTTCAAGGTCCTCAGCAGGGTGGTCTTGCCCGAGCCGGACGGGCCGATCAACGACGTGACCTGGTTGGCCTGTATCTGCATCGTGACGTCGGTGACCGCCGGGACGCCTTGGAACGACACGCTCACTCGCTCGAGGTCCATCGCAACCGGCGTGTTGACAGCGATGTCTTCGATGTCGGCGGCGGTCACGGGTTCATAGCCGTCGGCGGTCGTGGCGCCGTCAGTCATCTCGTCCTCCCTCGGAGCCGCCCGGCGGCGATCCGGGCCGCGATGTTGAGCATGAGCGCCGCGGTGACCAGGAACAGGGCGGTCCCCCACGCGATCTTCTGGAGGTCGGGATACGGTTGCAGGCCATCGATATACACCACCAGCGGCAAGGCCGCTATCGGCTGCGTGAGCGACGTAGAGAACCCCTGACTCCCGATCGCCGTGAAGAGGAGCGGGCGCGCTCTCCCCGAGCGCCCTCGACAGTGCGAGCAGCGCCCCGGTGAGGATGCCCGGCAGGGCGACAGGGAACGTGACGCGGCGAGCGACCGTGCCCTCTCTTCCTCCCAGGGCCATCCCCCCCTCGACGAGCTCCTCGGGGACCGTACGCACGGACGCCTCGGTCGCCCGGGCGACGACCGGCACCATGAGGACGGCCAGGGCGACGCTCGCAGAGAGCGCCGAGAAGTGTCCGAGCGGGACGACGATCAGCGCGTACGCGAAGATGCCGATCGCGATGGAGGGTATCCCGGTGAAGACCTCCGCGCTGTAGCGCAGAATGCTCGCGAATCGGGTCTCGGTCCTGGCCAGATGGAAGCCGACCAGCACCCCGAAGGGGATCCCCATGATCGCCGCCATGCCGATCACGATCACCGAGCCCACGATCGCGTTGGAGATCCCGCCACCGGGGATACCGGCAGGCGTCGGGAGGTGCGTGAAGAAGCCGACCGACCAGGCTGAGATCCCCCGGTGGATGGTGTAGACGAGGACCACGACCAAGGGGACGATCGCGAGCACCGTCGCGATCCCGCAACCCCAAGCCACGAGCGCGCTTGCCGCCTTCCGGCGCCTGAGTGACGTTTCTGAGGCGAGGTGGATCTCCTGCCTGCGAGCGACCAGCGGGTCGGCTTCGAGGATGCTCATGCCACGTCCACATCGAGACGGTTCGTGCTCACCGTACGCACCAGGACGCGAGCGAACGCGTTCAGGATCAGGCTGATGACCAGGAGCAGCAGCACGATGGCGATGAGCGACGAAAGGTGGAACGGCGCGCTCGCCTCGCCGAACTCGTTGGCCATGATCGACGACATCGTCTGCGCCGGATCGAGGAGCGATTGCGGGATGTGGTTGGTGTTGCCGATCACCATCACTACCGCCATCGTCTCTCCGAGGGCCCGCCCACCTGCGAGGACGGCAGCGCCGACGATGCCGGCCCGCGCGGCCGGAAGCACCACGTGAGACGTCGCCTGCCAGCGCGTGGCGCCGATCGCCCGGGCGCCGTCCACCTGTTCCTCCGGAACGGCCACGATGACGTCCCTCGAGAGTGCCGCCATCGTCGGAAGGATCATGATGAACAAGACGATCCCCGCGAGGAGGAACCCGACTCCGATCGGGGCACCGTTGGAGACGAAAGGCAGGAAGTTGAGCCATCGGAGCATCGCGGGCTCGATCGTCTCCGACATGATCGGTGCGAACACCAGCAGTCCGCAGAGCCCGTAGACGACGCTCGGCACCGCCGCGAGCAGCTCGACGATCGGCGAGACCGTGGCTCGGAGCCTGGGCGGCGCATACACCGCGAGGAAGATGGCCGTACCGAGCCCGATCGGCACGGCGAACACGAGAGCGACCGCCGTCGTGAGAAGGGTCCCGACGATGAACGAGAGTGCTCCGAACTCTCCATGCAACGGATCCCACGACGTGCCGGTGACCAGGCCGAGGCCGTCGTGGGTCAAGGCCGGCCACGCCTTGATCAGGAGGAAGAACACGACGGCCGTGACCGTCATGCCGAAGAACACCGCCGCGCCGAAGAGCACGGCGCGGAAGGCGAACGTGCCGAGCCGCGGCCGCCCGGGCTGGCGGCCGCGGCTCGTCGGTCCCCTCGCCTCGTCGGCTGGTTCGTCAGACATCGGCCGTGGGGTACCTCATACCTGCGATCGTCTCAAGCGTGCGGGATGACCATCTGCTGCAGGGTCTTCGCCGCGAGCTTCGAGACGGTCGCCGGGAGCGGCACATATAGGAGGGGCTTTCCGATGGCTTGTCCAGCAGGGCTCGTGAGCCAGAGGGCGAGCTGCTTGAGCGCTAAGCCGGTATCCGCTGCTTTCTGGGTCTTGTAGATGAGCATCCAGGTGTACCCGGCGATGGGATAGCTGCGGATGCCCGGCGCGTTCACGATCGAGAAGTTCGTTGAATTGACGTTCGGGAAAGCGCTCGCCGCCGACAAGACGCTGTTCGGACCGGGCGAGATGTAGTTGTTGCTCTTGTTCTGCACCCGCGCGAACGTGATGTGGTTCGAGATCGCGTACGCGACGTCGGCGTAGCCGATCGCCCCCTTCGTCTGTTGGACCACAGCCGCGACGCCGGAGCTGCCCGACTGTCCGACGCCCACCGGCCAGTTGACGCTCGTCGACGTGCCGGGGCCGTTCGCCCAGGCGGACGAGATCTTCGAGAGGAAGTCTGTGAGGATATAGGTCGTTCCGCTCCCATCCGACCGGTGTACCACCGTGATCTTCATGTGGGTCAGGTGGGTCCCGGGGTTCGCGTCCTTGATCGCGCTGGCGTCCCAGTAGGTGACGGTACCCAGGAAGATGCCGGCGAGCGCGGATCTCGTCAGGTTGAGCCCTCGGCTCACGCCGGGGAGGTTGTACATGATCGAGACGCCGCCGAGCGCGACCGGGACCTGGAGCGTCGGGCCGTTCGACTGCGCGACCTGGTCCGACGTCATGGGGACGTCGGTCGCGCCGAAGTTCACCGTGCCGTTCTGGAACTGCGTGATCCCCGTGCTGGAACCGACGGACGCGTAGTTGACGGTGATGTCCGCGTGGATCGCGTGGTACGCGTAGAAGGCAGATGTGAAGAACGGATTGACGAACGACGAACCCGCGCCGGTGAGCGTCACGGAGGCGTAGCTCGGCCCCGCGAGTCCCACCACGAGCGTCGCGCTGGTGATCGCGACGATCATGGACCTCAGCCGTCGTGATCGGTGCGACAAGCGTGTCTTGTTGAGCAACATCACGTGACCGTCCCCCTTCCTTATCGCCCGGACGCTCCGGACTTCGCTGCGCGCCAACTCTGTCCGCGTGAGATGGCTGCACGGCGAATGGACGGTGTCCGCGAGGTGGCCGGCTCGGAAAAGGTTGGGTGCCAGCGTGCCGTGTTCAGTCGACGAACTTGTACCCCAAACCGCGAACGGTCACGAGA
>CAVOIB010000002.1:0-952968 GCA_963695975.1 uncultured Actinomycetes bacterium | reverse complement strand
GAGCGCCGAGAGCACCAGCGCCCTGATCCGGATCCATGTAGTGCGGACGCCGGTGCGCTTGGCCGCTCGTTCGTCGAACCCCGCCGAGCGCAGCTGGAGGCCCGAGCCGCTCGCGTGGAGCCAATAGTCGAGCACACAGGCACCGACCACGACAGCGACGAACGCAACCGGAACCGGCCCGATACCGGTCGCCAGCCACGAGGTGAAGTCGCGATCGATGACTCCGCCGGGTGTTGCCCGCAAGGAGAGCGAGATCCCGTTGAGGATGCTGAGGGTTGCCAGGGTGGCGATGATCGAAGGGATCTTCAGCCCGCGCACCAAGCCTGCGTTGATCAACCCGAGGGCCAGACCGCACGCGAAGATGGCGGCGACCCCGAAGAGGATCTGCGTGGTGGTGGAGTCGGGGCGGATCAGGTACGAGGCGAGCACGACCCCGAAGGTGACCATCGCTCCGACCGAGAGGTCGATGTAGCCGACGAGGAGCGCATGGGTCTGGCCCATCGCCGCCACCGCGAGCGGGACGGCGAGGAGGAGGATGTACGTGACGTTCGACCGGTTGATGAACCCAGGGAACCGCGAGCTCGTGTACGACGCGAAGGCGACGATCAACAGAAGCTGGAGCGCCACCGGCATCCAGAGCCGGAACCTGACGATCTTCCGCCACTTGTTCTTGTCGCGAGCATCGCGCAGGATCTTGCGCAGCGCCCTCCTGGCCGCGTCGAGACGTTCGGTCAAGTCCCGCTCCGCGAAGATGGAGCCTTGGGCATGGCCACGCCCAACGGCGACCGGCCGGCCCGGGACATCCCGGGTCCACGGACGATCGCCTCCACGATCCGGAGCTCGTCGAGTTCATCACCGGGGATCTCCTCGACGATCTGGCCCCGGGACATGACGAGCACGCGGTCGCAGAGTCCTGCGAGCTCCAGCGGGTCGCTCGATTTGACCAGCATGGCCGTTCCCGTGTCCGTCCGAGAACGCAACGCAGTGTAGATGTCGAACCGTGAACCAACATCCACGCCCTGGGTCGGCTCATAGGCCAAGATGACCGTCGGCTCCTTGAGGAAGGTTCTCGAGACCGCAACCTTCTGCTGGTTGCCCCCTGAGAGGAACTGGACGGGCTGCTCGAGCGACGGCGTCCGGATATCGAGCCGAGCGACCAGATCCTGCACCGTCTTGCGTTCTTTGCGCCGGCGCATGAATCCGAGCACGCCGAACCGCCGCAGCGACTGAACGGTCGCGTTCGCCCTGACCCCTAACACGGGCATCAACGCTTCATGCTGTCGGTCACCGGGCAACAACATGATCCCCGACCTGAAGGCCTCGTGCGTCGATATCAGCATCAGGTCCTTGCCGTCGCAGACGACCCGACCGGCCCGCGGCGGCTGCTGGCCCGAGAGGCATTCGAAGAGCTGAGGCTGGCCGTTGCCTTCGGCGCCCGCGATGCCGACGATCTCGCCGCTTCCGAGCGTGAAGCTCACGGGTCCGAACGACTGACCCTGCAGACCGTCGACGACGAGAACATCGCGCGACTCGCTGGTCTCCGCGGAAGGTGCGGGGAACGCAGCCTCGAACGGACGGCCGACGATCAGATCCACGAGCTCCGGCTCAGTGACCTTCTTCGCGTCGAACGTGCCCTGGCTCTGACCGTCACGCAGAACCGTGATGCGGTCGGCGATCTCCAGGACCTCGGGCAGCCGATGGCTCACGTACACGACGCCGACGCCCCGCGATCGGCACGCCGCGATCGTCCGGTGAAGCGCCTCCACCTCGTGCGGCCCCAGAGCGGTCGTCGGCTCGTCGAGGAGCAATACCGCTGGATCGGTGACGAGGGCCTTGGCCACCTCGAAGAGCTGACGGTCGGCCAAGGTGAGGAAGCCGGCCGGGGCGTCGGGGAAGAGCTCGAGGTCGAGGTCGAACTCCGACAGCACACGTCGCGCCCATCGCTTCCTCCGCCAGAACCGGGGTCGTTGGTCCGGAGGTGCTGCGAGATAGAGGTTGTTCTTCACCGGCTGGGCCAAGATCAGCGACGTGTCCTGGTAGGCCATCGCCAGACCCAGCTTCCGGGCCTCGGCGGGAGAGTCACGCCGCAGGGGTTGACCCCCGATCTGGATCGTGCCCAGATCGGGGTCCACGAACCCGCTCGCGATCCCGAGGAGGGTCGACTTGCCTGACCCGTTCTCACCGACGAGAGCATGGATCTCACCGGCACGGCAGTCGAAGCTGACATCGGTCAGCGCTCGAACCGCCCCGAACTGCCTGGAAACACCACGCAGCTCGAGAACCACGTCCCTCGCCGTCGACCCTCCTCCAGGATCGCCGCTACTCATCCGCTCGGGTACATCAAGGCGAGCACCGCATCCGGGACCAGGGAGGTACCCGACACCGTCGGGGTGACCCTGTCCGGGTTGCAGTCCGTCGCCGTTACCTCTCGCATGACATGTGGAACGACGATCTCGCCGGGGATCTCCGCGCCCTGAAGCTTCATCATGGACGCGGTGACCGCGACCCGCGATTGGAAGTTCCCGCCGGCGGAGTACCAGATGTGGAAGTTCGGGTTGTTCATCTTCTTCCACGTGCAGAACAGGGTCTGCTCGTCGGTCCGCAGGGCAGCCGTGAGGTTCTTGATCGGGATGCCCAGCTGGTCATACGCCTTGAGCGCGGTGTTGAGCCCGTCGGCGTACTCGTACGCATACCCGGCGATGTCGGGGTTGGTCGAGAGCCAGCCGCTGACCGTCTGAAGGGCGACGTCGTTCGACCAATAGGTGTCGGCAGGACCGAGCGTCTTGATCGAGCTGTTCAACGCCTTCGAGTAGCACTTCTGCCACCCGGCCGACAGCGCATTGCCCGGTGTGCCGCCCATGAGTCCCACCGAGCCGGATCCGACCCCGTCGTTGATGATTTCGGCGAAGCTCTCGCCGAGCGCGCAGAGGTCCTCACCGACGACGGTCAGGTAATCCTGACCGGGGACGAGCGCTCCTTCCTGACCGGGAAGACCGACCCATCCCGCTGAATACGTGCTGTAGGGGATCCCGGCTGCCTGGGCTTCCAGGATGGCGTCGGCGATGTTCGTGCCCTGGTCGGGATAGCCGATGATGAACGTGGCGCCGGCCTGGATCAGGTACCGGATGTCACCGGCGGCGACCGCAGGATCCGGGTCCCACTTCGCGTCGCGGAACATCATCTTCCCGATCTCCGGGTACGTGAGCGCCTGGAGGATGGCCTCCATCCGGGTCACCTGTCGCCAGACGTTGAGCCCGCCGCCGTCGGCATACCCCATGACGACGTCGCCACCGGTGCCGGTGTCGCACTCCGTCGCGTTGTAGCACTCCATCGCCTTGTCGATGGTGGCTTGGTCGAGGTTCTGATTGGCACGAGCGATGGCTGCCAGCACGATGTCCGGCACGTCCGTGACGGGCCCCATGGCTTTCGTCACCAGCGCGGGATCGGCATCGGTGCTCTCGCCGTACTGCGCCAGCGGCCCGCCGCTCGCGGAAGCAGTCGACTCGCCACCGCTGGCCGCCGTCGCGGTGGACTCGCCGCCGCCACCATCGTTGCTACATGCGGCTGCCACCACTGCCAGCACCGCCACGATGCCGACGATCTTGATCCGCTGCATGTTCCTCCTCCCTCTTACGTCGATGTCGCTTCACCATCCTTGATCGATTTGACTCGCCGCTCCGCGCCTCCCTCCTCTCACGTGCCGTCGCCGGATGTGCCGACGGTCCCTGTCTTCACCACATCCGATCGTTTCCGCTCCCGGAGCACTTGCTCAACACCCCGGATGATCCGATCGCCCGAGACCAACATGCCGCCGATGATGACGAGACCGAAGACCACGAATTGCAGTGCGGTGGGCAGGCCCATGACCCGCATCATCTGGTTCAGCCCGGCGAGGAAGAATGCCGCGACCCACGTCGACATCGGACTGGCCAGCCCCCCGGTGAGCGAGGCGCCGCCGATGACCACGGCGGCTATCGGACCGAGGAGGTATGGCGCCCCGATGTTGATGCTGAGGGTCCCGAGGAACGACGCCAGCAAGATCCCCGCCGCCGCGTAGAGGACCGCGGCTACTACATAGGCGGACACCTGGTTCAGATTGACTCGAAGACCGGCGATCCACGATGCGGTGGGGTTGGCGCCGACCAGCTGGAACCTCCGGCCCGGCGTGGTGAAGCGAAAGATGACCACCAGCGCAAGTGTGAGGGCCACGCCGATCCAGAAGGTCCGTGTGACACCGAGGAATCGCGTCGAGGTCCATGTGGAGAGTCCCCCGGAAACCGGTGTCTGAATGGCGACGCTCGAGTAATAGCGGGAGGCGATCCCTAGCACGATCTGACCAACCGCAAGCGTGACGATGAGGGCGTTGAGCCCGAGACCACCGATGAGGAGGCCGTTGACCAAACCGACCAGGGCAGCCAGGACGATCGCGAGGCCGATGGCGAACCACAGCCGATCGTCGGATCCCTGCGCGACGCCGACGGTGACCACGGCGGCCAGGGTGAAGGTCCCGGGCACGCTGAGGTCGATGCCTCCCGTCATGATCACCAGCATCTGGCCGAGCGCGGTGATGGCCAGGAACGTGCCGAAGGGCGCGATGGCGTTCAGGCCCGGCCCGCGCAGCGTGCCCGGTGCCCAGATCGAGGCCACGATAGCGAGGAGGGCCATCGCGACGTACACCGGCATGTAGCGGGAGGCAACCACGAATGACGTGACCGCCGACGATGGGGTCCGGGAAGCGCTCATCCGTGACCTCCCGATGCGGCACCGACGACCAGACCGGCGGCAGCGGCCACGCGCTGTCGGGCCGTCGTCGCCAGGCTTCGAGCCCGTTGCACATCTGCTTCGAGGACGCCCTCGCGCATCACGACACGTCCGGAGACGAACACCCAGTCGACGTTCGACGTGTCCATGCCCCACACCACCGCCCCGATCGGGTCGTTAACCGGGAAGATGTTGGGGCGGTCGGTCCGAAGCACGATGACATCGGCCTGCATGCCCGGCTCGAGGGATCCGGTCACCCGAGCCAACCCCGCCACCCGAGCGCCGTCGACGGTAGCGTGGCGGATAACGTCCCGCGTGCTCATCAGTCGAGGGATCCCGGCCTTCCCAGCCAGCTTGAGATCGAAGACGGTGGCGTGCTGCAACGAGATCGTGGCCCGCATCTGGGCGAACATGTCACCTGGAGCTAACCGTTCGTCATCGATCCCGAGCCCCGGCCGGATGTCGCGGTCGATCAGCTGCTGGATCGGGGGTGCTCCGCCACCGCCCACCATCTCGCTCGGGGGCGCCAGTGACACCGAGGCGCGGGACGCCGCGATGGCGTCGACATCTGCGTCGTCGAGCTTCGCCAGATGGACGAGCGTGACATCTTCACCCAGGAGCCCGCGTGCGGCTGCATCGGAGATCACGCCTCGACCCGAACGCCCTGAACCAGCGTGGGCATGGATGCGCAAGCCCGACTCTCGGGCCAGCGACCACTCGCCGGCGAGCCAGGCGAGATCCGCCGACCCGGGCAGGACCGACCCGAGGGCGATGCTGGTCCACGGTCCCGCCACGTCGCCGAGGTGAGCGACGCGTTGCCGTGTTGTGGGCCGAGTCGCTTCGACGAACACGGTGCGGACCCCGGCGTCTGCATGGGCCTGAAGCGCGGCGTCCGCGAAACTTTCCTCGGACGGGGTGTCCGACCAGTCGACGACGGTGGTGATCCCCGCCTCAGCAGCCCCCAGCAAGCCGATCAGCGTCGCGGCGTAGACATCCTCCGGCTGATAGTGATCGTCGACCGCTACCGGAACGATGGCGCCCTTCGCTCCACGCAGGTTCACCGAGGTTCCGGAACAACGACGTCCAGGAGTGACGGTGGGTATCCACGAAGCCGGGCATGACGATGGTGTCGGTCGCGTCCACCTGGTCGGCGTCGCGGGCCCGGAGCCCGGAGCCGACCTCCGACACCACACCTTCGTCGATGAGAACGTCGGCCTTGGTGAAGTTGGGGGTCTTCGCGCCCAGGGTGAGGACACATCCGCCGCTGAGCAGGATCTTCGACATCACGTGCCATCCCCGTCCGGGACCGATGTGCTCAGGCCTCGATCGCCGAGATCACTGCCACTGTTGAACCAGTGCCCCCTCACCGTTCACGGACACTACATACCTTGCCGCAGCTTGGCCAGACAAGGGAGAAGCGCGAGGATGCGATCAGCGAGGCTACACATCGCGAGCCTTCACTAGTAGTCTCACTGATGCCCGAGCGAAGACCGAACGGAAGAGGGCCGGATGGCCGGCGAGCTGGAGGACATCGGAACCAGGATCCGCGAGGAGCGAGAGCGTGTGGGCATCAGCCAGCGCGAGCTGGCCCGGCGGATCGGGCTGTCGGCCAGCATGATCTCCCAGCTGGAGTCGGGGCAGTCCAAACCCTCCGTCAGCACGCTCTACGCGATCGTCACCGAGCTCGGGGTCTCCCTGGACGACGTCTTCCGCGGGACCGAGGGCATGTCTCGGTCGAGCGATCGAGCACCGATGGACCGATCGGAAGCGCAGAGGACGACCCGGTGGTCCGTCCCGAGGAGCGACACGTGATCGACCTGGCGTCGGGCGTCCGATGGGAACGGCTCACCAGCCACGAGCACGAGAGACGTCGACTTCCTCCACGTGATCTACGACGTCGGCGGTTCCTCCGCAGGCGACACCATGATGATGCGCCACCCCGGGCGCGAGTACGGATACGTGCTCTCCGGCCACCTCGGTGTCCAGCTCGGGTTCGAGCAGCACAAACTGGGGCCAGGCGATTCGATCGCGTTCGATTCCACGCAGCCGCATCGGCTGTGGAACCTGGGCGACGAGCCCGTGCACGGGATCTGGTTCGTGGTCGGCCGCGAAGGCTAGCGCGTCGAACCGTCGCGCCGACAACGGAAGGAGGGGCCATGGCGTCCTACGGGAACGAGATCGACGTACTGGAGCGCGAGCTGCAGGGCGTGCTCGATGTGTTCGACGGGCTTGTCGGGCGACGATTGGTCGAAGCCCACCACGCTCGAGCCGTTGGATCCCGCGCACGCCACACTGGACCGTCTTCGAGCTCGCCGGGCATTTCGACATCTCGATCGGCCTCACGTCGATGCTGATCGACCAACCCAGCGACGGACAGATCGGTCGCGACCGTGTGAGCTTCTTCATCTTCCCCCGCTCGGAGGTGGCGCCGGTGGTGTACGACTACGCCTACACGATGGTCGAGGGGAAGGCGCCGGCGGACATGCCGGGCGTGCTTCGTGAGACGTTCACCCAGGCGGTCGAAGGGTCGCGCGCGAACCCACCCACCCTCGTCGGCTCCGGGTATTACGCCCTGATGGAGCTCGGCGAGTTCGCGCCGAGCCGGATCGTCGAGGCGGTCGTCCACGGGTTCGACCTTACGGACGCACTCGGACGCGAGACGATCGCGACCCCCGATGGCGTCGCGTTCACCGCCGGCGTCATGGACGAGCTGCTCGGGCGCCGGACCGTGGGCCGGCGGCCATCCGACCTGTCCGACGATCTCGCGTGGGTGCGCGCGGCGTCAGGCCGCGCGCCGCACGACGACCCACGTCTGCCGCTCATCGGATGAGGCCACACGGAAGGAGCACACGATGGTCCTCGTGCAGTTCCGCGTCAACGTCCCGGACCTCGAGCGCTTCCAGCGTGCGGCGGAGAAGTACACGCCCGTGATGGAGGAGCTCGGCGGGCACAACCACCGGGCGTACGTGTCCGAGTCCGACCCGACCGAAGTCACGACACTCAGCGAATGGGAGTCGCACGACGCGATGATGGCCGCGACCGATCGGTTCGGCGACGACTTCAACCGCGACGCCGGCACCGAAGGCCTCGAGTGGGAGACGCGGATCTGGCACCTGCTGTGACGTGCCGCTAGCGCTCCAGCGCTGCATCGGCGATCTCGAGAGCGCTGTCGATGATCTCGAACCCCTCCGCCAGCTGCTCCTCGGTGATCGGCAAGGGTGGGTTCGTCATCAGGGTCCACCAATGGGTCATCGTGTACAGCCCGTGATCGATCAGGAAGCGACTGACGTTCGCCATCGTTTCACTCGTCGTGTTGAACGCCGATATCGGCTCCATCGTCTCGCGGTTCTTGACGAGATCGATCGCGCCGAACAGCCCGATGTTACGAACCGCCCCCACCGACGGGTGCTTCTCCAACAGCTCCCGGTGATGGCGGGCCATCACGTCACCCATCTTGCGGGCGTGGTCGATCAAGCCGTCTTCTTCGTACACCGATATCGTGGCGAGCGCCGCGGCGACGCCGAGCGGATGCGTGTTGTACGTGAGGCCACCCCAGAACACGTTCTCCTGGAAGTACTCCGCGATATCCGGGCGGATTCCGAGCGCGCCCAGCGGCGCATAGGACGAGGTCAACCCCTTGGCACACGAGATGATGTCGGGCACGACGTCCCAGTGGTTGACGGCGAACCACTCACCGGTTCGCCCGAAGCCGCACATCACCTCGTCGCTCACCATGAGGATCCCGTACTTCGTGCAGAGGTCGCGGACGCCTCGGAGGTAGCCATCGGGCGGGATCAAGATCCCGTTCGTGCCCGTCACCGTCTCCAGGAAGAACGCGGCAATCGTCTGCGCGCCCTCGAGTTGGATCGTCTCCTCGAGCCGCGCGAGCGCGGTCGCGGCGTCGTCGGATGGCTGGTCGGGGCCGTGATACGGATCGAGCACGTGCACGACGCCAGACATCGACGGCTCGTTCGCCCATCGGCGCGGATCGCCCGTGAGTGTCATGGCGCCCGCCGTCGCCCCGTGGTACGAGCGATAGCGAGCGAGGATCTTGTGCCGGCCCGTGACCATGCGCGCGATCTTGATCGCGTTCTCGTTCGCCTCGGCGCCGCCCAGCGTGTAGAACGTCTTCTCGATGTCGCCCGGAAGGAGCTCGGCCATCTTCTGGCCGAGCAGCGCGCGTTCCTGGTAGGCCATGAACGGGGAGATGTAGGTGAGACGCTTCGCCTGCTCGTGCATCGCGTCGATCACGCGACGGTCGCCGTGGCCGATGTTCACCCCCATCAACTGGCTGTTGAAGTCGATGTAGCGCTTCCCATCCACGTCCCAGAAGTAGATGCCCTCGGCACGATCCACCGCGATCGGCGACGCCTTGGACTGGGCGACCCAGTCGAACAGGGTGTATCGCTTCGACAGCTCAACGATGCGCTGAGCGTCGAGCCTCGTAGGGTCCTCGGTCATCTCGATGTCCTTCCTGACGACGCTGACCGCTAGATGTTGCCACAAGGGCGACGCGACGGATTAGGCTGCCCGGACCGGTCCGGCTGAGGGGGAAGCGATGAGGCGGTTCGCCACATCGGCGATGGGCGGGCTCTTGATGGTGGCGATGTTGCCGGTGGCGGGCTCGGCCCGTCGCGCGGCCGAGCCCATCGCGTCGTCCACCACCTCTGCCCGGCCGTTCCTGATCTCGACCGACCCGGGGACCACGATCACGCCGATCCTCACGAGCGGCGAGGTGGCCGGCGACCCCTCGAGCCCGTTCCAGTTCTCGGGAGTGCCCGACGGCATCGGAACGTACGCGAGCGCTCCCGACCGGCTGGAGGTCTTCGTGAACCATGAGACCGCTCATGCTTGGGGCGACCCCTCTGACGCGCGCGTGTCGCACCTGACCCTCGATCCCAGCATGCAGGTCGTGGACGCGAGCTACCTGCTCGACGGCTCCGAGGGCTACGAGTACTTCTGCTCGAGCACCCTCGACTACGTCGGCGACACGCCCTGGTACTTCACCGGCGAGGAGTGGAACGGCACGCCGAAAGGCGCGATCTCGATCGCGGTGAACACGCTGACCGGTCGCGTCGTCGAGACGCCCCAGTTCGGTCACCTCAACCACGAGAACGTGGTCCCGATCCAGGGACTCGCGCGCTCGATGGTCTACCTGTCGGAGGATTCCTTCCGCCTGCGGTCGCAGGCCTACGCGTACTACAGCGATTCGCTCTGGAAGGCGATCCATGGCTCGGGGACGTTCACGGTGTGGGTGCCGGACGACCGGGGTGACGGCGACCCATCGTCGAACGATATCGCCAAGGGCGACACGCTCGCGGGGCGGTTCGTATCGATCCCCCACGCGGACACGTACTCGGGCCTCGAGTTGAACCAGGTCGCTGAAGATCTCGGCGCGTTCAACTTCGTCCGCGTCGAGGACGCCGCGCACGACCCCGGCAACCCGGGCGTGATCTACCTTACGGATACGGGCGCCGGAAAGGCGGAGACGAAGAACGGCCGGCTGTACCGCCTCACCGTCGATCCGACGGATCCGCGCCGTGCCACGCTCGAGGTCGTGCTCGACGGCGATGCGGGCGATCATCTCGTCAACCCGGACAACCTTGGCATCAACGCGACGTCGCTCGTGATCCAGGAGGATCGCAACGACACCTCGTCCGGCTACGCGCGTGTCCACGTCTACGACTTGGGCACCGCGACACTCACGACCGTCGCACGGCTCGATCCATCGCAGCCCGCGATCGACGCGGGCGGTGGCCCCGGCGTATGGGAGTCGAGCGGCGTCGTCGACGTGAGCGATTTCTTCGGCGCCGGGTATTGGCTGCTCGACGTGCAGGCCCACCACACCTCCGTGCTCCAGCAGGGACCGAGCCTCGAGATAGACTCGGCGAAGGGACAGCGCGGGCAGCTCCTGTTGGTCCATATCGACGGCACCTAGCCATGGTCGACCTGCTCCCCGATCCCCAACGGCCCGGGCTCGATCCGCTCGAGGAACCGCCGCCCCGGTTCCTCGATGCCGACGCCGAGCGCATCGCCGCCGAGCACTTCGGCGTCGTCGGAGCGGCGTCCCGGCTGAACAGCGAGCGCGACCAGAACGTCCGGATCGTCACAGCCGACGGCGACGGCTACGTCCTCAAGATCAGCAATCCCGCGGAAGATCCGCTGTTCGTGGACCTGCAGACGCAGGCCATGCTCCACGTCGCGCGTACCGACCCGCGACTGCCGGTGATGCGGCTCGTCACGACGATCGATGGAGCGGACCACGTCGACCTGACGGCCGCGGACGGGCGCCCACACATCGTACGCTTGGTAACCCTGATGCCAGGTCGGGCCCTGGATCCGGGCGACCTCGACCACCACGCCCTGTGGCATTTCGGCGTCGTCTCGGCACGCTTGGGCCGGGCGCTCCAGGGGTTCTTCCACCCTGCAGCCGGACACCCCTTGCAGTGGAACGTCAAGTACGCGCCCGCGCTGCGCCCGCTCGTCGAGCACGTCGACGACCCGGCACGTAGGGCGCTCGTGGAGCGCGTGCTCGATCGGTTCGAGACGCACGTGCAGCCGGCGTTCGCGACGCTCCGGGGGCAGGTGATCCACAACGACCTGACGACGGACAACGTCCTGTTCGGTCCGGATCTGCGGGTCAGCGGGATCCTGGACTTCGGCGACATGGCGTACTCCGCGCTCGTGTGCGACCTGGTCTCCACCGCAGAGGCGCTGATGGGCGAGCGGCCTGACCCCTTCGACACGCTGCGCGAGACGGCGTCGGGGTTCATCTCCGTCACGCCGCTGGAAGACGACGAGATCGCCGTGCTTCCCGACCTGTTGCTGGCGCGTTGGGCGACGACCGCGGTGATCTCGGCGTGGCGGGTACGCCGGTACCCGGAGAACGCCGACTACATCACCGGGTGGGACGCGGGCGTGTGGGCGATGCTTGAGTCGTGGGACACCATGGGTCACGAAGCGTTCGCCCAGCAGGTGCGTGAGGCGATCCACGCGGCGTCGAGCTCGGGTCCACGCATCAGGGTGGGGGGTTCCCTCGACGAGATGATCCAACGCCGGCGCGCCGCCCTGGGATCGGCCATCTCGCCGCTCTCCTACGATCGCCCACTGCACCTGGTCGAGGGCCGCGGCGCGTGGGTGTTCGACGCGGAGGGCCGCGCGTACCTCGACGCGTACAACAACGTGCCCGTGGTGGGCCACTGCCACGCGCGGGTGGTGGACGCGATCGCACGCCAGGCCGCGGCGCTCAACACGAACACCCGGTATCTCCACGGCTCCGTCCTCGAGCTCGCAGAGCGACTGATCGCGACCATGCCCGACGGGCTCGACACCGTGATGTTCGTCAACTCGGGCAGCGAAGCGAACGACCTCGCGTGGCGACTGGCGACCACGGTCACCGGCGAACGAGGCGGCGTGGTGACGGAATCCGCGTACCACGGCGTCACGGCGGCCGTCGCCGACCTGTCACCCGAGGAATGGGGAGAGGTCTCGGCGCCGGATCACATCGCCACGATCGCGGCCCCCGATGGCTTCCGCGGCCGCTTCCGTCGCGAGGAGCCGGACTGGCCGGCCCGATACGCCGCATGCATCGACGAGGCGATCGACACCCTTGCAGGCCGGGGGTTCGGGCCGGCGATCTTGATGATCGACGGTGGCTTCACGAGCGACGGGATCTTCGCGCCGCCACCGGCCTATCTGCAGGAAGCCGTTCGTTCGTGGCGGGAGGCGGGGGGTCTCTATGTGGCCGACGAGGTCCAGGTGGGATTCGGCCGCTCCGGGACGGATCTCTGGGGATTCCCGGCGCACGGCGTCACACCCGACGTCGTCACGCTAGGCAAGCCCATGGGCAACGGACACCCGGTCGCGGCGGTCGTTACCCGCTCCGACATCGTGGATCGCTTCGCGCGCACCACCGAGTGGTTCAGCACGTTCGGCGGCAATCCGGTGGCGTGCCGGGCGGGACTCGCCGTGCTCGACGTGATCGAGGCAGAAGACCTGATCGCGCGCGCCGCCGAGCGGAGCGCCGAACTGGTGTCGGCGCTCAACGCCGTGGCCGAGCGCCACGCGCTGATCGGGGATGTCCGCTCGGTCGGACTGCTGCTCGGCGTGGAACTGGTGCTCGACCGCACGACGCGGGAGCCGGCGGCCCAGGACGCGACGCGCGTGGTGAACGCGATGCGTGAGCGCGGTGTGCTGGTGGGAACGACCGGTCGCGACGGGAACGTCCTCAAGATCCGCCCACCGCTCGTCATCGAGGCGTCCGACGCGGCCCGGATCGCGGAGACCCTCGAGGCGGTCCTATCGGATCCGAGTTGAATCGGCTCCGCTCACGACCGCGCCGCCCTTCATCACGAAGACAGGCGCCTCGAGCAGCGAGACGTCCTCGAGTGGATCGCCCTGCACCGCGACCAGGTCGGCGAACCGCTCGGGCGCGAGCGATCCGACCCGGTCCTCCCACCCCATCAGCTCGGCTGCGACCGTCGTCGCGCTGCGGATCACCTCGATCGGCGCCATCCCGAACCGCACCATGTACGCGAACTGCTTCGCGACCCACGCATGCGGGTACACGCCGCTGTCGGTCCCGTAGGCGATCTTCACGCCGGCATTCACCGCCTTCGTGAAGCCCTCCCGCTGCGCGTCGGTCGTCTCCTCATTCTTCCGTATCACGTCTGCCGACCAGCCGCCGCGCCCGCCCTCCTCGGCGATCCAGTCGCCGTTGTAGACGTCGGCGACCAAGAACGTTCCGTGCGCCGCCATCAACTCGATCGACTCATCGTCCATCAGCGAGCCATGTTCGATGGATCGCACACCGGCGCGGACCGCCCGCTTGATCCCCTCGGCGCCGTGCGCGTGCGCAGCGACGTGGGTCCCGATCAGGGCCGCCTCCTCGACCGCCGCGCGGATCTCGCCCTCGCTGAACTCGGGGGCGCCGGGCGTGGTCCCCTCCGTGAGGACGGCTCCCGTGGCGATCACCTTGATGAAGTCCGCCCCGCCGGCCAAGATCCTGCGCACCCGCGCCCTCACCTCGTCGGCCGAGTTCGCGACGCCGAAGCGCAGGTCGATCGGGACCACAGCGTCCACGTCCGGCGCAAGCCCGGTCACGTCACCGCCACCGCCGGACACCGTCACGAACGCTCCCGCGCACAGCATGCGCGGACCCTCGACATCGCCCGACTCGATCGCGTCGCGCAGCGCGCAGTCCACGAACGCGCGGAACGTGCCGACGTCGCGGACCGACGTGAACCCCGCCCCGACCGTGGCATGTGCGTTGCGCACGCCGGTCATCGCCTCCTGCGCGGCGGTGCGCATCACGAGCGACGCGTACCCAAGTCCGGTTTCCATCTCGCCGATCATGTGCGCATGGCAATCGATCAGCCCAGGAAGCACCGTGGCGGACGAGAGATCGACCACGCGTGCGGATGTCTCGGCGGGTGCCTCCGCAACGACGTCCTTGATCCGATCGCCTTCCACGACCAAGACGCGGTCAGACACGAGCGCTCCGCGGTCGACGTCGAGTAGTTGCCCAGCGCGGATGAGCGTGCGATCAGATGCCATCGGCGCGGAGCATATCGTCAGATCCGGTCAGCGAAGAACACGGCCCCAGCGGGCGGGCGGAGACAGTGCTCCGACGTCATCGACGCGTTGTAGCTCCCGACGTTGATCAACGCCACGACGTCCCCCTCGCGCACGTCGGGGAACGGCAGGTCTTCGGCGAACAGGTCGTCCCCCTCGTTGATGTGCCCGCTGAACGTCACCGGCCGCACCGGCGATGCATCTGCCGCTCGACACAGCACCACGTCGAGCAGCGACCTGTAGATGAAGTGTTCACCGACCGTGTTCCATCCCGAGTCCACGCCGGCGAACAACAACCCGTCACGCTCTTCCACGGTAACGACCTCCGCCAGGTGGATCGCGCACTCCTTGACGAGGAAGTCTCCCGGCTCGGTGCCGACCGCGACGTCAAGGGTGCCAAGGTGTTCGGAGAGGATCCTCGCCCAGCGCTCCAGGTCGAGCGGCCGGTCACCGGCGCGCTGCGGGACGCCCAGTCCGCCACCCGTGTTCACCTCCGTGATCGGACATCCCGCGTCGCGGAGCGTGCGGACCATCTCGGCCACCCGTCGGATCACGCCCTCGAACACGGGGAGCCCATCCGAGAGGTAGCCGTCCCCCACGTGGCAATGGATCGTGTTGATCGTGAGGTCGTGGCGCCGCGCGACCTCCACCGCCTCGCCGAGCCGCTCTGGGAAGATCCCGAACTTCGTCGGCCGTGGGCCGGAGTAGAGCGTGCCGCCACCCCCTTCGAAGCCGGCCCCGCCCCTCGGGTTGACGCGGATGCCGATCGCGCGTCCCGGGGCGCGCCGCCCGACGCGATCGACCTGCGTGATCAGGTCGACGTTCAGGTGGATCCCGGGATGGGCGAGGATCACGTCCAGGTCGCGATCCGACAGGTTCGTGCCCGTGTAGCTGATCTCGTCCTCGCGCCAACCATGTTCCAGCGCGAAGAGCACCTCACGCGGCGAGCAGACGTCCATCCCGACGGACTCGGAGGATCCGGGCGATCCCAGCCTTCTCACAGCACGGAGCACCTCCGGCTCGTGTTGCGCCTTCAAAGCGAGCCGCACCGTGCCTCGGAGCGCAACCCCGTCGAACGCCTCCTGCAGCGATCGGGTCTGCTCCTCGATCCGCCGGAGGTCGTACGCGTAGGTCGGTGTGCCATGCTCGCGGGCCACCGACTCCGCATCGCGACCGGCGATGAACAGACGGCCGCCCCGGACGTCGAGTCCGGGGCGGGCCCACCACGTGCGTTCGGCGGCTGAGCTCTCCATCGGAGGGCTCAGCCTAGCGGAGCGTTAAGCCTGGACGGCCTCAGGCTCGGGTTGGGTCGTGGGCGTCGATGCGAGCATCTCCTTCGAGGCCAGCATCGCTCCCACCGACGCGACGACGCCGGCGAGGAAGGACAGGGCGAGCCCTGCCGCGGCCGTCGCGCTGAAGACCGCGGTCGGGATACCGACCGCCTCTTCGACCCTTCGGTAGCCGAACAGCGGCATGAAGAGCATGAACGCGGCGCAGATCGCCATCAGGACGCCCATCACACGGCGGATCTGCGCGTCGGGCATCAAGACGTAGGCTCCCCCGAAAGCGAACGCTCCGAACGATGCGGCGAGCGCGATCGCTCCCGTCCAGTCGACCCGGCCCGACAGGTACACGGTGACGGTCCCGCTGTCGGTCGGGAACGAGTACGAGAACCAGTGCGCGCTCACGCCGACGATCCCGATCAGTCCGCCGACGGCTGCTCCGATGCCGGGATACGAGTACTTGCCAGACTTCATGATGCCTCCTGGGCTCGGGCGTACCAAGGAGTTGTCGGCTACCGAGGGGGCCACCTTGACCGTCAGTGGTAGATCAACACCCGCGTTCCGATCGGGTCGAGCCCGAACATCCACTTCGTGACCCAGTACGGGATCCGTACACAGCCATGGCTAGCGGCGTACGTGGGGATGTCGGTCCAGCCGTGGATCGCCCGCTCACCGTCGAAGAAGCTCGGGTAGTAGAGACCCTTCGGGCTGAATCCCGCGAGCTTCGAGTAGATGTGGAACGAGCCGTCTCGCGTGGGTGTCGAGGGCTTGCCCGTCGACACATGGATGATCGCGACGACCCTGCCGTCCTGCACCGCCGCGAGCACCTGCCGCGTCTGATCGATCTCGATGTGGAAACCGTGACCGCGGCTACGCGGAGCGAAGACCTTCGGCGTACCGAGCGCACGCCACACCGCGGCGTTGACGTCCTGGGTGCGCGGCAGCCGTTGCACCTTCCGGAACGCCATCACCGCATCGGCGGTGCGGTAGTCGTAAACGTCGTCCACACCGGCGAGGTGATAGTGGAGCTCGACCAGGCGGCGTTCGAGCGTAGCAACATAGGTCCCGTGCGTGCCGATTGCCAGGTCGGGAGGGATCGAGGTCACCGACGGTGAGCTCGCCGCGTGCCCCGGCAGCAGATCGTCGGCATCGAGTAGCGCGTGCACCCGGTAGCTCCCCACCTCGAGGACCCGGAACGTCGTGGAGAAACGACCGTGCGCGTCGAGCTTGGGATCCGCGGTGTCAACGACCGAGCCGCGGTGTTGCAGTTCGACGCTCACCGCGCTCCCTGGGCGCGCGGGGGCGAACGTCCCACGGACTGTCATGCGGTCGAACAGGCGGATCGTGCTCGCGCGGAGCGTCATCACCGGTCGGAGTCCGACCGTGATCGTCGAACTGTCGACGCCCAGCCAAGACGCGTGGACGACGAGGTTCGTATCCGGCTTCACCGTAGTCGCGAACGTCCCGTCGGCCCTCGTCGTTCCCGATGCGACCACGTCATCCGATGCGTCCACGATCGACACGGACTGACCGGCGGCGGCCGGCGCGACCGTGACCGCGAGCGTCACTGCCTCGCCGAACATCACTGACGACGCGGAAGCCGTGATGATCACGCTCGTCGTCCCGCCCGCGTGCGCCGGGACGGCGAACAGCGTCACGGTGATGAGGAAAGCGAGGGCGACGACACGTTGCGGGCGAACGGACATCCGCACATGGTACGGGCGAACAGCCAACGTTCCGGCCGCGGCACCTCAGAAATAGGTGGCCACGGCATCGACCACGCGGTCGTCACCGTCGAGCACCGGGATCACGCGCCACTTGTCGAACGCCGTGCACGGATGCGCGATCCCGCACATCAGCGCGTCTCCCACGTCGAGCGCGAACCCGGGTCCAACCGACGCGTACGCATGCTGATCGTTCAGGCGCTCGATCGTGAGCCCGCCGGTCACGGTTCGGAGCGCCCGGTCGATCCCGCGGATGGTCCGCGGGATCGGCATCTCCGCATCGAACGGAACGTCCCGCTTGCCGAACCCGATGAGTGCGAGTCCGGGCTCTGGCCGCGAGACCACGTGTCCCCAGACCTCGAGGGCTTGATGGAACCCCCGCTCGCCGTCGCGCTCGGGGAGCGGCGAGGTTCGCTCGTACCCTCCGGCGTCGTGGGTCAGGTAGCAGCCGGAGCGCAACACCACCCGCACGTCGGCTCTGCCGGGCCACGGTCCCCGGAGTCGGTCGACCACGACGTCGAAGAACGAGCTCCCGCCCGCCGTCAACACGATGGGCTCACCGTCATCGAACCCTCCGGCGTCGATCATGGTCACCGTCAGCTCGCGGAGGCGGTCCAAGAAGTCCGTCACGCGTTCCAGGCAGGCGGGGGTGCGCTCCTGGCAGATCGTGCCCTCGTACCCGGCGACGCCTGCGAGCCGCAGTGCCGGCGACCCGGCGACCAACCCCGCCATGTACACCGCTTCCGGGATCGTCCGACACCCGGTGCGTCCATCCTCGTAGCCCAGCTCGACGAGAACCGGCAGCGGACGCGCGGCTCCCGCGGACCGAAGGTGCTCGGTCAGCAGTTCGACCCCACGGTCGGAGTCCACGTAGCACATGAACCCGAACCCAGGATCGGCGAGCTGAGAGGCGACCCAGGCGATCGACACGGGATCCACCAGCTCGTTCGCCAACAGGATCTTCGGAACGCCGGCCGCGCGCATCACGCGGGCCTGGGTGACCGTCGCCGCGGTGATCCCCCAAGCGCCGGCATCGAGCTGCCGGCGCCAGAGCTGCGGCGCCATCGTCGTCTTGCCGTGCGGCGCGATGTTCACGCCCCAGGCGCGGCAGAACTCACCCATCAGCCGCAGGTTGTGTTCGAGCGCCGGTTCGCGCAGGACCATGACGGGCGTGGGGAGATCGCTGAGCGTCCATCCCTGCTCGGCGACCTCGGCGAGCGGCACCGGAGCGTCGACCGCTGGGAAGCCTTTCGTGCACAGGTCGATGCGAACGTCCTCGATGGTGGCAGGGTAACAGCGGGTCCTGGTGGAGGTGAGGGGATTCGAACCCCTGACCTCTGCCGTGCGAGGGCAGCGCTCTACCGGGCTGAGCTACACCCCCAGGAGGGGGTCAGACTAGCAAAGGGGTACGTCGCGGCCGGTGAGGATCAGGCCCCGGCCATGTCGCCGGCGGGGCGGACGACGACGTGTACGCGGTCGCCTTCGCCGACGGAGCCGAGTCCGTTGAAGGTGGGGCGAGCCCAGCCGGCCATGTTGTCGACCACGTAGCGCGGCACCGCGGTTACCGGCGTCTTCACACGGGCGGGCGCGCGCGCGGCTCGTGCGGTCTCATGCGGCTGGATCGACGCGCGATGCTTGATCGACAGGAGCAGCCAGACGTACAGCACCAAGAGCCCGCCGAAGATCGCGCTCAGGTACCACACCACGCGCAACGGCGGGACCAGTCCGATCAAGAACGTCAGACAGATCGATTCGAGGAGGAAGACGAGCACCCTGCGTCGGCGCTCACGGACCCGCGCTCGCCGTCGCTCGGCAACCCCGACGAACCGAGCGCCTTTGCGGGGCGTGACGATCCACCGCCCCTGACTCCCCTGTGCTTCCACGTGCGCCAGCAGCTCCATCCGGCGTTCGAAGTCTTCGACGCTTCGCGTCGCGGTCCGTTGCCGTCGATCCGACGGCAGGAGGAACGCCACCCACATGATGCCTAACGCGCCGAGGAGTAGCCAATCCACGCGCCGGTCTCCCGCCTCTCGAACCCCGGTTCGAACCACAACATCTAGGCTGGAACGGGAACGTAGCACCCACATGTGGTGTGGGAAAGCACATCCATGTGATTCAGGGAAACTTGTTCACAAGCGCGCGTTCTGCCCTAGGTCGACCCAGTTGGCCCCCTTGACTACGTGACACCCGCGGACGGGACGATAACGTTGGTGGCCATGCGTATCGCTTTCGTCTCCACATATCCTCCGCGCCGGTGCGGCATCGCGACGTTCACGTCGGACCTGATCACCGCGATCCGAGCGGGTGACGAACGCCCGAAGTGCCGCGTGGCGGCGATCGACGAGCGGAACGTCGTCCGCGCCTATGGCAACACCGTGCGGTGGCGGATCCGCCAGGGAAGTCCCGAGGGGTACGTGAACGCCGCGCGCGCGATCAACGAGTCCAACGCCGATATCGTTTGCATCCAGCACGAGTTCGGGCTCTACGGCCTGTGGCGGGACGAGAGCTGGGAGGGCGACCGCTGGATCGAGGGGCACTACGTCGACCACCTGACACCGATGCTCGAGGCGCTCCGCAAGCCGTCGCTCGTGACGTTGCACACCGTGCTGCCCGAGCCCAGCCCGGCCGTCCGCGAGGCCGTGCGGTCGATCGCCGGAGCCACCGACCGGCTCGTGGTGATGGCCGAGACCGCCGTCGGGATCCTCGACAGCGTGTACGGCGTGACCGGAACGCCGACCACCGTGATCCCGCACGGGATGCCCCACATCGAGCCGACCGGACGGCGGAAGCTGAAGGAGAAGATGGGCCTCGACCATAAACAGGTCATCTCGACATTCGGATTGGTCGGTCCGGGCAAGGGTCTCGAGTACGTCATCGAGGCGATGCCGTACGTCGTCGAGAAGCATCCGCATGCGCAATACCTGATCGCCGGCCAGACGCATCCCGAGCTGTTGCGCGGGCAAGGAGAGCAGTACCGGAACAAGCTGATCGCGATGGTGAACGCGTTGAACCTGTCCGATCACGTGGCGTTCGTGAACCAGTACCTGAGCCAGAAGGACATCATCGATCACCTCTTGGCCACGGATGTCTACGTCACCCCCTACCTCGACCCCAACCAGATCACCAGCGGCACCCTCTCCTACGCGCTCGGTGCCGGGAAGGCGGTCGTCTCCACGCCATACCTGCACGCGAAGGAAGCCCTCGCCGACGACCGCGGCGTGCTCGTTCCGTTCCGGTCACCCGAGGCGATGGCCGAGGCGATCAACGCCATCCTCGACGACCCGGACTACAAGCACCGGCTCGAGGCCAACGCGTACGCGTATGCGAACGAGTCCACGTGGCCGAAGACGGGCGCGAAGTTCGTGCAGACGATGCAGGAGCTGATCGACGCGGCGCCCGAGCGGATGCACGAAGACGGTCTCCCCGCGCGCGACCCTGTCCCGATCGCGGCGCGGCTCCCTCAGAACCCTCTGATCACGCCGAACCTCATCGCGCCGTCGCAACCGGGGTTCGAGGTGATCTCCACGATCAACCCGGGCGTGGCGAAGGTGGGGGACGAGATCATCCTCCTGGTGCGGGTGGCCGAGCGGCCACTACCCGCGGCGGACCTCCCCGATGGGGCCAAGATGATCGATCTCACCGGCGACGAGCCACGGCTCGTGCCACTCCCGGACGCGGTCTCTCGCGAGCGCCTGGTCGGGATGGCGTTCTTCGACACCGATCTCGAGCCGCCACGCGTGGTGATCGGCTACGTCCCGAAGGACCTCCCCGGCCTCGACCTCTCTGATCCTCGAACGATCCGCTATCGGAACACCGCGGGCGGGTTCGCGCCTGGCAACCAGGAGTTCAGCGACTACCTGTCGAACATCTCGCACCTGCGCGTGGCGCGGAGCGCCGACGGCGTGACGTTCGAGATCGATCCCGAACCGACGATCACGCCTGCCGCCTACCTCGAGGAATACGGCGTGGAGGATCCGCGGATCACCGAGATCGACGGTGTCTTCCACATCACGTACGTGTCGGTGAGCCGTCTCGGGATCACCACGAGCCGCATGACCACGACCGACTTCAGGACGTTCGAACGCAAGGGTCTGATGCTGCATCCTGACCAGAAGGACATGGTTCTGTTCCCCGAGAAGGTGGACGGGAGCTACCTGGCGCTCACGCGGCCCATGCCGGGATCGCTCGGCCGCATCCTCGCGATGTGGATGGCGCGCTCGGACGACCTGATCTCCTGGGGCGATCACCGTCCGGTCGCGCTGCCGCGCCAACGCATGTGGGACGAGATCCGCGTGGGCGCGAGCTGCGTTCCCTTCCGGGTCGACGGCGGATGGCTCGCGATCTACCACGGCGCCGACCGCGCGAACCGCTACGGCATGGGTGCGCTGCTCCTCGACGCGGGCGACCCCGGCAAGGTACTTGCTCGCACCCCCCGTCCGCTGCTCGCCCCCGAGGTCGACTACGAGCGCGATGGGTTCCTCCGCGATGTGGTGTTCCCCACGGGCCACGTCCCGCTAGACGAGACCGGGGAACGGATCCGCGTGTACTACGGCGCGGCCGACGAGAGCATCTGCGCCGCCGACTTCAGCGTCGAACAGATCATCGCCAACCTCGAGCCGTGCTGAGACAGCTCGCCCGGCTGACGCGTCCGCTCCCCGCGGCAGGTCCCGATGCCTACGCGGTCGCCGTCTACGCCGACGCCAACGATGAGCCGATCGTGGCGCGTGAGTCCGGCATGGAAGGCGTCGCGTGCGTCGACGACGCCGCTCGGTTGCTGAGTGTGCTCTGCGACGTCTGGACCGTCACCAGGCTCCCGTGGGTCGAGCGGTGGGCCCGAGGGATGCTCGAGTTCGTCCTCTGGATGCAGGAGCACGACGGCCGATGGCTCAACTTCGTGTACGACTGGGAGGGCTCTCGGAACGAAGCGGGCCTTACGTCGGGCGTCGGGGAGAACTTCTGGCACGCGCGGGCGCTCTGCGCCGTGGGCCAGGCGTGGACCACGTTCGGCGATGATCGGGCCGAGCGCGCGCTCCACCTCGGCTTAGATCACGCCGTGACCAAGGATGCGCCGCCGGACGTGCGCGCGCTCCACCTGGAGATGGCGGGTCGGCTGGTCCGCGACGCGGGGAAGACCCTCCTCGTTCCCGCGATCCGACGGTGGGCCGATGAGATCGCCGCCTGCCGGATCGACGACGTGCTGATGAACTCACCCTTCGAGCGAGGCGTGCCCCACCTGTGGGCGCATACGCAGGAGGGTGTGCTCGTGGACGCGGCGGAGATCCTCGACGACCCATCGCTGTTGGCGACGGCGATCGCGAGCGCCGAGCGACTCTTGGTGCCGACGGTGGAGGGAGGGTTCGGCGGGGCGAGCTCCACGCCGTACGACGTTTCGAGCACGCTGTTCTCGATCGACCGGCTGTCGGCCGCGACCGGCGATCCCGCATGGGCCGGGCTCGCAGCCGAGGCGCGCGCATGGTTCGGTGAGCGCAACGCGGCGGGGCGCCCGGTGTACGACGCCGACCGAGGGCGGGTCGCCGACGGGATCGATGCCGACCGACTCAATGCGAACTCCGGAGCCGAGGCGAACATCGAGGGCGCGAGCGCGTTGCCGGCCGTCGCGATCGAAGTGGCGAGCACCATGACGGCACCGTTCCGAGACTAGTCTGTGCGGTAATCACCCGATTTCCCGCCCGACTTGGCGAGCAATCGCAGTCCGTCGATCCGAGCAGCCCGATCGAACTCCTTCGTCGTGTCGTAGAGGCTGAGGGCCGCGACCGCGGCGGCCGTGAGCGCCTCCATCTCGACGCCGGTCCGGTCGTTCGCGCGGACCGTCGCCTGCACGCGGATCGTGCCGGCTCCCTCATCCGGATCCACCATGAGCTCCGCGCCGGTGATCGCGATGGGGTGGCAGAACGGGAGCAGATCAGGAGTCCGTTTGACGCCCATCACCCCGGCGATCCTCGCGGCCTCGAGCGGGTTACCCTTGCGGGTCCCGGCGATGAGATGCGCGACCGCGTCCGGCGTCGTCGAGAGCACACACTCCGCCGTCGCCTCGCGGGCGGTCACGGCCTTCTCCCCCACCTCGACGATCCGCGCGCGATCCGCCATCGGTCAATCCTCACTCGAGCGGAAGACCAACACCCGAAGCTGCGAGCCGGCCGGGGCAACGGCGGTCCCCACCGGGACCATCGCCAGGCCGTTCGCACGCACCACGGTCGAGATGAGGTTCGAGCCGCGCGCGCCCGTAGGCGTCGCGGCCCATCCGTCGTCGGTGCGCTGCAGCCGGACGCGCGCGAACTGCAGCTTGCCCTTCGGGCCGGCAACCTCCTCGGTCAGGGTGGCAGTCACCTCGGGCCGGTAGAGCTGGGTCCGGCCCATCATCTTGAGGATCGCAGGCCGAACGAACACCTCGAAGCTCACGAACACGCTCACGGGATTGCCCGGAAGCCCGAAGTACGGCTTGCCTTCGATGTGGCCGAACCCCTGCGGCATGCCCGGCTGCATGGCCACCTTGTAGAAGTCCAGATCGCCGCGTCGGAAGAACGCGGCCTTCACCACGTCGCGCTCTCCGACCGACACACCGCCAGACGAGACGAACGCGTCGGCCTGGATCAGGTAGCTGAGCACCGTTTCGCGGAGCGCGTCCACGTCGTCCTTGACGATGCCGGCGAGCACGGGCATAGCGCCCACATCGCGGAGCGCTGCGAAGATCGAGTAGGCGTTCGAGTCCCGGATCTGCCCGAACTCCGGCGTCTCGGTCGGAGGGATCAGCTCGTCGCCGGTGGAGAGCACGATCACGCGAGGACGTGGATGGACCATCGGGTTCGGGAACCCCGCGTTCGCGAGGAGTGCCAGCTCCGGTGGGCCCAGTCGTCTCCCGCCGGTCACGATGACCTGTCCATCCCGGACGTCCTCGCCGGCCGGCCGGATGTGCTGACCGGGGGGTGGGCCATCGTAGAGCTGGACGGTCTCACCACCGGGCTCCGCGTTCTCGACCGGCACGATCGTGTCCGCACCGGCGGGGATCGGGGCGCCGGTCGCGATACGGACCGCCTCGCCGCCACCGACGACGGCGTCGGGCCGCCTCCCGATCATCGCGCGGCCCACGATCTTCAACTCGATCGGGGACCTCGGCGTGGCTCCCGCCACGTCGGAGGCGCGGACGGCGAACCCATCCATCGCGGACGAGGCGAACTCGGGGAGATCGCGCTCTGCGACCACATCCTCCGCGGCGACGCAGCCATACGCCTCCGTCAGCGCGAGCTGGAGCGGCGCCAATGGATGGATCTGCGACAAGACCTTCTCGCGAGCGTCCTCGACGGAGACCAGCCCGGCGACATCATCGTGATCGTGCACCCGTCGCGTGTCGACCATCTGGGGAGTCTACCCCTGGCGTTCATCGGGCCTGGTGGGCGACCCGTCAGTCGGCGAGTTCGTCGCGCTGCAACAGGTCGATCAGGTATCGCCGGAAGGGTTCGCCCACGTCTTCGCGTTCGAGCGCGAACGCAACCGTCGCCTTCAGGTAGTCGAGCTTGTTCCCCACGTCGTAGCGGCCCCCGTCGAAGCGGTAGGCGTAGACGGCTTGCTCCTTCGCCAGGAGGTTGATGGCATCGGTGAGCTGGATCTCCCCCCCGCGGCCGGGCTCGGTCTCACGGAGCGCGTCGAAGATGTCCGGCGTGAGCACATACCGTCCGATCGCCGCCAGGTTCGACGGAGCCTCCTCAGGCGACGGCTTCTCCACGATCGACACCACGCGGGCGAGGTGTTCCTCGACGAACTCCGGCTCGATCGAGCCGTAGTGGCTGATGTCCGCCTGCGGGACCTCCTGAACGGCGATCACGCTCCTGCCATAGCGCTCGTGGACGCGAAGCATCTCGGTGAGCAGCGGCAGGGATCGATGGATCAGGTCGTCCCCGAGGAGCACGGCGAATGGCTCATCGCCGATGTGATCCTCGGCGATGGCGACCGCGTGGCCCAGACCCAGCGGGTCCTTCTGGCGGATGTAGTGCATCGTCGCCATGTCGCCGATCTCCTGCACCTGTTTCAGCTCGTCGAACTTCCCCTTCTCTTCCAGGAAGTGCTCGAGCTCGACGGAGCGGTCGAAATGGTCCTCGATCGAGCGCTTGCCACGACCGGTCACGATGAGGATGTCGGTAAGCCCGGCCCGAGCCGCTTCCTCGACCACGTATTGGATCGACGGCGTGTCGACGACGGGGAGCATCTCCTTGGGCTGAGCCTTCGTGGCGGGAAGGAACCGTGTCCCGAGACCGGCGGCGGGGATCACGGCCTTCCTGATCGCCATCTCGGTCCCATCCTCTGCACCTACGGTGGGTCCGAGTCTACGGCCGGGCCGGGGTGCGCCAGACGCGCCGCGTTCCGTCATGCTTCTTCGATCGGCGTGGAAGCGTCGTCCAGGTCGGGGAGCTCGACGATCGTGCGCTCTGACTCGGCTGCGTGGACCGCGTCGGCGGCTGCTGCGGCCTCCAACGGCCCGACCAACAGGTCGAGCTCGGGCCGCCGGCGCGCCTCGCGGGGAAGCGGTGACCCCTGCATAGTTCTCCTCCCGGTACACCGACCTGGGCCGCGACCGCGGGCATCGCGCCGTGGCCTGTACTGCAACGACCGTAGCGCGAACGGACCATCCGGACATCGTCCGGAAGGCTCATCCGAAGGGCCGATGGAATAACCGTCGAACGACGGTTCTCGTGCATATCTGCCCTGATCGGAGCGCTCCTGAGCCTCCGCTACACTCGATCGGTCATGCCCACGTACGAGTACGTATGCAAGAGCTGCGGCCATACATTCGAGATCGTGCACTCCATGAGCGACGAGGCCCTCACCCTGTGTCCGGAGTGCGGCGGCGAGCTTCGGAAGGTCTTCGCCCCGCCCGCCATCGCGTTCAAGGGCTCGGGGTTCTACGCGACCGATCATGGGAAGAACTCGAAGGAGGCCTCCGAGAAGACGGCCGAGAAGAGCGGCGACAGGGAGAGCAAGAAGAGCGACAAGCCGGCCGCGTCGGGCGAGAAGAAGGGTTCAGCCAAGCCCCATGAGAAGACGGCAGCGACGAGTCGGGGCAGTTCGAGCGACCCGGGCGGGTCGGGCGGCTCGGGCGGCTCGGGCGGGTCGGGCGGCGGCGGAGGGTCGTCATCGTGACGGCCGCCGAGATCGGTGTCTTCGGCGGCTCGGGCTTCTACGCGTTCCTGGAGTCGACCGAGACGATCGACGTCGACACGCCGTACGGCAAGCCTTCCGCGCCTCCCGTGGTCGGCGACGTGGGGGGCCGTCGCGTCGCGTTCATCCCGCGGCACGGCCTGCACCACGAGTTCCCGCCCCATCGCATCCCCTACAAGGCGAACCTGTGGGCGATGAGGGAGCTCGGGGTGGCCCGGATCCTCGGTCCGAACGCCTGCGGCTCGCTCCAGGCGACCGTGAAACCCGGCGACTTCGTGATCTGCGATCAGCTGGTCGACCGAACGCACGACCGTCCGAACACGTTCTACGACGGACCGGTGACCACGCACATCTCGTTCGCCGATCCCTACTGCCCGACGATGCGGGAGGTGACGATCGCCGCCGGACGCGAGCTGGCGATCCCGCTGCACGACCGCGGCACGGTCGTGGTGATCGAAGGTCCGCGCTTCTCGAGCCGCGCGGAGTCGGCGTGGTTCGCGTCCGCGGGGTGGGAGGTCATCAACATGACCCAGTACCCGGAGGCGGTGCTCGCCCGCGAGCTCGAGCTCTGCTACGCGAACATCTCGCTGATCACGGACTATGACGTCGGCGTGGAAGGCGTGCCCCCGGTCACGAACGATGAGGTCGTCCGCGTGTTCACGGAGAACAACGAGAGGCTTCGTGGCCTGTTGTTCGCGACGATCCCGGGGCTTCCCGAGGCCCGCGGATGCCCGTGCGCCACGGCGCTCGAGGGGGCGAGTTTCGAACCATGACCGGCGAACGGGTCCTCGTCTCCGTCGAGCTGCGGTTCAAGACGGATGGCGATGCGCGCGCCCTCGGGGACCGGATCGAGGAGGCCGTTGGCCAGATCGTCGGAAGGGATGCCCTCGAGGAGTTCCGGGTGCGGACCCTCCCCCTATCGCAGAAGAAGGGCCCGCGACTCGTCGAGTAACGCCTTGATTGGCCCCGGGCGTGACCGATGTCACGGTCGAACATGCGAACGTGTGCGAGCCTCGCGCGCATGCTCAGACGGCGCTGGCCGCTCGCTTCGAAGATCCTGCTCGTGCTCGCCGTGCTGTTCGGGGCCGCGACGTTCGTGCTCATGCGTGGGTATCAGGAGCGAGCCGACGCGCTTCGCTCGCCCGGGAGCGTCGAGACGCAGGTCGTGGTGGCGGCGATCGATCTCAACCGCGGAACCGTGTTCTCGGAAGACATGGTGCACAGCGAGAGGATGCCGGCGACGTACGTGCCTCCCGGCGCGATCTCGGACACGACGTCGGTCACCGGCCGGATCCTCACCGCAGACATCGCGGAGGGCGAGATCGTCACGGCGTCGCGGCTGGCCGTTCCGCATACGGGACCGATCGCGGCCCTCGTTCCGCCCGGGTTGCGGGCGGTAGTGATCGCGGCCGGCGTGCCCGAGGAGACGATCAGCGCGGGTGACCGTGTCGACGTCTACGCGACGTACGGGGGCGGCCGACCGCACACGGAGTTGGCGGCCGCCGAGATCGAGGTGTTGAAGGTGCTCACGCAGGTCCCCGCGGGCGGACTCGGCGGTGCGGCCACCGGGTCGAGTGCCGATGGCGTTTCGTTGGTAGTCCTCGCCGATGCCGCCGCCGCCGAACGGCTCGCGTACGCGAAGGCGTTCGCGCAGGTCACGGTCGCGATCGTGGGACCGGAGCCCGCGACAGGAACGTCATAACCGACCGCCGTTCGCCTCATGGCGTGCGGGATGCCTACCGATAGCATGGCGCGGACCTCCCGCCCGAAAGGACCGACCGGTGACCATCCTGCAGGCGATCGTGCTCGGTCTGACGCAAGGGGCGACGGAGTTCGCCCCCGTGTCGAGTTCCGGACATCTGATCCTGGTGCCGTGGTTGTTCAACTGGTCGATCCTCAACGATCCCGCGCTCAACAAGACGTTCGACGTGGCGCTACACGTGGGGACGCTCGTGGGCGCGGTCATCTACTTCCGGAGCGACCTCTGGCGATACCTCAAGGCCTGGCTCCGGTCGCTCAGGACCCGTGCGATCGCCACGCCCGATGAGCGTCTGGCCTGGGCCCTCGTGATCGGCACGATCCCCGGGGCGCTGGCCGGCTTCTTGCTCGAATCCACGATCGAGAAGAGGCTCGGGCAACCGTGGCTGATGGCGATCACGCTGTCGGTCGGCGGCGTGCTGCTGTGGTGGATCGACGCCAAGTCGCGCTCGGATCGCGGCATGGATTCGATCGGTCCGCGGACCGGGCTCGGGCTCGGCGCGCTGCAGGCCCTCGCCTTGCAGCCGGGCGTCTCGAGGTCGGGCATCACCATGACGGGCGCGCGCTGGATCGGGATCGACCGCGAGTCGTCCGCCAGGTTCTCGTTCCTCCTGGCCATCCCGATCATCGCGGGCGCGGGGCTCGCGAAGGGCCTGGATCTTGCGCAGACGGGGTTCCAGGGATACGCGAGCGAGTTCCTCTGGGGTTTCGTCTCCTCGGCGATCAGCGGGTTCGTCGTGATCTGGTTCCTGTTGGGATACCTCCGTCGGCACACCTTCAAGGCGTTCATGGTCTACCGGCTGATCGTCGCCGGGCTGATCGTCGTGCTGATCGTGAGCGGCGCCCGCCCGGCCACCGTCTGACCCGGCTCGCTCCTGGTCCGCAAGGAACGCCCCTAGACTCGATCCGGTATGGCACGAGCCACGACGACGAGCGAGCGACCGATCGCCGAGCCCGGCTCTCCGTCGACGCCGGGCAGCATCGTCGGGGGAACGATCGGGCTGCTGAGCGGCGCTGTGGCGATCGGGGTCGCCCAGCTGGCCGCAGGGGTGATCGGAGGATCCTCGTCGCCGATCCTCGCGGTCGGGAGCGCGGCGATCGACGCCACCCCAGAGTGGTTGAAGACCTTCGCCATCCGGACGTTCGGCCCGAACGACAAGTTCGCGCTCGTAACGGGGATCGACACGCTCCTGGTGATCGCGGCGGTCGTCCTCGGGATCGTTGCGCTCCGGCGGCCATGGGTCGGCGTCGTCGCCATCCTCGTGTTCGGCTTGGTCGGAGCGACCGCGGCGGTGACCAGACCCGCCAACGGGCTCACGGACGCGATCCCATCGCTCGTCGGAGCGGCCGCGGGCGTCGGCACCTTCTGGCTCCTGCGCCGGGCGGCGGGACTCACGAACGCATGGAGGGAGCCGCCGAAGCACGCCGGCGACCCGGCGCCGGGGTTCGATCGCCGGCGGTTCCTGTGGACAGGCGTCGCCGCCGTCGGTGTCGCCGGCGCGAGCGGAGAGATCGGACGGCTGCTCATCGGCCGCGCCGACGCCAGCGAGTCGAGAGCAGCCGTTCGGATCCCTGCGCCCGCCGACCTCGCACCTCCGATCCCCGCGGGAGCCGACCTCGCGGTTCCGGGCCTGGGGCCGTTCCTCACGCCGAACGATCGCTTCTACCGGGTCGACACCGCGCTCTTCGTTCCGTCGGTCACCGCCGAGCGATGGACGCTCAAGGTGCACGGCATGGTCGAGCGCCCGATCACGCTCGACTATCGCCGGCTGCTCGAGCGCCCGCTGATCGAGCGCGACGTGACGCTTACCTGTGTCTCCAACGAGGTGGGGGGCAGGTACATCGGAAACGCGCGATGGATCGGAGCGCCGCTCAAGGCCCTGCTCGACGAAGCGGGGGTCGCACCGCAGGCCACACAGATCGTCTCACGGTCCGTCGACGGCTTCACCGTGGGGACTCCCACGGCCATCGTGATGGACGGCCGCGACGCCATGCTCGCCGTCGCCATGAACGGGCGGCCGCTGCCGATCGAACACGGCTTCCCGGTCCGCATGATCGTGCCCGGCCTGTATGGCTACGTCTCCGCCACGAAGTGGGTCGTCGATCTCGAACTCACGACGTTCGAGGCCTACGATGCGTACTGGGTCGAACGCGGGTGGGCGCAACAGGCGCCGATCAAGACCGAGTCAAGGATCGACACGCCCAGGTCGGGGGCGTCACTCACCACGGGCGAAACGGTCGTCGCCGGTGTGGCGTGGGCGCAGCACCGGGGGATCCAGCGGGTCGAGGTGCAGGTCGACGGGGGCCCGTGGATGCCCGCGGAACTCGGCGCCGAGGACACGATCGACACGTGGCGGCAGTGGTTGTGCCGCTGGACCGCCACCCGGGGACAGCACACGATCTCCGTCCGAGCGACCGACGCCACCGGTGAGACGCAGAGCTCGGCATACGCTCCGCCGATCCCCGACGGCGCGACCGGGTATCACACGATCACCGTCGACGTCGGTTGATGCCTACCGGTCGCTCATACGCCCGCGAGCGTCATCTCGCCGATGAGCACCGACGGCGTCCCTACGGACGAGAAGAAGCGGAGGTCGCTTCCAACGCCGGTGATCGCCGCCAGCATCTCGGGAAGCGTGGAGGCGACGGTCATCTCGCGCAGCGGCTCGCCGAGCGCGCCGCCGGCGATCCGTAGCCCGGTCGCCCCTACCGAGAACTCCCCGCTGATCGGGTTCGCGCCGGAGTGGACGCCGCTCACGTCCTGGATGAGCACTCCGCCGTCGGCTCGGGCCAGCAATTCCTCGAACGACCGGTCGCCAGCCTCGAGGTAGAAGTTCGACGTGCCGACGTCGGGCGTCGACTTGTAGCCGCCGCGTTTCGCGTTCCCCGTGGACCGGGCGCCTCCGCCGGTCCGATTCGCGGTATACGTGTTGTGCAGGAAGCCGTTCAGCGTTCCGCGCGTGAAGAGTTCGGTCCGGCCGGAGGGAACACCTTCATCGTCGAAGGGCGCGGCCGCGGGCCCGATCGTGATCGTGCCGTCGTCGATCAGCGTGACGAGGTCCGACCCGACCTGCCGGCCCACCATGTCGGCGAACAGCGATCGCCGCTTCAGCACCGCCTCGGCCGAGAGCGCGCCGGCAAGCACCCCCAAGAAGGACATCGCCGCGAACTGATCGAGCACGACCGGAACCTTGGCCGTGACGGGTTTCGTCGCGCCGAGCATCCGCACCGATCGGGCGACCGCCTCGTCCGCGATCGACTCCCACAGCAGATCGTCGACCCCGCGGGAGATCGAGAACGAGAAGCCCGTCTGCGTCTCGTCGCCCTCGACGGCGAGTGCGACCGCCACGCACCACGCGTCGGTGCGGGCGTACTCGGCCTTCACACCGGTCGTCGACGCGATCGCGGTGCGAGACACCGAGTCGCCGATCTGCGCGGCGTCGACCTTCGTCACACGCGGGTCGGTCGAGATCACCCGGCGCTCGAGATCGAGCGCGAGCGACACCTTCCGATCCGTCGGCACGCGCGCTTGGTCCTCGCGGAAGAGCCCGGGGATCGGCGTTGCCGGCTCGAATGCCGGCAGCCCGTTGAACGGATCCGGTTCGGCGAGCGCGGCGTTCTCGCGTGCTCGCCGAACGGCGTCGCGCACCTCGTCCTCCGACGGATCGGCGGCGTACGCGTACCCCGACCGGGACTCCGCGATCAGCCGAACACCCACGCCGCGCGACTCCGCGAACGTGAGCCCTTCGATCTCACCCCGCAGTGCGGTCGCCTCCGTGTCCCTGGACTCCTCGGCGTAGGCCTCAACCGCCTCATCGCCCTCCGCCGCGTCCACTGCGGCCCGGCAGAGGTCGCCGAGGTCAGGCACCGGTACCCCCCACCGTGATCCGCGAGATGCGAAGCGTGGGCGACCCGCTTCCCACGGGGGCGGCCTGCCCGTCCTTCCCGCAGACGCCCTCCCAGGTGTCGAAGTCGCCCGCTACCGCGTCGACCGCGCTCATCACGTCGATCGCTCGTCCGATGAGGTTGGCGCCGCGCACGGGCGTCGTGACGACGCCGTTCTCGAGCAGGAACCCCTCTGCGACCCCGAACACGAAGTCGCCGGTCGCCGGGTTCGTCTGCCCGCCTCCGAGCGACGTCACGTAGACGCCCTGCTCGGTCGAGGCGAGCATGTCGGCGGCGTCGGACGTGCCGTTCAGGATGTTCGTGTTCGTCATCCGTGGGATCGGGGGTGCGGCGTACGACTGTCGGCGGCCGTTCCCGGTGGGCGGCTGCCCGTCTTTGTCGGCGTGTATCCGGTCGTACAGGAGCCCCTGCAGGACACCGCGTTCGAAGAGTGACGTGCGCTGCGACGGCGTCCCCTCGTCGTCGAACGCGTAGGAGCCCCAGCCGTTCGCGATCGTGGCGTCATCTACGCCGTCGATCAGCTCAGAAGCGCATCGCTCGCCGATCAGCCCCCGGTAGACGCTGGCCTCCTTGTCGACCGCATCGCACTCGAGCGGGTGACCGACCGCCTCGTGGAACAGCACGCCACCCATCCCGGGTGCCAGCACGACCGTCATCTCACCGGCGGGCGCGGGGATCGAATCGAGCATCGTGACCGCACGCTTGGCGGCGACCTCCGCCGTCGCGCGCGGCGGGTGACGGTCGACGAACTCCATCCCGCTGCAGGCGGCCGGGCCGTGGAACCCCGTCTGGATGTTGCCGTCGCGCTCCGCAACGACCTCCGCGAACAGTCGGATGCGCGGCCGCCACTCCTCGACCCACCGGCCGTCGGACGTCGCGATCATCACGTGCTGCATCGAGTCGCCGTATGCGCCCACGACCTGCACGACCTCAGGACTGAACGATCGCGCGGCGTCGTCCACCGCTCGCAGCCAGGCCACCTTCTCTGCCGCTGGGAGGTCGTCCGCCGGACGGTCCACGGGGTTCACGACGGGCACCGTCCGCGGCTGACGCAGATCCACCACCTCGCCGGCCTCACCCTGCCGCAGTGCGGCGCTCGCGGCCTCGGCCGCGTCGAGCAACGCCGATCGGTCCAGCCGGTTGGAGTATGCGTAGCCGTACGAGGTCCCCCGGCACACCCGGACCCCGGCCCCGCGATCAAGGCCGGTGGTGAGCTCCTCGACCTTCCCGTCGTCCAGCCGGATCGAGGTCGAGGATTTCTCCTCCACGAACAGCTCGGCGAACGACCCGCCCCGGCGTCGTGCCGCCTGAAGCACCTCCTGCACGAGCTCGCGGTCCACCATGGATCGTCAGGCTACCAACGTGCCGGGGCCGACCGGTGCACGGCCGGGCCAAGACCCGTGCGCTACAGTCAGCCGTCCATCGAAGGAGCCGACGTGCGGAGGAACTTGACGCTCGCCATCGCGCTCGGGGTCACGCTGCTCACGGCCGCTTGCGGAGGTGGAGGCGACGAGGGATCCTCGCTCGGTCCGGTGCCGACGAGCCAGCCGACGGGGAACGTGTCGCCGACGACGTCGGTGGCGACCGGAACGGCTTCGGCCGCCGACGGCAGTGAGGCCCCGACGCTGACGACCACGCCCGTTCCACCCTCACTCACGCAAGGCACGGCGTCGCTCGTCGTCACGGGGGGTCTTCAGACTTCGCAGCCGGCCATCCCGCTCGCGAGCCCCGCGATCTACGCCCCCCCACCTGGATCGTTCGCGCTGAACTGGCAATCGGCCGGAGCGGGGTTCGCGCTCGCCGGCGCGACCTTCGTGGGCTCGCGGCCCACGTCCGACGTGATGCGCCTCTCGTTCTTCGTCCACGCGAGCTCGGGGACATACCGGTTCACCTCGATCGACGGCGGATGCGCGGTGACGGTGGTCCAGCCCCCTGACGCCACCTCGTTCTCGGGCACGTTCGCGTGCGCGACCCTGGTGGACGAGAGCGGCACGATCACGGTCGCGGCCCAGGGTGCGTTCCTCGCGTCGGAGTAACGACACGGACGCGGTCGAAACGCAGAGGCGGACCCGATCCGGGCTGCTGTGGCTCGGGGGACTCGTCCTCGCGACCCTCGGCGTGTTGCTCGCGCCCTACGTGCGCCACGGTTACCGCTTCGGGATCGGCTCCGACATGCCCGTCTACCTCTGGTGGACGCGGGTCGGCGCGAGCGAAGGGCTGTCCGCCGTCGGCGGACGGCCGGGCAGCCCCGCATTGATCGCCGTGCTCGCCGGCTCGTTGCACCTGTCCGTCGTATCCGTCGCCGCAGGCCTCGTAGCCGCGCTCGGCGCCGCCATCGCTGCCGGGATGGCCATGCTGGTCCGCGCCGCGATGCCGATGGGTGGTGAACATCGAGGCGCGAGAGCGGCGTGGATCGTGGGTGGGCTCCTGACCGGCCTGTTCACCGTCCACCTCGCCGCGGGATACGTGGCGAACCTGACCTTCGCCGCGCCGTTCGTCGCGGCCGCGGTCTGCTTGGCCACCCGGACGCGTCGGGGAGCCTATGCCGCGGCGTTCGCGATGGGGGGCGGCGGCCTGGCGCACCCCCAGTTCTTCTTGGTGGGAACGGTGATCCTGGCCGGGGTCGCTGCGTGGTCGCTCGTCAGGCACGAGCGCGGGTGGTCGAGCGATGCGGGGCGCGCGACGATCGCAGCCCTGGGGGGCGGAGCGTTGCTTGGGGCCGCACTCGCGTCGCTCACAGCCGGACCGGCCCGTCTGGGTGGCGACACGTCGAAAGACGGCTTCCTGCGCCGCGCGGGACGGCTGGATGCGCTCAGCACCGAGTACGTCGACCGGTTCCTCCGCCGGTGGGCCCGCTACGTCCAGTGGCTGTCGATCCCCCTGGCGGCGCTCGGGTTGATGCGGACGAGCGGAACCGCGCGGCGCGTCCTGGCGACCTGGTCGGCTCTCGTCGTGGTGGGGGCGCCGCTCGGCCTCGTGACGGGCTTGTATCCCGCCGACCGGCTGATCACGTTCGGATTCGCGATCCCCGCGCTCGCCGGGGTGGGCGTCGTGGGCGTCCGGAACTGGTTCGGGAGCCGACGGATGCTCGGAACCGTGGTCGCCGCATCGCTCATCGGCGTGATGGCGGCCGGCGCGCTTATGGCGTGGAGCAGGCAGTCGACGTTCATGTCGACGCTCGAGGTCGAGCACGTGACGATGGCAGGGAGGATCGCCGATGCGACCTCCACGGCGGGAACGCCCCTGGTGTTCATCGTGGACGACACCGACGCGACCGCGTCGTTCCTGGCGACGCGAGCGATGAACGTGATCCGCGCGTCGGTCCCGCCGGACCGTGCAGCCGACGTCTACGTGTACGTCGGAACACCCCGTAACTACTTCGCCGGGATCGCGACCCAGCGCAGCAACCCGGAGTACGACGCGCTGTCGCGTCTGTACCTATCGGACATCCCGAGCGGCCCGACGAGCGTGTTCCTGCTGACGTCGTTCGACCGCGATCTCGAGGCGATCCACACACGCGGCCTGTACAACTGGAACGGAGGCGTCTACTCGTCGGAATCTCCCGCGAGGACAGGCTCGCTGGACCAGGCCCGCGATCCGCTCGTCCCATCGTCGCCCTGGCGGACCATCGAGGCCGCCGTCACCATCCTCGCGCTCACCGGGGCGGTCGGGTACGCATGGGCCCGGTGGGCAGGTCTTGACACGCTGGCCGCGGTCGCGACGGCCCCGGCGTTCGGTGCCGTCACGTTGATCCTCGGCGGCATGCTGGCGGATCTGATCGGACTATCGCTCGCCGGCAGTGTCGGCCCGGCGATCGTCACGCTCTGCGCCGGCGCCACCGGCATCGTCCTCCTCGTCACGCAGGGGCAGCCCCCCGCGCCGACGCCGGTGACCGTCGAGGAGCAGCCACCCGAGTAGCCCGATGACGACCGGCGTGATCACGTAGTGCCCGATCAGGACGTTCGCGTCGTAGGCGCCCGGGAACCGCGCCGGCTCCGCCACCCACTGCGACAGCGCGAGCGCGACCGACGTTCCCAACAGCACCATTCGCGGTTCCCGGGGGAGGAGCCACGCGATCGGAAGCGCCCACACCACGTACCACGGGAGCAGGACGGGGCCGAGCAACATCAGCAGCATGAGCGACCACGCCCACCCAGCACCCAGCTCGAGCTGGGCCGTTCTGTCGGTCGCCGAACCCGTCTTCGCCGTCCGCCACACGGCTCTCGCCACGATCCAGAGGCTGAGCATCAACAGCGCCGCGAACCCGACGCGCATGAGCACCCCCAGCGTATTTCCGGACGCTCCGTCCAGGAGCCGGCGGAACAACCGCGACGGCGCAAGCCACCCCTCGTGCCCGGCGAGCTCGAACATGCCGAGCGTGGGGTCGCGGAGCTGGAAGAAGGGCGCGGCGAACGCGACGCCGATCGCTGCCGCCAGACCGCCGTGGGTGAGGAGCGTGCGGAGGCGCCGGCCGTCGGGCGCGCGCGCGACGCACCAGATCAGTAGGAGGAGGAGCGGCAGCGCCGCGGGCGCCTTCACGACCGTGCCCAGCGTGAGGACGGCGACGGCCGGGAGATACCTGCGCGTCACCACCAGCGCGAACGCTCCCGCCACGGCGAGCGCCACCAACAGATCGTTGTGCCCGCTCCCTACCGACTGGAACAACACGACCGGGTTGAGTCCGAACGCGGCGACCGCGAACGCGGCACGGCGCGGCCACATGCCCTTCACTGTCGTCGCGACCAGGGCGACGGTCCCGAGGCTCGCAGCCGTCGCGGTCAAGCGGAACGCCGCCGCCTGCGCGGCAAGCCCATCGACCATCCGCACAACGAGCGATGCGAACCCCGTGAACAGCGGCCCGTAGACGGCGGGAACGGCGAACCACTTCGGGCCCACCAGCATCGAAACGGCGTCGTGCGGGAAGTCGGCGGGCGTCTGGACGTAGGGGTTCGCGTGATGGATCCCGGCGATGTTCCCGTAGGCGATGTAGGAGTAGACATCCCGCGAGATCAGCAGCGGAAGCGTGAGCACCACGGCGTGAGCGACCACCGCGGCGATCACGACGGTCCGGAGCGACAACCCCCCGAGCCAGGCGGCTCGCAGGACGAACAGGAACGACACCACCGCGACGGCGATCGACGCGACGCCGGAGGCGACGAGGGCACCTCCGGCGAGCCCACCCACGCCAAGCGCATCGGCGAGCCAGCGGAACGGCCCGCCGGGATGGATGCCGGGCGGGAGCACGGGATGGAACGGCGATCCCGGCACCGAGGCGACGACGGCCACCGCCACGACGCCGAACCCGAACCCGGCGAGGGCGAGCGCCGACGACCGCTGGGAACGCTCCACTGGAGCGCGAACGTACCACCGTGAGGTTCATCGCTTGTCGCTCGTCCGCCCGGCGTCGACACTGACCGCGTGGACGACCGTCGGATGTTCCAACGCGACGGACAGATCGATCGTCAGGTGCGCGACATCGAGGAGGAGTTCCGCGCGGGCTTCGAGACGGTGAACCGGATCGATCGGCCCGCCGTCTCGATCTTCGGCTCGGCCCGGATCGGGACCGACGATCCCGCCTACGCGTCGGCGGAGGCGACCGGCAAGGCGTTCGCCGACCGTAACTGGGCGGTGATCACGGGGGGCGGTCCCGGCATCATGGAGGCGGCGAACCGCGGGTGTCGCGAGGCGGGTGGCCTGTCGGTCGGATTCAACATCCTGCTTCCGCACGAACAGGGCAGCAACGCCTACCTCGACATCGAGCTCACCTTCCATCACTTCTACGCGCGCAAGACGATGTTCGTGAAGGGGGCAGAAGGGTTCGTCGTCTTCCCCGGGGGGTTCGGCACGCTCGACGAGCTGTTCGAGTCTTTGACCTTGATCCAGACGGGAGTGATCCGCCACTTCCCCGTGGTCCTGTTCGGCACCGACCACTGGCGGCCGATGCTCGCCTGGACGAACGGCGCCTTGATCCCCGACGGACTGATCTCCGCCGACGACCTCCAACTGGTTTCCGTCACCGACGATCCCGCCGTCGCCGTCGAGACGCTCATCGCCTGCTACGAGCGCCGCTGCTTCCACGATATCGCTGACGGCGAGGTCCCCGGCGAGTGACCAGGATCGAAGCAGACTTCCTGGAGGACGGCAGGCAGTCGGCCGACGAGGTGGCCGGCCGCTTGCGGGCGTTCATCGACGAGGCCACCCTGACGCTCGACGCCGCGATCTACGACTTCCACGCCCGCCACGGCGCGAGTGGCGGCGTCGCTGACGCGCTGGAGGCCGCCGCGGCGCGCGGCGTCCGGGTCCGGGTGGCGTTCAACAAGGAGCGCCAGGCGGACCGCTCCCACAACGCCCCGATGGAGAGCGATCCCGACACGATCGACGGCCTCGAGGTGCCGACGCGCGGCATCCACGACGAGGGCGCGTTGATGCACCACAAGTACGTCGTGCGCGACGGGCAGCACGTGTGGACGGGTTCGACCAACTGGACGGACGACGCGTTCGCGCGGGAGGAGAACACGATCGTCAGGATCGACTCCGCGGAGATCGCCGCCGCCTACGCACGCAACTTCGACCAGCTCTGGGAGCGAGAACGGATCGAGCCGAGCGGCGGAGCGGGGCCACAGGTGGACCTCGGGCGCGGCGTCGAGGCCCAGCCGTTCTTCTCACCGCGCGGCCCCTCGCTCGCGCACCGCGTCGCCGAGCGGATCGCGGCGGCCGACCACCGTCTGCGGATCCTGTCCCCGGTACTCACGTCGGGCGCGGTCCTCGGGACCCTCGCCGAGATCGCCGGCCGCGCATCGTTCGACCTGGTGGGGGCATACGACGCGACGCAGATGCGCGAGGTGGTGGGCCAGTGGCGGGCCTGGCCGCCGAACCACTGGAAGATCGCGGCGTGGGAGGCCATCAGCCCCCGTCTGTCCGGGAAGACGTCCACGCCTTGGAGCGCCCAAGGCGGAGTTCACGACTTCATGCACGCGAAGGTCACGGTCGCCGACGGCGAGGTCCTCACGGGGAGCTACAACCTCTCCCACGGAGGCGAGGAGAACGCCGAGAACCTGCTCCACATCCGGAGCGGCGCGCTGGCGGAGCGGTTCGGATCGTTCGTGGAGCGCGTCGCGGAGCGCTACGCGGCGTCGAGCTAGCGTCCGGCCGCGGCGGCCGATGCCGCGACGCTCCGGTCAGGTGGCTCCGGCCCAGCGATACTGCTTCCATGCTTCGCCCGAGGAGATGGGTCGCCGTCGTGGCGCTCCTCGTCTCGGCATGCACGAGGGCTTCTGGCGTCCCGCCCCAGGAGGCGGCCGCGCAGTCGCCGCCCGACGTGGCGACCGCCGGCTGTCCCAGCGGCGGCCGGCTTCCGCCTCCGAGCTCGCTCATCCTCTTCCGCCACGACGGGTGCGTGCCGCCGACCGAGCTGTTCGGCTTCCGTTGCGGTGACGATGAACCACCGGTCCTCGAACGCACCACGGGCGGGGTCACCGAGCGATACGTCGGCGGGCGGTTCGCCGTTCCCCTCGACGCGCTCCCTGCTGATGCCATCCCTCTGGGGGAAGGCGCGGACATGCAGGTCTACGCCGCGGGCGGCGACCCAGCGCTCCTGTACGTTGGCGTCGGCGAGAGCGTCACGCGATGGCTCCGTCTGCCGCGTCGTGCGGTCGCGAACCCCCCGACCGCCTTCGTGATCGGTGACTCGATCGCCGACGGCGCCGCCCCTTTCCTCTCCGAGGCGCTCCCGGGGTGGACGATCGGGTTCGACACCGTCGTTGGACGTGGTACGAACTCCGCGATCACCGCGGCGGCCGCGCAGGGCGTCGCACGACCCGACGTGGTGATCATCGAGCTAGGGACGAACGATGCGGACCCCGTCGCGTTCAGGGAGAACATGGTGACGATGCTGGACCTTCTGCGGCGGGTGCCGCTCGTGGTGTGGCAGACCGCGCACGGACCGCTCACGAACATCCCCGGGGTCAACATCCACATCCGCGGGACCGTGCCCACGTACCCGAACACGCTGATCGCCGATTGGGACGCGTTCGTGAGTGATGACACCGAGCTGTCGGCAGACGGCGTCCACCCTCTTGCCGGACACGAGGATCTCATGGCCCGCCTGATCGCCCCCACGTTGTCGCGCTGGCTCGACGCTGCCACCGGCGGGAGCGCGACCGCGTGCGCGCCTCGCGCGGAGCGTGCCGCCGGCGTGCGGTAGCTCGAGGTCTCAGCCGGCGGGCGCCGGCGATTCGGGTTCGGCGAACGTGTCGCCCGCCGCTCGCCGCCGCGTGTCCAGCAGGACGCCCGCGGTCGCGGCGAGGACCACGATCCCCCCGACGATCGTGGCCGTCGTGAGCGACTCGCCGAGCAGGATCCACGCGGCGATCGAGGCCACGATGGGCTGGCACTGGGTGATCAACGATCCGAGCCACGCCTCCACGTGCCGATGGGACCAGGCGACGAGCGAGTGCCCGAGCGCCCCGGGCACGAGCGTCACCAGCCAGATCCATCCCCAGTCCACGCCGTGCGGGGGGGCCAGGCCTTGCCCGGAGACGGCCGCGAAGGCCGTCATGAGGATCGCGGCGACGGTCATGACGCTCGCCATGTACTCGAGCGCCCCGATGCGCGCGCGGGCGCGTTTGGAGTAGAGCCAGTACGCCGTCCATGACAGAACGCTGATGCCGGCGAAGATGTCGCCCCAGACACCCGAGGCGGGGGAGCCAGCGGATCCGATCGCCACGATCGCCACGCCCACGAACGACGCACCGACGAAGAACAGATCGCGACGTTCGATACGCTCGCCGAACCATCGGGCTGCGCCGAGCGCGATGCAAACAGGCGCGAGCGCACCGATGATCGTCGCGTTCGCCACGCTCGTCAGCTGGAACGCGAGGAAGCTGCACGCCACGTCGATCGCGAAGAACACGCCCCCCAACGCACAGACGCGGACCGTCGCCCACCGCAACCTTCGGCCCGTGACCGCGAACACCACCGCGTAGACGAGGACGCCCATCCAGAGCCGGTACGCCGCGAACGTCAGCGCCGGCATGTCGGTCTGCTTCAGGATGAGTGGAACCAGCCCCCACGCGATCGTGGTGAACGAGATCGCGAGGATCCCGGCCGTCCGGCGCTCCGGCTCGGCATGGACGTCGAGGGGCATCGCCCGACGCTACCAGCGGAGTCAGGGCTCCCCAGGGCTTGCGACCTGGCTAGGCTGTCGACACATCCGCCATGGCAAGAGGAGGGACGCATGAGGGCGGTCCGGGTCCACGCGAACGGCGGTCCCGAGGCGCTGATCGTCGACGACGTCCCCGAGCCGCAGCCGGGCGAGGGTCAGGCGTCGGTCCAGCTCGAGTTCGCGGGCGTGAACTTCATCGACATCTACCAGCGGACCGGCCTGTATCCCCTGCCGCTTCCGTTCACTGCGGGCTCGGAGGGCTCGGGGGTCGTGTCCGCGCTCGGACCCGGTGTCGACGACGTGGCGGTAGGTGACCGGGTGGCGTTCGCGATGGTCCAGGGCGCCTACGCGGATGCGGTCAACGTACCGGCCGAGCGGCTGATACCGATCCCGGCAGCGGTCGGCGCCGACCTGGCTGCCGCGGCGCTCCTGCAAGGCATGACCGCCCATTTCCTCGTGCACTCGATCCGCCGGTTCGAGCCGGGCGACTGGTGCCTGATCCAGGCCGCGGCGGGCGGCCTGGGACTCCTCCTCACCCAGCTGGCGAAGCGAGCCGGCTTGCGGGTGATCGGCACGACGTCCTCACCCGAGAAGGCGGAGAGGGCACGCGTGGCGGGTGCCGATCACATCGTGCTATACACGCATGAGGACGTCGCGGAGGCCGTCGCGGAGACGACGGGCGGGCAGGGCGTGAGCGCCGTCTTCGACTCGGTCGGGCGGACCACGTTCGACGCGAGCCTGCGATGTCTCCGCCCGCGTGGCTCGATGATCCTATGCGGCCAATCGAGCGGGCCGGTCGACCCCGTGGATCCGGCCCGGTTGCAGCACGGCGGATCGCTCATGCTGACCCGGCCGCGGCTCACGGACTTCGTCTCGACGCGCGAGGAGCTGCTGTGGCGGAGCGGCGAGGTCTTCTCGATGATCGAAGCGGGAGAACTCGACGTGCACATCCACGCCCGCTTCCCCCTCGATCGGGCGAGCGAGGCACACCGAGCTCTGGAGAGCCGGGCGACGTCGGGCAAGCTGCTGCTCTCGATCCGGGACTGACCTCAGGCGCGGTCCTCATCGTCGACACGGCGCCGACGAACGATCACTACACCGGCGACGACCAGCAACGCGAGGATCGTTCCCACGATCCACACGGTCGAGGACGCGCCCTTCGTGTCGGTCGAGCCCGAAGAGTCCGCCGCCGGTCGCACGTTGATGAACGAGAACGGTCCGTACGTCGCCAGCAGATCCCCCTGAACGTCTCCCTGGTCGGCCGGCTGCGGCGTGAACCCGGTCACCCGATCCGATCGATACCCCTCGAGCGTCGCGCTGTAGTACATGACGACGTACGGCTCGTCCCGATACAGGATCGATTGCATCCGGTGGACGATGTCGGCTCGCTCGCTGGGATCGGTCGTCCGGGACTGCGCCGCGAAGAGCGCGTCGTACTCTGGGTTGCAGTAGTAGTTGTCGCTGTTCCTGTAGATACCCGGCGCAGGTGGTCGCTGGTCGCAGGTGAAGATGTCCAGGATGAAGTTGGGGTCCGGGTTCGGGAACCAGTACCAGTCGAAGAGGTCGTACGTGCCGGCCTCGACCAACGTCTCGAGCTTCGTGTCGCTGACGGCCTTCACGTCGATCTTTATCCCGATCTGCGAGAGCCAGTCCTTGACGAACGGCGCGGTCTCGATCGTGTTCTGGTCGGCGTTGCGCGTGTAGTAGCGGAACACGAGCGGCTTCCCGTCGAACGGATCCACGCGGATGCCGTCCGGTCCCCTCGCGTACCCGGCAGCATCGAGGTTGGCGTTCGCAGCATCGATGTCGAACGGGAGCGCCTCCTCCGCCGATGGGTTCCAATCCCCGGTCGTCGCCGTCGGTTGCACCGGGGAGTCGGCGGGGATCCCGTAGCCGAGCAGCACTCGATCCACGATCAGCTGGCCGTCGACGGCCTGGCGGATGGCTCGCCGCACGACCGGATCGGTGAGGGCATGCGCCCCGTCACCGTGAGGCGAGAAGCCCCCCGCGGTGTTCGTCTGATACGCCGATCCCGTGTTGATCCCGATCTCTGAGAAGCGTGGGACGATCGCGCCTCGGGTAACCACGTTCGGCTTGCCGCGGAGAGCATCCAGGATGTTGGCGGAGTTGAAGTACCCGAAGTCGATCTCGCCGTTCTGGAGCGCAGACGCCTCGGCGTCCTCGTTGTTGTAGATCAGATAGACGAGCCTGTCGAAATGCGGCGTGAGCCCGACGGACGTGCCCCAGTAGTACGGGTTGCGCTCGAGGGTGACCGACTGCCCCGGCGTGTACTCCGTGATCACGTACGGGCCCGAGCCGACCGAGGGAACGTTGCTGAACTGCCTCGCCCCCTTCAGATCCTGCTCGTACTTGCCCCAGATGTGCTTGGGCAAGATGTACTCGTACATGAAGACGGTTTCCCCCGAGAAGAACGACGTCGGCTGCGACGTCTTGATGACGACCGTGGTGTCGTCGGTCGCGACGGCGGTGTCCAGGAGCCCGAGATCGGAGATGTAGTTGCTGATCCGGTTCTCCTTGTAGAACGTCAGGGTCCACGCCATGTCTTCGGCGGTGAACGGCTGGCCGTCGGACCACTTCATGCCCGGGCGGAGGTGGTACGTGAACGTCATGCCGTCGCCCGCCGCGTCCACGCTCGTAACGACGGAATGCGCGTAGTCGGGCAGGAAGTCGGCGGTCCCGAACTCGATGGGCAGGTTGTAGTTGATCGCCCAGATCACCCAGTCGGCTCCCTCGTACCCCACGAGCGGGTTGAGCGAGCTCGGTTGCGCGGTGTCCGCCCAGGTGAACGTGGTGGCCTGCGCAGGTGATGTGTCGTCGGCCGACGCGGCTCCGTTGAGTGCCCCCGAGAGCGTCCACGCGGCGGCGATCAGGATGGCGAGCCCGCGTCGGATACCGGTCATCACGGGCGAGACGCTAGCATCACCTCATGGAAGCGGGAGCGGGTCCGTTCGCCGCGGAGGGCATCTGGCTGAAGGCCGCCCTCCACACGCATACGTCCGACACCGACGGCGAGCTGCGCCCGGAGGCGGTTGCGGCGCACTACGAATGGGCGGGGTTCGACGTCCTCGCGATCACCGATCACTGGACCCTCACGTCGGTGCCCTCGACCGAGCACCTCCTGGTGGTCACCGGCGCCGAGCTCGCTGTGGACCCGCTGGGACCGGGCCGCTACACCGAGATCCTCGCGATCGGCATCGACGAGATACCCGACGACCCGGGCGGCGACCGCAAGTACTGGGAGACGATCGACAACTACGCTTTCAAGACGTTCCCTGATCTCTCAACGGCGGCCACGTTCGTCACGGGTCAGGGGGGCGCGGCGTTCGTCGCCCATCCGTATTGGAGCGGGCTCCCGCCCGAGGTCATCCTGACCGCGCAGGGCTTGACCGGGCTGGAGCTCTACAACGCGTCCGCCGAACGGGAGAACGGCCGTGGCGATTCCTCCTACATCTGGGATCTCGCCCTCGAAGCCGGAGGATCGCTCTCGGCGATCGCGACCGACGACAGCCACTACCCGCTCTTCGACATCGGGGACGCCTGGACGATGGTCCGGGCGGCCGATCGCTCGCGCCTCGCCGTCCTCGAGGCCCTCCGTCGGCACGACACCTATGCGTCCTCGGGTCCGATCCTGCACGACGTGACGCGCGACGGCGACGAGATCGAGGTCCGCTGCAGTCCGTGCCGCTCCGTTGCGTTGCATTCGCGCTACCAGGAGGGATGGGCCGTATCCGCCGGCCATCGGGGCCGCCAGGAGGACGCGCGCATCCTGGAACGGGACGATCACGGATCCATCGTCCGTGCCCGGTTCCACCCGAAGGTCGGTGGCCTGCCGTTCGTGCGCGTCGTGGCGACGGACCGGGACGGCCACTCGGCCTGGACGAACGGCGTATAGCACACGCGATCGACGGCTCGTAGACTAACTAGATGCGTCGATCAGTTCTGTTCGTGACCACGCTGCTCGTCGGGACCCTATTTCTCGGCACGCAGCCGGCGCTCGCTCTGACCAGGACCGTCGCGTCGATCCCGGGGATCCGCCAAGAGATCGGGGGGTGCTCGTTCCTGGTCCCGGTGACCATCGATCAGCCCCGTGACAATCGGACGTGGACCACGTGGACGGACCGCCGCGGATCAATCGTCCTCCAGACATTCGCCACCCGCACGACCACGCTGTTCACCAAGCCCGCCACCTCAGACCCGCCGACCCCCCAGATCGACTGGTCGCTCGACGAACGGACGCTCGTGTCGGTCACGCCGAATGCCGACGGGACCACCAGCACGATCGTGTTCGCGGGAGATGGCGCGATCTGGGGCATCGACACGGGAACGCCGTTCTTCCTCTGGGTGACGGGTGTCGTGCTGATGAAGGGGTCCTACGACTACAAGACGGGGATCCTCGACGTGTCCTCGAAGACGATCGTCGGATCCTCGACGGATCTGTGCGACTCCTTCACTACCGGGCTGAAGCCCCGGCATGACCGCTTCTGATCGCGGTCACTCCTCGTTCTGACGATCGCGGACCGTCATGATCTCGCGGAGACGCTCGGCGAGCTCCGGCATCTCCTCGGTGATGGCGGCCAAGGCGTCCGCGTCCAGGGTCACGGCTCGGACGTTTCCCACCGCTCGCACCGTCGCCCATCGCCGCTCCAGCTTCAGCAGCGCCATCTCGCCGACCACGTCTCCGGGTCCCACCGTCGCGACGAGGCCGCCGTCACGTGTCACCTCGGCTTCGCCGTGCTCGATCACGAACAGCTGGTAGGGCATCGCTCCCTGCTCGAACAGCAGATCACCGTCAACGAACTCGACGTCTTGGACCCACCGCGCCACGGTCGAGAGGTCGTGATGATCCAGCTCACCGAAGAGCGGGAGCTTCCGGAGGCGCTCGACGTCCATCGAGGCAACTCAACCATATGTCGCGCCAGGACTCAGCCCGCGACGATGGAGAATGTTCCCGAGGCGACCGCCCGGTAGGCATCGTCCTCCAGCAGGTACACGCTGTAGTCGCCGGGTGGGAGCGGCCACGCGCCGTTCGCGTCGCGATCGAACGTGGCGGAGCCATCGATCGTCGAGCCCGTGTAGAGGTACTCGAGGTACTGGTACGGGTCGGTGCTCGGATCGACGCCCGCATCGTAGATCCCCACCCAGTCCCACCGGTTGCCGGGCGCGCCGTGCCACTCGACGGTTATCGGATCGCCGACGCCGTACGACGACCGCGTCGTCTCGATCTGCGGACCCGCCCCAGCCGGTTCCACCCAGAAGGGGATCCTGGCGAGCTCCCCCGTCGCCCCGATGAGGACGGCATCGTACGCGCCAGGGACGAATCCCTCGGTGGGGAACGTGAGCGTTCCGTCGGTCGGCCCGTCGATGCCGGTCGGCTGATCGGCGACCACCCCGGACGTCGGCGCGGCCCCCGCAGGGACGATCGAGACGTGCTCTCCGGGAACTCCCGGAGCATGGAACGTCACGCCCAGGTCATCCCCGACCTCGACGAGCCGACTCGATACGGATACGAGTGTCGGGGGAACGGCAGCCCGCACGTCGAACGTCGAGACGACGGCCCGGTGGTCCGACGGCCATGGATCCACCGCGATCCCCACATCGGCCGCCCCCGACTCGCCTACGATCGTCGAACGCACGGTCGTGGCCGGGCCACCGTCGAAGATGAAGTCGATGCGGTCGTTCGCCGCATGGGGGCCGGGGTTGTACGCCCCGGCCGGGCGGGGCCGACCGGACGGCCACGTCAGACCAGGCGTGCGAAGGGGGTCGGGATGCGCCTCCCGGTAGGAATCCCGGAACCCATGCTTCGCGGTCAGCTCGGTCGCCGGCCAGTGCATCGGGAACCGGATCTGCGGCAGCGAGCCGACCGTCGCCCGCGTCCAGTCCAGGTATGAGGGCGAGTTGAAGTCCCCAAGCAAGAACGACGGGATGCCGGACCCAACGAGTGCCGACAGCGCGCGCACCGGCGGCCTGAGCGGCGGCATCCGGTAGGCGCGCTCGAACGCGAGCGCTTCACTCGCCGTCGCGCCCTGCAGGATCCGCTGCGGTGAGTACGGGTACGAGGGCAGATGAACGTTGCCGATCGCCACAACGCGGCCGGGCGCGGTCTGGACGAACGTGTACAACCCGTCTCCGCCCGGCGGATCGATCAGGGGAAGCCGGGAGACGATCTGCAGGCGCGGGTCAGCGTAGGCCCAGCCGAGACGGCGCGCGATCCTCGCGGTATTTCCCCACGCCTCCTCGATCCCCACGACGTCCGCGCCGCTGGCACGGATCGCGCGGATCACGCTGTTGAAGTCGACGACCTCGCCGCCGTACTCGATGTTGAACACCATCACCTTGATGCGGGTCGATGCCCGCGGATCGGCTCCTCGCACGGTCGCCGCCTGAGAGGGCACCGAGCTCGCGAACGCCGCGACCAGGGAAACGATGAGGAGGAGCGACCGGGTGCGAGGACGCGGTGCGAGCATCACGGCGCGCATCATGCATCCGCTCCGACCCCAGGGCAAGGCGGCCGTTCGCGGCTCCGGCCGTACACTCGACGTTCGCGAGCGGGAGGGCGATGAGGTGAGACCGACGGTACCCAGGTGGATGGCGAGCGGGATCACGGCCGCCGTCATCGCATCCGTGCTGGTCACGGGTCCCGCGTCGCAGGCGCGGCCGGGCAAGGCGGGGAGCGCCGGAGTCGCCGGGGACGCCGGTCCATCCGGTCGACAGGTCGGCCGGCAGCCTCCACTCGGTGCCCTGCCCGGGATCGACGTCTCCCATTGGCAGCACGCGATCGACTGGTACGCGGTGGCGGCCTCCGGGACCCGGTTCGCGTTCGTCAAGGCGACCGACGGGCGCACCTACGTCGACCCGATGTATGCCACGAACCGCGCGGGCGCCGCGGCGACCGGCATCGAATTCGGCGCCTACCACTTCGCCCGTCCAGACCGGGGCGCGAACGATGCGCTGATCGAGGCCGACCACTTCGTCGACAGCGCGGCACCCGTGACGGGAGATCTGCTGCCGGTCCTCGACCTCGAGACGACCGGAGGGCTCACGCCCGACGAGCTCACCGCGTGGATGCTCGCGTGGCTCGGCGAGGTGACGCTGCGGCTCGGGGTCCGCCCGATCGTCTACACGAGCCCCATCGGCTGGGCGAACCGAACCGCGGACACCACGGCGATCGCCGACGCGGGCTACACCGTGCTCTGGATCGCGCACTGGGACGTCACGTCCCCGACCCTCCCCGCGAACGACTGGCAGGGCAACGGCTGGACGTTCTGGCAGTACAGCGATTGCAGCCACGTACCGGGTATCGAGGGGTGCGTCGACGCCGACTGGTACGAGGGCGCGACGTTCGACGCCGTCACGATCCCCAGCCCCGACACCGCCCCACCGATCGCGACGATCACGACGCCCACCGGCGTGGCGGCGGCGACCAGGATCGCCTTCAACGAGATCGTCCGGGGGATCTCACCCACCAACGTCGTCCTGCGGACCGCGGACACGGGCGCCGATGTGCCGTCTTCCCGCACGTGCGTGTCGAAGGAGGGAAGGACCGTCGACTGCGGAACCGGCAAGGTCGTCTCCGTCACGCTGCAGCCTGAGGAGACGCTGATCTCGGGCCAGACCTACGCGGCGATCGTCGATCCCGCCGAGGCGGTGAGCCCGATCGTGGACCGCAGCGGCAACGCGGCGCTGACGGCCGAACAGGACGTGACGATGCCGACCGACGTCGAGCAAGGCAGCGCGGCGGTGCGTTACTCGTGGCGCACGGTCTCGGATCGGTCCGCGTACGGCGGCTCGTACGTCGCCGATCACCTCGAGGGCGCCTCGGCCTCCTTCACGTTCTCGGGGACGCAGGTCACCTGGTACACGGTCACCGGCCCCACGCAAGGGAAAGCGTCGATCTCGATCGACGGTCACGCGCGCGGGACGTTCAACGGATACGAGGCCACCGTGCACACGAAGGTCGCACATGTGTTCAGTGGGCTCGCGAAGGGCTCGCACACGATCACGGTTCGGGTGCTCGGGCAGAAGGGTGCGACGACGGCGAGCGACGCCCAGGTCGCGATCGATGCGTTCCGCGCGGGAGGGAAGTCCTGGTGGACACCCGCCGTCGATCCCTCGTGGCGGAACCTTCACGTCGCCGGAGCGTCCGGAGGCAGCGTCGTCGTGAGCGATACGGCGCGGGCCAGCGTGTCGTTCAGGTTCCGGGGAACGGGCGTCTCATGGGAAACGGTTCGCGGACCGGCGCAGGGACGGGCGCAGCTCTTCCTCGACGGTGCGCTCGTGAAGACCGTCGACAACTTCGCCCAGCAGCCCACCCCCGGGGTGATCCGGACGATCGCGGGTCTCGTCGACGGCGTGCATGAACTGCGGATCGTCGTGCTCGGTCAGGCAAGACCCGCGTCCCGCGATACGTTCGTGTCCATCGATCGTTTCAGCGTGAGCTGAGATCGCTTCGAGCTAGGGAGAGCCCGCCCCGGAGGAGGGCGGCGGGAGCATCCCACCCGAGGGGAGCACCCCCTGGATGATGCGCGACGCCGAGAAGGTCCCCGCGCCGACCGGCGAACCGACGACCACGACCGTCGAGCCCGTCCCGAGGTCGGCCAAGCTGCCCGGTGCGCTGACCCGGACCTGGGTGCCGGCGGTTGCCGTCACCTCCATCGTCATCCCGCCGAGGGTCCGGACCGTGAGCGTGTCTCCGTCCACGGCGGTCACGGTCCCAGCGATCACGTGACCCGCGAACGGCGCTGAACCCATCATCGCGCCCGGACCGGAAGCGATTCTCGGAGCGTTGCCGCCGTGCTCGAACCACATCGACCCGCGCCGGTCGCGCGCGAACCGCTCCAACCCATCGATCCGGTGCGCCCGATGGCCCAGGAAGAACCCGAGACCCAGCCCCACGATGAAGACCAACAGACCGCCCACCACCACCGTCGACGTGGGGATCGTCGGGCGCGTCTTCGATGTGGGGACGGGGGTGGCCGACCCATCCGTGGGCGCGCCCGCCTTTTGGTCTTCCTGTGGTTCGGAGCTCACGGCGACCTCCTCTTCTTCTGGGTCTCGAGGGACCGATCGCTCGAGAACCTCCAGTATCTATCGGCACGCAACGCCGCTCCCTGTGCGCCGTCGCGCGATCGTCGAGGCTCCGTGCAGGGAGGGGGTGGTACGCTGGGTACCTCGGGCATCGCCCGAGGATCCACGTCGCGTGACCGACCAGTGGGGCCTTCGCGAGCACCACGTCCTTGCTCCGCCTCGACGGATCGACAGGCCTGTGAAGCCGTACGGAAGGAGCCACCGATGGCGACGAGCAGCGGACAGGTTCAGTTCGGACCTCCGGATCGCGGGAAAGACGCCGCATCGCGTGCAACATCCGGCAGGCACTGCGCGGAGCCCGGCTGCGGAACGGTGCTGTCGACGTACAACTCCGACTCGACGTGCTGGCTCCACGCGAAACCGTCCTATCGACACCAGGCACCGAGGCAGTGAGCCATGCCGGATAGCTTCGGGAAGCGTCAACGGCGCGAGGTGAAGGCGAAGAAGGAAGCCGCGCGGGCTGAGCGGCGAGCCGCATCGAGTCAGCGTCGCGAGGATCGGGCCGCCGGTCTGATCCCGGATGACATCGAGAACATGAAGCCACTCGACGGCCCCGTGATCCATCCCGATCTCCTCGAGCTGGAGACCGACGAACCCGGCGACGCTTGACCCGCGTCGCCGAACGCTCCTTCGCCGACCTGGGCGTGTCGGCATCCGTGATCGATGCGCTCGCCAAACGCCAGATCAACGGGGCGTTCGCGATCCAGAACCTGGTCTTGCGAGATGCGATCGCCGGACGCGACATCCTCGCTCGCTCACAGACCGGTTCGGGCAAGACGCTCGCGTTCGCGATCCCGATCGTGGAGCGACTGATCCCAACCGGGCGTGCGCCCGCCGCCTTGATCCTCGTCCCCACGCGGGAACTCGCGAGCCAGGTCGCCGAGGAGTTCCGCGCGATCGCCGACGTCAAGCACCTGGCGGTGACAGCCGTCTACGGGGGCGTCGGCATCACCGAGCAGGCGAAACGTGCGCGCCGATCCGACATCCTGATCGCCACACCAGGTCGATTGCTCGACCTCGTTGCTCGCCGGCTGCTTCGTCTCGATCGTGTCCGGATCTGCGTGCTCGACGAAGCCGATCGCATGCTCGACATGGGCTTCCTCCCCGACGTGAACCGGATCCTCGAGCTCCTCCGTCCGGAACGGCAGACGATGCTCTTCTCGGCCACGCTCGACGGCGAGGTCGGCCGGCTCGCGAAACGGTTCACGGAGAACCCCGTCCTGCATGAGGTCGCCGACGACCGCCCGACCGTGACAGAGGCGACCCACCGATTCATCGCCGTCGAACAACCCGACAAGATGCGCGCGCTGGTACGCGAGCTCGCCGCAGACCGGGGATTGACGTTGATCTTCGTTCGGACCAAGCGCGGCGCCGACCGACTCGCCCGGAACCTGAAACAGCAAGGATTCAAGGCGGGTGCGCTTCACGGCAATATGTCCCAACCGCAGCGCGAACGCGCGCTGGGTCATTTCGCCGCCGGCCGCAACGACGTGCTGGTCGCCACCGATGTGGCCGCGAGGGGTTTGGATCTCGAGCACATCAGCCATGTCGTGAACTACGACCCACCCGGTGACGAAAAGGCGTACGTTCACCGCGTGGGGCGAACCGCCCGCGCCGGGCGCGGCGGTGAGGGGATCACGTTCGTGACGCCCCAGCAGGTCAACGACGTGCGCGCCATGGCGCATCGACTCGACCTGCATGCCGAGTTCAGCCGCAGCGGTCTGAGAACGCAACGTCGGCCGCAACACCAGCACCCTGTCCCACCGCGCCCACGGAAACCACCCCGCCGCGGGCGTTGAAGCGACACGCATCCGCACCGGCCCCTCGCCGGTCAGGCTCAGCGAGGCCGTACACTCCGCCGGTGGCCGAGCGGACGTTGAGCGAGCACCAGCTGAACCGCGCGGTGCTCGCCCGGCAGTTCCTCCTCGAACGGACGACGTACTCGCTCGCCCAGACCGTCGAACGCATGGGCGGGGTGCAGGCGCAGTACGCGCCCTCCGCGTACATCGGTCTCTGGTCGCGGATGGCACGGTTCGAACGGTCCGACCTCACGCAGGCGCTCGAACGACGCACGGTGGTGCAGGGCACCCTCATGCGAGGCACGATCCACATCGTGTCGAGACGGGACTATCCGCTGCTCGCCGCAGCGATCCGCGCGGACCAGCGCACATGGTGGCTGGGAGTGACCCGCCACCGGATACCGGAGGCGGAGATGGAGGTCGTCGCGCGCCAGCTCCGCCGGCTGCTGGCGGGCGGACCCCGTCCGCGAGCGGCGTTGATCGAGGAGCTCGGCGTCGACAGCGCCATATGGAACGGCGTCGGTGGCTGGGTGGATCTCCTGCGTGTCCCTCCGTCGGGCACATGGAACCGAAGGCGAGCCGATCTCTACGCCGCAGCCGACGATCAGATCGGCCCGTACGACGCCACATCCGAAGATGGGATCCAGGCCGTCGTGCATCGCTACCTGGGTGCGTTCGGTCCTGCGTCGGGGAAGGACATCGCGAACTGGGCCGGTATCCGCATGCCCACCCTGGCCCCCGCCCTTGAACGGCTGCGGCTACGCCGGTTCCGCGACGAGCGAGGCGGAGAACTGCTCGACCTTCAACGGGCGCCGCTCCCCGATCCGGACACGCCCGCGCCCGTGCGTTTCCTCCCGACGTGGGACGCGTCGCTCCTCGTGCACGCCAGGCGCTCACAGATCCTCTCCGAGGAGCACCGTTCGAGGGTCTTCTCGACGAAGACACCGCACTCGGTCCCGACGTTCCTGATCGACGGACGGGTGGCAGGCACTTGGGCGTTCGAGCGTGGAGGCGTGCGGACGACACCGTTCACGCGGCTCCCGCGCGCAACGACGCTCGAGCTCGCTGATGAGGCCGAACGCCTCGCCGCGTTCCTCGTCTGACCGCTACCGCGATCCGGGAGCGGTCGCTCGGGAAGCCTCCTACCTCACCAGGCCGGCGAGGACGTTGATCGTGATCGCGACGATCACGATGCCGAACACGTACGAGAGCAACGAATGTCGGAGCGCCGCCCGGCGGATCTGCTCAGAGGTGATGTCGGTGTCCGACACCTGAAACGTCATGCCGATCGTGAACGCCACGTACGCGAAGTCGTGGTAGTCGGGCAGGCGGGCACCTTCATGGAACTCGATCCCGCTCCCCTCCTCGTGATACAGGCTCGCATATCGGAGCGTGAACACCGTGTGCACGACGGTCCATGACAAGACCACGCTGAGGACGGCGATCGTCGCGATGACACCGCGCGCCACCCCACCGACCTGCACGGCCTTCACCAGACCGAACACGACCGCCGCCAGGCTCGCCACGCTCGCCGCGATCAGGACGAGGTCCGCCGTCGTACGTGAGTCGTCCACGTAGGTCGAGTGCTCGGCCGTCGCTTCGCCGTCCGCCTTCAGGATCCGGGTCCAGATCCAGATGAGGAAGATACCGGCGGCGACGATCCATCCGGCCAGCACCGCCACCTGCCACGACGTGAACAGCCCGGCGATACCGGCGACGACGATCCCACCGGAGAACGACACCAGCAGGCGCGTGCGAGCAAGGACTTGGGGGACCACGGGGCTGGTCGACGACATCGCACGTATCCTCGCGGTGCCGACGGCCGAAGTCACTCACCGTTCGGCATCGCGTCGCCCGACCTGATAGGTACGCTTCCCGCTCGATGCGCATCGATACCGGCTTCGCGCCGATCCTCACCGAGCGCCTGCTGCTGCGCCGCTCGCGTCCTGATGACGCTGAGGCGATCTCCGCCTACCGGAGCGACCCGGAGGTCCATCGGCATCAGGGCTGGGACCGGCTCGACCCGGACGGGATCCGCTCCGAGATCGAACAGATGGCCGATCGCCTCCCTGGCGAGCCCGGAGGGTGGGTCCAGCTCTCGGTCGAGGAGCGCGACACGGGCCGATTGGTCGGCGATGTCGGGATGAGCCCCGCCGAGGACGAGCCGAGCACGATCAAGCTCGGCTACACCATGTCCCCCGCGTTCCAGGGTCGGGGATACGCGACCGAGGCGGTCCGGGCGATGATCGACTACGCGTTCGTGACCCTCGGCGCCGAGATCGCGCGGATCTATGCGAGCGCCGAGAACATCCCGTCGATCCGCGTCGCGGAGAAGGCCGGCATGCGGCTCGTCGAGCGGTTCGAGCGAGAGTACGACGGTGAGACGTGGGAGGGCGTGCGATACGAGCGGCGTCGCCAAAACGACGGCGCGTCACCCCGCTGACCGACCGCCTTTCGCAGCGAGGTGTCTCTGCGCGAGGATACTAGCCACGTGATCGCGCACCTGGTCGACGGCACCTACGAGTTGTTCCGGTATCACTTCGGTGCGCCGCCGCACACGACCGAGGACGGCCGTGAGGTGGCGGCGACACGCGGCGTCCTCGGGTCGATGCTCTCGATGTTGGAAGACGGTGCGACCCACATCGGGATCGCGACCGACCATGTGATCGAGTCGTTCCGCAACGCGCTGCTCGAGAGCTACAAGACCGGCGATGGCGTCGACCCAGCGCTCCGGTCACAGTTCGAGATGCTGGAGGAGACGCTTCGGGTCGCCGGCTTCCGCGTATGGGCGATGGAGGACTTCGAGGCCGACGATGCGCTCGGCTCGGCGGCCGCTCAGGCGGCCGTCGATCCGACCGTCGAGCGCGTGATCATCTGCACGCCCGACAAGGATCTTGGCCAGTGCGTCACGAAGGACGGACGCATCGTCCAGCTCGACCGGCGACGGGAGGTCCTCACCGACTGGGCGGGGGTGATCGCCAAGTTCGGCGTGGAGCCGCCGTCGATCCCCGACTACCTCGCGCTCGTCGGCGACACCTCCGACGGGATCCCGGGCGTTCCCGGCTGGGGCGCGAAGACCACGGCGACGGTGCTCGCCCGGTACCGGCACCTGGAGGAGATCCCCTTGAAGTCGGGCGAGTGGGACATCACCGTTCGTTCGGCGCCCCGTCTGGCGCAGTCGCTCGCGCAGCATGCCGATGACGCCCAGCTCTACCGGCGCCTCGCCACGGTCGACACGAACGCGGTCGACCTCGACTCCATCGACGAACTCGCGTGGACAGGCCCCCAGGACGGGTACGAGACGGCGCTCCGCGCGATCGACGCCGATGGGGCCATCGCGCGCATCCAGCGCCTCATGGGCTGAGGCGCCCGACGTTCGAAGGACCCGGCATCCTCGGGCCGGCAGGCCCGCCCCTTCGAGGTCACGTGGCGGCATCCTGGCATCGAGGAGGTGGTTGCGATGAAGGTCGCGACCCAGGTTCAACGTCCGATCGATCGACAGGACGAGTTGAAGGCATCCACGCGCGCGGTCCGGCTGCTCGACGTTCCGGCGCACCGGTTCGTGATGATCGACGGCACCGGTCCGCCCGCTCCGGCGGAGTTCGAGGCCCGGATCCCCAGCCTGTACGGGATGGCCTACGGGCTGCGGTTCGCGTTGAAAGGGCGCGGCGTGCCGGGCAAGGTCGGTCCGCTCGAAAGCCTGTGGTGGACGACGGACGGCGCGACGGACCTTTCGGAGATCATGGACGGGGACCGTGACACTTGGCGCTGGACCTTGATGATCGTGCTCCCCCCGGAGGCAACCGAAGATGAGCTCGAGGTGCAGCTCGCGAAGGCGCGGAGCCGGCTGGATCCAGCGCTCTCGCTGGCGTTGCGGACCGAGGTTTTCGCCGAAGGTCCGAGCGCGCAGCTGATGCACATCGGGCCCTACGCCGAAGAGCGCCCCACGATCGAGCGCCTGCACGCCGGGGTCGAGGCCGCCGGGTTCCACCCGGTGGGCAGGCATCACGAGCTCTACCTCGGCGACCCGCGGCGCTCCGCGCCGGAGCGACTCCGCACGATCCTGCGCCAACAGGTCGGCTGAGGCGATGTCGGGCTAGCATCCGCCTGTGCCAGCCGAGTTCCGCACGATCATCGAGCCGTTCCGGATCCATTCCGTCGAGCCGCTGCGCCTCACGTCCCCCGAAGAGCGTCATGCCGCCACCGTCCAGGCCGGCTACAACCTGTTCAGGCTCCACGCCGACGACGTCCTGATCGACCTGCTGACGGACTCGGGCACCGGCGCGATGTCCCGCGACCAGTGGGCCGCGATCCAGCACGGCGATGAGAGCTACGCGGGCTCCCCCTCGTGGTTCCTGTTCCTGGAGGCCGTCCAGGAGCTCTTCCCGTTCACCAACGTGATCCCCACGCACCAGGGAAGGGCCGCCGAGAAGATCCTCTTCTCCGCGATCGGCGGGGCCGGCAAGATCGTTCCGAACAACACGCACTTCGACACGACGCGCGCGAACGTCGAGTACACGGGCGCGGAGGCGGTCGACCTGGTGATCCCCGAAGGCCGGCAACCGTCGATGGAACACCCGTTCAAGGGGAACATGGATCTTGGCGCGCTCGCAGCCCTGCTGACCGAACGCGCCGACGACGTCCCGGCGGTCTTCGTCACGGTGACCAACAACTCCGGTGGAGGCCAGCCCGTGTCGATGGAGAACCTGCGCGGCGTTCGTGCACTGTGCGATCGCCACGCCGTGCCGATGTTCCTGGACGCGTGCCGATTCGCGGAGAACGCGTGGTTCATCCGGACGCGCGAACCCGGCTACGAGGAGCGACCGATCCCCGAGATCGTCCGCGAGATGGCCTCGCTCGCAGACGGCATGACGATGAGCGCGAAGAAGGACCCGCTCGCGAACATCGGCGGATGGCTCGCCACCAACGACGACGGGCTCGCGGAACGGTGCCGGAACCTGTTGATCCTCACCGAAGGGTTCCCCACGTACGGAGGGCTCGCGGGCCGCGACCTCGAGGCGATCGCGCAGGGACTGAAGGAGTGCGTGCACCCCGACTATCTGCGGTACCGGATCCGCTCGACGGCCTACCTGGGCCAAGCGCTCGACCGCGCGGGCGTCCCGGTCGTGAAGCCGATCGGCGGGCACGCGGTCTACATCGACGCGCGTTCGCTGCTGCCGCACGTCCCGCCGCTCGAGTACCCGGGACAGGCGCTCGCGGTCGCGCTGTACGAATCTGGGGGCATCCGCAGCTGCGAGATCGGAACCGTGATGTTCGGGCGACGGCCCGACGGGACCGAGGAGCCGGCCGCGATGGACCTGGTGCGCCTGGCGATCCCGCGCCGCACGTACACACAGAGCCACATCGATTACGTGATCGAGGTCGTGACGTCGGTCGCGGCGGGCGCCGCCGACCTTCCTGGGTACCGGATCGTCGAAGAGGCTCCCGCCCTGCGCCATTTCACGGCGCGCTTCGAACCCGGATGACCGACCTGGAAGGCAAGCGGGCGCTCGTGACCGGCGGGAACCGGGGCATCGGGCTCGAGGTCGTGCGCCTCCTCGGCGGTCTCGGTCTGGAGGTGTTCCTGGGCTCGCGCGACCGCGACGCGGGCGCGGCCGCCGCCGCATCGCTGAAGCTCCCGGGGATCACGCCGATCCGGGTCGATGTGGCCGACCCGGCGAGCGTCGCCGCCGCAGGCGAGGACCTCGCGCCCGAAGGCGTGGACGTGCTGGTGAACAACGCAGGCATCTATCCTCGCGGGCAAGTCTCACCGGACGAGACCGCGCAGGCCTGGCAGGTGAACGCCCTCGGAGCGTGGCGAGTCACGCAGGTGTTCCTGCCGCCGATGCGCGAGCGGGGCTGGGGTCGCATCGTCAACGTATCGACGGGGTTGGCGTCCAACTCACACGAGCAGCGTGGCGGCGGGGTCTACGCCGTGACGAAGGTGGCGATGAACGCGATGACGCGCGCGCTCGCCGAGGATCTTTCGGGCACCGGGATACTGGTCAACGCGATCAGCCCCGGATGGTGCCGATCGGACATGGGAGGCGCGAGCGCGCCGCGATCCGCGGCGCAGGGGGCGGCGAGCATCGTATGGGGCGTCACGTTGCCCGAACATGGTCCATCCGGAGGGTTCTTCCAGGACGGCGACCCGCTCCCCTGGTGATTCGCGGGCGCACGACCCGTGTCGATATCCGCCTGCCTCCTTCGTCGTTGGGGTGACGGTCCCGCCCGGGACCTCGGACCGCAAGGAGGGGATGGCATGGCGAAGTACCTGTTGCTGTACGGCGGTGGAAGCATGCCCGAGACCGAAGCCGAGCAGGCGGCGGTCATGACCGCGTGGACGGACTGGTTCACCGAGCTCGGCTCGGCCGTGATCGATCCAGGCAACCCGTTCAACGCTGATTCGAAGACGATCTCGACCGGCCCGAAGGTGGTCGACGCGAAGGCGACGGCCAGCGGCTACTCGGTGATCGAGGCCGACTCGCTCGACCAGGCCGCGAAGCTCGCCGAGAACTGCCCGGTCCTGCTCGGCGGCGCTCAGGTCATGGTCTTCGAGACCTTCGAGGCGATGTAGCGCCGGCGGGAAGGTCCACCGTGGGCGGGGCGGCGTCGCCGCCACGCCCACGTCCGCCGTTCGGATGGTCCCGACGGACACGGGTCATCCGACCGTCCAATGGATCGCCTCCCACCGGCATGCTGCCGGTGGGAGGTGGAACCATGACGATCCTCGAGATCACCAAAGAAGCGATGCTGATCGATCGAGCCCTGCCGCACTTCGACTTCACGCGTGTGGAACACGGTGTCGTCGAAGCCGATCCCGCGACGACGTACGCGGCTGCCAGACAGCTGGACTTCATGAAGGTCCACTCGCCGTTGATGGATGCGGCGATGTGGATGCGGGGCGTGCCCGACAAGGTGATGCGCGCAACGGGCCGACGCACCGAACCGGTTCGCGAAGTCCCGAGCCTGACGTTCGACGGCATGTTCAACGGCCAGGGCGGGGACCTGCCGGGCTGGATGGGTCTGGGCGAGGATCCGCCGCGCGAGATCGCGTTCGGCGCGATCGGCAAGTACTGGCAGCTGGACATCACGTGGCTCGACCCAGTGCCCAAGACCGCGGAGGAGTTCGCCGCGTTCGACGAGCCGGGTTGGGGAAAGATCGCCGCGAACCTCTCGGTGCGGCCGTACGGGGAGGGGCGGTCGCTGCTCAGCTACGAGGCCCGCACCGCGATGACCGATGTGGACTCGCGCACGAAGTTCGCCCGGTACTGGACGGTCGTGAGCCCGTTCGTCGGCGTGATCATGCGTGCGACCCTGCAAAGCGTGAAGGTCTACGCCGAGGGCGGCGGCTAGCCGGCGCGTTCGAGCACGATCACCGGGATCGTGCGCTTGCCCGCTGTCTGCAGTTCGTACTCGCCGAACTGCGGGCGAGCCGCCACCTGCCGCGCGTACAGCTCGTCGCGCTCGGGTCCGTCATGGAGGACGGTCGCGATCACGGAGATGGCCTCGGTTCCGACCTCGATCGTGACCTTCGGGTCGGCTTCCAGATTGAGGAGCCAGTGTGGATGGTACGCATGTCCGCCCTTCGAGGCGAAGACGACCCAGCGATCGCCGTCAGGAAGGTACATCAGCGGGTTGACCCGCTCCTCGCCGCTCCGATGCCCTACCGTGTGGAGCAGCAACATCGGGGCGCCCTCGAACATCCCGCTCACGCGTCCCTCGTTCGTCCGGAACTCCTCGATGATGTTCGCGTTCCAATCGCTCATGGGTGCTCCTCTCTGAGTAGTCCGTAGAACCGGCAGCGTGGCGAGGTTCATTCCCGAGGTGGGCGGCCCGACCTGGCTGGCGATGCATCGGGCTAAGCTCGCGGTCCAAGGGGCGAAGATCGAAAGAGGTGGAGGCGGTAGCCGAGGGGATCGCGGAGATCGATCGGGCCCGAGAGGCCGTCGCGAGGGAATCGTGGGCCGAGGCATACGAGGCCTACCGGAGCCTCGATCTGTCCGTCCTGAGCCCCCAGGACCTGGAGAGCTTTGCCGACGCCGCTTGGTGGCTTTCCCGTTTCGACGACGCGTTCCCCAGGTGGGAGGAGGCATCCGCCGCGTACGCGGCCGCCGGCGAGGATGCGAACGCCGCGTTCGTCGCGGTGCGCCTCTGCTTCGAGCACTTCGGCCGTGACGAACCGGCTGCCGCGATGGGCTGGCTGATGAAGGCCCAACGTCTCCTCGAAGATCGGCCGGAGGGTTACCAGCTCGGTTTCGTCCTCCTTGCTCAAGCGATGGTTGCGCAGAACACCGGTGACGTCGATGGCGGGATGGCGCTCGCGGTCCGGGCCACCGAGATCGGGAAGCGCTTCGGCCACCGGGACCTCATCGCGCTCGGGATCCACGGCCAAGGGCTCGTGCTCGTGTCGAGCGGCCGGGTTTCGGAGGGCATGGCCCTTCTCGATGAAGCGATGACGTCCGTCGTCGCCGGCGAGCTCAGTACGCACTTCACCGGGGTGATCTACTGCAACGTCCTCGACGTCTGTCTGGATCTGGCCGACGTCAGACGCGCCGGGGAGTGGAGCGACGCGGCGAAGCGATGGTGCGAGACCCTTCCGCCCGAGGCGCCGTTCCCCGGCACCTGTCGGGTCAACCGCGCCGCCGTCGCGAGCCTCCGAGGCGCGTGGCCCGAGGCCGAGGCAGAGGCCGCGCGAGCGGCCGAGGACTGGACCTTCAACCCCGAGGCCGCGGCGAAGGCCTTCTACGAGACGGGCGAGATCCGTCGGCGGGTCGGCAACCTCTCGGGCGCCGACGAAGCGTTCGCGCGCGCACACGAGCTCGGGCTCGAACCGCAGCCCGGACTGGCGCTCCTGCGTCTCGCCCAGGGCAAGGTCGATGCCGCCCTGACTTCGCTCCGCCTGGCGGTCGCCGCGTCGCCGGAGGGAACGCCTCGGCGGGCCCGGCTCCTCGCTGCCCAGGTCGAGGTGGCACTCGCCGGCAACGACCTCGACACCGCCGAGACCGCGAGCGCGGAGCTCGACGCCGTCGCGCAGGCCTACGCGACGCCGGCGTTCGATGCATCCGCCGCGACCGCCCGCGGGGCGCTGCTCCTCGCCAGGGGCGATGTGACCGGGGCGCTCGAATACCTGCGGCGCGCGTGCGCGGTCTGGCAGGAACTGAAGCTCCCGTACGACACAGCCCGTGCCCGGATGCGGTACGCCATGGCTCTCCGCGAAGCCGGCGATGCAGAGGGCGCACTTCTCGAGCTGCGGACGGCCCTGGCGGCGTTCGAGCGGCTGGGGGCCGAACTTGACGCGCGTGCGGCCGCGGACCTGCTGTCGGGGCCCGCCGAGCTCCCAGGCGGGCTGACCCCCCGCGAGGCCGAGGTGCTCCGCCTGATCGCGACGGGCAAGACGAACCGCGAGATCGCCGCTGACCTCGTGCTGAGCGAGCACACGGTGGCCCGTCACACCCAGAACATCTTCCACAAGCTCGCCGTCACGTCTCGCTCGGCGGCTACGGCGTTCGCCTACGAACACGGCCTCGCTTGAATCCTCGGTTCGTCGTGGTCAGTTCTGACCACGGAGCCCCCGCCTGCAACTTGGCTCGTTCAAGCGATGAGGCGCACCCGTCCCCACCCCTACGGTCGTCCCGACATCGACGGATGGAGGAGACGGATGGACGGCAGTGGCATCGAGCAGCACGACACGGTGATCATCGGCGGCGGTCAGGCAGGGCTCACGATGGGCTACCACCTGCTGAAGCGAGGTCGATCGTTCGTGATCCTGGACGCGAACGAGCGGACCGGTGACCCCTGGCGCAAGCGCTGGGATTCGCTCCGGCTGTTCACGCCGGCCCGACTGGACGGACTCGACGGGATGGCGTTCCCGGCGCGGGGCGACGCGTTCATCACGAAGGACGAGATGGCCGACTACCTGGAGACGTACGCGGCGCGGTTCGCGCTCCCGATCCGACACGGCGTGCGGGTAGATCGGCTCTCGAGGGACGAAGGCCGATTCTCCATCACCGCCGGTGAAGACCGGTTCGAAGCCGACAACGTGGTGGTCGCGATGTCGGACTACCAGGTTCCTCGGGTGCCGGCATTCGCAGGAGAGCTAGACCCCGCGATCGTCCAGCTGCACGCTGCCGAGTACGTGAACCCCTCCCAGCTGAGCGACGGCGTGGTCCTCGTTGTCGGCGCCGGCAACTCGGGGGCCGACATCGGGCTCGAGGTCGCGAAGACGCATCCGACGATCCTGTCGGGGGAGGAATCAGGCCACATCCCGTTCCGCATCGAAGGGTTCGTGGCGCGGCACCTGCTGGTGCGTGTGGTTCGGTTCATCGGACACCGGGTGCTCACCGTTCGCACCCCGATCGGCAGGAAGATCCGGCCCAAGGCCCTGACGACGGCAGGTCCCCTGATCCGGATCCGACCGAAGGACCTGGCCGCGGCCGGCATCGAACGTGTGTCGAGGATCGCGGGCGTGCGCGACGGCAGGCCGGTGACCGACGACGGACGCGCGCTCGACGTGTCGAACGTCATCTGGTGCACGGGCTTCAGCCCGGGGTTCTCCTGGATCGACCTGCCGATCTTCGGAGACTCGGCGCAGCCGGAACACGAGCGCGGGATCGTCGCGAAGGAGTCGGGTCTCTACTTCGTGGGGTTGCACTTTCAGTACGCGATGACCTCCGACACGATCAACGGGGTCGGGAGAGACGCCCGGTTCGTCGCGGAGCACCTGTCGTCGCGCGCGCCGAGCGCCCGGCACGCCGCACCTGTCCCGGTCGGAGCCTGAGCCGGTCGTTCGGCGAGCGACCGTCCTATCATCGGCGCGATGCATGAGGACGAAGGGCGCGCCGGCGCGCCGGTCGAGATGGGATCCGAGCGTGTAGAGGCGTTCAGCGACGGCGTGATGGCCGTCATCATCACGATCCTCGCCCTCGAACTCAGGCCGCCCGATGGGGTGACGTTCGCGGCGCTCCGGGACGAGGTGCCCAGCCTGTTCATCTACGTCCTGGCGTTCACGTTCATCGCGATCTACTGGAACAACCATCATCATCTGCTGCGCGCGACGACCCGGATCAGCGGCGGGGTGATGTGGGCGAACATGTTCCTGCTGTTCTGCCTCTCGCTGATCCCCGTGACGACCGAATGGCTCCGCGAGGCCTACCACGAGCCGCTCCCGGCCGCATCGTTCGGCATGGTCGGACTCCTGGCCGCGTTCGCCTACTTCCTGCTGGTGCACGCGATCATCCGCGCGAACGGCCGCGATTCGCTCGTCGGCACGGCGATCGCCTCGGACCTCAAAGGGAACACGTCGATCGTCCTGTACGCGGCAGGCGTGGGACTCGCATACGTCGACGTCTGGATCGCCTACGCCCTGTACGCCGCGGTGGCCGTGATGTGGATGATCCCGGACCGGCGCTTCACGCGCCGGTAGACGCCTTGGATCGCGGGCGCTCGAAGCGACCGAAGACGGCGATGAGGCCGAGCAGGATCAGCCCGGGGACCACGAGCCAGAGAGCGCGCTCCGCCCACCATCGCGCCGTGCTGTCGGTCTCGTGGCCCAGGCCGAGCGGCCACATGACGAGCACCGCCAGCAGGTAGGCGGTCATGTGCCAGAGGAACAGGGTCATGATCACGCCGTTCACGGCGATCGTGATCGTCCACGGACGCCGACGCTGGAGCCAGCGCGTGACGTACGGCCGCAGCAGCATCACCGCGCCGATCGACCACACGCCGCCCATCAGGAAGCAGATCGTCGGCGGATAGGCGTTCGAGACGGCCTCGATATCGGTGCCGAGCAAGCTCTTCGGGTACGTGCCGATCCCCGGGAACCACGTGTAGCGGACGTGGCCGAACAGCTTCCAGATCGGGGGGTTCGTCAGCAGGGCCAATCCTGAGAGCCCCGCCACCACCATGGCCCAGAACACCTTCCGAGACCATCGCAGCATGGTTCCGTCGCCGTAGGCATGTCCCAGCTGATGCGGGAACAGCAGGACGAACGCGACGTTGGCCCACCGCGCGATCGGATGGCCGCCCATGAATCCGATCCAGTCCGCCCCGAACGCGCCGAGGACCATCGCCGCCGGCACCCACAGCCCGAACCGCCGGTGCAGGGCGATCGTCCACGGCGAGATGCAGACGACGACGATGTACACGGCCAGGAACCAGAGCGGCCCGAACGGGATCGTCGCGCCGGGAGGGAGCATGCCGCGCAGCAGGCGGGTATCGCCCCAGAGCGGCGGCCCGGCCGTGGCGCCGATGTCGGCCAGATGCAGCGTCACCTGCACCACGGCCCACACGCCGAGGAACACGAGCGAGGGGCGCAACAGCCGCCCGAGCCGGCTCCGGATGAACGACCACGTCGTCCGTCCCTTCGCCTGGGACGCATCGAACGCGACGAGGTTCGAGAATCCACCGACGAAGAAGAAGATGGGCATCACCTGGAGGAACCAGGTGGCCAGCCAGAGCCACGAGGTGAGGCCGATCGCGCTCGTCGAACGGATGAACCCGTGATCCCAATGGATCATCGCGATCGTCCAGTGGCCGATCACCACGCAGAGGATGCTGACGGCCCGCAAGAAGTCGACGTAGCGGTCGCGTGTTGCGGGGGTTCGGTCGGCCAGCTCACCGATGCTCGCGGTCATGGCCTCAGTGGACGCGTTGCGAGGCGCGGGGTCAAGCGGTCTCGGCGGAGACCTCAGCCCTGTCGAAGATCACGTACGCGTATGCGACGAGAGCGATCGCGACCAGCACGTGCCAGAGCGCGTGCCACTGGAACAGGCTCGCGGGGTTGCAGAGCGGCGAACCGGTCCGGCCCAGCAGGAAGGCGACGCCGCCGAGCGCGATGGCGGCGAGTCCCACCCCGCGAGCGACCGCCCTCCGAGGAACAGCGGAGGGGGGTCGACGTTCATCGGAGAACGACGCGACCTCTCCGACGATCGCGCCCGCGGCCAGGGTGCCGGCGAACGGATCGGACGCACCGTGGATCACGGCCAAGCCAAGGCCGACCACGATCATGCCGGCTGTGTACGCCCCGATCTCTGCCCCGGGACGCCATCCTCGGGTGCGTGCGAGCGCATGGACCGCGACGAAGAGCAGGACGGCCACGATGGCGGCGTCATGCGCGAACTGCGCCCAGGACGGATCGGGACCGTGACGCGCGAAGCTCCCGACGGCGTTCGCGACGACGGCCAGCGCGAGCACGAGCAAGGAGGCGCGGTTCGTCCGCCTCCCTCGGAACGCGAGGGTGAGGATCCACACGGCGGAGACCAGGAACGCCAAGCTCGACACGGCGTTCGCCGGCTGACCCAGGAAACCCGAGACGATGCGTTCGCAGTCCATCGACAGCTGATCGATATCTTCCGTCGGAGGGGCACGATCTCGAACGAGGTCGCCGACACAGCGTAGCGTGCGGAGCTACCCTTGTGACCCTTGGCCACGGGAGCGGAGAGGCGATGACGGACGCAGCAGCACTTCCGCACCTGTTCGCCCCCCTGACGATCGGTCCGGTGACCATACGCAACCGCATCGTGTCCTCCGGGCATGACACCGTGATGGCCACCGACGGGCGCGTGTCCGACCGGCTCGTCGCCTACCAGGAGGCGCGGGCCCAAGGCGGGGTCGGTCTCATCGTCGTGCAGGTCGCGGGGGTTCACGGGTCCGCCCGCTACACGAGCACGGTGCTGATGGCCGACGACGACTCGTGCATCCCCGGGTTGGCGCGCCTGGCCGAGGTCGTGCACTCGCACGGCGCGACGATCTTCCAGCAGCTGTTCCACGACGGGCGCGAGCTGATGGAATCCGACGACGGCTCACTCCCGGTGGCGCTCGCGCCGTCGGCCGTTCCCAACGAGCGCTTCCACGTGATGCCGCGCGCCATGCCCATCGAGCTGGTGCGCGAGATGATCGCCTGCTACGGCACCTCCGCCGACCGCGTGCGCCGTTCCGGGTTCGACGGGGTCGAGGTGGTGGCCTCGCACGGGTATCTGCCAGCGCTATTCCTGAACCCCCGGATCAACCTGCGCACCGACGAGTACGGTGGAACGACCGAGAACCGCCTGCGGTTCCTGCGCGAGGTGCTCTCCGCGGTGCGTGAGGGGGCGGGCCCTGATCTCGCGGTCGGGCTGCGCGTCTCGATCGGCGAGCGATCCCCCGACGGGCTGACGCCCCAGGAGTCGATCGACGGGGTCGCGGCGCTCGACCGTGACGGGCTGATCGACTACGTGTCGGTGGTCGCCGGCACGTCGGCCACCCTCGCCGGATCGGACCACATCGTGCCGCCCATGACGATCCCCAACGGCTACACCGCCCCGCTCTCCGCGCGGGTGAAGGAGGCGGTGTCGGTGCCGGTGATGGTGGCCGGTCGCATCAACCAGCCGCAGGACGCCGAGCGGATCCTGGCCCTGGGCGAGGCCGATGCGACCGTCATGACCCGGGCCCTGATCTGCGACCCGCTGCTGCCGGCGAAAGCGCTCGCCGGCGAGCTCGACGACATCCGCGCGTGCATCGGCTGCAACCAGGCCTGCATCGGCCACTTCCATGCCGGCTATCCCATCTCGTGCATCCAGTACCCGGAGTCCGGCCGCGAGCGCGCGTACGGCGTCCGGCTGCCCACGAAGCGCGTGAAGGATGTCGTCGTGGCGGGTGGGGGGCCAGGCGGCCTGAAGGCGGCGGCCGTCGCCGCCGAGCGCGGGCATCGCGTCACGCTCGTCGAGGCCGCTGACCGTCTCGGCGGCCAGGTGCTGCTCGCGCAGGAGCTCCCCGGGCGGGCCGAGTTCGGCGGCGCGATCACCAACCTCCAGCGGGAGGCCGAGCGGGCCGGAGTGAAGATCCTGCTGAACACGCGGGTCGACATCTCGCTCCTCGGTGAGCTCGACCCCGACGCGGTCGTGGTGGCCACGGGCGCGCGCCCCCGCGTGCCCACGCTCCAGCTGATCGATCCACTCATCGTGCTCACGGCCTGGGACGTGCTGCAGGGAGCCGACGTTCCGAGCGGCCGCGTGGTGGTGGCCGACTGGCGCTGCGACTGGATCGGCCTGGGCGTCGCCATCGCGCTCGCGCAGAAGGGGAACCGCGTCACGCTCGGCGTCAGCGGGTATCACGCCGGGCAGCGGATCCAGCAGTACGTGCGCGACGCGATGATCGCCGAGGCGCTGCGGCTCGGCGTGGAGATCGTCCCGCTGGTGCGTCCGTACGGAGCGGATGCCGACACGGTGTTCTTCCAGCACGTCCTGACCGAGGAGCCCGTGACCATCGAGGACGCCTCGGCGCTCGTGCTCTCGCAAGGACATCTTCCGGTCGACGAACTCGCGACCGCCCTCGCCGGCTCCTCCTTCGAGACGCATCTCGTCGGTGACTGCCTCGCCCCCCGAACCGTCGAGGAGGCCGTGCTCGAAGGGCTCGTCGTGGCGAGCTCGCTCTAGCCGAGCCCTACCCTCGCCGGCGTCTGATCTCCTCCGCCACCGCGGGCACCACCTTGTGCAGGTCGCCGACGACGGCGTAGTCGGCATGGGCGAGGATCGGCGCCTCCCGATCCGTATTGATCGCCAGGATCTTCTTCGCCGCCTTGCAGCCGACGATGTGCTGGATCGCGCCACTGATGCCGCACGCGATGTACAGATCGGGCGCGATCCGCATACCCGTCTGGCCGATCTGCTCCGCGTGCGGACGCCAGCCGAGGCTGGTCACGGCCCGTGAGACGCCGACCGCGCCGCCGAGGAGCGCGGCGAGCTCGTCGAGGTTGCGGAATCCCTCTGCGCTGCCGACACCGCGACCGCCGCCGACCACGACGCGGGCGTCCGCGAGTGAGATGCGCCCGCCCTCGGGCGCTTCACGACCGGTGACACGGACCCGCAGGTCAGCCTCGGAGAGCGTGGGTATCACCTCGTTCACGTCCGGCGGTGAGGATGCCGGTGCCTCCTCGGGCGGGAGCGCGTGGGGCGCGACCGTCAAGAGCTTCACGGTCCCGGACAGGCGCGCCTCCTCCAGGAGGCTTCCTCCCCAGCGGAGCCGCGTCACGACGTAGGTGTCTCCCGGCTCGACCTCGGTGCAGTTCGCCGCCAACGCCAGCTCCGTCATGGCGGCGACGTGCGCCATGACCTCGTTGCCGCGATCGCTCCCGGGAGCCACGATCGCCTGCGCCGCCGAGGCGGCCATCGCGGCGACCACGCCCCGGGCCCATGCGACCGGTGCGAAGTCCGCGAGGCGCTCGTCCCGGACCACGTGCACCGTGCGCACGCCGAAGGCGCCCAGCCGGTCGGCCATCGCGTCGGCCCCGACCGCGACGGCCTCCAGCGGCACCCCGGACGCGTCGGCCAGACCGCGTGCGAACGTGAGCGCCTCGAGCGACAACGCGTCGGGTATGCCGTCCACGTGGTCGACCCACGCCAGGATCATCGCGCCATCACCCCGAGCTGCTGGAGGACATCGACCACGGCCGATGCGGCGTCGGGTCCCTCCCCCAGGATCTCGACCTCGCCTGCCTGCTCAGGCGGCAGCTTCAGCTTGATCCGCTCGAGCCCACCGGGGCGCGGCGCGGGCTCGATCACCTCGATGTCCTTCTTCTTGGCGCGCAGGCGTCCGGGCACCGACGGGTAGCGGGGCAGATTGATCCCTTCCTTCACGGTGAAGACGGCCGGCAGGTCGATCTCGAAGATCTCCCACCCGCCGGCGGCGCTCTCACGCCGGGCCGTCGCTCTGCCGTCCACCACCGAGAGCCCCTTGATGCCGGTCACGCACGGCAGGCCGAGGGCGTGCGCCACGCGGATACCCACCTGGTAGCCGCCGGTGTCGGCCGACTCGTTCCCGAAGAGCAGGACGTCGGATCCGCGGCCCGCCTCTTGATCGGCGCGGACCACGTCCACGATCGCGGCGGCCGTCGCCATCGGGTCCCATTCGTCGTCTCCGACGTCGAGCAGGATCGCCCGGTCGACGCCGACGGCGACCGCGCTCCGGAGCTGCTCGGCGGCGACCTCCGGCCCCAGCGTCAGGACGGTCGAGCTGCCACCGTGGGCCTCGACGAGCCGCACCGCCTCTTCCACCGCGCATTCTTCGTGTGGACTGACCGTGAACCCCAGGAACTTGGTGTCGATACCCTGCTGGTCCTCGGTGAGCGTGATCCGGCCGCCGGTCGCGGGGACACGCTTGACGCAGACCAGCACCTCCACCGAGCTCAGCCCTTCATCCGGGTGTTCTCGGGATCGAACAACGGCGTCGCGCCGGCGACCGCGACCGTCACCGGGTAGCGCTCGCCGAAGTACTCGACGGCCAGCTCTTCGCCGACCCGAGTGTGCTCGGGAGGGAGATAGCTCATCAACAGATGCTTGCCGACCGACGGACCCGATCCCGCGCTCGTGACGAACGAGCGCGTTCCCGTGGCGTCGACGAGTGGCTCTCCGTCTCGGGTGAGGATCGGCTCGCGGCCCATCATGTATCGCTTGATCCCGGACGACGAGGTGGGATCGTCAACGGTCAGCGTGCAGAGCACGCGCACCGGATCCTCCGTCCGCTGCTTGAGATAGGCGTCGCGCCCGACGAACTCATCGTCCTTCACGGTCGCGCGCGCCATGCCCGCCTGGACGAGGTCGTGCTCGAGATCGAGCTCGTTCCCGTGCGCGCGGTACCCCTTCTCCAGGCGCCCGGTCACCGCGTACGCGCCGATCCCGACCGGCACCATGCCGTGAGGCTGCCCGGCCTCCCACAGGAGGTCCCACACCCGCGCGCCCTGCTCCATCGGGACGTAGATCTCCCATCCCAGCTCTCCCACGTAGGAGATGCGCGAAGCCAGCGCCCGCACCGGCCCGATCGTGATGGGCCGGCATCTGGCGAACCCGAACCCTTCGTTCGAGACGTCGTCCTCGGTCACCGACGCGACCACGTCACGGGCGCGCGGGCCCCAGACCCCCACGGTGCACCAGGCCGAGGTGGCGTCGAACAGCTGCGCCGAGCCATCGGCAGGCAGGTGATCGACGATCCACTTGCGATCGACCATGCCGCCGTGACCGCCCGTGACGATCCGGAACTCGTTCGTCCCCAGGCGCATGATCGTGAGGTCCGCCTTGATGCCGCCTGCCTCGTTCAGGAACGGCGTGTACACGACCCGACCGACGGGCACGTCCATCTGCGCGACGGCGAGACCCTGCACCGCGTCGAGCGCGCCCGGTCCCGTCACGTCGAGCACGACGAACGCAGACAGGTCGACGATGCCGACCCGATCGCGCATCGCCAGATGCTCGGCGTTGACGATCGGCGACCACCAACGCGCCTCCCACTCGGCCTCACGTGGCATCACGCGGTCGCCGTACTCATCCAGCAACGACGCGTTGGCGCCGTACCAGTACGGTCGCTCCCAGCCCACGGCCTCGAAGAACACGGCCTCCAGGTCGCGCTCGCGCCCGTTGAACGGGCTCAGCCGAACGTCGCGGTTCGACAGCCACTGCTCCATGGGATGCACGATGCCGTAGGTCTTGTTGAACCCCTCCGTCGTGCGGGCCGCGATATGGGCCGTCGTCCGCTGGTGCGGGTAGAACCGCGCGATGTCGGACCCGTGCGGATCGATCTCGGGCTTGCCGTCGGTCATCCACTCGGCGACCGTCTTCGCGATCCCGGGCGCCTCCTTGATCCAGATCGCGGCGGCCGACCAGAGTCCGCCGACCTCGGGGGTCTCGCCGATGATCGGCGCGCCATCGGGGGTGAGCGACAGCAGTCCGTTGATCGCGTACCGGACGCCCACGCGCTCGTCGCCCAAGATGTCCGGGACCAGCTCGAGGGCGTGCTCCATCTGCGGGTCGAAGTCGTCCTGCGTGAACGGGAGCTCGGTCGGTGACATGGCCGACTCCTCGATCGACGGGATGTCGTCGGGATCCATCAGGATCGTCCGGTGCGCGTACGACCCCACCTCCAGGTCTCCCCCGTGCTGTCGCTCGTACATGTTCGTGTCCATGTCGCGGACGATCGGGTACGTGATCTCGCCGACCGTGTCGGCGAACATCGGGACAGGTCCGACGCTGATCATCTGGTGCACCGCCGGCGTGAGCGGGATCGATGCGCCGGCCATGCGCGCGATGCGAGGGCTCCAGATGCCGCAGCACACCACGACCCGATCCGCCTTGATGTCGCCGCTCTCGGTCCGGACGCCGCGCACGCGGCCATCCTCGACGTCGACCCCCGTGATCTCCGTGACCGCCGAGATGGTGAGGGCACCGAGCTCCTGCGCCTTCTCGCGCATCAGCGTGCCGGCCCGCAGGGAGTCGACCACACCGACGCCGGGTGTGGAGAAGCCACCGAGGATCACGCTCTCCTCGACGTAGGGCACCAGCTTCTTGACCTCGGCGGGGGTGAGGAGCTCGGACTCGATGCCCCACGCGCGACTGGACGCCATCCGTCGTTTGAGCTCCTCCATCCGCTCGGGTGTGCGCGCGACCTCGATGCCCCCGCTCTGCGTGAACACCCCCAGCTCCTGGTACTGCCGGACGCTGTCCAGGGTGAAGTCCGTCATCTCCTTCGAATGGTCCACCAGGAAGATGAAGTTGGAGGCGTGTCCCGTGGAACCACCCGGGTTCGGGAGCGGGCCCTTGTCGAGCAGCACGATGCCCTTCCATCCATGCAGGGCCAGTTGATAGGCGATGCTGTTCCCCACGATGCCGGCGCCGATGACGACGAGGTTGGCTTCCTTCGGCAGATCACTCATCTGAACGGCTCCTCCCCGGATCCAGGCCGCATGATGACGCACGGACGCTCCGTTTGTCTCGTGAGCCCGGCAGCGCCCGGGTTCCCTCCGGGTCGAGCTCCGGCCCGTTACTCTCTCTCGTCGCACTCGACCGATCAGCGACAGAGGGGAACAGGCATGAGACGGATGCTCATCTCCGCGGCGGGGATCACCTTGCTGCTGGCCGCATGTTCGAACACCACGACCCCGAGCACGACCGAGTCTTCATCGTCGACGACGGGATCGGAGGCCATCACGATCCAGCTGACGGAGTTCGACTTCTTGATGCCGGATACGATCCCCGCCGGCGTGCAGACGCTTCACATCGAGAACATCGGTGGCATGCCGCACTTCGTCGAGTTCCAGGGGATCACGGGCGGGAAGACCGACGAGGACATCCAGGCGTTCCTCGACGACCCGAAGAGCATGCACGGTCCGCCGCCTGCGTGGGCGACCGAGGCGAACATGCCGTCGATCGGCCTGCTCTCCCCGGGGACGTCGACGGACGTCACGATCGATCTACCACCGGGAACGTACGCGGCCTTCTGCTGGATGCCCGACGCCCAAGGGAACCCGCACGCGCTCGATGGCATGCACCACGTGTTCACCGCAGGAGGCGTCGACCAGGCCGGCACGCTTCCGACGGCCGACTTCACGCTCACATGGAACGGGTCTGCGCTCGAGGGCGTCCCCTCGAGCATCGAGCCGGGAACGACGGCCACGATCGCCTATCAGAACACCGGGCCGAAGATGGCCGACATCTCCTCCGGACAGATCCTGCAGGACATCCCGGCCGACCAGCTCAACAAGGCGGTGAACCGCTGGTTCGGTGGCCTGTACGCCGACCCGGCGCCGGTACGGTTCCTGGGCGGCCTCTCGGCGATCGCCCCGGGAGCGGGCGTCGTCGGCACCTCGACCATCACGTTCTCCGACGGGGTGTACGGGTTCGGTGGCCCCGGCCGGGCAGCGCCGATCCTCGTCACGGTGGGTTCGGGCGGCTACCCGAGCTCCAGCGGCATGGCCTCGAGCGATGACATGAGCTGCACGCCCGATGGGACAGAACTGTCGATCACGGCGAGCAAGGTCCAGTTCGACACGCACTGCCTGGCGGCGCCCGCCGGTGAGGCGATCACCATCGCGTTCGACAACCAGGATCCGGGCACGTCGCACAACGTCGCGATCCTCCCGGAGAAGGAGGGGTCCGATCCGGTGTTCGCCGGCGAGATCGTGGTCGGCCCGTCCACGACGACCTATGACGTGGGCGCCCTGGATGCGGGCACGTACCGGTTCGAATGCCAGGTGCATCCGACCACGATGAACGGCACGTTCATCGTCGGCTGACCAGCGGAGCCTGGAGCGGAGCCGATGCAGTCGCGAGCGCTGGGCGCGTCAGGGGTCGAGGTCTCCGCGATCGGACTCGGTGGACTCGAGCTCGGAGACGGCGAGAACCTCTCGATCGAGCGGGCACGCGAGATCGTCACGGCATCGCTCGATGCCGGCGTGAACTGGCTCGACACCGCCGAGGTGTACCTCGATTCGCGGAACGAGACGGCGATCGGGGAGGCGATCACCGGCATCCGCGACGAGCTCGTCGTCGCCACCAAGGTCGCGCCGGCACCGGATGGATCCGGCCTGCGCCCCGAGCAGGTCGCCGGCGCCTGTCGAGCGAGCCTGCAGCGTCTCCGCACCGATCGGATCGACATCTACGTGATCCACTGGCCCGACGTGGATGGGGGGGTGCCGCTCGCGGAGGCCTGGGGCGGCATGTCTCGCCTCGTGGACGACGGACTCGTCCGCGCGATCGGCCTCTCGAACCACGAGATCGCGGACATCGAGACCTGCCATGCCACCCGGCCCGTCGACGTGATCCAGCAGGGCCTGTCGATGATCGATCACGAGGAGGAGCGTCCGGTGATCGCGCGCTGCGGTGAGCTGGGGATCGCCGCGGTGATCTACGAGCCATTGGCGAGTGGCGTGCTCACCGGTGCCCTCAACCGTGAGACGGGTCACGAGCAGTGGGGGCCCGAATGGCACGACTCGCGGTTCTACCGACGTCTGTTCGCGGGCGACCGGCTCGACCGGAGCATCGCGTTCGTCGACCTGCTCCGGCCGCTGGCGACACGCCTGGGTGCGACGATCGCGCAGGTCGCGATCGCATGGGTGCTGCACCAGCCGGGGGTCACGTCGGCGATCTGCGGCACGTCGAACGTCGCGCACGCCCTCGACAACGCGGGCGCGACGGCCGTCGAGCTGAGCGACGCCGATCTGGCCGAACTCGATGCCGCGACGGCGTCGGCTCCGCCACCCGTGCCGTAGGGAGATCGTCAGAGGTAGCGCGCGGTCGACATGGCGAGCACCGCCAGGATCAGCAGGCCCAGGCTCATCCGGGCGAGCACCTTGAGGCGTCCCTGGATCGCGCCCATCTCGGCCGCCACCTCCGGTGTCGGCGGGCCGCCCGACTCCGCCACCTGCTTGCCGAGCGCGAGCAGCCGGCGCACGTTCGGACGCGTGCCGTACAAGCCGATCCCCAGAGCGGTCAGCGCAGCCACCATCCCCACCGTGAGCGTCGCGCCGAACCTCGACCCGATCCAGTCGCCGAAGCTCCCGTAGAGATGCCAGTCGTGCCAGTACAGGACGAGCCCGCCGGCCACCGAGATCATCGCGATCATGATGATGCGGTCGACCAGCCGCCGCTTCCCCAACAGCTCGGCCATGAACGGCGCGCCTGCGGGCGCGATGGCGGCCGCGCTCGGGCTCACGAACATCGCGAACAGGAACACCGATCCGACCCACAGCACGCCAGCCAGGATGTGCACGATCCGGAACACCACCATGAATGTGTCGCTCGCGAGCACGTGGAACCCCCTTTCGTTCTAACCTGGCTCTGACCGAAGCTTCCTGGGACGGGTTGCGCCGCCACGCTTCGCCGGGTCGCGTAGCATACTCCCGATGGCCATCCCGGTTGGATCCGAGGCACCGGCCGTCGACGGCGTCGCCGTGGCCGGACCGCACGCACTGGTCTTCTACAAGGTCACGTGTTCCGTGACCCAGATGGCCGGGCCACCGCTCGCACGGCTCGGCGACGCGTACCAGGGAGCGGTCGTCGGCGTGGGACAGGATCCACCCGAGGACTTGGACGCGTTCGCCGCCACCTATGCATGGCGGTTCCCGCAGGTGCCGGACCTGCCGCCGTACACGGCCTCCGACGCCTACGGCATCGCTTCGGCCCCGACCGTCGTCGTCGTCGACGGGGACGGCCGCGTCGCGGACGTGGTCGAGTCGTGGGATCGGGACGGCGTCAACCGAGCGTCGTCGACCCTGGCGGGACTGCTCCACGCCGAACCGAAGATCTTGTCCGAGCCCGACGACGGCTTGCCCGCGTTCAAGCCCGGCTGAACCACGCGCAACGTGCCGTCCGTGTGACGGTAGCGGTCACATCTTGCTCGACATGATCGCCCGAACACCCTCAGCGTCGAACGCGCGCATCGTCTGCGAGCGGACGTTGCCCAACGACCCGAGCTGGGCGAGGAACGCGACCGCGGTCTCATCGTCGGAGAACTCCGAGATCGCGACCATGTCGAACTGACCCATCGTCCAGTAGACCTCGAGCGTGCCGCCCATGTCGGCGACCATCTTCTTCGCCGCCTCTGCCCTGTCCACCGTACCGGCGATGTGCTTTACCCCTTCGTCGGTCCAGTTGAGCAGACTGACGTAGCTGGCCATGGAACCTCCCTCCCTCGGAGTCCCACCGATCGTACGCCCATCGGCGGAAATCCGCGAACCGAGCGTCAAGCGAACGGCACGACCTTGGCGCCGTCCTTCCAGACCTGGACGACGCGCTCGGGAAGCGTCGAGAACGCGAACGGATCGCCGTCGACCACGACCACGTCGGCGCGCTTGCCCGGCGCGAGCGTGCCGAGCTCGTCCTGCAGTCCCATGAGCTCGGCGGCGCTCGACGTGGCCGCGACGAGCGCGCGCTCCGGGGTGAGTCCGTGCTCCGTCATGTGGCGCAGCTCGTTCAGGTTGGTGCCGTGCGGGGACACCGGACAATCCGTGCCCATCGCGATCTTCACGCCGGCATCCGCCGCCATCCGGAACGCATCGAGCTCGGGCCGTCCGAGCCCGCGCAGCTTCTCGCGGACCACGTCGGGGATCCGGGGATCCTCCGCGAGCGCATCGGTCGTGTCGCCCGCCGTGAGCGTGGGCACCAGCCAGGTCCCGCGCTCGACCATCATCGAGACGGCCTCTTCGTCGAGGAACGTACCGTGGTCGATCGAGCGGACCCCGGCGCGGATCGCGCGCTTGATCCCCTCCGCGCCGTGCGCGTGCGACATCACCCAACATCCGAGATCGGCGGCCGTCGCGACGATCGCGTCGACCTCGGCCTGCGAGAAGTTCGGCTGACGCGGATCGTCGCTCGGTGACAGGAACCCGCCGGAGGACGCGATCTTGATCACGTCGGCACCGGCGCGGATCATCTCGCGCACCTTCCGAGCGACGCCCTCGACGCCGTCGCAGACGCCGGAAGGCATGCCAGGGAACGTCACGCCCCACGGACCGACCGCGCCGCTCGGGAGCCAGGCGTCGCTGTGGCCTCCCGTCATCGAGAGCATGTTGACGCTGATCTGCATCCGTGGACCGACGAGCGTCCCCTCCTGGACCGCCAGCCTGAGACCCGCGTCGGCGCCCGCAGCGTCTCGGACGGTCGTGATGCCGAGGGCGAGCGTGACCCGCAGGTTCTCCGCCATCCGGAAGAACGGCATCGAGAACGGTTCGTTCATCACCCTGGCGTCATCGAAGTCCTCGTACCGGAACGCGAGGTGCACGTGGCAGTCGAACAGACCGGGCAAGAGCGCCTTCCCGGAACAGTCGACCCCTTCGTCGCCGTCCAGGCCGGCACCGACGTCGACGATCAGGCCGTCCTGGATCGCGACGTCGGCATCCGAGATCGCCGCCCCGGTTCCGTCGAACACCCGTCCACCGGTGAAGACCGTTCGCGTCATGCCGCCCCCCTTCGCTCACGCCCGCCTCCGCGGGTACGACGATCGACGACATCCTTGCAGGTCGGTCGGGCTTCGGTTGTCACGATCGCGGTCCCGTAGTGTGGCGGGATGCCTGAGGGAACGGCTCCGCCCTTCGAGCGACTCGACTTCCTCTATATCCCCAGCCGCGATGTGGCCGCCGACATGGTGTTCTTCACCGAGACGCTCGGAGGTCGTGTGATCTTCGCGATCGAAGGGATGGGTGCTCGGGTGGCCGCGATCGAGCTTGCGCCCGACTCGCCGAGGCTCCTGCTCGCCGATCACCTGGAAGGCGAGAGCCCCGTCCTCGTGTTCCGCGTGGCCGACCTCGACGCCACGTTGGCCGAACTGGAGGCGTCGGGATGGGTCAGCGAGCACACGTTCGAGATCCCGCACGGTCCCTGCTGTTCGTTCCGCTCGCCCGGCGGTCATCGGATCGCGCTCTACCAGCTGACCCGGCCCGAGGTCGCCACCCACTTCGACGGGCGCCGCGACTTCTGAATCAGTCGAGGAGGGCGTCGTACGCCCGCAACGTGACGCTCACCCGTTCGGCGAGCGTCCTCGCGAGCCATCGGTGCAGCGCGGCGGCCACCTCGGGCTCCTCGGACTCCATCCGCTCGATCGACGCCCGGCTGAGGCGCAGGACAACGCTCGGCGTCTCGGCCACCACGTCGGCCGTGCGCGGAACGCCGGTGTACATCGCGACCTCGCCGACCACCACGCCCGGACGCACCGCGCGCAGCCGCATCCGCATGCCCTCGGGCGTCACCATCTCCACGCTTAGTCGGCCCGACTCCAGCACGAACACGTCGTCGGGCGGGTCGTCTTGACGTATCAACACGGTGCCCTCCGAGATAGGCATGCGCTCGAGGTAAGGCCACAGATGCGGCGGCAGGTCCACGAGCGCCTCGTTCCCCTCCACGGCCGAACCATCGGACCAGGACTCCTCTAACAGAACGTCCTCGCACCGCTGCAGGCCGCGATCCAGATCCGGCTCGAACCGGACGATGCCCTCCGACGCCAGCACGCCGCCGTGGGCCAGCTGTCCTCGAACGGTCTCCGACGCCCCCGTGAACACGACCTCGAACCCCTTCGCCTCCGCGAGGTGCGCGACCTTGACCAGGGAGATCACCGCCGAGGCGTCCACGCCCGTCACGCGACGGAAGTCGAGCAGCAGGAACCGCGGCGGAGTAACCTCGACCCGCTTGCGGATCCGCTCGAGCAGACCGCTCGTCGACCCGAAGAAGACGAACCCGTGCACGCGCAGGATCTGGACCCGCTCGCCCATCGTTCGCAGGGCCCCGCGCTCGGCGGGCGGCCGGTCGACGTTGCTCTGGTAGGTGTCCCCGAACGCGACCTCCTGCACCAGTTCGATCCGGCCGTAGTTGACGGCGAACAGCACGACCGCGAGCACCAGGCCGAGCACCACGCCGGGCAGGAACCCCTGCACGATGATCCCCGCGAGGATCACCAGGACGATGACGTACTCGAAGATCGGCAGGGTCCGGCGCTTGTCCCACACCCACTCGACGATGAAGGCGAGGCCCAGGAACACCAGCACGCCGCCGACGATCAGGCGCGGGATCAGCTCGATCACCGACGCGCCGAACACGACGGCGGCGAGCGGGACGAACGCGGCGATCAGGCCGGCTGTCCGCGCGCTCACGCTCATGCGCTCCGCGAGCGCCGTCAGACTGAGCGCGTGATAGCCGGGGATGCCGCCCATCGCGCCGGAGATGACGTTCAGGACACCGGCGTCGCGGAGCTCCCTGTTGGTGTCGAGGTCCTTGTGCAGCACGATCTCGCTCCCGCTGATGTTGAACAGGATCGCGATCGAGGCGACGAGCACCGCGGTCACGATCCCCGCCCACTGTCCGAACACCGCCGACCAGTCCGCCCCGCCGAGCGCACGCAGGGTCCACGGCTGCCACAACCGCGCCGACTCGAACGGCCCGAGCAGCCATCTCCCGTGCCGTGCGGCGTCGATCGAAGAACCCGTGACGAGCATGCCGATAGCGAACAGCGCGAGGCCGGCCGCGAGCACGATCGGGATGACCAGAGGCTTGTTCACCAGCCGGACGGCGAGGAGCAGGATCACACCGAACGCGAATGCCGGGAGCCAGTGCTCGAGCGTCGCCGAGTCGATCATGAGGCCGGTCGTGCGCAGGTGGATCTGCACGCCGGAGGCGACGTAGATGCCGCCCTTCAGGAGCAGCCACCCGGTGCCGGCGAGGAAGCCGCCGACGACCGGGTACGGCACGAACCGGACCAGGTTGCCGAGCCGGAAGGTCCCGAGGACCAAGAAGACGACGCCGCAGAGGACCGTCACGACCAGGGTCGTGGCGATGACGGTGAGGAAGACGTCGGGCTTCTCGAACGTGCCGACGGCCGTGGCCTGGGCGACCAAGGCGATGTTCGCCGCCTTCGCCGCCGTGGCCGCGGCCACGACCGCGAGCACGGCCGCCGCCGCATCCTGCACGCTTCCCACCACGCCCCGGCGACCCGCCCTCCAGGCCAGGATCGCGAGCGTCAGCGCTGCCGCGACCAGGTACAGACCGATGGCGTCGCCCAGGCGACCGACGAGCACGCCGCCGAACACGAACGCGGCGAACGCGATCGCCAGGACGCACTCGACGGCGCCGATGATCACGCCCGCGGCGAGCGAGGGAAGCCACCCCTCGGATCGTCGCTGCTCGGACAACGGTCTCCTCCTTCCGAACGTCTAATCGAAGAGGGCGTCGACGGCCCGCTGCGAGTCGGTCAGGCGCTCCGCCAGCATCCCGGCGAACCATCGGTGCAACGCCGCGGCGAGCGCCGGCTCCTCGGACTCCATCCGGTCGATCGCCGACCGACGGAGACGCAGGACCACGCTGGGCTCCTCTGCGACGACGTCCGCCGTGCGCGGGACTCCCGTGTACATCGCGACCTCTCCGACCACCACGCCGGGGAGCACGGTGCGCAGCCGGATCCGCCTTCCCTCGGGGGTCTGCAGGTCCACCCGCAGCCGCCCTGACTCCAGGACGAACACATCCTCGGACGGCTCGTCCTGGCGGATCAGCACCGTGCCCTCGGGCAGCGACTCGCGTTCGAGATAGGCCAGCAGGTGCGACGGCAGGCCGCGGAGCACGTCGTCCGGGCCCGAGCCCGCGGGCGGCTCGACCCGGGCCTCCTCCAGCAGAACGTCCTCGCAGCGCTGGAGCCCGCGATCCAGATCTGGCTCGAACCGGACGATCCCCTCGGAGGGCACGACCCCGCCGCGCCGCAGCTGCTTGAGCACCGGCTCCGATGCCCCCGCGAGCACGAGCTCGGACCCGTTCGCCTCCGCCAGGTGGATAACCTTGACGAAGGACACCACCGCCGAGGCGTCCACCCCCGTCACCCGCCGGAGGTCGAGCAGCAGGAACCTGACGGGGCCCGCCTCCACGCGCTTGCGGATCGTCTCGAGCAGGGCGTTCGCCGAGCCGAAGAAGACGAACCCGTTCACGCGCAGGATCTGGACCCGGTCGCCCATCGAGCGCAGCGCCGCACGCTCCGCCGGCGGCCGGTCGACGTTGCTGCGGTACGTGTCGCCGAACGCGATCTCGTGCAGCAGGTCGATCCTCCCGTAGCTGACGGCGAACAGCACGACGGCCATCACCAGGCCGATCACCACGCCGGGCAGGAACCCTTTCGCGATGATCCCGGCGAGGATCACCAGGACGACGACGTACTCGACGGCCGGCAGCCTCCGCCGCTCGTCCCACACCCACTCGACGATGAAGGAGAGGCCGAGGAACACCAGCACGCCGCCGACGATCACACGCGGGATCAGCTCGACGAGTGAGGCACCGAAGATGATGGCGGCGAGCGGGACGGCGGCGGCGGCGAGCCCCGCGGTCCGTGCGCTCACGCTCATACGTTCCGCCAGCGACGTCAGGCTGAGCGCGTGGTACCCGGGGATGCCACCGAGCGGACCCGAGATCAGGTTCGCGAGGCCGGCGTCGCGGAGCTCCCTGTTCGTGTCGAGGTCGCCGTGCAGGATCAGCTCGGTGCCGCCCACGTTGAACAGGACCCCGATCACGGCGACGAACACCACCGTGGCGATGCCGACGGCCTGTCCGAGGACCGCCATCCAGTCCGCGCCGGTGATGGCTCGCCCCGCCCACGACTGCCACAACGGACCCGGGAAGAACGGCCCGAGGAGCCAGTCCCCTACTCGAGCCTCCTCGAGCGACGATCCCGAAACGACCATGCCGATCGCGAACCCGACCACCCCGATCACCAGGAGCACGGGGATCACGAGCGGCCGCTTCACGACCCGGACGGCTACCAGCACGAGCACCCCGAACGCGAACGCGGGCACCCATCGCAGCAGTGCGTCCCTCTGCAGCTGGTCGTGGATCGTGAGCATGAAAGGCTGCACACCCAGGGCAACACCGATGCCTCCCTTCAAGAGCAGCCATCCGGTGCCCGCGATGAACCCGCCGACGACCGGATACGGCACGAACCGGACCAGGTTGCCCAGCTGGAGCGTCCCGAGCACCACGAACACGACCCCGGTCAGGATCGTCACGACCATGGTCGCGGCGATCACGGTGATGAAGGCGCGTTCCGTGCCCCCGAACGTGGTCAGCGCCGTGGTCGCGGCGACGACGGCCAGGACGGCTGCCGTCGCCTCCTGCAGACCGCCCACAACCCCGCGAGCGCCCGCCCTCCATGCCATGATCGCGAGCACGATCGCGGCCCCGCCGAGGTACAGCCCGATGCCGTCGGCCAGGAACTGCGCGAGGTAGCCGCCGAACACGAGCGCGGCGAGCGCGATCGCGACGAACACCTCGACCGCGCCGATGATCAGCCCCGCGATGACCGAAGCCAGCACCCGCCCCGATCGTCCGAGCTCGGACATCGTCCCCTCTCTTCGATCCCCTGGAGGCGACGGCGCCCGCCCGACGGGCATGCGTCCGATCCCGCCGGTTCAGATGGAGGCTTCGACCTTCTCCTTGAGCAGCTGCATCCGCTTGCGCGTGTCCGACTTCCCGATCACGGCGAACAGCGGCGGCGCCAAGATGGCCGCCGCCCCCTTCATCTCCGGGAACACGATGTGGAACGTGACCTCCGTCGAGCCGCCCAGGTCCCGCAGGACGTACGTGTTGTGGAAGGTTCCCTCACGGTCGTCCGCATCGAGCGCGAAGCGTTCGTTCGGGATGCTCTCGGTGATCGTTCCCTCGTTCACGTGCTTCTTGTCGCCAGGGACCCAGCCGACCGAGCGGTACCGGCTCCCGACGGCGTTCGGCTCGCCGGATACCCATTCGACGCGGTAGTCGTGGTTGGACCACTCGACGTGCTTCTCCAGCTGAGAGATCCACGGCCAGACCACCGAAGGCGCCGCCATGATCGTCACCGGGAACTCGCCTTGCGTCGTCACGGTGGCACCCCTCCCCCCCGAAAGGCCGACCTTACCCGTGGGTCGCCGTGACGCGCAAACGAGCGGTCCCGGCCCGTGAAGCTCTTGTTGCGCGCTCGTCGATCGGCCAACTACGCTCGCCCGCAGGTCAGCGCGGCCCGAACGGACGGAAGGGAGATGTTGCTCCATGCGGAGACTGTCGTCGGCGGCCGTGGCGGCCACGCTCATCGTCTCGATGCTGCAAGGTGGTATCCCGGCGGCTCGCGCGGATCGCGGGCAGACCGTCACCTACCTCGCGCTCGGGGACTCGCTGGCGGTCGGCTACCAGCCCGGCATGGGCGAGACCACGAACGGACTACGTCGACGATCTGTGGCGGAGCACCCAACAGCAGATCCCAACGCTCGGTCTTCGGAACGTGGGCTGCGTTGGCGAGACGAGCCTTTCGATGATCACCGGGACACACTCGATGTGCCGGTACGCGGCCGGGTCGCAGCTCGACGAGGCGGTCGCGTTCCTGGAAGCGCATCCCGGGCAGGTCGCGTTCATCACGATCGACATCGGCGCGAACGACCTGTTCGATCGATGCCTCGATAACACCGGCCTGCTCGACGGGGCATGCGCGGTCGATCTGCTCCCCCGGCTAGCGGACGAGGATCACAGACATCGTCGATGCCTTGGGTGCCGCGGCGGGACCGGACGTGCCGATCGTCGCCATGACGTACTACGACCCGCTCCTCGGGTTCTGGGGTCTGGTCCCGGGAGGTCGCGCGCTGGCGCGAGCCAGCCTGCAGGTCATCGCCGTGCTGAACGCCGGTCTCGCGAGCGCGTACCGGGACGCCGGGGCCGCGGTGGCGGACGTGGCCGCGACGTTCCGGATCGACGACTTCACGGACACCGTCGTGGTGCCCGGCCGCGGTCGGATCCCCGTGAACGTCGCCCTCGCCTGCAGGTGGACGTGGTTCTGCTCGACGAAGTTCTTCGGCGACCCGCACGCGAACCGGACCGGCTACCAGCAGATCGCGCGCACGTTCGACCGAGTGCTCCAGGGTCTGCTCGCGTGATGCCGTCGAGATGCGCATAGACCGGTTCACCTTCGGCTCGATCCGCATCGACGGCGTGACGTACGAGCACGACGTGGTGATCGATCGTGGTCAGGTCCGCAAGCGCAAGAAGAAGAAGTCGAGGCCCCTCCGCTCTGCCTTCGGCCACACCCCGCTGTCGATCGAGGAGAACATCCCCTGGGATTGCCGGCGCCTCGTGGTCGGGACCGGGGCTGATGGCGCCCTTCCCGTGATGGACGAGGTGAGGCACGAGGCCCTCCGTCGCGAGGTGGAGCTAGTTACCGTCCCGACCCGTGAAGCCATCCGGGCCTTGCAGGCTGAGGCGAAGGACACGAACGCGATCCTGCACGTGACCTGCTGATCACATCAGGCCGTTGCTCCCCCTGTTCGGCGGGATCCGCCCACGGAGGTAGTCACGCCGCCAACTCCGTCAACCCACGAGACAGGCCTATGCACCGATCACGCGGTAGAGGTGTCAGCGGTCGGGGGCACTACCATCACGACCAGGAAGAGCCGGATACGTGACGAGGCGAAGGGGCCGAGCGTGAGTGGGCTGCATGTGGTGCTCGGATCCAACGGCGGTACCGGAAGCGCCGTACTGGAGGAACTGGTCCGCCGGGAGTTGCCCGGCCGGGGCGTGACCCGGAGCGGCACGGGGTTCCAACCCGAGGGTGCGGAGCTGGTCGGCGCCGACGTCACCGACCCGGAGGCGCTCTCGGCGGCACTCGCCGGCGCCGCGGTCGTCTACCAGTGCGCGCAACCCGCCTACACGCGGTGGCCGCAGGAGTTCCCGGAGATGAACCGGCGCATCGTCGATGCCACGGCTGCCGTGGGTGCCAAGCTCGTGTTCGCGGACAACCTGTATGTGTACGCGCCGGGCACCAACCCGCTGCGTGAAGACAGCCCCGCAACCGCCCAGGGCAAGAAGGGGCGCACCCGCGTCGAGCTCGCAGCCGAACTGCTGCGCGCGAACGCGGAGGGGAAGCTCCGCGTGGCGATCGGACGTTCGAGCGACTACTACGGACCTCGAGGGATCGACAGCGGTCTCGGGGAACGCGTGTTCGCGTCGGTCCTGCGAGGCAAGAAGCTGTCATGGCTGGGGTCCCTCGACCAGCCGCACACGGTGTCCTACCTGCCGGACATGGCGCGTGGCCTGGTGACGTTGGGAACCGAGGAGGGAGCCGACGGAGAGGTCTGGCACCTTCCGGCGGGACCGGCCGTGACCGGCCGTGAGTTCCTGACGGCCGTTTGCGACGCGGCCGACACACCACAGCGGATCTCCGCCGTCTCGCCCGTGATGTTGCAGATCGCGGGCATCTTCAGCCCGATGGTCCGCGAGATCAAAGAGACGATCTACCAATGGACCGACCCCTGGATCGTCGACACCTCGAAGTTCCAGTCGGCCTTCGGACCGTTCGTGGAGACGCCGCTGGCCGACGCCATCGCAGCGACCGTCGGGTGGTTCCGCGATCGCGAGGCGTCCGGTTCGTCCTCGACGTGAGCTCGCGCTCACTCATGGTCTCCGGTTCACGCGAAGCTCATCGATCTCATTCGAGCGGGCGTCCTGGGCTTCGCGTAGCGCTAGGCGGTGTTCCCTGGAGGGCGCGATGGTAGCGTCGTAACGCTCCTACACCCGATGTGAGGCACTCGATGACTAGGTTCGTCGTTGACACCAGCGCCGTCCTCCACCTGGCTAGTTCGGGGCTCGAAGTCTCCAGCGACCACGAGCTCCTCGCCCCCACCCTCTTGCGATCCCAGACGCTGTCGGCCCTGCACGAGGCCCTCCATCGCGGCGAGCTCCCCGCGGACGTCGCGCGCGACCGCCTCGAGCGCATCGGGCGGATCAAGGTCCGGCTCCTCGGCGACGCCGTACTCCGGCGTCGGGCCTGGGAGGTGGCGGAGCGCATGGGATGGGCAGAAACCTATACGGCCGAGTACATCGCACTCACTCAGCTGCAGGCAGACGCGTTCATGACCCTGGACGCGAAACTGGCGCGCAGCGTCGAAGGGGTCGTCGCGACCGCGTCGATCGACGCGCTACGTTAGGAAGCCGGATCATGAAGAAGAGTTCCGCGCAGAAGGTCGAGTCTCCATCTCAGCTGATAGACGCGAGGATCGAAGAACTGGGCGACTGGCGGGGCAAGACCCTCTCCAGGCTTCGCGCCCTGATCAAGCAGGCCGACCCCGAAGTGGTCGAGGAGTGGAAGTGGAGAAAGGCTACCAATCCCGGGGTTCCGGTGTGGTCTCACCAAGGTCCGATCTGCACCGGCGAGACGTACAAGAGCGTCGTGAAACTTACGTTCTTCAAGGGGGCCTCGCTGAAGGATCCTTCGGGACTGTTCAACTCAAGCCTCGAAGGCAACACCCGGCGCGCGATCGACTTCCACGAGGACGATGAGATCGATGACAAGGCGTTCGCGACCCTCATCCGAGCTGCCGTTAGCCTGAACGAGTCCTCGTCCCGCTAGTGCCAGCTGCTCGACCGGTCCGTCGGAACCGGGCAGGGGCCGCCGGTCATTCGAACGTGTACTCGATACTGATCGTCGCTTTCTCGCCGAGCGGCGCGTTGAACGTTCCTTCGCCCTTGAGCCCGGCGAGGTCACCGGTGCCGGAGCCCGGGACCACCGACCAGGTTCCCTTCGCCTCGCCACCGTCGAAAGCGCCGTTGTTCTCGACGACGAAGCTGCCGTCCTTCCCTCCGAGCGATCCGTCCACCCGTTGCAGCCCGACGTAGCGTGCCGTGCCGTCCTGTCGATAGACCATCAGCCACTCGGTTTCGCTGGTGCCGGTGATGTCGCCGGTCAGGCTCCCGGTGACGCTCGCTCGTGTGAGCTTGGCCTCACCGTCGAGCTCCATGTACGTCTCCTCGTTCCACGATCCCACCGCGAACTCACTGGTTGCATGCCACATGTCGACCTTCCATGCGATCGGATGACACATCCAGACTGGCGCCCGTGTTCCTCACCGGACCGTATACCCTCAGCTCTCCTGGGAGGAGGCGCGATCACACACGGCGCGATCGAGTGGATCGAGTTCCATCGCGAGGAGGGTCGAATCGGAGGAGCTCGGTCGGTTCTTCGGAGGTGCCTTCGGTTGGAAGATCCAGACGGACCCGAACATGCCCGACTACGCGATGTTCAGCGACACGAGCGGCACCGTGGCAGGCGGCTTCACGACATCGCGCCCGAAGGGCGGGTCCCCCACGCGGTGGATCCGGATCAGGCGCCGCTCGGACACGGGAAGAACGTCTTCCCATCAAGGTTGACGTCGAACTTGACGGCCGCGAAGCCGTAGCTCTGGCCGTAGATGACGTCGCAGTAGGTGGCGAACGACTTCTTGTGCGAGCACGTCTGCCCGGGGTCGCACACGTAGTGATCTGCGCCGTACTCGGCCTCCCCGACCCATTTCCCGGTCGGCTGGTTCGCGGTGACGTCGGTGGTGAAGTCGTCCCACCCGCACGGGGTCGAGCCCGGCGAGGGGTGTACAGGTGATGCCGACGTTCGACCCTCCCGCGACCTGAGAGGAGAAGCACTCGCTGTAGACGTAGCACTCCTCCACGACCGCACCGTCGCTGTAGTCGCGTCCCCACCAGCTGAGGATGCCGGTGTTCTTCCAGAGCACCGCCATCCCCATGCGATGGACCTCGTTGTCGACCCAGGCCAGAAGGTTCTGCGCGTCGCCCGGCGTGAGGTTGAAACCGCTCGTCGACGCGGGCTCGAAGCTGTCGATGTCGTCCAACTCGACGGCGTCGAACCCTTTCTGCGCGCACATGGCGATCCGCGCGTCGAGCATCGGCTTGAGCGCATCGAGCTGGCGGAAGTCGACCCACCGCTCCTGCGGATAGCCGTAGTAGACGTTGCCGATCGTGTCGGCCGGGAACCTGCCTCCGTACTGCGTCGCCGTCGCGTCCGGCCGGTAGTCCTCCCACGCGAGGTCCAGGTAACAGATGGCCTTCGGGTGGGGCAGGGTCGCCGCTTGCCACGTCGTGTGGATCTGGTCGACCTCGGCGGTGGTCGTGAGGAACCCGTCGATGTCGTAGATGTCGACGGCGCCGGAGCCGGTGCGTTCGAGCGGCGTCACACGCCCGATCTGCCAGTCCCAACGCATAGGGTGGTTGGTGCTGTCGAGGTGCGGCGGATACCAGCACGCACCGAAGGGGGGCGCCACGCAGGGCTCGGGCGCCGGCATGGGGATGACCTGCCAGTGGAACGAGGTCGTCGTCGCCCCTGCTGCGTTCGAGGTGCGCACCGTCACGTGGTGTGGTCCGACGTCGAGCGTCCCCGTGTAGAAGCGGTACCTGGATGACACGGTCTTCCATCCCCCGCCGTCGATCCGGTAGGAGAGACGCGGCGTCGGGTCCGCCGTATCGAAGTGCGGCGGATCGACCTGGAAGTACTCCTCGGTCGAGGCCGTGCGCTGCTCGGGCGTCCCGTTGACGAACTCGGTCCTCGGCGCCCGGCCGGCGAACCCCTGCACGGACGCGGTCGTCGTGGCGGTCACCGAGGCGCGGACGACGCTGAACGAGAAGGTCGCGGGATCGGTCTCCACCACCTCGGTCGCGGTCTCCGTCAACTTCAGGCGCTTCCCCACGTCCGCGTGGCCGACGATGTAGCGGCTCGCGGCGAACGGCGTCGCGGTCGTATCGGATGCGGGCACACATGACCCCCCTGCACATGCCCGCCAGACGTACGCCACCTGGAAGCTGAGGAGGCGCTCTCCGGAGGGGAGGTCGGGAGGTGCCCACGAGAGCCCCTTCGCTTCGACCACGCCGCCGTCCGCCATGTCGCCGACGATCTTCAGCGTGCCCTTGCTCACGGGCGGCGGGATAGATCGTCGCGCGCTCGATGTCCCTGCGACGACGGCCCCGGCCGGCATCCCCGGAACGAGGCTCGCAACGAGGAGGGCGAACACCACCGCTCCCGCCGACACCAGGCCCGGACCGGTCCGCCTTCGGTGATCTCGTTCGACCATGGCAACTTCCGCTGGATGGGACGTCGCAGTCTAGTCCGACTCGCCCAGGTTCAAGGGTCCGTCGACGCTCGGGGGGATCCACCATGGCTCTGCCGCGTTCAGGCGCATCCGAGTTGGAGACCGGGCTCGCCGACAGGGTGCTCGCCGCAGCCGACCGGTCCCCAGGAGCTTCTGCAGGCGGAGGGGGTGGCGGGCCGCCGTTGGAGGCCCACCACCCCTCGGCTGAGGGGTTACCAGCCGACCGCTTCGCCGTCCTTTCGGAAGTCTGACGCCGCCCGGTAGACGCCGTTCACGGGTGGATCCCCCGCGGTCGTCCATTCCTGCGGTGCTTTCGACCTCGGCGCCCGCTGGAAGTAGATCGCCTGGTAGCCGCCGAACACGTCGTCGGTACCTGCGACGCGCCTGACGTCGTAGCCCATGGCGCTCAGTTCCGCGCCGACCAGGTCGTACAGCTGCGATTCCAGATCGACCCGGTCCGCGCTCTGGCTGTGGTGGAACCGGGCGGCGTCGCCCGCAGCCTGCACGTTCATACCTAAGTCGATCATGTTCACGATCTCTGTGGCCTGGGCCTGCGCCTGTTCGTCGCCGCCCATGTTGCCGAACGCGAGCAGCGGCTGGCCGTCCTTCATCACGAACCCCGGGATGATGGTCATGAACGGCCGCTTGTGCGGCGCGATCACATCCGGCGAGGACGGATCGAGGTTGAAGAACGATCCGCGGTCGTTCATCGGGAACCCATAGCCAGGCACGGAGATCTGCGATCCGAAGTAGTCATAGATGCTGTAGATGAACGACGCCATGTTGCCCCACCGATCGGCTGTCGTCAGGTAGACGGTATCGCCGCGCTCGGGAGCAGCGATGGACACTGAGGCTTCGCGGCTGGCCTTCGCATCCAGCGGCGGGGGCGCCTGCGTGAGGCTCATCTGGCTGCACAGCGACCGCGCGTAGCGCGTCGAGATCAGCCGCTTGAGGGGGATGTGCACGAACCGCGGGTCGCCGTTGTAGCGCTGCAGGTCCGCGTAGGCGAGCCGCTTCGCCTGCACCAGGATGCTCCAGAACTCCGCCGAGCGAGGACCGAGCGCGCGCAGGTTATAGCCCATGCGCGGCCCGCACTCCTGAAGGATGTTCAACATCTCGAGCGTGGCGAAGCCTTGCGTCTGTGGCCGCATCTGGTAGACGTCGTAACCCTTGTAGTTGGTGGAGATCGGCTTCACCCACTGCGACTTGAACGAGCTCAGGTCGGACATCTTCCAGTCCGCGCCGCCCCTGTTCATCCGGTGCACGATGGCGCGCCCGATGGGGCCGCGGTAGAAGGCGCTCGGTCCGTCCTTGGCCAGCAACTCGTAGGCCCGGGCCAGGTGCGGGTTCCGGAAGATGCTGTAGAGGGCCGGCACGTGGCCGCCGCGGAGGAACACCTTGCTCGATTCGGGGTCCTTGCGCAGCTTGTCGACGTAGAAGTTGTTGTAGCTCTTCCAGTCGCCGCGGATCCGCTCGGTCAGCCCGAACCCCTGGCTGGCGGTTTCGATCGATGGCTGGAGCACCTGGGCGAGTGACATGCGGCCGAACCGGTTGAGGAGCCGGCTCCAGCCGTCCACGGCGCCGGGCACGGTCACGCTGAGCACGCCGTACGGCGGCACGTAGTTCAGTCCCTTCGCATGGTAGAAGGCCGGCGTTGCCGATGCAGGCGCCCAGCCGGCCGCATTCAGTCCGTACAGTCGCTGATCCTTCGCCGAATAGTAGATCGCTTCCATGTCACCGCCGATCCCGGCGCTGTGCGGCTCCACGACGCCCAACATCGCCGCCGTCGCGACCGCAGCGTCGATGGCGTTGCCGCCGTCCTTGAGGATCTGCAGACCGGCCTGAGCGGCCAACGGCTGGCTGGTCGCAACGACGCCATGGCGGGCGAGCACCTCGGAGCGGGTCTGCTCGGTCCAGCCCCACATCCGGTCGCCGCGAACCGCGGTGATGTTCTTCGAGGGGTTGGGGATCCCCTTGGTCGGTTCGCCGAACGGTGTCGGCGAGACATGATCGGTCCCGGCGGACGCGACGGAAAATGCCATCGCCGCCATCACGGCAACGCCGATGCCAAGGAGGCGCAGCTCTCGCCTCGCTCTACTACGCGCACTCATGACGCATCCCCTTTCCACCGAGCGGCCGTCCCGACCGCTGCCAGAACTCTTCTCGCCACCCGATCTCCGCTCTGCACGCCCCCCTCGAGGGACCCCTGCGCGTACGTCGATGCGTGCTCGCCGGCGAAGTGAACGCCGCCCTCGCCGAGGCCAAGGTACCCCCAACACCTGGTGTATTTCCCCGAGAGGAATCCTACGTAGGATCCGTATACCCACGAGTCGTCCACCCAAGGCCCCCTGGGTTGGGTCCCCGCCGGCTCAGCGATGACCGACGCCTTCCTAGATGGTGATGACGGGCGTTCCTCGCGAGTGTCCTTCTGCGACGTGCTCGACCGCTTCGGAAGTCGCGCTCAATGGGTACGTTCCGTCGATGACCGGCGTGATCTTGCCGGCATCGACGAGGTCCTTCAGAGCGACTAGATCCTCAGGGTTCTGTCTCTTGAGGGAAGGGGGCAGCTGTTTTCGCAAGAACATCGCCGAGAAGGCTGTCTTGATGACACGGCCGAGGGCGCCTTTCGAATGACCTCCACCGTTCGACTGCAGCCGCCCGTTCGGGGTGAGCGCGCGCCTGACATCCGACGGAGGATGATTGCCAACGTTGTCAAGGATGAAGTCGTAGCGGGACGCTTCCTGGGTGAAGTCCGTCTTGGTGTAGTCGATGACCTGATCGGCCCCGATCGAGCGGACCATGTCCACGTTCGTCGTGTTGCACACGCCGGTGACCTCGGCCCCGAAGGCCTTCGCGATCTGCACGGCGAACGGGCCCACGCCTCCGGACGCACCATTGATCAAGACGCTCTGTCCCTCCTTCACCTTCCCCTGATCGCGCAGGAGTTGGAGGGCGGTCGTGGCGGATACACCGATGGCCGCGGCCTGCTCGAAGGAGAGCCTGGCTGGTTTATGCACGAAGTGGTCCTCCGGCGCACTCCCATACTCGGCGAAGGCGCCAACGCAATAGCCGAATACCTCGTCACCGACGCGGAGTCTCTTCACGTCCTTGCCGATCGCCTCGACCGTGCCGGCGACATCGGACCCCGGAACCCGATGCTTGGGGGCGCGGAGACCCGTACCGAGCCGCGTGATCCGCGGCACGCCGGTGATGAGGATCCAGTCACCGAGGTGGACGGAAGCCGCGCGGACGTGTACCAGCACCTCGCCATCTCCGACCACGGGCTTGGCGATGTCCTGGAGATCCAGAACATCATCGGGTGAGCCGTACGTGGACTGCACGATGGCCTTCATCGGTCGCGACCTCCAGCGCCGACCCCTGGCTGGGTCACGGACCGAACCATCGCCGGTCTGCTCTCGTCGATCTCCAGAGTGTCCGTCGGCGATGAGTCCAGCCCCCTGACGATCAGCCAGACGGCGAGGACCAGTTCGGCCACGGCGAGCGGGGCCATGAGCGCGCCGAGCGGGGAGCCGAACAGCTCGAGGACCGGTGCCGCCAGGTACAGGGCGGCCCCGACGAGCCCCCAGACCGAGAGCCACCGGGGGATGAGCCTGGATCGATAGAAGAGGGAGTAGAAGATCGCGGCTCCGATGCTGAAGACGATGGCGGTGACGTTCGCCGTGATGGGACCGCGGACCGCCGTCAGCAGCGTGGCGAGGGTCTGTTGGCCCGCGCCGGCGATGGAACCCCCGTCCGCGTACCCCTGACCGAGTTCGGCGAGCGTCAGGAGCGCGATCGCGGTCGCGAGATACGTCACGGTCTCGATCGCACCGCGGAACACGACGCACGCGAGCGCCATGGCTTCGTCGTACCTGCGGAAGATCGGATACAGCAAGACCGGGATCATCGCGAGGGCGAACCCCATCACCATCACGAGCAGCGCCCCGGCCACGAGCCGGCCATGGTTCGTGGCGATGTTCCCGAGCACGCCCGGGCCTTCGAAGATCTTGCTCATCAACGCGAAGCTCAACACGCCTGCGATGTCGCCGACGATGAAGAGGACCCCCACGAGGGTCGCAACCTTCCTGTCTGAGCGCATCCCCTGACGCCAGGGCGGGACGTCTCGCTCCGTCCGGGCTCCAGGCACGATCACGGGTATCACCGAGGGAGTCACTTGCTGTGACATGGTCGCCCCTTCCGTCATGCCGGAGCCCGGCATATCCGGAACCCCGGACTTCGCCCTCTCGCTCCCATCGTGATGCCCGACCCCGGGCGACGAGAGAGGCCTTCGTCCCGAACGCCTGAGGACCCCTCGCACGATCCACAGTCGTGATCCCGAGCGGGGCTGAGCCAGCCGCTTGCGCTTGCCGATCAGGGGATCGCGGTTCGGACCCGGTCCTCCGGAGCCAGGGGCGAACGACCCCTGATGCCGCCCGGAGGTCGAAGGACGATGGGATGCAGGGGTGATCCCTGTGATGTCGACCGATCACCTGGCGCCGAACGAGGTCGCCCGGATCACGGGCGGCTTCTATCTGGCGTTCATCCTGGCTTCCGTGCTCGCGGATGCGCTCGGGCACATCGGGCTGGGTGACGCGCCGCAGGTCTACCGGACGATCATCACGGATCCCGGGTCGTTCCGTCTGGGTCTGGTCGTCGCGTTGCTCTCGGCGTTCCTCTTCCTGATGGCCGCCTGGGGTCTCTACGTGCTCCTGCGGCCGGTCAACCAGGACCTGGCGTTGCTCTTCCTCGTGCTGAACGCGGTCGGCGTCGCCATCCAGTGCGCGAGCATGTTCCCGCTGATCTCCGCGCTGTTGCAGGGGGACGGGGCCAGTCGCATGCACGCCTACTCGGCGGCACAGCTAGAGGGGCTGGCGTACCTGTCCATCAACGTCTACAAGACGGGCTTCGTCACGGCCCAGCTGTTCTTCGGCATGTGGTTGTTCCCGCTCGGCTATCTGATCTACCGATCCGGATACGTTCCCCGGTTGCTGGGCATCCTTCTCCTGCTCGACGGGATCGCCGTCCTGATCTGGTTCGTCCAGGGCCTGTTGTTGCCGGCCCACCACGCGATCATCTACCCCGGGCTCGCCGTCAGCTTCATCGCGGAGGTTGGACTGGCATCGTGGCTGCTGATCAAGGGCGTGAAGATCGTCGGCTCGACGGATAGAGCATGATGCCGTCGACCGACCCCACAACCTCCAGGAATCCGCTGCTGGGTCGTCGTCGACGATCTGAAGCTCGAAGAGCGTATGTCGTGAAGTCGGGGAAGGAGCCGAGCGTGACCGAGGTCATTTGAAGCGGACCTATTTCCCCACCCGATAGAGGTGCCAGCGGTCGGGGACACCCTTCAGCTCGTGCTCGCCGGCGTCCTCGAAGGTGAGGCCGCTCCCGGCGACGAGGTCCTTCACCGTGGAGGACACGAGCACCTCGGATGCTCCAGCCAGGGCTCCCACCCGAGCACCGATGTGTACGGCGATGCCATGGACGTCGTCGCCCGACAGCTCCACCTCGCCTGTGTGCAAGCCTGCTCGGATCTCCAATCCGAGTGGATGCACCACCTCGCCGATCGCTTGCGCACAGCGCACGCCTCGGGCGGGCCCGTCGAACGTCGCGAAGAACCCGTCACCCGCCGTGTCGATCTCGGTTCCCCGGTAGCGACCGATCATCGCGCGAACGGCTGAGTGATGACGTTCGAGGAGGTCCTTCCATCCCTTGTCACCGAGCTCCGCCGCCTTCTGGGTCGAGCCCACGATGTCGGTGAAGAGCACCGTCGCGAGCACGCGATCCAGCTCCGCCTCCTCGTGTCTCACGTCCTTGACGAAGGTCTCGACGGCGTCGAGTTCAGCTTCTGCGGGCCCGAACCACACGGTGTGAACGTCGCCGGGCAACACGATCAGCCTGCTTCCGGGGATACGCTCGGTCATGTAGCTCCCGGGCGCCGTGAGGCCATTGTCGCCTTCACGAGTGATCACGAGGGTGGGGACCTGGATCGCCGGCAGGATGTTTCTGACGTCGATGTCGTAACACATCCGCTGGTTGGCGATGGCGGAGCCAGGACTGGCCCCGACGCGCATGAAGGTCGCGAACCACTCGATCGTAGCGGGATCTTCCGCCAGGCTCGGCGCAGCCCACGACCCCAGCTCGTCGGCCGCCATCTCCCGGGTTCCCCAGCGAGCGCGAACGTCCTCGATGTACGCGTCGTTCTCTTCTTCCTTGTCTCCGCCCGGGTAGTCTGGGGCCCACGCGTACCGCGCCGACGCCCCACTCAGGACCAGCGCGATCGTGCGCTCCGGGTAGCTGGCGGCGAACAGGATCGACATCGGCCCCCCTTCGGAGACCCCGTAGAGCACCGCGCGCTCCGAGCCGACCGCGTCCATCACCGCGCGGACGTCGTCCATCCTCGTCTCAAGGTCCGGCATGTAGTCCGGCGACACCCGATCTGATAGCCCGGTCCCGCGCTTGTCGAAGGCGATCACGCGCGCGATCGAGCCGAGCCGTCGCGCGAACTTCGCCGTCGCGGGATGCTGCCAGGTGTACTCGACGTTCGAGATATACCCCGGGACCCAGACGAGATCGACGGGCCCGTCACCGAAGACCTGATAGGCAACGCTGATGCCGTCGCTGTCCGCGTAGCGCGTCTCGGGGATGTCCATCAGCCGTATCCTCGGCTTCCCGCACGCACACCGCAACCGGACGACGGGAGACCGCGCCCGCTGGTAGCAGGCGCTGAGTATCGTGGCCCGACGGGCTCGGTCCGCCACTCAGGGGTGAAGGCCGCCCCCCAACGGTCTGCCGTCCGCGGTGAAGACCCTCGTCCACGAGATCGTCGAGATCTCGACCGAGGTCGGTGCGGGCCGGCGGAGGACACCGGCGGCTAGCGCAGGTGCTCCTTCTCCGGCTCAGAGCTCGACGGCCACTCCGAGCTCGATCGTTTGATCCAGCGGCAGACGGAAGTAGTTCGCCGCGCTCGTCGCGTTCCTGGACATGAACGCGAACAGGTGCTCGCGCCACCGGGCCATGCCCGGCTTCTTCGTGACGCGCAGCGACTCTCGGCTCACGAAGTAGCTGATGCTTCGCAGGTCGATGCCGACGTCCATCTGGACCCGGTCCGCCAGCGCGCGCGGCACGTCGGGGGCCTCCATGAACCCGTAGTGCAGGACGATCTCGTGGAAGCCGTACCCCAGGTCGATGACGTCGGCTCGCTTGGCCGCAGGCACCCGCGGGCGCTTCTCCGTGAGGACGGAGATCACCAGGACCTGGTCGTGGAGCGCATCCGCGTGACGGAGGGTCGCGAGGAGGGCCGGCGGAGTGATCCCCGGCGTCGCGAACAGGTAGGCACCGGTTCCCCTCGTTCGCACCGGCGGGTGCTGGGACAGGCTCTCGACGAACGAATCGAGCGGAAGCCCGCCGTGAAGCAGCCGGTCGCGCACGATGTGCCGACCGGAGCGCCACGTGCTGAGGATCGTGAACACGACGGCGCCCACGACGAGCGGGAACCATCCCCCGTCGGGGATCTTGAAGAGCGTCGCGCCGAAGAACGCGAGGTCCACGACCAAGAACACGACGCAGAGCGGCACGAGGAGCAGTGGGTTCCACGTACGGCGTTCCTTGGACACGACGTAGAACAGGACGGTCGTCAGTACCATCGTGGTGGTCACGGCGACACCGTAGGCGGCCGCCAGGTTCGCCGAGTGGCGGAATCCCAGGACGAGCCCGATGCATGCCACCATGAGGACCCAGTTGATCGACGAGATGTAGATCTGGCCGAACTGGGTCGAGGACGTGTGCCGGATCTGAACGCGCGGCGAGTAGCCGAGTTGGACGGCCTGATGCGTGAGCGAGAACGCACCTGAGATCAACGCCTGGGACGCGATCACCGTGGCGCTCGTGGCGAGGATCACGAGCGGAACGAGCGCCCATCCGGGGGCGAGCCGGTAGAAGAGGTTATGCACCGCGGTCGGCTCGCGGAGCAACAGCGCACCCTGTCCGAAATACACGAGGAGGAGGCTCGGAAGGACCGCCGCGTACCACCCGATGAGGATCGGCCTGCGGCCGAAGTGGCCCAGATCCGCATACATCGCCTCGCCGCCGACCACGACCAAGACCACGGCTCCCAGCACCAAGAACCCTGTCAGGCCGTTGCGCACGAAGAACGAGATCGCGTAGCCGGGAGAGACGGCGCGGAGCACCGCCGGTCCCTGGACGATCTGCGCCGCTCCGAGGACCCCGATGGTGATGAACCACACGATCATCACCGGGCCGAACACGCGTCCGATGCGTCCGGTGCCCGACGACTGCACCGCGAACAGGCCGATCAGGACGAGCACGGCGACGGGCAAGACGAGATGGTGGAGGCTCGGAGCGGCCACGGACATCCCTTCGACCGCGGCCAAGACGGAGATCGCCGGGGTGATCATGCCGTCCCCGTAGAGCAACGCGGCACCGAACAGGCCGATCAGCACGTACAGCCACCGGCGGCCCCGGTCGACCGGCGCTTTGCCGGTGGCGAGCGCCGAAAGGGCGAGGATCCCACCCTCGCCGTCGTTGTCCGCGCGCATGACGAACGTCAGGTACTTGACGGTGATCACGATGATGAGCGACCAGAACACCAGGGAGAGCAGACCCAAGACGTTGTTCGGACTCACCCCCACGTGGTGCGGGCCTTCGAACGCATCCCGGAGCGCGAAGAGCGGATTCGTCCCGATGTCGCCGTACACCACGCCGAGCGCCCCGACCGCGAGCACCATCGTCCGGAGGTCCTTCACCGCTGGCCCCGCTGCCTCCGCGGAACGATGCTGTTCCGGTCTGCCGTCGCCGTGATCGCTCATGTCGCCTGCGGTGTGAACTACCCGACCGGGACCGGCTCCTCTGCGGCCTCGGGGTCCGATGCGGACTCCAGGCTCATCTTCGGCAGGATCCGGTCGAGCCAGCCGGGGAGCCACCAGTTCGCGTCGCCGAGGAGCACCATCGTGGCCGGCACCAGCACGATCCGCACGATCGTCGCGTCGATCAGCACGGCGACCGCCAGACCGATGCCGAACATCTTCGCGATCGGGTCCGGCTGGCTCACGAAGCTCAGGAACACGGCGATCATGATGAGCGCGGCGCTCGTGATCACCCGCGCCGTCGTGGAGATGCCGCTGACCACGCTCTCGACGTTCTTCCCGGTCTTCAGGTACTCCTCGCGGATGCGCGAGAGCAGGAAGACCTCGTAGTCCATCGAGAGCCCGAACAGGACGGCGAACATCATCATCGGCACGAAGCTGACGATCGGGATCAGCTGGTCGATGCCGAGCAGGCTGCGACCCCATCCCCACTGGAAGATCGCGACGATCACGCCGTACGCGGCGCCGATCGACAGCAGGTTCAGCACCGCCGCCTTCAGCGGCACCAGGATCGAGCGGAACACGACCATCAGCAACAGGAACGACAGCAGCACGACCGCGCCGATGAACCACGGCAGCGCGTTGGTGATGCGGTCGGAGAGGTCGATGAACGTCGCCGTGCCGCCGCCCACGTGGACCGCCGCACCCTCCGGCGTGGCGGCCGGGATCACATCGGCGCGGAGGCGCCGCACCAGCTCGGTCGTCGCCTGGTCCTGCGGCGACGTCGTCGGGATCACCTGGATGATCGCGGCGTCGCCCGCCTCGTTCGGCTGCGGCGGCGTCACAGCCGCCACGCCCGGGGTCGCCGCGAGCGCCGACGTCAGCTGATCGAGCTCCTGCAGCGCGGCCGGATCGTCGATCTCGACGGCGAGCAGCAGCGGGCCGTTGAACCCCGGCCCGAACCCTTCAGCGAGGAGGTCGTACGCCAGACGGCGCGTCTCCGACGTCGGCGCGGTCCCGTCGTCGGGGAATCCGAGCTTCATCGAGAAGAGCGGGATCGCGAGGACCACCAACACCGTGGCCGCCCCAACGAAGTACCGCCAGGGATGCCGCTCCACCTCGTGGCCCCATCGGGACCACATGGTCTCCTTGCCCTCCAACTCGTCCTCGGTCGTGCGGCGCCGGTGGACGCTCAGCTTGTCGATCGCCTTGCCCGCGAAGCCGAGGAACGCGGGCAGCAGCGTGATGGCCGCGACGACGGCGACCAGGACGACGATCGCCGCGGCGGTCGCCATCATGCCCACGAACGCGATCCCCGAGATCCACAGACCGAGGAGGGCGATCGAGACCATGAGGCCGGAGAAGACGACGGCCTGGCCCGCCGTGGAGCTCGAGACGCCGATCGCGTGCAACGGCTCCATGCCCTCGTGCAGGTTCTGCCGGTAGCGCGTGACGATGAACAGGGCGTAGTCGATCCCGACGCCCAGGCCGATCATCGACGACAGGATCGTGGCGAACTCCGGCACGCTCGTGAACGACGCCAGGATCAAGGTGAGGCCGGTCCCCGTGGCGAGGCCGATCACCGCCGTCCCGATCGGCAGGCCCATCGCGACGACGGAGCCGAACGCGATCAGCAGGATGATCATCGCGGCCAGCAGGCCGATCAGCTCGGACTTCTGGGTCTCGGGCTGCGCGCCCCACGACGCGTACTCGCCACCGATCTCCGCGTCCAGGTCCGGGGAGCGGACATCATCGAGGGCCGACTGGAGCGCCTCGAACGGCACGATCCCCAGATCGACGGCCGGCCCGTCGTAGGCGACCTGTGCGTATCCGATCGTGCCGTCGGGCGACAGGGCGCCGGGGGTTTCGAACGGGCTCGAGACCGCGACGACGTGCGGCTGACCCGCGATCGTGTCCAACGCTGAGTTCACCGCGTCGGCCTGGTCCTCGAGCGGCCCGGCGGTCGCGTGGAAGACGACGTACGCCGAGGTCCCGGAGGCCGCGGGGTAGCGCTCGGCCAGCAGGTCGTAGGCGCGCTGCGACTCGGAGTCCGGCAGCTTGAAGTCGTTGCTGAACGCGCCGCCAAGGGCGCTCCCCACGACGAAGATCGCGATCACGGCGGCGATCCAGATCCCGAGGGTGCGCCAACGATGGCGCGCCGCCGCTTGGCCGAGCCGATAGAGGAACGAACTCATGGAGTGACCTTTCGCCGGGACGGGGAGAGGCCGACATGGTAGGTGAGATCGGACAAGGGGAACCGTGCCGACCGCTCAGACGTCTCGATGCCGTTCGAACCACACGGCGACCGCCCAGCCGGCGACGACGTAGGCGGCCATCAGGACCGCGGCCTCGGGACGTCCGAACAGACGGTCGCTCGCCTGTGACGAGAATGCGCCGGCCGCGCCGCTGAACGGGAACCACTTCGCCGTCACCGGGATCAGGCCGCTCACGATGGACTCCACCACCAGCACCCAGACGAGCAGCCCGACGATCGCCGCGACCTGGTTTCGAAGCACCGCGCCGATAGCGACGCCCATCACTGCGGCGAACAGAGCTTGCAGCCCCATCTGCACGATGTCGAGAGAGATCGAGCCGTCCAGCGGCACGCTCTTACCCTCGACCGCGAACCAGATGAGTGCGACGATCAGCGGCACGCAGCCCCCGATCAGGCCGAACGCCGCCCCGACCGGGAGGGCTGCCACCATCTTCGCGGTCACGACCCGAGCGCGATGCGGGGTCGCCAGGTACGTGGTGCCAGCGGTGCCGTAGCGGTACTCAGAGGTAGCCATCGTCGCGCCGATGACGAGTGCGAACGTCGCAGCCAGGCCGCCGATCGAGAGCAGCTGGCGCACGTCGGCCACGGTCGTCAGGTCGTGCAACGCACGCGCCTGGGGCTCATGGGCGGGGCTGGCCAGGACCGCGACGACGATGAGCGCCACAACCGCGACGGTCACGGAGAGCAAGACGATCCAGAGCCGGGTCGTGCGAAGCTTCAGCAGCTCGACACCGGTGAGTCGGATCACGGCTCGTCCGCCCTCGGGGGAACCGCCGGGAAGATCGGCTCGGTGTCCGCCGGTCGCGGCTCGGTCAGGGACAAGAAGGCGCTCTCGAGCGAGATCGCCCGGGTCCGCAACTCGTGCAGCGTGAGGCCGTCGCGCGCTGCCAACTCACCGACGCGCTCGATCGCGAGACCGCTCACCTCGAGGATGCCGTCGATCTCGGTCACGGTGGCGCCGTCGGCCTCCAGCGCCGCCCGCAATCGTGCCGCGTCCGGCGAACGAACGATCACCACGGAACCGTCGGCCGTGAGATCACCGATCGGCCCCTCCCGGAGCTTGCGTCCCCGGTCGATCACGACCACCCGGTCGGCCACCTCGGCCACCTCGGCCAGGATGTGACTCGAGATCAAGACGGCTCCGCCCGTGGACACGAACCCGCGAAGGAAGGTGCGCAACCAGGCCACGCCTGCCGGGTCCAGCCCGTTGGCCGGCTCGTCGAGCACCAAGACGTCCGGCTCCCCCAGCAGAGCCGCCGAGAGCGCCAGCCGTTGCTTCATCCCGAGGGAGAAGCCGCCCACGCGCCGGGAGGCGGACCCGGACATCCCTGTCGCCTCGAGCACAGGATCGACCCGGGCCGTGTCGAGCCCGCCCTGGATCGCGACGATGCGCAGATGGTTCCGGGCGGTACGGCCTGGATGGAACCCCGTGACCTCCAGGGAAGCCCCGACGCGCCGGAGCGGCCGCTCGAGCCCGACGTATGGACTTCCAAGGAGGTACGTCTCACCCTGCGTCGGGGCGGCAAGGCCAAGGAGGACCCGCATCGTCGTCGTCTTGCCCGCTCCGTTCGGCCCCAGGAAGCCAGTGACGGAGCCGTGCGGGACCACGAAGCTCAGATCATCGACGGCGACGGTGGCGCCGTACCGCTTCGTGAGCGAACGGATCTCGAGCGCCGGCTCCGCAGCCATCGGACGCAGCCTATCCCCAGGTCATCGACCTCATCCCAGAGGGTGGACGCGGCCGAGGAGATCCGCGCGTGGGCGACCGCCCGCGCATGCGCACCATCCCGTCAGGTCGGGCCGTCGATCGAAGAGCGCGATCGTTCGCTCGCCGAGGATCGGGCCAGGCCGCATGCCGCCGTCGACCTGCCAGCCCGACGGGGTTCCCGGCACCAACGCCGCGCTCGGCGCCGCCAAGCCGGTCGCACCGTTGGCGCGGAGACGGCCGGCCTCCTCTCGGCACGCCGCGTATGTTCCCGGTCCCCCGGTCACCACGTCGGCGGGGAGCGACGGCTCGGCGAGCTCTTGTTGGGGAACCTCCACGGCCCACACGGCCCTGCGGACGCCATCCAGGTCGGACGGCTCGGTGATCTCCTCGTGCCGGAGGAACTCGGCCCACGCGCCATCCGGCGTCTGAGAGAAGTACTGCAACGGGCCCTCGCCGTCGCCGTGCCAGCGTGCGGCCGGTTGCTCTGATGACTCCCACAGGAACGGCAACCTGGTGTCGGCGTGTCGGTAGACGATCACGTCGCGGGAGAGGCGGTCAGCGCTCGAGCCAGATCCCGCACACGTTGCGCCCCCTCGGAGTCAGGCGTCCACTTGCCACGCAGGAGCTGCGCGGGCGTCCGACCGTCGAGCAACGTCCGCCGGCGTTGGAACCACCGACGGACGCCGATGTCGTTGTAGGCACCGCGGAGGTACCCGACGACGATCGATAGGAAGTGGGCTCGTGCCGCGATGGCGTCCGGGGGACGACGAGCGCCCGATGCGTATCGACGCAAGCTCGACTCGGAGGCACCCAAGAGCGTGCCGAGCTCGTCATGTGGGAACAGATCCAGGAGAGAGGCCAACTCCAGCTCGGGCATAGGCGACTCGCGCAGTGAATCGCCGAGTCGCTCCAGGAACGCGCGGATGGTCGCCGGTTCCAGGTCCTTCTCGCTCATCAGCCTGGCGGCATCGGTCTGCGCGATCCCGGCGCGGGCGGCCGTCTCGGCGATGTCGAGCAAGGTGTCGCGGTCGAGGCGGTCGACGTCAGCTGAGAGGAGCCCCATGGACTCCATGAAGAGCAAGGCGTCCATCGCCGACGAGACCAGATCGGCGTCCTCGAGCGTGAACGGATCCGAAACAGCATCGATACGGACGATCGCCATAACCCAAAGTATATCCGTTCCACGCCCGGATCACTCGAAGGGATCGCGCACCTCAACGGAGTCGAACCGGCGGAAGTCTCGGTCGTGCGTCCAGATGGTGCGCACACCGTTCTCGTGCATGAGTGCGACGAGGTACGCATCGGGAACCAGGTTCCCCCGCACCGAGGCATCGGCCACGCGTCGGTAACTCGACCAGAACCGCTCATGCTCGCCGGGAGTCTGGACATGAGGCAACGCGAGCAGCCGTTCGACGTTTCCCGTCGCCTCAGCGGGGGTGAGCGGAGCGGCGAACACGCTTGGATGCGTCGCGATGCGAAGGTACGCCATGAGGATCGGCCAGAAGAGGTAGACGATCTCGGGGCCCTGGGCCATCTGCCCCAGGAGAGCGCTCGAGCGATCGTGGAACGGACTCGAGGAGTCGGAGGCGTAAAGCAGGAGGTTCGCGTCGACCGTGTAACTCATCGGCCGTCGAGGACGCGGTAGACGGCGTCCTTGTCCTCGATGTCGACCAGGGGACGCATCGGCTTGGCCACCCACGCGAACGGCTCGGGCGGCGGCTCGCTTTCCTCGCGGAGCGAAGTGGCCAGCAGCTCGGAGACGAGCTGACCGAGGCTCTTCCCCTCGCGGCGCTGCCGCTTCTTGAGCGCGCGCAGCACCGCGGCGTCGATGTCGATCGTCGTTCGAGGCATGATGCGTGATGTTAGACATCTGCGCATCAGATGTCCAATGCGCGACCGAGGGATCCGGCTCGCTTAGCTCGAGCCTTCGGCTCCTCGCGCCCCGACCGCGAGCGCGACGTAGGTCAGGTCCGTTCGCATCTGCTGCTGTTCTCCCCGGAGTTCCGCGAGGTCGGACTTCAGCTCGGTACGGAGTTGGGTGAAATCGGTCTTCAGCTCCGTGCGGAGTTGGGTGGAATCGGTCTTCATCTCCGCCCGCAGCTCGGTGATGGATCGCTCGATCGACTCGAAGCGTCGGAGGCCAAGGGTTCCGCCGACGAAGGCCACGATCAGCAACAGGACGGCGTTCACGAGGGTCTGGATGACTTCGGTTGACACGCTTACTCCCTCCTCGGGGAGGAGGCCGTCATCCTAGCTCCCAGCAGTGACATGGTGCTCGCCCTCAGCGCTGCTCGTTCCGGCGTTCCTCCTCTTCCCGCCGCGGCTGGATCCGGCGTTGGCTGGTCATGTCGTGCATGGATCCTGTGACGCGCTCACCCGCATGTGAGCCGGCGTCACGGCCTGACGGAACCGCTGGAGGTGTGGGAGGGTGTCGCCCGCCCGAGAGGAGGAGCGATGCTCGCCGCCGATGCATACATGGTGTTCCTCAGGATCGTGCACATCGTCACGGGGATCATCTGGGTCGGCTCGTTGTTCGTGGTCGTGGTGTTCGTGCAACCGAGCGCCGCGACGCTCGGGCCGGCGGGCGCGCCGTTCATGTCGGAGCTCCGCAGACGCCGGTTCGTGGATGTCGTCTTCATCGACGCCGTGTTCACCGTCGTCGCCGGGTCGTTCCTCTACTGGCACGACTGGCACACGTTCCCGAGCTTCGGCGACTGGATCGGATCGAACTTCGGAGCAACGTTGACGGTGGGCGCTCTCCTCGCGATCTCGGGGCTCGCCGTCGCCGCGAGCGTCACGCGTCCCACCATCGTCAGGCTCGTATCGCTCGGAACGCAGGTCGCCGGCTCCGGCGGAACACCCTCGCCCGAGTTGACCGCACGGATCGGCGCGCTCCAGAGGCGCCTCGTCGTGGCCGAACGGGTGAGCTTCGTCCTGGTCCTGCTGGCGGCCACGGCGATGGCATCGGCGCGGTACCTCTAGGTCAACCGCTCCGGGCGGCTGCCCTGACGGTCGCTCAGGTCGTGCCTTCGGCTCGTCGCGCCCCGACGGCCAGCGCCACGTAGGTCAGGTCGGAGCGCGTCTGCGCCAGGTCGGCACGAACCTCCCCAACATGCGAATCGACGAGCGCGATGTCGTGCTTCAACTCCATGCGCAGGCCATCGATCGAACGCTCCATCGACTCGAACCGCCGGTCCATCGCCTCGAAGCGCTTCAGGCCGATGGTTCCCGCGATGAGCGTCACGCCGATCAGCAACACAGCGTTCGCGAGTGTTTGAGCCAACTCCGCCGGCATGATGCCTCCACTGTCTGTTGGGAGGAGTCCGAACGAAGCCTAGCTCACGGCACCGACATGAGCGGTCACGGCTGGTCCTTCCGGCGCTCCTCCTCTTCCCGCTGCATCTGGATTCGGCGTTGGCTGGTCAGGTTCCGCTTGTAGTGGAGCCGCTTCGCGCTGGACACGTCGAACGCTCCCTCCTCCAGGAACGGGAGGTCCTCCTCGACGTTGTCGGCGAGGCGCCGGAGCTCGTCGGCGTTCGCCGACCCGGCGGCGTGCGACCGCAGCTCGTCGGCCGCCCCGCGGAGCACCGACCTCGCGCCCTCGAAGTCGCCGAGCTGCGCGCGACCTCGCGCGTCGCGCTGGGCCTTCGCCGAGCGCAGGATCACGACCTCCTCGCTCACCTCGGTGTCCAGGCCGGCCGCGGCCGCCTCGTCGGACGAGACCAGGTTCACGTTCAGCGGGATCCGGGTCTCGTGCTGCTCGATCTGCTCGCCGATCGAGACGTAGCGCAGCACGACCTCGGCCATGTGGAGTACGTGCCATGCTGGAACCCACGCTCGGATCTGATGGGGTTCGCCGTTCGGACCGAGCCGAAGGGGCCGAAGACCGACTGCTTCGGTACTTGGGACGCGTACACGCGCGGACCGCACTACTCGATCTGCTGGTCGTCGTTCGGACTGCCCGTGTTCGTCCATCCGTGGGCGACCGCTCCCAGCCCGTGGTCGGTCCCACACCAGGAAGGAGGAGCGCTGTATGAACATCGGTGAGCCCAAGAAGGTGCGCGAGATCGAGCCGGTCGACGTGCCGGTTCCGGAGACGCTGCCCGTGGAAGAACCGGTCAAGGAGCCGGTCCGGACGTGAGTCAGCGGGTCCGATACACACGGCGCCGATGCTGAGCTCGGTGCACGAGGACGGTCCGAGCGTCTTCGTCGATCTCGTAGATGATCCGGAACTCGCCTCGCCGGGCCGAGTGCAGCCCTTCGAGCTCGCCTCGCAAGGGCTTGCCCGCTCGCTGCGGGTTCTCGGCGATCGAGCCGAAGATCGTCTCGAGAACGGCCGCTCGAACCTTCGCCGGCAACCGATCGAGATGCCGAAGGCCTTCCGGCGTGATCTCGACCTCGTACACCGAGTTAGATGTGGTCCTTCAGGGGGAGTCGCTTGCCTTCAGATGCCTCACGCCTGGATGTGCGGATGGACTCGAGCAGCGCCTTGTCCTCCAGGATGCTGATGGTTTCCTCCAGCGCCTCGAGGTCGTCGGGAGACACGAGGACGGCCGCCGGAACCCCGTTGCGGGTCACGATGAAGCGCTCGTGCTCACGCGAGGTCCGGTCGACGAGCTCCGACAGATGCGCCTTGGCTTCGGTGAACGCGATCGTTTCACTCACTGGTCAGGATTCTAACCAGTTTGGGAGCTCCGAGTCAACCGGACGGGTCGTGGTGACGGAGCGCTGTATGAACATCGGTGAGCCCAAGAAGGTGCGAGAGATCGAGCCGGTCGACGTTCCCGTGCCCGAGCCGCTGCCCGTGGAGGAGCCGGTCGCCGTGCCGGAAGAGGCGCCGGCGGAGACGCCAGCGTGAGGCTCGCGTGGGTCGCGGCCGTCCTGCTGCTCGGGGCATGCACGCCGGCGCCCACATCCTCGTCGAGCGCCGCGAGCACGCCCACGTCTTCGGCGTCTCCGGTGACGCACCCACCGAGGTCGAGCGACCGTCGCCCGAACGTGCCCGTCCGTCGACTACCCCGACCGCGCGCTCACGCCCGGCGCGACGTTCGCGGTCGGCGTCGCGCGGATCTGCGTCCCGGGCTACGCGAGCAGCGTGCGCGACGTCTCCGACGCCGAGAAGGCGGCCGTCTACGAACGCTACGGCGTCACGTGGGTCCCGTATCAGCACGAGATCGATCACCTGATCTCGCTCGAGCTCGGCGGCTCGAACGCGATCCGCAACCTCTGGCCGGAACCGTACGCGGGGCGATGGGGAGCCGGCACGAAGGACGTCCTGGAGAACCGGCTGCACGCCCTGGTGTGTTCGGGCGAGCTCTCGCTCGCGACCGCGCAGCACCAAGAGGCGGCGGACTGGGTACGCGCGTACCGCCGATACGTGGGGACGCCGCCGGTGAACGGTGGCGGCGGGTCGGGCGGGTCGGCCTCACCCGGCGGCTACTACGCCTCGAGCTACCCGACGGCATCGACGATCTACTGCGCCGACGACCCGTCGTGGCACGATCTCTCGCCGACCTACCGGGTGCACTTCACGACGCTCGCGGCGGCACTCGCGAGGTTCCCGAGCTATCACCTGCACCGACCCTGCTGACCGACGACGGTCAGGACGGGTCGTCGAGGCGGCGGAACCCCAGGGCGCCGCTCGGGCAGAGCCGCACCGTGTCCTCGACGTCGTCGGGATCGGCGCCCTCGAGCCGGACCCATGGGCGAGCGCGCGGTTCGAAGACCTCCGGCAGGTTGCCGAAGCACTCGCCCGCGTGGATGCAGCGCCGGGGGGCCCACGTGACCTCGATCCGGTCGGTCCGGTAGACGCGGGCCACGCCTTCCTGCATGCGAGCGGAGACCTCTTCCTCCATAGCGGAGACGTTAGCACTCTCACACTTGCCCTTGATTGACTTAGCTAGATAACCCGGACTAACCTGTTCGGATGGCCACCGCTGAGGAGATCTCGCACCTCGAAACCGTGAACGTTCACGACGCGAAGACGCACCTCTCGCGTCTGCTCGAGCGGGTCGAGCGGGGCGAGGAGATCGTGATCGCCCGTGCCGGGAAACCCGTCGCCAAGCTGGTGGCGATCGAACCCGTGGTCACGCGCCGGCCCCTGGGCAAGTACAAGGGTCAGATCTGGATGTCGGAGGACTTCGACGATCCGCTCCCCTGGCAGGTCTTCCCGGGGTTCCCCTACGAGTGAGGGTCCTCGTCGACAGCCACGTGTTCCTCTGGCTGGGGTCCGACGACGAGCGGATGCCGACGCACGTGCGCGATCTCCTCGCCGATCGAAGGACCCGGATCGTGGTGAGCGTCGCCACGACATGGGAGCTCACCATCAAGGTCTTGGCCGGACGGCTCCGCCTCCCACGGGAGCCCGAGCTCCACTTCGCCGAGTACCTGAGCGACTACGCGTCCGAGCTCATGCCGATCGAGCAACGACACGTGGAGGCGCTGCCCGAGCTGCCCTCGATCCATGCCGACCCGTTCGACCGGATGCTCGTGGCCCAGGCGCTGGTCGAGGACATCGACCTGGTGACCGGAGACGAGATCCTGCGGAGCTATCCGATCCGCACCATCTGGTGACACCGCGCAGACGATCCACGTCACCCGGTTGACACGAAGCGCCAGGCGCTAGTGTGGAAACAACCACAGCACCGGGAGGCGGAGATGGCAGAGAGCGCGAAGCAAGCCTGGGGCGAGGTCGGCGAGAAGTTCTCTTCGTTCGGTCGCCGGGTCGCCGATAAGTACCACGAGGCGGGACCCACGGAGAAGGCCACGGCGGATGAGGCCGAGCGCGAGCTGAAGCGCGCGATGAAGGAGCTGTTCGACGAGCTCGCCAAGGGCGTGTCGGCGGTGGGCGCGACGTTCAAGGACGATCAGGCGAAGAAGGATCTCTCCGCGGCCGTGAGCGCGATCGGGGACGCCATCACCGCCACGGTCTCCGAGGCCACCGAGGCGATCCGCTCCAAGGGCGACTCCACCCCGCCACCTCCTCCCCCGCCGCCCACCACCGACGGCTGAGGCGGCACGGGCGCCCGGTCCCTCTACTGGTGGTCGCGCGGGAACGTGCGATCCCAGGTGCGGCTCCAGCGGTGCTCGCCGTCTTCGCTCGTGGTGAGGTCGAGCTTCAATCGGTAGTCATCCGCGGTCGACGTCAGCGACATCACGACCCGGGCCTCGCACGTCGCCTCCGGGAACCGCAGCGTGAACCGCGCCTCGGACCCCTCGCGCGCGATCGCGGGATCCTCGGTCGATACCGCGACGTACCCGTCGTACAGCTCGGCGAACGACGGCACGTCGTCGTGGGCGTCGTAGTCGCCGAAGCTCCCGGCGTACGCGCGCGTCTCGTGCTTCAGCTGCTCGTGGGAGATCTCCCAGCGGACCCAGCCCTTCGTCTCGTCGTCGGGCTTGTCGTATTCCTTCGGCGACCGGATCGCGGACCTCAGGTTGGGGGGCGGCAGGACCGGGCGCTCGGCGACGGGTGACGGGCCGTCCATGACCGGGAGCGTGAGGACGGCGGAGGCGCGATCCACCGTGATCGTGCCTGGGTAGGGGGACGCCCAGGCGTTGGGCCAGTCCGTGCCCGCGAGGTCCAGCCGGATCCGATGGCCCGCCTCGAACGTCCACGACGCGACCTCCAGCTCGAACTCGATGTCGTAGGGCCGGCCGGGCTCGAGCGGCGTCGGCGCCGCGCGGTCCTCGCGGTGGGCGAGGTTCAGCATGCCCCGGGTCACGAGCGACGACGTCCCGTCGGGGAAGACGTCGCAGAGCTTCGCGCTCAGGTAGGCGATCGGTGCCGACGACGTCACGCTCAGGCGGAGCTTCGCGTGACCCAGGATCTCCACCTCGTCCTCGAGCGGCGCCCACGTGTAGGTGAGCGAGTGGATCTCGTCGGGGCGCTGGTCGTCGGGCTGGCCCCACGGCATGGCGCCGGCGCAGCTGATCCATGCGGTCCAACCGACGTCACCGCGGATCGTGAGCTCGTCGGGCCCGTCGCCGTCTCGGTTCGCCGCGGCGTGGGCGAGCTCGACGTCGGTCGGAACGAGGCGGCCCGGCGGCCACGTGGGCTCCCAGCGCCACTCGCCCCGCACCTCGCGTCGGTCGGGCGCCGGCAGCGTCGAGCGCTGCGCGTACAGCACGATCGGCGGCTCGCGGTCCACGCCGTTGTCGACGCCCTTCAGCCAGTGGTCCCACCACTTGAGGTGCTCGGGGATCAGGTCGTGGTTGGGGCCGGGCGAGGACGTGTCGGTGGAGGCGTGCGCCCACGGCCCGAAGATCAGCCGCTTGGGACACGTCAGCGCCTCGAACGTGCGGAAGGAGTTGTTCCGGTAGCCGTCGGCCCACCCCGCGATGATCATCACCGGGCACGCGATCGCGTCGTACGTCGGTCGCAGCGACCCGAACCGCCAGTAGTCGTCGAACCGCTGGTGCTCGAGCCACGTGACGATCCAGGGCTCGGCCTCGTGCACGCGCCGCTCCCACACCTCGCGCCATCCCTCGCCGTAGATCGCCGGCACCGGCGGCAGCGCGTTCATGGCCACCATGTACGTCGGGTAGTCGACGAGATCGATCGCCTTCAACGCCCCGCCGAAGTAGTGGACGTCGTCCGCGTAGCGATCGTCGGTCGCGAAGATCGGGATGATCGCCTTCAGGGCGGGCGGACGTTCCATCGCGATCTGGATCGAGTTGAACCCGGAATACGACGTGCCGTACATGCCGACGTTCCCGGTCGACCAGTCGCGCGTCGCGAGCCAGTCGATCACCGTGACCATATCGGTCCGCTCGACCGCGGGGTACTCGTCATCCGGCACGCCCTCGCTCGAGCCCGTGCCGCGCACGTCGACGCGGCACACCACGTAGCCGGCCTCGGCGAGCCGCACGTACTCGGGCCGGTAGGTCGCGGTGATGTCGTCCTTGCGGTAGGGAAGCGCCTCGAGCAGCGCGGGCCAAGGCCCGGGCTCCGCCGGGCGATAGAGCGTCGCCGCCAGGCGGACGCCGTCCGCCATCGGGATGAAGACGTGCTCCCCGTTCGTCATCGAGGCCGAAGCGTACCGGCCGGCCGACCTCGCTACGATGCGAGCGTGCAGGTCGCGGAGGGCATCCATCGGCTGACGCAGGGCGTCGTCAACTTCTACCTGGTCGTCGACGGCGGCAAGCTCACGCTGATCGACGCCGGCGCGCCGGGCGACTGGGACGAGTTCGCCCGCGCCGTCGGATCGCTCGGCCTGACGCTCGATGATCTGGACACCGTCTTGCTGACCCACGCGCACAGCGACCACACGGGATTCGCGGAGCGGGCGCGGACCGAGGCGCGCGCCGTCGTGCGGATCCATCGGGCGGACGAGCAGATGGCGCGAACCGGCGAGGCCGGCTACAAGAACGAGGCGGGCAACACGAAGTACCTCCTGCGGCCCGAGGCCTACCGCACCCTGCTCGGCCTGATGCGCCGCAAGGGGCTGAAGATCGTGCCGATCCACGAGGTCTCGACGTTCGAGGACGGCGAGACGCTCGACGTCCCGGGCCGTCCGCGCGTGATCCACGTGCCCGGTCACACCGAGGGCAGCTGCGCGATCCTGCTCGAGGGGAAGCGCGCGCTCATCACCGGCGACGCCCTTGCAACGCGGAACCCGTTGACCGGCCGCACCGGACCACAGATCGCCCCCGACGGCCTGAACCGCGACTCGGAGATGGCGTTGCGCTCGCTCGACGCGCTCGCGCCGCTGCCGGCGGACCTGGTCCTGACCGGCCACGGCGAGCCCTTCACGGGCGGCATCGCCGAGGCGGTCCGCCGGGCGAAGCTCGCGGGCCGCTCCTGACCTGGCCCGGCTCCGCATGTGACCTCGGTCACAGACGTTCCAGGCTCATATGGTAACCCATATGCTATGGTGACCCGCATGGCGCGGAAGCAGGTCCTCGTGCAGCTCGACGACGCGCTGATCCAACGGCTCGATCGGTCGGCCGGCGCGCTCGGGCTGAACCGCAGCGAGCTGATCCGTCAGGCGGTTGACGCCTACCTCGACGCCTGCGAGGAGGCGGCGTGGGACGCACGAACCGTGCGGGCCTACCTCGAGATCCCCGAAGACCTCGCGGAACTCGACGGGTTCCAGCGCCTGGCGGCGACGGCCTGGCCCGAGCCCTGAGCCGTGCGACGGGGTGAGCTCTACTGGGCGCACCTCCCCGATCCGGTCGGCCGTTGCCCGGTGCTCGTCGTGACGCGAACCCAGATGCTCGGCGTCCGGACGTCGGTCACGGTCGCCCCGATCACGCGGACGGTGCGGCGGATCCCGAGCGAGATCGCGCTCGGCCGGTCCCACGGGCTCCGCGCCGCGTCGATCGCGAACTGCGACGGCCTCCAGACGATCCCGAAGGCGTCGCTCGGGCCGCGGCCCATCGGTCGGCTGTCCGTGACGGAGCTGCTCGGCCTCGACCGTGCACTCCGGTACGCGCTCGGTATCCGAAGCGACGGCTAGGGCCTCTCGCGGATCGCCGACTACGCTTCCGAGCCTCACCTCGAGCGCACAGGAGGAGCCGATGACCCTTCCCGAGAACACCACGCTCAACTGGGGGCCCTGGTACCGACGGTCGCCGTACTTCGAAGCGACGCTTCGCGCCGGCTGCTCCGCCTACGACGTCTACCAGCACATGTATCACCCCAACACGTACGGCGATCCCGTCGAGGAGTACTGGGCGCTCGTGAACGACGTGACGCTTTGGGACGTGAGCGTCGAGCGCATCGTGGAGATCACCGGGCCCGACGCGAGCGCGTTCACGAACCTGCTCACCTGTCGCGATCTCACGACATGCGCCGTGAAGCAGGGCAAGTACATGCTGGTCACCGCAGAAGACGGCGGCATCGTGAACGACCCGGTGCTGCTGCGCGTGGAGGAGAACCGGTGGTGGCTGGCGCTCGCCGATTCCGACGCCGGCCTGTACGCGATGGGCGTCGCGGTGAACTCCGGGATGGACGTGAAGGTCGCCCACCCCGAGGTCTACCCGGTGCAGGTGCAGGGGCCCAAGGCGAAGGACACGATGCGCGACCTGTTCGGCGACTGGGTCCTGGACATGAAGTACTACTGGTGCGCCGAAGCGGATCTGGACGGCATCCCTGTCGTGATCAGCCGCACCGGTTGGACCGCGGTCGTCGGCTACGAGATCTACCTGCGCGACCCGAGCCGCGGCGACGACCTGTGGGAGCGGATCCTGGATGCCGGGAAGCCGTTCGGGATCCGCGTCACGCCTTCGTCGGACATCCGCCGCATCGAAGCCGGCATCTTCGACTGGGGCTCGGACTTCGGCCTGGAGACGAACCCGTTCGAGGTCAGTGGCCTCGAGCGGCTCGTCGAACCGCAGGAGGCCGACTACATCGGCAAGGCTTCGCTCGAGCGGATCCGGAGCGAGGGAGTGTCGCGCAAGCTCGTCGGCATCGAACTGGAGGGCGGACCGGTCGAGCAGCCGACGCAGCACTGGCCGGTGTCGGTGGCGAGCGAGCGCGTCGGGCACGTCACGGACGCGTGCTGGTCGCCGCGCCTGGAGAAGAACATCGGCTACGTGTGGGTGCCGATCTCGCTCGCGTCGCCGGGCACGCGCCTCGACGTCGAGACCGATGATGGCGCGCGCGTGGGCGTGACGGCCGGGCTCCCGTTCGTCGACCCCAAGAAGAAGGTTCCCGCGGCCTGAAAGAAAAGACGTCGCGGGAACCTCAAGACCCCTTCGAGGCGTCCAGGAACGGACTTCCCCCACCGAAGGGAGCACGCCATGAACGTGACCCGCAGGTTCCCGGCCCACCTCCTGATCGCGCTGGCAGCGGCTGTCCTCGTGCTGGTGATCGGCGCGGCGGCCGCGTTCGGTCAAGACTCCGCTCCGACAGCCGCCGGAACCGTCACGGGGGCGCCCGGCGTCGCGGTCGGATCGGGGATCGCCGCACCCGCGTGGTGTTGTGGAACGTACGGCTCCGTGCCCGGCCTCACCACCGTCGGACAAGGGACGGTGGAACGGGATGGTCCAGCGGCGCGAGACGCGGCGATCGCCGCGGCGGTGCAGGACGCGACGGCACAGGCGAAGGCCGCGGCCGACGCGGCGGGGATCTCGCTCGGCGCGATCATCGACATGCAGGTGTCGGCGATGCCGTACTTCTACCCGATGATGGGGGCCGCGGAGGCTGCCGGATCGTCACCGGGATCGACCGGGGGTGGTGTCGCCGTCACCAAGCCCGCCCCGGCTCCCGATCAATACCTCGGATCCGTCAGCGTGACGATCACCTGGTCGCTCGGCTGAGCACCGGTTCACTATCCTTAGGGCCGTGCCCACATCCGTGCTCGTCCTCGGTGCCGGCTTCGGCGGCCTCGAGGTATCCACCCGGCTGTCGGAGGCGCTCGGCGACGAGGTCAGCATCACGTTGATCGATCGCTCGGACGCGTTCGTGTTCGGCTTCTCCAAGCTCGACGTGATGTTCGGCAAGCGGGCGCCCGATGCTGTTCGGCTCCGCTACGACGACATCACCACGCCGCACGTTCGTTTCCGCCAGGAGACGATCACGTCGATCGATCCCGAGGCCCGGCGCGTCGTGACCGACCTCGAGACCTACGAGGCCGACGTGTTGGTCGTGGCGCTCGGCGCCGACTACGACCTTTCGGCGACACCCGGCCTGGTCGAGGGCGGCAACGAGTTCTACTCGGTCGCGGGCGCCGAGCGCGTGCGCGACGTGCTCCCGTCCTTCCGTGCCGGCACCGCGATCGTCGGCGTGTGCGGCGCGCCCTTCAAGTGCCCGCCGGCCCCGAGCGAGGCGGCGATCCTGCTGGACGAGTTCCTGCGCTCGCGTGGCGTGCGCGGCGATGTGCGGATCCAGGTCGTGATCCCGTTCGGTGCGCCGGTGCCGCCATCGCCCGCAACCTCCGAGGCGATCGTCGCGCGGTTCGCCGAACGGGGGATCGAGTTCATCCCCGACCATCGGGTCGCGGCGTTGGATCCCGCCATGCGCGAGGCCGTGCTCGATGACGGCAGCCGCTTGCCCTTCGATCTGTTCCTGGGCATCCCGGTGCACCGCGCGCCGGCGGTGGTCGTGGACTCCGGGCTCACGGAGGACGGCTGGATCCCGGTGGAGCCGCGGACCCTCGCCACCCGCTTCCCGGGTGTCTACGCGGTGGGCGACGTCACGAGCGTGGGCACGCCCAAGGCCGGGGTGTTCGCCGAGGGCGCCGCGCGTGTCGTGGCGGACCAGCTGATCGCGCGGATCCATGGCGAGACCGAGCCGCCCGGCTACGACGGAACCGGCTCGTGCTACGTCGAGTTCGGGGACGAGCAGGTCGGACGCGTCGACGTGGACTTCTTCTCGACGCCCGGCCACCCGACCGGCACGTTCGAACCGCCGTCGGCGGCGCTGACCGCCGAGAAGGCGGAGTTCGGATCGAGCCGGCGCGCGCGCTGGTTCGGCGCCTGAGGAGGCCGACATGAGCAAGGGGGCCGGCACGTCCAGTGCTCGCGCCCGGCTCGACGACCTCGTGGCCGCCACGCCGGACACGCGCAACCGGTACGCCGACCTGATCCGCGTGGTCTCGATCGGCGTCGTGGTGCTGGGGCACTGGACGATGGCCGTGCTCGGCTACACCGACGGCACGTTCACCGGGGAGAACCTCCTGGAGATCCAGCCCGACCTGCAGATCCTCACGTGGCTGTTCCAGGTGATGCCGCTGTTCTTCATCGTGGGCGGCTTCACGAACGGCACCTCGTGGGTCTCGGCGCAACGGCGCGGCACGAGCTACGCGGACTGGCTCCGCGGCAAGGCGGTGCGGCTCGCCCGCCCGGCCCTGTGGTTCGTGGCGTTCTGGACGTTGTTGCCGCTCGCGGGCGTCACGCTCGGCATCCTGCCTTCGAGCGTCGCGCGCGTCGGCGGCGAGGAGGTCGCCCTCCCGCTCTGGTTCCTGGCGGTCTACCTGGTGTCGGTGGCCTGCATCCCCGCGCTCCACGCGCTGCACGCCCGGCTCGGAGGATGGACCGTCGTGTGGCTCGCCGGCGTGGCGTTCGCGATCGACAACCTGCGGTTCGGGCTGGAGGTGCCGAACGTGGGACTCGTCAACTACCTCTTGATCTGGGGCGCCGTCCTTGAGCTCGGGTTCCTGTGGGCCGACGGGAAGCTCCGCGCGCGGCGCTGGATCCCGTGGGCGATGATCGCGGGCGGCCTGGCCACCATGAGCGTGCTGGTCGCGTTCTTCGACTTCCCGGTGTCGATGATCGATCTCACCCACGGCATCCGGACGAACGTGCAGCCGCCCTCGATCGTGTTGCTGGCCCTGGCGGCCTGGCAGTGCGGCGCGATGCTGCTGTTCGAGGAAGCGGGCAACCGATGGCTGCGCCGTCCGCGGGTCTGGGGCCGGGTGATCATGGCGAACTCGATGGTCATGACGTTCTACCTGTGGAACATGAGCGCGGTCGTGCTGGCGGCGGCGATCCTGTTCCCCACCGGGATCGCTCCGCAGCCCGAGCCGCTCAGCACGGCGTGGTGGTTGTTGCGTCCCGCGTGGTGGCTCGCGTGCGCGATCTGCATCGTCCCGTTCATGCTCGCCTTCCGCTGGGCGGAGCGCCCGGTGCCGCTGACGCCGTCGTCGCTCGACGGCCGGCGCGCCCTCACGCTCGCCGTGCTCGGGACAGCAGCGACCGCGGTGGGACTCGGGCTGCTGGCGGCGAACGCGTTCCCCGTGCCGGGCGAGGAACAAGGATGGCTTGCGGCGATCGGGGTGGCCGCCACGATCGCGGGAGGGCTGCTGCTTCGGGTGGATCCGATCGCGCCGCTGCGGCGAGCGCAACCCGGTGCGTCAACCGGCTGACACAGGGCCCAGCTCCGCCAGCGCGTCGTAGGCCGCGTACTTGTAGGTCTCGGCGAGCGTGGGGTAGTTGAAGATCATCTCGATGAACGTCTCCACCGTTCCACCGAGCGTCAGCACGGCGTGACCGATGTGCACCAGCTCGGACGCGCGCTCCCCCACACACTGGACCCCGATCAGCCTGCGCGACGCGCGATCGAACACCAACTTCGTCATGCCCTCGCGGTCCCCGATGATCGCCCCGCGCGCGTTGTCGTCGAACGCCGCCCGCCCGACCACGACATCGATCCCGCGATCCACCGCTTCCGGCGCCGAGAGGCCGACGCTGCTCAGCTCCGGGATCGTGTACACCGCGAACGGCAGCAGCTCCGACACGGCTTGTTTGTACGCGAAGCCGAACGCCCGGCACACCGCGACGCGCGCCTGCTCCATCGACGTGGACGCGAGGCCGGGCGACCCGATCACGTCGCCGGCCGCGGAGATGCTCGGCACGGCGGTGCGGAACGCCTCGTCGACCACCACCCGGCCGCGATCGTCGACCTGCACGCCCACCGCCTCCAGCCCGAGCCCCTCCGTGTTTCCCACCCGCCCCGACGTCACGAGCACCTTCTCGGCCGTGAGCTCGTCGCCCGACGTCAGCGAGCACACCAGCCCGCCGTCGCGGCGCTCGACAGACCGCTCGCGGACGCCGAGATGGAACCGCACGCCGAGCGCCGTCATGCCCTCGACCATCCGCTCGACGATCTCATCGTCCAGGAACGACAACAGCGGGGTCCGCCGTTCGAACAGATGGACCTCGGTCCCGAGCGCCGCGAACGTCGACGCGTACTCGCAGCCGATCACCCCACCGCCCAGGATCGCGAGCGAGTCGGGCAGGCGGTCGATCTCGAGGATGCTGTCGGAGTCGTGCACGTCGGGATCGTCGAACGGGATGCCGGGTGGGCGGAACGGGTGAGAGCCCGTGGCGATCAGGATCGCGTCGGCGACGAGCAGGCGCACGTCGCCGTCATCGTCCGTCACCTCGACCGTGGTCGCGTCCGCCACACGGGCCACGCCGTACACCAGCTCGACGTGGTGACGGTCGAGGTTCACACGCATCCGCTCGGTCTCCAGCCGGCGGACCGCATCCTTGCGATGGATCAGCCGGGCCACGCTCAGATCGCGCGAGACCTCCACCGACACGCCGTACAGATCGCGCTGGCGGTGTCCCGACAGGAACAGCGCCGCCTCGCGGAGGGTCTTCGACGGGAGCGTCCCCGTGTGGACCGTGGCGCCTCCCGGCTCGGACCGGCGTTCGACCACCACCACGCGCTTGCCGAAGTAGGCGGCCTGCGCGGCGCCCTTCTCACCGGCGGCGCCGCCACCGATCACCACGAGGTCGACGTGCTCGGGGGACGTCATGGCCCGAGTATGAGACAGGCGCGATGTGTCTCGGTCGCGAAGTTGCTCACGGACATAGCGTATCCGCTATATTAGATCCATGCGAGCAGGGGATCTGATCCGGGAGGCGCGCCGACGGGCTGGGTTCACCCAGGATGAGCTGGCGGAGCGTCTTGGCACGACCCAATCGGCGATCGCTCGCCTGGAGGGGGGAGGCACCGAGCCCTCCTATCAGCGTGTGGACGAGGCCGTGCGGGCGTGCGGGATGGAACTCGTCCCTGAACTGCTCCCCGCCGACGACTCCGATTGGTCCGTGGCCTCGACGAACCTGGCGGTCGGGCCCGAGGATCGGGTCCGACGCCATCAGGCAGCGGTCCGGTTCGCGGAAGCCGGGCGACGGGCGTTGGCCGATGTCCAAGGTTGAATTCCGCCCCGAGGCGTTGCTCGAGGTGCTGGCGCGTCACGGGGTGCGCCACGTGTTGATCGGAGGGTTCGCCGGCGTGATCCACGGGTCGCCGTACGTGACCACCGATATCGATGTCGTTCCCGACGAGACCCCGCCGAACTTGGAACGGCTCTCGGCGGCTCTCGACGAGCTGCACGCGAGGGTGTCGACCGAGATGGAGCCGGCGGGCCTGCCGTTCGATCACGACGCGACGTCGCTCACAGCGGCCCGCACGTGGAACCTGATCACCGATCACGGACGGCTCGACATCGCGTTCGAGCCGAGCGGCACACGAGGGTATCGGGACGTGGCGCGCGACGCGGTACACCTCACGATCCTGGGCGCCGAGGTCGACGTCGCGTCGCTCGCCGACGTGATCCGCTCGAAAGAGGCCGCGGGTCGGGACAAGGATCGGCTCGTCCTCCCTGTCCTCAGACGGATCCTCGAAGAAACGAAGCGCGCCTGAGGACGGAGCGGTCGCGTGCAACCAGCGCGGGCACTCCTTTACCCTGCTCCCGTGGAACGGAGCACGGGGTACGCGCGCCTCGGCGGTGACCGGATCGCCTACGAGGTCGTTGGGTCGGGCCCGACCGACCTCGTGCTCACCGCCGGGAGCTTCGGGGCGTTCGACACCGACTGGGAGGAGCCGGCCTCCGAGCTCTACCTCCGCCGGCTCGCGTCCTTCGTCCGACTGATCCGGTTCGACCGGCGAGGGAGCGGCGGCTCCGATCTCATCCCCCTCGACGCGCTGCCGCCGTGGGAGAGCTTCGTCCAGGAGCTCGAGTGCGTCATGGAGGAGGCCGGCTCCGAGCGAGCCGCGATCATGGCCACGTACGACGCCGGCCCCACCGCCATGCTGTTCGCATCGACCAAGCCTCAGCGGACGGCCGCGCTGATCCTGGTGAACACGGCTGCGAAGTACCTGGCAGCGCCCGACTTCCCGAGCGGCATGCCTGCCGACGTCGCCGAGCAGCTGTTCGAACAGATGTCCGACCGATGGGGCACCGACGAGCATGTCCTTCTTCAGGTGCCGAGCATGGCCGACGATCCGCGCTTCCGCTCCTGGTACGCGAAGAAGACGCGCGCGATCGCCGGGCCGGCTGCGGCGGCAGCGTACTTCCGCTCGATCTACAAGGCGGACGCCAGGTCGCTGCTGCCCGCGATCCACGTGCCGACGCTGATCCTGCATCGCGCGTCGTACGCGTTCATGCCGCTCTCGCAAGGCGAGTACCTGAAGGAGCGCATCGAGGGCGCGCGGCTGGTGGTACTCCCCGGCTCGGACGGCCCGCTGTTCTGGGAGGCGGCCGACGAGTCGTTGGGCGCCGTCCAGGAGTTCCTGACCGGGGTCGTCTCGACGTCGCCGAGCGATCGCGTGCTGGCGACCGTCCTGTACACCGACATCGTGGACTCCACCAAACAGCTCGAACGCATGGGCGACGAGCGATGGCGTGGTCTGCTGGACATGCACGACGCGTTGGCCGGTCGCCTGGTCGACCTGAACGGCGGCCGGATGATCAAGAGCACGGGCGATGGATTGCTCGCGACGTTCGACGGACCCGGGCGCGCGATCCGTTTCGCGCATGCGTTCCGGGATCAGCTACGGGCCTTGGGGTTGGAGATCCGCGTCGGGATCCACACGGGCGAGGTCGAGCTCCGCGGCGCCGACATCGGCGGGATGGCGGTGCACCTGGCCGCGCGGATCATGGCCTCGGCCGCTCCCGGCGAGATCCTCGTGTCACGGACCGTGAAGGACCTGGTGGTCGGCTCCGAGATCGCGTTCACCGACCGCGGCGTGCATCAGCTGAAGGGCATCGACGGGGAATGGCCGCTCCTCGCGGTCGCGTAACCCGGGAGCGGCCAGCCGCCCGACCTATCGGCTCAGCAGTCGGTCACCGCGTTCAACTGTGCCGCCACGGCGTTCACGGTCGCGATCAGCGCGTCGATCCGCGCGCGGTACACGACGGCCGTCTGCGTACGGATCGCCTTGAGCTGATCGATCTCCGGTTGCAGCACCGCGCCGGCCTTCGCAGCGGCCACCGTGTGCCACATGTCATAGAGATCGATCGGCACGGTCAGCTGTCCCTGAGCTCCCCACGAGATCCGCTCGTAGCTCGGGTCGTGATGCAGCAGCTCCTCCTGGAAGCCGGGTCGGCTCAAGATGGAGGCAAGGCCGTTCAGGTCGATGCCGGCGATCGAGTTCGCCGCCAGGTGGGGTCGGCCGTCGGACAAGTGGCTGACGGCCGCGCTCAGAAGCTGCATGTCCAGCTGCACCTGCTGGTGCGGGTAGACCGTCGCATCGTCGAACGTCAACGCCGTGAACCCGTCATCCGAGATCCTGGTCGCCTCGCGGAGCGCGGTCGAGGCGCAGACGCTCGGCGTCGCGACGCTCGCGGCGTCCCATGCAGCCCTCAATCCCGTGATCGCATCGTCGATGCCCTGCGCGTCTGCCCCGTACCGTGCCAAGGCCTCCGGGTCCAGGCTCGCCTTCAGGGTCGAGATCCGGCTCCCGAACCGGAACGGCATGAGCGTGTGTTCCAGGTCAACCGCCACCCGCGTCTCCGCCTGCAGGACCGGCTTCAGCGTGTTGAAGTCCAACGTGTCGAGCGAGTCATAGTTCGTGTGGTAGCGACCCCAGTAGTCGGGGCCCGATGCGGTGAACGTGACGGCCGGAGCGCCCTGCGCCGTGTAGGTGAAGCCATCGTTCCAGGAGTAGACGTCGGCCAGGCCGTAGTAGTCGATCAGCCCGTCCTGCTTGCTTGCGGTGAACGAGTCGCCCACGAACCCGCGGAGCTCACGCGCCACGTTCGCGTAGACGTAGTAGGGAGGAGAGTGCACCTCCCAGTTGAGCACGGCCACCGCCTGTGTCGTCCAGTCCGCGTGCGAGACGGTGATGCGGTGGAACGCGCCCTGGAGCCAGTCGTAGTAGGCGTCCGAGAGTCCGTACTCCTCGCCGGTGGTGGGGGCGAAGATCCAGGTGTATCTCGGCTGATAGCCGGTCTCGATCGCCGCCTTCGCGATCGCGAGGATCATCCCGATGCTGACCGAGTCGTCGGCGGCCGACGTGAACCACGCGTCCTGGTGTGCCGTGAACACGATCGCTCGGTCGGGGTAGACGGAACCGGTGATCTGCCCGATCGGCTGATGGCCGATCGAGTCAAGGACGTTCTGGGCGTTCAGCGTGACCGATCCCCGGACCTTGCCGGCGCCGAGCGCTCTCACGAGCGCGAACGCGTTCCGTCGGCTGATCACCACGAGCGGAGCACACTGCGTCGTGCTGCATTCCCCGTCGTTGCCGCCGAGCGCCCGTCCGTTGCCCGCCGCATACCAGCCGTTCGCGGGCGCGGACGCGATGATGACCGCTTTGGCGCCGTGGGCCATCGCCTCGTACGCGATGTAGTTCGGCCAGATGCCTTTGTTGTCGTAATCCCACCACGCGAACACGATCTTGCCCTCGACGTTCAGCCCTTCGTATTCGGGAGCGGTGCCGAAGCCGACCGGGACGATCCGGCCGGAGACACCGCCAGGCGGGGTTCCCGGGACGCCGCCGAGCGAGGACACGCGGAAGGAGCGGTCGAGTCCAGGTCCCCGCGCGCGGACCGAACCGCCGGAGAACCGCCAACCGTCGGTCGTGTGCGATTCGATCGACACGTCCTCAAGACCGATCGTGTCCATCTGGTCGGCGAGGTAGCTGGCTGTCTGTTCGTCCTGGGGCGTCCCCGTCACGCGGAAGCCCAGCTTCGAGGAGCCGATCGTGCCGAGATGCTTCGTGACCTTCTCGACGTAGCCCATGTCGAGGCTGCGGAGGAGCGCGTCGCTAGCCAGCAGCGTGGTCTTCGGCTGCGCGCCGGCCACCGGGGTGAGGCCGAGGGCGAGCATGACCGCCACCACGATGCCGACGCCGATCTTGGCCCTGACGTGGATCCGATCCATCTTCGATCTCCTTCGTTCCTCGAGTTCCGCGGTCGTTCAGCGTATTCTTTATCACACGTGACAATCAATAGACGGCATGCCTCGGCCTAGCCTCGCGGACACCCGGCGGCCCCAGCTCCTGGAGGCGTACGCGCGGTCGCTCCTGAAGCACGGCTCGGAGGGGGCGACGCTCGACCGGATCGCCCTGGAGGCCGGCGTCACGCGCGGGCTCGTCCGCCACTACCTCGGGAACCGCGCCGAGGTCGACCGGGCACTCCTCGACCATATCCGCCGGCGATACGTCGATGGGCTCCGTGCGCTCGGTGAAGACATGTCACCTTCCGAAGGACTCTCGACGATCCTCGACGCCGTCTTCGGCGGGTCATCGAACGACCCGACCGCACGTCTCGTCGACACGTTGCTGGGAGCGAGCGCCGACGACCCGGTGTTGCACGAGGGTCTTCGCGACATCTACATGGAACTCGAGGACCTGCTCGACGCGAAGCTCTTAGCTGCCTACCCACGCTCGGAGCGGGCGGCGCGGCGCCGTGCCGCCTACGGGATCGTCTGCCTGGCGGGGATGAACGAATCGCTCACGGATCTCGGGTTCCCGACGGATCGACCGGACGCCGCGCGTGCGTGCGCGCAACTGCTCATCGCATCCCTCGGTTGACACGCAGGACTCGCTCTACGGTTGATCCAGCAGCTCCCCCACCGCTCGATGGGCTTGATCGATCGCCGCGTGCGCGTACGCGCTCCATCCAGCATCGGCGTTGGCGATCGCGACCCGGCCCACGCGAGCCCGCGCGATCTCGTACGGCTGCTCCCCCGTCACCACCGGATCCGACAGCGGATCCCCTCCGTACGAGTAGGCGTGCCCCCAGCGATTCACGGTGATCGCCGCGATGTCGCGATCGGCGTCGAACCCACCGGGTCCGAGCATCCGCGTCAACTCGTCGCGGACCTTCTCTTCGAAGTCCTCGAACGTCATCTCGAAGAGGATCTCGCGCCCGGCCCGGAACTCCTCGCGGGCGCTCAGCTCCCGGAACGGCAGGGTGGGTACGTGGACGAGGTGAAGGATCATCGGCTCGTCCGGCGAGCTCGAGCACCGATACGTCCCGATGCTGACCGGGTAGTCGATCTTGACGCGCGAGAAGAACCCCATCGGATTCGTGATCTCATGGACGCCGAGGCGCACCCAGGGGTGCCAGTCGCGGACGGCGACGTTCACGTAGACGAGCGGTGCCTTCACGTTCTTCCACAACGCCTTGCGCTGCGGGACCGGGAGCTCAGGCATGATCTCCGGGATCATCATGTGGTAGCCGGCGAGCACGCACCGCTCGGCGCGGATGCGATGCAGCGCGTCACCGTGGACGTACCCGATGTCGACGCCCCCGTCGTCGTTCCGCATGAGGACGACGGTGCTCGTGAGCCGCAAGCGGCACGTCGAACCCTCCTCGTCGAGTCTGCCGTAATCGAACCGCGCGGTGACGATGTCCTCCATCGAATCTCCGGGCGCGACGCTCGGGATCAGCGATCGAACCATCAAGCGGGCGAGCGACGCGTTGCCATCGGGGAAGTGGTAGATGTACGGCTCCTCCATCTCCGCCGCGGCCTCGGGGCTCGTCGGAAGATCGAGGCCTGCGAAGCCCGGGTAGCCCGTTCCCATCGCCGCCAACGCCGTGATCCCGTCGATGCCCCGGGCGAAGAAGTCATGAGAGCGCCCCTGGAAGGTGTTCGCGGCGTCATCGTCCAGACCCCAATACCGCTGGATGTAGTCCCGGTAGCTGACCTCTTCCAGCAGCGCGATCTTGTCCTCCTGCGACCGCCCCACCAGCGGATCGCGTTGCGACGTGAAGAGATCGATGAGCGTCGCCTTCGCCTCGGCCGACACGGGGAAGTCCCCGATGAACTCGGCGACCGGCCGTTCGTTCATCCGACCGGGAGGGATGTCGTCGGCGACCATGCGCATCGGGTCGCCGGTCACGAGCGTATCGACCCCGAACGCCTCGCGGGTGAAGAACATCGCGCGCGAAAGGCCGAGGGATGGATACAGGTCGACGTCGAACGCGCGCTCGAACCGGCGGATGTCGACGCCGATCGCGCCGATGAGTCCCTTGGCGACGTCGCTATAGAGCGTTCTCGGCGACTGCAGCGACTCGCTCCCGCCGTACCCGACGAGCAGCCGGTCCCCGACCGTGAACTCGTTGCGTTTCGCGTGCCCACCGAAGTCGTCGTGGTTGTCGAGGATCAGGATCCTCGCGTCGGGGCGACGCTGCCGGTAGAACCACGCCGCGGCCAACCCGCTGATCCCCGCCCCCGCCACCACGAGCTCGTACGCGTCCTCGACGGGAAGATCATCGATCGGGAAGCTCCGGCCGTCGCGCATGGCGTGCGCGGCCTCGAACGAGCCCGGATGGCTACCCCGGAAACCGGTGCGCCCCGGCGGATAGGTCGACCCGTCGAGATAGTCGCGCCCGATCACGCGGCGGAGTCTCTCACCCGGAGAGCGTTAGCCGGATGCCTCGCTACACCAGCCGATGGAAGGCCGAGATCGCCTCGACGCCGACCTTCCCACTTGGCCGCATCCTCGTACGTCGACGTCTCGACGTGCCGGTGTAGGTTCTCGGGAAGTCGAACCCGCGATCCTCGAGGTACGCGAGCGCCGGGAACGACTCGGCGTGGTAGTCGCAGAGCAGTACGCGTCGGTTCCCGCTCGCGTTCGCCGGGCGAGACCCGAGCATCCACCCTTCGGATCTGAGAGTCGGGACGATCGGCGCGATGTCTAGCGGTTGTCCGCGATCAACAGATGGTCGGTGAAGATCACGGGGCCACCGGCCAGCTCGGGAGCGTAGACGGACTCGAACCGCCTCACGGCGTCAGACTCGCTGTGGGTCGTCTGCGCAGCTCCATCCTCGAAGATGAACAGGTGGATGAACCGCGTCGGATCGTCCTCCCGCTGCCACGCTGCGTACAGCTGCGTCCCGGGTTCGTTCACCCGAACGAAGTCTACGAACTCGACGATCGCGGCTTTGACCGCTTCGACCGCGCGGGCGTTCACCCGATACTCGGCCGTCTGGTAGATGGGCATGTCCCCTCCCTCTGCGCTACGTCGCGAACGAGATCGAGCGCACCGGCGGCGGTGTGTTGCGGCTCTTCGTGAACCGCGGTATCCCGTCGATGATCGCCGACACCACGGCCGGCGTGTCCCCCAGCGCGAGCGCGCCGAGCGCATCGTCGGCCTGCGAGCCGAGCGGCGCATCCATCACGAGCAGGTCGGCCTCGCGACCGACCGCGAGGACGCCGACGTTCAGGTCGTGCAGCGCGGCGACGTTCCCGGTGGCCGCCGCGACCGCCTGCGCCGGGTCCACCCCGCCCAGCGAGGCCACCCACGACGCGGCCCGCAGCATGCCGAGCGGCTGCACGCCCGACCCCGCCGGGCTGTCGGTTCCGATCACCAGGCGACGCAGCTCTCCCCGGCGCGCGACGAGTGCCGCGACCTCGCCCGCGGCCTTCACGTTCCCGTTGTGGACGATCTCGACCCGCGCCGAGGTCTCGTCGAGGATCCGCTCCACATGGTCGAGCGGGAGCGCGGTCGGACCTCCGTTCACGTGGCCGGCCACGTCCGGCTGAACCCGCACCACGAAGTCCGCGCCGACGATCCCGCTCCCCGGTATCGAGGCGCCACCGGTGTGGACCATGACGCGCATCCCGAAGGACTGCGCCCAGCGAGTCATCTCCGCCGCGACGTCCGCCTCCTTCACGCCCGAGATCCCGATCTCGCCGACCAGATCGACGCCCGCCGCGGCCATCTCCTCGAAGTCCGTCTCGGTCAGTCCGGGCTCCAGCAGCACGGCACCGGCGTGAACCTTGACGCCCGACGGACGCAGGTTCGCGAACGACTTGTGCGCGAGGATCGCGAGCGCCTTCACGCCCGCGGGGTCGGTCGGGCGGCCGGGCGTATGCGGCTCACCGGCCGACATCATCGTCGTCGTGCCGCCGTGGAGGTACGAATCGATGAAGTCCACCTGGAGCTGCCGGGGCGTGAAGTCGCCGATGACCGGGTGCGTGTGGTTGTCGCAGAAACCGGGCGTCACGGTCGCCCCGGCGGCGTCGATCATCGCGGAGATCCCCGATCCGTCCGCGCTCGCAGCGTCCCCGACGGACGCGATCACACCGTCGCGGACGACGATCGTGTCGCCGGGCGCGATCGGTTCATCGACGTCGCCGCTCACGATCGTGCCGATGTCGCGGATCAACAGGTCGCTCACCGCAGACCGTCTTCCCCCACGATCTCCGACACCTGCAGTCCGCCGACCCGCGGCAGCGGCCGCCCGCCGTCGGTCACCGCGACCGCGATCACGAGCTCGTCGTCGCCGGGCGCGTCCACGATCCGGAGCTCGACGGCGTCGAAGTGACTCCGCACGAACGCGGCGTCCTTGTAGTGGAGCGGGATGTCGAGCGTCGCGCCGGGACCCCCCCGTTTCTTCGCCGAGGGGATGATCGCCTTGCCGCCGCCGCACGCCTCGCGCAACGGCGCGCCGAACTCGGGGTGGAGCATGGCCGCGACGTGTTCGAGCTCACCCTTCGTGCCGACGATGCCGCCCTTGCCGTAGCTGTGAACCGGCGTGCGGTCCAGATGGGCGACCGCGATCGTCGACAGCATCCCCGACAGATCCACGCTCTCGGCGATCAGCTCGCTCAGGTCCTCGACGTAGCGCCCCGCGAACGGGTTCGCCAGCACCGCGGCGGTGACGACGCGCCGGACCGGCGGCTCGACCGGCTGCCCGGCCTCCATGCGCACGTCCTCGACGATCGTGACGATCTTCCGGATGTCCGTGGGCCATCACCCCCCGTCGGCGGACGCTAGCACGGGCGTCGCGACCGCCGCGACCCGGTCGTCGAGGCACAGCACCGCCGCGACGATCAGGCCGTCGGCCCGCATCCGTTCTGCCTCCTCCACGCCGCGTCCGAGCGCCCGCTCGACCTCGTCAAGCTCGAGCGCACCGACCTCTGCCGTGACCAGGCGCGCGCCGAGATCGTTGTCCGGCTCGACGTCGGACGCAGCCACGCGCCGGATGGCCGGGTGGCCCGGAAGATCCACCGCGTTGGCGATCAGCGTCGCGGCCGCGTCAGCGCGAGCGGCATCCTCCGCGAGCACCGTCACGGCGTCCGCGATCCCCAACGAGAAGCTCCGCCCGCGACGGCCGCTCGTGGCCACGCCGCGCACAGGTTCATCCGCTCGCACGGTCGCCTTCCCGAGCAGGGATGGCCGGTTCGGAACGGGGACCAACCCGACGTCGAACGTCTCGCCCGGCGACAGGTGCAGCGCGATGTCGCCGCCGTCGTTCACGTACGCACGGCGCAGATCGCCGCCGGCCACCATCTCTGTGCAGATCTCGTCGGCGACGGCGCCGGCCACCGCCGCCATCGGCGTGATGAAACGGTCGCCGAACGGCCGCACGGCCGCTGCCATCCGCCGACCGACGGGGCTCGAAGGGCCGGCGACCGTCGGATCCAGCGGTCGACGGAGCATCGGCAGCTCGGCGACCAACTCGTCCAACAACGGCTGGAACCGTTCCCAGGCCCGCTGGTAGGCATCGGCGACGTCGACCGGTTCGCCCCACGCTTCGATGATCAGGTCGATCGGACCATGCTGCAGATGCAGCCGCGAGCCATCGGCCGTCCTCGCCGCGACGGGACCGCTCATGAGAAGCGCACGTCGGGCCGTGCGAGCACGTCTTCCATCGGGACGATCGCGTCCATGTGTCCACCGAGCGCGGCGTAGTCGTCCTCACGCATCGTGAACTCGATCGGGGCGACCAGGGCCGGTGTCGGCACGTACCCGAACGCGCCCGGGGGCACGAGCGTGACGTCGACCATGAACGTGATCCCTCCGCCGGGCCAGACGTAGACCGGCGCGCCGCCGCACGTCACCCTGGTGAGGGTCTGGCTCACCGATCGGGTCAAGGCCACCGGGTTCACCGTGGCGCCCGCTCGGAGCGAGCCTCCGGCTCCGGCCATGAACAGGACCGACGTCATCGCCGGCTCGCAGTTCTCCCGGATGCGCTCGACCGACACGCGCAGGTCGTCGGGGAGCGGCGACGCCACCGGGCGCAGCTCGTCGTCCAGGACGAAGTACGCGTGGTGCTCGCCGGTCGTGCCGATCATCAGCAGCGTGAGCCCGGGCTTCGCCACGTTGGGGTCGAACGCGTCGAGGATCGTCAGCGGGTCCTCGATGTCGGTTCCTCCCCACCCGGTTCCGGGGTTCGCGACGTTGAAGTACCTGCCAGGCGTCGACCGGCGCCCTTTGACCCGGATCCCGGTCGCGGGTATCTCCAGGTAGCGCCCCGCCTGGTGCTCCGAGAGCACGCCGGTGATGTGGTCGTCGACGACCACGACCTCGTCGACGTGCTCGTACCACTGCTGCGCGAACATGCCGATCGTCGCGGAGCCGCAGCCGACGCGCATCCGTTCCTCGACCACGCCGTTGATGACCGGCGGCTTCCCGGCCTGCAGGATCAGGTCCGCGCCCTCGTCCACCGACAGCTCGGCCGCCTCGCCACTGCAGAGCGCCAGCAGCGTCTCCATCGTCACGACGCCCTCGTGTTTGGACCCGCCGGTCAGGTGGTTCACCCCGCCCAGCGAGAGCATCTGCGATCCGTACTGACCGGTCGTGACGTGCCCCACGGCCTCGCCGCGAGCACGCACGATCTGCCGCTCGGCCCCCACGTGTCGGTCCGTGTCGATCTTCACGTCGACGCCGCAGTAGCTGAAGATCGCCTCGGTCACCACCGTCACCATGTCGACACCGGCGATCTTCGCCGAGACGATGAACGGCGCCGGCTTGTAGTCGGGGTACGTCGTGCCCGATCCCGCTCCGGTCACGAACACGTCACCGGTCGGCACCAGCTCACCTTCCCAATCGCCCTCGCGCGACGCGAACGGCACGAGCGCACCACCGTGGTCCTGCGTGCGCTGCAGGATCAAGAGCGGATCGAGACGCGAGAGCACCCCTTCGACGTTGCCGTAGCGGTCGCACGAGCCCGTGCGCCCCGGCTTGATCACGCAGCGGATCGGGCAGGCGTCGCAGACGACGGTGTCGGTTCCGGGCTCGGTCATCGGGCCGCTCCTTCCGCGATCGCCGCGAGCACGCGGTCCGGCGTCGCCGGCAACCGTCGCACGCCGGCTCCCACCGCGTCGCGGATCGCGTTCAGGATGGCGGGGGCGGTGGGGATCAGCGCGTGCTCACCGATGCCCTTCGCGCCGTACGGACCGGCGGGATCGCCCGATTCCACCAGGACGCTCACGACCTCCGGCACGTCGCCGATCGTGGGGATCAGGTAGTCGTGCAGGTTCTCGTTCCGTCCCGGGAGGTACTCCTCCATCAACGCCATCCCGATCCCCTGGGCAACGCCGCCCTCGATCTGTCCCTCGATCAACGTCGGGTTCACCGCGCGCCCCACGTCGTGCGCGGCCGTGATCCGCCGGAGATGCACCGTGCCGAGCTCCATATCGACCTCCAGCTCGGCCAGGTGCGCACCGAACCCGAACTGCGCGTAAGGGTCACCTTGGCCGTCGGCGTCTAAGGCCGTCGTCGGCGGGTCGTACGTTTCGGTGTCGACCGCAACCAGATCGTCCGCGCCGGCGTCCAGGGTGCGCAGGTCCACCACGGTCGTCGCGCCATGGTCGTGAACGACCAGGTGTGGACCGTCGAGCTCGAGGTGTGCCTCGCCGGATGCGCCGGCCAGCAATAGCAGCCGTGCGCGGAGCGCCGTCCCTGCCAGGTAGGTGGCATTTCCCGAGATGAACGTCTGCCGAGACGCGGAGCTCTTCCCGGCGTCCGGCGTCGTGTCCGTGTCGGCGCCGAGCGTGACGATGCACGACATATCGACGCCGATCGCGTCCGCGCAGATCTGCGTCATGACGGTGTTCGCACCCTGCCCCATGTCGACCGCTCCCTGATACAGCGCGATGCGACCGTCGCGCCGCAAACCCACCTTGATCGTCGATGGGTTCGGCAACGCGGTGTTGCCGCAGCCGTACCACATGCCCGCGAGGCCGACACCGCGCCTGGTCGATCCGCCATCCGCGTTCGCGGCCGTCGCCTCCTCTCGCGCGCGGGACCGATGCGGCCGCAGCGCCTCGAGGCACTCGCGATACCCGACGCCCGACGCCAACACCTGCCCGGTGACGGTCGGCACCCCCGCCGTAAGAGCGTTCCGATGCCGGAACTCGAGCCGGTCCGTCCCCACGGCATCCGCGAGCTCGTCGAGGAGGCATTCGAGCGCGATCGTCGACTGCGGCACGCCGAACCCACGGAACGCCCCCGCGGGCGGTCCGTTCGTGTGCACGGCCACGGTACGGGCGCGGTACGCGTCGTAGATGTAGGGCCCACCGGCGTGAACCGGGACGCGGTTCGCCACGGTCGGACCCCACGATGCATACGCTCCCGTGTCGAACTCCCCAGCGAAGTCCATCGCCGTCAAACGGCCGTCGCGCGTGGCGCCGATCCGCACACGGAGGCGCGACGGATGTCGCTTGGTGGTCGACATCATCGACTCGGGTCTGGTGTACGTGATGCGCACCGGCCGGCCGAGCTTCCAGGCGGCCAGCGCGAGGTAGGGCTGCACCGACAGATCGAGCTTGCTCCCGAACCCGCCACCCACCGCGGTGGGTTTGATCCGAACGGCTCCCTCCGGCAAGCCGAGGATCGCCTCGAGCTCGGCGCGGTCCATGTGCGGTGACTGCGTCGTCACCTGCACCTCGACGCGTTCGCCGACGCGCTCCGCGTACCCGGCCTCGGGTTCGATGTACGCGTGCTCGATGAACCCGGTCTCGAAGACGCCCTCGACCTCGATCTCTGCCGCTGTCATCACGTCGTCCAGGTCGCCGCGGCGCACGTTGCCGCGGATCAAGACGTTGCCCTCACGCGCGTCGTGGATCCCGGGCGCATCGGGGGCCAGCGCGTCGTCGATCGACATCAAGGGCTGCAGCTCCTCCCAGCTCACCGGGAACGCCGACAGGTCCAACGCCTCCATCGCCGCCGGCTCGCCCACGACCATCGCGACCGCCTCGCCGCGGAACCGAATCTCCTCTTCAGCGAACACCGGTTGATCGGCCGTCGCCGGTATCACCCCGAAGCGGTTGATTCCGTCGATGTCGGACGCGCTGAACACCGCCACGACACCCGGCGTCGTTGCGGTGTACGCCGCGAGGTCCCCGAACCGGAAGCGCGCACGGTGATACGGAGAGCGAACGACGCGGATCTCCAACGCGCCGTCTGGCGCCTGGTCCGCTCCGAAGACGTCCGTGCCGTTCACCTTGCGCTCGCCGTCCACGCGCCGCACGCGGTGGCCCACGGCCTTGCCGACCGGGGGCGGAGGGTCGGCGACGTCCGCCGCCCGTGCGTCCATCACGGCCGAGATGATCTTGCGGTACCCCGTGCAGCGGCAGAGAACTCCCCCGAGCGCGCCCATCACCTGAGGCTCGGTAGGCGTCTGCGTGACCCGCAGGAGGGCGGCCGCCGAGACCAGCATCCCCGGCGTGCAGATGCCGCACTGCGCGGCGCCGTGCGCGAGGAACGCGTCCTGCAGTCCGCTCGCTTCGCCGCTCGCGTCGAGCCCCTCGAGCGTCTCCACCCGCCGGCCCTCAAGGCTCCCTACCGGCGTCATGCACGCGCTCACCGGCGCGCCGTCCAGCAGCACCGTGCATGCGCCGCAGTCGCCGGCGTCGCACCCAACCTTCGTGGCGGTCAGGCCCAGTTCCTCGCGCAGCAGCTCGCTCAGGCGCCGCGCCGACCGGTCTGCGTGCACCGGCGATCCGTTCACCTCGAACGTCACCGCGCTCACCGCTCGCCCCCGCAGCTCGCGAGCGCACGATGCACCAACACGGCCGCGGCCCCTCGCCTGTAGTCGGCAGTCGCGCGGACGTCGTCGATCGGGCTGAGCGTCGCCAAGTGTTCGGCGATCGCGGCCGCGTCCAGCTCGTCGACGGAGCGACCCACCAGCTGGGACTCCAGCGACCTCAGGCGCTGCGCGACCGGGGAGCATGCACCGACCGCCACCCGCGCGTCCGCGATCCGTTCATCGGCATCGACCGCGACCGCGGCAGCCACCATCACGACCGAGATCACGAGGTAGCGCCGGAGCCCGAGCTTCAGGAACGCCGACCGAGCATCGTCCATACCCCCGGGGATGAGTACCGCGGTCAGCAGCTCGTCGGAACGGAGCGCCGTCCGCCGGTATCCGGTGAGGAACTCCTCGAGCGGCAGCACGCGCGTTCCCGCCGTCGACGTCAGCTCCACGGAGGCATCGAGGGTCAGCAGGGGCGGGATGCCGTCGGCGGCCGGCGACGCGTTGCACAGGTTGCCCCCGACCGTGCCGGCGTTCTGCACTTGGACCGAGCCGACCTCGCGGGCCGCAGCGCGGAGCCCGTCGAAGCTCCCAGGCAGCACGGCAGTGGCGACCTCGGCCCAGCTCGTGAGCGCGCCGATCCGGTAGCCGTCGGCACCCTCTTCGATGCCTCGGAGCTCGGTGAGTTCGCCGATGTCCACCACGGGATTGGTGAACGGGCGTCCCACATGTTGAGGGTAGAGATCGGTGCCCCCGGCCAGCACCACGCCGCCCGCGCTTCGCATCTCGACGGCGCCGGCGACATCGGTCGGTACCAAGTAGTCCACGGACATCGCTCCCCGGCGGAGCTTACCCAGCGATCACCTCGCCAAGCTCGCGGATGGCGGCCTCCGTGATGGGCGTGACGACCAGGATCACCTCGTCCGCCCCGGCCTCGGCCATCGCACGCAGACCCACGGCCATCCGCTCGGCGGAGCCTTCGAGCGGGGGACACGCAGGGTCGATGGGCCGTTCGTCAGCGGAGCGATCCAGCACCACCCGCACGCAGGCGCTTCGCTCGACATCGCCCGGCTCTCGGCCGGCACGTACGGCGGCCTCGTCGATCTTCGCGTTCTCCGCAGCGAAGCCCTCCGGCGTGTTGCCGTAGAGGTCGTACCAGATGTTCCATGCATCCACGTGCGGGAGCGCCGCGCGCAAGACGCGGTCGCCGCTGCTGCCGATCATCAGCGTCGGTCGACGCGCCGGAGCAGGGAGCAGCACCGCCTCCTCCACGCTGGAGAAACGGCCGCGCACGGTCACGCGTTCGCCGCAGAGCAGACGCCGGATCACCTCGAACGACTCCTCGAACCGCGACGCCCGGTGATCGAACGGAAGACCGAACGCCTCGAACTCGGTTCGGTTCCACCCCGCGCCGAGACCGACGACCAGACGACCGCCGCTGACCTCGTCGACGGTCGCCGCCTTCTTCGCGAGCATCGCCGGCGCGTGGAACCCGGCGCAGGCGACCAGCGGACCCAGCTCGACCCGCTCGGTGACCGCGGCCAGACCCGCCAAGAGTGTCCACGCCTCCCACGGTCCGCGCTCGGGCCGGCCATCACCACGGTACAGCAGGTGGTCGCCGACCCAGATCGAGTCGAACCCGACCTCCTCGGCGGCCCGCGCCATGGCCACGTACTCGGGCCAGCGCACCTCGCGCTCGACCTCGGGGAGCTGCACGCCGACGCGGAGCTGTCCGAGCACGCGCCGAGTGTAGATTGGGCCATGGCGTACGACGAGGAGCTCGCCGAACGCGTCCGAGCGGCGCTCGGGGTTGTCCGCGGGGTGACCGAGATCAAGATGTTCGGCGGCCTCTGTTACACGATCGGCGGGAACATGGCGGTCGGGGTGACGGGCGAGGACCTGATGGTCCGCATGGATCCCGACGCCGCGGACGCGGCGCTCGCCGAGGCCGGAGCGCGCCCGATGGACTTCACCGGCAAGCCGATGCGCGGCTTCCTGTACGTCGGACCCGAGGGCACACGCACCACGCGATCGCTCCAACGCTGGGTCGATCGCGGCGTGGCGCTCGCGTCGTCGCTGCCGCTCAAGAAGCCGAAGTCCAAGAAGCGTCCTCCGTCGAAGGCCTGACGGCGCCTCGCTCTGGCCGAAGGTCCCTCTCCAACCGGGTCGGACTGCCGCTGCCAGGCCTCGCCCTGTGGGATCGAATGTGAGCGGGGGTGAGGTCATGACCACGTTGACGGACTACCTGGATGAGAAGGGCATCGAGTACGAGATCCTCATGCACGAGCGGGCGTTCACGGGCATCGAGGAAGCTCGCGCGCTGGGGATGAAGGCGGACGAGGTGCTGAAGACCGTCATCGTCGACACCGGTGGCCGGCATGTGGCCCTGGTGCTGCCGAGCGATGAGCGCCTCGACATGGCGCTCGTACGGATCGTCCTCGAGGATCGCGGCGTCTCGCTCGCGCACGAGAGCGAGATCACCCACGACTTCGGCGGCTTCGAGTTGGGGGCGCTCCCTCCCGTGGCCTCGCTGCTCGGCATCGACATGATCGTCGACCCCACGGTGCACGATCACGGCCCGGTCATCTTCGCGGCCGGCACGCAGACCGAATCGGTGAAGGTCGAAGCTGCGCCGCTCTTCGAGGCCCAGTCGGCCCGCTTCGCAGAGATCGCCGAGGTGTGGAACGAGGGCCACGCCTGAGCGCCGTTCGACCCGCCCCCGGGGTGCTGTTGGACTCGACACGGGCCGACCCCTCCATCTTAGATTGGCCCCAGATGGGGGGTCTTCTCCACGCGCGGACCTCTCGCCGGGCCCAAGCGGGACCCGGATCGACATAGGGAGGTTGTCATGTCACGGACCCGACCGGTCACGATCGCGATCCTGGCGGTGCTCGCGCTCGTCGGGGTTGCCTGCACGAGCGGAGGCACGACCGGTCCCACCGGGAGCAGCGGCAGCCATCAGCCGGTGACCATCACGGTGTGGGACTACTACGGGAAGGCGACCCCGTTCCAAGACAGTGTGATCCAGGGCTTCGAGGCGAAGTACCCGTGGATCACCGTCGACCACCAGGGCATCGGGTGGGACGCGGCGCATCAGAAGTTCGCGGTAACCGTCTCCGCCGGCGAGCCTCCCGATGTGGCCACGATGGACATGACGTGGCTCCCGACGTTCGCCTCGAATGGACTCTTCGCCAACCTGACCGAGCTCTCGGGTGGCCAGCTGAACGGCAAGCCGATCGAGGATTCGTACACGCAGGGTGCCCTCGAGGCGATGACGTTCGACGGGTCCTACGTCACGATGATGTTCGACTTCGACGTGTATGCCCTCTACTACCGGGCCGACCTCTTCAAGGAGAAGGGCATCGAGGTCCCGACGACGTGGGATGAGATGAAGGCGGCCGCGAAACAGCTCGTCGAGGGAGACAAGTACAAGTTCGAGGTCGTCCCGAACGACTGCTTCCACTGGTGCCAGGACCTCTTCCAGGCCGGTGGCTCCATCCTGAACCAGGACAACACCCAGGCGGCGTTCGACGATCAAGCCGGCATTTCGTCGCTCGACTACATGCGGAGCTTCCTGGACGACGGCACCGGGATCCTGTGGGGCACCGAAGAGGGCGACGCGATGGCCGGCATCAAGGATGGCCGGATCGGGATGTTCCAGGACGGTCCGTACTGGATGGGCCTGCTCAAGGATGGCGCCCCCGAGATGAAGGGCGACTGGGCGGTCGCGACGGCGCCAGACTCGACCCAGCCCGGCAGCTACCTGGGCGGCACCGGCCTGTCGATCCCCATCAACGCGGCGCACCCGCAAGAGGCGTGGCTCTTCGTGCAGTACATGCTCGAACTGCCGCAACAGATCGGCGTGTACACGTACGCCGGCGCGGCGCCGGCCACGACGGAGGCGCTGAACAGCCCCGAACTCACCAAGCCCGACCCTTACTTCGGCGGGGAGGCGCCGTTCTCGGTGTTCCTTGACGCGATGTCGACCGGCACGCACTTCCCCTACGTGTCGTCGTGGGACGACATCGACACCGAGATCGGGACGATGGTCGAATCGGTGATGCTGGGCAAGAGCGAGCCGCAGGCCGCCCTCGACGATACCGCGGCGAAGGTGAACGACCTGTTGGCGGCCGGGTAACACGGGGATGAGCGACGCGGTCGCGTTGCCGCGGCGGCGTGTGCGCGGGCGGTTCCGCAAGGTGCTGCCCGCGTACCTGTTGATCGCGCCTGCGATCGCGTCGTCGGTCGCCTTCCTCTACATCCCGATCGTGTTCTCCGGATACTGGAGCTTCACGAAGTACAACGGCCTCGCACCCCCAACCTGGGTCGGCCTGGAGAACTACACCGACCTCCTGTCCGATGAGCACTTCCTGAAGGCGCTCCTGAACACCGTGATCTTCGTGATCATCGGCATGGGGATCGGCCCGATGCTCGGCCTGCTGTCTGCCCTCCTGCTGAACCAAGCGGTGCGGGGCCGTGGGTTCTTCCGGACCGCCTACTTCCTGCCGGTGATGACGTCGCTCGTCGTGGTGGCCACGATCTGGAAGGTGCTGCTCAACCAGAACGGGATCGTGAACGAGGTCCTCGGCGTCTTCAGCATCCCCGCGCACAATTGGCTCGGCGACCCGTCGACGTCGCTGGTCTCGGTGACCGTCACCAGCATCTGGCAGGGCTTCGGGTTCGAGACGGTGGTCTTCCTGGCTGCCCTGCAGTCGATCCCCCGCGATCTGTACGACGCTGCCCTCGTTGACGGTGCTACCGCCTGGCATCGGTTCCGCTACGTGACGCTGCCGGCGCTCCGGCCGACGATCGCGTTCGTCTACATCATCGGGATCATCGGGAGCTTCCAGGTCTACGACCAGATCTTCGTGATGACGAGTGGCGGGCCGCTGAACTCGACGCGCACCGTCGTGTTCGACCTCGTCGACCGCTTCGATTCCCTGAAGTACGGCGAGGCGTCAGCCGTCGCCTACGTCTTGCTGATGATCCTCGCGACCCTGTCGTACATCCAGATGCGCGTGTTCGAGGAGCGACGATGACCGCTGCCCGCAGGAGACCCGCGAAGGGGTACCAGGCCGGACGACGCCTGCGGCCCGGTGTGCGCGTCGCGATCTACGCGTCCCTGATCGTCACCTCGATCGTGATGATCGGCCCGTTCTACTGGACGTTCGCGACCGCGTTCAAGCCGGCCGGGGACGTGTTCGCCTCGCCCCCGAAGCTGATCCCGGACCCGTGGACGTTGCAGAACTACCGCGACGTGTTCACGCTCCTGCCCTTCCAGCGATACTTCCTGAACTCCGTGATCGTGACCGCCGCGATCGTTGGATTGAACGTCGTGTTCGACACCGCGGCCGCCTACGCGTTCGCGAAGCTCCGGTTTCCTGGACGCAACGTCCTGTTCTTCCTGTTGCTGCTCACGCTGATGGTTCCGTTCCAGGTCAACCTGATCCCGCTCTACCGCATCATGGTGCTGCTGCACCAGGTGAGCCCCGCCCTAGGGGTCGACACGTACTCCGGCATCGTGCTGCCGGGGATGATCCAGGTCTTCGGCATCTTCCTGATGCGGCAGTTCCTGATGTCGATCCCCGACGAGATCCTCGAGTCTGCGCGGGTCGACGGCGCGACGGAGTTCAAGATCCTGCGCAGGGTGATCTTCCCCATCGCGAAGCCCGCGATGGCGACGCTCGCGATCTTCACGTTCCTGGGCGCGTGGAACGACTTCCTGTGGCCGAACATCGTGATCAACTCCGACACGATGCGAACGCTTCCGGTCGGCCTGGCCCTCCTGGCGTTCCGCAACACGATCAGCGTGGGTCCCACGATGGCGGGCACCGTCCTGGTGGCGGCCCCGATGATCGTGGTCTTCCTGCTGATGCAGAGGCGGTTCATCGAGGGACTGACGGCCGGATCGGTGAAGGGCTAGAGGCTAGAGGTCCGAACGTCGCTCGAGCAGCTCGAAGCCGAACGCCTCGAGCTCAACCGGTACGCGAACGCCGTCAGGGAGCGTCGCCGTGACCGAGAGCGGGTCCGGCCCGTGGTTCGTGAGCGCGGTCAGCGTGCCCGAAAGGCCGTGGAGCTCCCCCGCCGTGACCTCCGGGTGCCCCGTGACCTGCCGGATGCCCGCGAGCTTCGCCAGCCCGTCGTAGATCCCCCACGAACGATCGGCCGGGCCGTGGGCGTCCGGAACGGTGGCCAGGAGGAGCTCGATCGGGTAGGCGGACGTGACGGCGGCGCCCGGACCCCGCCGGGCCACCACGAGCGCGGGCGCACCCTCGGCGTCGGCGGCGATCGTCTCGGCGTCGGCGACATGGAGCCGGACACCCCGCGTGTGCAACTCCCCGTCCCACGCGGGCAGGGTGAGCTCATCGCCGACGGAGAACGGACCCCACGGAGCGACGAACCGAAGGACGGGGCGATCGTCGGCAGGGGCGCGGTCGGCGATCCGACACCCGGCGAACCCCTCCATCTCGGGGATCGCGGTCTCGGCCGAGCACGAGAGGTAGACGATCCCGCCTCCGTCGAGATGCGCCCCCACGCCCTCCCACCAGCTCGTGCGGACGTGCAGGAGCGACGACGTCGTGGACGAAAGGGGCGCCGGCAACAGCACGACGCGCGCGTCGGGCCACGTCCCGTCGACGCGCTCGCGTGGGAACGAGACGCCGAGATCCGCGCGAGCGGCGAGCACGAACGCGTTCAGCCATCCCCTTACCAGCGGGCGCGGGTCGCGGGTCGGGTTCCATGCGGTCTCGGACGGCACGTACGGTCCGGCGGGCACGTCCTCCAGTCCGTAGGCACCGCGGTCGTACGGGTGCACGTATTCATGCGGCACGACGATCGCGGCTGGCGCATCGATCGGGCCATTCGACGCGACGGCGTCCAGGTCGAGCTCGCCGATACGGGCGGCCGCCTCGGCGAGCACATGCCCGCGTGGGCGGAGCGCTCCCTCGTGATCGGTCACCCCGAACTGGGTCTCGTGCGGCTGGCGGACGTACGGGGCGCGTCGGTACGCCGCAGGCTCGGCGTCGGTCCAGCACCACGCGTAGAAGCCGATCGCCCCCCGCCCGAAGCTCGACCAGGTTAAGAGTCGATCGTACGCGCCGATCCGATCCGGATCGAACTGCGTCGAGGAAGCGCCGTACTCGTGGACCATGACCGGCCTCCCGGCGCCCGCCGCGAGCGCCGTCTCGAACGCGGCCGCGTGGGTCATCCGCGGCGAAAGGAGCGCGTCCGGGTACAGCTCCTCCTGATAGATCGGATACGGGTGAACGCACGAGAAGTCGAGCAGGTCTGCGACCACGTCTGCCCGGAAGGGGCCGTGGCTGACCTCCTGGCTGCTGGTCCCGATCGTCACGAGGTGGTCGGGATCGGCCTCGCGGAGCGCCTGGACGAGCGCTCGGGTCCACTCGCGCGCGTCGTCGTCGGTCGTGTCCTGGAAGATCCAGAACGGCGGTTCGTCGGTCAGGTCCCACGCGACGATCGCGGGATCGCCCCGCCACCTCCGCGCGAGCGCCGCCACGTGTTCGGCCTGGAGCCGGACGAGCTCGGGGTCCCGATGCGGGTGTGCATCGCCCCGCCACGGCACGTCCCAGTAGGCGTCGCCGACCTCTCCGCCGATCAGGAACGTGGGGTGGAGCAGCAGGCTGTGGCTGCGCGCGGACTCGAGCACCTCGTCAAGGACCCGCAGGTGGTCCTCGTCCATCCGCCCCCGCTCCTGTTCGAGCGCGGCCCAGAGCAGGTCGATCCTCACGGTGTCCAACCCCGCCTCGGCCATCGCCGCGAAGGCTCGGTCGAACTCCGCGGCCCCGACGCGCCAAGGCCAGTCGGGCCCCTGGACCGGCACGTAGTGCGCGCCGACCGGGACGAACGAGTGGCCGCCGCGGCGCAGGTAGTGCGGTCCGGCGACGACGGGGTCGGTGTCGGTCACGCGGCCGCCTCGTCGAGCGCGTCGATGCTCCAGCCAACGTCGGGCCGGTAGAGGGCGAGCACCGCATCGGCCGGCGGATCGTCGACCAGAACGCGCAGGGCATCGCCCTCGAGCCGCCATCGCAGGCGGCCGATCGCCTCGGCGCGGGCCCCCCACCAGTCGGTCAACCCGGCAGCGCTCATCAGGGCGAGGTCGCCGCGACCGACCGCACGCGTCAGCCATCGCTCCACCGCTCCCGCGAAGTCCTTCGAATCGCCCTCGAGTCGACCGTAGCCTGCGTCGGGCGGGTCGATGAACACGTGCGCCAGCCCACCCGAATCCACCGCCCGGTCGAGCACCATCTGCAGGACGGCCTCGTAGTCCTCGGGCGCGGCTGTCCGCGATCGCACCCCCTCCCCCAGGGTGTTGTAGGAACAGCAGCCGTTCGGGAACGCGCGGTCGGTGGGATCGGCCGAGATCGGCAGCTGCAGGAACCGATGCCGTCGCGCGGGATCGGGATGGGTCCGGAGGTGCGCCGCATCCTCCGGACGAACCCCCCACGGTTCGATCGCTTGCTCGTAGGGCAGCCCGCCCGTCACCGCGTGGTTCGCCCCGACCGAGGACTCGGCGCGGTAGCCGAGCCGGTCGAGCACGCCCGCGGACCGTTCCCACGCATCCCACTGGAAGTGCGGGAGGCGGAACAACCGATGGTCATCGGTGCCGAGACGCGCCCGGAACGTTGCATCGCAGCGCTCGAGCTCCTCGGCCATCCGCTCGTCCGAGAGCGACGCCCACGCCGCCGGCTCCCAATAGGAGTACGGGTGGGAGAACGAGTGGTTGTAGTACTCGGCGCCGGGGGGGAAGGAGTCAGGCTCGACGGCGACGTTGGCGCCCGCCGCGAAGATCCCGTACCCGTCGTACCCGGCGCGACGCATCGTCTCGATCGCGGGGGCCACGTAGCGGGAGCATCCGGGATCGACGCCGGTGGGATGATCCACGTCCCCATCGACCACCAGGGCCGCGGCCGCGCCGTGGGGCCACCGCCAGAGCGCCACGACGCCGGCTGATGCCTGGGCTTCGAGCACTGCGAGCGCATCCGCCGCCAGCTCGTCCTCGCGACCGGGTCCGTCGGAAGCCGGAAGCATCTCGGGCGTGAGGAGCGTCGTGAACCGACCGGGCGTCTCGGATGCGACAGGTTCGAAGGGGACCCCCCACGCGTCGAGGAGGGCGCACCACCGCGCTCCGGCGGCCCACGAGGGATCGTGCTCCTGCGGCAGGACGACGCCGATCCGTGGATCCCTCGCCCAAGGGAAGGACCGTTCGCCCACGCTGCCTCCGGTCGCCGACCTCTCGACCGTATGCTAGCCGCCTGCCGAACGAGACCGTGTCCGAGGGCATCACGCTGATCGGCAACGTGAACGCCGATGTGATCGTGCGCGATGTGTCCGATCTCCCACCGCCAGGCGAGGAATGGCACGTGGACGCGGTCGACCTTCGGCCCGGCGGAGCGGCGGCCAACTGCGGGTTGGCGCTCGCCGCGCTCGGAGATGCGCCGCGCGTGGTCGGGTCGGTTGGCGATGACCCGTTGGGCGCGTTCTTGCTCGGGAAGCTGACGAGTGCCGGGCTCTCGAACCGGGATATCCGGGTCGTCGACGAGGGATCGACCGGCGTGTCGATCGCGTTCGAGGCGCCGGGACGGGACCGCTCGTTCCTGACGTTCCTCGGGTGCCTCGCCACCTTCGAAGCGTCGATGGTGCCCGACGACGCGCTTGCGGCCCGATCCCTGCTCCTGGGCGGGTACTTCCTGCTCCCGGCGCTGCGCGGGACCGGCGCCGGCGACCTGCTGCGGATCGGGCGGGCGAACGGCGCGACGACCTACTTCGATCCGGGATGGGACCAGTCGGGGTGGCCAACGTCCACCCTGGACGAGCTAGCGAGGATCCTGCCGCTCGTCGACGTGTTCTTGCCGAACGGAGCTGAGGCTACCGAGATCACCGGAGTGGACGATCCCCGCGAGGCCGCCGCGATCCTCCAGGCGATGCTCGCGCCGGGTGGGTGGGCGGTCGTGAAGCTCGGTCACGATGGGAGCGCGGCGGCCGGACCCGCGGGAGCGCGGGCCGCGTCGCCGGCGCGGACCACCACCGTGCTCGACTCCACCGGTGCCGGCGACGCGTTCAACGCCGGACTGCTGTCGGCGATGCATGCGGGTGCCGGCGTTCCGGAGGCGTTGGTGTTCGCCGTTCGGCTCGCCACCGAGGTCGTGGCCCGGCCGTCGTCGGACCGCTACCCGACCCGCGCCGAACTGGCCTAGTACCACGGGGTCGCGCGCTCGTGGCCGTGTCGCTACCATGCCGCACAGGACACGCACCCGCGTCCGAGACCACCGGAAGAGGGAGACGCGCCATGACCACCGTGAAGGCAGCACTGCTGCAGACCGACTGGTCCGGGGACCAGGCGTCGATGATCGACAAGCACGAGGAGGCGGCGCGCGAAGCCGCAACCCAGGGCGCGCAAGTGATGTGCTTCCAAGAGCTCTTCTACGGACCGTACTTCTGTCAGGTGCAGGACGCGGAGTACTACAGCTACACGGAGCCGATCCCTGACGGTCCGACGACGAAGCGGTTCCGGTCGGTCGCGAAGGAGCTCGGCATGGTGCTCGTCCTGCCCATGTACGAGATCGTCCAGGCGGGCCAGTACTTCAACACCGCGGCCGTGATCGATGCCGACGGCACCTACCTGGGCAAGTACCGCAAGCACCACATCCCCCAGGTGAAGGGCTTCTGGGAGAAGTTCTACTTCACGCCGGGCACCGAGGGGTTCCCGGTCTTCGAGACGGCCGTCGGCAAGGTAGGCGTCTACATCTGCTACGACCGGCACTTCCCCGAAGGGTGGCGCATGCTCGGCCTGCACGGCGCCGAGATCGTGTTCAACCCCTCCGCCACGCACCGCGGACTCTCCGAGTACATCTGGCGCCTGGAGCAGCCCGCCGCGGCCGTCGCGAACATGTACTACGTCGGAGCGATCAACCGCGTGGGGATCGAGCCGCTCGGCGAGAACGACTTCTACGGGCAGAGCTACTTCGTCGATCCGGAGGGTCAGTTCGTCGGCGAGGTCGGCGACGCCTACAAGCCAGAGCTGATCGTGCGCGACCTGGACCTGGACAAGATCCGCGCCGTACGCGACCGTTGGGCGTTCTACCGCGACCGTCGGCCGGACGCGTACGACGACATCGTGGCCCGGTGAGGCCGATGAACATCGGCGTCGTCCTGCAGACCACCCCGCCGAGCTCGCGGGTGGTCGACCTGGCGAAGAGGGCCGAGACGTACGGGTTCAGTCACGTCTGGGCGTTCGACAGTCACATCTTGTGGGAGGAGCCGTTCCCCATCTTCACCGAGATCCTGGCGAACACCCGAAACGTGACGGTGGGCCCGATGGTCACGAACCCGCTCACACGCGATTGGACCGTGACCGCCAGCCTGTTCGCCACCCTGAACGAGATGTTCGGTAACCGGACCGTGATCGGGATCGGCCGCGGCGACTCGGCCGTGCGGGTGATCAACGGCAGGCCCTCGACCCTGGCTACCCTGGGTGAGGCGGTGAACGTGATCCGCGAGCTGACGAACGGCCGCGCGGTCGAGCACCAGGGCTCCTCGATCCGATTCCCGTGGGCCGCGAAGAGCCGGGTCGAGATCTGGGTTGCGGGCTACGGCCCGAAGGCGCTGAAGTTGATCGGCGAGGTGGGCGACGGCTTCATCCTGCAGCTCGCCGACCCCGACATCGCGGCGTGGACGATCGGCACCGTTCGGAAGGCCGCGACGGACGCGGGGCGCGATCCCGAGGAGATCACGATCTGCGTCGCAGCCCCCGCCTACGTGACCGACGACCTCGTCCATGCCCGCGATCAATGCAGATGGTTCGGTGGGATGGTGGGCAACCACGTCGCCGACATCGTCGCTCGGTACGGCGAGAGCTCGGACGTCCCCGCCGCGCTGACCGACTACATCAAAGGTCGCGACGGATACGACTACAACCAGCACGGCCAGGCGGGGAACGTGCACACCCAGTTCGTTCCCGACGAGATCGTCGACCGGTTCTGCATCCTGGGCCCGGTCGAGGAACACGTGCGGCGCCTGGAAGAGCTGCGGAGCCTGGGCGTCGACCAGTTCGCCGTCTACCTGCAACACGACGCGAAGGACGAGACCTTGCAGTCCTACGGCGAGAAGGTCGTCCCGGCCATCGCTGAGAGCGCGATCGCCAAGACGTGACGGCTCCGGGTCCGTTCGGTGGTGCGCTGACACGGCCGCGCGTGAGACGTGCATGGATGTTCTTGGTCGCCCTCGTGGGGGTTGCCGTCCTCTGGGAGCTCTACAAGCTGATCGGCCCGCAGGACGGCGGACGGATCTTCGGTCTCACGATCCTGCCACGCGCGAACGACATCGCGATGCCGCATGTGTGGGAGATGCTCTCGCGGTACGCGCGACCAGAACGGCGCGGAGCCACCGGTTCGATATTCCTGGTCGTCCTCGCGGGTGCCTGGTTCACGCTCCGCTTGGCGCTCACCGGGTTCCTCATGGGGACGCTGATCGGCATCGGCCTGGCCGTGCTGATGGCACGGTACAAGTTCGTGGAACGCGGACTGCTGCCCTACCTGGTGATCAGCCAGACCGTGCCGCTGATCGCGCTCGCGCCCCTCGTCGTGAGCTGGGGCGGGAAGCTCCACGTCGGCGGATTCGAATGGCCACGGTGGCTCTCGGCCGCGGTGCTGGGCGCGTTCCTGGCGTTCTTCCCCGTGGCGGTCGGCACGCTGAAGGGGCTGACGCACGCACCGCAGGCCGCATCGCTGGAACTGATGGACTCCTACGCGGCGTCGTGGCGTCAGACGCTGTTCAAGCTCCGCTTCCCGGCGGCCGTGCCGTTCATGATCCCCGCCCTGAAGCTGGCGGCGACCGCATCCGTGATCGGTGTGGTGGTCGCCGAGATCTCGACGGGCCTGGCCGGAGGCGTAGGTCGTCTGATCATCGAGTACGCGCGCGAGGCGACGAGCGACCCCGCGAAGGTCTTCACGGCCGTGTTCGCCGCGGCCGCCCTGGGGCTGGTCATGGCCGGCTTGGTGGCGTTGATCGATCTGGCAACCATGCGGAACCGCCCGCCGAGGGAGGCCCTCGAATGAACGCCGTCGAGGTCCGCAGCCTGACGAAGACGTTTAACGCCGGAGGACCGAACGCCGTGGACGCGCTCGTCGACATCGACCTCACGATCGCGCCGGGCGACTTCGTCTCACTGATCGGGCCGTCGGGGTGCGGCAAGTCGACCCAGCTCCGGCTGATCGCGAACCTGCTGGAGCCAACGTCCGGGGAGATCCTGGTGAACGGCAAGCCCGCTCGGCAGGCGCGGCTGGACCAGGACTACGGCATGGCGTTCCAGCAGGCCGGTCTCTTCGAGTGGCGGACCGTTGCGAAGAACGTTGAGCTGCCTCTGGAGCTCAAGGGCTGGGACAAGGAGAAGCGACGGCGACGCGCGCTGGAGATGCTGGAGCTCGTCAAGCTGCCGGAGTTCGCCGATCATCTGCCCTGGCAGCTGTCCGGCGGGATGCAGCAACGCGCCGCGATCGCAAGGGCGCTCGCGGCGCACCCCCCGCTCCTGCTGATGGACGAGCCGTTCGGCGCGTTGGATGAGATGACCCGCGAGCACATGCAGTCCGAGTTGCTGCGGATCTGCGGTGAGACGGAGACGACGGTGGTGTTCGTCACGCACTCGATCCCCGAGGCGGTCTACCTGTCGACGCGAGTCGTCGTGATGTCGCCGCGTCCGGGGCGCATCAAGACCCTGATCGACGTGGACCTGGGACCGCGGCGCGACGTCGATACGCGCGAGGATCCGGCGTTCTTCCGCAAGGTCACCGAGGTGCGAGAGGCCCTCCGCGGGATGCCGGTCCCCGACCTGGACGAGGCGGCGGTGGAGCCATGAGGCGATCATCGCGCTCCGTGTTCCAGGTCCTGTGGCCGCCCGTCGTCTTCGGACTCGCGTTCCTGGCGCTCTGGGAGCTCGCGGTGAAGCTCTTCGACTTCCAGCCGTACTTCCTGCCGACCCCGACCTCGATATGGCAGGAGTTCACGCAGAACACGGATCTGATCTGGAACGCCACCAAGGTGTCGGGGCTGAATGCCCTGATCGGGCTGCTGGTGGGGACCGCGCTCGGCGTCGCGATGAGCTTCATGCTGGCGCGGTTCCGTCTCCTGAACGACCTGGCGACGCCGCTCGCGATCGCCCTGAACGCGGTTCCGATCTTCGTGCTGGTCGCGGTGTTTAACAACATGTTCTCGATCACGAGCGAGGTCCCGAGGCGCCTGATGGTCACCCTCGTCGTCTACTTCATCGTCTTGGTCAACGTGGCGAGGGGACTCCGCGAGGTCGGGCCGACGCAGCTGGAACTGATGCGCTCCTACGCGGCCACCGAGGTGGCGATCCTTCGCAAGGTCCGGGTGCCGAACGCCGTCCCGTACCTGTTCACCGCGCTCAGGATCGCGGCCCCGGCCGCGGTGATCACGGCGTTCGTCTCGGAGTACTTCGGGGGGAGCCAGAACGGTCTGGGGAGCCGGATCGTGGCGAGCATCGCGATCTCGAAGAACGCCGCGGCCTGGGCGTACGTGCTCGGAGCGTGCCTGCTCGGCCTGACGTTCTACCTGGTCACGGTCGGGTTGGAGCGGGTCGCGACGCCGGGCGGCCCCGCCGCCCGGCAGCGAACGCAGTCACGCACGACCGCGTAGCGCGTCGATGGCCGGATAGGGCATGATGCCGCCCGGGCGTAGATCTGCGGGGCGACCGTCGTCCCGGGGGGAGGGGGAAGTCATGAGGGGGAACCGGTTCCGGTTCGTGATCGTCGGCGCGATCGCACTGTCGCTCGTGGGCGCGGCGTGCAGCAACAACAACGACAGTGGCGGAGGTGCGAGCGACGGAGGCACCGCCTCCGGCGGCGGATGCACCACACCCGACTCGATCAAGCTTCAGCTGCAGTGGTTCATCCAGGCCCAGTTCGCCGGCTACTTCGCCGCTCAGGACAAGGGGTACTACACGGACCAGTGCCTCGATGTCCAGATCGTCGAGGGAGGGGTCGACATCGTGCCTCAGCAGCAACTCGCGGACGGCGCTGTGGACTTCGCACTGTCGTGGGTTCCCAAGGCGCTCGCGAGCCGCGAGGCCGGAGCGAACATCGTGGACATCGCGCAGGTGTTCCAGCGCTCCGGCACGTTGCAGGTCTCGTTCAAGGACAAGGGGATCACGTCGCCGGCCGATTTCGCCGGCAAGACGATCGGCAACTGGGGCTTCGGCAACGAGTACGAGATCTTCGCCGCGCTCGCGAAGGCGGGGTTGGATCCCGCCAAGGACGTCTCGCTCGTCCAGCAGCAGTTCGACATGCTTGGCCTGCTCTCGGGCGACATCGACGCCGCCGAGGCGATGACCTACAACGAGTACGCACAGGTGCTGGAGGCCGTGAACCCCGATACGGGCAAGCTGTATACACCGGATGAGCTGAACGTCGTCTCGTACGAAGACGAGGGTGTCGGCATGCTCCAGGACGCGATCTGGGCCGATGCCGGGAAGCTCGAGTCCGACGCAGCGTACCGCGACATCGCGGTGCGGTTCGTGACGGCTTCGCTGCAGGGCTGGGCCTACTGCCGGGACAACGTCCAGGAGTGTCGCGATATCGTCGTGGCGAAGGGCTCGAAGCTCGGCGACAGCCACCAGCTGTGGCAGATGAACGAGATCAACAAGCTGATCTGGCCCGCCGCGAGTGGCGTGGGCATGATCGACCAGGCGGCGTGGGACCGTACGGTCCAGATCGCGATGGACACGCCGAACCTGGAAGGCGCCACGGTGCTGACGAAGCCGCCGACCGACGGAGCGTGGACGAACGACATCGTCACGGAGGCGCTCGCCAAGCTGAAGGACATGGGAGTGGACACGACCGGTGACAGCTACACGCCGACCGACGTCACCCTCCAGGAAGGCGGCGCATAAGGGAGCGCCTGAGCTCCAGGGAAGTTGGAGGGCGGGTCGCCGGAGGCGACCCGCCCTCCTCGCGGCCGCCTCTTCGTAGGTCGCTCCGGCGTCAGTGGAGCTCGGCGATGTCCTTCTGGGTCACTTCGCTGGGCTTCTTCCCCAGGATGATCATGGCCAGGACCTCGTCCACGGTCACGTCGTCCTTGTTGACCGTTCCGACCAGCCTCCCCTGGAGCATCACGCTGATCCGGTCGGACAGGTCGAAGACGTCGTGGATGTCGTGGCTGATCAGGAAGATCCCGAGACCCTCCTGCTTGAGTTGCCGGATCAGGTCCCGGACCTGGTTCGTCTCGGCCGGCCCGAGCGCCGCGGTCGGCTCGTCCATGATCAGGATCCGCGCGTTGAAGTGGACGGCACGAGCGATCGCGACGGACTGGCGCTGGCCCCCCGACAACGATTGGACCGGCGATACGAAGTTCTGGAACTTCGGATTCAGGCGGTTCATCAGCTTGCGCGTCGCATCTTCCATCGCGATGTCGTTGAGGTTCCCGAAACGCGTCGTCAGCTCCCGGCCGAGGAACACGTTCGCAGGGGCGTCGACGTTGTCCGCGAGCGCGAGCGTCTGGTAGATCGTCTCGACACCCAGGGCTTTGGCATCGCGCGGGCTCGCGATCATCGCGGCCTCGCCGTTGATCAGGATCGTGCCCGAATCGGCCGGATGCGCCCCCGACAACGTCTTGATGAGCGTGGTCTTTCCTGCGCCGTTGCCGCCGACGAGACCCACGACCTCGCCTGCCTGCAGGTCAACCGTGACGCCGTCGACGGCGTGGACCCCGCCGAACGCGACGCGGATGTCGCGCATCTCGACGAGCGGCGGGGCGGTGCGCTCCGTCACCTGGCCGACCTCCGCCGCACGACCGTGTCGAGCGTGACGGCGAGGACGAGGACGATCCCGACCACGATGTCCTGGAGCGGCGCCTCGATCCCTATCAGGACCATGCCCGAGACGAGGGACTGCATGACGAGCGCCCCGAGCACCGCCCCCGCGATCGTGCCGACGCCACCCGTGAACGAGGTCCCACCGATCACGGCGGCGGCGATGACGTTCAACTCCATGCCCGTTCCCAGGCTGCTCACCGCGGCGTTGAGGCGTGCGATCTGGACCGCGGAGGCCAGTCCGACCAGCAGGCCCATCAGGGCGAACGTCTTGACGATCGTCCGCTTGGTCTTGATGCCGGCGAGCTCGGCCGCTTCCGGGTTCCCCCCGATACCGTAGACGTAGCGACCGAAGCGCCGGCGGTTGGCGATGAACGTCATCACCACGGCGACGCCGAGAGCGATCAGGACCGGGATGGCCAGGCCGAGCGAGATGTTCTCGCCGGGGGCCGCGCCCCGTTGCTCGGCGAGGCCGACCGGCAGGTAGTAGCGGTTCAGGTACCAGATGGCAGCCAGCACGGCCGCGCACGCGACGACGCCGAGCGTCACCTCCGCCCACATCGGCCGGAGCCGGAACCCATACCGGGCGCGCTGTCGCCGCCGCGTCACCTGCAGCATCACGATCCCGAAGCAGGCGAGCAGCCCAACGATCCAGCTCCACGTCCCACCGATCGTCCCCTCCGCGCCGCCCCCCAGCCGCCGGAAGACCGTGTCCATCGGCGCGATCGTCTGCCCGCTCGCGATCCACCACGCCACGCCGCGCCACACCAGGAAGCCGCCGAGGGTAACGATGAACGACGGGACGCCCAGGAAGGCGACGATCGAACCCTGGAACGCCCCGATCGCCGCGCCCAGGACCAGACCGACGATGACGGCGATGATCCACGTCACCGGGCGATCGAAGCCGATCCACTTCGGGAGCCAATCGTGCTGGACGACGGCCATCACCATTCCGACGGCGGCCATGACGGCGCCGACGGACAGGTCGATGTTCCGGGTGACGATGATCAGCACCATCCCGGTCGCCATGATCGCCACGACCGAGGTCTGGACCGACAGGTTCCATAGGTTCCGCGGGGTGAAGAACGTGTGGCCGGGGGTGATGATCTGGAAGACGAACCAGATGATCGCCAAGGCGGCCAGCATCCCGGCCAGCCGGGCGTCGATCTCGGCCGATCGTAGCGCCGACCTGACCGAACGGGGTTCGGCTTCCTCCCGCTCGGGGGTCTGAGCCGCCTCTGAAGGCCCTGGCGCAGATGCCTCGGTCTCAGCCACGCGCTCCATCCTATGCCCACCGAGGCCTGCGCCCTGCACGGGCATCAACCCGTGCAGGGCGCCTGCCGAACGGTCAGGCTTCGGTCAACGTCAGCCGCAGGCGTCGACCTTCCCGGGCTTCACGCCCTGGCAGAGTTCCTCCTGCGAGATCCAGCCGGCGTCAACGACCACCTGGAGGTTGTCCGGCGTGATCGCGATCGGCGTCAGCAGGATCGCGGTCATCGCGTTCCCGCCTGGGGAATCGAACGCGACGGTCCCTTCAACGTCCGCGAGCGCGGTGCCCCCCGCGAGCGCGACCGCAGCCTCGCCGGCCGCCTTGCCGAGCTCCCGCGCGTCCTTCCACACGTCCACGGTCTGCGTGCCGAGCGCGACGCGGTTCAACGCCGCCCCGTCGCCGTCCTGTCCGGACACGGCCACCTGACCCGCCAGGCCCTGTGCCTCGAGCGCCGCCACGACGCCGCCGGCCATCCCGTCGTTCTCCGCGACGACCGCCTGCACGTCGTTGTTGTTCTTCGTCAGGAACTGCTCCATGTTCGTCTGGGCGATGGCCGGGTCCCAGTTGTCCGTGTATGACTCGCCGACGTTCTTGATATCGCCCGCGTCCTCCGCGTCCTGCAGGACCTCCTGCTGGCCACTCCGGAGGAAGTCCGCATTCGCGTCGGCGGAGTTGCCCTTGATGTAGACGTAGTTCCCCTTCGGGACCTGCGCCAAGACGGCCTCCGCCTGCATCCTCCCGACCTCGACGTTGTCGAACGTGATGTACAGCGCGCCCGGATCTTCGATCAAACGGTCGTACGCGATCACCGGGATGCCCTGCTCCAGCGCGCTCTGCACACCCGGCAGGACCGCCTCGGAGTCCTGGGCAAGGACCATCAGCGCGTCGGCGCCCTGCGAGATCAGGTTCTCGATGTCGGTCAGCTGCTGCTCGGTCGAGGAACCGGCGTCCGTCGAGATGTACTCGGCCCCGCCCGCTGCCAGGGCTTCCTGGATCGCCGGCTCGTCCCACTTGGCCCAGCGCTCTTCGTTGTAGTTGTTCCAGGACATCCCGACGACGAGCTTGTCGGTGCTACTGCTCTGGTCGCCTCGCCGCCTCCGCTGTCGTTGCTGCTGCAAGCGACAGCGAAGACCAACATGCTCAGGGCGAGGATCGCCCACACCTTACGTTTGCGCACTGCTCCCCCCTTCCGGATGGCAGACCATACGGGTCGCGCCACCCATCACCCTCCCGTGCGGTCCGACGGCCTTGGGCTGTCGGCTCCCCGCGAGTTGCTTCTCTCCGCCAACATATACGTGCGTTTAAGCCACGTCGGCTCGGAACCGGCCGGAGCATCTCACAACACGTCTGACAACGCAAAGTTGGCACACGGACGGCATCAACAGGACCAGACGATGACCGGCCCGTTAGTCTTCGCACGACCGTGAGAAGGAAATCGTCGAGCTTGGTGTCGGAGGGACAGCCTCCCGAGCCGCGCCCTGTCACGCGCGCGGATCGAGGGGGAGGTCACCGAGCGACCTCGGCCGCGTGGCTGGTCGTCGGCGTTGCCGCCGGCGCGCTGGTGGCGCTTGCGGGGGTGATGCTCGTCGTCGACGTGTTCGTGAACAGCACGGCTGCGAGCGCGACGGCGCCTCCTCACTTCGTCGAGGAATCAGCCGCGGCCGGGGTCCACCACGTCTACGACGGCGACTTCCCGTTCTTCGTGGGGGGCGGTGTGGCGGCGTTCGACTGCGACGATGACGGGAGGCCGGACCTGTACTTCGCCGGCGGCACCAACCCCGCCGCCCTGTATCGCAACGTGAGCCCGACCGGAGGGGAACTGCGCTTCACCCCGGTGCCGGATCCGATCACCGACCTCACGAAGGTCGTCGGCGCCTACCCGATAGACATCGACGGCGACGGCCGGATCGACCTCGCGGTCCTGCGGTTGGGAGAGAACGTGCTGCTGCGGGGCCTCGGCGACTGTCGCTTCGAACGCGGCAACGAGGCCTGGGGATTCGACGGCGGTGGCTCGTGGACCGCAGGCTTCAGCGCCAAATGGGAGGGCTCGGCGGAGCTTCCGACGCTGGCCTTCGGCAACTACCTCGACCTGACGGATGGCCGGCGGGACGCGACCTGCGCCGACAACGCATTGGTCCGGCCGAAGATCGGGGCGGCGACATACGCCGATCCGACCCCACTCGCACCCGGTTGGTGCACGCTGTCGATCCTGTTCAGCGACTGGGACCGCTCCGGCCGCCGCGACCTCCGGATGACCAACGACCGCCACTACTACCTCGACGGCGAGGACCAGCTCTGGCGCGTCGCGGATGGCGAACCTCCGCGTCTCTACACCCACGACGAAGGGTGGCAGCACCTGGAGATCTGGGGCATGAGCATCGCCAGCTACGACGTGACAGGCGACGGCCTTCCTGAGGTCTTCCTCACCAGCCAGGGCGACAACAAGCTCCAGACCCTCGCCGACGGTGCGGCGCAACCGAACTACCGGGATATCGCGCTGGGATCTGGGGTGACGGCTCCTCGACCCTACGCGGGAGGAGACGTATTGCCGTCTACCGCGTGGCACGCCGAGTTCCAGGACGTGAACAACGACGGCTACATCGACCTGTTCATCTCCAAGGGGAACGTCGAGGCGATGCCCGACTTCGCGATGAAGGACCCGGACAACCTGCTGCTTGGCCAACCCGACGGGACGTTCACCGAGAGCGCGCCAGCCGCCGGCATCGTGAGCTTCGTCCGCGGCCGCGGCGCTGCCCTCGTGGACCTCAACCTCGACGGGATGCTGGACCTGGTCCAGGTGAACCGGCGCGAGAACGTGAGCCTGTGGAGGAACGTCGGGTGGGGCGACGCCACGCGTGCGGCGCCGATGGGAAGTTGGCTCGCGGTTCGACTGGAAGAACCGGGTCCCAACCGCGACGCGATCGGATCATGGATCGAGGTCCGGATCGGCGATCGGTTGATCCAGCGAGAGGTGACGATCGGCGGGGGTCATGCCGGCGGGCAGCTCGGTTGGATCCACTTCGGGCTAGGCGATGCCGACGGAGCCGAGATCCGCGTCGAGTGGCCGGACGGGAAGACCGGGCCATGGCTCGAGCTGGATGCCAACCGATTCGCCACGATCGAACGAGGAGCGACGGAACCGCAGCTCTGGGTTCCACCCCAGGGTTGATCGGGAAGGAGACACGGTCACTACGGCACGGCTCACCGAGGCCCTTCTCCCCGACTTCGGCATGCCCGAGGCGATACCCGAGATCCCGGCCGCGATCTACCGAGACCGGCTGGAGCGGATCCGGACCCGTGCGGACGAACATGGCTACGACCAGCTGGTCGTGTATGCCGACCGCGAACACAGCGCCAACCTCGCCTATCTCACCGGCTTCGACCCGCGCTTCGAGGAGGCCCTCCTCATCGTCGGCGGATCCGGCGAGCCGGCCATCCTGGTAGGCAACGAGTGCTACGCCATGACGGGCGCGGTGCCGCTCGCGATGCGGCGGCATCTGTTCCAGGATCTCAGCCTGCCCGGCCAACCTCGGGATCGCTCGAAGACGCTGACCGAGATCCTGACCGCTGAGGGCATCCGGGACGGCGATCGGATCGGTGTCATCGGCTGGAAGGGGTACGCCGACAGCGAGATGATCGAGACGCCGGCGTTCATCGTCGACGCGTTGCGCCGGATAACCTCGGCCGGTTCGGTCGAGAACGCCGCCCGCCTGATGATCGACGCAGCCGACGGCCTCCGCGTCGTCAACGAAGTGGAACAGCTGGCCGCGTTCGAGCATGCGGCTTGCCAGACCTCACAGGGTGTCCGGCAACTGCTTTTCGGGATCGAGCCCGGGATGCGCGAGTGCGACGCCGTCGGGCTGCTGGGGTGGAACGGCACGCCGCTCTCTTGCCACCTGATGCTGTCCAGCGGGGACCGTGCATCGATGGGACTGCTCAGCCCGAATGACCGACGGATCGAGCGCGGAGACCGGTTCACGGTGGCTTTCGGCATCTGGGGAGCGCTGAACTGTCGGGCCGGTTTCGTGGTCGAAGGCGCTGCCGAGCTCCCCGTGGAGATCGACGACTACATCGAGCGACTGGTTGGCCCGTACTTCGCCGCGGTTGCAGAGTGGTACGGGGCGCTGCACATCGGTCAGACCGGAGGCGCGCTCCACGAGATAGTCCACCGTCGCCTCGGCGATCCGTTCTTCGGCATCTCCTTGAACCCCGGGCATCAGATCCACCTCGACGAGTGGGTGAATTCGCCGGTGGCGCCAGCATCGACGATCGAGCTGCGCTCGGGGATGGCGCTCCAGGTGGACATCATCCCGGCGACCGGCACCGACTACTTCACCACGAACATCGAGGATGGCATAGCGCTTGCCGACCAGACCCTGCGTGCCACCTTCGCCCAGAGATATCCGGCGGCGTGGGAGCGGATCGAGGAGCGCCGACGCTTCATGAAGGACGCCCTGGGGATCGACCTTCACCCCGACGTGTTGCCGTTCTCCAACATCCCGGCTTGGCTGCCGCCGTTCCTGCTCCGGCCGGATCGCGTCATGACGATGGCCGGATAGGAGGTATCTGGTCCGCGGCGATATCATCGAAGCACCTCGGGAGGGATCATCTGACCCGGAAGGGGTAGCTATGACGTACGAACCGAAAGCGGAGCACCGGTTCACGTTCGGGTTGTGGACCGTGGGGAACATCGGCATCGATCCGTTCGGTGAGCCGGTACGGGAGGTGCTCTCTCCGGTCCAGCTCGTTGAGCTCTTGGCGGAGGTCGGCGCATGGGGTGTGAACCTGCACGACAACGACCTCGTGCCGATCGATGCGAGCCCTCACGAACGCGATCAGATCGTCTCGGACTTCAAGAAAGCCCTCGACGCGACCGGCCTCGTCGTCCCTATGGCGACGACGAACCTGTTCCGCGATCCCGTGTTCCGTGACGGCGCGTTCACCGCTCACGACCCGCGCGTTCGGGCGTTCGCGCTCCAGAAGACGATGCGAGCGATCGACCTGGGCGTCGAGCTGGGCGCGACCACGTACGTGTTCTGGGGCGGACGCGAAGGTGTCGAAACCGATTCGTCCAAGGATCCGCTGCGCGCCCTGGGTTGGTACACCGACGCACTCAACTTCCTCACCGGCTACGTGAAGGACCAGGGCTACGACCTGCGGTTCGCGCTCGAGTCCAAGCCGAACGAGCCCCGCGGCGACATCTATCTGGCAACCACCGGCGCGATGCTCGCGTTCATCGAAACGCTGGAGCACTCCGAGATGGTCGGGGTGAATCCCGAGGTCGCCCATGAGCACATGGCCGGCCTGAACTCCACGCATCACGTCGCCCAGGCGTGGTCGATGGGAAAGCTCTTCCACATCGACCTGAACGATCAGATCCCGGGCCGGTACGACCAGGATCTCCGTTTCGGCTCCGCCAACCCGAAAGCTGCGTTCTTCTTGGTGAAGTTCTTGGAGGACGTCGGGTACACGGGCAGCCGACACTTCGACGCCCATGCTTATCGCACGTCGGACTACGACGATGTGAAGGCCTTCGCGCGTGGCTGCATGCGTACCTATCTCATCCTCAAGGAGAAGGCCGTGCGCTGGAACGCAGACCCGGAGATCCAAGAGATCGTCGCGCGGATCACCGCGGACGACGGATCGATGGGGTCCCACCTCGGTCCGTACACCCCCGAACGGGCCGCCGCGCTCGGCGGTCTGGAGCTGGACCGCCGTGCGCTCGCGGCCCGCGGACAGCCCTACGAGCAACTGGATCAGCTGACGATCGATCTGCTTCTCGGCGCGCGTTGACCCTCGATGTGGTCTCGTTCGCGGGCCACAGCTGTGTTCGACTGGGAGACGACACCGGGTCGGTGATCGTCACCACCTCGGTCGGCCCCCGGGTGATCGGCCTGTTCGGACGAAGGGACAATATCTTCGCGGAGATCCCCGACGAGGGACTCGACTGCCCCGGCGCAGGAAGGTTCCGGTTCGTCGGCGGCCACCGGCTGTGGGCTGCCCCGGAGCTCCCGGAGATCACCTACCAACCGGATGGGCGAGCATGCGTCGTCACGGCGGTCCGCGGAGGCGCTCGGGTGGAGGCGCCGCCGGACGGTGCCGGGCTGATCAAAGCGATCGAGGTTCGCCGGTCCGCCGACGGGTGGATCGTCGATCACACCATCCGCAACGCCGCCGAGGCGGGATCGACGGTCGGCCCATGGGCCATCACGCAGCTCCGCCTGGGCGGCGAGGTGCACCTGCCGCTCGGCTCCGGCGGGGCCGGACATCAGGCGGATCGCTCGCTCGTCCTGTGGCCCTACACCAACCTCGATGACCCGAGGTTGCAGTTCGAGCGGAACGCGGTGCGGATCCGCGCCGAACTTGGCCCTCCGCTCAAGCTCGGGGCGGCACCGAGCGATGCGAGGGTGGCGTACTCAACGGCTCACGAGATCTTCGAGAAGCGGATCATGCTCGACCCTTCCAGCGCGTATCCCGACCGGGGGGCAGCCGTCCAGGTGTATCTGTGCGACAGCTTCTGCGAGCTCGAGACGCTCGGGGCGATGCGCCTCCTCGGCCCCGGCCAGCAGGTGGAGCATCGGGAGACGTGGACGCTCGTCGAGCGCGGGGCGGACGACCGATGAGCCACGTGCTTGGCCTCGACGTGTCGACTACAGCGACCAAGGCCATCCTCCTGGGTCGCGACGGCGTCGTTCGGGCGTCGGCCTCGGTCGAGTACCCGTACGAATCCCCTCACCCGCTCTGGAGCGAGCAGGATCCTCACGCCTGGTGGCACGCGACCATCGGAGCGGTCCGTGCCGCGCTCGAAGGTTCGGGGATCCCGGGCGAGGACGTGGAGTCGATCGGTCTCTCCGGGCAGATGCACGGCCTGGTCACGCTCGATAGCTCGGGGGAGGTGCTGCGGCCTGCGATCCTATGGAACGACCAGCGGACCAGCGCCGAATGTGACCTGATACGCGAGGTCGTGGGTCGGGAACGGCTGATCGCCGTCACCGGCAACGACGCGCTCCCCGGGTTCACCGCTCCGAAACTTCTCTGGATCCGGCACAACGAGCCGGAGGTGTGGCGACGGATAGCGCACATCTTGCTGCCGAAGGACTTCGTCCGCCTGCGCTTGACAGGCGACCGCGCGGTGGATCGTGCGGACGGTGCGGGCACGATCCTGTTCGATCTTGCGGAGCGGGACTGGTCGTTCGAGATAGTCGATGCCCTGGGTATCGACCCGGCCTGGCTGCCCCGCACGTACGAGGGGCCCGAGGTGACGGGCACGATCACGGAGGCAGCGGCCGCGGCGACGGGGCTCCGGGCCGGGACGCCGGTGGTCGCCGGCGGCGGAGACCAGGCCGCGGCGGCGGTGGGAGTCGGCTCGGTCGAGCCAGGGATCTCCTCGCTATCCCTCGGAACGTCCGGCGTTGTGTTCACGACCACCGAAGGTCCGACGGTGGAGCCCGAGGCCCGGCTGCACGCGTTCTGTCACGCAGTCCCCGGCCGATGGCACCTGATGGGTGTGATGCTCTCGGCGGCCGGCAGCCTTCGCTGGTACCGCGACGCGTTCGCGCCCAACGTGGCGTTCGACGAATTGCTGGCTGAGGCAGATCCGGTATCCGCCGGGAGCGACGGGCTCCTGTTCCTCCCGTACCTTACGGGCGAGCGCACACCGCACCCGGATCCGCTCGCGCGAGGTGCCTTCGTCGGCCTCACGGTGAACCACGGCCGCGGGCATCTCACGAGAGCGGTCCTCGAGGGCGTCGCGTTCGGTCTGCGCGACTCCCTCGAGCTCGTCCGTGCGATGGGCCTCGCGCCGTCCACCGAGATCCGCGCGACGGGCGGGGGCGTGAAGAGCGACCTGTGGCGCCGGATCCTTGCGGACGTGCTCGGAGCCCGCATCGTGACGACCTCGACCGCAGAGGGCGCCGCCCAAGGTGCGGCGACGCTCGCCGCCGTGGGAGCCGGATGGTTCCCGTCGGTGGAGGACGCATGCCGAGCTAACGTGCGGATCGGCGAGCCCACCGACCCGTCTCCAGACGCCGAGTCCTACGCGGTTCCGTACGCCCTGTACCGAGAGCTCTATCCGGCGCTCGCGCCGACCTTCCATGCGACGCTCGGTTAGGCTGAACCGACTCCCACCGTGAACAGCTCCTCGATCACCCGCAGGTTCTTGATCGCGTCGTCCGGTGAGATCGGCAGCGGCGAACCGTCGAGGACCGCATCGGCGAAGCGCGTGGCCTGGATCGCATACTGGTCGATCGGCTCGAACTCGATCACCTGGGTGTCTGGCCGGACCGGGGGGTCCCCGCCGGTGGTGATGAACACGCGCGTCGGGCGGTCGGGCGGGATGTTGAACGGGATCTCGATCGAGATCCGCCCCTGCGTCCCATACACGTGGACGCGCTGGTCGGGTTCCGCCCGCGTCGAGCAGGTGAACGCCGACACGCCGGAGGAGAAGTCGAGGATCCCCGAGGTCAACACGTCGACCCCCATCTCGGGGTCGCGCGTCACAGACCCCTGGACGCGGACCGGCTCGGCGTCGAACAGCATCCGCGAGAGATCCACCGAGTAGCAGCCGATATCGAACAATGCTCCGCCACCCGTGTCGAGCTTGTTCCGGATGTCTGCGGGGTCGTCGTTGAAGTACGAGAACCAGCTCTGCACCGCACGCAGTCTGCCGATCCGTCCCGATGAAACCAACTCGCGCACCGCCTCCCAACTCGGATGCAGCCGGTACATGAACGCCTCCATCAGGAGCACACCCCCGGCGCGGCAGGCTTCGAACATGCGCTCGGCATCGGCCACGGACGTCGCGAGCGGCTTCTCGCACAGGACATGCTTGCCCGCACGGGCGGCCGCGATCGTCCACTCCGCATGCAGGTGGTTCGGCAGCGGGATATACACAGCGTCGACGTCCGGGTCGGCCAACAGGTCTTCGTAGGACCCGTGCGCACGCTCGATCCCGAGTTCGGAAGCCGCCCCCTCCGCCCGGCTCTGATCCCGCGACGCGATCGCGACGACCCGACATCGAGCGGCCGTGCGCATCGCCGGGATCACCTTGCGTACGCCGATGTCCGCGGTCGAGACGATGCCCCACCGCAGCGCGTCGTCCGTCATCCCCACGACTCCTCCGTCACCGGCCGGAAGGCCATCTCCAGGATCCGATGGTTCCGGGGTCGTGTGAGCACGAACAGGACGGTCGCGGCGACGTCCTCCGCCGACATCATCCCCGCGAGCTCGGGCATGTCAGGCGTGCGGCCCCGATCCATCGCGAACTCGGTCGCAACGCCGCCCGGACAGACGTTCGTGCACCGGATCCCGTGCGAACGGAGCTCGTGATCGAGCGCCCTCGTGAACCCCACCTGTGCGAACTTCGACGCGCAGTACACCGCCTCGAACGGAAGGCCGCGACGCCCGGCCTCCGAGGCCACCGTGACGATGTCGGCGCCGTCGCTCTGGAGCAGGTGCGGAAGAGTGGCGCGGACCGCGTAGATCGTGCCTTTCACGTTGATGTCGATCATCTCTTCGAGGTGCATCGGGTCGAGCTCGAGGAACGGACCGTACGCGCCGACCCCCGCGTTCGCGACGAGGATGTCGAGCCCACCGAACCGCTCGACGACCTTCCCCGTGAACGACTCCAGCGCGGCCGCGTCGCGCACGTCGCAGGGTTCCGCCACCACGTCGGCGATCCCGAGATCGTAACCCCGGCGCGATGCGAGCCCCAGGCGGACCCCCTCGTCTGCGAGCGATCGGGCGACGGCCGCGCCGATCCCACCGCTCGCACCTGTCACCAGCGCCACCTTCCCCTCTAAGCCCGTCATCGTGTCTCCTCCCTTATCTCCCCAGCGCGACCACGGCACCGGTTCTCGAGCTCTCCTTCGCGGCCTCGAGCACCTCGAGCCCCTCGATCGAGTCCCGGACGTCGACCGGGGGGGCCGCCCCGGTCCGCAGCGTGTCGACGACGCCGCGATAGAACGCCGGGTAGTCCCCCGCCTCGGTCGGTACGCGCCGATCCGACGCGCCGTCCGAGAGCCGTCCCCACGTCTCCTGCGGATCGGTCAGCCAGCCTGGCTCGGCCGGCGACGCCCCCCGCGCCAGCGCGTCCTCCTGCGGGTCGAGCCCGAACTTCTCGAACGCGCCGCGCGTCCCGGGGACCCGGAAGCGTGGTCCTGGGATCGCCGCCGTCGCGCTCGCCCACAGGTGCGTGCGCACGCCGCCCAGGTGTGTCAGCGCGATGAACACGTCGTCGTCTGCCTCCACGCCCGAGCGCCTCAGATCGACCTCCGCGTAGACGTGGGACGGACGTCCGAACAGCCGGATCGCCTGATCGACGAGGTGGCTCCCCAGGTCGAACAGCAGCCCGCCAGCCTCCCGCGCCGTGCCGCGTTCACGCCAGGCCCCGAGGTCCGGCTCCGGAGCCCACCGCTCGAACCGCGACTCGAACCGGAACACGCGTCCGAGCGCGTCCTGCGCGATCAGTGCGCGGACCGTGAGGAAGTCGCCGTCCCAACGGCGATTCTGGAACACCGTGAGGAGGAGGCCGTGCTCGACGGCGAGCGCCGCGACGATACGGCCGTCGTCGGCGCTCGCCGCCAGCGGCTTGTCCACCACGACGGAGAGCCCCTCGTGAAGCGCCGCCATCGCGAGCGGAACGTGCTCGACGTTCGGCGTGCACACGATCACGAGGTCGTGCTCGTCCGCGTCTTCGAAGAGCGCCTCGGCGTTGTCGACGACCTTGACGGAGGGGTATCGGGCCATCGCACCCTTGCGTCGCCCGGGATCGCTCGTCACGATCGTCACCAGGCGCATATCGGGGTTCGCGTCCACGAGCGGCGCGTGGAACGCCTCGCCGCCGAGGCCGTAGCCGATCAGCCCGACGCGAATCGGAGCCGTGGGATCTACGAGCATAGGATCGAGGCTCAGAGGCTGATCCGGCTCCGGGGCACGAACCGTCCTTGGCCGGGCTTCCCGAGGAACTCCCCACCCTTCACGAGCACCTGTCCGCGCTGCATGATCACCTCCGGCAGCCCGCGAACGGCCCGGCCCTCATAGACCGAATAGTCGACGCGCATGTGGTGCGTGGACGACGAGATCGTTCGCTCGACGCGCGGGTCGAACACCACGATGTCGGCGTCCGAACCGGGCGCGATCGTGCCCTTGCGCGGGTAGAGCCCGAACATCTTTGCCGGTGCGGTGGCAACCAGCTCGACGAATCGGTTGAGGTCGATGTGTCCCGCCTCGACGCCGCCGTACAGCAGCGTGAACCGGTCCTCGACCGAAGGCAGCCCGTTCGGGATCTTGGAGAAGTCGCCCTTGCCCAGATCCTTCTGTCCTTCGTAGTTGAACGGCGCGTGGTCCGTGGACACGACCGAGAGGTCGCCAGCTCGCAGCCCCATCCAGAGCTCCTCTTGATGGTCGGCCGGCCGCAGCGGCGGCGAACAGACGTACTTCGCCCCCTCGAACCCCGGCCTCCCCATGTCGTCCTGGCTCAGGTAGAGGTACTGGGGGCACGTCTCCCCGAAGGCCGCCTGCCCCCGGTCGCGTGCCTCGCGCAGCGCGTTCAGCGCGTCGCGCGAGGACAGATGGACGATGTACGCGGGTGTGCCGGCGAGTTCGGCGAGGCTGAACACGCGATGCACGGCCTCACCCTCCATGGCGGCCGGCCGCGTGTAGCCATGGTTGATCGGATCGGTCTTGCCCTCGTCCAGGAACTGGCGGACGAGCACATCGATCGGCCCGCCGTTCTCGGCGTGCATCATGATCAACGCACCGGAGTCGGCGGCCTGCTGCATCGCGCGGAAGATCGACGCGTCGTCCAGCATGAACACGCCCGGGTAGGCCATGAAGAGCTTGAAGGACGTGACGCCCTCGCCCACCAGCTCGTCCATCTCCTTGAGGACCTGGTCGTTCACCTCACGGATGATCACGTGGAAGCCGTAGTCGGTGCAGGCGTTCTGCGCTTTCGCGAACCAACGGTCGAGACCTTGCCGCAACCCCTCGCCATAGTCCTGGACCGCGAAATCGACGATCGTCGTCGTGCCGCCGAACGCCGCCGCCCGCGTGCCGGTCTCGAAGTCGTCCGAGCAGAAGCTGCCGCCGAACGGGAGCTCCATATGGGTGTGCACATCGACGCCGCCGGGCATGACGTAGCGGCCCGAGGCGTCGATCGTGACGTCCGGCTCGACGCTCATGCCGCGGCCGATCGCCGCCACCTTCTCGTCTTCGATCACGACGTCGGCTTGCGTGGTCTCGGTGGCGGTGACGACCGTGCCGCCGGTGATGAGCGTCCTCATGTGTCGGGCTCCCTTCCGCCGAGGAATGCTCAGTGTGCCCCATCCCGCGCGCGGCCGTCATCCGGCAGCTCTTGGGCAGACGCCGGCGGACGAACCGGCTTACGATACGGCCCCACCGGAGAGGAGCTGCTGTGGCGTCAACCGAGGTCGAGTCCGCCCCGGCCGTGTTCCTTCGGCCCGACGGCAAGGAGAAGGTCACCGGTTCGGGCCGCTACACCGCCGACCTCACCCTGACGGGCCAGGCCTGGGCGCGCTTCCGCTACACGGATCACCCCCATGCACGCATCGTTCGCGTCGATACATCGAAGGCTCGAGCGCTACCGGGTGTGCTCGCCGTGCTCACCCACGAGGACGTTCCAGACGTGCGGTACGGCCAGATGTCCGAGGACCGCTACCTGTTCGCGAAGGACGTCGTTCGCTTCGAGGCCGACATCATCGCGGGCGTCGCGGCCACCACGGAGGAGATCGCGAAGCGGGCCGTCGAGCTGATCGATGTCGAGTACGCGCTGCTCCCAGCGATCGTGGACTTCGAGGGGGCGATGGCAGAAGACGCGCCGCTCGTCCACGACGACTGGTCTTCGCACGAGCGCGACGAGAACCTCGTCGGTACCGGGAACACGCTGGGGTACTCAACCATCGTGAAGGGCGACGCGGACGCGGCGATGGCTACCGCCGATGTCGTCGTGAAGAGCCGATACACTTCCGATCCATCTCACGGCGTGCCGATCGAGCCGCACGCCGTGATCGCGCAATGGCAGGGCGACAAGGTCACGATCTGGTCGTCGACGCAGGTGCCGTACATCGCACGCTCCGGTGTGGCGCACACGCTGCAGATCCCCGAGGCGAACATCCGTGTGATCGTGCCGCTCCTGGGCGGTGGGTTCGGCGCGAAATGCGACTTCCACTTCGAGGCCCACGTGGCCGCGCTCGCGCGCGCAGCCGGCCGCCCCGTGAAGCTCGTGTTCTCGCGCAAGGAGGAGTTCATCGCGATCGATCACCGCCGCGAGGGCATGGCGCTCGAGTTCGAAACCGGCGCGAGACGCGACGGCACGATCGTCGCCCGCCGCGCGAAGCTGGTGCTCGACAAGGGCGCTTACTGCGGTGAGGGCGGGTTCCTCGCACAGATGTCGGCGATGCACGCGTGCGGGCCCTACGTGATGGAGAACGTCGCCGTCGAGTCCTTCCTCAACTACTCCACGACCCAGCCGTCCGCCTCTGTTCGGGCGCCGGCGGCGCCGCAGGTCTGCTGGGCGCTAGAGCAGCACATGGACGAGCTCGCGGCCGCGCTCGACCTGGACCCGGTCGAGCTCCGCCGTCGGACGCTGATCACCGACGGCGACGAGGGGCCCACGAAGCAGGTGTTCGACCACATCGCGATCCGGGAGACGCTCGAGCGCGCCGTGGAGATGATCGGCTACGGGCAGGATCTGCCAGACGACGAAGCGATCGGCTTCGCCTGCGGGTGGTGGCCGAGCTTCTCGTCGAACGCCGGCGCCTACGTGCAGCTCAACCCCGACGGCTCCGGCACGATCGTGACGGGCGCGCAGGAGAACGGGACGGGCGCCGTCATGGCGATGCCGGCTTTCGTGGCGGAGGTGCTCGGGATGCGGCCCGAGGACTTCCAGCTCCTCTATCAAGACACCGACGCGGCTCCCTGGGACATGGGCTCGGCCGGCTCGCAGACCACGTTCAACTCCGTCCGCGCGGTGCTCGATGCCGCGAACGACGTCCGCGACCAGTTGCTCGACGCCGCCTCCGAGGCGCTCGAGGTGGCGAAGGAGGACCTCGAGCTGGTCGATGGCACCGTGCGGGTGAAGGGGTCGCCCGACCACTCGCAGACCATCGCGGACATCGCGTCCGCCGTGACGATCCACGGCAAAGGCGCGGGACCGCTCCCCGACTCGCCGCCCGTCGACGCCTCATCGTGCGTGGGTCGGCTGGGCTTCGAGTCGTTCCTGGCGCCCCAGCTCTTCACGCACGCCGCCCGGGTGAAGGTCGACCGCGAGACCGGCGTCGTGCACGTCCTGGAGGTGGCCGCGGCCCACGACTCCGGACGGATCTTGAACCGGATCGGCGCCGACGGCCAGGTGTACGGCGGCATCGCGATGGGCATCGGGATGGCGCTTTCGGAGGGGACCCAGCTCGACGACGACGGCCGGCAGAAGAACCCGCACCTGCTCGACTACAAGCTGGTGACGAGCGCCGACGCCCCGGCGATGGACATCGAGTGGGTCGAGATCGACACCCCGAACGCCGGTCCGAACGGCTCGAAGGGCGTCGGCGAGCCGCCGTGCGTCCCCACGGCGGGCGCCGTCGCGAACGCGATCGCGCGGGTGCTCGGCCGGCCGGTCCGCACGTTGCCGATGACGCCCGAGCGCGTCTGGCTCACCGCGCACGAGGGCGAGGCGTGAGCACGTCGTTCGTCGCGCCCGCAACGGTCGACGATGCCGTGGCGGCGTTGGCCGGCGGCGCGCGACCGGTCGCCGGGGGCACCGACCTGGTGGTCGGCTCCCGGCAAGGGAAGTCCCCCCTGCCCGACGACCTGCTGGCGATCCACCGGATCGACGCCTTGCGCGGCATCGAAGAGGTGAACGGCGGTCTCCGTCTGGGAACCCTGGTCACCCACGAGATGATCGTCGCGACCCCTGCGGTGCGCGAGCGGTTCACCGCGCTCGCCGACGCCTCGGCGATCGTCGGCTCGCACGCTACGCGCGCGCACGGGACGATCGGCGGCAACGTGATGAACGCGTCGCCGGCCATGGACACCGGCGGCCCGCTGCTGTGCTTCGACGGATCGGTGACGCTTCGCTCGAACAGGGGTGGGCGCGTAGTCCCGATCGCCGATCTGTGGACCGGCCCGGGGACGACCGTCGCGGACGCCGACGAGCTCTTGACCCACGTGGCGCTCCCTGCGCCGGCCGCCGGAACCGGGTCGTGCTACGTCCGCCTGGAGTACCGACGCCAGATGGAGATCGCCGTGGTCGGCGTCACCGCGGTCCTGACGTTCGCCGGCGGCACGGTCACCGACGCGCGCGTGGCGATCACCGCGCTCGCCCCCACGATCCGGCGCGTGCCGGAGGCCGAGGCCTCCCTCGTCGGCTCCGACGCCGGCGACGATGCGGTCGAGGCCGCAGTCCGAGCGACGGCCGATGCGTCCGCTCCCATCAGCGACGTGCGTGGGTCGGCGGGCTACCGGCTGGCGATGGCCGCGGTGATCGCGCACCGGGCGATCGGCGGCGCGATCGTCCGCGCCCGTGGTGAGGACGTTCCGATCCCGGCCAGCCTGTCCCTTTACGGCGCGTCCGACGGGAGGCCGGCATGAAGGTCGACGCGACACTCCGCGTGAACGGGACCGACTATCCGGTGGAGCTCGATCCACACATCACGTTGCTGCGGGCGGTTCGCGACGTCATCGGCCTGACCGGCTCTAAGGAAGGGTGTGACGACTCTGAGTGCGGCGCCTGCATGATGCTCCTCGACGGCAAGCCCGTGAACGCCTGCTCCTACCTGGCGCTCCAGGCAGAGGACCGAGAGATCACCACCATCGAGGGACTTGCGCAGGCGGGGAGGCTCTCCTCGTTGCAGCGGGCGTTCCTTGAAGAGGGCGGCGTCCAGTGCGGCTTCTGCACCCCGGGGATGCTGATCTCTGCCACGGCGTTGTTGCGAAGCCTCCCGGAGCCGTCCGAGCAGGAGATCCGTGTCTCACTGGCCGGCAACCTCTGCCGATGCACCGGCTACGACGGGATCGTCCGGGCCGTCCGTCGCGTCGCCGAGGAAGGTACGGATGCCGGCTGAGCGGCAGGCCTGGTCAGGCAGGGTGCCCGACGGGCACGACGTAGAGAGGTAGTTCGCCGTCCCCCAGATCGAGCGCTGCTCGCAGAGCCTCGTCCGAGAATGCTCCCATCGGCACGGCCCCGAGGCCCAGGGCGGTGGCTTCGAGCAACAGGTTCTGACATACGTGGCCGGCCTCCAACTGCACGTACCGTTCGGCTCGGTCCCCGTACTTCGCGGCCGTGCGCGGGACGACACCGGTGATCACGAACAGCGTCGATGCCTCGGCGGCAGCCTCCTGTCCCCCGGTCGCCTCAGCGATCCCCGCGCGTCGGTCGTCGAGGGCTAGCTCTACCGCGCGATGTTCGTCGGGCTCGTACCGGCGCAGGGCGTCCTCGGTCGCCACGTAGACCTCGATCGGGTACAGGGCCCCCGCCGAGGGCGCGGTCCGGCCGCCCCAGGATGCTGTGACGCCCTGGGCAGCCCAGAGGAGCTGTGAGATCGCCTCCACTTCGAGCGGTCGGTCCGTGAACGTGCGGATCGACCGCCGTTGGGCGAGGATGTCATCGAATGCGGCACCCTCTTCCCGTTCGGGCGAGGGCAGGGGCGTCGCTCGATCGGGAGCGAGCGAGCCGACCGCGCCACGCTCGTTCGTGCACGCACCTAGCGCCGCGATCGTCGCGGTTGCCAGGAAGGTTCGCCTGCGCATCGGGGCCTCCTCTACCCACGCTACCCCTGGCCGCTCGCCGCGGTCTTGGTCCGGAGGACCCGCACAGGACGGGCCGGGTCGGGCCCTTCGGCCATGGCCGCTCGCGCGGCGCCCAGCATGGACGCACCCTGCACGGAGCGAGCGAGGACCCGCATGCTCGCGGTCGAACTCGCCGAGCGCGCGGCTCACCACGCCGACGAAGACTGCCTCGCCGCCGCGGAGGGAGAGCTGCTGGCGGTTCACGTGATGACCGCGGGTCTGGCGGTGATGCTGGTGATCTGCGCGCACGGCCTCGGCACATTCTGCGGCTGGAGCAGCCGATGATGGCCGAGCGGCGCCACCTGCAGCAGCCCTGCTGACCGACGGCTCCAGCTCCCCTCCGGTCGGGTTCGGACGCGACTACGCCTCCGCGTCACGCAGAGGGCTGGATGGTCGACGCGCCGGACGCGTCAGACCGCGAGATCGTGGGCGAGCCCAAGTAGCGGATCGCCGACGCGCCGGACGCGGATGCCGAGAGCGTGCCCGTGACCGCGGTCTCGGCATGAGAGACGCCGGAAACGTCGATCGTCAGGTCCCCGACCGTGAGCTGGGGCGCGTCGAGGTTGCTCGCGCCGGTCACCGTGACGCCGAGCGTCTCCGCGGATCCGGATAGCACGGCGTGCGACGCGCCCGACAGCTCCACGTCTCCCTCCCGGACGTCGATCGATGCGGTCAGCTGACTCGCGCCGGAGACCGTGATCGACATCGGGTCGACCGCGATCTGACCGGCCACCGTGACCGACGACGCTCCCGAGACATCCAGCGCAGCGAGCGAGCCCACGGTTACGTCGGCTTCCAAGGTCGCACCGGAGATCTGCGTGCCCGACTTCAACCCGATGTGGAGCGTGTCACCCGTCACGGCCACATCGAGGGAATCGACCAGATTGTCGTCGATCCGCACCGTCACCTGCTCCGGGCTCCCGACCGTCACGTCCACCGCGAACGCTCCCGAGACGTCGATCTTCGTGAACGTGGTCGCCTCGATCTGCCGAGACACAACCGTCCCCGAGCCTGCCACGTTGATACAGGAGGTGGCGGCGAGCATCAGGGCCGCGCCGCCTAGAGCACCGGCGAGGCTCCTGGCCGATGTGTGCGTGATCGCTCTCATCGAACGCGTCCACCTTCTGCTGCCAGTCTGTTTCGAGCGGTCCCTTGGTCGCGGTCGCGTAGACCTTATCCCCGCCACCCCGACCAGGCCCTATCGCGTACCTCGTGCCGGCCGGCTCCGAACTCCTCATGGGAGTTGATCGCGTGTGCTGGCACTTCCGGAGAAACGGAAGACCGCCCGGGTGGACGGGCGGCCTTCACGCGGAGGCGAGATCGGTTACGCGGACTGCGTCGCGTACTCCTTCCCGCTGACCTCTTCGGGCGTCCCCGACGCGTTCGCCTTCTTCGCGTGGCGGAAGCCCAGGATGGCGAGGACCGCGAGCACGATCCCCGCGATCACCATGAACCACCCGGCGTACAGCGCGATCGTCGCTACCGTCCACCAGCCGTACGCGTTCAGCAGGATCGCGCGGAGCGTCTCACCCTTGAACAGCGTGTCCGCCTTCGCCTGGAGCTCCGCCGCCGTGTTGGGGTCGAGCCCTTCCGCGCGAGCCGCGGCGCTCGTCTCCGCGTACGTCTTGCCATCGTTCACGCCCACCAGGTGTCCGGCGATGTAGTCGCTGAAGCCCTTGGCCTGCTCGCCGTTGACGACCTGCTGTCCGGCGAACTCTCCCACCGTGGCCTTCTCCTCGGGCGTCATGGCGTCGAGCGGCGCGAAGAAGACCTTCTCCACCACCAGCCGGTCGCGCACGTTCTGCCGTCCGAAGTTGCCGCCGTAGATGGCAAGCCCACCTAGAACGATCATGGCCACCGCGATGATGATGCTCGCGGTGCTCACCAGCCGATCCCATGCCCTGCGGTCCATCGTGTACCTCCTCACTCCGTGGCTCTTGTCCTTGGGGAGAAGGATGACCCAGGCTCGATGCGCGGGAAGGGGGCGAGAGACTCCCTTCATCCGGGACCATCGGGCCATCGGCCCTTGGCCGCCGCCACTTCCGCCTCGCGCATCACGCGGAGCACGTTGCGTCCGGCGATCTGCCGCAGTTCATCATCGGAGTAGCCGCGCCCGGCGAGCTCGGTGAACAGGGCCGGATAGCCGGACACATCCTCGAGGCCTGCGGGCATGCTGCCCGCGCCGTCGAAGTCTCCGCCGACGCCGATGTGGTCGATCCCGGCGACGGCTCGCACGTGGTCGATGTGGTCGGCCACCTGGGCCGCTGTGGCGGGGACCTCCTCGAGAGAGTCCCACCACTCCTCCATCGCGCTGCGGAGCGCTTGAGGATCGTCCGCATACGCTTCACGCAGCTCCTGCGCCTTCTCCCACGACGCGCGGTTCACCTCGGCCCCCTCGGGCGCCACGAACGACGGCACGAACGTGACCATCACCACTCCGCCGGTCCGGCCCACCAGCTCGAGCACGTCGTCGGGGACGTTCCGCGTGACGTCGCAGAGCGCGCGACACGACGAGTGGGAGAAGATCACCGGCGCGTCGCTCACCTCGATAGCCTGGCGCATCGTCTCGTCGGAAACGTGAGACAGGTCGACGAGCACACTCAAGCGGTTCAGCTCGCGGATCACATCCTCACCGAACGCCGTGAGCCCTCCATGTGGATGCTCGCCCGTGGCCGAATCCGCCCACGGCGTGTCGTCGTTGTGCGTGAGCGTGAGGTAGCCAGCGCCGAGGCGCGCGAGGATCCTGAGCGCGCCGAGCGAACCACCGAACTGGTGCCCGCCCTCGACGCCGAACATCGACGCGATCCGGCCGGCGGCGGCGATCCGCTCGACGTCGTCGGCCGTTCGCGCCAGCTCGAGCCGATCAGGGTAGCGCGCCACGAGCGCGTGGAGCGCGTCGATCTGCTCGAGCGTCTTCATCACTGCCTCGGTGGGCGGCAGGTGCGAGGGCACGTAGACCGACCAGAACTGCGCGCCGATGCCACCGGCAGCCAGGCGGGGAAGGTCCGTCTGGAGCGACGGAGTCGGTCGCGAGATGTCCGGCTCCTCCCCCGTCTCCTCCCGAGTCTTCCTCAGCGCCCACAGCAGGTCGTTGTGCCCGTCGATCAGCGGGGCCGACCGCAACAGCTCGGGGATCCGACCGTTCATCCACGCATGGTAGGGCGTGCGTGGATGCTGCGAGCCGCAGGATCCTCTCGCTCCTCAGGCCCCTCCGAGTAGAGCCGATAGGACAAAGGAGCCTTCAGACGGAAAGAGCGGGTACCCATGCAAAGCGCCAACGAGCGCAGCCGCGTGGTCGCGGGCTTCCTTCGGCAACTCTGGTTCGGCCTGGCCACCTACCGGCTCTACCCCGACGACCCCGAGCGATCGGGGTTCCTGACCACGGCCGGATTGATCCAGGCCGCAGCCAGGTCGGTCCTTGAGGCCGATCCGCCCGATATCGAGATCTCCGCGAAAGGGTTCTCGGCGCCGGGCATCGATCTCCCTCCCGAAACACCGCTCATCCGCCTGGCCCGGGTGTGCTTCGAGCGTAGGGTCGAGTCCCTGCGCGTGATGGGCGTCCCGTCGGCTCCAGAGCTGAGCGCACTGTTCGCCGCGTTGACGACGCCGATCGACGAGCTCGACCGGGCCGGAGGGGTGGAGGCTCGCCTGGCCGACGTGACGTCGATCGCCCTCGTGCGCCTCGGACCGACGCGGTACCCGGGAGGCCACGGTCCGATCCCGGTCGAGGCGACGGACCCGATCGTCGACGTGCCGGGCTCCGCCGCTTCCGCGTCGTCCCTCATCGAGGGCCTGACAGGGTCGGTCGCCGCCCAGGCTGAGGGCGTCCTCAGCCGGTTGCACGGCGCCCTTTCCGTGAGCACCGCTGCGACGCCCGACACCGATGTCTACGCCGAGCTGTGCGCCGCGCTGGTCGTGCTGCCCGAAGGCCTGCGCCGCGCGGTGATCGGCAAGCTCGTCGAGCGAGGCGCCGGCGATCCCCTCGCGGAGCGGCTGATCGGCTCCCTCAGCAACGCGGAGCTGAGCCGCGCGATCGTGAACCTGGGGGGGACGGGCGGTGAGTCACTCGCGATGGCGCAGCGGCTCGCGGACTCCGGTGTCCGCATGCCCGACATCGTGGACTTCACGGCCGCGCTCCAGGCTGGGTTCGAAGACGGGAGCACGATCCTCGCCGGTCTCGAGCAGATCGGTAGTCCGACCGTGGGTTCGGAGGCGGGGTCATCGGTCGCCGACAGGCTCGCCGAGCATCTCCTCGCGTCCGAGCCAGCCGACACCCTCGCCCTGCGCGAGCTCTCGACGGCCAGCGAGCGACAGGGCTCCGCGTTGGGCCTTGCCACGCTGCAGGACTACCTGGAGCTCGAGAGCGAGCCGATCCAGTTCGAACTGGTCGGGGAGGTGTGGGCGCAGACCACCCGCGAAGCGCTGCTGCAACGAGATCATCTCCGGGTGCTGGAGCTGGTGTCCACGGTGGAGGCGTCCCGCCACCCGGGGGACCGTCGGTCGTTCCTGGATATCTACGCGCCGCTCGCCCTCGACCGGCAGGTCGTGGCAGAGATCGTCGATCGCGACACGCCTGACGATGGTCCCACCCCCTTCCTACTGTTCTCTCCGTTCGGGGAGACCGCCGTCGACGTGCTCTTCGCCGAACTGGCCGAGGAGCCGGAGCGTGGACGCCGGGCGACGCTGCTCGGTGTGCTCCGCCAGTTGGCGCCGGGAAGATCCGAGCCCGTGGTCCGCAGGCTGGATGACAGCCGCTGGTACGTGGTGCGCAACGCGGTGAACGTGCTCCGCTACTCCCGCCACCCTCGGTCGTTGGACCTGATGGCCGAGGCTGCCAAGCATGCGGCGGAGGCGGTTCGCCGGGAGGCCGTCTTCGGTCTGGCCGCGGGGGGCACAGCCGCGGTCCCCTACCTCGGCGCGCTTGCCGCCGGACCCGACGCATCGGTGCGGATCCTGTCGATCGAAGCGTTGCGTGGGCTGGCGGCACCGGAGTCGGCGACGGCGCTCGTCGTCGTCGTGTCGCGTCGCGGCGACGTCAGGACCCGCCGTTCGGCGTTGGACGCGCTGGCCGAGCATCCGTCACCCGAGGCCTCGAGCGCGCTTGCCGCGTTCGCGCAGCGTGGGCAGGCGCGCCCGCGTCTGCCGAGGTCACTGCGCAGACGAGCACGAGCCCTGGTGCGCACACGCGCGGGAGCCAGCCGATGAACTCGGCGTCGCCTGCCGCGATCGATCGGGCCGGAGCGTTCCTGCGAGCGCTCTCGTCGGCCACACAGATGTACGGCCTCTACCCGGTCGGCCATCCGGATCGGCAGGGGCACGCGGCCCGGCTCGCGGAGACGGCGGACCGGCTCCGCGCCGCGTCGGGCTCCGTCCCGGTCCTGTTCCGTTCGCGCCATCGTTTCTACGTTGGCCGGACGATGCTGGCGTGGGAATCGCTCACGTTGCTCCGGCTGGCGTCCGCGTTCGAGCGCGCGGAGATCGAGTCGTTCGAACTGCCGCGCACGGTAGGCGAGCCGGATCTCGACGCGTTCGTCCGAGCGTTGATCGGTGAGCCTCACACGCAGGACGAGCTGGCGCACCTAGCGATCAACGACTCCGGCGGGCTGAACCCCGCCGGCGCCGGAACCGGGATGACCGAGCTGTTAGGAAGCTACGCGCTGGGCCTCGAGTTCCTGCGAGAGACCGCATCTCGTCTGCTCGCCGGTCAACCCGGCAACATGGAGGAAACACGGCAGGTCGCCGAGCTCTTCGCGGACCACGTGGCCTCCGACCCCGCGCAGGCGCTCCTGCTCACGACCGTGAAGTCGCACGACGAGTACACGTACCACCACATGATCAACGTCTGCGTCCTGTCCCTCGCACTCGGACATGCGATCGGCCTCGGACGCGAGCAGGTGATCACCCTCGGGATCGGCGCGCTGCTGCACGACGTCGGCAAGGTGAAGGTCCCCCGTCAGATCCTGCAGCAGGCGGGACCCCTCGACGAGGAGCAGTGGCGGATCGTTCAGCACCACCCGGTCGACGGTACCGGCCTCCTCTTGCAGACGAGCAGGGACCTCTTCCATCCCGCGGCCACCATCGTGTTGGAGCACCACGCCGCGTACGACGCCTCGGGATACCCGTCCCTCCGCGGCCATCGCCAGCCGACCTTGCTCTCGCGGATCGTGGCGGTCGCGGATTGCTTCGACGCGGTGACGAGCGAACGACCGTACCGTCAGCCCGAAGAGCGACGACAGGCGTTGTCGCTGCTCCAGGCCGGCGCCGGTAAAGGGTTCGATCCCCGCGTCGTCCGGGCGTTCGTGCGGATGATGGGGCTGTACCCCATCGGCACGCTGGCAGAGCTCTCCACCGGTGAGGTCGGCGTGGTGGTCCGCAACCACGAGCGGCTCCTCGCCCACCCGACGCTCAAGATGATCCTCGACGCGACGGGAAGCTCGTGCGAACCGGAGGAGCGGGATCTCGCCGACCGCATCGGAGACGACTACCGCTGGACCGTGCGGCGCACGATCGACGCGCGGGACCTCGACATCGACATGCTCACGCTCCTCGCCTCAGGCGAACTTGAAATGGAACGGATCCATGAGGACGCGGGACCGGGGCTCGTACACGAGCCCTCCCCGGGCGAGACGCCGCCGTCGGGCTACGTCGACGCGCACCCCTCCGTCTAAGCTCCTCAATCGTCGTCGCCGGTGCGGCGGAGCTGCTTGACCTTCGCGCGACGCTTCTTGTCTGCGAGCCGGCGCTCGACAGCCCCGCGGCTCGCCTTCGTGGGGCGCCTCCTCGGAGGTGGAGGCGCGAGCGCCTTCGCCAGGGTCGCGGCGAGTCGATCGCGCGCCGCCTCGCGGTTCTGCAGCTGCGACCGCTGCTCCGACGCGGCGACGGTGATCACGCCGTCGACGAGTCGCCCGGCGAGCCGGTCCAGCACGCGGGCCCGTTGCACCGGACCGAGCGCCGTCGATCTCGCGACATCGAAGCTGAGCTCCACCCGGGAATCGGCGGTGTTGACCGACTGGCCGCCCGGACCCGAGGAACGGCTGAACCGCCACTTCAGCTCGCGGGCCGGGATCACCGCAGAGCGGGTGACGCGGAGCGGACCGGCCATGGACCAAGTATGCCGGGCCTGCGGCGGCCGCTCGCGTCGAGACCGCCATGGGACTAGAGTCTTTCGCGATGCCGAAGACCTGGGGACTCACGAAGGAACAGGCGGGATACAAGCCCGCACCCCAGCCCGCGGTCCGCTGCGACGCGTGCGAGTTCATGTTCCCACGGACGTCGACCGGGACCTGCAAATACGTGCGCGGCTTGATCCACGCGTCGTACACGTGCAACGAGTTCTCGCCGCGCGGCCGCTAGCGCGGCGAGAGCAGCCTTCGAGCCCTTCTCCAGTCTGGCCGGACTACCGGCGTCGGAAGATGCGCGACGCCAAGAACCAGGCGACGCCTGCGGCCGCGCCGAACGCGAGCGCCTCGCGCGTCGAGAACAAGACCTTGCCACCGTCCTCCACGGTGACCTTCGGCGACACGACCAGGCCGACGTAGCCGTTCGCGCCGATCGTCGCCGCTCCGGCCGCCATCACGCTCTGCGTGCCGCCGTTCGTGAACGACACGTCGCCGCCAGCGATCACGGGGCCACACCCGCCGTTGCGGATGGTCACGCCGCCGCCTGCCACCACGGGGCCGCACGCCCCGTTCAAGATCGAGAGGTTGCCGCCGGCCGCGACGAACCCCGCCGCCCCGTTCGTCAGGTGCACGTCGCGCGCCCGGACGGCGCCCACCACCGAGCCGGTGACGGTGGCATCCGTCTCGAACTCCACCGATCCTGCGATGTTCGGAACCTGCTCGTCCATCGACACCCTCCTTGTCCGGTCAGAACGGACGATACCCGGCGCTCGGTCAGCCCGGCGCGTGGGGGTGGCGTCGCCGTGCCCAGCGTCCGGTACGGTCCCACCGTGCAGCCGATCGTCGAGCGCGCGTGGGAGATCGCAGATGACGTCCTCTTCCCGGCGGCGCTCGACACCGACTCTTCGGACCTGCTCCCGCGCCGCAACCTCGACGCGCTCGCGCGCAGCGGCTTCTACGGGATCGCAGGCCCGGCCGGATCGGGTGGCCTCGACCTTCCCACGTCCTACCAGGTCGTCGAGGCGCTCGCGTCCGGCTGTCTGACGACCGCGTTCGTCTGGCTCCAGCATCGCAACCCGGTGCGCGCGGTCGCCGCCAGCCAGACCCCCGGGCTCCGGGACGCCTGGCTCGCCCCGCTCTGCCGGGGTGATCGCCGGGCGGGCATCGCACTTGCCGGGAACCGCCCGGGACCCGCGATCCTGAGCGCCGCCCACACCTCGAACGGACTCCTCCTGGACGGCGACGCCCCATGGGTGAGCGGTTGGGGATTGATCGACGTGTTGTTGGTGACGGCCCGCGACGATGACACGGTCGTCTCGTCGTTGATCGACGCATCACCGTCCTCGACGCTGCGGGCTGAGCGCCTCCGGCTCGTCGGCGCGAACGCGAGCGGAACGGTGACGCTTCGGTTCGAGGCACATCCCGTCCCGATGGAGCGGATCGTCGGCTACGAGCCGCACGACGCAGTGCTCGCCCGCGACCCGACCGGCCTGCGGATGAACGGATCCCTCTCGCTCGGCCTCATCGACCGGTGCTGCCGCTTGATAGGACCGAGCGCGTTCGACGACGAACTGATCGCCGCGAGGGAAGCGCTCGACGAGGCTTCCGCGGAGTCGCTCCCCATCGCGCGAGCCTGGGCATCCGAGCTCGCGATGCGGGCGGCGACCGCGCTCACCGTAACGCAGGGCAGCCGTTCGATCCTCGTCCACGAACACGCCCAGCGCCTGGTGCGAGAGGCCCTGTTCCTGACGGTGTTCGGATCTCGGGCGGCGATCCGGGAGGAGCTCCTCCGCCGACTGGCGCACTAGGTCGCGGTCGAGCGGTCCTCGATCTCCCACGCGTGGTCGAGCACGTGCCAGGCTGCGCGTCGCTCGAAGTAGCGCACGCTCCAGATCTTGCCTCCGCGCGGGCCGGCCGCCGGGAGGCCGTCGACGACGGCGTGGGTCATCGCGTCGAGCACGGTCCGCCGAACTTCGTCGATCGCGGCACCGACATCGTTATCGTCCGTCGCGGGCTTCGCGGCACCGAGATGACGGAGGTAGCTCGCCTCCGCGCCGACCACGTGCGAGATGATCGCGCGCAGATCGCGTCCACCCCCCCGCGGTCCTTTCGCGAGTTCCACCTCCTCGGCCATCCGGGTGGCTCGGTCGAACGCCTCCCAGCACGATCGGAGGAGGGCCTGCTGCCGTGCGAGCTCGGCCTCGTCCACCGCTCGTGCGTCCGCTTCGGGTGCGATCGACGGCGCGCCGAAATCCGTCGTGGCGTCGCCGGCCAGCCGTTCGACGATCCGCAGGCCGGAGCGTGCGCTGGGCGCGGAAAACGCTGGCCCCACGGCGTTCACCACCATGGCGTAGCGCGGACCGCACGCGATCAGGGCGTCGAGCGCCGCATCGTCGTCGCGCCCGCTTCGCGCCCACCCGGGCCACTCGATCGCCCCCGCGAACACCCGCTTGGCGCCGCGCTCGAGGTAGACCTGCACCGGTGCGGTCTTCGACATGAAGTCGTTCTACATGAACCAGGCGCCACGGGCCTCGACCGCAGGCCGAGGCTTGTCAGCGCTGCACGGAGGCCGTGGCGAGCCGAGCTCGCTCCAACTTGAGTGCAAGCGCCGGGCACGAGGTCACCGCCCGCTTGGCATCGTCGATGAGCTCAGGCGTGATCGGGACGTCGTCGATGATTGGGAACCCCCAATCGTCCAGCCGCACCACCTCCGGCAGCAGCTCGGCGCAGATGCCGTGCCCGGTGCATGCGATCGGATCGACGCGCAGGCGGAGCGATCCCGTCATGCGGCCCGCCCGACGTCGGGGAGCGGCAGGAGCGTCGGAACCGCCGCACCCGGGCACCGCTTGCCGAGGGCGTGGCGGCACGCGTCGGCTTCGAAGGTCTTGAGGGCGCTCCGCAGGAACCGAACCGCTCCGTCGGGATACCGGCAGGCGCCCCGGCCTTCGATGTCACCCGCCCATCGACGGAGCCTGGCGAGGACGTCGCCGTGGACCACACCGCGGCGCAGATCCTCCGTCGTGGAGGCGATCGCCGCCAGCCCGTTCACGCACGGACCGCATTGCCCAGCTGTCTGGTCCGCGAGCCAACGCATCACCGCGGCGGTCTCGTGGATGCCACACGACGAAGACGGGAGGACCACGATGGCGCCACAGCCGACGATGCCATCAACCGCTGCCATCCCGGCGCGATCGAGCGTGGCTCGCTTCACCTGTTCGGCCGACAGCCATGTACCCGCGTATCCGCCGACGAGCACGGCGCCGACGGCTCCGATCGATCCCCCGCCCGCCCGGATGAGCTCGGCGAGCGGCCAGCCGGTGGCCACCTCGTACACGCCCGGCCTCGCGACGGCCCCACTCAGCGACACGAACATCGTCCCGGGGGCGTCGTGGTGCCCGACGTCGCGGAACCGATCCGGTCCCATCTGTTGGATCAAGGCTAGATGCCCGAGGGTCTCGACGTTCTGCACGAGCGTCGGGCGACCAGCGACCCCGCTCTCGAACGGCCGGGATGTGCCTGCAGGCGGGATCGCCCGGCCCTTGTCGATCAGGTTCACGAGCGCTCGTTCCTCCCCCGCCAGGTAGCGAGGGGGGACATCGACGATGCGTACGGGCGGCGTCCACGGTTCGGCCGTATACCGCTCGTCGAGCGCACGGGCGATGGCCTGCCGGGCGTTGCCGGCCCCGACCTTGACGCCCACGATCACCTGGTTGGCGCCGACGGCGGACGCTGCCAGGAAGGCTCCGTCCAACACGAGATGTGGCGCTCGCGACATCAAGAGCGCGTCCTTCGAACTCGCGGGCTCACCTTCGCTCCCGTTCGCGAGGACGATCGGGCGCCGGCGACCCGCGGCGACGGCGTGGAACTTCACCGCCGTAGGGAATCCAGCGCCTCCTCGCCCGTGCAGCCCGGCGCGCTCGACCGCCTCGACCAGCGATCGGTTCGGTTCCCGACCCGCCGGCGGCGGCGCGGCGAACCGTGTTCGATGTTCCTCGAGCGTCGTCCAGGCCCCCGGCTGGGCGAGCACGGAGGAGAGCCGGTCGGTCCGTGCGACGACCGGCGGGGGCGGCAAAGATGTGTCGATCGTCATGCCGCAGCCGTCCCCGTCGCGATCGTCTGGATCAGCACCTGCGCCGAGGTCTGCCCGGACGACGAGATCTGCAGCGCCATGGTGAGCTCGATCTGATCGCCGTGGCCGTCGGCGAGCGTGGCGCTGATGTTGCCGCCGGAGAGTCCGGTCACCGCTCCCCGATAGACCGCGGTGTTCTGCGGCGGCGTCAAGCTGACGGACCCGTCGCTCATGGAGATCCCCTGGCCGAGCTGACGACCGTTCAGGATCACCTGGAGATCCAGCGATGGCCCTTCTTGCGTCTGGAGAGAGATCACGACCCGAGCCGAGCCGCCCGACAACCGATGGAGGCGCGTCGTCCCCTGAGCCGTCGCGCTGGACGGCAGCACGATCGTGGCCGGCACGACCGTCGGCGCGGCCGGCTGCCACGTCGGAACGGTGTGCGCGAGCAGTTGTGCGGGCGTACCGGCCCGGGCAGCCCAGCCCGGCTGCAGCGGTCCCGCCACGAACCACGCGCCGAGCACCACGGGAACCGCCACGGCGCCGAGCGCCATACCGACGCGGGTCGGGGTCCAACCCTGCCAGCCGACGGAGGCGCGCCACGCCACCGCCACGACCACGGAGGCGATCGAACAGACGACGAGGCCCACCATCCACAGCTGCTTCGAGTCGCTCCCGATCCCGAGCCCGTGGAACACGGCGGCCGCCCACAACCCGTACGCGGTCCAGTGCACGGCGCGCCAGCCACGATATCCGACGCGCGCGCGCAGGAGACTCGTCACGGCCACCGCGATCAGCAGGTCGAACGCGACGGCGCCGAGTCCGAGCCAGATCGGCCGGTACGCAGAGCGGAACGGCACCACCGTGTCGATCCAGCGGATCGGGGCGAACCCGTCGATCACCGCGGTCGCGATATGGATCAGGATGAACACGACCGAGAGCAGCGAGACGTTTCGATGCACGCGCTGCAGGACGAACCTCGGCGTTCCCCCGGGCGACCATCGGACGGCGTTCAAGATGCCGAGCACCGTCACCGCCGTGAGGAGCAGGAGCGAGACGGCTCCGGTTCCTCTGGTGAGATACCACACGGCCTTGGAGGAGCTGACGGCCGTCATGCGACCGCCCGTTCAGGCCATCCGCGGACCCGAACGATCGTCCCGTCCGCACGCACCAACCGCGCCGGCAATCCCTGGGCGCCAAGCCAGGACGGCGCCTCTCGACCGAGGACGATCGCGGCGGTGGACGCGGTATTCGCATCGACGCAGGTCGCGGCGCAGACCGACACCGTGCGCCATACCTCAGGGGCATCGCGTCCGGTGCGGGGGTCCACGATGTGGTGCACGGACACGTCGCCTCGCGTCCAGCGGCGAACGGTCGTGCTCGAGGTCGCCAACCCTCCCGAGGCGAGCGCGACCGTCTCCCCGGGTTCCGGAGACGCGGCGTGGTCCTCCGCGATCCCTACGGACCATCCGCCGACGGGTGGATCACCGGCGATAGCGATGTCTCCCCCCAGGCTCACCAACACGCCGGCGCCCGCAACGGTGGCGGCGCGATCGGCCGAGCGGTCGGCAGCGAGCGCCTTCGCCGTCGCCCCCAGATCGAGTCGAACGCCTCGCTGCAACCGGAGTTGCGAACGACCTCGGCGCACCTCGACGCCGCACCACCCGGGTGTGGAGAGCCAGCCATCCGTGGCGATGGACGTGGGGCCGTGTGCCGAAATGTCGGCGAAGTCGCGGTCGTAACCGATGCGCAGCATCGCCTCACCGATCGTGGGATCGACGAGACCCTCGGTCAAACGCGCCGCACGAAGCGCCGCATCCACCGCTCGGATCAGGAGGTCGTCCACGTCGGTCCACGATCCATCCGCGTCGTTCAGACGAGAGAGATCGGAATCCTCGCGGAAGCGGCTGCATGTGCGGTCGATGTCGGCGAGCTCGTGTCTCACCGCCGTGACCGCGGTCTGCAGGCATGAGGGGTCGTCCACCACCACGACGGCCGTCGTCCCCAGCGCGGCGAACGACTTCGATGCCAGATCGGGCATCACGAACCACCGGAGGTGACCGGGGGAGGCACGACCGGTTGTGAGATGGGAGGCGCGAGCGGCGCGGTGAGGCTCCCTCCGTCCGTCGGCGGCAAGGCGACCCGTTGGCCGCTCGCGGATCCGCCCGAAGCCGATGTCGACGCGTCGAGCGGCGCGCCGGCCGACGAACCGTTCGATCGTCCGGAGAACCCGATCGCTGCGACCGCCGAGAACAGGGCGGTCAGCGCCAACGACGCGGCGACGGCGACGCGCGTCAGCCTCGACACCGATCGCATCCCCGCTTCGCGGCTACGACCGACTCGGCGCCGGCTCCGGGGTCGGTGAACGTTCGACGGGGTTCCGGCCATGGACAGAGCCTGCACCACGATGGTTAGAGGGAGATTGGAATCGCCTTAGAGATCGGTGTGAAAACGCCGGACGATATGGTGGTGACCGTGATCCGAGCAGGAGGAACGAGCCTGAACGACGCACCGGGAGCTACCGCGGCATCGGACCTCGGACTTCGGTTCGATGTGGTGCGGACCAAACGGCCGACGAGCGCCGAGGAGAGCGCCGCCCTGCAAGGCATCGAGCTCGGCCAGCTGCTGCGGACGATCGTGATCCGCCGCGGCGCGGATGACTACGTCTTCGTGCTCGTCCCCGGCGGGCGGCAGATCGACTGGCCCAAGATCCGCGCTCACCTGGGCGTCAAGCGCCTGTCTCTTCCGGATGCGGACGAGGCCCGGGCGGCGACCGGTTACGAGCGCGGCGCCATCACGCCGTTCGGCTCGGCGAACGCTTGGCCCGTGATCGCGGATGCGGCGATCGACGTTAGCCAGCCGGTCGCGATCGGCGCGGGGGCGCACGGGGTGAACCTCCACGTCGAACCGGCGGCCCTGTTCTCGACGCTCCACGCGTCTGTCGTCGACGTGTCGCGATCGGACGGAGCGACGTGAGCGATCCGCCGAACGAACACGAGGGCGAGGTGCTCCGCGCCACCCTGACCGTGACGGGGTGGGAGCCGGAGAGCGAGGAGGATGTCGCTGACACGATCGAGCGGGTGACGGGCGTGCGGGTCGCGTTGGACGCCGGCGACCTTCCGCTCGTCGTCCTCGATCGGGCGCTGCCGGACGACGCGCGCCAAGCCGTCGTTCGTCTGACGGCCGCGGGGGCCGAGACCACGCTCGACGAGACGTGGATCCCTCGCGGAGAGGCGCATGCGCCACGCGCCACGACCGCGTGCCCCTCATGCGGATCGACCCACACGCAACCGTTCAGCCACGCCGGTCCTGCCGCTCGCGTGAATCGCAAGTGCACGGATTGTGGGCATCTGTTCCGCAGCCGAACGACGCCGTGATCCCGTGCGAACCGCGGGCCGCTCTCGCACGCCGATGCTGATCGAGACGCCGAGACTGATCGTTCGCGAGCTCGCGCTCGGCGACCTCGACGTCCTCGCGGCGATCTACGCCGACGACGAGACGATGCGATTCATCGGACGGGGCGGCGTCCTCACCCGCGAGGACGCCGAACGAGCGATCGAGCGGGAACGCGCGCACTACGCGGAACGCGGGTACGGCGAAGGCGCCACGGTCCTGCGCGAGACGGGCGAGATGATCGGCGTGTGCGGGTTGATCGTCTGGCCCGACATCGACGGAGCCGAAGAGTTGGAGGTCGCGTATCTGCTGGCCCGCCCATGGTGGGGACGAGGATTGGCCACCGAGGTCGCCCGGGCGATCCGCCATCATGCACGCGACCAGCTCGGTCGCGACCGGCTGGTGTCCTGCATCTACCCCGACAACACGGCTTCGATCCGCGTCGCGGAGAAGATCGGGATGCACTACGAGAAGGACTTCGACTGGGCGGGTCACAAGCTGTCGCTCTACTCCTCGAGCGGCGCGCGATAAGGCTTGCGCTCCCTGCATCAAAGCGTTCGCCGCTCAAGAGGCACGGCCGGTGATGGCCCGACGGAGCAACGCCGTGGCGAGCGCAAGGAGTCCAACCGAGTACGCCGCGAGCACCCATAGCTTCGATGCGACGTCGGCAGGGCCCGCACCGGTCGAGATAGAGGCAGTGAGCGCGTCGATCGCCCAGGCGTGCGGGATGAAGTGCGCGATCGTGTTCATCACCGGAGGGAAGACCTCGAGCGGCACCATGCATCCGCCCAGGGCCGCGAGCACGAGGCCCAGGAAGACACCCATCGCACCGGCCTGCGAGGCGTTCTGCAAGACCGACCCCATCACCATCGCCGCTCCGGTCGCCGCAAGCGCGAACAGCAAGACGACGAGTCCGGTCGTCAGCTTGTTCCCCCATTCGACCTGGAACAGCACCACCGTCCCCAGGACGATCAGCAGCCCCTGCGTCAAGGCGATCGCGTACCGGCCGAGCATCTCGCCGACGAGGATCGTGCGCACCGATGTCGGGGTGGAGAGCATCCGGCGGGTCACGCCTAAGCGGCGTGTCTCGATAAGCATCGACGAGGCCGACAGCGACGTCAGGAACACGAACAGGATCACCTCTTGCGCCGCCCCCGTCGCAAAAGTCCCGACCGAGGAGTTGCCGCCGGCCGTGCGCGTCGCGACCTCGACGGCAGCCAGGGTCGACGCGACCGCTCTCGCCCGACTGAGTCCCTCCTCGAAGCTGGATGCGACCCCTTCCTCCACGGCGAACCGCGCGGCACGTACCTCAACACTTTGAGCGTCCACCACCGCCGCGATCGTTAGTTGCAGCTCCTGGTTGGCGGTCGGCCGCGCCACGTAGTCGACCGGCACGGTCTGGCCTGCTCGGATCCGTTCGTCGTAGCCGGGGGGGATCACCAATGCCCCCTCCAGCTGGCCGCGCTCGATCGCGGCGCGCATAGCGCCTGCATCGGTGAAGACCTGGACGTCGAGGCCCTCCGTCGCCCCCAACCGCACGCGCAGGTCCTGTCCGAGCGGCCCCGACCCCCGGCTGATCACCCCGAGCTGAGGGGTGAACCCGGACCCGAACGCAGCTCCGATCGCCAAGATGATCAAGAACGGGAAGACGAAGACGAAGAACGACCCGGTCCGATCCTTCAGGAGCCTCCGGAGGTTCACCCCAGCGATCGAGAACGCCTTGCGGAAGCTCATCGCGCCACCATCTGCTTCGATCGACGCCATGCAAGAGCACCGGTCACGATCGCGATCGAAAAGACACCGACGAGCGCCCAGACGATGCCACTCACCGTTCCGCCGTAGGTGAGCTTCTGGAACCCCTCCATCAGCCATCCCTGCGGAGAGAGGAACCGCACCGAGCCAAGGATCCCGGCCTGCGATATCGGGAAGAACGTGCCGCCGAGCAGCCCTCCGACAACCGCGACGATGGAGACCATCGCCCCAGCCTGGGCCGTGGTCTTCGCGTAGGTGGCAACGAGCGCCGTGACACCGACCGCCGCCAGCACGCCGCCGACGATCAGCAGCGCCACACCGAGCGGATCGCCCCATTCGGCTTGGAGGAGCCACGTCGTGGCCACGACCAACAGCACCGTGCTCACCAGCCCAACCAGGAGACTCGCGAGCGCCTTCCCTGCGATCACCGACGTGGGACTGATCGGCGCCACCAACAGCCGTGACAACGTCCCCTCCTCGCGCTCCTCCAACAGTCCGCGCACGCCAAACTCGACCGCGAAGAACAGGAAGAACACCGCCATGCCGATCGCGAAGAACGTCGCTTGGCTCGCGACCTGATCGGCGGCGTCGACCGTGCGGACCACGGACGCCGCCTTCACTGCCCGCGCCCGCTCGATCAGCTCGGCGTCGGCTGAACCACCGGTCGAGACCGCCGCCACCGACAGCCCGATCGCGTCTAGCTGCGATCCGAACGAGCGGGCGAGCGACACCATCACGAGTGATCCGATACTCGAGCCCGGCGACCCGATCACGTGGATCGTTCCGCCCGTCCCCGCACGCACCGAATCGGAGAACCCGTCGGGGAACACCACCGCCGCGTCAAGGTCACCCGCTTCCGCCAAGCGCTCCGCCCGCGCAGGGCTATCGATCTGCGAGAGCGTGACGAAGTCGAGACCCTTCACCACGTCTATGAAAGCCACGGGCAGGTCGCCGCCCGCATCCTGATTCACGATCGCGTACGTGACGTCCAGCCCTCGCGTTTCGACGTCGCCGAGCGTGAGGCTGAAGATCCATGCCAGTCCGAACGGCAAGACGACCGCGACCAGGATCGCCGTACGGTCGCGCAGCCGCCGGCGCAGGTCCTTGGTTGCGATCGTCCACGCGTCGCGCACGGCCTACCCTTCGTCGCGGAGCGCCTTGCCCGTGAGGTGGAGGAAGACCGCCTCGAGGTTCGGCTCCTGCACCTCCATCGAAGTGATGCCGGTGCCGGTGGTATCGATCGCGCGCACGATGTCGGCGAGCGACGCCCGGACGTCGAGCGCCATGAGCTCGATCCCACCGTCTCGCGGGACGGCCTCGGTCACGCCCGGGATCTGCAGCGTCGCGGCACACGCGGCGCGAAGATCGCCCCGCGCCTCGATGCGGAGGCGGTCGTGCTCGCCGACGAGACCGATCAGCTGTCGCCGGGTTCCTTCGGCCTTCAACTTGCCCTCGTCGAGGATGCCGACCCGATCGCACAGGCGCTCGGCCTCCTCCATGTAGTGGGTGGTGTAGAGCACGGCCATGCCCTTCGACGCGAGCGCCTCGACCGCGTCCAAGATCGCGTTGCGGCTCTGGGGGTCGACGCCCACCGTGGGCTCGTCGAGCACCAACAGCGCCGGGTCGTTCAGCAGGCCGAGTCCGATGTTCAACCTTCGCTTCATGCCCCCGGAGTACCCGTCGGTGCGCTCGTTCGCTCGATCAGCAAGACCGATCGTCTCCAAGATCCGGGCCATCCGCCCTTCCAGATGATCGCGGGACAGCCCATAGAGCTTGCCGAAGAACCGAAGGTTCTCCTTCGCGGTGAGGTCGGGGTAGATCGCGATCTCCTGCGGCACGAACCCGATCGCGCCCTTGACGTCCACCGTGCCCGTATCGAGCTCACGGCCCTGCAAGGTCACACGGCCGGCGTCGCGCGAGAGCAAGCCGCACACCATGGAGATCGTGGTCGTCTTGCCAGCGCCGTTTGGACCGAGAAGGCCGTACGTCTCGCCCGCGGCGATCGTGAAGCCGACGCCGTCGACGGCTAGCCGTTCTCCGAAGCTCTTGCACAGCCCTTCACATGCGAGCATCAGGCATCTCCTCAGAAAGCACACTAGCCAGAACGGCCGACGTACCGCGAGCCCCGAACGACACCGCTCCCATGGGACGCCGGGCCCGATCGAGCCGCTCTGCCCAAGCAGTCAGGATCGCGCGAGGAGCGCAGTCACCAGCTTCCTCGCCTCCGACACCCACAGCACGACGCTCGCGGCCGCGATCGAGATGCCCCACTGCGCCGCGGTAAGGGGCTCGGTTCCGAACGCCGTGTTCATCACTGGCAGGTAGACCACGGCTACCTGTAGCAGCGCCGACAAGATGACAGCGCCCCACAGCAGATGATTTGAGAACAGATGACGGAACGCGCTCTGATCGTCGGAGCGCGAGTTGAACACGTTCACCAACTGGGACAGCACGAGCACGGTGAACGCCATCGTTCGGGCGAGGCGTTCGTTCGCCGATCCCTCCAGGAACCCTCCCGGCAGCTCGAGATCGAGCACGAACAGCGTGGCCACCGCCATCGCGAAGCCGTTGACCACGATGCTGACCCACATCGGACCGTCGACTACGCGCTCCGTGCGCCCCCGCGGTGGCTGGACCATCACCCGTGCCTCCGGCGGATCCACCCCGATGGCGAGCGCGGGCGCCGCGTCGGTCAGCAGGTTGATCCACAGGATCTGGGTGGCGAGCAGCGGGGTCACGACCCCGGTCCCGCTCCCGAGGCCGAGTGCACCGGCGAAGAGGATGCCCAGGAGCATCGTCATGACCTCACCGGTGTTCGACGAGAGGAGGTATCGGATGAACTTCCGGATGTTCGCGAAGATCGACCGGCCCTCTTCGACCGCCGCTACGATCGTCGCGAAATCGTCGTCCGTGAGGATCATGTCCGAGGCCTCCTTGGAGACGTCGGTGCCGGTGATACCCATGGACACGCCGATATCGGCCATCTTCAGAGCCGGAGCGTCGTTCACCCCGTCGCCGGTCATCGCAACGACCTCGCCCGCGTCCTGAAGCGAGCGCACGATCCGAAGCTTGTGTTCGGGGCTCACCCGGGCGTATACCGAAATGTCTCTAACGGTCGCGACGAGCGCCTCCTCGTCCATGCCTTCGAGCTCGACACCGGTGTTGACGAGGCCGCCCCTCGCCCCGATGCCGAGCTCGTCGGCGACCGCGCGGGCGGTTACCGGGTGATCGCCAGTGATCATGATCACGCGGACGCCGGCTCCCTGCGCCGCAGCGACCGCTGCGCCGGCCTCATCTCGGGGTGGATCGATCATCCCGACCGCTCCCAGGAACACGAGTTCCTGTTCGAGGTGCTCGCCCGCTCCTGTGTAGGTATCGACGGGGATGCGGCGCTCGCCGGCGGCGAGGGTGCGCATCGCTCGAGCTGCGAGGTCCTCGACGGCGACGAGGATCGCGGCGCGTCGGGCCGGAGTCAGCGCCACGATCTCCTCGCCCCGACTCTCGTGAGTGCATCGGGCTAACAGCACGTCGGGAGCGCCCTTCGTGAAGACACGGAGCCGTCCGGGTGTCTCGACGTCCTCATGCACGGTGCTCATGAGCTTGCGCTCCGACGAGAACGGCAACTCGTCGATACGCGTGAAGCGCCCATCGACCTCGTTCGGCGCCTCTCCGACCTTCGCGGCAGCTGCGACGAGGGCACCCTCGGTAGGATCCCCGCGAACGTGCCACGTCCCCTCGTGCTCTTCGACGGTCGCGTTCGAAGCGAGCGCGGCCGCACGCAGCAGCCGTCTGATGTCCCCGCCGTTCGGCGACTGCCGCAGCGGCGTGCCATCGGCGTCGATGACCTCGCCCACGGGCTGGTAGCCGATCCCGCCCAGTGAGGCAGACCCGGATGCGGTCACGGCTTCTCGCACGGTCATCTCGTTCCGCGTGAGCGTGCCGGTCTTGTCGGAGCAGATCACCGTCGCGGAGCCGAGCGTCTCGACCGCCGACAGCTTCCGGATGATCGCGTGGCGTCGCGCCATCCGCTGGACCCCGAGGGCCAGGACGACGGTGAGGATCGTCGCCAACCCTTCCGGCACCGCCGCGACCGCGAGCGAAACGCCGATCAGCATGACGTCGATCAGTCCTGCCGTGCCCTCGATATCGGAGACGGAGAGGATCGAGGCGATCACGGCGATCGCGACCACGACGACGGCGATGCCTAGCACACGCCCGACCCGGGCGATCTCGCGCTGCAACGGGGTCTCCGGCTCTACGACATCCTCGAGGAGACCGGCGATCCTTCCGAGTTCGGTCGCCATGCCCGTGCCCGTCACGACGGCAGCGCCGCGGCCGAACGTGACGACGGTCCCCGAGAAGACCATGCCCGTGCGGTCGCCGAGGCTCGTTCCCTCCTCGACCGGATCGACGCTCTTCGGAACGGGCTGGCTCTCACCGGTGAGGGGCCCCTCACCGGTGCTGAGCGACACCGTTCGGACCAGTCGACCGTCAGCGGCGATCGCGTCGCCTGGTTCCAGGAGCATCAGGTCGCCAGGCACCAGATCGCGAGCGGGCACCGACCGGGCCTGCCCACCACGGACGACCGTGGCCGAGATCTCGGTCATCGCCCGCAGCGCGGCGACGGCCTGCTCGGCTCGCTCCACTTGGACGTACCCGAGCACCGCGTTCAACACCACGATCGCGAGGATGACGATCGCCTCGATCGGCAGGCCGTGAGCGCCTTCCAGGAGCCACACGAGCGCGGAGATCGCGGTGGCGGCGAGCAACAGGATCACCAGCGGGTCCTCGAACTGGAGGGCGAAGCGACGCCAGCGCGGCGTCGGCGGCCGTTCGCGCAGCTCGTTCGGACCTACCGCCGAGAGGCGCGCGGCTGCCTCTTCGGGCAGAAGGCCTCGCTCCACGTCGGTCTCCAACAGGCGGGCGACCGACGCGGCGTCGAGCGCGTACGGGGCGGGTTCGAGCCTGGTCATGCCGGCATGATGCCGCCTAGCGGTGGGTGCCGGCGCTCGCGGCGTCGGGGACCATGCGATCGTTACGGAACCGATCAGGCGCGAACGGCGCGATCAGCGGGTCGACATGTCCGGTCGCGAGCATCTCGGCCATCGTCTTGCCGAAGATCGGCGCGCCCTTGAACCCCCAGGTCCCCATCCCTGACATCAGGAAGAAGTTGCGAACCTCGGACTCGCCGAGGAGCGGGGAGGAATCGGGGGTCATGTCGCATAGCCCGGTCCACTGGCGCATCAGCCGAGCTTTCGCCATGAACGGGAGCAGCTGGATCGTCCGCTTGGCCGTCTCCGCCGCGAACTCGAACGTGGAGCGCGAGGAGTAGGTGTTGTACGGGAGCGTCTCCCCGCCGACGACCAGTTCGCCGCGCGCCGTCTGCTGCGTGTAGACGTAGAGGTCCATCGACGACACCAACCCCCACAACACGGGCGTGTACGCCTCGGTGACGAACGCCTGCAGCGCCATCGTCTCGATCGGCAGGCGGACGCCGGCCATCCGCCCTAGCTCCGACGAGTAGCCGGCGACCGCCGACACTACTCGTCCGGCGGCGATCGATCCCGCAGTCGTCCGCACGCCCGTGCATGTGCCGTCCGCCACGTCCACGCCGATCACCTCGACGCCTTCGTGGATCGCCACGCCGCGGCGGTTCGCGGCGGCCGCGTATCCCCACACCACCGAATCGTGCCGAGCGAACGCGCCCGGCGGGTGATACGACGCGCCGATCACGGGCAGCTCGCCGCCGGCCGTGAGATCGACGAGCGGGCACACGTCGAGTACCTGATCCGGCGTGAGGATCTGCGTGTCGACGCCGTACTGCCGCTGGATCGCGGCCTTCTCGCGTTCGACCTGCAGCGTGTCGGTCGAATGGCAGAGGTCCAGGTTCCCTTGGATGCTGAACAGGATGTTGTAGTCGAGCTCCTGCGAAAGCGTGCTGTACATCCCCAGGCTCGTGGCGTACAGGGGCACGGTCTCGGTCGTGTTGTACGTGGCGCGCACGACCTGGGTGTTGCGGCCGCTCCCTCCGCTGCCGAGGTAGGTGCGCTCCAGCACGGCGACGTCGCGGATCCCGTGGTATTCCGCCAAGTGGAACGCGAGCGACAGGCCGTTCACACCGCCCCCGACGATCACGACGTCGTAGCGCGGCTTCAGGTCGCGACGACTCAGGAATTCGTGATGGCGCAGCAGCCCGGTCACGCGAGCAACTCCTCGCAGTCGGTGCGGATGCGCTCGTCGACGAACGCGCCCAGCATCGCCGGCACGAGGATCGTGATGCTGCCCGGGGTCGCCAAGACCTTGGCGCCGATCCGCGCCACGTCTCCTTGGACGAACCCGGCTTCGGGCAACTCGAGCTCGGACAGACGCGCGAACGCCTCCGCGACGTCCTCGCCGGCGAGCTCGAACGCGGCCCACCCGTCGGAAACGTCCTCGACGATCGCACCGCGTTCCTTCACCTTCAGGTCGGCGGACTCGAGGCCCTGATCACCGATCACGAGCGCCTCCCGAGGCGCCACGCGACACAGCGCTGCTCCTTTCGGAACGCTCAGCGCGTCGATCGCGGCGGCGGAGGCGAGCATCGCGATCACCGTCGGCGAGACGACCCGGAGCTCAGCCACGGAGCTGCTCCCCGGCCGGGTCGTAGAACGGCGTCGGCACCACGCGCGCGCGTGCGCGGGCGTCCCCGGCCACGTCGAAGGTGTCCGGGAACACGCCCTCCGGCGATGCGCGGATCCAGCCGAGACCGATCGGCCTCTCCAACACGATCGACCGCTCCGCCGACGTGACGCGCCCCACGACCTGTCCGTCCACGAGCAGCGGGGCGCCGCGCAGCTGGGCCACGTCGTCGGGCGGCCGATCGAACTCGATGCCCACGGAGCGCCGGGCGAGCGGCAGCTCGGCGATCCGCTCCAGCGCGCGCTTGCCGACGAACCACTCCTTGTCCGTGGCCACTGCCCACCCCATCCGGAGCTTCTCGGGCGTGTCGTCGGGCAGCGTGTCTTGCCCGAGGTAGATATGGCCCTTCTCCAGCCGGAGCAGCTCGAGGGCATCCAGCCCGTGCGGTCTGAGTTCCCACGCTGCCCCCTCACGCGCGAGCGCGTCCCACAGCTCCGGCCCACGCGAGCGAGGATGGTGCAATTCGAACGCCAGCTCGCCGACGAATCCGGTCCGGACCGCGCGGCACGGCACGCCGGCGACGGTGATGGCGGCGTGGCTCGGGTACGGGAGCGCGGCCGCGTCGATCGGATCATCGGTGAGCCCCTCCAAGAGATCGCGGGCGTGCGGCCCGGCGACGTTGATGGCGCCCCACTGCGCCGTTCGATCCAGGATATGAACCTCTAGGCCCATCCTGTCGGCAAGGTCGCGCAGCCGCTTGTCGGTCCGTCCCGCGCCACCCGACGTGGAGTTCAGGTAGAACGTTCCGTCCCCGATCGCGCAGAGCAGACCGTCGTCCATCACGTACCCCGCCTCGTCAAGGCTGAGCACGTAGCGCGTCCCCCCGGCGACCAGATCCTCCGTCCGGCACGGGAAGATGCGGTCGATCAGCGTCGCGGCGTCGGGACCCGCCACGGTGAACTTGCCGAGCGTCCCCACGTCCATCACGCTCACGCGTTCCCGAACGGATCGATACTCCTCACGCCAGTCGCCGTACGAGAGGGGTCGGAGCCATCCGCCGGAGCGGTCCATCCGGGCGCCGGCCGCCACGTGTACCTCGTGAAGCGACGTGCGCTTGTCGAACAGCTCGTGAACGCCGGCCGCGAGCGTCTCCAGCGTGACGGCGCGCGCAGGCGGGCGGGCCGTGGTCCGCGCGGAGACCGTCGAAGCTCCGACGCGGTCGCGGACGAAGCACGAAAGTACGCGACCACACATCGTGCCCTGACACGGACCCATCGTCGCCGTCGTGTAGCGCTTCAGGATCTCGGCGCTCCGGTACCCCTCGTCCCACGCCCGATCCAAGTCGTGGACGGACACGTCCTCGCAGAGGCAGACCGTGCCGTCGAGGCCAATCGCGGGCGTGACATCGGGGCCCGCCGCGTCGCCGACCAGCTCGACCGGTTCACCGGGCAGCGCCATCCGCGCGAGCGCGTCGCGCGGAGCGAGCCCGAGTGACAGCACGAGCGTGTCGCACGCGAAGCGCTTCCCTTGCGTGCCGCGTCGGAGAACGACGGATCCGAGCGCCCTGCCGCCGCGCGCCTCCTCCACCACACCGTCGACCACGATCTCGCCGACGTCGTCGGGGAGACGGTCGGCGAGCGCCGCCGGCGCGGCGACCGCGACGATGCGGAGGCCGGCCGCCTGCAGGGTCACGATGTGCTCGAGCGACTCTTCGATGCCGGCGACCACGACCGCGGCCTCGCCGGGAGGGACGCCGTGGACGCCGGCCATGCGGGCGGCTCCCCGCCCGAGCCAGATGCCCGGCAGATCGTTCCCGGGGAACACGGGATGGATCTCGGTGGCGCCGGTGGCAACCACGACGCGTCCGGGATGCACGCGGACGAGCTCGTCGTCCGCGACGAGGGGCACCTCGATCCCCTCGTAGATGCCGATCGCGGCGTGACCCTCCAGCACCGTCACCCCCGGCAGCGCGCGGAACTGGGCCTCCAGCACGTGGATGCGGCCGAGCGATCCGCCCGGGGCGATCGTGCTCCCGATCGTCGACTCGTCGCAGAGCAACACGCGCTCGCCCGCCGCCGCGGCGGCGAGCGCCGCCTCCAGACCGGCGCTCCCGGCCCCGACGACCAAGACATCGCAGCGGGCGTTGCGCACCACGACGCGCTCAGCGCGCTGCGTCGAGGGCAGCGCACCCAAGCCGGTCGAGCGGCGGATCACCTTCTCGGCGACCTGCCACGCGAACCGAGGCCGGATGAACGTCTTGTAGTAGAAGCCCACGGGCATCAGCCGATGGAGCGAATCGGTGACGTGCAACAGGTCGTGTTCGGTCGAGGGCCAGCCATCTTCGCGCGCCACGGTCATCCCCTCGAGGCACACCGTCTGGCACGAACGGGTCGCAGGCCGGCCGTCGACGGTCATCAGGCAGTTCGGGCAGTCACCTGTCCCGCAGTAGAGTCCGCGGCGGCGGTGGTACTTCGACGACCGTGAGAACGTCCGGACGCCGTTGCGATACAGGGCCGAGGCGACCGTGTCGCCCTCGACGAACACCACCTCGCGCGCATCGAACCGGATGGAGCCCACGTCAAGCGATCTCGTTCGTGCGGGTGTCGCGCGTCACGGTGGTCCAGGTGCGACAGCCGAGCGCGTGGTACCAGCGCTCCTGCATCGGCCCGGCCGGGTTCTCCGGCAGGAACACCCGCGCGAAGTCGGACTCGAGGTCGGACGCGTCGATCGCCCGCACCTCTCCCCCGAAGCTGAACTCCGTCGAAGGCCGGGGCCCGCAATGTGCGCACGGGATCTTGAGCGTCACGTCCTCGCCTCCACTCGCTCCATACGTGACCCGCGTTCAGGTACGCGAGAACGGAGTCTGCCACGACCTGCGGCATCGTGGCAGAGCACGGATGTGACCCGGGGTAGCGGTCGAGGGCCGCCGCCAGAACCCCACTCGTTAGACTCCGTTGCCACTCGAGCCGCGTTCGAAGGAGCCACCCCTTGAAGGATCGGTATGAGGTCGTCGTCATCGGTGGCGGCATCGTAGGTTGCAGCGTCTTGTACCACCTCACGCTCCGAGGCACGACCGACGTCGCGTTGATCGAACGTGAAGAGCTCACGGCGGGCTCGACCTGGCACGCGGCGGGCGGCTTCCACGCGATGAACAGCGACACGCGGATCGCCGCACTGCAGAAGTACACGATCGGCCTGTATCCCAAGATCGAACAGGAGAGCGGCCGGAGCGCCGGGCTGCACATGAGCGGCGGCATGGAGCTCGCCGGCACGCCCGAGCGGTGGCAGTGGTTGAGATCGGAGCTCGATTGGCTCCGCACCCAGGACACCGACGCCTACCTGTTGACGCCCGACGAGGCCGTCGAGATGGTCCCGATCATCGACCCGAAGGGGCTGATCGGCGGGCTCTTCGATCCGCTCGAGGGGAACCTCGATCCGAACGGCGCCACGCAGGCCTACGCGGGCGCCGCCCGAAAGCGAGGCGCCGAGGTCATCGAACACAACCGCGTGCTGTCGCTCACCAGGCTCCCGACCGAGGGGTGGCGCGTGGAGACCGAGCAGGGCTCGATCGAGGCCGAGCACATCGTGAACGCGGCCGGCCTGTGGGCTCGCAGGGTCGCCAACATGGTGGGCGTCGACCATCCGCTCGTGCCGATGGTGCACCACTACCTCGTCACCGACGAGATCCCGGAGGTCGCCGCGATCGAGGGGGACATGGCGGCCGTCACCGACCTCGAAGGCTTCACGTACCTGCAGCGGGAAGGCAACGGCGTGCTCCTCGGGATCTACGAGCAGCACCCGCGCCACTGGGCGGTCGAGGGCGCCCCGTGGGACTTCGGCCGCGAGCTTTTCCCCGAGGAGCTCGACCGGATCATGCCAGAGCTCTCGATCGGCTTCGAACGCTTCCCCGTCTTGCAGGAGGTCGGGATCAAGCGTTGGGTGAACGGCGCATTCACGTTCACGCCCGACGGCAACCCGATGGTCGGACCGGTCGCCGGTATCCCGAACTACTGGGCGGCCTGCGGTGTCATGGCCGGGTTCTCCCAATGCGCGGGGATCGGGCTCGCCGTGGCGAACTGGATCGTCGATGGCGACCCCGGGTACGACGTGTTCGGCATGGACGTCGCACGCTTCGGGCCGTATTCGTCGAACGAGCGGTACCTGCTCGATACGACCTCACAGTTCTACGCCCGCCGGTTCGTCATGGCCTACCCCAACGAGGAGCTGCCCGCAGCGCGGCCGTTGAAGACGACGCCCTGCTACGACGCGTTCGTGGCGGAGGGCGCGAGGTTCACCGTGAACTGGGGCCTCGAGGTGCCGCTGTATTTCGCACCCTCGCCCGAGTTCGTGGAGAACGACACGCTCGGCCGGTCCAACGCGGAACCGCTCGTCGCGCAGGAGGTCGAGGCCGTGCGAACCGCGGCCGGCGCGTACGAGATCGCGCAGTACGCGCGCTACGAGGTCACCGGGCCGGGCGCCGAGGCGTGGCTGGATCACCTGCTCGCGTCGCGCATCCCCGCCGTCGGGCACATCCGTCTAGCGCCCATGCTGAACGACGCCGGCCGGCTGATGGGCGACCTCACCGTCGCGCGGTTCGAGCACGATCGCTTCTGGCTGACGGGCTCGTACTACCTGCAGGAGTGGCACGGGCGGTGGTTCCGGCAGCACCTGCCCTCGCCGGGTGTGGAGCTGCGGAACATCACCGACGGCTGGATGGGATTCTCGATCTCCGGCCCCGAGTCGCGCCGCATCCTCGATCGGCTCACGCACGAGGACCTGTCCAACGACGGGTTCGCGTTCCTGACGTGCCGCCCGCTGGACGTCGGGACGCTGCGCGCGGTCGTCGGCCGGATCTCGCTCACCGGCGAGCTCGGCTACGAGATCGCGGTCCCCGCCGAGCAGCACCGCACGCTCTGGTTCCAGCTTCGCGACGCGGGCCGCGAAAGCGGCCTCCGGCCGATCGGCGACCGGGCCGTCGACAGCCTGCGGCTGGAGAAGGCGTACGGGATCTGGTCGACGGAGTTCCGCCAGGAGTACACGCCGGGCATGTCAGGGCTCGACCGGTTCGTCGCGTTCGACAAGGGGGATTTCATCGGTGCGGACGCCGCGCGTCGCGAACGCGACGACCCCCGGTCGCGGGTGCTCGTCCTGCTGGACGTCCACGCCACCGACGCCGATGCCTCGACCGACCAGGGCATATGGATCGGCGAACGTCAGGTCGGCGTCGTCACCTCCGGCGCGTACGGCCACCACGTCGGCAAGAGCCTCGCCCTCGCGTACGTCGACCGCGAGATCGTCGAGGCGGGACCCGAACTCACCGTGCAGGTCGTCGGCGAAGAGCGAACCGCTCGGGTGCTTCCCGAACCGCCCTACGATCCGAAGGGCAGCAAGCTCCGCGACACGGAGTGATCGCTCATCCCGGGCCACAGCCGGTTGGCCGCTACCCGTCGCCCTGATCGCGCCGGGCGATGGTGATCCCGGCTTCCCATCCGGGCGCGCGCCCATGAACCGGCGGCCGGATGCCATCCGTCGGGAGACCACTCCTGGCGATCAGCCACGACACGACCGAGTTCGAATTCCACATGTCACCGGTCCGTAGCTCATCTCGGCCCCACACGAGTGCAGGCACGGAGCCGACGAGGTCGAGCATGCGGTGCGCCGTGCGTTCACCGTCGCTCAGGTGCCGGGGACTCTCCACCGCCTCGAGGACGTCAGGGATGACCCCGTCACGCCAGCGGCGCACCTCGTATCGGAACATGCGGAACCGCGAGATCCGTCGGTTGCCGACCGGACCTTCTCGAACCACCCCACGTGACGCAGGACGTGCATCCGGGATAGGCCACGCGGTCTCGATGACGAAGCTTCCCTCCTGCACCCGCACCTCGAGCGCCGAGTGGTACAGGTCGAACCGTCCTCGCCCTTCCCAGTACGCCATGATGGTCTCGTAGATGCGGCCGTTCAGCCGAACGAAGTGACCGCCCGCACCGAGCGGGAGCCAGTAGAGGTCGATGCCGAGACTCCGCGACACCATGCCTTGATCCGCTCGCTTCGGCTCGTACATCGGCGTGGAGACTAGCCCACGTCGAGTCGTAGCCACGGGTCGTTGCCCGACGGAGATGGCGCACTAGAGTGCCCGGTGTGAAGTCTGAGGCGAAGGAGGCCGCGGTTTCCAAGGCCGCCGGCACGGTCCTCCTCACCCTGTGCGCCGCGCAGTTCCTGATGGCGCTCGACAGCTCGGTCATGAACGTCTCGATCGCGACCGTCGCCGAGGATCTCGGGACCACTATCACGGGGATCCAGGCCGCCATCGTCCTCTACACGCTGGTCATGGCGATGCTGATGGTCACGGGCGGCAAGATCGGCGCGATCATCGGCCGCAAACGCGCCTTCACCATCGGGCTGGTCATCTACTGCTCGGGCTCGCTCACGACGGCGCTGGCACCGAACCTCGCCGTGCTGCTGTTCGGATGGTCGCTCCTCGAAGGGATCGGGGCGGCGTTGATCATGCCCGCGATCGTCGCCCTCGTCGCCGGGAACTTCCCGGCCGAGGGCAGGCCGCGCGCCTACGGTTTGATCGGCGCATCGGCGGCCATCGCGATCGCGGTCGGACCGCTCATCGGCGGGCTCGCGACGACGTATGCATCGTGGCGGTGGGTGTTCGCGGGCGAGGTGCTCGTCGGGGCGGGCATCTTCCTGTTCTCGCGTCGACTAGCCGACGCGCCGGTCGCCGAGCGGGTCCATCTCGACCTGCTCGGTTCGGTGCTCTGGGCACTGGGGATGGGACTCGCGATCTTCGGCGTGCTGTTCTCCTCCGACTGGGGATGGATCATGCCGGCCGAGGGCGGACCGTCGTGGCTCGGGTTCTCACCGGTCATCTGGTTGATCATGGGAGGGCTCCTCGCGATCCGGCTGTTCATGGCGCACGTCCGTCGCCTGGACGTGGCGGGTGGCGAGCCGCTCGTGACCCCGTCGATCTTCGCCAACCGTCAGATGACCGGCGGGCTCATCATGTTCTTCTTCCAGTTCGTGGTGATGATGGGGCTGTTCTTCGTGATCCCGCTGTACCTGTCGGTCGCGCTCGGACTCTCAGCGATCGACACCGGGATCAAGATCACCCCGCTCTCCATCGCCATGCTGATCGCTGCCGCGGGCATCCCGAAGTTCTTCCCGGCGGCGTCGCCCAGGCGCGTCGTCGAGGTCGGGTTCGTCGCGGCGATCATCGGCATCGTCGCGCTCTTCAGCGCGATGGACGTGAACGCGAGCGCTTCGATCGTGACCGTGCCGCTGCTCCTGATCGGGGTCGGCATGGGCGCGCTCGCCTCGCAGCTCGGCGCGGTCACCGTCTCGGCGGTCCCCGACGAACAAAGCCCCGAAGTCGGCGGCCTGCAGAACACGGCCTCCCAGTTCGGCGCGTCGCTCGGCACCGCCCTCGCCGGCGCGATCCTGATCTCGGCGCTGACGGCGTCGTTCCTGACCGGTATCTCGCAGAACCCGGACGTCCCGAAGGACGTCTCGTCGCAGGCGACCGTGGAGCTCTCGGCCGGCATCCCGTTCGTCTCGGATGCTCAACTGGAGACGGCGCTGAAGGACGCGGGCGTCGACGAGCAGACGACGCAAGCCATCGTGGACGAGAACGAGCAGGCGCGGGTGGACGGTCTCCGCTCCGCGCTCGCGCTCCTGGCGATCATCGCCCTGATCGGACTCTTCTTCACGAAGCGGATCCCGGCGCGGCAACCGGGTGCCGCCGCTACCGCGGGCTCGACCTAGCCGACGGTATCGACCGGAACCGGAAGTGGTGCGTGGTGGCTCCATCGGGCAGCGATGCGATGCACGCGGTGCGGGTGGCCTCGCTGGAGCGGCTTGGGGGTCGTGCCGGTATACGTCTTGAAGAAGATCACCTTCCCTAGCTCCACCGCCCCCAGGTACGCGACGACGAAGACCACGAGCACCAGGAAGAACGCGAGCGGCAACGCCGAGAAGCCGAGCGGGGGCCCGAGCGGGGACCCGGGAAGCAGGGCACCGATCGTGACGACCGTGATCATGGACGCGAGCAATGGCTTCGAGGGGCGGCTGCGGAAGAACGGCACCCGTCTGGTTCGGATGACGAACACGACCAAAGTCTGGGTGGCGAGCGACTCGACGAACCAACCGGACCGGAACAGGGACGGGCCGGCGTCGAACACCCAGAGCATCACGGCGAACGTCGCGAAGTCGAAGATCGAGCTGATCGGCCCGATGCGGACCATGAACCGGCGGATGAACGCCACATCCCAATGCGAGGGACGAGCGAGCTGCTCCTCATCGACGTTGTCGGTGGGGATCGTCATCTGGCTGGCGTCGTAGAGCAGGTTGTTCAGCAGGATCTGCGAGGGAAGCATCGGAAGGAACGGCAGGAACGCGGCGGCCACCGCCACGCTGAACATGTTGCCGAAGTTCGAGGACGTGCCCATCAAGACGTACTTGATCGTGTTGGCGAAGATGCGCCGGCCCTCCGCGACGCCGTCGGCGATGACGTCGAGGTCGCGTTCCAGCAGGATGATGTCGGCCGCGTCCTTCGCCACGTCGGTGGCGGTGTCCACCGAGACGCCGACGTCCGCGTGGTGCAGAGCGAGGGCATCGTTCACGCCGTCACCGAGGAACGCGACGGCCGACCCGGCGGCACGCTGCGCCCGCAGGATCATCGCCTTCTGCTCCGGGCTGACGCGCGCGAAGATCGTCGTTCCCGAGACCTTCTCTGCCAGCTCGTCTTCGGTCATGGAGTCCAGGTCGTTGCCGGTGAGCGTTCCCTCGGAGACCATCCCGAGGGTCCGGCAGACGGACTCGGCCACCACGGCGTTGTCGCCCGTCACGATCTTGACGGTCACGCCGAGACCCGAGAGACGGGCGATCGACGCACCCGCAGTCGGCTTCGGGTCATCGGAGAACACCAGGTACCCGGCGAGGTGCAGATCGTGCTCGTCCGAGGGCGTGATGCGCTCGAGTCCAGCGCCGCTTCGTGAGGCGACGGCAACGACCCGGTTCCCAGCGGCGAACTCTCGATCCACGACCTCCTGGGCGCCCGGGTCCATGTCGACGCAACGAGCGAGGAGTGTCTCCGGTGCGCCTTTCGTGACGACCTGTCGCTGGCCGTCGTGATCGACCAGGACCGAGACGAGTCGGCGGTCGTGATCGAAGGGCGCAAGGCTCAGACGCTTGAAGTCAGCCGAGGCGAGCGAACCCGAACGCGGGTCCTCCCACAGGGCGATGTCGAGCGGATTGCCGCCCACCGGCTTACCGTCTGAGATCATCGCCTCGTTGCAGACGAGACCGAGCACGAAGACGTCGTCATCGTCCGTGCCGCTCGGATCGATCGCTCGTTGGAAGCCGACGTGGCCGTCGGTGAGGGTTCCGGTCTTGTCGGTGAACAACACGTCGATGTCGCCCAGGTCCTCGATGCAGACCAACCGCTTCACCAGGACCTTCTTGTGGGCCAGCCGCCGCGAGCCGGTGGCGAGGCTCGTCGAGACGACCGCGGGCAGCAGCTGCGGCGTGATGCCCACGGCGACCGCGAGGGAGAACAACACCGCGTCGATGAGGGGTCGGCCCAGGATGACGTTCACGACGAAGATGGCCAGGCTGAGTGCCCCTCCCACGCGGGCGAGGAGGAGGGAGAAGCGGCTCAACCCCAACTGGAATTCGGTCTGGGGCTGCTGCTCGCCGAGCCCGGCCGCGATGACGCCGAATTGGGTACGCGCTCCCGTCGCGACCACGACCGCGTCGGCGGCGCCTTCACTCACGACCGTCCCCATGAACAAGCACGACGACAGCTCGGCGAGCGTGGCGCCGACCCCCACCGGATCCGGAGACTTGACGGCCGGGACCGACTCCCCCGTCAGGATCGACTCGTCGCACTCGAGTCCACTCGCCGTCAGGAGGCGCAGATCGGCAGGGACGATCGCTCCGACATCGAGATGCAGGACGTCGCCGGGGACCAGGTGCGTCACTTCGAGACTGGTCGGCTCTCCCCCGCGGAACACCGTGACCATGTGTCGGATGCTCGAATGAAGCGCCTCCGCGGCGCGTTCGGCCCGGTACTCGTTCACGAACCCCAATCCCACCGACGCCGCGATGATGATCGCGATGATGATCGCGTCGGTTCCCTGGCCTACGAACGCCGACACGGCGGCGGCTGCGATGAGCAGGATGAGCAGGGGGCTCCGCAGCTGGCGGATGAGCACCGACAGGGCGCTCGCATGGTGAGTGCGGATCGCGTTCGGGCCGAACGACCCGAGCCGGGCCTCGGCCTCGGCCGCGCTGAGACCCGCGGGCCCTGTTCCCAGAAGGCCGAGCACTTCGTTACTCGGCATCGCGGCGAGCGCCTCGATCGACGGATGACCGCCGTCTCGAGGCCGAGCTGCGCCGTGGGTTTCGCTATCGAGGTGGCGTTCCATGAACCGCGCCAGTCTGGCAGGGTGGGGAGATGCGTCGAGGACCCGTGTCGCCACGGGTCCTCTCTGCCTTGGTGAGCGTGCCGGTTACAGACGATCGTGTCGGAGGGCGTCCGATACGGTGGGAGTCTCATGGGTTGCGGTCCCGAGACCCTGCTCACCCCTCGTGTCTCCGACACTGGTCATCTGCCAACCCCTTCCTGAGCCGCGGACCTCTCCGGCGGCTTCTGGCAATCACGCTAGACCGGGGCGTGGAATCGCTCGCCTAACCGAGGGCTACGGGGTGGCAAAGAATGGTCCGAGATCCTGATGGAACGGGCCGGGCCCGGTGTGGACCCAGCCCGTTCGACCACGTATCCACTCACGAGCGCTTCAGCTCTGACGAGCTTCGTCCGGTAGACCAGCCGGAACTCGCGAGGTCGGTGAGATGGTTGGATTCTGCCGGTCTCCCGGCGAGCGGGCGAGGTGGTGAGCCCCGGCCCGCGAGGGATGGCTCAGCAGCCACTCACCTCGAGGGTCGCCTGCTGTCTATGCAAGTTGGACCACCTCCTTCCTCTCGTGCCGCACATGGTGCGTCAGTCTTCGCCGGATGGCAACCAGCGTCGGGCCTAAAGCGGTCGACGCGATCGGCTCGACCGATCTAGGCTGGCATCATCCGGGTGCTCGATTGGGGAGGCGACGGGATGACACGCGGTGGGTCGGGCAAGAGCAAGTGGGTCGGGCGAACGATCTTCGCGGTCCTGCTGGGGGCGGCCGTCGTCACCGAGCTCCGTAAGCCCCGGGAGGAGCGAACGTGGCACGGCAAGCTGGCGGGGTTCGTTCCGTATGAGCTTCGGCCACCGACGATGGACCGCATCCGCCAGACCTATTGGGCTCCTGCCGATGAGCACGTGTTCAAACCGCCGGTGTGGGGAGTCGGTTGGGCGTTGAACGTGGGGCGGATCGTGGAGATGATCCGGCGCGAACCGGATGAGACCGCCTCCATCGCCGCCTGAGGGTCGAAGGCACGCGTGATGCCTAGGTGGGGAGCGCCGAGCCACCGACCGACAGCTGGTCACCACCGGTGATCGCGAGCGACCCTGGTCCGAGCTCGCGGTCGTCGATCGTCGCACCGGCTCCCGAGGCGCGCAAGCGCAGCGATAGCAGACCGCTCGCCACTTCGACGTGGATCAGGCCGGGCTCCGGATACCGCTGCGGTCGCAGACCGCTGTAGTAGTAGGCGAGGATCTGCGCGGCGGACCAGCCTCGCATCGCTTTGCCATAGGCGCCCCACTGGACCATCCCGACACCGTGCCCCCAACCGCGCCCGGTCACGATCGCGGCCCCGCCTGACGACCTAGCCGTCATCCAACCCGACGGGATCGTGATCGGCAGGGGCTCCGGCGGGTAGCGACCAGGCTTCAGGCACGGCGCCCAGGTGTTCACCGCGTCGCGGAACGAGCTGCCGTCGATCACGTGCGGCGCGCCCCCACTGTCGGTCAGCGTCACGCTCGAGCCGTCGCCGGAGACCGCGGATATCGACGTTCCGTGCGGCCATCCTCCGGCTCGGCTCAGGAACGTCGCGAGGTCGGCGAACCCGATCCGCACCTGCCAGTGCGAGGTCGGCGAGGCGCCATCGTCGCGTTCGACGACCGGACGCAGGTACGGCAGCGGTGCGCTGCCGAACACGTCCTCGTTCCCGTACGTGCGGCCATCGGACGTGGAGGAGTACACGGTGTCCGCGGGCCGGTCCTGATACAGGAGGATCAGGCCCGCCGTCCGTCGAACCGCTGCGTACCACCGGCCGATCCCCGTCACGGGCTCCACAGGGATCCCCCGGTAGACCTGGCACGAGGTGGTGGCGCAGATCGGCGTGCTCAGGGTTTCGCCCTGACTGCCGCTCCACCCCGTAGTGGCCAGCGCGTAGCTTCGGGCGGCGATCGCCTGCGCATCCAGCGCCGCCTCGGGCCACGTGGGCGGCACCTCGGCGATGCCCTGCAGGTACTTCTCGAACGGCAAGGTCACGACGAGCGCCAGCGTCCCATCGTCGGCGCGACGCACCGAGAGGGCGCCCGGGTATCGGGCCGTGAGCTGCGGCTGCGTCGCGTGGCGGCAGATCGGATGGACGCGGGGAAAGGCCCCCCGCACCAAGAAGGAGCCGCCGGCCGGCGATCGGAGATGGACCAGCCTGGACGCGACGATCGGGTGAGGGGTCTCGGATCGCGCGACGAGCGGGGTGGGCGACGCCTGAACCGGCGGGGAGGCACTTCCGGCAGGCGCCGTCGGCGGGGGTGCCGTCGTACAAGCCACCGATAACAGGAGCAGCGCGGACATCCGAGACGCGAACCGGGAACGCTGAATGAACACGAGGTCACGTTACCGCTCGTTCCCGAGCATCCGGGCTCGCAGGAGGATGTCACCTGCATACGGCGACGGTGCCTGAGGGTGCCATGACAGGCCGATCTGGCTGAGACCAGGCCAGGTCCAGGTGCGGGGAGGCTCGCTGAGTGGCCCATCCTGGATAGGACGTGCGGCTCTGCACTCGCGGTCGATGGCGCGTGATGGTGAACCTGGTGTCGGTCTCGGAGAGGAGGACGACGCGGTGGATCGCGCCGAGATAGCGAAGGGGAAGTCGCTTGATGCCGTGCTCCGCGTGGAGCCGTCATGACGCGGCCGCAGATCGCCCAGGTCATGCGCGTCGCGCATCGACAGCTGAAGCGCGAGCGGACGATCGACGTCGAGCTCGACTCCCTCGACCAGCTGCTGGAGACCAACGGTCGTGACGAGTCCGGCCTCGATTCCCTCGTGGGGATCCTCGACTCGTCGTTGCGACTGCCAGACTCGCTCGTCGTCCGCATCGCGTTGCCGGTGGAGGGCGGCATACACGAGTCCGACGTTGGCGCCTTCCGTGGCAACTGTCAGGTCCAGGCGTACAACGCATGGCGTGAGGCGATGACCCTTCGACAAGGTGGGATCCGCGAGCTCCCACGCGCGCTGCTGCTCTCCCTCGCCGCGGCGGCGATCGGCGTCGTTGCCGGCTACCTCGCGCAGGCCACCGACGGCGCGCTGCTGATGGTGCTCCTCTACGCCGTTGCCTTCATGGCCGTGATCGCTGCTTGGACGATCGGGTGGACCCCGATCGAGCAGGCGCTGTTCGACTGGCGCGCCCCAGGTCACACCGCGGCCGCGTACGAACTGTTGTCCCGGGCGCGTGTTGAGGTCGTCGCTCGGAAGTCGGACGTGCGAACTCCTCTCACACAGCGCACAGACCGACAGCCGCTCGGCTGACCGCCCGTCAAGGCACCTGGCCGCCCAGCCATGCCTCCTTCAACCGCACCCGGCCTCCGAACCGGAGCGCCCCGCCGGCATAGATCCGCCCGGCCACCCGCACCAACGCGTAGACCGTCACCACCATCAGCGCAACCGACACGACGATCTGCCACAGGGGAACGCCCCCATGCGCGATGCGGACGATCATCACCATCGGAGCCGTGGGAGGGAAGAGCGATCCCAAGAGCGCCGCGGCCCCGTTCGGTGACTCGCTCGCAACGAACGCGAGGATGTATGCCATGAACAGGACCGCCGTCATCGGGAGCGCAAGGCTCTGGGTCTCCTCTTGGCGCGAGACCAACGAGCCGGCCGTCGCGTACAGCACCGAGTAGAACGCGTAACCAAGGATGAACCAGAACACGATCCACCCGAGCGTGCCCGGCGTAGTCTCCGGGGCCGATGTGTTGTCCGAGACCGACAGTGCGACGAAGGCTGAGCCTACGACCAAGGCGAACTGCGCGAGACCGACCAGCCCGATCCCGAGGATCTTGCCGGCGAGCAGCTCGGTGGGCCGGAGTCGAGAGAGCAGCACCTCGACCACGCGGCTGGCCTTCTCCTCCACCACGCCGACCAGCACGAAGCTGCAATAGAAGGCGATCGCCATGAACAGCAGCACCACACCGATCCGGCCCAGATCCGCCCGCGCCGTCTGCTCCCTGGTTGCCGGCTCGAGGCTCGTCGAGGACAGGTCGGGCGGCTGCAGCAGCCGCCGCGTCTCGGCGGGGGTGAGACCGAGATCGGCGATCGCTTCCTGCCGCTCCACGGCGCCCACGACCGAGGTCACGGCCGTCCCGAGCTGGTCGTCGACCTCGGCCTTCCACACGAGCTCCCGCTGTCCCAGCAACAGCACCGAGACGTCACCGGAACGCAGCGCCTCCCGGCCGGCCGCCTCGTCCGCATACGTGCGGGTCTTCACGGACAGATCGAGCTGATCGCCGGAGGCACGAAGGAGCGCGGGCAGCTGAGACGAACTCGGTCCGACGAGACCTACCGTGCGTGTGGGCCTCGCCCCGCCTCCGTAGATCTCGGGCACCATGATGAGGACAACCACGATCAGGATCGAGATCAGCGTGGAGACCCGGAACGCGGTCGTGCGTGCCCGTTGGTTCCACTCGCGGCGGGTCACCAACCACACGCGTCTCGCTCCGCCGCTCATGCGCTCCGTCCTTCCGACACGGTCTCGAGGAACAGATCCGTCAAGGATGGCGGCTCGAAGCTGAACGCGGTGAGCTCGCCTGCCCGACGCGCGTCCGCAAGGATCTCGTCCAGGTCGACCGAGGCATCGACAAGCATCCGCAACCGGCCGTCCTGCTTGCTCGTGACGATGCCGCTCCGGACGACGGGCACCCACGGATCGCCGTTCACGCTGATCTCCAGCGAACGGTGCGGCGATGCAGCCTTCAGCTCCTCGACCACGCCCGCCAACACGATGCTCCCGTGATCGATGATCACGACGTCCTGGCATACATCCTCGACCAGGTCCAGCTGGTGGCTCGAGAACAACACGGCGACCCCGGTCGCGGCGGTCTGCACGAGCATCTCGGCCATCGACTCCACGCCGAGCGGGTCCAGCCCGCTGAACGGCTCGTCGAGCACCACGAGCTCGGGGTCGTGCACGATCGCCGTGGCAAGCTGGACGCGTTGCTGGTTGCCATGGGAGAGCTCCTCCAGCCGTGCGTCGGCCCGCTCGCCCAGGCCCAGACGCCCGAGCCATCCGGCGGCCGCCTCCTTCGCCGCCGTCGTGTTCATCCCCGAGAGCTCGGCGAAGTAGCTGAGTTGCTCAGCGACCTTCATCTTCGGGTACAGCCCCCGTTCCTCTGGCATGTAGCCGAACCGGGCCCGCTCCTCTGGGCCGACGGGCGTCCCTCTCCAGCGAACCTCGCCCCGATCGGGAGACACCAGGCCGAAGATCGCTCGCATCGTGGTGGTCTTGCCGGCGCCGTTCGGACCGAGGAACCCGACGATCCGACCCGGGGCCACGCTGAAGGAGGCCCCGTCAAGCGCCACGACGTCCCCGTAGCGCTTCGTCAGATCGTCGATCTCGAGCATCGAGGGCCCCCAGACCTCTTCTCCAGTCTCCTTCCGGTTCGGTGCGAAGCTGAAGACGCAAGCGTCTCGGAGGTCGCGGGCCGTTCGTCCCTCAGGCGCATGGAGAGTCAGAGGCTCCCACCGCGTGTCTTCGCCGATAGCAGCCAGCCGGATGACTGTGCATCGTTGCAGGTCGGAGAAGGACCCGAGCGTGACTGAGGTGACTGGAAGTGGACTTACTTCACCACTCGGTACAGGTGCCAGCGGTCGGGGACGCCTTTGAGCTCGTGTTCGCCGGCGTCCTCGAACGTGAGGCCGGAGCCCGCAACGAGGTCTTTGACCGTTTGCGACACAAAGACTTCCGACGGGCCGGCGAGCGCCGCGACACGAGCGCCGATGTGGACGGCGATCCCGCGGACGTCCGAACCCGCGAGTTCCAACTCGCCTGTGTGGCAACCGGACCGGATCTCGAACCCGAGCGACCGAACGGCGGCACCGATCGATTGGGCGCAGCGAACGGCCCGCGCGGGACCATCGAAGGTGGCCAAGAATCCGTCGCCGGCGGTGTCGATCTCCTTCCCGCGGAACCTCTCGAGCTCCTGGCGGACCAGCGCGTGATGCCGATCGAGGAGTTCCTTCCAGGCTCGGTCGCCAAGAGCGCTCGCCCGCTCAGTCGATCCAACGATGTCTGTGAACAAGACGGTTGCAAGGACGCGGTCAAGATCAGTAGCCAGCGCCTCAATCCCGACGAACCTCCGGATCTCCTGCATCCACAGCGGTATCTCCTCGAAGCCCCACGCACCGCCCGGCATCTTCATCAGTTCCGCTCGCGGCATGCGTGCGGCCACGTATTCGGCTTCTCCGGCATCTGGCTCGCCGCGGGCGAGTAGCAGCGTGGGAGCCTGCACCGCCGGGAGCACGTCGCTCACGTCGGTCTCGAGCCACATATCCGACAGCTGTTTCGCGACATCGGGCGTGCAGGCGTGGCGAGTGGCCCTCGCGAGGTTCGCTGCCTCGGCGTCTGAGAACACGTTGCCTAGGGAGGCCTGCTGGACCTGGAACGCCCGTCCGTACTCGGCCGTACCCCACAGCGCCAGAACACGTTCTTCTTCCTCCACATCCTCCGGCCGTTGCCCCCAGGGATAGTCCGGCGACCAGGTGCAGCGAGCCATCGGCTCCACCCACACGATCGAGTGCACGCGCTCGGGATGGGAAGCTGCGAACAAGACGTTGGGGGCTCCGGTCTCGAACCAACCCGCTAGCACAGGGCGCTTCGATCCCACCGCGTCAAGGATCACTTCGAGGTCAGCGACGCGGGTTTCGAGATTGGGTGGCGGAACGTTTCGGCTGGAAAGACCTATACCCCGCCGGTCGTGGAGGATCAGCCGGGAGAACCCGGCCAATGACCGATGCCACGCCGATACTAAGTCCTCCCATCCCAGGTCGAGGGAGCCGTCGATATAGTCGGACTGCCACGCGAGGTCCACCGGACCCTCGCCCACGACCTGATACGCGAGATAGACACCGTCAGGGGTTATCGCGTACCGGGTCTCAGAGAACTCCACGGACCGTATCCTGAGCGTCGGCGCCTCTGCCGCGCAAGCACTTGGACGCCCGCCTCGCCGAGGTGGACTGCGACGATCGCCCTGTCCCGGTTTCGCGGCCGTCCTGGCCCCTCCCTCTTCCTGATGGGCGAACCGGGGTCATCGAATGTTTCGGCGATCCGATCCTCGATCTCCTGTGATGCCGCCAACGCAGTCCGCGCCGACGTGAACGCGAGCATGAAGCCGTCGCCGACCCCTTTCACGACCGTCCCGCCGAGCTTGAGCGTCACCGACGTGACCACCTGGTTGTGGGCGTGGAGCACGTCGAGCCAGGCCTTGTCGCCGAACGATGCGTTAAGCGCCGTCGAGCTCTCGATGTCCGTGAACACCAGCGTTACCGTGCCATCCGGGGCTGCGGAACCCGACAGGTCGGGAGGCTCCTCGCTGAGGATCTTGGCGAGGAGCTCCGAAATCTCCTGATCGAACGGGACTGCCCAAGCCTCGGAATCCTCCCGCTCCGCGATCGAGACGTGGGCAAACACGATCTTCCAATCGTCCTGCTCGAGTTGGAGGACGAATGAGAACCGGACCTCATCCCGCCCGTCTTCTCCGACCTTCGCGATCCCGAATGACCACCCCACGTCGCCGCGGACCCATGCCTCGACCTCTGGGTCGGGGACGGGATACCGGCCGACGGCCTCGAACTCCACCTCGGTGTATCGCTTGTTCCGCTCCGGTCCTCGGATAGGTGGGCCGAAGGTACCCAGCGCCGTTAGATCCGCCGTACGAGAAGAGCGAGCGTTCATCGCATCAACGTCGCCCCGGTCGATCGCCGCGAGGTACCGGAGCGTGATGGAGCGCAGCTCCTCGGATCGTTCGGTGACGCTCTCGTCACCTGTAGAGGTCACGCGCGCAGCCTAACGCTGGCGCAAGCGCGGCGCATTGCAGCGAAGACGGCGCGAATCACCCTATGGCCCACGCACACCGTCGTGTCTTGTGGGAGGTGGATGTTTGGTTGCAGCCCTGTCCCGGTTTCGCGGCCGTTTGTGCCCTTCTCTGCTCTCCCGTCGCCGCCGATCTTTGAGGGGCATCTCGCGGCCTGGATCTCACAGGACACGGCCGGATTCCGACCTAGCTGAATCGTTGCTGGGCATCGGTCTAACGCGTACACAGCCGTCCAGATTCAGAAGGGTCTTTCAGAAACGTGACCGAGGTCAACTGAAGGGGACTAAATTCACCCCTCGGCCCATGTGCCAGCGGTCGGGGACGCCCTTCAGGCTCGTGCTGGCCCGAGTCCTCGAACGTGAGGCCGGAGCCTGCGACGAGATCCTTGACGGTGGCGGACACGAGCACCGGACAACCGCTCGCGCCCAAGCGGGGTGCCGCTCCAGGAGGTGGACCACGGTATGCCGCCTCGGTCCGCCTACCCGGCGACGCCGGCGGCGACCACCTGGTGGACGTCGTGGACGTGCAGAACCTTCTCCTCCTCGTGCGCGGCTGGTTTCAGGTCGAACACCACCTTCTTGACCGTCCCGGTGAAGACGTACGGAGCCTTCTCCTCGTAGTCGAGGTCGACGACCGCTCCGTTGTCCCGTCCGATGTCCATGCCCGCGTAGCTGGTGAACGTGATCGGGACCGTCTGCGGCATGTCGCCCTCGCCGACCGCCTTGTCGTTGATGAACAGCGTGACGTGCCCTCCGCTCCCGGGCTTGTTCTCCGTGGACTCGAACAGCATCTCCACGTGCACGTCGCCGGCGGGCAGCTTCGACGTGGAAGCCTGCTTGTAGGTGTCGACGCCGAGCATCGAGTAGGTGTGGCGCAGGATGCCGTCACCGTCGACCCACAGACCGAAGCCACCGATGAAGTCGGCGAACGCGACGATCACCCCTTCGGCACCCGATTCCGGAACCAGGAGGTCGGCCTCGATTGAGTAGGAGCGACCGAAGATCCGCGGGATCATGCCCCACATCACGTTCTGCACATCGCCCGCGAACGTGAACCGCGTCTGTGTCGGCAGAGGCGGCAGGATCCCGTAGATCACCGAGAACCCGGCCATCAACGGCAGCACGCGGTTGCGCTCGGCCTCCGACCACCACAGCTCCTGGAGCTCCTGGACCTTCTCGGGATGATCGGCCGCGATGTCCTTCGCCTGGGAGAAGTCGTCGGGCAAGTAGTAGAGCTCCCACCCGATGTCCCGATCGGGGTCGAAATCGGCCTCGGGCCCGAACTTCGCGAGCGTCTGGGGCGAGAGGTCCCACGGGAGCCGGTCGGGCCTAGACGCCGCCCACCAGCCGTCCTTGTACATCCCCCGGGTGGCGAACATCTCGAAGTACTGCGTCGTGTGGCGCTCCGGCGCCTCCGCGTCGTCGAACGTATACAGGAAGCTAGTGCCGTCCATCGGTTCCTGCGCGATCCCGTCGACCATCTCCGGCTCCGGGATGCCAGCGGCCTGCAGGATCGTGGGACCGATGTCGATCACGTGCGTGAACTGCGAGCGCATGACGTCGTCGGGCTTGATCCGCGACGGCCACGCGACCACCATCGGGTCCCGCGTGCCGCCGAGGTGGCTCGCCGTCTGCTTGCCCCACTTGAACGGCGCGTTGCACGCGTGCGCCCAAGCGGCGGCGATGTGCGGCGCCGTGTGGTCGCCCCCGAGCGCCTCGAGGCCGCCGTACTTCTCGATCAGCGCCGTCTGCTGCGCGGGATCCAGGACCAGCCCGTTCAGGAACGTGAGCTCGTTGAACGAACCCGTAATCGTGCCCTCGAGGCTGGCGCCGTTGTCGCCCCAGATGAAGATGATCAGCGTGTTGTCGAGGTCTCCCATCTTCTCGATCTCGTCCAGCAGCCGGCCGATGTTCCAGTCGGCGTTCTCCTGATAACCGGCGTAGACCTCCATCTGCCGCACGTACAGCTTCTTCGACGCCTCGTCGAGGGAGTCCCACGCGGGGAACGCGTCGGGCCGCGTGGTCAGCTCGGTGTCCGTCGGGACGATCCCAAGCTTCTTCTGCCGCTCGAGCGTCGTCTCCCGAAGCTCGTCCCACCCGTTGTCGAACCGGCCCTTGTACTTGTCCGCCCATTCCTTCGGGACGTGATGCGGCGCATGCGCGCAGCCGGTGGAATAGAACATGAACCACGGCTTCTGCGCGTCCTGCGCGCGCACAGCGTGGAGCCACTCCGCGGCCTTGTCCGTGATGTCGTCAGGGAAGTAGTACTGGCCGCCGTCCTTGCTCTCCGTCGGCACGCCGATGACCGCGTCATCCATCGTGATGATCGGGTCGTACTGTCCGGCAGCGCCGGACAGGAAGCCCCACCAGTGGTCGAAGCCCCACGACTTCGGCCAGTGGTCGAACGGCCCGGCCGCGCCCTGGACGTTGTTCGGGGTGAGGTGCCACTTCCCGAACCCACCGGTGACGTAGCCGTTCTCCTTCAGGATGCGTGGGAGTCCCGCGCAGCTCTTGGGCTTCGCTGCCGTGTACCCCGGGAAGGGACCCGGGTATTCGGCGATCGAGCCGAACCCCACGCGATGTTGGTTCCTCCCGGTGAGCAACGCGGCGCGCGTCGGAGAGCACACGGCCGTCACGTGGAAGCTGTTGTACGTCACGCCCATCTTCTGCACCCGCGAGAATGCCGGCGAGGCGATCGGTCCGCCGAACGTGTCGATCGCGCCGAACCCGGCGTCGTCGATGATCACAAGGAGCACGTTAGGCGCTCCCTCGGGCGCCTTCGGTCCCGGGATCATCGCCCAGTCCGCGACCGAGTCCTTGAGGTTCCGACCCGCCGTCCCGCCGAAGGTCCGGTCGGGGATGGGCAGCTCGCTCCGATCTTGCTCGAACTTCCCCATCGCGGTGGCGAGCTCCGCCTTGAGCGCCCGGACGCCCTCCTTGTCGGTCTGCGCGACCGACTTCGCGGGCGATCCCGGAAGGGCCTGCTCGATCGCGAGACGATGCTCGTCGTCGAACACGGTGATGACACCGGCAGTGCCGGGCGGGAGCTTCTCGGCGAGCCCCTCCATGCCTGCCTCGACCTTGCGGTCGGTGAACTTCCCGATCAGCCCTCCGACGGCGCCGCCGACCGCGACCGCTCCCAACAATGGTGGCGCGAACAGTCCGACCACGAGGCCCGTGCCGGCCCCCCAGCCGAGACCTTTGCGGCCCAGGTGGTCGCCGTGCTGGACGACCGTGATGTCGCCGCCGGCGTCGTGCGCGACGAGGATGGCTCCCTCGATCTCGACCGGTCTGTCCGCGACGATCTTCATGAGACCGTCGAAGTCCGCGGTGGCGGCGTCGACGTCCTGGTAGACGGCAACGAGGACGTCGGTCAGCGAGTCAGCCATCACTGCTCCCTCCTATCCGTTGAGTCAGGCGACACGAGGATGTCATGGCCGGTGGGCTGACACAGGGCCGTTGGCCTCTTGTGTGTGAGGACCTCACTCCTAGATTCCAGCCTCTGTACCGGTTTCGCGGCCGCCTTAGTCCCCTTCCCTTCTCCCTTCGCCCACTGTGTTTGACGAGCATCTTGGCGCCTTGTTGGATGACATCTCCGAGGTCACGGCCGTATCCGCTTAGCTGAATCGTTGCTAGGCATCCGTTTTGACCGGCGGACCATCCTCAAGCCCCAGAAGGCTCTTTCAGAAACGTGACCGAGGTCACCCGAGGTGGACCCAGCTCATCACTCGGAACAGGTGCCTGCGGTCCGGGACAGCCTTCAGCTCGTGCTCACCGGCGTCCTCGAAGGAGAGGCCGGACCCGGCTCCCGTCGATCCCAGATGCCGTAGACAGGAGAGATCCGGAAGATCGCCGCCTCGTTGAATCCGGGATAAGGCTGCCTGTGCGTCGCGGACGCGACCGATCTACTTCTTGATGTACACCACCATCGTCGATGGGATCATCCCGGCTCGCTCCGCCGCCGCCGCCAGTTCCGGAGAGAAGGAGCTCTGGGCTGCCTGGAAGGCCTCCATGTCAGGGACGTCCCATGTGCTGGCGACCTGGTTGCTGCCATCCATGGCGACGTAGCTGGCCCCGTCCGACGCGACCGCCGACATCGCGGGGACCATCTCTGCCTTGAACTTCAACCACTCCTCGACATCGTTGACCGCCGCGGTGACGATGATCTGGGGCATGACGAGTCTCCTTCGGGACGCGGACCGGCTCAGGCCGCAAGTATATGAGACCCTGGAGATTGTCCGTGCCGACTCGTGCGCTGGCCGATACCGAGCTATGGTCGCGCTGCTGCGGGGTCGCGCGTACCCGAGTCTCGACAATCGAGCGCGAAGTCTTGCCCGGCGAGTCCCACGTGACCGCACTGCCCCTGAACCTGCGTGTGTTGTTGACGACGACCGGGTCGCGCGAGACGCGACGAACTAGAGTGGTTGGGTAGGCGAGAACGACGCCACGGTGACCGCGGACGTGCGCGGCCCGGACGGGCCACAAGCCGGCCCACAGGCGGTCGGCGCGACCGACAGTAGGAATGAGAGAGGCCCGAAGGGGCTGAAGGGGAAGGTGGACGGATGGGCAGCTACGTCCTGGGTTTCGAGCAGATCGACCAGACGCAGGTCGCGGTCGTTGGCGGCAAGGGCGCACACCTAGGGGAGCTATGCGCGGATCGAAGGCATCCGCGTGCCGGCTGGCTTCTGCGTGACGACGGACGCCTTCCGGCGGATCCTGGCGGACGCGCCGTCGATCGACGAACCGCTCGATCGGCTGTCGCGTCTGAACCCGGATGACCGAGAGGCGATCCGCACGCTCAGCGCGGAGATCCGCCGGACCATCGAACGGATCGCCATCCCCGACGATCTGGCGGCGGCGATCACCCGCTCGCTCACCCGGCTCGGCGAGCAAGCCGCCTTCGCCGTTCGCTCCAGCGCGACGGCAGAGGACCTGCCGACGGCCTCCTTCGCGGGCCAGCAGGACACGTATCTAAACGTCGTGGGGCCGGCGGCGATCCTGCGGCACATCAGCCGGTGCTGGGCATCGCTCTTCACCGAGCGGGCCGTGACCTACCGCCTGCGGAACGGCTTCGACCACCGGAAGGTCCACATGGCCGTGGTCGTGCAGCAGATGGTCTTCCCGGAAGCTGCCGGCGTCCTCTTCACGGCCGACCCCGTCACGGGGAACCGGAATGTCGCCGTCGTGGAGGCCACCTTCGGCCTCGGCGAGACCCTGGTCTCCGGCCTGGCGAGCGCCGACGCCTACACGGTGCGGGACGGCGAAGTCGTCGCCAGGGCCGTCGCGACCAAGCAGCTCGCCATCCAACCCCTGCCGGCCGGCGGGACGCAGGAACAGGCGATCGACCCGGCGCAGCAGGAGCAGCCGGTGCTGACGGATGCGCAGGCCGTCCAGCTCGCGCAGCTGGGCCGGCGGATCGAAGCGCATTTCGGCCATCCGCAGGACATCGAATGGTGCCTGGTCGACGATGCCTTCCAGATCGTCCAGAGCCGGGCGATCACCACGCTGTTCCCCATCCCCGCGGCCGACGATGGAGAGAAGCACGTCTACGTCTCCGTCGGTCATCAGCAGATGATGACCGACGCCATGAAGCCCCTGGGGCTCTCGTTCTGGCAGCTGACGACCCCTCGACCCATGGCCGAGGCTGGCGGGCGGCTGTTCGTCGACGTCACTCAGATCCTGTCCTCACCCGCGAGCCGCGCCAGCCTCCTCGAGCTCATGGGGAAGTCCGATCCGCTCATCAGGGACGCGGTGCAGACCATCCTCGAACGCGACGGCTTCATCCGGTCGCACCCGGATGAGGGTCCCGCCTGGACGCCACCCGGCGGCGGGTCAGCACCGATCGAGACCGATCCGGCCATCGTCACCGAGCTCATCGAGGGCAGTCAGGCTTCCATCGCCGCCTTGAAGCGCGACATCCGGACGAGGTCCGGATCGGCACTGTTCGACTTCATCCTGGCGGACCTCCAGGAGCTGAAGCGGATCCTGTTCGATCCGCGAAGCCATCAGGTGTTCATGACGGCGATGGAGGCCACCTGGTGGCTCAACGAGCAGCTGGAGGCGTGGCTCGGCGAGAAGAACGCGGCCGACACCCTCACGCAGTCCGTCCCCAACAACGTCACATCGGAGATGGGACTGGCGCTCCTGGACGTCGCGGACGTGATCCGCCCGCATCCGGAGGTAGTGGCGTTCCTGCAAGACGTCGAGGACGAGGACTTCCTGGACCAGCTGTCCGAGCTTGCGGGCGGGCGGGAAGCGCGGGACGCCATCCGGGCCTTCTTGAACAGATACGGCATGCGCTGCGCCGGCGAGATCGACATCACGAGGCCGCGTTGGAGCGAACGCCCCACCACGCTCGTGCCGGTGATCCTCGGCAACGTCAAGAACTTCGAGCCGGGCGCCGGCGAGCGGCGCTTCGAGCAAGGGCGGCAGGAGGCCTTGGAGAAGGAACAGGAGCTGCTGGAGCGCTTGCGGGCTCTGCCGGACGGGGAGCGGAAGGCCGAAGAGGTCAAGCAGAGGATCGACCAGGTCCGCACGTTCATCGGGTACCGGGAGTACCCGAAGTACGGGATGGTCAGCCGTTACTTCGTCTACAAGCAGGCCTTGCTGGGGGAGGCCGAGCGCCTCGTGCATGTCCGCGTGCTTCGTGAGGAGGAAGACATCTTCTACCTCACGTTCCAGGAGCTCCGGGACGTCGTGCGCACGAACCAATCGGATGACCAGCTCATCCGCCAGCGTAAAGACGCGTTCCGGTCGTATCGAGCGCTCACACCACCCCGGGTGCTCACGTCCGATGGCGAGGCCGTCGCCGGGGCATACCGACGCGACGACCTGCCGGCCGGCGCGCTGGTCGGCTTGCCGGTTTCCGCCGGGACCATCGAGGGGCGGGCCCGCGTCATCCTGGACATGGCGGAAGCCGATCTCGAAGCGGGCGACATCCTGGTCACCGCCTACACGGACCCCAGCTGGACTCCCCTGTTCGTCTCGATCAAGGGTCTGGTGACGGAGGTTGGGGGCCTGATGACCCATGGCGCAGTGATCGCACGGGAGTACGGATTGCCGACCGTCGTAGGGGTGGAGCACGCCACCCGGCTGATCCGAGATGGGCAGCGGATCCGCGTGCATGGAACGGACGGGTACGTCGAGATCCTGCCCTAGGAGATCGCGGAGCAATCCGAGGTGGGAAGGCTCACGTTTCGGGTCGGGATAGAAAGACTGGCTGAGCACAGCGTGCGGTTGTTCCCTGACGAGATGTTCGCCGATCTGCTCGGGTCGGGCCGGGGCCGGCCCTCGGTTCCCGCCGATGCGATCGCGAAGGTGCTGGTGCTGCTCACCACTACCTCATGCTGGCCATCTCGCGACCCCCCTGCCGGGTCCGTGTGGATGGTTGAGCGCCACGGGGGCGCTCAACCTTGGAAGCTCTATTCGCCCGGTCGGCGGGCGCTGATGATCCCGAAGTACGCTCAACGAAGACGAGGCCTAAAGCATCCATGGAGCACACGTGGAACCACCATCGAGCCATGCCTCGGTGAAGCGCGCCCGGCATCATCGTTCCGTTGCGGTGGCGGTCGTTGCCGTCATCATCGTGGCGATCGTCGGCGGGGGATCGCTCGGGTTGCGCTCGCTCACGGAGACTGGATCGCGCCCGACCGACAGCTCCGGTCCGTTCTCCGCGAGCGCGCATCCGTGGATACCTCTCATGCACAACGGCCAGATCGATGTCTTCGGGAACGGCGTACGTGCTCTCACCCCCCGTCGCCCGGAGAAGGTCGTCTGAACGATGGCGCGCCCTCGGAAGCCGAAGGTCGACAAGACGGGCCGCACGAGCGCCGGGATCCTCCTCTGGCGCCCGCAGGATGAGCGCATCGAAGTGCTCCTCGGCCACCCCGGCGGGCCGTACTTCGCGCGCAAGGACGCGGACGCATGGACGGTGCTCAAAGGCGAGGTGGAGCCGGACGAGGACCTGATCGCGGTCGCCCGACGAGAGTTCGCCGAGGAGACCGGTCACCCTCTTCCTGACGACACGCCGCTTCTCGAGCTTGGCGAGATCCGTCAGAAGTCCGGCAAGCTTGTGCGGGCGTGGGCCGCCGAGGGAGACCTGGACCCGGCGACCGCGGTGAGCAACACGTTCGAGATGGAGTGGCCGCCCCGATCCGGACGCGTCCAGCAGTTCCCCGAGATCGATCGCGTCGCGTGGTTCGGCCTCGACGAGGCGCGCGTGAAGATCAAGGCGGCGCAGGCGCCGTTCCTCGACCGGCTCCAGGAAGCGGTCGAGGGCCGCGCGCCCCCGGGGTGACGCGACGTGTCCGAGTCGTGATGCGGCTTCGCCGCTGAAGGCTCCGATGGCAGCGAGACGATATGCCAACATCTCTCGGCCGCGAGGAGGCCGATCGGCGTGTCCGCTGGAGCGCATCCGGAGAACCGCTCTGGTCAGATGAAGCTGGTGTCCGAGCAATCTCGGTGGGTCTTCCCCCCGTACTACCGCCGTCGCTTGGGGATCAGGGAGGTGGAGATGTCGAGACTCGCCGTTCGGACCCAGATCACGCTCCTTGCCGTGGCGGTCTTGGTGTTGACATCCGCTGTCGGCGCCCATGGCGCTGGTGGGACGACCAAGGTGGTGCGCGGCGTCGGCACTTCCTGGTCGCCGAGGACGATCCGGATCGTCAGCGGGACGACGATCAGATGGAAGGCGGTATCCAGTAGCCATACGGTGACCGCCTACGGTGGCCATTGGGTCTTCGACCGCTCGTTGCCGCAAGGATCGTCCGCCCAACGGCGGTTCATGAAGCAAGGTGACTTCCTGTTCCGGTGCACGATCCACTCACAGCTCGTGAACGGTGACTGTCAGGGGATGTGTGGGAAGGTCGTCGTTGGAGCTCCGCCATCTCCAGTCGGATCGGTCGAGGTCGCCACGGGGTCTGCGTCCGGGGTGGGCGCGGTGCTGGTCGACGGGAGGGGCCTCACCCTGTACGAGCTCGATACGGAAGCAAGCGGTCAGATCATGTGCACCGGTTCATGCGAGAGCGCCTGGCCGCCGCTCTTGCTCCCGGCGGGTGTGACCTCGGCTACGCCCGGACCCGGCGTGACCGGCACGCTCGGCGAGATCGATCGGCCAGACGGTCGCACGCAGGTGACCTACGAGGGCAGGCCCCTCTACAGGTACTCCGGTGACCGGAGGCCAGGCCAGGCGAACGGGCAGGGGATCCAGGGGGTGTGGTTCGCGATGACCCCTTCCGGCCCAAGCAGCGGTGGGGGCGGCGGGGGCGGCGGAGGTGGCGGAGGCGGGTACCCATAGGCATGACCATTGGGTTGATGCTGGCGAACTCGGGTAGCTCCTTCCACCAGATCAGACCGTCACGGGCGTAAGAGCTCTGGGGGAAACTCGCTGAACCCGTTCCCCTACTGCGATCAGAGCCATCCGCTACCCTCAGCCCATCGATGCTCCTCAGATGGACGAGGCCACGATGAGTACGCAGGGTCTGGAGGTGAACCGTCGCGCGGTCAGGCGGCGTGCTGATGCCATCGGCACGATCGTCGGACTCGGCATCGTGGTCCTTTGCGGTCTCGTGGTGCGCGACGGAACCGTCGGTCCGGTTGAGCTTGCCGTCTTCCACGCGATCAACGGGCTCCCAGAGGTCCTTTCTCCACCCATGCGCGTGGCCCAGCTGCTGGGGGTGCTCCCGGTAGGCCCGATCGTCGCTGCGACGTGCGCGTTCCTGCGCCGGTGGCGCCTCGCGCTCGCGTGTCTGCTGGTTACGGCCGGGAAGCTTGCCGCCGAGCGCGCGGTTTGGGCGCTCGTGGAGCGCTCGCGTCCAGGCACGACGATCTCCGAAGCGATCGTTCGTGGGGACACGCCCGCGGTCGGAGCCTCGTTCGTCTCGGGTCATGTCGTCCTGCTCACCGGTCTCGCTTGGGTCACGACGCCGTACCTCCGGGGCGGGTGGCGCGTCCTGCCATGGACGGTGGTCGCCCTCGTCTCGTTCGCCCGGATCTACCTCGGGGCGCACGCGCCGCTCGATGTCGTCGGCGGCGTCGGTCTCGGTCTGATCGTCGGCGGCGTGGCGAGCCTGGTCGTGGGCGTCGACACGAGGGCCCCCGGATCACAAGGACACGCGTCGCTGGACCCGGCGTGATATGCGGGGATCCGCCCCCTCCCGAGTCGTCCGAACCGAGAAACTCGCCGGATCCCCTGAGCCGAAGGTACTGGGAGGTGGGTATGACGCCCGTCCCGCTCGGTGACGCCCGGTTGCGGTGCGGCCCAGTCCGCGGAGGGATCGAGCGTGGACACACGCGGTCCCGTGTTTGCGATCCGCACTTCTCACCGATCCCGATTGGGGCCGAGGCGCTCGTCGCGGGATGGGTCGCTGGTCGAGGCAGGACGAAGGTGCCAGCCCGGGAAACGGAACAGGCCCGGCAAGCCGGGCCTGTTGGTAGTCGCGTGCGAGGGGCCTTCCTGCAGGCCCCTCTACTTCTTCTTGCTGAAGTGCCGACGATCAAGAGACTTCTTCTCGACGCGGGCTGACTTCGTCTTGGCGGACTCGGTCGTGGTCTTCGTCGTCTTCGGCTCGACCTTCTTCTCTGCGGCCATGGTGCCCCTCCTTGTGCTCGGGCCCTCGTGGGCTCTGACGATGGGTGGATCTTCGCGCCCGATCACCCAAAGACGCTGTGCCGCCGGTCACCGATGGCGGTGTGTCCTTCGCCACATCCAGTCGAGTGACGGTGAACACGCAGGGGGGTGATGCCCGTCACAGACGTTCGTGTGACGCAGGTCACACATCCAGTTCCGGCAGTTCGACGGGCTCGGGACGCGGGCGCAAGGGCCAAGACGAACTCACGAGCCCCGAGGAGCTGATCGCGCGGGCATGAAGATCTTGGGGGCGAGTCCGCACATTGGGGGGCGTACGCTTGGACCGAGCGCTGACCTGAGCCGGATCTACGCGCCGCGGGCTGCGTCGACCCGAGCCTGGAGACCACGGATCAACAGATCGAGCCCGAATTCGAACTGTTCGTCAGGATCGCATTCGCCCCAGTAGCGACTAACCGCGTGGAGCGTCGGGAACGTGTCGAGCAGATCGTTCCCCTCCTCGAGCGATGGGTATTGCTCCTCGGACGCGCGACCTTTGATGGAGCCGCCCTCCATCATCGCGAACCCCTGGATGTAGCCCCCGAACGCGTGGAACGCCTGGACCGTGTCGCGGTCGGACAGACCAACCTCCTGGAGTAACCGAAGCGCGAACTCGGTCGGTTTGAGCGACTCGGGGGACGACGTTGAGGGACCGTGGGTCTCGGCGAACAGCCGCATCACGTCGGGGTGGGCCTGTAGGACCCGGCGCCACGAGCGCGCTCCGGCTTTGCAGCGGTCCGCCCAGGCGCCCGGCTCCGTCGGAAACTGGAACTCGGCCATCACGCCATTGCAGACACCTTGAAGGAGGTCGTCCTTGTCCTTCACATGGTTGTAGAGGGACATCGCCTCGACGCCCACCTCCCGAGCGACCCGGCGCATCGTCACCGCATCGAGCCCCTCGGTGTCCATCACATGGAGGGCGGCCGCGATCACCCGCGCCCGCGTCAGCTTCTCGCGGCTCTTCTCACCAGCGCTTTCGATCGTCACCATCGGTCACCGACTGTTCATCAGATCCGGGTTGACAGGCTTACGGTGTACGCGTAGCCTGACCTACGTCGTAAGCATACACCGTACGTCAATCATCTCCGCGAAGGGTGGGCAGGCGATATGAAGATCAATCCGGAAACGCTCGCGAGGACCAGCAGCCGTCATCCATGGAGGACCGTCGGGGTCTGGGCCGCGATCCTGGTCGCCGGGTTCGTCGCGTCGGGCCTGTTGCTGGGAGGCGCGCTGACGACCGACTTCGACTTCACGAACAGCCCCGAAGCGAAGCAGGCTCAGCAGATCCTCGAGGCGCGTCACCTCAAGCAGGACATCATCCCGGAGGCGTTCGTGCTCACCGGCCCCGACGGGGCCGTGCAAGATCCCGCGTTCGTCCAGAAGGTCAACAGTGCGCTCGATGACCTCCGCGCGCTCGGACGCGCGGCGGTCACCACCGTTCCGTCGCGGTTCCCGCTCCCCGCCGATCAGGCGAACGATCCGCAGGTAGCCGCGCTCGGTCCGATCCCCTCCGAGGACGGGACGGCCGTGCTGTTCACGGTGATCCTCACCGGCGACAGCGATCAGACCGCGAAGCACGTCGACGAGCTGAACGCGATCCGGGAGCGCTACAGCACCGGAGGCACGACGATGTACGCGCTGGGCGAACCGACCTCGACCGATGACTTCAAGAAGATCTCCGAGGAAGACCTCCGCAAGGGCGAGGGGATCGGTGTCCTCGTCGCGATCATCGTGCTGGTGATCGTGTTCGGTTCACTCGTGGCTGGCGTCACGCCCATCATCATGGGCATCTTCGCGATCGGCGTGGCCCTTGGCCTGGTCGGGGTCCTCGGCCAGCTCTGGCACTTCAGCTTCTTTGTCCCGAACCTCATCTCGATGATGGGACTGGCCGTCGGGATCGACTACTCGCTGTTCATCGTTTCTCGGTACCGGGAGGAACGCGCGCGAGGTCGCGACAAGCTCGAGTCGATCGGGATGTCGGGGGCCACCGCGAACCGGGCCGTCTTCTTCAGCGGGCTGACGGTGGTGCTCGCGCTCGCCGGCATGCTCCTGGTGCCCACCACGATCTTCCGCGGCCTCGCCGGCGGGGCCATCCTCGTGGTCCTCGTGTCACTCGCGCTGTCGATGACCTTGCTGCCGGCGATCCTTTCGATCCTCGGCGACAAGATCAACGCTGGCCGGATCTTCGGCCGTGGCCGCAACATCGAGCACGGGCGGCCGGGCGGATTCTGGGACACGGTGAGCCGCGCCGTCATGGCTCGACCGGTCATCTGGTTGGTCGCCGGGTCGACGTTGATGATCCTGCTCTCCGTCCCGTACTGGACGCAGTCGCATCCGTCGGACAGCGGTCGCGGCATCAAGACCGGCCTGTCCGGCATCAGCACGATCCCCGACGGGATCCAGACGAAGCAGGCGTACAACGTCATCCTCGCCGAGTTCCCGAAGGCCGGGCAGCAGTCCACGGCCGACGTCGTGATCGCCGGCGCGCCTTCTGACGCGTCCGTGCAGCAGAGCATCCAGGCTTTGGAGCAGGCGATGGCGGACGACCCGGCGTTCGGAGCGCCGCAACCGGTCCAGACCAGCTCGGACAACAGCATCACGCTGATCCGCTTCCCCATGGCGGGCGAGGCGACCGACGCGCAGAGCGAGGCCGCTGTGGACGCGATCGGCCGCCTCCGCGACACCTATGTCCCTCAGGCCTTCGGTCAGGACTCCGGTGTGCTCGTCGGGGGCGACAGCGCGTTCGTGAAGGACTTCTTCGACGTCTCCGCGACGTACACGCCGATCATCATCCTGTTGGTGCTCGGGCTCTCGTTCGTGCTCCTTACCGTGGTGTTCCGGTCGGTCGTCGTGCCGGCTAAGGCGATCGTGATGAACCTGCTGTCGGTCGGCGCGGCGTACGGCTTGATCGTCCTCGTCTTCCAGAAGGGTGGCCCGTCGTTCGCCGAGTGGATCGCCCGGCACCTGGGATTCACCCAGGTCGACGCGATCGAGGCGTGGCTCCCGCTGTTCCTGTTCTCGATCCTGTTCGGCCTGTCGATGGACTATCAGGTGTTCCTGATCAGCCGCATCCGGGAGGAGTACGACAAGTCGGGCGACAACTCCGAGGCCGTCGCGTTCGGCCTGCGGACGACCGGTGGCATCATCACCGGCGCTGCGGTCATCATGGTCGCGGTCTTCGCGGGGTTCGCGAGCGGCCGCCTGACGTCGCTCGAGCAGATGGGCTTCGGCTTGGCGATCGCCGTCTTCCTCGATGCGACCGTGGTCCGGTCGATCCTGGTTCCCTCGGCGATGAAGCTCCTCGGCGATCGCAACTGGTACCTGCCGGGGTGGCTCCAGTGGCTGCCGAAGGTCGACGTCGAGGGTCATGCGGCGGCTGAGCAGATCGTGGTTCCCGACAGCCCCGCGGAGCTCGTGGAGGCGGGCGGATCGGGGGAGTGACCCTGCCACGGTCGGCCGAGCGCGAAACGGTACCGGAGCGCGATGTTCAGTCGTCCAGCCAAGCTGATCTACTCGGCGATCACGTCGCTCGACGGTTACGTTGCCGACGAGCGGGGCAACTTCGACTGGGCTGCGCCGGACGAGGAGGTGCACACCTTCGTCAACGACCTCGAGCGGCCGGTCGGCACCTACCTCTACGGGCGTCGGATGTATGAGGTGATGGTCGCCTGGGAGACCGTGCCTCTCGCCGACCTACCCTGGGTCGATCGGGACTTCGCGGAGCTCTGGCGGGCGGCCGACAAGGTCGTGTACTCCACGACGCTGGAGACGGTCCCGAGCATCAAGACGCGCATCGAGCGAGACTTCGACCCTGAGGCGATCCGGCAGATGAAAGCGCAAGCGCGACGCGACATCAGCGTGGGCGGTCCCGACCTCGCCGCCCAGGCGATCGCGGCCGGGTTGGTCGATGAGATCCACCTGTTCCTCACGCCCATCGTGGTGGGAACAGGGAATCGATCCCTCCCCAACGATCTCAGCGTGAAGCTCGAACTACTGGACGAACGCCGATTCGGCAGCGGCATGGTTCACCTCCACTACCGCACCAGGACGTGAGGAGAAGAGGTTGCCACTGCTCACGGCCGACTCATACTTCGCGCCCTGAAGAGGGCCGGCATCGCCGCCAAGACCCTCCACGCGTCCCGGAAGGAGACTCGCTATTCCGAAGATGGTCGTCACACACGCGGTGGTCGATACGTTGGCTCCAGGGTAAGGCCGAGCGAGTGGACGGCTTCAGTAAGTGGGCCACGAACGTGACGGACGGCGTCATCCAACCGATCGCTGCGTACATCGAGAAGTAGTCCGGGCACCGCCTTCCTCGGCGGGTTGCCCTGCCACACCCTTTCCGGCTCTTGCGGCGATCCTTGAACCTACGTGCGGACGATGTGCGCGGTGCCAGCAGCGGGCGAGATGAGGGTCTCTGCTCCATCAGTCCACTTGACCCTGTAGGTGATGCTCACTTCGCCGTGGATGACCTTCAAGACCTCTCCCTCTCGAGGCGGTGAGCCGACCTGAGCGGAGTCGATCACGATGAGGTCGCCCTGCCGGGCTTTCACTGCACTCATCGATGTCCGCCCGGCCGGTATCGCAGCACGACCAGGTGGCCTCGCGGTTCGACTTGCAGGCCGATCGGCCCGAGATGCGACTGGAGTCGATCGACTCGTGGTGGCCCTCTTCGTTGTCGCCCTCTTCGTTGTCGCCCTCTTCGTTGTCGCCCTCTTCGCTGTGGCCTTCCTGGCGGTGACCTTCTTCGCGCTCGTCTTCCTGGGCGTCACCTTCCGCGCGACAGGCTTCTTCGCCGCCGTCTTCTTCGCCGCCGTCTTCTTCGCCGCCGTCTTCTTCGCCGCCGTCTTCTTCGCCGCCGTCTTCTTCGCCGCCGTCTTCTTCGCCGCCGTCTTGGTGCCAGTCTTGTTGGCTGCCATGTCGCCTCCCCTAGTAACCCTCACCCTAGGCTCAACTTGACGAGGCGACCATTGACTGGGAACGCCTGACTCGATTCCGCCTTCAATCCGGTTTGGACTCAAACTCCGATTCCGGAATGGCCTTCACCCATCTGTCGGATGGAGGCCACGCCGTCGCGTTCGAGGTCATGGGCATCGTGCGGTCCAACCGCAAGCCGTTCGGGGCTCGAGCAGCGGAGCATTCCGGCCAGTTCAGCGGGTGCCGGACTGCCGGTTAGGCGAGACCCACCTCACTGCGACGCTTGCCGCTCTTGCCACCGCGCCGTCACATCCGTAGTCGTCGAACGGAATTCCGACGAGGTCGACTCCGCGGGCGCTCATGACCCGTTCTCTAACGAACGGGCGGCCGATGTGAGACTGGATCCGTCGATCGGGGATCAGCGAAGACGTCGTCTACCGCGTGGACCCGCGTGGCGCTGTAGCATCCGTGCGTGGCAGGGATCCTCCTTCCCCCTGAAGCACGCGAGCTCCTGGCGAGCGACGCGGTCGCGCACGTCGTCACGATCGACGAGGACGGCGGGCCGCAGGTCACGGCCGCTTGGGTCGGGATCGAAGGTGACGAGATCGTCCTGGCGACGCTGCCGGATCAGCGGAAGCTGAGGAATCTCCGCCGCGACCCTCGTATCGCCATCTCGATCCCATCGACCATCAAGAACGAGTGGGGCTTGCTCGAGTACCTCGTGGTGCACGGAACGGCGGTTGTAACTGAGGGCGGAGCTGCTGCGCTCCTTCAACAGCTCGCTCACACATACATCGGACCCGACGTCCTGTTCCCGAACATGCCAGACCCGCCGCCCGGATTCGTCACGAGGATCACGCCTGAACGCCTCGGAGGCGTCGGGCCGTGGAACCCGTCCCCCCGTTGAACCACGCCCACTGCACCTGCCTCTTCAGGCGATACACAACTGGGGGACTCCCCGCTCCGTCACCTCGAGGATCCCCATCTTGGCCTCACCGCCTGCGAGGACAGAGGTGTGGTTGCCGGCAACGCCATCCGTGACACGAGCGGTCGATAGAAGGACGTCGCTACGGGAACTCGATCGTGCGACCGACCCCTCGCTCCAGCGCACGCTCGTAACAAAGGGCACCGAGCGCCACGTCGTCCATCGCGATCCCCATGTTCAGGAACATGCGCCGCCCCGACGCGGGAACCGGCAGGGTGCCGGCCACGATCTCCGCGAGCTCGCCGTCGGGCTCGCGGTATCCCTCGAAGTGCTCCGCGACGTTGGCGTGGTACTGGCCCAGGTCATCGACCGCGTATAGGACCGCGTCGCTCGAGACGTGCGGGTCCAGTCCGAACTCGTAGTCGACCGGCAGTAGCACAGCGTCGGACCCTGACTCCTCGCACGTCAGGCGCTCGGGAAGCATCGTGGTGAGCGCGGTGATCACGAGATCGGCGCCGGCGACGGCATCTACCGCTGACGAGGCCGCGGCCGCGCGCCGGTCACCGGCGAGCGCGAGCAGCGTCTGGGAAGCGGCTGGCACGATATCGAAGGCGCGGACCTCCGCGATATCGGGGTAGAGCTCCAGTAGGAGCTCCAGGTGTCGACGTGCCTGCGCGCCCGCACCGACGATCGCCACAGCGTGCGGGCTCGCGGACACCTGCCGGAGCACGACCCCCGAGACGCCCGCCGTACGCATCTCGGTGATCCACCCGCCGTCCATGATCGCGAGCGACCGACCGGTCTCAGCATCGGTCAGCACGAAGATCCCGTTGATGTAGGAGAGCCCTCTCGCCCGGTTGGACTCATAGCCCGCGATCCACTTGAGACCGGCTCGGTCCGCGCCGCCGAGATAGGCGGGCATGGCGTTGATGAACGCGTCTGGCCGCGGATGCAATGCCGGTTTCGGCGGGTTCTGGACGAGGCCCTCCGCCTTCTGCCGGAACGCATCCTCGAGCACGCCGACGAGGTCGGCCCAGGTCACCTCGAGCGAGACGAGCTCGTCGCGCCCCAGGACCAAGAGCTCGTTCACGCTCTTCACGACGTGAGTGTACGTTGAGGTTTCGCGAGGCTTCATCCGGCGTGGCCGGCGGTACTCCCCGCGTGGAAACAAGAGTCCCGTCGTCGATCGCCAGGATGCAGTCGTGTGCTCTCTGACGAACCCCGGCGCGGTTGACCGTGTGTCATGACCGATGCATGACCAGAGGGTTGAGCGGCTCGAGCCAGGAGGTTCGGCCGCCAAGTACGCCGTAACCAACAGGGACCAAGGCTCGGTTCACGAGGAGGCCTGGTCGGTCTTGTGCGTAACGAGCACGTCGAGTTCCACCTGGACCGTCTTCGAGACGAGCCATCCTCCCGTCTCAAGGGCAACGTTCCAGCTCGCCCCGAATTCCTCCCGGTCGATCTCGGTCGTCGCGGAGAACCCTGCCCGGGCGTTCCCCCAGGGGTCTTGGCTCAAACCGGCGAACTCGACCTGGAGAACCTCGGGGCGTGTGACGTCCCGGATCGTGAGGTCCCCAGTCACCACGACCCGATTCTCGCCGGGAAGCTCAACCTTCGTGCTCTTGAAGCGGATCTCCGGGAATCGCTCCACGTCGAGGAAGTCCGGTGAGCGTAGGTGCTTGTCGCGATCCTCGTTCCCGGTGTCGATGCTCGATGTCACGATGGCGAGTTCCGCCGAGGACTCCTCCGGGTGCTCGGACACGCGGATAGCTCCCGAGAACTCCGAGAAGTGTCCCCGGACCTTGGTGACCATCAGGTACCGGGCCACGAAAGCCAACGACGTATGTGTCGGGTCGATCTCCCATGTCCCGACAGCGGGCGCCTCGATCCCGTGTACGGTCCTCGAACCAGTCTCGCCGCTCATGTCACTCCTCTCTCTGTACCACAAGCCTCAACTCCTAGCTCAATCGCACCAGCCTGGAGGAGCCGTCGGGGACGCTGTTCACCTGAGCCTCCTTCGACCTACTCGCAACGGACGCGCCCGACCAAGTACGTCACGAGCGCCGCGCCCGTTCAGACCGACGCCAACCGCGCAGTCACGCTGAGCTCGACGTTCCCTTTGAGCGCACCCGAGACTGGACAGCCATCCTTGGCCTGCTCGGCGGCCTCCTGGAACGCACCCTCCGTGATCCCCGGGACCCGGCCCTCTACGTCCAGCGCCGAAGCCGTGATCCCCGTCCCCGGGACGAAGGTGACGGTTGCCGCGACGTTCAGACTCTCCGGCGGCGCCCCGGCCTTGGCCAGCCCGTTGGAAAGCGCCATCGAGAAGCAGGCGGCGTGCGCCGCCGCGATCAGCTCCTCGGGGCTCGTGAGCTCAGCTTGGCCCTCGCCGGTCCGCGCGGCCCAGGACACCCCGAGCGGCCCGAACGCCCCGCTACCCACGCGCTCGATCGTGCCGTTCCCACTCATCAGGTCGCCCCGCCACGTGACGTCCGCTCGCTTCTCGGCAGCCATAGCTCCCTCCTCGGTCGTTCCGACAGGCGCCAGCTAACCGCGTCCTCAGCATCTGGGCAAGGCCGCGGTGTTCGTTCATCCCGAAGACGGAGGAAGAGCGTGCGAAACCCATCGGTCGCCTCCTTGGGCGTGAAAGCGATTCATCGGAGCGACACACCCCTCCTCGGCAAACTCCACTCGTGGAGTGCCGCCTGCTTGCCGGGTTCCGACGTGGTTGCATCCGCTAGGGTGAGTTGCCCGCCGGATCGCTCCAGGAGGTCGCCATCCGTACCGGCAATCGCTTCGGACTGATCGTGTCCACGTTCGTCTTGTTCGGTTCTTCGGTCGTGTCTGTCGCGGGCTCAGCAACAGCCGCCGCCGCGACACTCGAGGCGCGATCGCACGCCGCCCAGACGCGTACCGCGTCATCCTTCCCCTCGCGCGGGACGGTGTTCTTCGTGGTTAACGACCTGGTTCACGGTAGCGAGCTCTGGAAGAGCGACGGGACACGGGGCGGAACGGGCTTGGTCAGGGACATCAAGCCCGGCCCGGATCCGTCCTTCGTCCAGGGGCTCGCGGGTATCGACGGCATCTTGTACTTCTCCGCCGATGACGGCGTTCACGGTCGCGAGCTCTGGAAGAGCGACGGGACCACCTCAGGGACCCGCATGGTGAAAGACATCTTGTCGGGGGCGGAGGGTTCAGGGCCCACCGGGTTCACGGATGTCGGAGGGCGCATCTGCTTCTTCGCATCCGACGGCAAGCGCGGCTGGGAGGTCTGGAAGACCGATGGAACCGGAACCGGAACCGTCATGGTGAGGTACATCCCCTCACCTCACAGCCGCGGGCCTTCGGGTTGGCCGCCCGTGCGTGTCGGCGGGAGCATGTACTTCACCTCGCAGGACGGCGTCCACGGGCCCGAACTCTGGAAGAGCGACGGCACGCGCGAAGGGACGATCCTCGTGAATGACAGCTTGCCCGGCCTCACGGGGGTGTACCCGTTCTACCTGACCCACGCGGGCGGGGGCTTGTTCTTCACGGCGAACGACCGGACGCACGGCCGGGAGCTTTGGATGAGCGACGGGACGAGATCCGGGACCGGCATCCTGAAGGACATCGAGCCCGGGCGAAGTGGCGCCCATCCCCACTTGCTGACGAGCATGGGTGGCGCCCTGTACTTCACCGCCCCCTACGACGGAGCGCTCTGGAAGAGCGACGGCACGAGGGCGGGGACGGTCGTTCTGACCGGCTCCTCCAGTTCCATCGACTGGGTTTCCCATGCCGGCTCGACCCTGTACTTCTCCACGTACGACGCGGCGAACGGTGTCGAGCTCTGGAAGAGCAACGGGACGAAGGCGGGGACGGTGATGGTGAAGGACATCTGGCGTGGGGGAGATGGCTCCTCCCCTTCTTGGCCAACTGCTGTTGGCCACACGATGTTCTTCACGGCGGATGACGGCGTGCACGGTCGCGAGCTCTGGAAGAGCGACGGGACGGAAGCGGGGACGGTGATGGTGGCCAACGTCAGAGCTGGCCCCGAGGGATCCAGAGACTGTGCGCAAGGAGGAGGCTGCTACGCCACCGCGGCTGCCAGGACCATCTACTTCACCGCCGACGACGACGTCCACGGTTCCGAGCTCTGGAAGAGCGACGGGACGAAGGCCGGAACCGTCATGGTTCGGGAAGTCATCCCTGGTCGCGCCGGTTCAGTCGTGTCGAACCTCGTCTTCGTCCCTGCGTGAGACTGGTGGTGAACTAGGTCCACTTCTAGTGACCTCTGTCATCCGTCGCCCTTTCGGCGGATTCCCGTGCTGCGGCACCGGAGGCGAAGGCACGGAGGATCCTCAGTCCGCGCGGATGCCCGCGCTCTCTACGAGCCGTCGGCTGAGAACGCGGATGACGGCGATCGCCGTATCTGGCCGCTCTCGGAGCACCCCCTCGAAGTCCTTCCGACCCACCTGCAACGTCCGCACATCGCCGGAAGCGACCAGCGATGCCATGCGGGGCTCTTGGGTGATGAGTGCCATCTCACCGACGACGTCGCCCGACACCCGCCGTGCCAATTCGACCTCCGGTGCCCTGGCAGATCCCGCTCGCATGACGCGCACTTCGCCTTCGACCACGATGTGGAGGTCGTCGCCGGGCTCGCCCTCACCGGCGATCGTCTCGCCATCGACGAAAGCTCGTTCCTCCGCGATCGCCGCAACCCGCTCGAGGTCCTGCGGGGGAAGCTCTACGAAGAGTGGGACCTTCCGCAGGAACAGGACACGTTCGATCTGGGAAATGATCGCGAGGTCATCCGTCATGGGATCTCCTTCCGTCGTCGGACCACGCAGCAAGGTGGCACATCCGCGGATCCAGGGATCCGGGTCATGCAGGAGTCGGGGTAGCCACACGACGCGCGGCAACATGTCCGGGTCGGCTGTCTCCCACAGCTGAAGGAGTGGCCGGACGACCGTGTGCTCGCCCATGGACTCGATGGCCTCGAGGGCGTTGGCCACCTGCATCGGGTCACGGCTGGAGAGGTTGTCGATGGCGAACCTCATGGACTTCCTCTCCCCCAAGAGCGCTGCGGCACGGAGTGCGTTGACGGCCTGGCGACGGGCACGCTCGATCAACGAGTCGCGGAGCAGGCGCTCGCGATCGTCGCCGTCGGGGTTCATGGCGCACGACACGTCGAAGTCGGCGACCGCGCGGGCCGCCTCCTCTCGCGCGTACCCCCGGACCACATCCTGCGTCGAGGCCGCCGGAAGCTGCTCGAGCGCCAGCAACGCTCCCGGCGCGAGCGCGGGATCGAACAGCGCGGCCATGACCGGCTCGACCGCCGCGGGGCCGATCCGACCAAGTACGAGAGCCGCGGCGTCTCGCACGCCTCCGTTCTCATCCGCAAGTGCGCCGACGAGTGGCGGGATCGCCCGCCCGGGATCCGACGCGGGAACGGCCCGGGCGGCGGCTGCCCGAACGCGCGAGCTCGGATCGTGCAGGCCAAGGGCGGCTAATCCGAACGTCTCGGGCAGCTCGGATCCTTCGAGCGCCTCGAGTGCTATCGAACGGGTCGCGGGGTCATCGGTGGCGAACATGGACTGGACGGCGGCGAGCGCCTCTTCGCTGGAGGACCTTCGAAGGATGACGGATGCCGCCGCTGACCTGACGGATGGATCCGGGTCGACGAGCCTCCTCCTGATCGGGTCTCGGCCATCGGTAGAGGCGTTGCCCAGGATGTCGATCGCACGGATCGCAGCCAACCGGACCTCGGCCTCCGGGTCGTCGAGCGCCAGGGAAGCGACCGGGAGGGCCGTCTCCGCCCGGGTATGAGCGAGTGACCGAAGCGCGGTAGCCCGCACCATCGCGTCGAGGTCATGCACGGCCGTCAGGAGCGCAGCGCTCGCCTCGTCACTGCGAAGGTCGCCGAGGATCTCTACCGCGGCTCGTCGGACCCGAACGTCCGAGCCGGACGCGCCCTCCACGAGTGCGGACACCGCAGTGGCATCCACCTGCCTGTCGGTGAACGGCGCCTCATCGGTCAGCGTAGAGAAGACCTGAGGTCGGCCCTGGCGCAACGCATCGATCAGTGCGGTTGCATACGAGCGGCGAACGTTCCACGTGGCATAGGTGGTCAGCGCCGCTGTGCCGAGTCCGATCGCGTAGAGCTGCAGCGGGCTCAACCTGCGCAGGCCGATCAGTTGGATCAGACCGGCGAGCACCGTCCCCAGCTGGGTCGGTCCGCCGTTCAAGAACGCGCGCGTCTGGTCTCGGCGGACGGGCGGCACGATGTTGACTACCGCCTCCCACGCCGGATTGGCGACCGCTTGGCTCCACAACATCTGGACGAACCGGACCGCGACGATCGTGGCGAAGGTTCCGACGACGATCAAAACGCCGAACCCGGCGAGATAGATGAGCGCGAGCCCCATCAACATTGACGGAACGCCGAACCGAGCGATCAACCGGTTGGTGAGGAACAACGACGCGAGGAGCGCCGCCGCGGTCGTGACCGCCGAGAACAGGCCGAAGAACCCGGCGAGGGCGTCGGCCCCGATGAATCGATCGGCCGCCGCTCGAGAGAACGGGAGGTACAGCGAGAAGAACAGGACGGAGAACAAGATCGCCGAGAGCGACATCCACCTCATGACGGAGGAACCGCGAACGAACCTGAACCCCTGCTGCATCTCCTCCAAAGGGCGGGCCTTGGCCCGGCGCGATCGCCTCGCCCGAACCACCTTGGCTCGATACGATCCGACGAGGACCCGACCGACCGATGAAGCCGCGACCAAAGCCGTTCCCCATACGAACAGGAGGTTCTCGGCGCCGATCAGTGAGGCGAGGGGACCGGTCAGGAGACCTCCGACCACCACGCCCAAGATGGCCCCGGCGCCGAAGAGCGGGAAGAGCCGCTTCGCTTGACGGGTGTCGACGACTATGCCGAGCAGGCCCCAGGTAAAGAGCCATTGGAGCATCACCACCACGCTCGCCGAGAGCCACAGGAGCGGATAGATCCACGAGGGGGCCGCCGCCACGATCGCTCGTTCGATCAGCAAGACGGCGGCCGAGACCACCGGGACGACGAGGAAGAGGCGTTGTCGCCCGACGACCCCAAGGAGCGCCGTGAAGACGATGGATGTCCCGAACAACAATCCGCCCGCGAGCATCAGCATCACCGGCAGCTTGTCGACGCCAGAATGTGCGAAGAAGAGGGCGTCGGTTCCGCTCTGACCGAACGCGGAGCCACCGGCCGTGAGGACCATCAGCGCCACCCCTAGCCCCACGATCCGGCCCTCACCGGATCGCACCTTGAGCGATCGACCGAACCGGATCACCCGCACTCCACGGCGCGACCTAGCCCACGGCCGGGGCCGGACGAGACGCCGATAGCACCCACGCGTCGACCGGGTGGCCCTTCAGCGAGAGGTGCCGGTGTTCCAGCCCTGTCCCCGCGACCCCCGCGGCTTCGGCGCCTTCGTCCGTGACGAGAACCTCGCCGATCGCCGCCTGCGATGCGAGGTGAGCAGCGATGTTGACCGGGTCGCCGAGCGCCGTGAAGTCGCTGGTGTTGCCCGATCCGACGATCCCCACGAAGGCAGTGCCCGTGTGCACGCCCGCGCCGAGCGGGACCCAAGGCCCCTCTGGCGAGTCGTGGCCCGTGACGCGGAGCAGCTCCTGCGCGGTCTCGACGGCGCGTGCGGCGTGCTCCGGGCCAGTCATGAACGGGATGAACAGGCCGACGATCTCATCGCCGACGAACTTCTCGATGATCGCATCACGTTCGATGAGGACTTGGCTCGATTCCCGATAGAAGCGATTCATCAATCGCGTGAAGTCGATCACGGGCATCTGCCGGGCTAGCTTGCTCGAGCCTCTGACATCGGCGAACAGCATCGAGATCTCGGCCTCGCCGCCGCGGATCTCCTGGCCCTCGAGCGCGCCGGGACACATCTGCGCCTGGCCCCGTAGCCCGATGAAGCAGCGCCCGCAGATCTTCGGCTGCTTCTCCCAAGGCCGGAACCCGTAGCGCTTGAGGATGAACCTGCCCGGCGAGCCGAACGGAGCCTTGCAGAGCTTGCACCGGGGGTTCGACGGGATCAGGCGGAGCGGGCTCTTCTCCCTGAGATGCGGATGCGTCCCGTTTAGGAAGTCGTGCCATTCCTCCTCGGGGGTCGCGTACTCGGCCATGCTCGCGGCCTAGCGTATCCCTCCCGCCCGGCGCCCGTCTCGCGCAGGCACCCGGGTCCGCGCGGCGTCTATCGTTCCCACATGCTCTGTCGGGAGTGCGCGACCGAGAACCCAGACGCGGCCCGGTTCTGCCTGAACTGCGGCGCCCGCCTCGTGCGATCGTCAGCCGAGGAGCTCGGAGCGGCTCACCTGGAGCCGTACCTCCCGCGCGGCATGCTCGCGAAGCTCGAGGGCGCGCGGCTCGGTCGCTCGATGGAGGGCGAACGCCGGATCGTGACGATGCTCTTCTGTGACGTGAAGGGTTCGACGGCTATGGCCGAAACCCTCGATCCGGAGGAGTGGGCCGAGATCATGAACGGCGCCTTCGAGCTCCTCATCGCTCCCGTCTATCGATACGAAGGGACGCTCGCGCGCCTGATGGGCGACGCGATCTTCGCGTCTTCGGCGCCCCGATCGCCCACGAAGACGACCCCGAGCGCGCGATCGCGGCCGATGGCGCAGATGCAGGTCGAGCTCCTACCCGAACCGCTCCGGTCCGTGTCGTCCATACAGATCGCCCTGGTCAGCGGACGCGTCGCCGCGGCGAGAGGCGACCCTTCGCGGGCCGTGGAGATCGCGGACGCCATCCTCGACAGGTTGCGACGTTCCGAGATCCGCCAGTTCGTGGCCGATGCGCTCCTGCTGAAGGGCACGTCGCTCGCCGCGGCGGACGCAGCCGGCGAGGCGGAGCGCCTCCTGCAGGAAGCCCGCTCGGCCGCGGAAGAGCTGGGATGCGCACGCATCCTCTGGGAGGTGCTCCTAGAGCTGAGCCGGCTCGCCGCCGCGAGGAGGAACGATCAGGAGGCGACCCAACTTGAAGCCGAAGCCCGGCGCCTCGTCAAGCAGATCGCTGAGACCATCGATGACGACGATCTCCGGTCGAACTTCGTCTCCAGCACGGGCGTCAAGCCCTTACTTTCCTCGGGAGACGCGGTTTCGGGTGGATTCCCGTGACGCGTCATCCAGACGACAAGATCGACGCGCTGAAGCGCGCGAGTTCCGCGGTCAAGGCGACCGGGGCAACGTTGATCCTCACGCTCCCACGCGCCGCACGAAGTGATACGCGACCGTGTGTCCACCGTAGGTAAGCGGGATCATGTCCGTCTCGGCGTCGAACCGCGAGCCATCAGCCCGGATCGCCCGGAAGCGGAACGAGGCGGGGAACGCCAGGGGCTGAACCCGATTCCAGTAGTTCCACGAGAAGAGCTGCTGATCGTCTGCGTGGACGAAGTGCTGAAGGAACCCGGGCGTGTTCGACCACGACTCGACCGTCAATCCGAACATCTTCGCGAGGTTCTCGTTACAGGCGGAATGCTGTTCGTCGAGCCAAACGTAGACGCCGTCCGGGCTTGCGTCGAAGACCGGCCGGAGGTGCTCAGCTAGCTGGGGGATGACCTCCTCGTGCCCTATGGTCACTGGTCCCTCCTTCCGTTCGAGCTTCGGGTACGTCCCTCGAACCTGGACAGACGCAGGTTCTTCACCGTAAGAACCGCGATCGGCGGGGATGCTCGTTCCCGCACGGCCGCTCACGACTCGATTGATCCCGCCGACCCTTCGAGGCACCATCCTCGGAAAGCGAGAACGAATGATGGACACGGCCGAGTGCGCCTGTTGGATCCCAAGCGAATATCTTCTCCGGAACGAGCTCGGTGATGGTGCTCTGCTCGCGTTGCGTCCCGAACTGCTTGGCCGTCGTCGAGAACGTCGCTCCGACCGCCACTGGACCCTCGGTCGACTTCGTCACCGCGAGGCCGCGTCCCGCCCACTCGCCGTGGCGGGAGGAATCGACGACGGACTCGCATGCGCGATCGGCCGGCGCGTTGATCGAGATCTGGTCCTCGGAACGCTTCATACGGCCCTCCTCCTTCCCCGCGGCCACGGTACCGTCGATCGGCCCTGCTCGTGAAGCTGAAGCTCCTGATTCTAGGGCCCACTCCACCAGTAATGGCGAGCCGAACGCGCTGGTCATCGGCTTGAGTTTCTCGCGGCGATCGACGCCGAAGGGACGGCCCTGATCCTGATGCCCCTCCGATTTGACGAACTGCACGATGGGAGTAGCGTGCAGGGCGTCATCCAGACGATCAGGAGGAGGACCCATGATGTCGCGAGAAGACATCGAACGGATCGACGACGATGGCATGGCCGCTTGGGAAAGGCACGACCCGGATGCGTTCGTGAGCATCTTCGCGGACGAGTTCGTGGTGAACGACGTCGCGATACCTCAGCCGATCCGGGACAAGGACGCGGCCCGCGCGTACGCGCAGGGATGGTTCACTGCCTTCCCGGACATGTCGATCAAGCAGACGAACCGCGTGGTGTCCGACGATGCCGTCGCCGCTGAGGTCGAGTTCACGGGCACAAACACCGGCCCGATGGTGATGGGCGGCAACGAGATCCCTCCCACCGGAAAGATGGTCGTGGGCCGGGGGACGTACTTCGCGCGGGTGCGGAACGGGAAGGTCGTCGAGTTCAACTCCTACCCCGACATCGCAGGACTGATGATGCAGCTCGGCTTCATGCCCGCGATGTAACGATGTCAACGCGCCCGTCCAGCGGCGGCAAGAACTGAGCGCTGGTCACAGAGGCTTCTGTGTCCCGAACTGGGTTTCCGTGCTTGGAAACGGAGAGCGCGAGGTTCGTCTCCGCCTGTTCGTAGTCACGCAACTCGATCGTCTCCACCATGGGCTTTTCCTCCCGGGCGGGACGAACCTTGACTTACCCGGCCTACGCCGCGTCCGCGAAGCGCTGGTGGACCGTGGCCTCGTCATCTACTGGATCCGCGCCCGCGATGATCGCGTGTCGAACCGTCGCCATCACCCAAAGCACGAGCGTCGCGATCACGAGTGCAGCGAGCATCGGCTCATTGGCCGATACGAGTGTGATGACACCTGCGATGAGAGCAACGAGCCCGATCAGCGATGCGATCCCGAGGTAGACCTTGGAAGCCTGGAGGAGCCCAGCGCCGACCCCGTAGACGACCGCGGTGACCGATGCAGCCACCCCGAGTCCGAGCACCACGCCGCCGAGACCACGAACCCCGAGTCCGAGCACCCCGATCCCAGCGAGCCACAAGAAATACGCCAGCGCAGCGACGCCGACGAACACGGTTGCGAGACCGTCTCTCCATGTGAGGCGCATGGCTACCTCCCTCCCGGCCGCTCGGTCGCCCATATCGTTCAAGGACGCCCAGCGGCCTCCACCCTTACCGTTCGACTTCGCCGGGGTTGCGGGAAGAGGCGAAAGGACTCCCGGTTACAGGACCCGAGGCGTCGGCTTCAGCGTTATCGGCTGTCTTGCTGATCGCGCCGGTCGGGGGATCGTCGTCGGCGTGGGTGAGGAGGACGTCCGCCGCCGAATCGCCCACATCTGGGTACAGGAGGCGAACGGCGCCGAGCCCCAGGAGGCCTCCGAGGAACTGCGCCACGATGAAGGGCGGGACGGACGAGGGCGCGATCCCGGCGAACGTGTTGGATAGCGTTCGGGCGAGCGTCACTGCGGGGTTCGCGAAACTCGTGGAGGAGGTGAAGAAGTAGGCGCTCCCGATGTATGCGCCCACCGCGAACGGCACGATGTTCGGCCTTCGCGACCTTACGAGGGCGAAGACGACGAGAACGAGCCCGAGTGTCGCCACTACCTCTCCCAGCGCCAATCCGGGTCCATTCCGCTGCTTCTGTGACACCTGGACCGCAGGCAATGCGAACATCAGGTTCGCGACGATCGCACCAACCACCGCACCGAGCACTTGCGCCCCGATGTAGGCGAACGCTTCGAGGTGACGGACCCCGCCGAGGATCCAATCGGTCAGTGTGATCACCGGGTTGAGGTGAGCACCTGACACGGGACCTACGGCCAGGATGATCGCGACGAGCGCGGCGGCGGTCGCGACGGCGTTCTCGAACAACTGGAGTCCTGTGTCGTTGGGGCTGAGACGTGAGGCTGCGATCCCGGAGCCGATGATGGCGGCCAGGAGGAACGCCGTCCCGATGAACTCAGCGGCAACGCGCCGCGCGAGCCCCGTGCTCGCGAAGCTGCTCAGGCGTCGGCTCCGACCAGTTCCGCCAGCAACCCGCGCACATGCCCGTCGATCTCGTCACGGATGGCGCGTACCTCCTGGATCGACTTCCCCTGCGGGTCGGGCAGCTCCCAATCGAGGTATCGCTTCCCCGGGAAGATCGGGCACGCGTCGCCACACCCCATGGTCACGACGACATCTGCCGCTTGAACGACATCGGTCGTCAGCGGCTTCGGGAACTCCTTCGAGAGGTCGAGCCCGACCTCCTTCATCACCGAAACGACCGCGAGGTTGATTTCGTCCGCAGGCGTGCTCCCTGCAGAACGCACATGGACGCGTCCCTCCGCGAAATGATCCAGGAGCGTCGCCGCCATCTGCGAGCGCCCCGCGTTGTGAACGCAGACGAAAAGCACTTCCGGAACCTCTTTCACGATGCTCCCTTCCGTCTGAGCGACGGCTCGGAGCCGTTCCCTGGCGAGACGTTCGGACAAGACGGGGATGTGGTACGCGATCCGCCCGTTCATGCTCAGGCGTGCTCGTGAGTCTTCCAAACATTCTGCGACCGTTTCCGGCGAGAAGATGCCCGCGAACTCCTCAACCAGACGACCCTGCGCCCTCGTCAGGTCCATGCCGCACCTCTTTTCGGAATCGACCGCAACCTAGTCCCGTCGGGTGACGGGCAGATGAACAACAGGAGACCGTGCGGGGTTGTCACCGCGTCGTACCCGATGGCGCTGTACGCGGCATCCGGATCGTCAGGATCAGGACGGGGACGGCTGCAAGCAAGGGCACGAGACCGATCGCTTGGTAGCCGGATGTCTGTGCGATGAATCCGCCAGCAAGCGGCCCGATGAAATACCCGACGATCCCGATCTGAGACCAGACGACCATCGCCGTAACGATCCGTTCGGTCGGCACTCCTTCGAGGAGGACCCCGATGGACCCGGTGTTGGCGAGACCGATGCCCGCACCGGTCACGCCCAGCGCCACGACCCATCCCGGGACTTCGCGAGTAGCCCCAGCCACCGTGATGCCGAAGATGATCAGTCCGACCGCAGCCACAAGGGCATATCGAGGGCGGAACCGCGCGGCGAGAGCAGAGGCCATGGCCACGACGACGGACATCGCGGCGTAGAACGCGCCGATCCCTGATTGCGAGAGCCGCGAGCTGAAATGAAGGGGCAGGACCCCGTCCACCATCCCGAGGCCGACAACCGCGAACAGGAGACCGACCGATGCCAACCAGAACGCGGGAAGGCGCAGCGCGGAACGATCGGTATCGAACGAGCGGGTGGAGTTGCTCTCGCCCATGACGGCGACGAGCACACCGGCCACCAGCACGAGGACGAAGTAGGCGACGAACGGAAGCTCGATACCTCCGAGCGATCCGAGCACGGGTCCTAAGAGCCCTCCAACAGCGTAGGCGGCGAAGACCCGGCTCATGCATAGGTACTCCTGCCCCGGATAGCGTTCGAGGATGTTGAACGTGATGCCCATCCAGACCCCTCCGGCGCCCATTCCCATCAGGAATCGCGACACGAAGTACACGACGAGTCCGTCGCCGAACACGAAGCCCAACGAACCGAGAGCAGCCATCGTGAGCGAGATCATCAACACTCGCGTGGTTCGGCCTCGCTTGACCCCGACCGCTGCGAGTAGCGACGCGACCACGCTCCCCAACGCGAAGCTCGCGACCACCACGCCGATCAGACCCGGCCCCGCTCCGGTCGATCGAGCGATGGCGGGAGTAACGGGTGCGATGATGCTGTAACCGGCAGCGTCCACTGCTCCCACCGCGAGGAGCACGACGTAAGCGAACGTCGAACCCTCACGTCGGATCGGAAGCCTCTGCGCGGAGATCGTCACGACCAGCGGGTGAGATCGTCGGTCATACGACGGGCCTGCCGCTCCCGACGGGGGCGGCGAGCGCCCCTCGCAGAAGCTCCAGCGGCTCCGAGAGGACCCAGAAGTACGCCCACCGTCCGCGCTTCTCGCGCCCGACCAAGCCGGCGTCGGCGAGGACCTTGAGGTGGTGACTCACGGTCGGTTGTGAGAGTCCGATCGGCGCCGTGAGATCGCAGACGCACGCTTCGCCGTTCGGGTGGGCACCCAGGATGCTCAGCAACCGAAGTCGCGCGGGATCTGCCAGCACCCGCAGGGCAGCCGCCAGCCGCTCGGCATCACGTTCGCCGAGGGGCTCGGCGAGGAGCTGTGGGCAACACGCGGCATCGATCGTCTGAATGAGCCTCACTTCGACATATTGACGGCGGTCGATGTTTCTGTCAACGTATCGACGTTCATCGATGCGTAGCCACCGCGGAAGGAGGTGCCCAAGTGAAGGATCCTTGTTGCCCGGAGGACTGCTGCCCATCCGGCTGTTGCTAGGCGACCCCGGGCCGCCGGGCAAGGGTCGCCCGGCGGCCTCCGGCCGACATTGTCAGCACCCGGCACTTAGCGTCGTCCTGGTGCCCGACGCGACCCCGAACGCGCCGTCCGACAAGGCCCTTCAATCGGGAACGCTGCAACCGTAGGAACGGCCCGCATTTCTCGAGGCCGTACCTACTGATCCACGACACGCGACCCTCGTCATCATCCAGACCTCATCCGGGTGGGATCGCCCGATGCGTAGGCACCCGCCGCCGATGTAGGAGCTGGCTTAGTCCGGGGGCTGCCCGAGGGGCGACGGCCCGCGATCAACCTCTCGGACCCACTCACGGAGTCGCGGCAGGTGTTGTCCGTAGTGCTCGGGCCCGGATTTCTGGATCCAGAAGGCCGCCTCGGGGGAGGGCTCGAGGAGCGCGAGCCACGCTCTGCGCATCCGGGTCCGCGCTGCCGACGCCTGCGCCTTCACGGTCGGGAACGGGACATCCCGCATCGCCTCAAGGGACAGCCGGTTCATCTCGTTGACGTCGACCTCCTCGGGCCGGTAGGTCCCTACTGCGATTCGCTCGAGCATCATGCCCGCCTCGGCGAGCCACGCGCCGATGTGGGCGAGCAGATCCTTCGCGGACCAGCCCTCGGGGTAATAACCGGGTCGCTCGGCTTGCTCGGGAGTCAACGCGTCGATCAGCGCGTGCAGGTCCCTCCAGCCGGTGTCTTCGGCAGCCGAGATCCCGGTGGGATCGAAGTCCCTCTTCGCGGCTTCCACGTCCTCTGTAGCCAATAGTCTCCCGATCCGTCCAACCAAGCATATGCCGACGGGGCAGTAGCATCGAACGCTCCAAGTGATGAGCGTGAATCACGCTCCTCCGAAAAGTCCTTGAGCGCCGCGAAGCAGTGCACGAAGGAGATGGGGTCACTCGAGGGCCACGACTGTTTCCGCCGTGTGTTATCAGCGATCGCGCTCGGGATCTGAGGAGTCTCGTCCTCAGGGGATCGCGAACGGAGTCGGTGTCATCCGATCGACGCAACTCGTGTCCAGGCCGACGACCGATCCCGTTTCGAAGAACGCCGATACGATCGATGGGAGGCATCCGATGTGCCCCACCGTGTGCCCGAGGGCGGGGACGGCGATCGAAAGACTGCTGGGAAGTTCGGCTTCTGCGTCGGCCACGTTGGAGGGTGGATCCTGCGGGTCCTCCACCCCGTTCAGCAGCAGGACCGGTACGTCGGATCGGACCGGTTCGGCGTCCCCGGGCTGCATCGACGCCTCCGGCATCAACCTGCACGCGAGACCCTCTGTTCGAGCCGCGTCGAGCTCGTCACTCAGCAGATAGGAACCGGCTCCCAGGCCCGCGGTCCTCCCAGGATCGAACCTGGCCCATCCCTCGGCGCACACGATCGACCAATACATCACCGTCGCCTTCGACGACGTGCTCGGATCTTCACTGGCGTCCCGGATCCGCTGGGCGATCGGCTCGATACGTCCGGTCGCCGCCTGGTGCAGGACGAGGGGCACCTCGGCGCTGTCGCTGATCACGAGCAGGTAGTGGATCTGCGCCGCGAGAGCTGCGGCGTCCACCACGATCGGCTCCTCGGTCCACTGGTCGAAGAGGTCGGTGCGGACCGGATGTGTTGCCAACCTGGCCATCGCGGTTTCGAGGTCGCCGGCCGGGTCGGGGAATGTCGCGTGGCAGGCGGTGTCGGCCACACAGCGTTCGAGCACCGAGTCGAGGGCCTCTTGGCTGCTCCGTGGCAGACGCTCGAAGATCGGTACGTCGAGCAGGGTTCCGCCATCGAGCACGACGGAACGGACGTGAGACTCGTGCTGTCGCAGGTAATACTGGGCAAGCGTCGCTCCGTATGACGCGCCGTAGATGTCGATCCGGTCGTATCCCAGCGCGGCCCGAACATCGTCGAGGTCGTCGGCGGCTTGGCGACTCGCGTAGAAGCGGGGGTCGGCGTCGAGTCCCGCCAGCGCCTTCTTCAGCCACGCGGCGAGCGTCACCGACATCTCGTGCCGCGAGAGTCCGGAGAGATCGGGAGGCTCCGGCCACAGCAAGAGGTTCGAGTCACCAGTGCCTCGCTGATCCACGAGCACGATGTCCCGGTCCCAGTGGACGATCGGGAACAGGCCCGGCGCGCTCAACCAGCTCTGGGTCGCCGCGCCTCCCGGCCCGCCGGCCAGGAAGAAGACGGGATCGGGCTGAGGATCAGATGCCACCGCGGGCACGAGCTTGACGTATAAGTCGATCTGTCGCCCGGCCGGGTCACTCCGGTCCTCCGGCACGGAAAGGTGACCGCAAACCGCTGCGTCGGCTCCGCAGGGACGCATCGGCTGGTCGTCGAGGGTGAAGCTCCGCGGAGTGGTCGAGCTCGCCCGTATCGCGGTCCGCCCCGTTCCCGAGCCTCCGCTGCACGCAGACAACGTGACCAAGAGCGCCGCAACGCAGAGACGGGTCGCTCTCATCCGCGTGCCTTTCACCTCGCAAGAGGGAGCATCCTTCGTGATCACATACCGGGCACGGGTCGATAGGACCGGATCATTCGGGACGGTTCGTCCAGATGTGGGGGGCGGGCGCCTGGCGTCTGGGCCCGCGTCACGTGCTTCATGAGATCGGGTCGTCGAACGTACCCGCCGGGAGTGGTCGTGCTTTCTTGAACCGTCCGCCCCAGGAGCGTCTGCGCGTGCCGGGGGCAGAAGATACCGCTAACGAAGAAGGCCCTGGGCGCCGGCCGTTAGCTGGTCCGGCGGCTGGCGTGGTGATTCAGGACTCAGGCTCGGCTGAGCTGTTGCCCCGAGGCGGCTCGGGCGGCTCTTCGAAGTGCCCGCACCGTGGACAGGGAGATTCGTTAACCGGAGCCGCACACCCCGCGTACCCGCATCGCGGGCAATAGATGAAGACCCACAGCTTCATGATCAGATCCTTCGGCCTCTGCATCCGGATATCGACCGACGGCGGTTCCCGCTCGATACCCACGAAGAGGTAGTGGTGCCGCTCGCCAACCAGGAGCCCACGTCGCTCGGGAGCCGAAGCGGCTAGCACCAAGCGCCATCAGCACCCAGCGCCATCAAGGAACCTCATGGAGGTGCCGGAGCCAACCCACACTCCGCGATCAGAGCCGCGAAAGTCGCCACCTTCTCCTGCCATCGGTCTTCCAACGGCCCCTTGATGCCGGTCACGTAGACCTTCTCTTCTGCCACCTCGACGAGACCCTTGCCTTGAAGCATCTCGTTCATGATCGGGCGGACATGCTGGTACCGACAGATCTCCGCCTCTGTCGGCATGCGCCCCGTCTTCTTGTCCGGCTTGGGACTCATCTCAGTCGTCAGGAGCCCATACCTCGTGCCGTCTGGCAGCGTCACGTCCCTCAGGTATCGGCGCATCTCGCGGATCGGGCGGCCATACCGGCCAGGCGAACTGAACAGGTAGAGGTCAGCGACGCCCAGCTCATCGGGCTTGGCGTCTCGAATATGGTGCACGGTGACCGCTCCGCCCTTGGTCGCCATCTGCTCCTTGAACTCCTCGGCGACCTTGACCCCGTTGCCGAACTTCGAAGCATGCAGATACTCGATCTTCACGTCGCCCCCCTTCATCTCGGGTACGAGGGTCTGGTGTCCCTAAGGAACTCCCAACTCACTCTCGTCTCTTGCTGAGCGAGATCGCCAGGGACCCACGACCCTGTGGTATCAGGACGCGTGGCATGCCCAGCGCGAGGATCGGTGGGAGACTCGCCCGTCGCCTGACTCCGCCCCGTGTGGGTCCGTGTGGCGAAGGGTTGGGATGTCCCGTTCATCGAGTTCGCGTGGGCCGACTGGCTTTGGATGACTTCTCGCGGAAGGAGGACTCAGTCAACCACCCGGTAGAGTTGCCAGCGGCCGGGTACCCCTTCAGCTCGTGCTCGCCGGCGTCCTCGAACGTGAGGCCGGAGCCGGCGACGAGATCCTTCACGGTTGAGGAGACGAGCAACTTCGGAAGCACCCGCCAACGCGGCGACGCGGGCTCCGATGACGCTCACCTCGTGGTTAAGACAGAAGCCTCGACTGCCGGCTTCAGGACCTAGTACTGCCCTCAGAGAAGGCGCCACGATCATCGCCGACACAGCGTGGGCGGACGCTCCGGATAGCGAACCAGATACGCGAAATGATGTCGCAATGTGCGGCGTTTCGCAGCGTAAGCAGTTTGGCCCGTCTCGCCGCACCACGTGGCGTCGCGCCGCCGGACGTGAACACTCGGGACGGTAAACTCGCAGGCCAGCGCGCTCGGGCCCTCGTGGGGCTGGCAGAAAACCCCATGTGACCAGGTCGAACGGGTGAATCTGAAGCTCTTGGGAACGGATTTCGCCGATTTGGGACCGCCTCCTGTGGCCGGACCGACCGCCGGACGCGGCTGAGATGAGGAACTAGGAGATCTGGTCTGAACACGCCTGCCCTTCGCCAGTCTCGAATCCGCCCAAGGCGATGATTCGTCGACCCGAAGGCCCAGCGGCCCAACGATGCGCTCGATCACGTGCAGCACGGGCTGCTCCCCCTCGAATACCCCATCCGGCGCCCTTGCGATCCGCGGACAGAGACCCAAATGCGTACACCGCCCGGCACTTCAAGGCTCGTGGGACGTAGCCTCAAAGAGGCATCCCAACAGCTGGATCGGGTTCACAGGATCGATTCGCACCTCTGCGACTGGGATGAATCCCATCGCCTGGTAGAAGGCGCGGGTTTACCCGCCGGGCGCGTGAGGCGTCCTCGCGCTCCGACAGCTTGCTCCAGGGCCACGCGCAGCGTTAGCTTGGACGATCCAGCCGATGAAAGGAGTGGGTCATGGCACATCCCAACGAGGAGATCGCCCGAAGCGGGGCGGAGGCGCTCTCGAAGGGTGACATGGAAGGCTTCCTCAGCCTGCATACGGACGACATCGTCGTGCACTTCCCCGGTCGAGGGCCGCTCGCCGGTGACCACCGCGGCAAGGACGGCGTGGCGAAGATGTTCCAGCAGCAGATGCAGCTGCTCGACAGTCCGCCCGAGATGGAGACCCACGACATCCTGGCCAGTGACGATCACGCGGTCGTCCTGAACAAGACCCGGGCGACTCGCGGCGGCAAGATCCAGGAGCAGGACCAGGTCGTCGTGATGCACATCGAGGGTGGCAAGGTCGCCGAGGTCTGGCTGCAGTTCTCCGATCAGCAGGCTATGGACGAGTTCACCTCGTCCTGAAGCTGCTTCACCTAAGTGGACCGATCGTCCCGCCAGGCGTCGGGGCCGACAGACGTCTCGTTCTCACCATGACCTCTCGTGCCGGGGCACGTGAGGCCGGGTCCTTCAGGCCTCTCACCATCGCGATCCGCCGAGATGACACCTAATCCGTACACCGAATCGCGATGGGTCGCGTCAGATCAGCTTTCATGACGCGGATGGCAACCGGCGTCGAGTAACAGGGTGCAAGTCCGAGGGCCAGGCACTGGGCGCACCTGAAGCTCGGGCCGCATGGCGAACCGGGCTGTCTAGACTCCGACCGCAAGATCTGCGATCCCCGCGTGATCGGCAGAGGAGACCTCGACAGACGTGGACGAATGGATCTGCCTCCGTTGTGACTGGTCGGGCGGGGATGAGACGGCCTGTCCCAGGTGCCGGGCACCCTTGTACCGAGTGTCGGGGATCACGACGCCCCGCGAGGTCACACCGATCCCTCGACTGCAACCGCAGTTGAAGGGCGATCCGATACCCAGCTCGCCCGCCGAGGTTCAAGAGGACGACAGCGTCCCACCGGCCGTGCCGGTGGCCGCCAGCCGACGCTTGTGGGTGATCGTTGGCGGTGCCATCGCGGTGGCCGCGATCTGGATCGTTGCGACGAGTAGGTTCGCTCGCACCCACGCGCCGACCGCCTCCGGGCGAGCCTCCGCCGTGACCACCGCACCCGTTGATGAGCCACCGACGGCGAACCCGGCGGAAGCTTCTGCGGAGGAGGCCGCACTCGGATTCCTCGACGCCTTCGCCGCGTTCGACGCGCAGAAGGCGATGACCTACGTGACCGACGCCGACCTCATTACCGATGGCCAGGTTATGTCGAACGCCGGGGGGCTGTCGCTGTGGCTCTCCCGGCTCAAGGCCGTGGGCTACAAACAGACGGTCACCTCGTGTGAGGTGGCCGCCTTCGGGTCTGACACGAACGTCGTCTGCGATTTCGATTTCCACTCCCTGCGGTCCGATCAGATCGGCCGAGGACCGTTCAGCGGCAGCTTCTTCTTGTTCACGGTTCGTGACGGAGCGATCGTCCGAGTTTGGCTTCACTGGAACGTCGACAAGTTCACACCGGAGATGTGGGAGCCCTTCGCGGAGTGGGCCTCCTCGACGTATCCGAAGGACGCCGCCGTCATGTACCTGAACGGAACGCTCTCCACCTTCCGGCTCTCACCGGCGTCGATCCGGCTCTGGAAGCGGCACACCCTCGAGTACGTGAAGGAAGTGAAGCAGGGGACCGCCTAGCGACCCTCGATGCTGAGAGCCCGGTTTCCCCCTGGGTAGTCCACCAGCGACGGTCTTCCTGCCTGCGTTTCGCACCCTCGTGATCCGCCCCTCCCGCTCCACGTACACGTCGCCGGGGCCGTTCACCATTACCTCAGTCACGTTTCTGAAGGACCCTTCTGGCCCTTGAGGATGGTCCGCCCGTCAAAACGGATGCCCAGCAACGATTCAGAGGGACGAAGGCGTCATCCAAACTAGGCGGCCAGATGCCCGTAGAGGTCAGCGGCGAAGGGAGAAGGGAGGGAGGCCGGGACGGCCGCGAAACCGGGACACGGGTAGGTTCCGAGGGGGATTACTAGAGGCGGCTGTACTCGCGCCAGCGCGCACCGGTCTCCTCAGAGTGCGGGCACAGGTGGGCAGTCTCAAGCGGAGGTTGACCACCCCTTGCGACTGATCCGCGTTCGTGCGAATTTGACGGCCAACCTGGAAGGAGCGAACGGATGGCTACCTCGATCGAGCAACTGCGAGCGCAAGCACACGGTCAGGTCGTGACCTCAGAGGACGAGGGTTACGACGAGGCCCGCATCGTCTACAACGCGATGATCGACCGTCGACCGCGGGCGGTGGTTCGCTGCGTCGACACAGATGACGTCGTCGCGGCGGTCAACTTCGCCCGCGACAACGGTCTGGCCCTCGCGATCCGCGGTGGCGGGCACAGCGCTCCAGGCTTCGGTACCGTCGACGACGGGGTCGTCGCCGACCTGTCTGGGATGCGCCGTGTCGACGTCGATGCAGGTGCCAAGACGGCGCGCGCTCAGGGCGGCGCCACGTGGGGAGACTTCAACGACGCCACCTACGAGTTCGGACTGGCGACCACCGGCGGCATCATCTCGACCACGGGTGTTGCTGGGCTGACGCTTGGAGGCGGGATCGGCTACCTCACCCGCGGCTGCGGCCTGTCAGTTGACAACCTCGTGTCTGCACAGGTGGTCACCGCCGATGGCAACGTGGTCACCGCCAGCGAGCGCGAGCACGAAGACCTGTTCTGGGCGCTTCGTGGTGGTGGCGGGAACTTCGGCGTGGCCACTTCGCTCGAGTTCCGGCTGTACCCGGTCACCGAGATCTACGGCGGTCCCATGTTCTTCGAGCTCTCAGACGCCGGTAACGTCTTGCGCTGGTACCGCGACTTCATCGCCGATGCGCCCGAACGGTTCGGTGGGTTCCCCGCCTTCCAGATCGCACCGCCGCTGCCGTTCATCCCGGAGGCGCGTCACGGTGACACGTTCCTCGCTTTCGTCTCCTGCTGGACCGGGCCGACGGACGAGGGCGAGCACAACCTGGAGTCGCTTCGCGACGTCGCTCCCGTGGTCGCCGAGCACGTGGGTGCGATGCCCTATCCCGCGCTAAACTCAGCGTTCGATGCCTTGGTGCCGGCAGGGCTCCAGCACTACTGGAAGGCGAACTTCGTCAAGGAACTGACCGACGACGTAATCGCCGCGCACCTTGAGCATGGCCCGAAGGTCCCCACGGTGAACTCGACCGTGCACATCTACCCGATCAACGGGGCCGCGCACCGGGTCAGCTCGGACCAGACGGCCTTCGCGTACCGAGACGCCAACTTCGCGACGGTGATCGCGGGGATGTGGCCCGACCCTGCCGATAACGATGCGAACACGGCCTGGGTCCGCGACTACTACGCGGCCACGGCACCGCTGTCGGAGGAGGGTGGCTACATCAACTTCATGTCCGGAGACGACCAGGAGCGGATCAGAACCAACTACGGAGGCAACTACGAGCGCCTGGTCGGGATCAAACGGACCTACGATCCGGACAACCTGTTCCGTGTGAACCAGAACATCAAGCCGTAACCGGCGCGGTTCCGATCGGGGTAGAGGGCCTGACGTGGACGGAGGGCGCAGCTTCGATGCCCCCGACGAGACCGCTCACCAGGTGGTCCTCTTGGAACACGGCACCGAGTACGAGCTCGGCCTAGGCGACCTCCACGACGTTTCTTCCCGGCCACGACGGTTGGACGATCGGCTCTGCTGCGGTGGCGACCGCTCGTTCGAGGACGCTGGCGAGCACGCGCTGAAGGGCGTCCCCGACCGCTGGCACATGTACCGGGTGGTGGAGTAGACGACCCTGCTGATCCTAGGTTTGGCGGAAAGAGGCGTGAAGAGATCGGGTCTGGAAGTCAGTTCCGTCCAAAGCGACAGTGGGTGGTCAGCGCGTCGGCCTAGCGCTTTCGTGCGATCCACGCTTCTTCGTTCGGCCAGCGGCGAGACCACTCGATCGTCGCGAGCCGATCGTCCGCCTCGGGCACCGCTGGGGCGCCCTCAGGGGCGCCGATCTCCACGAGATCCTCGCCCTCGAACCCTGAGCCACGCAGCAGCCGGATCATCTCCCCGTGCGGCAGGTGGAACTCGACCGCGCCGCGCAGGTTGGGGGACCACGCGAACCGGTGCATCTCGAAGTGCGGTCGTTGCAGACGATCCGTCGCGGGATGGTCGTCGGCAGGGATCGTGAGCATCAGCACGTACGACATCCCGAGGAAGACGAGACGACCCCCAGGGCGGAGAATCCGCGCCGCTTCCGGGATCCAGCGGTACGGATCGCAGAAGACGCTCGCACCGTACTCGCTCACGGCCAGGTCGAAGGACCCATCGCGGAAGGGGGCTCGCTCCGCGTCTCCGTGCACGACCGGGAAGGGCACGCCGAACTCCCGCTGGACCTCGTCGTCGTCGCCAGCTGCTTGCTGAGTTGTCGAGCCCGACCGGACGCGCGCCCAGTCGTGCGAGCCACGAGGAGAGGTAGCCGGATCCGCAACCGAGATCGACGACGTCAATCCCGGCGACGTCCGGAAGCAGGTGAAGATCGTCCTCAGCGACCTCCCAGATGCCCCAACGGATCCGCGGATCGCTCCACGACTGTCGTCCGCTCGCCACCCAGTCCTCAGCGTCGGCGTCCCACCGATCCCGGTTCGCCGCGACGTGGTCGTCCATACAGGCGACGTACCGCGAACGACGGCAGCAGGCATGCCTGCCGGCACGGAGCGAAATCCTTGCGGGGAGCATCGGAACAAAGTGGTGTCAAGGAATTTGGTTCTGGACACGGCTGCCCTCCGGAAAGTCGCGCATCCGCCCAAGGCGATGATTCGTCGACCCGAAGGCCCAGCGGCCCAACGATGCGCTCGATCAAGCGCAGAACGGCCCCCTCCCCCTCGAATGGACCGTCCGGCGCCCTCTCGATCCGCCCCTCCCGCTCCACGTACACGTCGTCGGCACCGTTCACCATCACCTCGGTCACGTTTCTGAAAGACCCTCTGGTAGGGGGTCTAGCCGAGGGTCATGATGCGACCCTTGTGAGCGGGTTCGTCAGACGACGCCCTCCCTCAAGCCTCGGAGGTGTCGTTCTCCCCCCGGTCGGGCCAGCGTGCGAAGATGCGGCATGGAGACTTCCGATCTCCTGATCGCGGGTCACGAGGCCTTCGCTTCGCAGGATTGGGCGGCCGCTGTCGAAGCACTTAGCTCGGCGGGCGTACTCCCGCCCGATGCGAGCGAGACCCTCGCGAAGGCGCGATGGTGGCTCGACGACCCAAACGGCGCGATCGCCGCGTGGGAGTCGGCCTACATCGGGTACCTGCGTAACGCCGACACTCGGCTCGCCGCGGCGAGAGTCGCGGTCACGATCGCGCGCGAGTACACGTCCGCGCTCGGCAACCTGGTCGCGGCGAACGGCTGGCTCCAACGTGCTGCCGACGCGCTGCCCGGTGACCAGCCTTGCGCGGAGCGCGGCTGGGTCTCCCTCGCAGAGGCCGAACGGGCTCAAAATCCTCCGGCGGCGATCGCGCACGCCGAGACGGCGCTCGAAACAGCACGTGCCTTCGACGACACAGAGCTCGAGATCCACGCGCTCGCCGCGATGGGCCTCGGCCGCGTGCACGAGGGCCGGATCAACGAGGGCATGGATCTCCTCGATGCGGCGCTCGCGGCCGCCACCGGTGGTGAGACAGACGATCCGCGAGTGCTCGGCGACGTCTTCTGCGATGTGGTCGAGGCATGCACGCTCACCGCCGACATGTCGCGTGTCGAGCGTTGGCTCGAGGTCTTCAACGCCTACATGGAGCGCCACCAGCATCCGCCGTTGCTGTCGTTCTGCATGGTCTGTGACGCTGAGGATCAGATCCAGAAGGGGGAGTGGGACAAGGCGGAGGAGACGCTGCTCGCTGCGTTCGCGCCCATCAAGGCGGGCATCCAACGTGCGCGCTGCGTGCACCCCGCGGCGCTGCTCACATCAATCCGCGTCGCGCAGAGCCGGTTCGAGGAGGCCGACCAACTGACCATCGGCCTCGAGGACCTGCCCGAGATGACAATCCCGCGCGCGTCGCTGTTCCTGGCTCGGGGCGAGTCTGCGGTCGCCGTGGCCGAGCTCCACCGACGACTGAATGTCGTGGGCCGCGACAACCTGCTGGCCTCCTCGATGCTTGGGACGCTCGTCGAGGCCGAGATCGCTCACGGTGACCTGGCAGCAGCCGCCGAGGCAGCGAAGCACCTCGACGCGCTCGCCGAGGGCTCGGAGCGCGAACGCGATCGAGCGGACGCCGCGCTCGCGTCCGGTCGAGTGACGGCCGCCATCGGCGGTGATGCCCGCGCCTACCTGGAGCTGGCGCTCGAGATCTACGGGCGGCTCGAGATGCCGTTGCGGGCCGCGCAGGCCCGTGTCGAGATCGCCCGCACGGTGCGAGCAACCGAGCCGGCGCTCGCGATCGAAGAAGCCCGCGTGGCGCTCTCGACGTTCGATGAGATCGGTGCTGTGCGCGACGCCGATATGGCTGCCAACCTGCTGCGCGAGCTAGGCGCCAGCGGCCGCGCAGGCCCCAAAGGGCTGGAGCGACTCACGAAGCGCGAGCGTGAGATCCTCGCCCTGCTCGGACAGGGTCTGACCAACGCTGAGATCGCCGCGCGCCTGTTCATCAGCACCAAGACCGCGGCTCACCACGTGAGCAACATCCTGGGCAAGCTGGGCGTACGCAACCGCTCCGAGGCCGCAGCCTACGCGCAGCGGTTCCTGACGGATCGTGACGCGAAATAGGCAATCCTCCCGATCCTTCCCGGGGTCGACTCCCGCATCGTGGTCGCAACGAGACCACTAGGAGGTGGCCATGGGAACGAAGCAGCAGCTGGACGGGCGGATCGACATGCCCGACCTGGTCGTGTCGGAGAGCGCGAGCATCCCGCCGGCACGCATCTATGCGACGCTGGCCGACCTGTCGACCCACACGACCTGGGCCGGCACCATGCATGGCAAGAAGAACTTCGGGCTCCGCACGCTGGAGGCCTCGGCCGACCCAGCAGTCGTGGGCACGGAGTTCCAAAGCACGGGGGCCGACCCGATGGGGTCGTTCACCGACCGCTCGGTCGTGACCGAGGCGACGAGCCCTTCGGTGTTCGAGTTCGTGACCGAAGGCCACTTGGAGCAGAAGAAAAAGGGCAAGCCGGCATGCGAGACGCGCATCACTTACCGCTTCGAGATCGCTCCGGCGGGCGCTGGCAGCACGGTGACGTACTGGGTGCACATCTCGAAGTGGACGAACGCGCCCGCGGTGTTGCGCTCCGCGGTGCTTCGTCCGTTCGCTCGCATGGCGACGAAGAGCTACGCCAAGAGTATGCTCCGCAACCTGACCACGTACGCGACTGAGCACTGAGGGAAGCCGGAGTCGCAGAGGCCTAAGGTGGCGCTACGGCGTACGTCGATCCGGTGCTTAGAAGGAGGAGGAAGATGGGAACGGGAACGAAGCTCAACAAGGACGATGCTCCGCAGGCGGAGAGCATGCCTGGGTTCGAGGGACGGTACGCGCGCGAGGATGGGTACATCCTTGGGTTCGAATCCTTCGATCAAGCCGGGGACTTCACGCCCATGTACCGCGGGCTGCCCGACGACAGGTGTCAGAGCCACCACTGGGGCTACGTCATCAAGGGCCGGATGATCATGCATCGGCCGGAAGGTGACATCGTCGCGGAAGCAGGCGAGGCGTACTACGTCGGACCCGGACACACGGGCGAGGTCGGCCTTCCGGGCACGGAGGTGATCGAGTTCAGCCCTGCGAGCGAGTACGACCAAACGATGGCCGTCGTAGCCAAGAATCTGGCGGCGGCAGGGGGCGAGTAGCGGCACTCAGGCAGTGGTCGGAGCCGAACTGGTTGAGCCCCGCGCTCGGCCAGTTCGGCTCAGCGATCCTCACTACAACCCTTGATCCGGACGGCAACTTGTTCGCGGATCCCCGTAACGCATCTGAAGGTTCCTAGCACTGACTCCCGTCCGAAACGAGGGAAGGGGGGACACCATGGAGACCGCGATGGAGGGCGCGGTGTTCGTGCAGACGAACGCGGCGCACACCGAGGTGATCGCGTACTCGCGCGATGCCGCAGGGTTGCTCACCTACGCCGGCACGTCCGCGACCGGCGGCGCCGGCGACGACGTGACGCACAGTTGCCGTCGCAAGGCTCGGTCACGCTGACCCGCGATCGTCGGCACTTGCTCGTCACCAACGTCGCGAGCAACGACGTGAGCGTGTTCTCGATCGAGGGCGCGATGCCGGCGCCTCGGAGGTCCTCGTCTCCCAGACCATGAAGGACCTCGTCGCCGGCTCCGCCCCTCACCTTCGAAGACGCCGGCGAGCACGAGTTGAAGGGCGTCCCCGACCGCTGGCACATGTATCGAGTTGTGAAGTAAGTCCCCTTCAGTTGACCTCGATCACGTTTCTGAAAGAGCCTTCTGCATCTGGAGGGGGTTACCGCAGTTCAGAGCGGTTGCTCGACCAGAATCGAACTGGCCTGAGGATCTAGCCACGGCTTCGGAGACCGATCTGGGCCGACACTCCCTCAAGCGGAGGGGGAGGGAGGCCACCACCAGGCGATCGGCTCCATGGCGTCAGCGAGCTGGGGCACCGGAGCAAGCTGCTTCCCGTCCTGGCTCATGAGGTACCAATCCGGCGCGCCTTCACGGCCGGGCGGGGACACGGCGACGACCAGGCGGCCGTCGGGTAGCCATGCGTTGACTGCCTCGGCTCCCGAACCGAACGTGATGCGTCGGACGCCGTTGCCGTCGGCGCTCATGATGAAAGCATCGCCGCCCGCGCTTGCTCGCCGCGAGAAGAACACGATCCTTGTGCCGTCGGGCGAACCACGCGCCAGGGTAATCCTGGCCGGGATCGTTGGTGAGGGCACGGGCGTCAGAGCCATCCGCGTTCATGATCCAGAGGTCCCAGTTGTCGCCGCCTTCGCCACGGTTGGTGCTGTTGGAGCAGAACAGGATCTGCTTCCCACCGGGCGACCAGGTCGAACACTCGCCGCTGACCCAAAGTCGTTTCAGGTGTGTGCCGTCTGGTCTGATCAGGTTGATCCCGAGTCCATTGCTGAACGCGATCACATTGCGAAGCGGGGACCAGGCTGGAAACAACCCACCAGAAGCGAGCGGATCAAGGCGTAGCTACCCGAGGAGGTAGCGGGAAGACATCGGAACTTCGTCCGCCGGCGGCGACGTGAGCGGGCGACCGTCGAGCCGCACCGTGCCGTCGCCGGGGTCGATCTCGATCGGGGCGACGGCCGTGTTGGCCAGCAACGACGATCGACGCACCTCGCGTATGCCGGAGACCGCCGCGAAGCGTCGCCGGCTGCCCAGCCGCTCCCTTAGACCTGCCTCGAGCGCGGCGCGCGAGACGAACGTGGTCGACACGGCCGCGGGGGCCGATCCCATCGCAGCCCAGTGCGGTCCGGCGACGCTCGGCTGCGCGCCCTCGACGGATGCGTTCCCCTCTCCGAGAGGCCCCCATGCGAAATGACCCGACTTCAACACGAGCGCGGGCTTCACGCCGAAGCTCGCAGGCGCCCAGAGCACGACGTCGGCCAGGCGCCCGGGCAGGAGCGACCCCACCTCGTCGGCGACGCCGTGTACGAGCGCCGGCTCGGCGGTGACCTTGGCGAGGTAGCGCAGGATCCGCTCGTTGTCTGCAACGCCTGCTCGCGTCCGGCGCGCCCACGGGTGCGTCACCGGCGAGGCTTCCGCGTAGCCTGCCCCCGCCTCGGAGCCGCGCCAGATCTTCATCAGATGCGCCAGCTGGAACGTTCGTCTCACCGTCTCGCCGATCCGGCCCATGCCCTGCGAGTCGCTGTTGATGATCGAGATGGCGCCGAGCTCGTGCAGCGGGCCCTCGGCCGCCATCGTCGTCGCCCGAACGCGCTCGCTCGCCGCCGCCACGTCGGCCGGGACCTGAGGGTTGCCCGCGTGGACGGCGAGGATCATCTCCACGTGCTCGCGTGCGGTGGCCGTCCCGTACGGGATGGTGGGCGTCGTGGACGAGCAGACGATGTTCGGCTCCGCGACCAGGGCGAGCACGTCGGGGACGTGACCGCCGCCGGTTCCCTCGACGTGGTACGCGTGGACCGCACGGCCGGCGATCGCCGCCACGGTGTCGGCGAGCTCGGCCGATTCGTTAAGCGAGTCGGTGTGGAGGCAGACCGCGACGTCGTGCGCATCGGCGAGGCGCAGCGTGGCGTCGATGACCTCCGGATACGCCCCCCAATCCTCGTGGATCTTCAACCCGATCGAGCCGGCCTCGACCAAGCGCTCGACCGCACCTGACACGTCCGTGCGCGCGCTTGCCTGGAGCCCCAGGTTCACCGGCATCTGCTCGAACGCCCGCATCGTGATGTCCATCGCCATCGGCGGCTCCTCGAACCCGGCCGTGATCAGCGTGGTGACGCCAGCCGGCAGCGCGACAGGCACGAGCTTCGGCGTGATCAGGTGGACGTGGCTGTCGACCGCTCCGGCGGTCGCGATCAGCCCGTATCCCATGATCGGAAGCGTGTTCGGGCCGATCGTCATGTCGACGCCCGACGTGATGTCGGGATTGCCCGCCCTGCCGATCCCGACGATCCGCCCTCCCTTGATGCCGATGTTGGTCTTCAGCACGCCGAGGAACGGGTCGAGCAGCAGAACCCCCGCGATCAACACGTCGAGCTCGCTCTCGGCAGTGGCCCGATCGGACTGCGTCATCCGTGAGCGGATGTTCTTGCCATAGCCCCACAGCGGCTCGTCGCCGTACTCCACGTGATCGTCTTCGACCTCGGCCCAAAGGTCGGTGTCCGCCAAGCGAACGCGATCGCCGGTCGTGGGCCCGTATCGACTTGCGTACTCGTCGCGCGACATGCTGAACGGCATCAGATCTCCGGCTCCGAGGCGCGGACGCGGATCAGCCGAACGGCTCGGCGTTCACCGGGGGCCCAACGCACCGTGTCGCCGGCCGGGATATCCAGCCGCGACCCGCGGGCCGCCTCGCGGTCGAACGTCAGCCGGTGGTTCACCCTGTCGAACGGGAAATGGGACGAGACGCGAACCGCGTGGTCGGAGTCGTTGACCACGTCCAGCTCGAACGAGGTCAGACCCTCGTTCAGCGTGAGCATGCCGTCTGCCACCACGGTGGTCCCGGGCTCCGTGCCGGTCGCTCCGTCCGTTGCACCGAGATCGCGAAGCACGATCAGCCGCGTGCCCTCCTTGAGGAGCACCTCGACACGGATCTCGCGGATCAGCGGGGCCACACCGTCGAGGAGATCCTCGGGGGAGAGCGCCGCGGTACCGGCCGCGACGACGTCATCGAACGAGCCGCCCTCGCGCGCGGCCATGTGCATCTCATCGCACGCGATCGCGATAGCTTCGGGCGCGTTCAGGCGCAGGCCACGCGCGAGTTGGCGTCGCGCGAGCTCCGCCGCTTGGAACACCAGCAGCCTCGCCTGCTCGGTCGGTCCGAGTTGCACCGTGCTCCTTCCAGGATCACGGGATGATAGCGTCGCAGGATCGAATCCAGGGATCGTGCGCGGATGACGGCCGACCTCGCCATCCTGAACGGGGCCGTGCACACGGTCGACCACGAAATGCCCGGCGCACGAGCGGTGGCCGTCGCAGGCGGCCGGATCATCCGGGTCGGCGCCGACGATGACATCCGCCTGTTGATCGGTCCCGGTACAGAGGTGATAGACGCCGCCGAGGCGACCGTCCTGCCGGGTTTCGTCGACGCCCACAACCACGTGCGCTTCGGGTCCGACTCCAACGCGGTGCAGCTCCACGGGGCGGCGTCGCTGGAGCAGATCCGCGACAGGATCGACGTGTTCGCGGACGCCAACCCGGAGGCGACGTGGATCGAAGGCGAAGGGTGGAACTACTCCGCGATCCCCGGCGGGTCCCCAACCACCGGGATGCTCGACGGCTCGGGGCGCGGGAAGGCCCTGTTCCTCGCGTCCTATGACGCGCATACGGTGTGGTTGAACGGCGCGGCGATCACGCTGTTGGGGATCACGCGTGACACCGTCCATCTGCCGTGGGGCGTGGTCGAGATGGATGCCGTCACGGGCGAGCCGACCGGATACGTCTTGGACTTCGCCGTACTCGGCATCAGCGAGGAGGGCCAGCGTGCGCTGGAGCCGTACCTCCCGGGCTACGCCATCGACGCGAGGTACGAGCGGCTGGTCGCGTCCCTCGACATGGCGGCGTCGCTGGGTATCACCACCATCGTCGAGCCGCAGAACGGGCTCGACGACATCGCACTGTTCGCCAGGGCGCGGGACGAAGGCACGTTGCGCTCGCGCCTGATCGCAGCGATGCTTTGTCTGCCGGGGACCGGCCCTGAGCGCCTGGACACGCTCGCCGACGCGAAGCGCACCTACGCCGACGATCGGTTCCGTGTCGGGCCGATCAAGCTCTACATCGACGATGTCATCGAACCGCACACCGCTGCGATGCTCTCGCCCTATGCGAACGCGGCGACGAGCGGCGACACCTTCTGGCCGCCCGAGGAGTTCGCCGCGTTCCTGCTCGAGCTCGAGCGCCGAGGCTTCCAGACGTTCACCCACGCGACGGGTGACCGTGGGATCCGAACGGTGCTGGACGCCGTCGAAGGGTGTCGTCGGGCGATCGGCCCGGCCGACGTGCGCCACCAGATCGTGCACGTCGAGTGCGTCCACCCAGACGACATCCCCCGGTTCGGCGAGCTCGGGGTCGTGGCGTGCATGCAGCCCCGTCACTGTGCCCCCGACATCGTCGCCGCGTGGCGCGACAACGTCGGTACCCAACGTGAGCGATACGCCTGGCCGTTCCGATCGATCGCCGCGAACGGCGGCACGCTGGCGTTCAGCTCAGATTGGAACGTCGCCGAGATGGATCCGATGATCTGGCTGTACACCGCGGTGACGCGCGCGGACCTAGACGGCAACGACGCCTGGAACCTCGACGAGACGATCGACCTCGCGACAGCCGTGCGAGCGGCGACCCTGGGCTCCGCGTATGCGAACTTCGTCGACGAGAGGCGCGGGACGATCGCGCCTGGGAAGGATGCGGACCTGGTCGTGTTGTCCCGCGACCTGTTCGAGCCCGGTGATCCTCGGGCGATCCTGGACACCAAGGTCACGCATACGGTGGTCGCGGGCGGAGTGGTTCACCGTGCGTAGCCGCCGAAGGACGGGTCGCCAGCGTGCTCTATCCGCCCGTCGAGCATCGTGAGCCAGATATCGAACCGGGAGATCTCGTCCGGGCCGGCCGACGTGAGGTCGCCGTCGACCACGACGATGTCGGCGAGCTTGCCGGTCTCGATGGAACCGATGCGGTCTTCCATACGAAGGGCGTATGCCGCGGAGATCGTGTGCGCGCGAAGGGCCTCGTCCAGCGTGAGCGCCTGGGCTTCACCGATCGGCGCACCGGCTCTGGTGCGACGCTCGATCGACGATCGGATCGTGTCGAGAGGTCGATAGGAGGTCACGTCCGAGTCGCTGCTGAGCACCACCGTGATGCCGGCGGAAAGTTCGTCCCGGAGCGGCTGAAGCCCGTGCGCCCGTTCACCCAGCCGGGCGAGGAACTCGTCGCCGCTGTCGCGGAGATAGTTCGGCTGGTTGATCGTGATGGCGCCGAGCCGAGCGATCCGCTGGATGAGTTCGGGCGTCGCGTAGCCCGCATGCTCCAGCCTGTGGCGATGATCCCTTGGTGCGGCGGCGATCGCGGTCTCGAGGGCATCGAGCACCGCGGCCATGGCGCGATCGCCCTGAACGTGGACGCCGACCTGCCATCCGGCTCCGTGCGCCGCGACGATCATGTCCCGCAACTCGACGGGCGACCAGTACATGGAGCCTGTGAACTCACCGTTGTCGCCGTACGGTTCGACGAAGGCCGCGGTGCCCCCGATGAGTGAACCGTCTGCGTAGAACTTCATCGCACCGATGCTGAGGCGATCGTCCCCGAAGGGGCCCGCGAGCCCGAGCGTGAGCAGCTCCTCGAGCTGATTCGACAGAGGCATGCACACGGTCCGAACGCCGAGCGTGCCGCGCCGTCGAGCCTCGCGGTACGCCAACAGTTCACGCCGGGTGACCTGGGCATCGCACACGGTCGTGAGTCCAGCCTCCAGGAACGCCCGCCCAGCCCGCTCGACGCAGGCCACGGACCCTTCCACCGTCGTCACTGTGTGGAAGTTGGGCCCGTGGGAACCGATGTCGACGTCGACGGGAAGGATGAGGTTCATCGCGGCGTCCAGGCAGAGACCGGTCAGCTTCCCGTTAGCATCGCGGACGAGCCGCCCTCCCTGGGGATCGGAGGCGTGGTCTCCGACGCCTCGCCGGTCGAGCGCTTCGGAGTTCACGAAGACGTGGTGTCCCGACACGTGATGCACACGGATGGGATGCGCGACGCTGGCGCGATCCAGATCCCACCTGGTGAGCACGCGCTCGTACTTCGCGTCGTCGAACCCTGAGGCCGTGATCCACTCTCCGGCAGGAGTGGATCGTGCGGCATCGGCGAGCGTGCGGATCAGATCATCGATGGTTGGTATCCCCGGATACCGTGCGTCCACCGACGCCAAGGACTCTCCGGTCGCGAGGAAGTGGTTGTGCGCATCGATGAGTCCGGGGAGCACCGTCCTTCCGCCGACGTCGATCACCGACACGTCCGCAGATCGTTCGGCGAGCGCATCGGGGGATCCCACGCCTACGATCCGCGTTCCCTGGATCATGAGCGCCTCTGCCCAGGGAGCGTCGGCGGTCGCCGTGAATACCTTCCCCCCTCGGATGAGGATCGGACGGTCCGGGTCGATCACGCGTCTCTCTCCCTCAGTGGCTTGGGTTGACAGCCGAACTTCTCCTGCGGTTAGGTTGGCATCCTAACTTTCTTCGGCCGCCGACCGTTCCGGCCGACCCTCTTCGGAAGGGGAGCTCCATGTCATCGAGATCCCTACGTGGCCTTGTGGTGGCGTGCTCTCTCGCGTTGCTCGGCTCAGCATGTTCCGGTGCATCGGAGACGACCGACAAGGGAAGCGACGTCGGCGCCGGCGCTCCCAAGCGGGGTGGCACGCTGCACGTTGCGCGTGCGGAGTCCTTCGACGGGTGGGTTCTCGACTCCGCGGCCGCCTATGCCTCCTACCAGACCCAGTACGCCGTCATCGAGCCGTTGGTTCGCTCGGCCCCAGACGGCCAAGATCTCGCGCCCGGGCTCGCCGAGTCGTGGACTTACGATCCGAAAGGACCGTCCTGGACGTTCGTGCTTCGTGACGGACTGCTCTTCAGCGACGGGACTCCGCTGACGTCCGCCGATGTCGCGTTCTCGGAGACGGTCTGGGCGGCCGGTCCGAATTTCGGGGCTGTGTACGCAGGGATCAAGAAGGTCAAGACCCCGGACGAACGTACGGTCGTCTTCGAGCTGTTCGATCCGGACTCGACCTTGCCGGTCGTGTTGTCGTGGTCGGCCTCGGGCGTCATGCCCAAGGACTTCGGAGGACGAACCGAGGAGGAGTACTACGCCGATCCGATCGGAGCCGGTGCCTTCACGGTGGAGGAATGGTCCCCCGGTGGCCGGATCGTGCTCCGCAGGAACGAGAACTTCTATGACCCCGAGCGGCCGTACGTCGACGAGGTCGTGATCGATGTCGTGACCGACGCGAACGAGCGGGCGGTCATGTTCGAGTCGGGACAGGTCGACATCTCCGAGTACGTGTCACCCATCACCGCTCCGCAGTACGGCGACTCGCTCGTCGCCCTGCCGCGCAGTCAGGTGGAGCACCTGAGCTTCAACACGACGAGGGCGCCTCTGGATGACCCCGATCTCCGACTGGCGATCGCGAACGCGATCGACTACGAGGCGATCGCGGGTGGGCCGTTCGCGGGGTATGGCTCGCCGCCGCAGGGGATCATCGCTCCCAACCTCCCGAACTGGGCAGCTCCGACCCTCTCTCCATTCTCGAAGAACGTCGAAGAGGCGCGACGCCTGCTCGCTGGCTCGAAGAACCCGGATCCGAGCACCCTCGAGATCGTCTACGACTCCGGCATCCCCGCCGACCACCTCGTGGCCCAGATCGTCCAGTCCAACCTCGCGGAGATCGGCGTCGACGTCGAGCTGTCCGGGCTCGAGACCGGCGCCTTCCTCGATCGCGCGTTCGGGCTTGACGCGGACATCGTCCTGTGGTCCTACGGCGCGATCTCCCCCGACGTGATCGACCCGGTCGGTTGGATCCTCGGGACCTCCTGGCTGTTCACGGGTTTCGAGACCGACACGCTGCTTGACCAGTGGTTCGCGTACACCGCGACCGAATCTCCTGAGAAGAAGCAGGCGATCATCACGCAGATCCAGGATCAGGCCCTCCGGGATGCGCAGGCGATCAGTCTGTGTGAGTACCAGGTGCTGCATGCGGCCGGCGACAACGTTCACGGATTCACCTCAGCACCGTGGGGCGTCTACTACTGGGATCCCATCTGGCTCGACGGCTGACCCGTGGGCCGGTTCCGTTTCGTCCTCAAGCGGCTGATCCTGACCATCCCACTTCTGTTCGGGATCGTGTTGCTCGTGTTCCTGATCCTCGAGGTCACGCCGGGGGATCCGGCGCGGCAGATCGTCGGACTGCGGGCACCCGAGGAGGAACTGCAGAAGGTTCGCGAGGAGCTCGGTCTGAACGACCCCGTGCTGGTCCAGTACGCCAGGTACGTGGGCAACGTGATGAACGGAGACCTCGGCTATTCGTACAAGTCCAGGCAGTCCGTCGCGGCCCTGATCGCGGAGCGCCTTCCCGTCACCATCTGGCTGCTCGGGTTCGGGATGACCTTCGCGCTCATGATCTCGATCCCGCTCGGCATCGTTTCCGCTCTTCGGCGGGATCGCGCCGTCGACCACGTGGTACGTGGTGCGGGGTTGCTTGGATTGACTATGCCCTCGTTCTGGGTAGGGATCATCCTCATCCTCACGATCGCGCTGCCGACCGGGCTCTTCCCGGTGGGCGGTTTCGGCGAGACGACCGCTGAGCATGTCCGCTCGATCATCCTGCCCGCCGTGACGCTCGCGATCGCGCTGGCGCCGATCCAGATCCGGAGCCTCCGCGCAAGCGTCACCTCAGTGCTCGGATCGGACCACGTGACCACTGGACGGTCGATGGGGATCCCCCCCTCACGCCTCATGCGCAGGTTCGTGCTTCGCAACGCCGCCCCTCCCACGATCGCGATCCTGGCGCTCGACATCGGGTTTCTGCTCTTCGGAGCGGTCGTGATCGAGACGACGTTCGCCCTTCCTGGGATCGGGCAGGGTCTCGTTTTGGCCGCCAGGCAGCGCGATGTCCCCGCGATCCAGGGCTACACGCTGCTGTTCGCGCTGATCGTAGTGGCCGTCTACCTGCTGGCGGACATCTTCACCGCGATGGTCGACCCCAGGGTGGAGATCGAGTCGTGAGCCTGGCGGACGACCTCACCAGGGAGCAGGCGGCGTCCCAGCAGCGTCACGAGCTGGTGGTCGAGAGAGTACGGGTGCCCCGTCGGGTCTGGGTAGGCGCCGCGATCGTCCTCGCGTACGTGTTCGTCGCCGTGTTCGCGCCCCTCCTCGCACCATACGATCCGCTCGCCCAAGACCCTCTCAACGCGCTCGCTTCGCCCAGCTGGGCTCACCTGGTCGGCACGGATGAGTTGGGTCGCGACGTGTTCTCGCGGCTGATCTTCGCGGCCCGCGTCGACCTCCTCGTCGGATTCCTCGGCGCGCTGCTTCCCGCCACCGTCGGCACGGTGCTCGGGTCGATCGCCGCGTATCGCGGCGGTTGGCGGGATACGATCGTCATGCGAACCGCCGATGTCGTCCAGGCGTTCCCGACTTACATCCTGATCATCGCGCTCGTGTTCGCGCTCGGTCAGGGGATGTCGTCGATCCTCGTGGCGTTCACGATCATCGCCTGGGTCGCCTATGCGCGGCTGATCCGAAGCGAGATCCTGCGTGTGCGCGGCTTGGACTACGTCGAGGCGGCACGCGCCGCCGGTCTGCCGTCCCGCCGGATCCTGTGGCTGCACATCTTCCCGAACGCCGCGAGCCAAACGCTCGTGTACCTGCCTTCCGACATCGTGATCGCCACGCTCGGGCTGGCCGCGCTGTCGTTCTTGGGCCTCGGGATCCGACCACCTACTCCCGAGTGGGGCGCGATGATCGCCGCCGGGCAGCCCTACATCCGCGACCAATGGTGGTTATCGACCGTTCCGGGGCTCGTGGTGGTTGGGTTCGGACTGGGACTCAGCCTCATCGGCGAAGGGGTCGAGGATTGGACACGTCGTTGAGCGTGCCGCTCCTTACCGTGGAGGACCTCAGGGTCCGTCTCCACGTGGGGAACCGGCTGATCGCTCCCGTGGACGGTGTGTCCTTCTCGGTAGAGCGAGGTGATGCGTTGGGGATCGTCGGCGAGTCGGGTTCGGGGAAGAGCCTCACCTTGCGATCGATCCTCGGGTTGCTTCCCCCGGGCGGCGAGGTAGAGGGCATCATCCGCTTCTCCCTCGAAGGCGGAACGCTGGAGGGGGCGGCCCCTGCGGACGTACGAGGCCATGGCGCCGCGATGATCTTCCAGGAGCCCATGACGGCCCTCAACCCGACGATGCGGGTCGGCGACCTGATCGCTGAGGGCGTACGGAGCCGGAGGGGGCTCACCGGCAGCTCCGCTCGTCGGCGGGCGGTGGAGCTCCTGCGATCCGCTGGGGTGCCGGACCCGGAACGACGGGCACGGATGTTTCCCCATCAGCTGTCGGGAGGGTTGCGGCAGCGAGTGATGATCGCCGCCGCGCTCTCGACGGAGCCCGAGCTCCTGTTGTGCGACGAACCGACGACCGCGCTCGACGTCACGATCCAAGACCAGATCCTCGGGTTGCTCGCGCAACTTCGAAGAGATCTCGGCACCGCCATCGTGTTCGTCACCCATGACCTCGCGGTGATCGCCGAGGTCTGTGACACGGTCGCGGTGATGTACGCGGGCCGGATCGTTGAGTTCGGGAGCGTTGAGAATGTGCTGGCTTCGCCGCGACACCCCTATACGTCGGCCCTCATCGGTGCGGCGCCGTCATTCCAAGACGACCCCGATGCACTCGATGCGATCGGGGGGAGACCCCCGGACCCGAGAGACTTCCCTCCGGGCTGCCGGTTCGCACCGCGTTGCGGGTTCGCACGTGACGATTGTCGCGCGGCGCCACACCGGTTGGATCCCGTTGCCTCGGGACACGCGACCGCCTGCATCCACCCTGATGTGCTCGAGGGGACGCAGCCGTGACGCCGCTGCTCGAAGCGATCGGTGTGCGCGTGACCTTTCGGTCGGGCTCGGCCTTCGCTGCGCGCCTCCGCGGCCGTCCGTTGCCCGTGGTCACGGCCGTCGACGGGGTCGATCTCGTCCTCGAGAGGGGTGCCTCGGTGGGGATCGTAGGGGAGTCGGGATGCGGCAAGTCGACGCTCGCGAGAGCGCTGATCGGTCTGGTCCCCTTGGCGGGCGGCAGGATCGCCTTCGAAGGCTCGCAGCTCGTCGGGCCGCGAGACCGCGCGACGATGCGCCGGATCCAGATGATCTTCCAGGACCCCTCGTCCTCGCTCAATCCGTCGCGGACGGTCCGTCAGACGCTCACCGAGCTCCTCCGCGTGCATCGCATGGTGCCCGCGGATCGTGTCGAGGAACGCGCTGGCGAGCTGCTTGAGTTGGTTGAACTGCCGCGCTCTCTCCTCGGCGCCTACCCCCTCCGACTCTCGGGCGGCCAGCGTCAGCGGGTCGGTATCGCGCGTGCGCTGGCGCTCGAGCCCGACATCCTGATCGCCGACGAGGCGGTTGCGGCACTGGACGTGTCGGTGCAGGCATCGGTACTCAACCTTCTGTCGAGACTCCGGCGGGACCTCGGCCTCACGCTCGTGTTCATCTCCCACGATCTGGCCGTGGTTCGACACATCAGCGAGCGGGTCATCGTGATGTACCTGGGTCGAGTGGTCGAGGATCGGCCGACCCGGGATCTGTATTCCGACCCACGTCACCCGTACACGGTGGCCCTGATGGCCGCCGCCCCGCGACTCGGGTCGAGGAAACGATCCGGCGAGGCCGCCCTTCCCGGCGAGCCGCCGAGCATGCTCGTGATCCCGCAAGGATGCCGCTTTCACCCTCGATGCACCCTCGCACAGGAGATCTGCGGAGAGGTCGACCCTGATCTCGCCGGTCCCTCTCCGATTCAGCGGGCCGCGTGCCATTTCGCGTGGACGACCTCTGTTGACGGATCGCACGCCGCCGGTCCCGGTCCCGAGTCATCCGCGCCGACCGGATCACCCGGGCTAGGCTCGTAGCGGCATGGACTGGGAGGGAGAGTGGTGACCGAGCGTCGCGCTAAGGGCAAGGCCCGTGTAGAGCTGGTCATCGACGCGGCCGCGCAAGCGATCGCGGAGCGCGGCCTTGCGAACGTTCGTGTCTCCGACGTCGCCGAGCGAGCGGGCATGAGCCCTGGCCACGTCACGTACTACTTCCCCTCGAAGAGCGACCTGCTCATGCGCGCGATACGGCAGAGCGAAGAGTCGTTATCGGAGCTGGTCGCCGAGAAGATCCAGCGCATCCCGGACCCGTGGAAGCGCCTCGACGCGCTCGTCGAGCTCTCCGCCGCGAGCGGACCCGGCGACCAAGGCTGGGCGCTCTGGTTCGAGGTGTGGTCGAACGCGTCGTTCGATCCGGAGGTCGCCCGGGTCCATGACGAGCTCGACGGCCGGTGGCGGGAGATCCTGAGCGATGTGATCAGGTACGGCTGCGAACGGGGTGCGTTCGAGACAGCCGATCCGAACGAGACCGCGCGACTGTTGTCCGCGCTCGTCGACGGGCTCTCGATCCAGCTGACGCTCGGCTCAGCTGGCATGAGCCGAGGCGAACTGCTCCACCTCTTCCGCACGGCCGCCCGCGCGCACCTGCAACCTTCCTAGGACGCTATCCTAAGACGGCCGGCTGGTTACCTGATGGAGACGTGTGATGACTGATCGGAAGGACGCCACGGGCTCGGAAGTGGTGAAGGTGTACGCCAGGCGTGGAGCGGCCGGGCTCGGGGTGCTCTCGGAAAGGGGCGATCTCATCTTCTTGTCCCTGGAGCGCGTTAAGACCGCGCGGGGAGGCAGACCGGGCCGCTACCGCTTCTACAACGAGTACCAGCTCCCCGAGGAGCAGGGCGGGACGACCCTGCGACTACGTCTTCATCACAACGTCGAGGATGAAAGCCGCAAGCTGAACCGAGCGGAACACCTGCGCGCGATACCACCGGATGACCCTGACTATCCAACGTTCAGTGCGAGACGCGTCGACGCTGAGAGCGTCAACCGAAGGCTCTCGGATACCCTCTATTGGCGCCGCGCCCACAGCGTGGGACATGTCGCGCAAGATGCTGATCTCCTCGGTTTCGGACTGGGCATGAACACGCTGAGCTGGCATCGACATCACAGGCGCCGCGACCTCTCCGCTGCTGCTTGAGGTCCTCCTCCGATACCGGCCCAGGAAAGCTGGTCCCCAATCACTCCAAACGCTCCGATGCCCTCCGAACCCGTGCGCTAACCCGTCTGGCTACACTCGATCCGGCTGCCTCACCCTGAAAAGGAGGTTTTCGCCCACGTTTTCCGCAGCCCCCGGCCCTCGTAGCTCAGTGGATAGAGCACCGGTTTCCTAAACCGGGTGTCGCAGGTCCGATTCCTGCCGAGGGCACCAAGTCTTCCATGTTCGAACCCACCCCAAAGAGACGAGCTCGGGCCCGCCGGAGTCACGCCTCCGACCGGTCGCGAGGTCACTTCCCAACGATTTCGGGAACTGCGGCAGGCGCTCGGAGGCCATGGCGCCATGTTATCGACCGAACGGTCCAACCTTCGGCGGCGTGTGCAACACGCTCTTGGGACTGCGAAACTGCCGTATCTGGCAGTGGTTGCAGTACCAAGAGGCAGAGACGGAGGGCAGCAATGCCGGGAGAGTTCGAAGGTGACCTTACCGAAGCGGTGTTCTGGGGGGCGGACATGAGCGGCGCTCGCTTCCGCGACGTCAACTTCACCGGTGCACGGATCAGTCACGCGTGGGTGGTCGACGTCGACATCGACGCGTTCGTCGACAAGCTCGTCGTGAACGGCGTCGACGTGACCGACTACGTGAACGAGCACGACGATTGGTATCCGGTGCGAGCCATGATCCGCGCGTCAGATCCAGACGGCTTGCGTGCCGCATGGGCGGCGCTCGAAGAGGTGTGGACTCCGACGATCGCGCGTGCGCAGGCGCTCGGCGAAGAGATGGCGCAGGAATCGGTCGACGAAGAGTTCTCGTTCGTGCAGACGGTGCGGCACCTCGTCTTCGCCATGGAGAAGTGGTTCAACGTGCCGATCCTCAGCGAGAGCTTCCATGCGATGGGACTCCCGAACACAGGCTCGCTCGACTTCCCTTGGCCCGGACTCGACTACAGCGTCAAGCCGTCGCTCGCTGAAGTGCTCGCCGTGCGCACCGACCGTGCAACGACGTTTCGCGCTTACCTGGCCAACGTCGACGCTGCGGACTTCCCGCGAGAAGTCGAGGTGCTCGAGAACGGCAAGGCCACGGTGCTCGATTGCGTCCAGACCGTCATGGAAGAAGAGTTCTGGCACAACCGCTATGCGCAGCGCGACCTCGCGGTGCTGGAACAGACGACGTAGTCAGACCCTGGCGTCCCGCGCTCGCGTGCTGCTGGAGCGCTGACGCTCGCCACACACAAGACGGGTGACATGCCCTCGGTGTTCGCAGATTCCTTAAACCGGCCGTCGTCATCCGACCTCTCGAGAGGTCGGGCCCGCCAAGCTTCACCCGACGGCGCCCATTCCCTGCACCAGGTTTCGGAACGCGGCGTCGACGCCGAGTTCGGGGTTGGCCACGGCTTCCTCCTGTGCACGCGCCAGCCACTCAGCGAGGACCGGGCGATCGAGCGGTCCGTAGCCGAAGAGTCGTCGCATCTCGATCGTGCGATGTCGTGCGACCTGGGACAGGAGATCCATGGATGCCCGCAGCCCCGTCGCCTCCCGGGCGAACCCCTCGATCAGGTCGCCCAGGTCGTGACCCTTGGTCTCGACGAGATCCACGCCGGCGATGCCGACACCGGCCATCAGGCTGTGTCGTCCGATCGGGATCGCCGCACGCCGGAGCCTGTGGTTCAGCAAGCGCACCCGGTCCTTGCAGGGCTTGCAGAACCACACCGACCAGCGCGAGCCGCTATCGAGCGCGACGGCCCTGCAGCACCGACACAGATGCACGTGTTCGTTGAAGTCGAACCGAGGCCAGGTGGGCTCATCCGTCCTGTTGCACCGACATCGCTGGGGCGTCGGGAATCCTTGCTGCGCTTCGGTGCCGTACGGGTCATGGCACGTCGTGCAGATCCGGAACAAGGACCGGTCGGCGACGAGGTCGAGGTGCGGCGGCCGCTCGGGTACGACCGGCCTCGTGGGGCTGTGTCTCCAGCGAAACAGGGTCATGGGCGTCTCCTCCCCCGCGAGGACGCCGTTGAATACCGGCTCCAGCGTGGGATGCGACGTGGGTCACCGCGGGGTTCCACCCCGGACGGTTGGTTGCCGCGATGCGGCCGCATCCTCCGAACTCGGAGAGGCACCTTGGGCGTCCGACCCAGGTTGCCGGGCTCGGCGGTACCGAGCCACTCCAGATGCTTTGCGTGGTGATTCTACTCAAGGGCACCGACACCCGTGACGGCTCTCATCACTACGAGGCAGCAGCAGGGTGGCTCACCGCTACGGGCGTCTCGACAGGAACAGCGATGAGGTGGCTGGGTCAGGGTTCCACGGTTCGGAAGACGGCCCGCGTCCAGGCAAGGGGCACTGAGATTCCTTGGCAAGCTGACAGAGATCGAGGCGGAGCACCAAGGCCTCGCCGGGCTATTCTCCGATACGACCGCGTGGAGTATCGGACCGGCTCACGCGGCGGGAGCCTGCGGAGGCGCCGACAGCGGGAGGTGAGGTCGTGGACGACCAGGAGGTCATCGCGCGGATCAATCAGCTTGCCGATGAGGAGCACGAGCTATTCGGGAAGGAGTCCAGAGGGGAGGCGTCCGAGGCTGACCAGCAGCGGCTGAAACGTCTCGAGGTCAGCCTCGACCAGTGTTGGGATCTCCTGCATCAGCGGCGGGCTCGCAGGGCGGCAGGGTCTAACCCGGATCAGGCGAGTGTGCGTGACGAAAAGACCGTAGAAGGGTACGTGACCTAAGAAGAGCCGCGTCTCCTTCTGGCTGGGGCACCTACCGAGCAGGTGCCGCGTCAGGTTCGCCTGCGCTCCGGAGCACCATCCGGTCGGTGAGAAGTTGTTCTTATGCTCGATCTTCTTGGCGTTCTCGCCCCTTGCTCGAACGCCAGCAGGCTTTGTACGCCAAGAAGCATCCGGCCACGAACCCGGCGCTCCCCTGCGAGTGCTCAGTCTCGGTCCGCACGGTCACAGCTCCTTGCCCGAAGGCAGAAGGAGAAGGCCCGGACGGCCGCGAAACCGGGACGGCCGAACTAACGGCTCGCGGCGCTATCGCCCTTTGAACAGCGGGGGGCGCGAGCCAAGGAAGGCCTGCATACCTTCCTTCTGGTCCTCGGTGCCGAAGAGCTCGCAGACGAGGTCGCGCTCAAGGTCGAGGCCTTCGGCCAGCGGCAAGCCGCTCCCAGCGTTGATCGCTACTTTCGCCGCGCCGATGGCGACGAGCGGGCTCTCGGCGTAGAGCGAAGCCGCCTCGAGCGCGGCGGGATAGACCGCCGGGCCGGGCAGCACGCGGTCGACCAGCCGCAAAGTGAGGGCCTCACGAGCCTTGACCCGCCGGCCGGAGTAGATCAGGTCCTTTGCGGCCGAGCATCCGATGATCCGCGGCATGCGCTGGGTGGCCCCCGCACCCGGCATGATCCCGAACCGGATCTCGGGCTGGCCGAGCAGCGCGGTTTCGGACGCAAAGCGGAAGTCCGCGGCGAGCGCGATCTCGCACCCGCCGCCGAGACAAAGTCCGTTGATCGCGGCGATGACGACCTTCGGGACCGCTTCGAGCGCGACGAGCGCGTCACCCAGCGCCGAGATGATCGGGCGGATGTTCTCGGCGGAACGGTCCGACATCAGCTCGACGTCGCCGCCGGCGGAGAAGATGCGCTCGCCGCCCCAGACGACCACCGCGCGGATGTCCTGGCGCCGGCTCACGTCGAGGGCGGCGGCGTGCAACTCGGTGGCGGCGCGGATGTCGATGACGTTCCGGTCAGGATTGTCGAGGCGGATGGTAGCAACGCCGTCGGCCACTTCCACACGGACGAGCTGAATCACGATCGACTCCTCGGGTGCGAAGAGAACGAGCCGCGCCACTACGCGAACGATCTGCATCGTACTAGGGGTACGTCCTAGAGGGGTCGGACCACCTCAATGGAGCGAACGGTCAAGGGCCCATCGTTGCAGGGACGCGTCACGAGATGTTCGATAACTGGGGCTACTTGCTCGTGGAGCTCCCCAATGACGACCCCGAGCTGCTCTTAGCCTTCTTCGCCGCGCGCTTCTCCTTCAGCGTCTTGCTGGCCGCGGTCTTCGAGCTCTTTGCTCCACCCTTGTCCTTGCCAGCCATGCCTGCCCCCTCCGTCGCGAGTAGTCCTCCCACTCTGCCACAGGACCTGTGGAAGGTGGCCGCTATCACGATCTTGAGTCGAGGGCGGGCGCCTAGGTAACCGAGATCCTTCCCGTCATCGCCGTGTGGATGCTGCAGTGGTATCGGAAGATCCCCGTCGTCTTGAACACTCGACTGAACGAATCACCAGCTGCGATGATCCCCGAATCCCATTTGCCCGTGTTGGAGGTTGACGTGTGTCCCGTGGAGCCTGTGTTCACCCAACGTACCCGGGTGCCCTTCGAGATGGTGATCGTCTTGGGTGAGAAGGCGAAGTCGACGATCTCCACCTTCCTCGTGGTCACTGCGACGCGGGTTCGCTGCAGTCTCGCCGACTGACTGGGTTTCCCACGCGCCGTCGCCGACTGACTCGAGCCCCCGAGTATGAGTCCGAGCACGAGCAATACCGCTCCACGTCGGTTCCATCTTCTCCGCACGCCTTCCCCCTTTCGATCCGTGCCGGTCCTTCGTTAGCCGACGACCGGGCAGTTCAAGAGCACGGTCGTCCCGCGCTCCGTGACCTTCCCTGCGGCGATGAGCTTGTCGATCTTGGTGTCACTCTTGATCACGGTTGGAGACACGCCGGGCTTCCAGTGCACGATCGTCTCGAGCCAGATCGGCGAGTAGTTGGCCTCGCCCGGCTCTGACCCTAGGACCATGAGCTGGCCTTCGGCCATCGTGCCTCCCACGATGTAGATCTCGGGGAAGACCGAAGGATCGAGTCCCGCAAGCACGGCGGAGTAGTTGATGTGCTCGGCCGCAGCTTGGGCTTTCGTCGACACGTCCGTGGCGAGCATCCCATCTTTGTGGGCGTCGTAGAACGTCTCGAACGCGGTCGGGGGCTCGACCATCGCTCCCGCGACGACGTCCTCGGCGATCACCGCGGCGTCCAACAGTTTGCCCACAAGCTGTTCGGTGAGATCTCCCGCAGTCGCAAGCTGGTCGATCTGCGTGTCGCTCGTGAGCACCACCGGTGTGGCTCCCTGCCCCCACGTCACGAAGACCTCGTTCCAGATCGGGGAGTAGTTGGCCTCGCCTGGCTCGGCGCCGAGGACCCAGAGCTGACCCGACGCGGCAGCACCTTTGATCAAGTAGATCTTCGGGAACATCGACGGCTTGAGCGTCGAAAGCACCGGAGAGTGGTTGATGCCCATGTTCTTGGCCTGGGCTTCGCTCGAGCTGTCCGTGGTCACGATCGCATCGAGATGATCATCGTAGGAGGCCATCTGCACCGAGGGCGACGGGAAGGCCACCCGTCGATCGGGGGCGGCACTCGCGACACCGACTCCCATCCAAAGGATCGCCGGGATCAACCCCGTCAAGGTCGCACATCTACTACGCATGTCCCCTCGTTTCGATCGCCTGCCCATCTGTTCGTGGCGCAAGTTCTACGCGCGAGCAGATCGGGGGGATTGCGCCGGCCCGGGTTCAACAACCCTAGAATCGGCCCGTGTGCGAGCAGGGTCGATCCATCTCGTCCCGGAATGCGGATAGTGAACGATCGTGTGGGAGCGGATGGTCGAGCGGGCGGACGCGGGGCGGTGGAGCGACGCGATGTCCATCGCTAACCTGATGCAGTTGTGCGACGAGGAGCTTCTCGATCGCGTGTCCGACGGGACGAAGAAGCGTTCCTCGCGATCTTCCGTCGATACGCGCCGACCGCGCTCGCACGCGGAAGCTCACCAACACTTCGGCTCCTTGTCGGCCTCGCGAGCGCGGACCGCGATAGCCGTTGCCGACGCTCAAGGTGAGGGATAGAACGATGCCATCGATCTTCGTCTCCACCCAAGACGGGCTCCACACGCTCGATGACAAAGGGGATCGGATGACCGTCAACCTCGCCGGTCGAGACGTGACCACCATCGCATCAGAACGTGAGGAGCTCTGGGCCATCATCGACCATACCGAGGTGTGGCACGCGTCAGATATCGACAAGTGGGCCTACGTGGGCGGACTCGATCAGCACCGAGGCACGTGCATCGCAGCCACAGCTGAGGACGTGTTCGTGGGCTCGTCGGACGCCCGGTTGTTCCGCGTCGCCACCCAGGGTCTCGAGCCGGTCGGGTCGTTCGATCGGGCCGAGGGGCGATCCGACTGGTACACACCGTGGGGCGGCCCGCCCGACACCCGATCGATCGCGGAGTGGGATGACGTGGTCTACGTGAACGTGCACGTGGGTGGGATCCTCCGCACGGAGGATCGAGGCGAGACGTGGACTCCGACGATCGACATCGACGCCGACATCCATCAGGTGACGACCGCTGAAGGCTTGGTCCTGGCGGCGTGCGCCCGCGGGCTCGCGGTAAGCGCGGATCGCGGCGGCACATGGACGATCCGGAGCGACGGACTGGACGCGCCGTACTCGCGCGCGATCGCCGTCTGCGGAGACGCGCTCCTCCTCTCCGCCTCGAAGGGCCCTGGGGGCGGGCGCGGCGCCGTCTACAGAGGAGATCTCTCGGGCGGTGCGCTCGAGCGTTGTCGCACCGGGCTGCCCGAGTGGTTCGACGACAACATCGACAGCTACTGCCTTGACGCTCCTCCGGAAGGCTCCGTCGTCGCGTTCGGGACGTCCGACGGTCGCGTGTTCGCCTCGGAGGACGTTGGCGCAAGCTGGGCGGAGGTCGCCTCGGGCCTACCGCCGGTCCAACGCGTCCTCGTCATGCCCTGATGGACCGATCCATCACGCAGCGGTCGACGAAGAAGTCCGCTACCGACCGCTGGGGGTTACACCGGCGACCAGGTCGCGAACACGCCGTCGGCCACGAGGACAGGCGCGGTGTCCGGACTGGCCGGCTGGATCCAGACGCCCGTCTCTCCCGACTCGCTCGATCCCGTGTACACGAAGGCGCTGCCGTCTGGGGCCCACAGGCTCATGCTCTGTGCGTACTGCTCGAAGAACGGGAGGTAGTCGCGGCCGAACTCGAGGCTCGGGTAGAAGCGCCCGGTGGTGAACGATGACCCGTTGTCCCACACGCCCCAATGGAGCCAGACACGATCCAGCGCGAGCTCCGGCAGCAGATACAGGAGCTTGGCGTCCTGAGGGCTCCAGAAGAAGGCCGGGACGAACTCGGTCGCGACGCGCCTGACAGCTCCGGTCCGACGATCGATCACCGAGAGCGGAACCACGACGGTCCGACCCCGGACGACCTGGAAGGCGACGCGGCTCCCATCGGGGCTCACGACGAAGGTGATGGCTCCATCGAACCGCACGAGAGTCTCACGCCGATCCGCATCCAGGTCGTAGGCGACGAGCCGTTGCCCACCTTCGGTCTTCGATGCGTAGATGAGGGTTCGTCCGTCCGAGGTCCAGACCGGAGCGTTGAAGGTTCCCGGGCGATCGTCGACGGTGGTGATGGTGCCGTCGATCGCGAGCCGGTCGAGTCGATCGCTCCCCACGTGCACCAGCATCTGCTTCCCGGAGGGGTTCCACGACAGGTAGAAAGGGCTGCCGACGTCGAGTGAAGCGGCCTCGCTGCCGGCGGCGACGTCCACGACGCCGAGCTCGATCTCATCAGACGCAGAAGAGCCAAGATAGGCGATCCGAGACGACCTCGGGTCCCAAGCGAGGTAGAAGGCGGCCGCGGTGATGGGGGTCTCCGTAGGCCGCGTTCCGTCTGCAGTCGTCGTCACAAGCGCGGCGGACGTCCCGTCAGCGGAGACTTGGACCCACGCGATCCGGGCGCCGTCCGGCGACCATGTCGGCTGTCTCACGACGGTTTCGCCCGGCACGGATCCGGCGAGGACGATCGTATCCGATCCGTCGGCATCGAACGCAGTCAGGTTCCCCAGCTCGTCCAGCACGACGATCCGACCAGTCACACCGGGCACGCCGACTGGCTGCGCGGATGGCGGCGATTTCGAGGACGGGCTCTTCGACTCCTGGCCGGTGCCTGCTTCCGGCGACTCCCACGATCCTCCGGTACACCCGGTCGCGAAAGCGAGGGAGATCGCGACGAGCGCGAGGGAGCGGGCGCCAGCCCTCACCGGAGGCAACCGCGTCCACGCATCGCGCATCCGACGGTAGCCACGGGTCGTCGGCCTGACAAGGGGCTATGCCGAACCATCGAGCAGTGCCGAAGCCGGCCTCCGGTGCCAGCGGGATCGCACCAGAGCGATCGGCTACCGAGCGTGATCGAGGCGTCCTACCTCATAACAGGCATCTTTGCCTCACATCCTCACTAACAGGTGGTGCGCGCCGACACCTTTGGGGGAAGGGAGGTAGCAAGATGCGGCAGCTCCGCGTCAAAAGGATCGCGAAGCGAGGATCGAGGCATACTGACCCGCTGCCGCTCGATCCGCGCGACGCCGACGTGGTCCGCGCGAAGCGGCGTCTCTACGAACGAGAGACACACGCCGCGCCACCTGACCGATAGCGACATGCCGCCAGAAGTGACTCCGCGCACGGCACACCAAGGACGGTTTCGGACCCACGCGCGCAACTTCCGATGGTCCTATCGAGGTACGGGTGGCGGGTTGTGCCAGCCACCGACGCCTTCGACCAGTCGATCAGCCTCAGGCGGCCCCCATGAGCCAGGCGCGTACGGGTGCACCGGCGTCGCGTCGTCTAGCACCGGATCGACGATCTCCCACGAGCGCTCGATCACGTCCTGTCGGCTGAACAGCTCCGCGTCGGCCTCCATCGCGTCGGTCAACAGCCGTTCGTAGGCCGACATCTCCTCCGCCGGCGGATGCGCCGCGACCAGCTCGACCTCCTCACCGACCATGCGATCGCCGGGGATCTTCGTCCGCGCGCCGAGCGAGATGCGCTGGTCCGGCCCCAACCGGAAGACGACGTGGTTCGGATGCCCAGCGAGCGGCTCGCCGAACACGTCGCGCGGCGGCCGCTTCAGCTCCACCAGGACCTCCGACGCGGTCACGGCCAACTTCTTACCGGCACGGATATAGAACGGCACGTCGGCCCAGCGCCAGGTCTCCACCCGCACGCAGAGCGCCACGAACGTCTCGACCGTCGAGTCCGGCGCCACGCCCTTCGCCTCGCGATACCCCTCATACTGCCCGCGCACGACGTCGTCCGGGCGAAGCGGCCGGATCGCTTGCAGCAGCCGCACCCGCTCGGTCAGGAACACATCACGATCGAAGCCGCTCGGCGGCTCCATCGCCACCAACGCGAGCACCTGCAGCAGGTGGTTCTGCACCACGTCGCGGATCGTCCCGACCGACTCGTAGAACCCGCCACGGTCGCGCACGCCGAAGTCCTCGGCCATCGTGATCTGCACGCTCTCGACGAAGTTGCGATTCCACAGCGGCTCCAGGAACGCGTTGGCGAACCGGAAGTACGCGAGGTTCTGCACCGGCTCCCGCCCGAGGAAGTGGTCGATCCGGAAGATCGCGTCCTCCGGGAACGTGAGGCGGAGCACCGCGTTCAACTCGCGCGCGCTGGCGAGGTCGCGCCCGAACGGCTTCTCGATCACTACGCGCGCGTTCCTCGCGCATCCCGAACCCTCGAGGTTCTTGATCACCGGCTCGAACAACGACGGCGGGATCGCCAAGTAATACAAAGGGCTCTCGGCCTCGCCGAGCGCATCACGCAGCCGCCCGAACGTCGCCGGGTCGAGGTAATCCCCGTCCACGTACGTGAACATCTCCTGGAACCGCTCGAACGCGGCCTGGTCCACGCCGCCGTGCTCCTCGAGGCTCTGGCGCATCCGATCGAGCAGCGTCTCGCGGGTCCACCCCGACCGCGCGACGCCGACCACCGGTCCCTCGAGGAACTTGCGTTGCACCATCGCCTGCAGCGCGGGGAAGATCTTCTGATACGCCAGGTCGCCGGTGATGCCGAACAGCACTAGCGCGTCGGAGCGTCCGTCGCGCTGTCCGCCCGTCATGACACTCACACGTCCAGGCTACCGGCGGGTTTCGCGAATGACGGACGTACGATGGCTCCCCCGGCGACCGGAAGGAGTCTTCGATGGCCACGGATCGGCCCACGCACCTTGGGATGGTGGGGCTCGGGCGGATGGGCTCGAACCTGGCCCGCCGCCTGATGCGCGACGGGCACACCTGCGTCGTGCACGACGTGGCGCCGGCAGCCGTCGCAGCGTTGGTCGCGGAGGGCGCCACGGGGGCTCACTCCTTGGCCGAACTGGTGGCAGCGTTGCCCACCCCCCGCACCGTGTGGCTGATGCTGCCTGCCGGCGAGATCACCGAGCGAGCGTTGACGGAGGTCGCACGCCTACTGGAGTTCGGCGACGCCGTGATCGACGGCGGGAACACGCACTACGTCGACGACCTCTCGCGCGCCGCAGCACTCGAGCCGTTGGGCATCCGATACGTCGACGTCGGCGTATCCGGCGGCGTGTTCGGGCTGGAGCGCGGGTTCTGCCTGATGGTCGGCGCTGATGACGAGGTGTTCGCTCGACTCGAGTCCGTGTTCCGGTCGCTCGCGCCCGGTGTCGAGATGGCGGCGCGTACGCGCGGGCGCGAAGGTGAGCCCGCGGCCGTCGAGTACGGCTACCTGCACTGCGGGCCGGTGGGAGCCGGCCACTTCGTGAAGATGGTGCACAACGGGATCGAATACGGACTTATGGCCGCGTACGCCGAGGGGCTGAACGTGCTCGCCAACGCCGACGCCGGCCTGCGGGCACGAGAGGCCGACGCCGAGACCACGCCGCTCGAGCACCCCGAGCGGTACCGCTTCTCGATCGACGTAGCCGAGGTTGTGGAGCTCTGGCGTCGCGGCAGCGTCGTGAGCTCGTGGCTGCTCGATCTGACGGCCGCGGCGTTGCACGATGCGCCGACGCTCGAGGGCTTCGCGGGTCGTGTCAGCGACTCGGGCGAGGGCCGGTGGACGGCGATCGCGGGCCTCGAGGAAGGTGTGCCGACGCCCGTGTTGAGCTCGGCGCTAGCGTCGCGGTTCTCGTCGCGTGGCGAGGCCGACTTCGCCAACAGGGTCCTTTCGGCGATGCGCAAGGAGTTCGGCGGGCACATCGAGAAGCCTCGTGATGGATAGGCCGGCCGATGTCGTCAAGGTTCGGCCCCGAGGCGCTGTCCGGCGCGGCGACTGCGGCATGGCGCGGCGCTGATCGCCGGGATCGATCGACGGGCAGGCTCCCGCTGACGGAGCGGTCCCGGAGGACCGCCCCGTCAGCGTTCCTGGCCTCAAGATCAGTTGAACGGTGAGACGAGCGGGTTGGTTCCCGAGAACAACCCGGCGGGGTTCGGGTACCAGATCCAGACGTGCATCGTGACCAGATCGGGATGCCAGAAGCGGAACGGTGACCCCGTATCCGGGCTCTTCGCGGGACAGTCGGTCTCCGCCTTGGCGAACTCGAACGTCCCATCCTTGAAGTGGCACGCAGCACCGAACGACCCGTACGTCGCGCCCTTGAGCGGCGGCTTCGCCGGCGTCTCGGGGAACACCCACTCGAGCGCTCCCAGCTGATACGACCCGCCCCGCTTCTCGTACACGAGGATGGGCGGCTTGGTCACGTCGAAGTCGGTGATCGCCGGGTTGAGATAGTGATACCCCATGTCGGCGATCATCGGCGTGATGATGAAGTAGCCGTCCTCCTTCGCCTTCTTCAGGTCGGTCGCGTACTTCGCCGTCGCGACGCGGGCGTCCGCGAGCTGCGCCGTGAGCTTCTGCGACACCTTGACGGCCGGCGTCGCCGCCCGGTGGGTGGGGGCCTGCCGAGCGTGGCCTGCACCGAACGCAGGCCCCACCACTGCGACCGAGCCCAAGAGCACGGCCACCGCGACCATCGCGATCCCGATCCTTCGCATGTCTGCTCCTTTCATCTCCGCTGCTTGAGCCTCGGACCTCGAGCCTGCAGCCTTACGAACGATCCCCATCCATGTAGAAGTAGGGATCGAGGACACGGACCTGGGTGATCACGTCGACGGGGAGACCGTTTCGGGCGGCGGTCCTGCGGATGGCCTCAGGGGTCGGAGCCTCGTATACGCAGAACGACTTCGTCTTATCGTCGCTCACGAAGGAGTGGAGCCAGGTGACCCCCTCATCGGCGTTGCGTTCACCGATCGCGAGACACAGCTCCGCGCCCTCCGCGTCGGCGGGGATGTGCCACCCATCCGGGAACGTCCGCTCCACGACGTACCGTGGCACTCTCACCTCCCTCCCTCCGTTCGTAACTTCCTCGAAGGTAGGGGTGCGACACCGCTGCGCGCATCGGGAGGACTACCCAGATAAGGAGCTGGACCTACCGGTCTTGGCCGACGACCCCGAGACGGACGGCCTCGGCGCTCGCCTGGCCGCGCGTTCCGACGCCGAGCTTCCGCAAGATGGCGGAGACGTGGTGATCGACGGTCTTCACGGAAACGACGAGGCGCTGCGCGATCTCCGCGTTGCGGAAGCCCCGGGCAACGAGCGCGAGGACCTCCATCTCGCGCTCGGTCAGTCCCGCGGGGTTCCGCCCCGTCGCTGGGCGCGGGCCGCGCGGTAGTCCGGTCGCGCCGCGCGCACGGAGCCGGCGCGCGACGATCGCGGCTGCCGGCCGCGCACCCAGGCGCTGCAACTCGTCCAGTGCGCGCCGCAGTGGCTCCTCCTCATCCCCGTCGGCCAACGCCAGTGCCGCCTCGTAAGGACAGCCGAGGTCGGTCCAGAGCTCTGCGGCACGCGCCCAGTCGCCAGCGATCTGGGCCGCATACGGCTCCGCCCCCCGATCCGGGACCGCCTCCTCGATGCCTGCACGCCAGCGCCAGTAGGCGAGCTCGCCGATCATCCATGGCAGCTCCTCTCGCACGGCGAGCTCGAGCGCCGTCTGGGTTGCGCCGGCGGCCGCATCATGCCTGCCCTCGAGCCACGCCGTCTCCGCTCGGGCGGCGGCCGCCGGTCCGAACCGCAGCGACTCGCCCGTTGACTCCGACAGGGCCCAAGCTTCGTCCAACGGCGCCGACCAGCCAGGATCTCCCCGCCGGGCTCGAACGAGGCCCAGCACGACCTGGGCGACCGTGCGCGGCATCGTCGACGCCCGCGGAACGCGGACGACGGCCGCGGCGGTGGCGGCGGCGTCTTCCCATCGGCCCTGATCGAGCTCCGATCGGGCCCGATACGCGAGGAGATAGAGACGGTAGAGCTCGAGTCCGCGCTCGCTGCAGTACCGGATGCCTGCATCGAGGTACTCGGTCGCGGACGCGTATGACCGGCGGTGCACGAACGCGATGCCGAGATTGACATACGTGTTCCCAACCGGTCCAGTGAGTCCGGAGCGACCTGCGAGCTCGAGGGCGCGAGTGAGCTTCTCTCCCCCTTCCGAGGTGCCTCTCAGCGATCCCTCGAAGCCCACAGTGCCGAGCGCACGAACGACGATCTCGATGTCGCCGGCGCGCTCGGCCAGTTCGAGTGCACGCTGGCTCAGGGCGCCATCGCCCACGAGACTCGCGAGATTGCAGTTCGCCAAAGCGAGCTCGCGACCCGGGGGGAGCTGCTCAAGAACGGCGACGGCCTCCCGGCCCGCTCGCTGCGATTCCGCGATGCGGCCCGGACACCAAAGGATCTCCGACAAGGAGCGGAGCGCGTCGCCTTCCCGGCGGCGGTCGCCGATCTCCCGGTAGCACTCGAGCGCGGCGCGCCGGGCCTCGATCGCCTCGTCGTTGTCATCCGTGAGGTAGCACTCGGCGGAGCGGCGACTGAAGAGCTCGGCCCGCTCCTCGGGCTGCAGACGGTCACCGAAACGGAGCGCGCGCGCATACTGCGCGGCAGCTTCCCGATGCGCGCCGAGTGAAGCCGCGCGCTGAGCCGCCCGCGGCGCGAAGTGCAAGACCGCTTCCGCATCACCCGCTGCCTCCGCGTGATGCGCCAGCCGCGCGAGATCAGGCGCACCCGCCGGCGGAGCCGCCAACGCCTCGAGCGCCTTCCGGTGCAAGATGAAGCGACGGTTCGACGGCACCGACTCCTCGATCGCCAGACGAGCGAGCTCGTGGTGGAAGATGACACCATCCGGATGCGAACTCAGCATCCCGGAGGCGAGGCACTCTTCGACGTGATCGAGGGCCTCCGGCGCGAGCGCCTCCAGGAGCCAGGGCTCGGCGCGTGGCGGAACGACCGCGACGGCCTCGAGCAGGGCCCTCGCGGTGGGGCTCAAACGCGCCACGCGTGCGAGAACGGCGTCCCGCACCGTGTTCGGGATCTGGGCGTCGGCCGACGCCAGTACCTCCGTGACGAAGAACGGGTTGCCCGCGGTCTTCCGATAGAGATCATCGGCGTCGACGCCGTGCGGCTCGGCGAGTCGGGCAACGGCCTGCGGCGAAAGCGGATCGACCCTCAACCGCCTCACCGCCGGGCTGGTCGAGAGCTCTCCGGTCAGGATCCGCAGCGGATGTACCCGATCAAGCTCGTCGCGGTAGCTCACGAGGACGAGGGCGGGCACACCTTCCACCTTCCGCCCGAGGAGACGAACGACATCGAGAGTCGCCTCGTCGGCCCAGTGGACATCTTCGAGCACGAGTACGCTCGATGCGTGCCTGCCCAGGTCGTGCATCAGCGCGGTGGCGACCTCGTAGGGCTTCGCTTCGCCGTGGACGAGCTCCTCGACCTCGCCTCCGCTCGACTCTGCGACCTCGATCAGTGGCGCGAACGGACTCGGCATGTAGAGCGCGTCGCAGGCACCCCAGAGGACGCGAGCCGAGCTCCGGCGCTCATCGCAGAAGCGCCGCAGGAGCGCCGTCTTCCCGATCCCTGCCTCCCCCGCGACCAGGACGAGCCAGCCTCGTCGCTGCTCACGCACATCGACGAGCAACGCGGCCAGCGCGTCCAGCTCGCGCTGCCGTTCGAGGAGCTCCGTCGAGGGCTCGCCCGTTATCAGCGTGGTCACCATGCGTCAATGGGCATGGTCATCCAACATGGATGACGGCGCAAGTGCCGTGCGGACGCTCCTGCATCACGCGACGATCGACCGAGCGACTATCGCGTCGCCTTCTCTCGGTGGACCGGTCGGTCCAGGGTCTGGGCATGCAGCAGCGCTCGAGCTCTCTTCATGGTGTTGGGTCCCCCTGGTTGACCCAGCCTTTGCTCTTGAACACCGCCCATATCGCCATCGAATGCCCACGACCGAGGTCGAACCGGCCGTTGAGCCAATCGACCAGATCGCCGGCTCTCATGTCCGGTGCGTAGATGCCGTCTTCCTCGGCGAGCGCCTTGAAGTCCTCGGGCGTCTTGCCCGTCTTCGCCTTGATGTTGTCCAGATACGCCTGGAATGTCACGACAACGTCCTCATTCGCGTTGCTCGCGCCCCTGCCACGGAAGCCGAGAGTACCCCGGGAACGTTCATCGAAGGGCTCTCCATCGGCCGCGATTCGGACAACTTCCAGGATCATGCTCGCTCCGAGAAGCGACGTTGAGAGGCTCCGGATCTGCGTTATCAAGGGAGTAGCGATCGTCCTGCTCGCGATGTCCGTCTCCGCAGCGGGCGGCAGCCCGCGCCGGGGCGCAAATCCAGGTTTGGCAATCATGCTTTACGGAGGCAGCTAGGTCGAAGGAGTCCGCGAGGGCCTTCGGGCTCGCAGGAACTAGAAGGGGCGCCTGGCCTTGCGATACGTCTTCTCGTCCACCCAATCTTCACGAACGATGGAGTACTGTACAGGGTGCGTCCTCAGGTGTGGCACGTCTCAGGCTGATGTGTTCGCCGATTAGCACTTTCTGAACGCTCCCCGATTTCTTCTGGAGCCGTTTCTAGCATGGTGGCCGCGAGGCTGCGACTTTCTGGCAGTCCGGCTGGCTGCTGTCAGGCGGTCTGCGATGGTGGTCCACACACGCCGGGGCGCGTCGCAAGTTCTTGCGTGTAAGAAATGCGTCCCGACGTTAGACGACGCGTTCGAAAGAGCCGCCGCCAAGTCTGTCCATCCCCTAGCACGAGACGGTCACCAGAAACTGTGAAGGGGCGACTGGGATCCTCCTCTAGCAGCTCTGGGTCAGATGCCGCCGACATGTGGTGCTCCACGACGCCTGAGAACGCATCGCCGTCCTGTCGGTGCTCTCGCGGATGGTACGTACCGACATATCCGACGTAATCAGCCGTCGATTCTGAATCCCGGTCAGCGAAGACCTGTATCGCCAGCAAGCCCGTTGGGTGATACAAGGCGAGGCCGGCGGGCTCCTTCCCGAACGTGTGCGCCCAAGGGTCCGCTTCGCTCTCGCGGTCCTCATAGGTGACCAATCTCCATACGCCGACGAGGGCTTCTTGTGCTGAATCGACGCTCACCTTCAAGAGGGTATAGCGAACGGGCGACGTGGCACTGCGCGCCGGGGCGCGTGACAAGTTTGGGCATCTCTCGGGCGCCGAGAGTCAGCGGCCTTGCTGGCTTTCGCTAGCCGTTGGGGGTCGCCACTCGGTAGAGATGCCAGGTGTCAGGGACGCCCTTCAGTTCGTGCTCGCCCGCGTCCTCGAACGCGAGCCCCGAGCCGGCCACCAGGTCGTGCACCGTGGAGCTCACGAGCACCTCGTCGGCGCCGGCTGCGGCGGCGATCCGCGCGCCGATGTGGACCGCGATCCCGCGCACGCCGCCCCCGCCCGTCTCGACCTCGCCGGCGTGGCACCCGGCGCGGATCGAGATCCCGAGCTCATGCACGCCCTCCGCGATCGCGCGGGCACACTCCACGGCGCGGGCGGGACCGTCAAACGTCGCGAGGAATCCGTCACCAGCGGTGTCGACCTCGCGGCCGCGGTAGGGGACCAGCAGTCGACGGACGAGGCCGTGGTGTCGCTCGATCAGCTCGGCCCAGGCCCGGTCGCCGAGCTCGGCGGCCTTCTCGGTCGAGCCGACGATGTCGGTGAACAGGATCGTGGAGAGGACTCGATCGGGCGGCGCCGGCGTGCGCTCGCCCGTCAGGAACCCCTGGATCTCGCCCAGGACGGCCTCCTGGTCTCCGGCCCAGGGCATCATGTCCCGACCGTCGAGCTCGACCAGCGTCGCGTTCGGCATCCGTTCGGCCAGGTACCGGACGCTCTGGATCTTGACCTCCGTCGCGTCCGGTCGGGCCAGGATCAGCGTCGGCGCGTGGATCGCGGCCACCACGTCCCGCAGGTCGAGCTCGTAGAACGGTCGTAGGTCCTGGTACCAAGCCTCAGCGGACCCCGAGAGCGCGGACATGGCCTCCCACAGCGCCACCTTGTCGGGGTCGCTCGCCCACGAGGGAAGGCCGTTCCGAGCGGAGATCTCGGCCCACCCCCGGAGGTTCGTCACGCGACGGATCACCCCGAGCTGAGCCTCGATGATGTCCGGGGAGTCCTCCCAGGGCATGTCGTCGGTGCGGTGCCACGACGGGCTCGGCTCCCACAGGACCAGCCGCTTGATCCGGTCCGGGTGGCTCGCCGCGGCCAGCAGCGCGATGAACGCCGTCTCGTCGCCGGCCAGCAGCGTCGCCGAGAACGCGTTCGCCGTCTCCATCACGACCAGGAGGTCGTCGACCAGGTCCTCGAGGACCGGTGAGGTCCCGGGTGCGAGACGATCCGAGCACCCCATGCCGCGGCGATCGGTGATGACGAGGCGGGAGAACGCCGCGAGCCGCTCCAGGAACCGCACGTGCTCGGGGATGAACCAGTTCGCCACCACGTTCGGTGTTTCGAACAACAGGTAGATCAGGTCGTCGCGCCCGGACCCCGTCACCTGATAGGCGAGGGTGAAGTCGCCGTTCTTCGTGTAGAGGGTGCTCGGGATCGAAGTCATCCCCGGGTCACCGACCCCCGACCGCCGCCGTCCATAGCGGCCATCTTGGGCGCGTCGTTCAGTCGCCGCAAACGCGGCGCGGGTAGCTCAGAATCGCCAGAGGATCACGGCGACCACCGCCGCAGCGAGCCCGATCAGCTGCCAGCGGCTTATCGGCTCCTTCAGGAAGACTCGCGCCAGCACCACCGTCACGACCGGAACAGGCCGCCCAGGATGTTGATCAGGATCAGCGACACACGCCGGGGCGCGTGCAGCCACCATCACAGCGTGTCACGCGGCACCAGGTCTCCCGCCCCTGTCGGGAGGCACGCGGAGTCTCCGACGGGGCGGTGCGCCAGGCTCGCTTCTACGCTACGGGATGAGGGTGAAGGTGAGCTTCGACAGCTTGTTGGTCACGTCCTCGACGTGGACCGATCCGCGCACGTTGTCGAACTCTCCCGTGCCACCGATCACGGGCATATCGAAGATCGAGAGTCCGTTCGAGAATTGGACGAAGCCCTGGAACATGATCTCGCCCCGGTCCGTGATGAAGGCGCCGGCCGTGCAGAGCGTCCAGCCTTTCACCTGGAATTCGCATTGTCCGTGGAGCTTGCCTACGGAGGACCCGTCGGCCGGATCGGTGAGCGAATCGGCGAACATGAAGCTGTCGCCGATGCTGTTACCCGGCTTGCCCACGTCCACGTACCCGCTCTTGACGATGGTGTCGTCCAGGACGAAGGTCTCAGGCTGGGTGATGTTACTGGACGCGAAGGCAGTGGTGACCCCGCCGAGAGCGACCACTGCGAGGACACCGGCGAACCCGATGGTCCATACCTTCCTGAGCATGATTGCCTCCCTGCCTCGGTTGTCGCCAACCCTAACCCAGTCGGCCGCCGGTGACCGAATCGGCTCGCGTGCTCCAGAAGGATGCCGCGCTTGACGTCGTGTCGAGCCCTCGCACCTACGATGACCCGCGCTGCGCATCGACCATCTCCATCGCGGCCGCGAGCGCATGGGTCACGTCAACGCTCAACTCACGTAGGAGCGCCAACGCGTCATCCGGCTCGTGCGCCGTCAAGACGCCGGCCGTCAGGTGCGCGGCGGTGACCCTGCTCGCTCGCTTTCGGCGCGCGAGCCGGACGGACCGCTCGATCGCGGATCGAGCGCCTCCCGTGAAGGAGCGCCGGCCCCGGGGAGTTCGCGCAGGTTGAGCCGGTGGGATCTCGGCGTGGATCCCGAAGGTCTCGAGCGCCCGCTCATCGAGCCGTGCCGACGCTGCGCGGGCCCGATCGAGGTCGATACCGAGGGCGACCGACGCTGGCCCTCCGGGTTCCCCGAGCAGTCCCATGAGCAGGTCTTCGGTGCCGATCCTGCGCCTCCCCCGTCGGTGGGCCTCGGTATCGGCCGCTCCGAGGAGCGCGGCTCGCGCGTCATCCGTTAGCATCCTGCGGCTCATCGGATATCCCTCCTGAGCCTCTTGTGCACGGCCTGGCGCGACACGCCGAGGGCGTCCCCGATCTGGGTCCAGGACCATCCTTGCTCCCGGGCAGCACGCACCGCACGACCCTCGAGTTGGTCGGCGAGGTGTCGGAGCGCGGACACCGCACGCAGCGCTTCCTGCGGATCCTCGCTCCGGATCGCGGTCTCGAGTTCCCTCGCGTTCATGCGTCAACGATAGTTGACAGATGGGAGATGTGTCAATCCACGTTGACAAGCCCGGTCACACGAGACTCACAGGACACGCTCAGCTCTTCCTTCGCGTCCTTCAAGGTGCCCGCCGCATGGTGAGAGCGACGGAGATCCACACACAAGGAGGTAGTGGCGATGATCGCTCCGGGTTCGATGACGGACTGGGTCCAAGGGGTGCTCTTGCTCGGACTCCTCGCAGGCACGGCGACGAGTCTCGCGCGAGGGCTACGAGCGGCCGAGCGTCCCACGGCAGAGCGGATCGCTCCCTCCATGGAGGAAGCTCCCCCGCGAGCGCTGGCAATCGCTTACGTTCCCCTCCCAAGGGGTCGTCCAGTGAATACCGCCGCCACTCGACGTCCGAAGTGAGTCGGCTGCTGGCAGCTGGTGTCTCCATCGGATATCGAAGTGGGTCAAGTTCATAGGGGGCGGGCCCAGCGGTCTGAGCACTCGGTCGTCGCGCCAGCCTTCGCCGTCTAACCTGCCACCGTGCTGCGATGCGAGGCGTGCGGACACGAGAACCGGGAAGGGGCGAAGTTCTGTGAGGACTGCGCCGCACCACTGACTGCACAGGGGACCCGGTACGAGGTCCGGAAGACCGTCACGATCGTGTTCTGCGACGTCGCGGGCTCCACCGCGATGGGTGAGGCGCTCGACCCCGAGTCGATCCGCCGGGTCATGGAGCGGTTCTTCGACACGATGCAGGCGGCGATCGAGCGCCACGGGGGGACCGTCGAGAAGTTCATCGGCGACGCAGTCATGGCCGTCTTCGGGGTGCCGCAGGTCCACGAGGACGACGCCCTGCGTGCCGTCCGCGCCGCGAGCGAGATGCGCGCGGCGCTGGAGGTCCTGAACCCGGAGCTCGACCGGGACCACGGGATGACGCTCGCCTGCCGGATCGGGGTGAACACCGGCGACGTGGTGGCCGGGGCGGGCGACCAGAAGATCGTGACCGGCGACGCGGTGAACGTCGCGGCCCGTCTGGAGCAGGCAGCCGCCCCCGGCGAGATCCTGCTCGGCGAACGCACGTTCTCGCTCGTGCGTGACGCGATCGTCGCCGAGCCGATCGCCGATCTGTCGATGAAAGGGAAGGCCGATCCCGTGCCGGCCCACCGGTTGGTCGAGGTGGTGCCGGGTGCCGCCGGGTTCGCGCGACACCTCGACGCCCCCATCGTCGGACGGGAACGCGAACTGTCGCTCCTGCGTGACGTGTTCGACCGCACCGTGACGGATCAGGCGTGTCAGCTCTTCACGGTGCTAGGTATCGGGGGGGTGGGCAAGTCCCGGCTGATGGCGGCGTTCACCGACGAGCTCGGCGCCCAGGCAACGATCCTGCGCGGTCGCTGCCTGCCGTACGGCGAGGGGATCACGTTCTACCCGCTCGCCGAAGCCTTGATCGACGTCGCGGGCTTAGACGAGAACGACACCCCGGAGGCGGCCCGCCGCAAGCTCGCCGTGCTGGCCGGCGACGATGACGACGCGGTCGCGATCGCCGAGCGCGTCGGGCAAGCGATCGGGCTTCACGGCGGGGAGACCACCCCCGAGGAGATGCGCTGGGCGGTCCGGGCGCTGCTCGAGCGGCTCGCCGCCGAGCGGCCCGTGGTGTTCGTGATCGACGACCTCCAATGGGCCGAGCTCACGTTCCTCGAGCTCGTCGAGCACGTCGGCGATCTGGCTCGCGATGCTCCGATCCTGCTCGCGTGCATGGCGCGCCCCGAGCTGCTCGACGATCGCCCCGGATGGGCCGGCGGGAAGTTGAACGCCACCTCGATCCTGCTCGAGCCGCTGAACGCTGAAGAGTGCGGAAGGCTCGTCACAAACCTGCTGGCGGATGACTCGGTAGACCGCGTGGTCCGCGAGCGCATCGCCGCCGCCGCCGAGGGCCACCCGCTCTACGCGGAGGAGATCACGGGCCTCCTGGTCGACGAGGGTCGGCTCGTCCTGAAGGAGGGTCGATGGACACCGACAGGAGATCTCGCGGACCTGCCGGTCCCACCGACGATCTCAGCGTTGCTCGCCTCGCGGCTGGACAGGCTCCCCACATCGGAACGCCGGCTGATCGAGGTCGCGTCGGTGATGGGGCAGATCTTCTATCCCGCCGCCGTCCGCGAGCTCTCGAGCGAGGTGTCCGATGCGAGCGACGGCATCGCGGCGCTGGTCCGCAAGCAGTTCGTCCGCCCTGAGCGCTCCGACCTTGCGGCGACCGACGCGCTCGGGTTCCGGCACCTGCTGATCCGTGACGCGGCGTACGGCTCGATCCCGAAGGCGACCCGAGCGGACCTCCATGAGCGATTCGCGGCGTGGCTCGACGGGACGGCGGGGTCGCTGGGGGAGCGTGATGAGATCGTCGGGTATCACCTGGAGCAGGCGTACTTGTACCGCGCCGAGCTCGGTCCGATCGACGAGCAGATGCGGACGCTCGCCCGCCAGGCGGCGGAGCGCCTCGCCGCCGCGGGCCACAGCGCGTTCGCAAGGCGGGACCTCTCGGCCACGGTGAACCTCCTGGGGCGAGCGGCCGAGCTCCTGGCTCCGGGAGATCCGCTCCGGCTCGAACTCCTCGCGGATCTAGGGCTGGCCCTATCTCGCGCAGACCTCCCGCGCGCCGACGACGTGCTCGGCGAGGCGATGGAAGAGGCACGGACCCTCGGCGACCCCCGGCTCGAGGCGCTCGCGGGCGTGCGTCGGTTGTTCGTCCACATGATGCGCGACCCAGACGCGGTGCAGCAGGTGGGCCTCGCCGAGGCGGAGCGATACGCGGAGCTGTTCGAGGCGTGGTCCGACGATCTCGGGGTCGCCGAATCACTGATCTTGGTCGGGACCATCCGGTTCTGGGCCGGGCGCTGCGCTCTTGCCGAGGAGCATCTCGAGCGCGCGTCCGAGCACGCGCGCCGTGCCGGGAGCCGATCGCAGGAGGCCGAGATCGCCCGGTTGTTGACGCTGGTGATCTCCCAAGGGCCCGTGCCCGTCGTCGATGGTCTCCGCCGATTGGAGGCGATGGGCGACCGCGCCCGGGGCGATCGGAAGGTTGAGTCGGCCGTCGCGACGAAGCGTGCCGAGCTCGAGGCGATGCTGGGGCGGTTCGAGCCGGCCCGGGAGCTGATCACCCGCGCGAAGGCGATCGCCCGTGAGCTCGGAGACCAGATCGCGTTGGCGCGAGCACTCGGCGACTCGGCCCGGGTGGAGATGCTCGCTGACTCACCGGTTGCCGCCGAGAAGGAGTCACGGGAGGACTTCGAGATCCTCGAGCGGATGGGGAACACGGGCAACCTCGCGAGCACCGCTCCGCACCTCGGCGACATCGTGTACGCGCAAGGGCGCTACGACGAGGCATACCAGCTCTCCGAGTTCACCGAACGGATCACCATCGAGGGAGATGTCGACGCGGAGGTGCGCTGGCGTCAGTTGCGGGCGAAGACACTCGCCCGATGGGGTCGACACCACGAGGCGGAGCGTTTCGCGATGGCCGCCGTGGGCATCGTCGCTCCGACCGACTACCTGGACCTGCACGCCGACGCCCTCGATGCCTTGGCGGAGGTGTTGCGGCTGGCCGGCCGCGGCCCGGATGCCGCGACGACCCTCCGCGAGGCGATCGAGCTGCGCCGTCGGAAGGGGAACCTCGTCGGCGCTTCCCGGGCCGAGCGGTTGTTGGCGGAGCTCGGTTCCTGAGCGCTCCGCTGATAGCGGACGACTACCGCCAGACGAACTCCGAGCTAGCTTCGAAGGTGTTCCCGGCTTGCCTGACGTTCCAACGGACGAGGTAGCGCCCCCGAGGCTGAAGGGTAACGGCCTTCATGCTCTGCACCTGCTTGAAGTGGTCTGGAAACTTCACCGCGGCCCGGCCCCCAAGCTGCCCCCACTCGTGAGATGCCGAGTGGCCAGACTCGTCAGTGACCACGCATCTGCAGCTGATCCGGTCATTCCACCTTGGGTTGATCTCCAGGCACCACCGGCCATCCTGCATCCAACAAACCGGGCGGAGCTGCCAGCGCCCATGCGCCTCATGGATGATGGACGGCACTATCAAGGAGAGTCCGACCAACACGATCGCGATGAGACCAACCGCCTCAGCGCTCACCTCAGGCCGAGAGCGCGACAAGAGGAGAGTTAGCAGAGCCGCGATCACCGCGAGTCCGACGCCAGAGCGGGGTCGTTCGCGGAATCCGCGCAAGCACGCTCGTAGGAAGACCACCTTGATATACGCAGCACATCGCATGGCACGCTGTCAACCTCGTCGGAGGCACCTTCGACAGCGGAGCAACCCGCATCAGGCGGCCTAGGGTTAGGCGTGGCTGGCCTGGATCGGCAGCCGAACCACGAACGCCGCACCATCGCCCGGCTCGCTCGAAACGGCGACGGTCCCACCGTGCGCCTCGGCGATGGCGGCCACGATCGACAGCCCGAGACCGGCCCCGGCCCCTTCCTCCTCCGTGGCGTCGTTTGGGACGCGCCTCCTCGATGGATCCGCCCGGTAGAACGGCTCGAACACGTGCCCGGCCTCCTCGGCCGTGAGCCCCGGCCCTCGATCGCTCACCTCGAGCTCCGCCCACCCGTCGTCATCTCGGACGCGAACGGTGACCGGCGTGCCCTGCGGCGTGTGCGCGAGCGCGTTCGAGACCAGATTGGCGAACACCTGCCGCAATCGCACGTCGTCGCCGGTCACGACGAGCGTGTCCGGAGCCTCCAGCGCGATCTCGCGGGTCGGGTCCACCGCGCGCGAGTCGTCCACCGCGTCGGTAGCCATCCGGACCAGATCGACCCGCTCGCGCGCGATCGGACGCTCCTGCCCGGCCCTCGCGAGGAACAGGAGGTCGTCGACGAGCACCCCCATCCGTTCGCCTTCCTGCTCGATGCGGCGCATCGCGAGCGCGGTGTCCTGGGCACTCGCGTCCGCGCCGCGGCGGAAGAGCTCCGCGTAGCCGCGGATCGAGGTAAGAGGCGTCCGAAGCTCGTGCGAAGCGTCGGCCAAGAACCGGCGAAGCGACTCCTCGGCAACGCGCCGCTCGTCCATCGCTTCTTCGATCCGTTCGAGCATGACGTTCAGCGCGACACCGAGACGCCCGACTTCCGTGCGGGGATCGGTCTCACCCACGCGGCGCGAGAGATCCCCTGCGGCGATCGCATCCGCCGTGACCTCGATCCGCTCGAGCGGCCGTAGTTCGCGGCGAACCGTCCACCACGAGAGCACCCCCATGGCGGCCAGCACGGCGAGCGTCACGAGGCCCGCCACGAGAACGAGTCGCGAGAGGGTACGAGCGAGCTCGGTGAGTGGGATCGCGACGACGAGCGTCGCGCCGGCATCGTCCCGGATCGCGAGCGCACGGTACGTCGGACCCGCGCCGCCATCGGCGCCAACTGTGAAGAGCGCCGGATGATCCACCGTCCCGGCTGGGAACTTCGCGGGGAGATCCGGAGGCGCGATGGGCGGTCCGCCGTAGCCCAAGCTCATGTGCTTCAGCGAGGTTCCGCTCGCGTCGAAGATCTCGCCGTACGTTCCCTGGGGAAGCATCGGACCAGGGCCACCACCAGGAGGTCCATGCTGGAAGTCGGTCCACCGCAACGCGTTCAACATGGACTCCGGGGACGAGCGGAGCTGCTGGTCGATGCGCTGGACCAGGAACGAGCGAAGGGCCGTGTACGTCGCCAGGTCCGCCGCGATCAGCCCGACGCCAACGAGGATCACGAGCGCGACGGTCAGCCGGACGCGGAGCGTCACGAGAGATCACCTCGGGCGTTGCGACGGCTCGGACGCGGTGGGGGCGCTCAGTCGGTATCCCACACCCCGGACCGTGCGGATCACCGGCGGCCCGATCAGGTCGAGCTTCTTTCGTAGGTAGCTCACGTAGGTCTCGACTATGTTCGCGTCACCGCCGAAGTCGTAGTTCCATACGTGATCGAGGATCTGGGCCTTCGAGAGAACGCGCGGCGCGTTCTGCATCAGATACCGGAGCAGTCGGAACTCCGTGGCCGTCAGGTCGACCAACGTGCCGGCGCGGCGGACCTCGTGCATCTCGTCGTCGAGCTCCACGTCGGCGAACACGAGCGACCCGTCCTCCGCGACGTCAGTCCGGCGGAGGAGCGCGCGGATCCGAGCCACGAGTTCCTCCAGGCTGAACGGCTTCGTCATGTAGTCGTCGCCGCCGAGCGTCAGGCCCCGCACCTTGTCCTCCACGGCGTCGCGCGCGGTGAGGAACAGGATCGGCGTCGTCACTCGCTCGGCCTTCAATCGCTCGACGACGGCGAACCCGTCGAGGTCCGGCAGCATGATGTCCAGCACGATCAATGCGGGCCGGAACTTCTCGACGGCCCGCAGGGCGGCGCGCCCCGAGTCCGCCGTCTGCACGTCGAAGTGCTCGTATCGCAGCGCCATCGCCACCAGGTCGGTGATGCGAGACTCGTCGTCCACCACAAGGATCCGGGATCCGTCCACGTCCGAACCTTAACCCGCGTCCCTGTGAACTCTCTGAGAAACCCCCTCGCGCTCGCCGGACGCCATCGAGCGAGGCCGCGAACCCACAGAGGATCCACAGGCGTCGCCCATCGCGCTCATAGACCCCGACGCTTGACTGGTCGAAGTCGATCGAAGAACGAGGTGAAGCAGACGTGTTGAACCCTCCATACCGAGGCCCCATGGGTCAAGCGCCATGGTGGTTCATGCTGCGAGACGTCGTCCCCATCCTGCTGCTGATCGCGCTCGTCGCGCTCATCGTGTGGGCGGTCTTGAGGACGACACGACAGCGACCTCTGGCGGCATCGCCCGCGGGCGGAGCCTCGCGCACCGACCCAGCGCTCGAGCACGCGCGCATGCGCTATGCGCAGGGCGAGATCGACCGAGACCAGTACCAGCGCATCGCGCTGGATCTCTCCGGCGCCGAACCCGGCTGGCCCGCGGCAACCTCCTCTCCCCCGTCGCCGTAGCCGGAGTGCTCGGTGGTCCCCCTGCCCAGAGGGGCCACCGGGCCAGTACTCAGGACGATCGACGTCGCGCTGCCCTTCATCCGCCCAGCCGTCACCGCCACCTGATTCCCCCGGCTCGATCCACGGCTAGGCCAGCTCGGTCACAGGAACCGCTCACCCCATACCCAGGGACCTGTGGTCTCCTTGCCTTTCATGCGCACCTGGATCCGTCGTCGGAAGTGGTGGCTCGTGACCGCCGGAGCTGTCGTGATCCTCGCCGTCGTGGGCGGGCCTTTCGTCTACTTCCACTTCGTCGAGGGCTCGGCGCCGGCTCCCCTTTCGCTCGGCGCCGCGTCATCCACGCCTTCGCCGAGTGCGACCTCGAGCGCGGCCGGGGGAAGCGGCTCGGTCGACGGAACCTGGAACGTGACGACCGGCTCGGTCGTCGGGTACCGCGTGAACGAGGTGCTCTTCGGCCAGACCCACGACGCCGTCGGGCGCACGGACGCCGTCACCGGATCGATGACGGTGGATGGCACCAAGGTGACCGATGCGACCTTCAGCGTCGATATGACGACGGTGACCAGCGACGAGACGCGCCGCGACGAGCAGTTCAACGGCCGGATCATGGAAGTCAGCACGTACCCCACGGCGACGTTCACGCTCACGGAGCCGATCAACCTTGGTTCGATCCCCGCCGAGGGCCAAAGGCGGATGCTCAAGGCGACGGGCGACCTCACGATCCACGGTGTCACGAAGTCGGTGACGTTCGACGTCGCCGGGACCTACGACGGATCGACCGTGCGGATCGCCGGCTCGCTCCCGATCACATTCGCCGACTACAACATCTCGAACCCGAGCTTCCCACCGGTGGTGACGACGGAGGACCACGGCTTGCTCGAGTTGGCGCTCGCGTTCGCGTCCACGTAGTCGCGGAGCGCCCGAACTCCCAGAAGCTTCCCGGAGCTCTCCCCGGGATCTCTCAGCCGCCTCCATTTGACTGGTTCCCGAACACAACCGGATCAGAAGGAGGTGAGCGATATGCGACACCGGCTCGGCAAGGCGCTAGTAGCGTTGACGATCTCGGGCGTCCTCATCGGCGGCGGCACGGCGATCGCGCACGCGGCGAACGCCAGTCCGTCAGCGAAGGCATCGTCGACGTCGTCGAAGGCGTCTCCAACCCACACCGCGACGAAGGACAACTGTCCCGACAAGTAGCACACGGGATCGCGGCGCGGCTCCCGATGTTGGGAGCCGCGCCGCACGCAGCGTGCGTTGGAACGTGTGGGCGATGATCCAGACCCAGCTCCCGAGCGGACGACCGATGCGAGAGCCACCCTCCGCGGCGTCAGTTGCACCCAGAGATCCGCGTGTGCGAAACGGATGGGGGGAAGCGCTCGGCACGTCAAGACCGACGATCCCTTATCGCATAGCAGCTAGAATCATCTGATTGTCATGCTGTGCGCTGCAACAGGAGGAGCTAGAGGCGCGGGATCGGCGCCGCGACACGCATCCCTGAACTGGTGTCGCAGGTCCGATCCCTGCCGAGGCACGTGAACAACGGCGTCGCCGACCTCGCGTTCGTCAACGGTGCCGTATACACCGTCGATGCGGCCGGTAGATGGGCCTCCGCGGTGGCCGTGCGCGACGGGGCGATCGTCGCCGTCGGGACCGACGAGCAGATCCACCTGTCGATCGGGACGCGGACCGAGGTCTTCGACCTCCATGGACGCATGCTGCTCCCGGGGTTCCAGGACGCGCACGTTCATCCGGGGGCGGGTGGGCTGAACCAGCTGCGATGCGATCTCAGCCTGCTGCACGACGCCGCCGACTACGACGCGGCGATCAGCGCATACGCCGAGACGCACCGCGATGTTCCCTGGATCCTCGGCGGTGGGTGGGCGTTCGACCAGTTCCCCAGAGGGCTGCCGCCGAAGGAGCGGCTCGACGCGCTCGTCGCGGACCGGCCGGTGTTCCTGCCGAACAAGGACAACCATGCCGCGTGGGTGAACTCGCGAGCCCTGGAGTACGCCGGGGTCAGCGCATCCACGCCCGATCCCCACGACGGACGCATCGAGCGCGACGCTTCCGGCGCACCGCAAGGCACGCTTCACGAAGGCGCGATGACGTTGGTCAAGCGCGTCGTGCCTCCCACGACGCCAGACGAGCTCGAACGCGGGTTACTCGGCGGGCAGGCGCACCTCCACGCCCTCGGGATCACCGCGTGGCAGGACGCGATCGTCGGGGAGTACCCCACGATGCCGAACGTCACCGACGTGTACCCCGCGCTCGCGGGACGTGGCGAGCTGACCGGCCGCGTCGTCGGCGCCCTCTGGTGGGACCGCGCTCGAAACCTCGACCAGATCGACGAGCTGATCGAGCTCCGGGAGCGAACGTCGGTCGGTCGCTACCGCGCCGCGAGCGTGAAGATCATGCAGGACGGCGTGCTCGAGAACTTCACCGGATGCATGCTGGAGCCGTACCTCGATGCTGACGGTCGTCCGACCGACAACCGCGGGCTCGCGTACGTGGACCCGGCGATGCTCCGCGACGCGATCACGGCCCTCGACGCCACGGACTTCCAGGTGCACATCCATGCGATCGGCGACCGCGCGGTGCGCGACACCCTCGATGCGATCGCCGCCGCACGCGCCGCGAACGGGCGCCGAGACACGCGCCACCACATCGCGCACCTGCAGGTGGTGCATCCCGACGACGTCGCCCGGTTCCGACAGGTGGGAGCGTCGGCGAACGGACAGCCGCTCTGGGCGTCGAACGACCCACAGATGACCGACCTCACGATCCCGTTCATCGGTCCCGAGCGTGCGGCCCAGCAGTACCCCTTCGGCAGCCTGCTCCGAAGCGGCGCCGTCCTGGGGTTCGGAAGCGACTGGCCGATCTCGACGCCCGATGTGCTGCAGGAGATGCACGTCGCCGTGCATCGAACCGAGCCACCCGGGTACGTGTACGGCCGGGCGGATGAGCTCGCGCACACGCCGTTCCTCCCGGAGGAACGCATCACGCTCCCCCAGGCGATCCGTGCCTTCACGATGGGCTCGGCCTACATCAATCACTTGGATGCGATCACCGGCTCGATCGAGGTCGGCAAACGGGCAGACCTCATCATCCTGTCGGGCAACCTGTTCGACCCCGCGCTCGATGCGATCACGGACCTCGACGTGGAAGCGACGTACGTCGACGGCGCTGCGGTGTACCGTGCGCCCGGTGCCTGACGAGAAGGAAGGACCGACGATGACCGAGCTGCACGTCCTGAGCGACGGCTACATCCGCGAGCGTGAAGACGAGCTGCGCGTCGGCTCCACCGTGGGGTTCGTGCGTGACGGCGATGCCCTCATCGTGATCGACCCGGGCATGGTCCCTCTACAGGCCGCGATCCTCGACCCGCTCGCGGCGCTCGGTGTTGGCCCGGACGACGTGACGGACGTGGTGATCTCGCACCACCACCCCGATCACACCCTCAACGTCGCGCTGTTCCCGCACGCATGGCTGCACGATCATTGGGCCATCTACCGTCACGACCTGTGGGTCGACCGCCCGGCCGAGGGGTTCGAAGTGTCGCCAAACGTGGTGCTGATCGAGACGCCAGGCCACACGGCCCAAGACATCACCACGCTCATCACGACGGACGACGGCGTCGTCGCGTTCACGCATCTGTGGTGGTCGGCGCACGGGCCCGCCGACGACCCGTACGCATCCGACCGCGGGTTGCTCCGCGCGAACCGCGAGCGCGTCCTGGGTCTCGCGGCATCGATCATCCCGGGTCACGGACCGCGGTTCACGCCCGACGAGCGAACCCCGCGCTGAGGGAAGGCTCGAGATGCGCCTCTCATCCAAGGTTGCGCTGATCAGCGGCGGAGGCTCGGGGATCGGCGCCGCTACGGCAAGGCGTTTCTCGGCCGAAGGGGCGAGCATCGTCCTGTTGGGCCGCCGTGCCGAGTCGCTCGAACGGGTCGCGGCCGACGTCGGAGCGATCGCGATCGCGGGGGATGCGACACGTACCGGGGACGTGCGTCGCGCCGTCAAGGCCGCGATCGAGCGGTTCGGCGGCCTCGACGTGCTCGTGGCCAATGCGGGTGGTGAGGGCACCTCCGAGATCACCGCGACGGACGACGACGCTTGGAACGCGAGCATCGCCTCGAACCTCACGAGCACGTTCGTGCAGGCGCGCGAAGCGCTGCCCGCGCTGATCGAACGCCGCGGATCGATCGTGGTCATGTCATCGATCGCCGGCATCGCGGCACCGCCGGACGACGTGGGGTACACCACGACGAAGCACGGACTGATCGGGCTGACGCGATCGCTCGCCCGCGACTACGGACGACACGGCGTCCGTGTGAACGCGGTCTGTCCCGGCTGGGTCCGGACGGAGATGGCCGACGCGATCGTCGATCGGTTGGCTTCGCGACGGGGACTTTCGCGCGAGGAAGCCTACGCATTCGTCACCGCCGATGTGCCGCTCGGTCGGCCGGCGACCGCCGATGAGATCGCCTCCATCTGCGCCTTCCTGGCGTCCGATGATGCGTCCATCATGACCGGCGCGGTGGTGATGGCGGATGGTGGTGGATCGGTCGTGGATCTGCCGACGCTGGCGTTCGACCGGGACGCCGGCTGACCGTCAGGCCACGGCGTCGTAGGCGGTGAAGAGCAGGTCGCGCGTGTGATCGAGGCCGCCCCCGAGCGCGATCACGATGCCGACCGTCCCGTCTGCGCGCCACATGCAGGCGCCGGCCTGCGTCTGCGCGGAGCCCACCGGCACGCACCGGTAGTCGGCGCCCTCATGCTGCCCGCTCACGGTGGCGGCCTCGTCGACCGTTGCGCCGGACGAGGCCATGCCGTCCACGAGCGACTTGAACAGTTCGTCGGTGCTCTCGACCGCCTTGCCCTGCACGAGCAGTACGAGGAAGGACGGCGAGACGCCGCTGCCGTAGACAGCGGTGGCGACCTTGAGGTCCCATTTGTCGCCCTCGTCGGCCATCTGCTTCTCGAAGTCCTTCGCGGCCTGGGTCGTCATCCGCGGCGAGCCGGCCAGCTGATCCGGAAGCGATGGACCGTGGTCGAACAACCCCCGAACCGCGAACAAGCCCACGAGCCCGGCGAGGACGCCGACGACGATCCGTACGATCATCGAGCCGCCCGGAGATGACGGTGGCGTGGTCGACTCCGGCGACACCGGAGGAGCGGGCATCACCGGGTAGCGAGGCATCCCCGGCCTCGAGGTCGATACGCCCTCGGCCCCGGTTGCCGGACCGCCGGGTGCGCTCGCCTTGAGCGATGCGTAGCATCGCCAACAGAACTCGCCCCCCACCGGGTTGTCGCCCCCGCAAGAGGGACAGACCTGCCGCTCCTCCAGCTGCATCGAACGCTCCATCCGCGTGGTTCTTCATCCGCGTGGTTCTTCATCCGCGTGGTTCTTCATCCGCGTGGTTCTTCCCAAGAACATCGGCTCGTTCGGCCCGGTCCCTAACCCCTATCTGCCATCGAACGGGACTGACTAGACTCACGCCATGTCGGTGGAAGTGCTGGAGCCGAGCACCGAGCACATCGACGAGGGTGGCTCGAAGGGGGTCGGCGTCGCGATCGCGGGCATGATCGTGACGTTCTGCGTCGCGTTGCCGTTCGTGATGCTCGCGGTGCTCTATCTGTTCGTGACCGTGTACGCGATCGTGCGCGCCATCGGACCGGGAGCGGGAGAGAACCCGGTGACGATCGTGGTCGGGTTCGTCCTGATCACGACAACGCTCGCGGTCATGCTCGGCATCGCGATCCACTTCGTCGGTCGTTCGCTCACGCCGCGCAAACGGCGTTCGACCGACTGAGAACCCCTCAACTCCCCGCTGACCCGGGTGTTTGCCGCCCTCGTAGCGTGCCGATAGGCTTCTCTGGCATGACCCGAGGCCGACGGCTGATGCGCGCGCTCGCCGTCCCTGTATTGCTCGCAACGCTGATCAACCTATCCACGGAGCCCGCGCTCGCCGGGTCGCGCTCCATGCGGTTCCGCGACGAGATGCTCCGTCTCGTGAACGAGACGCGATCCAGTCACGGATTGCACACGATCCGGTTGAACCGGCGGCTCTCCAGCCAGGCGTGGCGCCACAGCAGAGCGATGAGCCAGAGCTACGTCTTGTTCCACACCTCCAACCTGTCGACCCTCGTGCGGCCGTACGCCCCCCGCACGTGGGGAGAGAACATTGCGTACGCGGCGACGCTTCGCCGGGTCGAGCAGTTGTGGATGCAGAGCCCCGAACATCGGCGCAATCTGCTGAACCCCGCGTTCCGGTTCGGCGCCATCGGCGTGATCAGGGTCAAGGGTTGGCTGTGGGTGACGCTCCAGCTCTACGGTTAGGCCGTCGACCTTGGCGGCCGAACGTAGCAGGCGATAGGCTCCGCGCAGACATGGCCACCCCCCGGAGACGCTCCTTGGTCGTGGGCTTGACGGTGTCGACCACGCTGGCATCGCTCATCGTGCTTGCCCCCGTCGACGCTCGACCGCGTCTCGGCGCGGGCCGGTCCATTGGCGTCGCCGTCACCGAGGACCGCGGAGCGGTGACGCTCCGCGACAGGATGCTCGCATTCGTGAACGACAGCCGTAGCCTCATGGGGCTTCCCGCGCTCCGCATCAACGAGCGCATCTCGCGTGAGGCGCTCGCGCACTCACGCAGCATGTCGCGGGCCGGCGCGATCTCGCACACCCCCAACCTGGCGGCCATCATCGTTCGCGTGGGGGGGACGGTGTTCGGCGAGGATGTTGGGAGGGGCCGCGGGCTGCGCGGGATCCACGACGCATGGTTGCGTCAGAGCGACACTCGCCAGATCCTGCTCGACCGCCGGTTCCATCACGCCGGCTTGGGCGTGGTCCGCGTCCACGGGTTCTACTGGGTCACGCTGCAGGCGTTCGACTGAGCCGGAGAGGTCCTCGCGCCCCGCCGCTCACCCGAGCAGCGCGCGGATCTGCCGCAGGGCGACGGTGAACTGCGCGATGTCCGTGACCCCTTCGAGGGCCAGATTGTGGATGAAGCGCTGCAGGCGCTCCTCAGCTTCGACGCGCCGTTCGAAGTATTCCCCCATCGCCGCGTCGACCGTCACGTGAGGCGACTCCGCGATGACCTTCTCGACCAGCTGGCGCCGAACGAGGAACAGATCGTCCTCCATGGACTGCGAGGCCCAACGCAGCCAGTGCGTCGCGACGGGGAGCGACTCCAGCTGTCGTTCGAGCCAGTCGAGACCGACCCGTTCCCCCAAGACGTAGAACGCTCGCGCGACCTCGAGCACCTCCCACCCAGTGGCGTGAGCCACCGCGATGATGTCGGGCCCGTGCACCAGCTCCCCCTGGAACGCGTGCCGCCGCGCGATCTCTTCGGGGACGCCCTCTCCCACCAGGCGCCGCACCGCGTGCTCGTGCTCCTCGCGCCACGCGTCGGGGCCGATCCGATCGATCAACGACGAGAGCTCCGCGAACGATGAGCGCTGCTTGCCGATCGCCTCCGAGAGCCGCTCACCGTGCGCCTGCACCAGGTACCAGCGCGACGCCGTCTCCACGAGGTAATCCACCCCGCCCAGGAGCTCGTTCTGCACGGGCGGATCGATCGAGACGTCGAGCGCTTCGATCGCTTCCCAACGCTCGACCGCACCGGTCACGTCGCGAGCGATGCGGTAGGCGCGAACCACATCGGCCGGACGCGATCCCGTCTCGGTCACCATCCGTGAGACGAACGTGATCCCCGACGAGTTCACAACGTCGTTCGCCACGATCGTTGCGATCAATTCTCGTTTCAGCGGATGCTCGGGGATCAGGTGACCGAACCGCGTCACGATCGAAGGAGGGAAGTACCTGACGAGATCGTCCTGCTGCAGGTAATCGGAGTCGGGAAGGTCGGACTCCAGGAGCGCGCTCGCGATCGAACGCTTCGCGTACGCCAGGAGGACGGCGAGCTCCGGCCGGACCAGACCCAGTCCGTTCGCGCGGCGCTCCAGCATCTCTTCGCTGGTCGGAAGGAACTCCACATCGCGGTCGAGCTCGCCGTCCGCCCCGAGCTGTTGCATCAGATCCTCGTAGGCCTCGACCCGACCGACGGAGGCCTCCACCTCCTGCGACAGGATCTGGGCCTGTAGGTAGTTGTCGTAGAGCACGTGCTCGACCACGTCGTCCGCGCACGTCTCGAGCAGCTCGTTGCGCTGGTCGAACGTCAACTCTCCGCGACTCACTGCTAGTCCGAGGAGGATCTTCCAGTTCACCTCGTGGTCCGAGGTGTCGACGCCGGCCGAGTTGTCGATGAAGTCGGTGTTGATCCGACCTCCGGACAAGGCATACTCGATCCGGCCGAGCTGTGTGCATCCGAGGTTCCCTCCCTCCCCGACGACCCGAGCTCGAAGATCGGCGCCGTTGACCCGGACCTGATCGTTCGCGCGGTCGCCCACGTCTGCGTTCGTCTCCTTCGACGACTTCACGTACGTGCCGATACCCCCGTTCCACAGGAGGTCGACCGGGGCCTTCAGGATCGCCTTGATCAGGTCGTTCGGCGTCATCTCGTCCGAGGCATCGTCGGCGATGCCGAGGACCGCTCGGACCTGCGGCGACGGGGTGACGCTCTTCGCCTTCCGGTCGAACACGTCGCCCGTGGGCGAGAGCTTCGCGCGGTCGTAGTCCCCCCACGATGACCCGGGGAGCGAGAACAAGCGGGAGCGCTCCGCGAAGCTCGCCGCGGGGTCCGGGTCGGGGTCCACGAAGACGTGCCGATGGTCGAACGCCGCCACGAGCTTGATGAACGGAGAGAGCAGCATCCCGTTGCCGAAGACATCGCCCGACATGTCGCCGACGCCGACCACGGAGAACGGCGTGGCCATGACATCGATGCCCAACTCGCGGAAGTGTCGCTTGACCGACTCCCATGCGCCGCGCGCGGTGATCCCGAGTTCCTTATGATCGAACCCGGCGCTCCCGCCGGAGGCGAACGCGTCGCCCAGCCAGAAGCCGTATTCCGCGGAGACGCTGTTGGCGGTGTCGGAGAAGGTCGCCGTCCCCTTGTCGGCGGCGACCACGAGATACGGGTCGTTTCCGTCGAGCACCCGCACGTGCTCGGGATGGACCACCGTTCCCTGGTCGAGGTTGTCGGTGATGTCGAGCAGGCCGCGCATGAATGTCACGTACTGCTTCGTGACCTCCGCTTTGAGCAGCTCGGGCGTCGGCGGGCTCCGTCGCAGGACGAACCCTCCCTTCGAGCCATCCGGGACGATGATCGCGTTCTTCACCTTCTGTGCCTTCATCAGGCCGAGCACCTCGGTGCGGTAATCCTCCCGTCGATCCGACCACCGGATGCCGCCACGCGCGACCATCCCACCGCGCAGGTGGATCGCCTCCATCTCCGGTGAGTACACGAAGATCTCGTACAGGGGGAATGGCTTCGGCATGTCGGGCACGTCCGCCGAGCGGAGCTTGAGCGACAACGAGGAGCGGAACGGAAGGTAGGCGTTCGTCCGGACCGTGGCCTGGATCGTGCCCAGCATGTGACGGAGGATCTGATCCTGGTCGAGCGACGCGACCTGTCGCAGATCGCTCAGCACATCGCGCCGGATCGCCTCGATCTGCTCGTCGGCGGCGGTCGAGCCCGGATCGAACCGCGCCTCGAAGTACGCGACGAGCTTCGTGGCGATCGACGGGTTCTCGGCGAGGGCGTCGTTGCGGTACTCCTCGGTGAACCGGGTCGAGATGCGCTGCCGATACTTGCGATAGGCGCGCAGGAGACCGACCTGGCTCCATGAGAGCGTGCTCGTGACGATCAACCGGTTCAGTGAGTCGGACTCGGCCTGTCCGCGCCATACCGCTCGGATGCAGTCCTCTACGTTGGCCGCGCTCTGTTCCAGATCGAGTACGGCACCGCGCGAGTCGAGCACGCCGAAGTCGTGGATGTAGATCCTGCCCTCGCCGAGCAGACCCGTCGGCACCTCCTCGACGACGCGCAGTCCGAGCGCCTCGAGGGCGGGCATGAAGGCGGACAGATCCACCTTGCCGCCGGTCTTGTAGAGCTTGACGCGGGTGAGTCGCTCACCGGTCTCCTCGTTCCCCAGACCGACGACGAAGCCCTCTTCGCTCGACTCGAGCTCCTCGAGGCGGAGGACGTCGTCGACGATCAGAGGCCAGTTGTCGTTCGCGCGGTAGTACTCCGGGAACCGCGCGGCATAGCGTTCGGCGAGCGCCGTTCCGCGAGCCAGCCCGACACGGTCGACCAAGGCGTCGAGGAGATCGTCGTCCCAGGTCCGCGCGAGGTGCTCGACCTCGTTCTCGAGCTCCTCGTAGCGGACCTCGGGGATCTGCACGCCCTGATCGACGTGGACCGTGAAGAAGATCCGGGCGCTCTCCGTCTCGCCGAGCGAGAGGTGGTAGTCGACGGTCGAACCACGGAATCGTTCCACGAAGAGGCGCTGCAAGCTCTTGCGGAGGTCGGCGTTGAACCGGTCGCGCGGCAGCGCAACCACGATCGAGACGCTTCGGCCGTAGAGATCGCGGCGCACGAGCACGCGGATCCCGCCGTGACGCTCGGTTTCGAGCAGGCCGGTGATCAACCCGCGCAGCTCTGATGTAGAGGCCTGGAACAACTCGTCCTTCGGGAAGGACTCGAACAGCGCGGTAGCGGCCTTGTAGTCGTGCGAGCCGGGGATCATGTCCTCGGCCGTAAGGATCTGTTCGAGTTTGTGATGAAGGAGCGGCGTCTTGAGGGCGGGCTCCATGTAGGCCTTCGATGTGAACAAGCCGATGAGGCGCGACTCGCCCACGATCTCGCCATCACCGTTGACCTGGCGGACGCCGATGTAGTCCATCCGCGCGCGACGGTGCACGGTGGAGTACGCGTTCGTCTTACTGAAGACCAGGAGGTCGCCGTCCTCGATCCGCCGGCGCAGATCCGGATCGAGCGAGTCGAGCGGCGTCGCCTCGGAGAACGTCGAGCCGGAAACGTCCGAGAGGATGCCGAGACCGCTCCCCGGAACCGCGCGGATCGCGCGGCCGCTCGGCGCATCGAAGAGCTCGTACTCTCGGTAACCCAGCATCACGAAGTTCAACTGCAGGAGCCAGTTGAGGAAGTCGACGGTCTCGCTTACCTCCTGTGGGCTGTAACGGATCGCGGCCCGGCGTGCCATCTCGGTCATATGGACGACGCGGCTCTGCATCGGCTCGAAGTCGCGCACCGTGAGCCGCACGTCACGGAGGATCACCGTGACACGCTCGACGAGCGACGCGCATTCCTCGTCCGACAGGCGCTTGTCCAGCTCGAAATGCATCACGGACTCGCGGTGTGACGCCTCGCGCGCCGACGAGACCCGCTCGAGGTGCCCGGCCTCGTCGCGCGACGTGCCGATCACGGGGTGCATGATGTGGCGCATCCCAAGGTTGCGCGCTCCGAGCTCTTCGGTGACGGAGTCGACGAGGAACGGCGAATCGTCCACGTTGGTCTCAAGCACCGTGCCGGGCGTGTCGTAGCCGTCGGTCGCCGCCCCAGGGTTGAACGCGCGTACCGCCGATGGATGGATGCTGCGTCCGTCGACGAAGTCGAACGTGGACCGGACCATCCCGTACAAGGTTTGGGGCGCCACGCCTCCGATCTCCTCGTCCGAGAGCCTGCGGAGGTAGGCCCTGGCGAACGCGGCGACCGCGTCGCGACGTTCGATCGGAGTCTGCTCATCGATGAGTGAGAGGAGGGGAGCGATCGATCGACGAGGATCCGAGGAAGGGGTGGCGGGTGGCTCGCCGACTTGCGGCTGCTGGGCGTTCCGTTGTTGTTCTGCCGTGTCCGACACGTCGCCTCTCGGTGCGGTGTTGGGCCTCGGCTCGCCATTCTGTCAGACGGAGCGGACGTCGTGGGAACGCATGTGATGAACCACTGGCTCGAGTCGTGGTAGCGACCGAGGTCGGGACATGATCGGACAGCGAGTCGAACGGTCGGGACCGTTCGGCTCGGTGGTCGCGACTTTCGTCCGTCGTGCCGTCGGGGGAGCCCGAAGTAGGCTGCCGAGACACCATGGGTGAGCTGCGGGTTCGCGCGATGGTCGGCGAAGGACGGTCGGCCCGTAAAGGGCTGCTTCGCTTCGTCTTGGAGAACGAGGGCCACATCGTCGTCTCCGAAGCAGCGTCCACGTTGGAGCTCGCGCAACAACTCGTGGTGCACCGTCCCGACCTCGTTGTCCTCGACGACGGGATAGACGCGAGCGCCGTGGGCATGATCCGCGAGGTGTTGCCGTCGGCTCGAGTGATCCTCGTTTGGCCGAAAGGCGTGTCGGCCATCGGCGCGGACGCCCGGTTGGAGCCATCAGAGGTGATGGCTGGGCTCGGGCCGGCGGTCGAGCGTGTGATGGGCAGCGGTCCATCGATCCGCCCGAAGAGGCCGCGAGTGCCGGTGCCGGACGTGATCGTCGTCCCCGAAGCCGAGCCGCTCCCCCCCGCCGAAACGACGACCCTGCCCTTCCCGCAGGAACCGCCGGCTGAGGTAACCAGCGAGGCGACGGGCCCGGCGGCGGAACGGGCGGCGCTCGCGACCGTGTTTCCAGCAACCGAAGCTGAGGTCGAAGAGCCCATCGTCGTTGTGCCCGAGGCACTCTCGGGTGTGATGCTGAGACCTCCGACCGACGCTCCGTCGTGGGTGTTCACGGCTCCCGAACAGGGAACTTCGGCACCCGAACGCCGGCGTCGCTGGTGGCTCGGGGTCGCCCTCGTCCTGCTGGGTGTTGCCCTCGGTGCCGCGGTCGGCGCCGTCATCCTGGCCGACCGGACCGTGTCCATCCGAGGCATCGTGGGCTCGGTCGGCGACCTCGTGCTGCCGACCCCCGGCGGCGGCGGCCAGACGGGCGGCACCACCGACCAGCCGGGTACCTACGAGGGGCGGGTCCAGGTCCAGGCCGACGGCACGATCCGCCTGTCCTCGGAGGGGGACCTTCGCCTGCGCGTCGACGGCTTCGTCCATCTGGTGGCCGACGGCGTCGTGAAGGTGAACGGCGAAGGGGTGGTGCAGAGCGTGTCTAACGAGCACGTTCGCGTGCACGGCAACGGCACCGTCCGCCTCACGGTCACGGGCGGTCATCTCAGGATGCGGCTCCAGGGATCGCTCGTGGCCCGCGGTGTGGGAACCGTCCACATCGACGGGATCGGGCGCTTCCTGATCCGCCATCGTCCCCTGTGAGCGAGAAGCGCCACGAAGTCCAATGCCGCCGCGATCCCTTGGAGGTGCGGCAGTAGCGGGACTAGGTCTTCGGACGGAGAGGCCGCGGGGGGGCCGTCGCTCAACCACGGCAACTGGGGTAGGCTCCGACCGTGGAACGCGACGCCACCCCCGAGCGCCCGCGTATCGGAGTCGTCGTCGGCGAGGGTCACCCGATGCGTCGAGGCTTGCTCCGCTTCGTCATGGAGGGTGAAGGGTTCCGCGTACTCGGTGAGGCGCACACTACGGTTGAGCTCGTGCAGGTGCTCTCGGTGCACCACCCGGACGCGGTCGTGCTCGACGATGGGATCGGCGCCACGGCGGTCGCCCTGACACGGGAGATGCGGCCCGACGCCAAGATCGTGCTGGTCTGGCCTCCGGCCGTGATCCCGATCAGCGGCGACGCGACCGTCGACCCCTCGCAGGTACTGCGCGACCTCGGCTTCGCGGTCGAGCGGGCCTGCGGCGTCGCCGCCGAGGAACCCGAGCCCGCGACCGTGAGCACGATCCCCCGTCGGGTGTCTCGACGCAGCCACCCAAGCACCGGCACGGCCGACGTGCTTCCCGGCCCCGGCGTGCCGCGGGAGCTTCCATCGGACGAGGCTGTCGTGGTGGACGGGGAGCCTGCCTCCATCCTCATCCTGCCCGTCTCGCCCATCGTGGAGCGCGAACCGCGGCCGTAGACCCGCGATGGGAACGACGGTCGATGTCGATCCAGGACCAGACGGGCGCCCTGCATCGCGTCTACGTTCGCGACCCCGTGGCGGACGACTCGCAAGCGTGGCGTGCCTACGGCTGGCACGCACAACCCGACCTGGCTCGAGCTTCCGACGAACACGCTGCATTCCGGGCGGAGCTCGAACGCGCGGGCGCCGTGGTGCTGCTCGGGGCGGTCGCGGTCCCGGGCGACCCCGATGCGATCTACACGTACGACCCGATCCTGTTGACCGACACAGGCGCGATCCTGCTCCGGCCGGGCAAGCCCGAAAGGCGAGCCGAGCCCGACGCGATCGCCACCGACCTCGCGACCGCCGGCATCCCGACCGTCGGCAGCGTTAAGCCCCCTGGCACGGTCGAGGGGGGTGACCTCTGCTGGCTCGACCCGTCCACGCTGCTCGCCGGCCGCGGATATCGCACCAACGACGACGGGCTCGATCAGCTGCGAGCCCTGCTCGGGCCCTCCGTCGACGTCGTGGTCTTCGACCTGCCGCACCACCGAGGACCGGACGCATGCCTGCATCTGCTGTCGTTCATCTCGCCGCTCGACGTCGACCTCGCCGTGGCGTTCCCGCCGATGATGCCGGTGCGTCTGCTGGAGCTCCTGCGGGAACGAGACGTGCGCCTGGTCGAGGTGCCGGACGACGAGTTCGACACGATGGGGCCGAACGTCCTCGCGCTCGGACCTCGGATAGCGCTCGCCCTGGAGGGCAACGACGAGACCCGGCGGCGGATGGAGGCCGCGGGAGTCGACGTGCGCACCTACCGCGGCGAGGAGATCTCGCTGAAGGGCGATGGTGGGCCGACCTGCCTGACGCGTCCGCTCGATCGCGGCTGAGCGGTCCCTCCATCGCCGGGACCTTCGGCTCCGCCACTGTTTCCGGCCGCGCGCTACGGTCGGGTAGGAGGGGATCGAGATGCGGATCCGTTCACGCTCCGACATGATCCGGGCGCTCGGCGCTCATGAGTCGAAACAGCCGCTGAGCCGCCGATGGGGGATCCTCCCGAACCGGGTACATCTGCGCCGAGGGATCCGGTCCAGAGGTCATATCCTGCGGATCCACCATCACCGCGGGCAAGACGCGGGTTGAACGCGTCTCTGTTCGGTATGGTGAGCCGCCCATGGCCTGGCAATGGTGGCTCTTTCTGCATGTCGCCGGCGTGCTGGCGTTCGTCGGCGCGCACGGCGTGTCTTTGGTCGTGCTCTACCGGATCCGCGGCGAGCGCGATCGACAGAAGATCGCAGGGCTGATCGCGTTCAGCGGAACGACCACCAAGCCGATGTACATCGCCCTCGGTGTGCTCGTGGTAGGCGGCGTTGGTACGGCGATCTCGCTGCACGTGCTCTCGGCTTGGTGGCTCTTGACCTCGATCCTGATCCTGCTGATCACGATCGCCTTGATGACCGTGCTCGCTAAGCCCTACTTCCAGCGGGTCACCGCCGCGTGCGAGGTCCGGCCGTCGGGGGTACCTCGGGTCTCCGATGAGGAGCTCCAGCAACTCCTTAGATCGAACGAGGCGCACCTGATCACGACGATCGGCGTGATCGGATTGCTCGCGATCCTCTACCTGATGATGTTCCAGCCGTTCTGAGCGATCAGCTCCGTCAGGCGGGCGGAAGCTGACGCGCCGCCGGGCCGTTCACGACATCGCCAATCGGGCCGAACCGCGACCCGTGACAGGGACAATCGAACGTCCCTTCCCCCGGGTTCCATGCGACCGTGCATCCCATGTGCGTGCAGCGCGCGCTCATCACGTGGAGTTCACCAGCATCGTCGACGAAGACGGCCATCTTCTCGCCTGCGCGCTCGACGATCCCACCCTCACCCCGCGAGAGATCGGAGACGATCTGCGTGACCGTGCGGGCGATCAGCACGTCTCGGGTGGATCCCTCGGCCACCTCTTGCGGCACGGATCCGAGCAGGAATCCCTTGGCGCCCGTCATCCCCTTGTTCCCGACGACCACCACGCCCGCGTCCGCCTCGTCGGCGGCCGCCAGGATCTGCGCCGCAGGCTGTCCCTCTCGGAGCATCACGTCGGTCGGCACCTCACCCGCATACGTCGCGATCGTGTCCTGCGTCACGAGCTCGCCCGTCTTCGGGTGCCCGACGAAGACGATCGTGACCGGCACGCCTAGCGTCTCGGCGAGCTCGTATCCCTTGCGCGCGGCGCGATCCGCCGTGGATGAACCGTCGGTCGCGATCACCACCCGTCGATAGACCGGCGCATCCGCGTCCGTCGACGCCGAGCCGATCACCAGAAGGACGTCTCGAGGAGAACGCAAGGCGAGCCGATTCGCCACCGATCCGAGCCCCTTGCCGCCGCTGCCGCCCGAGACGACCAGCAATCCGACATCGCGCTCGTCCGAAAGTTGGATCAACGCGTCGGCCGGGAGGCCGGCGCGGCTCTCCCCCTCGACCCGGCGGACACCGGCCGCCTCCGCCTCCTCGACGCCGGCGGCGACCACGCGTTCCGCGTCGGTCGGTTTGGCGAACGCGCACGCAACGATCAGTTGCGCCTTGCCTGCCTTCGCAAGAGCTGCGGCGACCGCGCCAGCGGCCCGGGCGGACGCCGAACCATCGGTGCCGAACAAGATCCGCTTGTACGCCATGTCGAGCCTTTCGAACGGGGAGTCACGATACCCTGGTCCTGGATGAGCGACCGCGTCTACAGCTTCTCTGCCGGACCGGCGATCCTTCCGCTCAAGGTTCTCGAGGAGGTGCAGCGCGACCTGATCTCGCTCCCTGGGCTCGGCGCCTCACCCCTCGAGGTCTCGCATCGCAGCCCGTGGTTCGAGGGCGTGATCGGGGAGGCCGAGGCGAACCTCCGGGCGCTGCTGTCGATCCCCGACAGCCATCACGTCCTGTTCTGTCAAGGCGGCGCCACGCTGCAGTTCTCGATGGTCGCGATGAACCTGCTCCGAGGCCGCCCGCGGTCCGCCGATCACGTCGTGACCGGGACCTGGAGCGAGAAGGCCGTCGTCGAAGCCGAACGCGAGGGTCCGGTCCGCCGGGTGTGGTCCGGGAAGGCCGAGGGGTTCGTCCGCGTGCCCGGTGACGAGGAGCTCGGCGCTGTCCTCGACGACGCGGCCGCTTACGTCCACGTCACGTCGAACGAGACCATCCAGGGCGTCGAGTTCCCCGACACACCCGCAGTTCCCGATGGCGTGCCACTGGTCTGCGACGCATCATCCGACTTCCTCTCGCGGCCCGTGGACCTGAAGCCGTACGGCGTGCTCTACGCGGGCGCGCAGAAGAACGCCGGACCGGCCGGCGTCACCGTGGCGGTCGTTCGCGAAGATATGCTCGATCGTGTGCCCGACGGGCTGCCGACGATGCTCGACTACCGCACCTACGCCACATCGGCATCCATGCACAACACGCCACCGGTGTTCGCGATCTACGTGCTGACGCTCGTCACGCGCTGGCTGAAGGACGATGTTGGCGGCCTCGAGGCGCAGCTCGCCATCAACCGTGAGAAGGCGGGCTTGATCTACGACGCGATCGATGGGAGCGAGGGCTTCTATCGAGGCCATGCGCGGGCGGGATCGCGCTCCCTCATGAACGTCACGTTCCGGCTGCCCGACGAGGCGCACGAACGTCGCTTCGTGGCGGAGTCGGCCGCCCGCGGCATGGCCGAACTGAAGGGGCACCGGAGCGTCGGCGGGATCCGTGCCTCCATCTACAACGCCATGCCCATCGAGGGGGCGCGAGCGCTCGCCGACTTCATGTGGGATTTCGCTGCGACCGCAGGCTAGTCTATCCCAGACTAGTTGTCGTCCGGAACGATGTCGAACTCGTTACCCTCGGGGTCGGCCATGCACCGCCAGCGGTAGCCGCCGATCTCGCGCGTCTCGCCGTCGAGCCAGACGCCGCCCATCTCGGTGATCCGCTGGGTCGCAGCTTCCAGGTCGTCCACGACCAGGTCGAGGTGCATGCGATTCTTCCCCGACTTCGACTCAGGGACGCGCTGGAACGCGAGCGCGGGGGGGCCGTCGGCCGCGGCATCCAACACCACGAAGGCCCCCTCGTCCACGGTCGCCGCGACCCCCACTCCAAGCAGCTCGGTCCAGAACGGGACGAGTGCGGCAGGGTCGGTGGAATCCAGCAGCACGTACGCGATCCTCGCGTCGGTCACGGTCAACCTCCCACCAGCTCGTCGACAGCTTGCGCGTACGTCTCGGTGTGCGCGTCCACATCCTGGGCGGTCGTCGCCGGGGACATCAGCGCCATGTTGTGGAACGGGGTGATCAAGATCCCTCGGTTCAACAGGTAGAGATGGATCAGGGGATCGAGCTCTTCGTCTTGCCCGGCCGCCGCTTGAGCGCCGCTCCTGGCCGCATCCGGCCGGAACAGGTACTCCACTCGGCACCCAAGACGCGTCACATGCCACGGCAGCTCGCGCGACGCGATGACATCCGCCACACCGCGCTCGAACCGTTCGCCGAGCGCGATCATCTGCACGAACGCCTCGTCGGTGAGGACCTGACCGAGCGTCGCCCGCATCGCGGCGAACGATAGGGCGTTCCCGGCGAGCGTCCCGCCCGTGCCGCCGACGTCGATGTGCTGGAAGTCGGTGTGCTCCACGATCCGGCGCGCCACGTCTTCGGTCATGCCGTAGGCGGCGCTCGGGATCCCCGCGCCGAGCGTCTTACCGATCGTCACGATGTCCGGGCGGAGACCCCACGCTTTCGTGCATCCGCCAGGGCCGGCGCAGATCGTGTGGGTCTCGTCGATCACGAGGAGCGTCCCGTTCCTCGAGCACAGGTCGCGGACGCCGTCGTGGTAGCCCGGATCGGGCAGGACGATCCCGATGTTCGTGAGCGCGGGCTCGAAGAGGCAACATGCCACGTCGCCCGCCCTCAAGACGGCCTCCAGACCATCGAGGTCGTTGATCTCAACCACCTTGGTCGTCACGTCCAACGGGACCGGCGGCCCAACCAAGCCCTCGCGGGCCCGGACGTTTCCGCCGTCGTCCAACCGCGCGAACGTCTCGTCGACCGAGCCGTGGTAGTTCCAGTTATGCACGACGATCTTCGGACGGCCGGTGACCTCCCGCGCCCAACGGATCACGAAGCGGTTCGCGTCGGTCGCCGTCAGGCAGAATTGCCAGTACGGGAGACCGAAGCGCCGAGCCATCTCCGAGCCCACCCACGCCGCGTCCTCGGTCGGGAGCATCAGCGTGATCCCACGGGCGGCCTGCTCGGCGATCGCCTCGACCGCGGCCTTCGGCGCGTGTCCGGCCATGCCGCCGGTGTCACCGAGGCAGAGATCGACGTAGGTGTTCCCGTCGACGTCCGTGAAGCGCGCGCCCTCCGCCCGATCGACGAACACCGGCCAGTCGCCCGGCCAGCGGACCATCCAGTTCATCGGCACGCCGTAGAGGAGCGAGGCCTTGGCCTCCTCCGCCAGCGCACCGCATCGAGGATGCCGTTCACGGAACGTCTGCCGCTCACGCTCCATCAGGTCGTGGATCCTCGACCGGTCGATCGCGCGCACCGCGCTCCCCCATCGTCTTCGGCCTCGCGGAAGGGCCGAGTCTACGGCGAGGCCGGGCGCACCACCAGACGGACTCCCCCAGATGGACGGGGGCGGAGTCACCCCCCGTGCCCCTTCAAGTCGGCGTGGGGATGCGCCGATGTGGGTATTCCATGGAACTCCCGTCGACCGATAACGGAGCGTCGAACGGCAGACCCCGAGGGCAGATCCGACGCCGGATGTCGGATGCCCAGGTGGAGCCGTCCCCGAACGGCAAGCCGCGCAGGCGGCAGGGTGACGGCTGGCTTGACCGCTGGGTCGCCACGACCTCCGATCTCACCCGTCTGAAGCACGAGCACCCGATGGTGGATGCCGTGATCGACGAACAGGTCGGCCGGAAGATCAGGATCGGCGATCATTGGCTCACCGACTTCGCCTCGTGCAACTACCTGGGGTTCGACCTGGACGAGGAGATCATCGCCGCGGTCCCCGACTATCTGGCGAAGTGGGGAACCCACCCCAGCTGGTCGCGACTCCTCGGCAGCCCACGGCTCTACGAGGAGATCGAGGAGGAGATGACCGACCTCCTCGTCTGCGAGGACGTGCTCCTGCTCCCGACGATCACCCACATCCACATGTCGACGATCCCCGTGCTGGTCGGCGACGGCACGGTATTCCTGGACGGGCGCGCCCACAAGACGATCTACGACGGCGCCATGGTCGCCGCAGGTCACGGAGCACAGGTCGTCCGATTCCGACACAACGACGCGGCGCACCTGGAGGAGCTCATCACCGCGAGCGACCCAGGCCTGCCCCGCGTGATCGCCATGGACGGGGTCAACTCGATGACCGGCAACGCGCCCGACGTCGGGGAGTTCGCCCGCATCGCCTGCGCGCACGACGCGCTGCTCTACCTGGACGATGCCCATGGGTTCGGCGTCATCGGCGAGCGCTCGCCGGACGAGCTTTGCGACTACGGCACCAAGGGGAACAGCGTCTTCCGTCACCAAGGCGTCGGCTATGAACACGTCGTGATGGTGGCCGGATTCTCGAAGTCGTACTCCTCGCTCCTGGCCTTCATGGCGCTCCCGACGAGGTTGAAGGACGCGCTGAAGGTACTCGCGCCGCCGTACCTCTACTCGGGGCCATCGCCCGTCGCCTCGCTCGCCACGACGATCGCCGGCCTCGAGGTGAACCGCAGGCGCGGCGACCTCGCGCGGTTCACGATGTGGGAGATGACCCACCGCGTGCTGGACGCGCTCGATCGCTTGGGGATCCGCACGCCGAACGAGAGCGGGTTCCCGATCATCGAGGTGTCGCTCGCCGACCACGACGAGATCGACGAGGTCGGTCGATACCTCTACGACCAAGGGATCTACGTGACGATGGCGGCGTATCCGCTCGTCCCGAAGGACGAGGTCGGGTTCCGGATCCAGGTGACCGCGGCCAACACCCCCGAGGAGATCGACCATCTGATCTCGGTCCTGGGAACGCTCCGCGATCGGTTCCAGCTCCGCCAGACCATCGGCACCACCCCCTGATCGCGCTCGATCGCAGCCTGCTACACCCTAAGGTCTCCGTCCCAGCATCCCGATATCGAGAGTGCGATGAAAGCTCGGGCGTGGGCCCTCTACCTGACCATCGGCGGCGCGGTGCTTACCGCGTTCGTGTTCGTCCACCCGATCCGCGTCGGCCCACTGTTCAACCTGATCGGACTCTCAGCACCGATCGCCATCGTCATCGCGGCGAGGCTGCACGAACCTCGCCAGCGTCTGCCCTGGTACCTCTTCGCGATCGGGCAGACGCTCTTCGTCGCCGGCGATGTGATCACGTACAACTACGAGCGCTTCTTCGGGACCGCGCCGCCGTTCCCGTCGATCGGCGACCTGCTCTACCTGAGCGTCTATCCCCCGCTGATCGCCGGAGTGTTGCTGCTGGTTCGTCGGCGCAGCCCCGGCCGCGACCGCGCCAGTCTCATCGACTCGCTGATCATCGCCATCGGGGTCGGGACGCTCTCTTGGGTCTTCCTGCTGGCCCCCTACGCGCACGACCAATCGATCCCGCTGATCCAGAAGCTGACCTCGATGGCCTACCCCATCATGGACATGCTGTTGTTCGGCGTAGCGGTACGCCTCGCGGTCGGCCGCGGACGCCGGCCCCCCGCGTTCTACCTGATGATCGCCTCGATCACGGTGCTCTTCACCACCGACACGATCTACACGTGGATCCTGCTGCACGGGTCGTACGACAACTCGACCGGGCTCCTCGAGTTGGGCTGGGGCTTCTTCTACCTGTTGTGGGGGGCAGCGGCCCTGCACCCCTCGATGGCGAACCTCGACGAACCCACGCCCGAGGGCGACCTGGCGCACCCTCGCCGGCGCCTCGCGTTGCTGGCCGGGGCGTCACTGATCGCGCCGACGGTCCTCGTGATCCAGGCACTCCGAGGCGACAACGTCGACGTCGCCGTCCTCGCCGGCGCCTCCGCCGTGCTGTTCGTCCTGGTCTTGGTACGGCTGAACGGCCTGATGGTCGACATCGGGAAGTACCGCAGGGCGGAGCGGCAGCTGCGCGAAGCCGAGGCGAAGTACCGGTCGCTCGTCGAAGGCCTTCCGGCCGTCGTCTACATCGCCGAGTTCGGCAAGGATGCGGCGTGGCGCTACATCAGCCCGAAGATCGAATCGATCCTCGGCTTCAGTCAGGATGAATGGACAGGACAGGCGGAACTGTGGCGTGAGCGCATCCTCCCCGAGGATCGCGAGCGCGCGTTGGACGCCGAACTCCGGCTGCTGAACGGCGAGCCCCGGATGGCCTGTGAGTATCGGATCGTCGGCAAGGACGGCCAGGTGATCTGGATCCACGAGGAGGCAGAGGCGCTCGAGGACGAGACCGGACGGCCGGTCAGCCTGCAGGGCGTGATGTACGACGTCACTGAGCAGAAGCAGGCCGAAGCCCAGCTGGTCAAGGCGCTCGACGCCGAGAAGGAGGCCGCCACGCGTCTTCGAGCGCTCCACGAGATGCAGAACTCGTTCCTGCAGGCCGTGTCTCACGACCTTCGGACGCCGCTCACCAGCATCCTCGGCTGCGCCCTGACGCTGGAGGGGAGCCTCGGCCGCGAGCAGATCTCCCGGGAGGACGAGCACGACCTGGTCGGGCGTATCGCAGCCAACGCCCGCAAGCTCCACCGCCTGCTGACGAACCTGCTCGACCTCGACCGCATGTCCCGCGGCATCGTGGCACCCAACCGCGCCCACGTGGACATGACACAGATCCTCGCTCGGGTCCTCCAGGAAACGGCCTCAGATAGCCATCCGATCGAGCTCACCGTGACCGATCCCGTTCCCGCGAACGTCGATGCGGCACAGGTCGAACGGATCGTCGAGAACCTCGTCGCGAACGCGATCCGCTACACACCCCCCGGTACGCCGATCTGGGTCGGTGCGAGCGAGGACGCGAGCGGCGTGCTCATCCTGGTGGAGGACGCTGGGCCTGGCGTCCCTGAAGACATCCGCAACTCGATCTTCGAACCGTTCCGCCAGGGGAACGAGGTCGTCCGTCACAACCCGGGCGTCGGCATCGGCCTCTCGCTCGTGACTCGGTTCGCCGAGCTCCACGGCGGGCGGGCGTGGGTCGAGGAGCGGGAAGGCGGCGGGGCCTCGTTCCGTGTCTATCTCCCCTCCGCGGGAGAGGGCGACGCGGGGACAGGGGACGACGGCGAACCGCAACGTGGACTCGTCCCGGCCGCCGTCGACACCTTCGGACCCGCGTAGTCGTTCGGGGGAAGTCGGAAAGGGCCCGGTCTGGACGCCGGCCGACACAGAGAGGTCGATGGGGTCGATGAGGTCCGATCCAGAGGGGAAGCCGAGCAGGTCGCGCCGGCGACTCCCGGTCATCCTCGAACCGCTTCGACACCGCGACTTCCGACTGCTCTGGTCGGGCATGACCATCTCGCTGATCGGCGACGGCATCTTCCTGGTGGCCCTCGCCTGGCAGGTGTACGAGCTCTCGGACACGCCGACCGCCCTTTCGCTCGTCGGTCTGGCGATGACCATCCCCCACGTGATCTTCCTGCTGGCTGGTGGCGTCGTGAGCGATCGCTTCGACCGACGCCGGGTGCTGCTGCTCGCCGACCTGGTTCGCGGGCTGTCGGTCGCCGCGATGGGATGGCTCTCGCTGACGGGGCACATCGAGCTCTGGCACCTCATGGTCCTCGCCGCGATCTACGGAGGCGGGACCGCGTTCTTCGGTCCGGCGTTCGACGCGATCGTCCCCGATCTGGTCGCATCCGACCTGCTCACCCAGGCGAACTCGGTCGACCAGTTCGTCAGGCCGGCCGCCTGGCGCCTGCTCGGCCCCGCCCTCGGCGGGGCCCTCGTGGGGTGGAGCGTCGGTGGCGCGTTCCTGATGGATGCCGCGACGTTCGGTGCCTCGATCGTCGCGCTGCTGATGATGAGTCCGCACCCGCTCGATGCACCCCTCGACGGCAGCGGGACCGCATTCGAAGACGTGCGTGAAGGGTTCCGCTTCGTGCGCGCGCGTGTGTGGCTGTGGGGCACCCTTCTCGCGGCGACGTTCGCCTATCTCTTGTTCATCGGTCCCCAGGAGGTCCTGTTGCCGTTGTTGGTCAAGACCGACTGGGGAGGCAACCCACTCACGCTCGGGATCATCCTGGCGATGGGCGGGGTCGGCGCGATCGGCGCAGCCTTGATCATGGGGCACCGCGGAGCACCTCGGAAGTTCATCACGTTCATGTACGTCGCCTGGACACTGTCCACGCTCGCGGTCGCCGGCTACGGATTGGCGCACCTGCCGTGGCAGGCCATGCTCGCGTGCTTCCTGTTCAACGCGCTCGAGACGGCGGGCACGATCGTGTGGGCGACGACGAAGCAGCGCCTGGTCCCGCGTCAGCTCCTTGGCCGGGTATCGAGCCTCGACTGGTTCGTGTCGATCGGCCTCCTGCCCGTCTCATACGCGCTCACCGGCCCCGTGGCCAGTGCCATCGGCGCGCGAGCCACGCTCGTCGGTGCGGGGATCCTGGGGGCCATCGTGACGTTCTCGTTCTTGTTCCTGCCCGGGATGCGTTCGGTCGAACGGTCCGAGGACCTCGCCCACGTCCCCCATACGGCCGACGTCTAACGCGCGGCTCCCTGCGTACTAAGGGTCGGCCGGGAGCGGGACGATACAACCTCCATGAAGTCACGAGCGTGGCTCGTGTACCTGTTGCTGGGGTCGATCACGACCGTGGCCTTCCTCACCGTGCCGGGACTGCGCATCGGCGCCCTACTGAACCTCATCGCGATCTCATCCCCGATCGTGATCCTGATCGCGCTTCGCATGAACCACGTGGAGTACAAGCTGCCGTGGATCTTGATCGCGCTCGGCCAGGCCCTCTTCGTGGCCGGCGACGTGATCACGTACAACTACGAGCGGTTCTTCGGCACGGAGCTTCCCTACCCGTCGATCGGCGACGTGTTCTACCTCTCGGTCTACCCATGCCTGCTCGCGGGCATGCTCCTTCTGATGCGGCGCCGCAACCCGGGCCGCGACCGCGACAGCATGATCGATTCGCTGATCGTCGCGGTCGGCGTCGGGGTCCTCTCGTGGGTGTTCCTCATCGCGCCTTACTCGCACGACTCCTCCCTCACCTCGCTGCAGAAGCTGGTATCGATGGGCTACCCGCTGTTCGACCTGATGCTGATCACGGGAGCGATCCGTCTGGCGGTCGGCGGCGGCCGTCGCAGCGGCGCCTTCTATCTGGTGCTCGCGGCGGTGTTGGCGCTGTTCGTGACCGACGCGATCTACGGCTGGTACGGACTGCACGGTGGATACGACAACCAGACGGGCTACCTAGAGGGAGGCTGGGCCGCGTTCTACCTGTTGTTGGGCGCGGCGGCGCTGCATCCTGCATCGAAGCTCTTCTCCGAACGCTCGACCGAGGTCCGCCGGGCGCTGTCTCGTTTCCGGCTTGTCGTGTTGGCGATCGTGTCGCTGATCGCCCCGATCACCGGCGCGATGCTGCTCTCGCGCCTGGCGGACACGCCTGCCTCCGCTATCGCACGCACCGACGAGCTCGTGGTGATCGCCGCCTCCGTGGTGCTGTTCCTCTTGGTGATCGCGAGGATGGCCGGCCTGGTTCGGACACAGGAGCAGTCGGCCGCGCGCGAGCGAGCGCTCCGTGAGGCGGGGCTCGCCCTCGTCACGGCGACGAACCGCGATGCGATCCACCAGGCGGCGATCGAGGCTGCACGGACGCTCGCCGGCGCGGATGCGGCGGTACGGTTCTGCGAGGTCGTCGGCGACGCACCCGACGAACTGGTCGTGGTGGCGGCCGAAGGTGGAACCGCCGACGTCCTTGGCCTGCACCTGTCGTTCTCGGTCCTGCAAGAATGGAAGCGACAACGGCTTATGGAGCGCGACGCATACGTCGTCAGGTCCTACGAGAGCACCCTGCGTGATCCGCTGGCGCTCCCCCCCGAGGACCAGGGGTCGGTGCTCGTCGCCCCGATCTTCATGCGGGATGCGTTCCGCGGCCTGATGGTGGTCGCGACCCCGCTCGAGATGAGCCTCTCGGTCACCGACAGCCTCCGGGCCCTCTCGTCGCAGGTCGCGCTCGCCTTGGAGAGCGCTGCGCTCACCGAGGACCTGCTGATCCGCCAGAGCGAGGCGCGGTTCGCGTCGCTGGTGAAGAACTCCTCCGATATCGTGACGGTGATCGAGCCGGACACGGTGGTCCGCTACGCCAGTCCGTCGGCCTCTCGCGTCCTCGGGTTCGAACCCGAGGAGTTGGAGGGGAGCCGCTTCATCGATCTGATCCACCCCGACGACAAGACACGCGCCCTGTCGTTCCTCTCCTCTGCGATCGAGGGCGAGGGCAGCACGAGCCTCCTAGAGTTCCGCCTGCGCCACCGGAGCGGGTCGTACCTGTTCACCGAGACGCTCCGCACGAGCCTGCTCCACGACCCCAACGTGCGCGGCATCGTCCTCAACACGCGAGACATCACCGAGCGCAAGCAGTTCGAAGCGGAGCTCGAACGCCAGGCCTTCCACGATTCGATCACGAACCTCGCGAACCGCGCGCTCTTCCGGGACCGTGTCCTGCACGCGATCGAACGCCAGGAGCGTGATCGACGCCCGATCTCGGTGCTGTTCATGGACCTAGACGACTTCAAGACGATCAACGACTCGCTCGGCCACGCCGCGGGCGACGGATTGCTAGCGGAGGTCGGCGAACGCTTGAAAGGTACGCTCCGCGCCGCCGATACCGCCGCGCGTTTGGGCGGCGACGAGTTCGCGATCCTGCTCGAGGATGGCGGCGACGGAGTCCAGGCCGCCGACGTCGCCGAACGCATCATGCAGATGCTCCAGGAGCCGTTCCTGCTCGAGGGCAAGGAGGTGTTCGTCCGAGCCAGCGTCGGCATCGCGGTCGCGGACGGCACGGCGGGGACCGGCGAGGACGCTGCGGAGGAACTGCTCCGCAACGCGGACGTGGCGATGTACATGGCCAAGGAGCGCGGCAAGGGCAGGTACCAGGTGTTCGAGCCCGAGATGCACGACACGGCGCTCCGCCGCCTCGAGTTGAAGGCGGACCTGCAGCGCGCCCTCGAGCACGAGGAGTTCGTCTTGCACTACCAACCGGTGATCGAGCTCGAAACCGGGCGCATCAACGGCGTCGAGGCGCTGATCCGCTGGGTCCATCCGGAGCGCGGGTTGGTCCAGCCGCTCGAGTTCATCCCGCTCGCCGAGGAGACGGGGCTGATCGTGCCGATCGGCCGGTGGGTGCTCGAACAGGCCGCACGGTACGCGGTCGAGCTGCAGGACCGGTTCCCGATGGACCCGCCGTTCCACATGGCCGTCAACCTGTCGGCCCGTCAGCTGGCGCGACCGGAGATCGTGGACGAGGTCCGGGATCTCCTCGACGAGACAAGGTTGCAGCCATCAGCACTGGTCCTGGAGATCACCGAGAGCATGGTCATGCAGGACATGGAGCTCGCGATCGAGCGGCTGAAGCAGCTGAAGCAGCTCGGTGTGCTGCTGGCGATCGATGACTTCGGAACCGGGTATTCCTCGCTCAACTACGTGCGACGGTTCCCCGTAGACATCTTGAAGGTCGACAAGTCCTTCATCGACGAGGTGAGCGAGGGCGGGGAGTCCTCGGCGCTCACGGCAGCCGTGATCGAGCTCGCGGGCATCCTCAATCTGACACCGGTGGCCGAGGGGATCGAGCGCCCCGATCAGCTCGAACGCCTGATGGAGCTGAAGTGCGACCTGGGACAGGGCTTCCTCTTCGCCCGGCCGCTCGAACCACACGCGTTGAACACGCTGCTCGAGGAGCGGGCCGAGATGCAGCGCGAGGCTGAGGCGCTCGCTCACGATCGCTAGCGGGCGGCTCCCGGGCGACCGTCGATCCACCTCGTACCATCGAGCGATCATGCGTACCCGCCTCGTCGCCGCCGTCCTCCTCGTCGGTTCGATGTTGACCGTTACGGCCGCGACCGCGCATGCGTCCCCGGCAGCGCCCCCAGCGCGACGGACGTCCGCGACCGACTGGCAGCAACGGATCGATGCACTCGTCGGCGACCGGCAGATGTCCGTCGCGATCGGCGACGACGGTGCGTTCTGGTATCGCCACCTGGGCTGGGTGAGGCGGATCCCCGCATCGAACGAGAAGCTGCTCCTGTCGATGGCTCTGCTCTCGACGGTTGGTCCGGATCACGTGATCGCCACGCGCGCGAAGGCCGCCGCTCCGCCGGTCGGCGGCGTGCTCGAGGGTGACCTGTGGATCGAGGGTCACGGCGACCCGGAGGTTCTGCCCACGACCCTGGACACGCTCGCCTCGGCCATCGTCGACGCAGGGATCACCCAGATCACCGGCTCGGTGATCGGCGATACGGGTCCGTTCGAACGCGACTGGTGGGCGAAGGGATGGAGGGACTACTTCACCGCCGACGAGGTTCCGTTCCCGACGGCGCTGACGTTCCGCGGCAACGTCGGTCCGGAGGGTCGGCACATCGACGACCCGGAGGCGCGCGCCGCCGCGTATCTGACGAAGAGCCTCCGTCGCCGGGGGGTCGCCGTCGACGGCGATCCCGCGATGGGCTCGCCAGGTTCGGAACTCGTGAGGATCGCGACGGTCGATTCCGCTCCAGTGATCGACATCGTCCGTCGCATGGACGTGGACTCGAACAACTTCGATGCGGAAGTGCTGGGGAAGCTCCTGGGCGCCGAGACCTCAGGCACCGGGTCGATCGCCCAAGCCGCCGAGGCGATCGACGCGTACACCGCCGCGAACGGAGCCCCGGAGTTCGAGCACCACGATTCGTCGGGGCTCTCCTACGCGGATCGCATCACCGCGCAGGGGATGGTGCGGCTCCTCTGGGTGGCCGACGAACAGCCGTGGGCCAAGGATCTGCGGCGGGCGCTCCCAACCGGTGGTCAGGGAACCTTGGAGGAACGGCTCGGCCATCTGCGCGTGCGCGCGAAGACGGGCACGTTGAACGCGATCTCGGCCCTGTCTGGCTGGGTGTGGTCCGCCAAGATCGGCGACTGGGTCGAGTTCTCGATCGTCTCACGGGGGATGACCAAGGACGAGGCGGTCCAGATCGAGGATGCGATCGTCCGGTGGGCGAGCCGCCGAGCCTCCCCGCCCGTCTGAGCGGCGAGTCGCGAAACTCACGCCTCGATGTCCTCCCGAGGATGGAGGAGACCGTAGAGGTACGCGTCGACCAGCGCCTCCCAGGACGCCTCGATGATGTTCTCCGACACCCCGACGGTGGTCCATTCGCGCTCGCCGTTCGAGGTGTCGATCAGCACGCGTACCGTCGCGCCCGTGCCGACGGTCTCGTCGAGCACGCGGACGCGGTAGTCCTCGAGCGTCATGTCGTCGAGCGCTGGGTACTCGTTCGAAAGCGCCTTGCGGAGAGCGTTGTCCAACGCGCCCACCGGTCCGTGACCCTCGGCGCTCTCCACGTGACGGGTGCCCTTCGTGATGACCTTCACGGTGGCCTCGGCGAGCGCCTCTTCCTGATCGTCCATACGCTGCTCGACATGCACGCGGAAGCTCTCGATCCGGAAGAACGGCTGCCGCCACCCGCTCGCGTGACGCATCAGGAGCTCGAGCGACGCGTCGGCCACCTCGAACGTGTAGCCGCGGGACTCGCGCTCCTTCAGCTCCGTGAGGATCGCCGGGATCGTGGTAACTGCCACCTCGATGCCGAACTCGTCGGCCTTCATCTGGAGGGTGGCCGCCCCGCCCAGGTCGCTCGCCACCACGCCGCGGCGATTCCCGACCGATGACGGCGGCACGTGTTCGTAGGCCTCCTCCAGGCGCGCCAGGCCGCTGGCGTGGAGCCCGGCCTTGTGCGTGAACGCGTAGCGCCCGGCGTAGGGCTGGTGTGAGTCGGGCGCCACGTTCGCCACCTCGGCGACGTAGTGCGCGACCTCCGTGAGTCTCTCGACAGCGCCCTCGGGAAGGCAGTCCGCGCCCATCTTGAGCACGAGGTTCGCCGCGACCGGGATCAGGTCGGCGTTGCCGGTCCGCTCCCCGTAGCCGTTCACCACGCCTTGGACCTGGAAGGCCCCGTGTTCCACCGCGATGAGCGAGTTGGCCACCGCGCACCCCGCATCGTTGTGCACGTGGATCCCGAGTGGGGTCTCGACGCTCGTGCCGACCTCGTCCACGATCCGCGCCACGTCGAACGGCAGCATGCCGCCGTTCGTGTCGCACAGGACCAGCCGCTCGGCACCGGCTTCCTGTGCCGCCTCGATCACTCGCATCGCGAACGCCGGATCGCTCCGGTAGCCGTCGAAGAAGTGCTCCGCGTCGAAGAACACCCGCCTGCCCTGCGCACGGAGGAACGCGATCGAGTCCCGCACCATGGCGACGCCCTCGTCGAGATCCGTGCGGAGGGCCTCGGTCACGTGCAGGTCCCAGGACTTGCCGACCAGGCAGACGACCTCCGTCCCGGTGTCGAGCAGCTCGCGGAGCACCGCGCTGTCCTCGGCGCGCTCACCTGCCTTGCGCGTCATCCCGAACGAGGTCAGCGCCGCGTGTTGCAGGGTCTCCTTCGTGGCGAGCTTGAAGAACTCGGTATCGCGCGGGTTCGCGCCCGGCCAGCCGCCCTCGATGTACGGCACACCGAGCTGGTCGATCTTGTGGAGGATCCGCAGGCGGTCCTCGATCGAGTACGACAGGCCCGTGCCCTGGGCGCCGTCGCGGAGCGTGGTGTCGTAGAGCTCGACCTTCATCCCGTCGCTCCCTCCACCACGAGATCGCCGACCTCCGGGGTCGAGTACCCCATCTCACCGGCCCGCATCGACGACATCTTCGACGCCGCGAACCGGATGCCCGTGTCGATGCGCCCGGCGGCATTCGCCTCGCCGAGCTGCAGCAGCAGCAGCCGAACAGCGCCGATCGCCGCGAGCGGGTTGATCGTGGCCTTCCCGGCGTGGTCGGGCGCCGTTCCGCCGATCGGCTCGAACATGCTCACGCCGTCGGGGTTGATGTTGCCGCCGGCCGCGACCCCCATGCCGCCCTGGATCATCGCTCCGAGGTCCGTGATGATGTCCCCGAAGATGTTATCGGTGACGATCACGTCGAACCGGCTCGGCTGATCCAGGAAGTAGATGCACGCGGCGTCGACGTGCGCATAGTCGGCCGTCACCTCCGGATATTCAGCGGCGACCTCGTCCACCACGCGCTGGTACAGATCGCCGGCGAACGTCAGTACGTTCGTCTTGTGAACGAGCGTGAGCTTCCGGCGGCGCTCCGGGCGCATCGCGAGTTCGAACGCGTAGCGGACGATCCGCTCCACGCCGTGGCGGGTGTTGATCGACTCCTGCACGGCGACCTCATGGGGAGTGCCCTTGCGGTGGAACCCGCCCGCCCCGCTGTAGAGGCCCTCACTGTTCTCGCGGACGACCACCATGTTCACGTCGTCCTCCGTGTGTGACGGCACGAGCGTCTCGACGCCCGGGTAGCGGATCACCGGCCGGAGGTTCACGTACTGGTCAAGCTCGAACCGTGCGCGCAGCAACAGCTCCCGCTCCAGGATCCCCGGCCTGACGTCCGGATGCCCCACGGCGCCCAGCAATAGGGCGTGCATCTCACGGAGCCGGGCGAGCTCGTCGTCGGGGAGCGTGTCCCCCGTCCGCAGGTAGCGCTCGCCGCCCAGGTCGAACTCGACCAGCTCGACGTCGAAGCCCTCCACGCCCTTGACGGCGTCGAGCACCTTCAGCCCTTCGCGAACGACCTCGGGGCCGGTCCCGTCGCCGGGGATGACCCCGATCCTGTATGTCACGGACGGACCTCGTCGTCACGGCCGGACGAGACCTGCAGAGCTCGGTTGATCGCGGCGAGGTACGCGCGCGCGCTCGCCTCCACCACGTCGACCGACACACCGCGACCCGTCACGCGCCGGCCGTCGACGTCGAGCTGGACGACCACATCGCCGAGCGCGTCGGAGCCGCCGGTCACCGACGAGACGTTGAACATGATGAGCCGAGCGTCCACACCGGCGGCGCGCTGGATCGCCCCGCACGCGGCGTCGATCATGCCGTCGCCGAACGCCGACTCCTCGATCAGTTCCTCGCCCCGGCGGAGCCGGACCGTCGCGCTCGGCGAGAGATGAGTTCCCCCGCCCACCTGGAGCGATTCGAGCACGAGAAGGCCCTCCTCTGTGGCGCCGCGCTCCTCGCCAACGATGGCCTCCAGGTCCTGATCGGTGATCTGGATCTTGCGGTCGGCCAGGTCCTTGAACCGTGCGAACGCACGGTCCACGTGTTCGGGGTCAACAGCGAGCCCCAGCTTGTCCAGCGCGTCGACGAACGCGTGCCTCCCGCTATGTTTGCCGAGGACCAGGCGGTTGCCTTCCAAGCCGATCTCGAGCGGATCCATGATCTCGTAGGTGGCGGCGTTGCTCAGCACCCCGTGCTGATGGATGCCGCTCTCGTGCGCGAACGCGCTGGCGCCGACCACCGCCTTGTTCGGCTGGACGCCGTAGCCGGTAGTCATAGACACGAGGCGCGAGGTGCGCACGATCTCCTTGATGTTCAGGTCGTGTCGCACCCCGAGCGCCTGTCCGCGCGTGCGTACGATCATCGCGATCTCCTCGAGCGAGCAGTTCCCCGCGCGCTCGCCGATCCCGTTCACCGCGACCTCCACCTGACGCGCGCCGTTCTCGATCCCCGCGAGCGAGTTCGCCACGGCCAAGCCGAGGTCGTTGTGGCAGTGCGTCGATATCACGACGTGGTCGGGCGCAGCCTCGCGAACGATCCGCACCAACTCCCCGAACTCGGTCGGCGTTGCGTACCCCACCGTGTCCGGAACGTTGATCGTCGTTGCGCCGCAATCGACCGCGACCCTGAAGCACTCCAGCAGGAAGTCGAGCTCGGTCCGCGTCGCGTCCTGCGCGCTGAACTCCACGTCCTCCGTGTAGCCGACCGCGAGCTTGACGTTGTCCCGGATCGCGTCCAGCACCTGTTGGTGCGACATGCGGAGCATGTCCTGCATGTGGATCTGGCTCGTCGAGATGAACGTATGGATCCGCCACCGTTCGGCGCCCTTCAATGCTTCCGCCGCGCGGCGGATATCTCCCTCGGTCGTCCGCGCGAGCGCCGCGATCACCGGGCCCTTCACGCTGGACGCGATCTCGGAGACCGCATCGAACTCCCCGTCGGAAGAGACCGGGAACCCGGCCTCCAGGATGTCGACGTTCAACCGGGCGAGCTGCTCGGCGATCTCGACCTTCTCCGCCCGCGTGAGCGCGATCCCGGGAGCCTGCTCCCCGTCCCGCAGGGTCGTGTCGAAGATCCTGATGTCGTTGCCTGGGTCTATATCGCCTACGTTGCCGTCAGTCATCGGGAACCACCTTCGTCTCGGACTCCAACCAGGGCATCATCTGGCGCAGTCCCCGTCCCACATCCTCGAGCTGGGACGTCCGCGCCTCGCTCCTAAGTCGGAGGAAGGTGTCGAACCCGCCCTCGGCCTCGCCGATCCATTCCTTCGCGAACCGGCCGTCCTGGATCTCGTCCAGGATCCGGCGCATCTCGGCGCGCGTCTCGTCGCTCACCACGCGCGGCCCACGCGTGTAGTCACCGTATTCAGCCGTATCGGAGATCGAGTAGCGCATCCACGAAAGGCCGCCCTCGTAGATCAGGTCGACGATCAACTTCAGCTCGTGCAGGCATTCGAAATAGGCGATCTCCGGCTGGTACCCGGCCGCGACGAGCGTCTCGAACCCCGCTTGGACGAGCGCGGACGCTCCGCCACAGAGCACGGCTTGCTCACCGAACAGGTCGGTCTCGGTCTCCTCTTTGAACGTGGTCTCGAGGACGCCGGCACGGGCGGCGCCGATCCCGTGCGCGTACGCGAGCGCGCGCGCCTTTGCGTTGCCCGTCGCATCCTGGTGGACGGCGATCAACGCCGGCGTTCCGATCCCCTGCTCGTAGGTCCGCCGCACCAAGTGGCCGGGACCCTTCGGGGCGATCATGGTGACGTCGATGCCCTCGGGCGGCGCGATCGTCTCGAACCGGATGTTGAACCCGTGCGCGAACATCAGCATGTTGCCGGGCTCCAGGTTCGGCTCGATGTCCTCACGGTAGACCTTCGCCTGCGAGGTATCGGGGACCACGACCATGATGACGTCGGCCTCGCGGACGGCGTCGGCGGTATCCAGGACACGCAGCCCCGTCTCCTCGGTCTTCGGGCGGGACGACGAGCCCGCGCGGAGCCCGACGCGCACGTCGTGGCCCGAGTCGCGCAGGTTCAGCGCGTGGGCGTGCCCCTGACTGCCGAACCCGAGGATCGCGATCTTCTGATCCTTCAACGCGCTGGGATCGGTGTCCTTCTCGTAGTAGATCGTTGCCATCGCTCCGTCGTCCCTCCTGGGTCGTTCGCCCGTCGTGCTAGTCCATCTCAGACTAGAACCCGCTTCACACCCCGCCGCCGTCCCAATCCGGTTGATCCTCGGCACCCGCCGCCCGGGTGGACTTCAGCGCGCGCTCGCGGATCCCGCGGTCGCCGCGCGTGAGCGCGATGCGCCCCGTGCGCGCTAACTCAACGATCCCGAAGTCGTCCAAGAGGTCGAGCAGCGCGGAGAGCTTGTCGGGAGAACCCGTCGCCTCGATCGTGAGCGTCTGGTGCGTCGCATCCGAGACACGAACCCTGAACACCTGACAGAACTCCAGGACCCGCGCCCGAGTCTCGCCCTCCGCACGGACCTTGACCAGCATCAGCTCGCGCTCAACCGTCTCGGAGGGCTCATGCTCCAGGATCTTGATCACGTGGATCAACTTGTTGAGCTGCTTGGTGACCTGCTCCAAGGGCTTCTTGTCCACGTTCACGACGATCGTCATGCGCGACATGCCCGGGTTCTCAGTCGCCCCCACGGCGAGCGAGTCGATGTTGAACCCACGCGCCGCGAACAACCCCGCCACCCGCGTCAGGACTCCCGGCCGGTCTTCGACGAGGACGGACAGCGTGTGGAGGCTCATGCGATGGGTGCCTCCGCCGGGTCCTTGGCCGGCTTCAGGCCCTCCGGGCCGACGATGATGTCGTCGTTCGACGCGCCTGCCGGCACCATCGGGAAGCACATCTCGTTCGAGTCAACCCGGAAGTCGATCACCACGCTGCGGTCGGAGACCGACAGCGCCTTCTCGATCACGGCGTCGACCTCGTCAGGATGCTCGGCCCGCAGGCCGACGCAGCCATACGCCTCGGCCAGCTTCACGTAGTCGGGCGTGTCGTAAGAGAGGTAGACCTGGCTGTAGCGCTCGTTGTAGAACAGCTCCTGCCACTGCCGCACCATCCCCAGGTAGGCGTTGTTGATGATCGCCGTGACGAACGGGATGTTCTCGGTGGTCGAGGTGGCGAGCTCCTGCGCCGTCATCTGGAAGCACCCGTCGCCGTCGATCGCGATCACGCGCTTCTTCGGCTGACCGGCCGCTGCGCCGAGCGCCGCGGGCACGGCGAAGCCCATCGTGCCCAAGCCGCCCGAGTTGATCCAGTGTCGCGGCTGCTCGAAGTGCCAGAACTGCGAGGCCCACATCTGGTGCTGACCCACGCCGGAGACGACGATCGTGTCGCTGCCGGCCGCCTCGTAGAGGCGCTCGATGCAGAACTGCGGCAACAGCGGACCGTCCGGCTGCTGGTCGTACCGGTACGGGTACGTCGTCCTCCACTCGGCGAGCTGCCCGAGCCAGGCCTTCCGGTCCGGCACGCCACCCCCCTCGTCCTGACGCTTCGCGAGCTCTGCCGTGAGCTTCGCGATCACGTCCTTGCAGTCACCCACGATCGGGACCTCGGCCACGCGGTTCTTCCCGATCTCCGCCGGGTCGATGTCCACGTGGATCACGGTCGCATCCGGCGCGAACGCGTCCAGCTTGCCGGTGACCCGATCATCGAACCGCGCGCCGAGCGCTACCAGCAGGTCGGCCTTCTGCATGGCCGTGACCGCGGTGTAGTTGCCGTGCATCCCCGGCATGCCGAGGCAAAGCTCGTTCGAGTCTGGGAACGCGCCGCGTGCCATCAGCGTCGTGACGACCGGCAGATGTCCGAGGGTGGCGAGCGTCATCAACTCCTTCGTGGCCTCCGCTTTGATCACGCCGCCGCCCACGTAGAGCACCGGGCGCTTGGCCTTGAGGATCAGCTTCGCCGCCTCGGCCACCTGGCGCAGGTTGCCCTTGGTCGTGGGCTTGTAGCCGGGGAGGCTCACGCTCTCGGGCCACTTCCAGTTCGTCTCGTTGACGAGCACGTCCTTCGGGAGGTCGACGAGGACCGGGCCGGGACGACCGGTGCGCGCGATATGGAAGGCCTCGCGGATCGCCTCGGCGATGTCGCCAGGGTCGGTGACCAGGATGTTGTGCTTGGTGATCGGCATCGTGATGCCGGTGATGTCGGCCTCTTGGAACGCGTCGTTCCCGACGACCGGCGTGGGGACCTGGCCGGTGATGGCGACCATCGGCACCGAGTCCATCTTCGCGTCGGCGAGCGCGGTCACCAGGTTGCAGCCTCCCGGGCCCGAGGTGGCCATGGCCACACCGACCTTGCCCGTGGCCCAGGCGTAGCCCTCAGCGGCGTGTCCGGCTCCCTGCTCGTGGCGGCAGAGCACGTGCCGCACGCTCGAGTCGATGAGCGGGTCGTAGGCGGGCAGGATCGCCCCTCCGGGGATGCCGAACACGATGTCGACACCCTCGCCCTCGAGGGATCTGAACAGCGCCTGGGCGCCGGTTACCTTCATCCCGCGGCCACCTCCTCGGTGCGCGCCTCAACGGGACCGGTTTCCACGCGGCGAACGGTCGCGGACAACCGGTGCGACAGGTTGCGGCACGCGCGCTCGAACTCCCACGGCGTCCAGTCGCGCCTGCGCATCTGCAGCACGTCGTCCTGTTGATCGTCGCCGAAGTCGAACCCGGAGCCCAGATAGACGACCTCGGACGACAGGTATCGGTCGACGACCGCGCGCACCGATGGCTCCGCGGCCTCGACGGACACCTGGCCGGGTCCTTCCCACAGCACGCTCGCGACGACCGTTCCGTCTCGCTCGAATTCGTACCGCATCGTGCTCTCCTCTCCTGGGACCGTTCCCGGTCCGTTCATGTGGCACCGGGGTAAGAAAAACCCCCCGCATGGCGAGGGGTATCGGCGCGGTCGCAGGCCCACATGGGCCCACCCGCGCCTACCTGATAAGTACGAGGACGCTGCGCTCGAACAGCCTGCTTGTCGACATGGTCCAGTCAGTCTACGGACGGGCAAGCCGCTGTCAACCCACCGGACGGGGGTCCCCCGAGCGTAGGGCACCCATCATCCGGATCGGCAGACGATGATCGGGCCCGACCGCACCAGCTAGGCTTGCCCGTGCCGTCGCGGTGGCGTGACGGCACTCGTCTGAGGGAGCACGGCCATTGGGTCAAGCACTGACGAACAGCGATCGCAGCGCGCCGTCGCTGTGGCGCCATCGCGACTTCATGAAGCTGTGGACCGCGGAGAGCATCAGCCAGCTGGGCACGCAGGTGACGTTCCTCGCCCTACCGCTCACCGCGATCCTGTTGCTCGACGCGACCCCGTTCCAGCTGGGTGTGCTCACGAGCGTCGAGTTCGCGCCGTTCTTGTTGATCGGGCTCCCGGCCGGGGTCTGGGTCGATCGTCTCTCGCGCCGCCCGATCCTCATCGCCGGAGATCTCGGCAGAGCGGTGGCGCTGGCAACGATCCCGCTCGCAGCCGCGTTCGACGTGCTCTCGATGGTCCAACTCGTCATCGTCGCGTTCATCGTCGGGATGTGCACGGTCTTCTTCGACGTGGCGTACCAATCGTTCCTGCCATCCTTGGTGGCGCGGCCGCGACTCACCGAGGGGAACGCGAAACTCGAGATCAGCCGATCTGCGGCGCAGCTCGCGGGACCTGGGCTCGCCGGGATCCTCGTCGAGCTGGTGCGGGCCCCGTTCGCCATCTCGATCGACGCGATCTCATACCTGGGCTCGGCCCTTTTCATCTGGCGGATCCGGGTGAAGGAACAACCACCCGAACGCGTCGATCGCGAGCGCGGAGCGATGCGCCGCCAGATCGGCGAAGGGCTGCGCTACGTCCTTCGGCATCCGCTCCTTCGGCCGATCGCTGCCGCCACCTCGATCTCGAACCTGTTCTTCTCGATGATCATGGCGATCCTGGTGCTGTTCGCGGTCCGCTCCTTGGACATGAACCCAGGGCGGCTAGGGCTCGCATTCGCAATCGGCAACTCCGGATTGCTCGTCGGCGCGTTCTTATCGCAGCGCGTGGCACGATCGATCGGCGTGGGATGGACGATCATCGGCTCGATGGCCGTGTTCGCCCTTTTCACCTTCGGCTATCCCCTCGTGACCGCGTCGGATGCGACCATCGTGTTCATCGTGGTCGGCTTCGTGAATGGGTTGGCCACGGTGATCTACAACGTGAACCAGGTGAGCCTGCGGCAGGCGATCACTCCGCAGGACATGCTGGGTCGGATGAACGCCACGATGCGGTTCGTGGTCTGGGGCACGATGCCTCTCGGGGCCCTCATCGGCGGAGCGCTCGGGAACTCCATCGGCCTTCGACCCACGCTGTGGATCGCCGCGATCGGGAACACGTTCGCGGTCCTGCCGCCGTTGCTCTCTCCGGTCCGTCGGCTCCGGGAGATCCCGGGATCCGGCCCCGACCCCACCGTGCTCGAAGTCGTCGTGCCGGGAGCGCCCCAGTTCGACCCGATCACGGACATCCAAGGCCCCCCGTAGCAAGCCCGCGCCGCTCTTGCGGGGGGTCGATCAGGTTCGTTCATCCTTGACCGGGAACGAACTTCGCGGCTAGCGTCCGCCGCGTGGAGGGGCAGGTCGATCCCGCGCTCAGAGCCGCGCTGGACGCTGTGCCCGAACTGGCCGGCTCCGGGCGGGTCATCACCCCGATCGCCGAGGGGCGCACGAACCGCAACTTCAGGGTCGAGACCGACGCCGGAGCGTTCTTCGTTCGGGTCTCCGACAAGGAGACCCAGCTCCTAGGGATCGACCGATCGACGGAACGTCTGGCCGCGACCGCGGCAGCTGACGCCGGGGTGGGCCCAGAGGTCGTCGCCTTCATGCCGGATCTCGGATGTCTGGTGACGCAGTGGGTCCCGGGGAACTCGCTGGCGGAGGGCGAACTGGAGTCCGAGCCGACGCTCGGAGACGCCGTCGCCGTCGTGCGAGCGATCCACGCAGGGCCCCAGCTCCCCTGGACGTTCTCCGCGTTCCGCATCGAGGAGTCGTACCGGGCCATCGCGGAGGACCGCGGTGTGACCGTGCCGGCCGAGTACGCGCGAGCGCACTCGGTGGCGGAGCGCATCGAGACGGCGTTCAAGGCCTCGCCCATGGAGGACCGGCCCTGCCACAACGACCTGTTGGCGCCCAACTTCATCCGGGACACAGGCCGACTGTGGCTCGTGGACTACGAGTACGCCGGCATGGGCGATCCCTTCTTCGACCTGGGCAACCTGTCGATCAACAACGGTCTCTCCGAGGACGCGCAGGAGCGGATGCTTAAGCACTACTTCGGCGAGGTGACGGAGGTCGACCGCGCGAGGCTTGGTCTGATGAGGATCATGTCGGACTTCCGTGAGGCGATGTGGGGAGTGGCCCAGCAGGGACTCTCCACGCTGGATATCGACTACGTCGAGTACGCCGACAACCACTTCGACCGACTCGCTCGTGCGATGGCCGAACGTCCTGTGGATCGGTGGCTGGCCGTGGCCGCGGAGGGGATCGGCGGATGACCGACGACCGAGCCCGCGTGGTCGTCATCGGCGGCGGAGCGGCGGGAGCGAGCATCGCGTATCACCTGACCGCCATGGGTTGGACCGACGTCCTGCTGGTGGAACGGGCCCAGCTCACCAGCGGCTCGACGTTCCATTCGGCCGGGCTCGTGGCCCAACTCCGGAACTCGGTCAGCCACACCCGGATGATGATGTACGGCGTCGATCTCTACCCCAAGCTCTTCGACGAGACGGGGGTCGACCCCGGGTGGCGCCAGGTGGGCACCCTCCACCTCGCGTCGTCCCAGTACCGTCTCGAAGCGCTCGCCCGGCTGGCCGGCTGGGCGGAGACGTTCGGCCTGCCCCTCGAGATCGTTTCGGCGGCAGATGCTCACCAGCGGTTCCCCCTGATCGATCCGTCGGGGATCCTCGGGGCCGCGTTCGTTCCCTCGGACGGCTACCTCGATCCGACGGGACTCACCAACGCGTTCGCGAGCGGCGCGCGGGCCCGAGGAGCCCGCATCCGGACCGGCGTCCGCGTCGTCGGCATCGACGTGTCGGACGGCCGGGTGACCGGCGTGGCGACCGACGACGGGACGCTGGAAGCGGAGTACGTGGTGATCGCCGGGGGGATCTGGGCCAACGAGCTCGGGCGGATGGCCGGTGTCAACATCCCCGTGGTCCCGATGGAGCATCAGTACCTGATCACCAGGCAGATCGACGGGACCCGTCCCGACTTCCCCACGCTTCGGGATCCCGACCATCTCGTGTACGCCCGGGAAGAGGTTGGCGGGCTGCTGGTCGGCGGATACGAGCGCAACCCCGATCCCTGGCACGTCGAGACACCGATCCCGCCCGATTTCAACGACCGGCTGCTCGCGGAGAAGTGGGAGCGCTTCGAGCCGATCGCCGAGGGAGCCTTCGATCTGATCCCGACCCTCAAGGAGACGGAGATCAACCGGTTCATCAACGGGCCCGAGGCGTTCACTCCGGACGACGACTTCATCTTGGGTGAGACGAAGGTCGACGGACTGTTCGTCGCGGCGGGGTTCTGCGCGCACGGCATCACGGGAGCGGCCGGCATCGGCCGCTATACCGCGGAGTGGATCGTCGAGGGCGAACCCTCGATGGATCTGACCAAGATGGACGTTCGCCGGTTCGGCCCCCACTACCGCAGTCGCCGATACTGCCTGGCGCGAGCCGTCGAGATCTACTCGACCCACTACGACGTGAAGTACCCGGGCGAGGAGAGCCACGCCGGTCGCCCGCTCAAGATGTCTCCCACGTACGCGCGGCTCGGATCGCTCGGGGCCGAGTTCGGCGAGAAGTCGGGGTGGGAGCGAGCGAACTGGTTCCGGTCGAACGAGGACGCCGCGTACGAGGATCGGCGCCCGCGTGGGTGGGCGGGCGAGAACTGGTCGACCGCGATCGTGACCGAGCATCTCGCGACCCGAGAACGTGTGGGGCTGTTCGACGAGACGAGCTTCGCCAAGATCGAAGTTACGGGGGAACGTGCGATCGCGTTCCTCCAGCGCGTGTGCGCGGGGAACGTGGATCGGTCGGTCGGGTCCATCGTCTACACGCAGATGCTGAATCGTCGCGGAGGGATCCAGGCCGACGTAACGGTGACCCGCCTGAGCGAGGACCGGTTCCGCATCGTCACCGGTACCGGATCGGGAACGCATGACCTCGCATGGCTGAATACTCGCCTGCGGGACCAGCCGGGCGGCGTCGAGATCCGTGAGGTCACGTCGTCGCTCGCCTGCATCGGTCTGTGGGGTCCGAGGGCCCGAGACGTGCTCACCGGCGTCTGCGACGACGACCTCTCAGATGCCGGGTTCCCATACCTGACCTCCCGCGACATCATGGTCGCCGACGTTCCCTGCCTAGCCGCGCGCGTCACGTACGTGGGCGAGCTCGGTTGGGAGCTCTATCCCGCCACCGAGTACGGAGCCACGTTGTGGGACGTGCTCCTGCAGGCCGGAGCGGGACACGGGGTGGTCCCGGCCGGCTACCGGGCGATCGATTCCCTCCGCCTCGAGAAGGGGTACCGGGCTTGGGGGTCTGACGTCACGCCGGACGACACCCCCTTCGAGGCTGGCCTCGGGTTCGCGGTGGCCTTCGACAAGGGCGTGGACTTCGTCGGTCGTACCGCGTTGGAACATCTGCGCGGGACGGGACCCCCGCCCCGCCGGCTGGTCACGATGCTCCTGGACGATCCGCGCGCTGTGGCGCTCGGGAACGAGCCCGTGTTCGTGGATGGCCAAGTGGTTTCACGGATCACGTCGGGAGGGATCGGGTATTCCGTGGGCCGATCGATCGCCCACACCTACCTGCCAGCGGATCTCTCCGCCGCAGGAACGCGCGTCGAGGTGAGCGTATTCGGCGAGCGCGTGGGCGCGGTCGTCGCCCCGGGACCGCCCCACGACCCTAAGGGTGAGCGCATCAAAGGCTGACCCTCAAGTATCCCGACGGACCGCGGGTTCCTACACCGAACGATCGGCGGGAGGTGCCGGCACGTCGGGACCGGCGAAGACGCAGCCGTTCCAATACGCCTCGAGACGCTTCGTCTTCTTCCGCAGGCCTTTGACGTCGAAATGCAGCTCGTCCGGGAGATCCAGTCGACCGAAGTCGTAGTGGACCTCGAAACCGGAGCCGGTCTCGACCTTGAAGCGATGACCGCGCTTCGAGCTCCGCGTGAAGTTCGACCGACGACTGCTCCCGGGCGGCTCGCAGTGTGTCTCGAGCCACACATAGGAACCGACGAGCCCGCGGCGAGGGTCCAGCCAAACCCAGACCTTGCCACCGCGTTCGGCGATGAACGCGTCGGCGGCGGGGGACTTGACGATCTTCATCGCAGGAAGGGTAACCGGACGCGTGGTCGCGGGGCGGCCGCTTCGCGGCCGCCCCCGAACCCGACGCCTAAGAGGATCCGGCCGCTGGGACGATCCCTGTCAGATCCTCATCGGGGGGCACCACCGGCTCCCATGGCTTCTTCCGCTGGGCGAGCAGGTAGTAGAGGGCCCCGGCGATGAAGATCACGACGAAGACGGTCCAGATCACGGGGATCTTGTTGAGGAAGTCGATCTTGAAGTCCAGCAACTGCTGACCCTGGACGTAGTAGTCGGATTGCACCGGCTTCGGGTTCGAGAAGACCCGGAGGTAGTTCGAGGCAGACGCCGACCCCGAATCCCACGCCGACACCGCCGATGACGGTGTGAGGAAGTTCAGCATCATCGCGAGCCCCCACACGATCGCCACCACGTTCACGACCTTGCCCCAACCGCCGAGCTTGAACGGCGCGGACGTCTTCGGCCACCCTTTCATCCGGGCCCGCATCACGGCGAAGTTCCCCAGTAGGTAGCTCAGGTAGATCGAGGCAGTCGCACCGACCGCGATCACGGCGGCGCCGACGAACTGGATGAACGGCACTGCGGACAGCACCCCGATGATGACACACGTCACGACCGGCGTATGCAAACTCGGGTTGACCTTCGACATCGCTCGTGAGAACGGCAGCTGATCGTCTCGTGCCATCCCGAACGCCAGTCGGATCGTGGATGTCAAGATCGACATGCAGCACACGAAGATCGCCGCCGAAACGACCAACAGGTACAACGTGGTACCCGCCTTGCTCATCACCTCACCGATGACCACTGCCGGGGAGGACGCCAACGATGCGGCAGCGTCCTTGATGCTCGGAGTGGCGATCAGGACGCCCCAGAGGAAGATCGCACCGATGATGAATGCACCGATCACCGATGCGAGCACCGCCTTCGGCGCCTCGACCCGAGGGTTCCTGGTCTCCTCCGCGAGGGTGGACGCGGTATCGAACCCATAGATCACGTACAACGACATGAACATCCCAACAAGGAAGAAGGGAAGGGTCGTCGCCGCGGGGAACTGCACATAGTTCCCGGATTGGGAGGAGCTGAAGATCACGCCGACGCCGTTGTTGTTGTGCACGATCGCCAGGAACACGGCGAACACGACCATGCCGAGGATCTCGAAGATGACGCCGGTGTTGTTGACGATGGCGACGATCTTCACGCCGAAGATGTTGAGGACCGTGATCAGGACGAGCGTGATGAGCGCGACCACCTTCTGGTCGGCGCTCCCGAGCGCGTCGTTCAGGTGCCATCCGAACATGTTGTTCAGCGCGGGGATCAGCGCGATCGGAAGGGTGGCACACACCGACGCGACCGTTAGGATGCCGGCGAAGATGTAGAACCAACCGGTGATCCAGGCATAGCCGCGGCCCCCCAGGTACTTAGTCCATTGGAAGACCGATCCGGCGAGCGGGAAGTGACTCGTCACCTCGGCGAAGTTCAGCGCGACGATGAACTGGAACACTGCCACGACCGGCCATGTCCACCACAGCCGCGCCCCGAGAGCCGACATACCGAGGAAGAACAGCGTGAAGATGCCCGTGGACGGTGAGATGTAGCTGAACGCCACGGCGAACGAGCTGAAGGTGCCCAACCCGCGGTTCAGCTCCTGTTTGTATCCGAATCGTTCCAGATCGGCGGTATCGCGCGCCGCCTGATCGCTCCCCTGGCTCGACATGCACCCCCCCTTGAATCGTGCCTGCACGTGGCCGGTCGCTGACCGAACGGGAGCGAGTTTGTCCCGTTCCGATCGAGAATGCAATACGCCGTCCGGTCAAGCCGTGAGCGTGCTCGCATGGACGGTGTCAGACTCGGACGCAACCCATCCGGAGGGGAGCAGATACGCAAGACTCCCAAGGAGCTTCCGGACCTGTCCGGCTACAGCTCCATCTCCACATGAACGCGCAGGCGCCGGGTCGGACCGATCAGGCTCCGAGCATCGCGAGGAACTCGTCGAGATCGGGCGCCACATGGTAGCTGGCCTCGATGCGACCCTCGAGCGCGTCGATCGTCTTGTAGCCGTTCCCCGTGATGTATGCGACGACCTCTTCGTCCGGCGCGATCGTGCCGTCCTCGACCATGCGCTTCAGGTTCGCCACGGTCACGCCACCCGCCGTTTCTGTGAACACGCCCTCGGTCTCGGCCAGCAGACGGATCCCATCCACGATCTCTTCCTCGGGGCACCAGCCGATGGAGCCACCGGTCTGTCGGGCCACCTGGAGCGCGTAGAAGCCGTCTGCGGGTGAGCCGATCGCCAGCGAACGCGCGATCGTGTCCGGCTTCACCGGACGCACCTCGTCGGCGCCGGCGATGAACGCTCGTGCGACGGGCGCGCACCCCTCGGGCTGCGCGCCGCTCACCCGGTACGGCTTCTCGTCGACCGCCCCCACCGCGATCAGCTCGCTGAACGCTCGATGGATCTTGCAGAGGAGAGCGCCGGAGGCGATCGGGACCACGACGTGATCCGGCAGCCGCCAACCGAGCTGCTCGGCCGTCTCGAACCCCAGCGTCTTCGATCCCTCCGCGTAATAGGGCCGCAAGTTCACGTTGACGAACGCCCACGGCAGGACCTCGGCGACCTCGGAGCAGAGCCGGTTCACATCGTCGTAGTTGCCCTTGACGGCGACGACCTTCGCGCCGTAAGCCTCGGTCGCGAGGATCTTCGCAAGCTCGAGGTCGTCGGGAACGAAGATGTACGCGGGGAGTCCCGCTTTCGCCGCGTGCGCGGCGGTAGCGTTCGCGAGGTTGCCGGTGGAGGCGCACGACACTGCCTCGAACCCGAACACCCGGGCCATCGTGACGGCGATCGAGACGACGCGATCCTTGAACGAGTTCGAGGGGTTGACGGAATCGTCTTTGATCCAGAGCGACTCGAGCCCCAGACGCGCGGCCAGGTTCTTGGCCTCCCGCAGCGGGGTGAACCCGGCTCCGAGGTCGACGCGTTCGATCCCCAAACCGCCGGGCAAGAGCGACTCGTAGCGCCAGAGCGTCCGCGGACCGGCCTCAGCTTGCTTGCGGAACACCTCGCCGTCGATCGACTGCAGGTCGTACGCGGGCTCGAGCGGGCCGAAACACTCCTCGCAGATCGTGAGCGGCTCGATCGGATACTGCTGACCGCACTCGCGGCACTGCAGCGCGCTGGGGGACGTGATCCTCGCCGTCATCGAGGGTTCATCCCGTGATCGCTCCATGCTCCGCGGATCCCACGAGCTTCGCGTACTTCGCGAGCGCTCCGCTGGTGTACCGAGGTTCTGGCGCCGTCCAAGTGGCCTTCCGCTCAGCGAGCGTCGCCTCGTCGACGGTCACGTCGATCCGTCGAGCGTCGGCGTCGATCACGATCTCGTCACCTTCATGGATCAGCGCGATCGGGCCACCGACGAATGCCTCCGGCGCGATGTGGCCGACGGAGAACCCCTTCGTGGCACCGCTGAAACGGCCGTCCGTGATCAGCGCGACGTCCTTGCCCAGCCCGGCGCCAGCCACGGCGGCCGTCACCGCAAGCATCTCCGGCATGCCCGGCGAACCCTTCGGACCTTCGTACCGGATCACGATCACGTCTCCTGCCGAGATGTGGCCGGCCGTCAACGCGGCGAACGCCTCCTTCTCGGAGTCGAACGGCCGCGCGGTCCCGCTGAACACGGTTCCCTCCGCGCCGGCGATCTTCATCACGCAGCCGTCGGGCGCGATCGAGCCGCGCAAGATGGCCGTGCCACCGGTCGGATGGATCGGCGCCGAGATCGGTCTCACGACGGTCCCATCCGGTTCCAGGGGCGCGAGCGCGGCCAGGTTCTCGGCGACCGTCTTGCCGGTGATGGTGAGCGCGTCGCCATGTAACAGTCCGGCCTCCAGCAGCTCTCGCATCACGACCGGAACGCCGCCGACGCGATCCAGATCCGACATCACGAAGCGACCAGCCGGTCGCACGTCGACCAGATGCGGCACGACCCGTGAGATGCGATCGAAGTCGTCGAGCTCGAGCGGTACACCTGCTTCCCGGGCGATGGCCAACAGGTGCAGCACGGCGTTCGTCGATCCGGCCAGGGCCATCACGACCGTGATCGCGTTCTCGAACGCCTCTCGGGTCAGGACGTCGCGCGGACGCGGACCATCCTCCGCGAGGATCTCGGCCGCGCGGATGCCCGACTCGCGCGCGAGGACCTCGCGACGGTAGTCGACCGCCGGGGGCGACGCCGCGCCGGGCAGCGACATCCCGAGCGCCTCGGCGGCGGCGGCCATCGTGTTGGCGGTGTACATGCCGGCGCATGAACCCGTCGTCGGGCAGGCGGCGCGTTCGATCTCCAGCAGCTCGCCGTCACTCATCGACCCCTTCGCGTGTGCACCGACCGCCTCGAACACGTCCTGGATCGTGATGTCGTGGCCCTGATACGTCCCGGGGAGGATCGTGCCCCCGTAGAGGTAGACCGACGGGAGGTTCAGACGGGCCATCGCCATGAGCATGGCGGGCTCGGACTTGTCGCACCCCGCGATCCCGACGAGACCGTCGAACCGCTCGGCGTGCATCACGAGCTCCACGGAGTCGGCGATCACCTCCCGGCTGATGAGCGATGCCTTCATCCCCTCATGGCCCATCGCGATGCCGTCGGAGACGGCGATCGTCGTGAACTCGACAGGCACGGCGCCGGCCTGACGCACACCCTCCTTCGCGAGGGCGGCGAGCTTGTCCAGGTGGTAGTTGCACGGCGTGACCTCGTTCCAGGACGAGGCGACTGCCACTTGGGGCTTGCCGAAGTCGTCCTCGGAGAAGCCGACGGCGCGGAGCATCGCGCGGGCCGGGGCGCGCTCCGGTCCTTCCGTGACCTCCCAGCTACGGGGCCGATCGCCTGCCACCTGCCCTGCCTCCTGGACGCTCGGGGTGAGGCCTCACACCGTATCAACGGACACGAACGCTGAGCCGGGGTCGCGACCGGCCTCGCGGATGAACCGCTCGACTATCCTCCGACCGATGAGCTCATCCATCCTTCCGCCAGACGCGGGGCGTAGCTGGTGGCTGCGCGAAGCGCTCGCCGACGAGCCCGGCGAGCCCGCACCTCCCCTCGACCGCGACACCACGGCAGACGTCGTCGTGCTCGGCGGAGGATTCACAGGCATGTGGACGGCGTGGTTCCTCAAGGAGCAGGAGCCGGAACTCGACGTCGTGCTGCTCGAACAGGACATCTGTGGGGGCGGCCCGAGCGGGCGGAACGGGGGCTTCGTGAACAGTTGGTGGAGCTCACTCTCTGAGCTTTGCCACCGCTTCGGCGATGCAGCCACGCTCGCCCTCTGCCGAGCAGGCGAAGTGAGCGTCGAGTCGATCGGACGATTCTGCGTCGAGCACGGGATCGATGCCTGGTTCCGGCCGGACGGGGACCTCGGGGCCGCGAGCTCCGAATCGCAGATCGGCTACTGGGCCGGCAACGTGATGGCCGCCGAGCGACTGGGGATGCCCGACCTGTTCACGGTCGTCGACCGGCACGACGTGCGTGAGCTGATCGACAGCCCGAGGCTGCACGGTGGCATCGTGACGGCGAGGGGCGCCACGGTGCAGCCGGCGCGACTGGCCCGCGGGATGCGCCGCGTCCTGATCGAGCGGGGGGTTCGGATCTACGAACAGACGCCCGTGATGCGCTTCGGAGCAGGCTCCCCGGCGGTGGCCGAAACCCCTGGCGGAGCTGTTCGTGCCGGCGCGGCCGTGATCGCGTTGAACGCGTGGGCCGCCCGCTGGAAGCGCTTCCGCCGCTCGCTCACGGTCCGCGGCAGCTACATCGCGCTGACCGAGCCCGCGCCCGAGAAGCTCGAGGCGCTCCGATGGACGAACGGGATGGGGCTGTGGGACCACCGCGCCGCGCTGCACTATGTGCGGACCACGCCCGACGGAAGGATCGCGTTCGGCGTCGGTGGCATGCAGCCGGGACTGGCCCGTACGATCGGACCGCGGTTCGCGTGGGACGAGCGCGCGGTCCGCGTGGCGGCCGACGATCTCTATCGCATGTTCCCGACGTTCGCTGACGTGGGGATCCAGGCGGCGTGGGGAGGACCGATCGACGTCGCCGGTCACCACATCCCCTTCTTCGGCCTGCTGGAGCGCGGCCGGGTCGCGTACGGCCACGGCTACACGGGGAACGGCGTCGGTCCCTCGCACCTCGGTGGACGGATCCTGGCGTCCATGGCGCTCGACCGCCCCAACGAGCTGTTCTCGCTCCCCGTCGTCACCGAGCAGCCGATGCGCTTCCCCCCGGAGCCGGTGCGGACTCCGGGGGCCTTCGTCGCCAACAAGGCGATCTGGCATAAGGATGAGCTGGAGGACCGCGACGAAGCGCCCAGCCCGATCGTGGACTTCGTGGCACGCCTGCCTCGCCGGATGGGCTACAACCTCGGGCCCTAGGCCCGTGATCGCCGGGTCGTTCGTCCGGTGGCGCCATCCGACGAATTGCGCTTTCATCCCACCATGAGCACGCACCCGATGTCGGGGATGGATGCGTTCGCCCCGAAGGAGATCGCACAGCTCGTCGAGACCCGAGGCGTGGCGAAGGCGAACGCGCCGACGATCCCGCTGTTCGTCCTGGGCGTCCTGGCCGGCGCGTTCATCGGGCTCGGCGCCGTCCTGTCGACGACGATCGCCACCGGCTCGAGCCTGGGCTACGGTCCGACCAAGTGGCTCGCGGGGATCGGGTTCTCCCTCGGCCTGATCCTCGTCGTGGTCGCGGGGGCGGAGCTGTTCACCGGTAACAACTTGATCGTGATGAGCCTGGTGAGCGGCCACATCACGGTCGGCCGTCTGCTCCGGAACTGGGGGATCGTGTATGTCGGCAACCTGGTAGGAGCGCTCAGCATCGTCGCCATGGTCTGGGCGGGCCAGTGGTGGAAGCAAGCGGACGGCGCGGTCGGTGCGACGGCGCTCGCTACGGCGGCCGTGAAAACGAGCTTGCCGTTCGGTGTGATCTTCGTGCGCGGCATCCTGGCGAACGCGCTCGTCTGCCTCGCGGTCTGGCTCGCGGCGGGGGGACGCTCGGTCCTCGACAAGATCGTCGCGATCATCTTCCCGATCAGCGCGTTCGTCGCCGCGGGCTTCGAGCACAGCGTCGCGAACATGTACTTCATCCCGCTCGGGATGGTGATCAAGGATCAGCCGGGCCTTGCGCAGGCGTCCGGTCTGACACCGAGCCAGTTCGCGAGCCTGGACCTCGGGGGGTTCGTGACGAACCTCGTCGCAGCCACGCTCGGCAACATCGTCGGCGGCGCGTTCCTCGTGGGCACCGTGTACTGGTTCGTCTATCTCCGGCAGGAGTCGTGAGCGCCGACCCAGCCATCGCGACTGCCGGGCTCACGAAATCGTACGGACGGAGCCGGGGGATCGTCGACGTCACAATGTCGATCGGCACCGGTGAGGTGTTCGGGTTCCTGGGGCCGAACGGCGCGGGGAAGACGACCACCATCCGCACGCTCCTGGACTTCATCCGACCGACCTCGGGCCGCGCGACCGTGCTGGGCCTCGATCCCCAACGCGACGTGGTCGAGATCCACCGTCGGGTCGGTTATCTCCCCGGGGAGTTCTCTCTCTACGAGCACATGACCGGGAAGGACTACCTGAGGTACTTCGCAACGCTCCGCGGGGGTGTCGAGAGCGAGATCGTCGCTTCGCTCGCCGACCGCTTGCAGGCCGATCTCGACGCGAAGATCGCCTCACTCTCACACGGCAACCGACAGAAGCTCGGGCTGATCCAGGCGTTCATGCACCGGCCGCCGCTGCTGATCCTGGACGAACCGACCCAGGGACTCGACCCGATCGTGCAGCAGACGTTCCACGGGCTCGTGCTGGAAGCGCGCCGTGCAGGCCAGACGATCTTCCTCTCGTCGCACGACCTTCCCGAGGTCGAGCGCGTCTGCGACCGGGTCGGTATCATCCGCGAGGGCCGGGTGATCGCCGTCGAAGACGTCGGCGATCTGAAGACGCGTGCGGTGCGCGAGATCGAGCTGCACTTCGCCGAACCCGTTCCGGCCGAGGCGTTCGCCGGCCTGCCGGATGTCCGTGAACTGGAGATCCACGGGGACGTCGTCCGGTGCACGGTCGCGGGCTCGGCGGACGCGCTCATCAAGGCGGCGGCGCGGTTCGACGTCATCGACATCGCCAGCCACGAACCGAGCCTGGAGGACATCTTCCTCACGTTCTACGGCCGGGATGGCTCGGAGCCGACGTGATCGTCTTCCGGAAGACGCTGGCGGATCAACGGCGCGCGTTGACCGGCTGGGCACTCGGCATGGCCGCGCTCGTGCTGCTCTACGCGTCCTTCTACCCGAGCATCAAAGGGAACGCGAGTCTGAACCAGTACTTCGACAGCTTGCCCGACACGGTGCGGAACATGATCGGTTGCATCGACTTCTCCTCGCCCACCTGTTATCTCCAGAGCGAGATCTTCAGCATCATGGGTCCCCTGCTCCTCATGATCCTCGCGATCGGCGCCGGCGCTCGAGGGATCGCCGGTGAGGAGGAGCGCGGAACCCTGGACCTGCTGCTGGCGAATCCGATCCCACGGCGTCGCGTCTTGTTGGAGAAGTTCTGGGCGATGGTCGTGGCGACGGCCGGCGTGGGTGTCGTCATGTGGCTCGCGGTCGCCCTGTTCGGACCCCTCTTCGGCCTGCGCATCAGCCTCGCGAACCTCGGTGAGGCCGTGCTCTCTGCCGTCTTGCTCGCGATCGGCTTCGGCGCGGGCGCGCTCGCGATGGGCGCCTGGCAAGGGAAGCGCGGCCTGGCGATCGCCGTGGTGGCGTCGGTCGGCGTCGTCACGTACCTGTTCAACGTGCTCGCGCCGTCGGTGGACGCGATCCGTTCGATGCAGAAGCTCTCCCCGTTCTACTACTACATCGGCAACGACCCGCTCCAGAACGGTCTCGATCCCGTCCATGCGTTGGTCCTCGTGGTCCTCGCCGCGGTCCTGCTCGGGCTGGCGCTCCTCGCGTTCGAACGGCGTGATCTGACGGCGTGACTAGATCGCGAACGGCTCGTAGCCGGGCGCGGCGAGCGGCCACGGGTTCGCGGCCTCCCACGCTTCGCCGAGGTTCAACACCAGGTCGTCGCGGAACCGCGGTCCCGTGATCTGCAGCCCGAACGGGATCCCGTTCTCGCAGACACCTGCGGGAACGGACAGCGCCGGGTGTCCCGTGAGGTTCTGAGGGTCCGTGTTGTAGATCGCTGCATCCGAGGGTGGGTCGCCCGGTGCTCGGCCATCGGGGAACAGGCCGACTACCGCCATCGTCGGCATGACCAGCACGCCGGATCCGCCGAGCAGCACGTCGAGGTCGCGCACCAGCTCGAACCGCCGGCGCCGCGCCGCCATGTAGGCCTCAGGGCTGATCGTCAACGCGTGGCGCATGGTGGAGCCGAAATCCGGCGAGAAGCGTTCCATGTGCTCGCGGACGAAGTCGGGTCCAAGCGCGTGCAGATGCTCGAACGCACATGTGGTAAGCCAGACGCCGCCGACGTCCTCGCTCGAGAAGATCGAGCCTGACTCCAACCGCTCCACCTCCAGCCCGAGATCACGCTCGAGGCTCGCCGACGCTTCCGCGAACGGCCGAGCGACCCCCTCGGGCAGCGGTCCGAGGTCCTCGAACCTCGGAACGGCGAACACATGGGATGGCAGGCCGCCTTCGCCGGTTGGGAGCGGGAACGGCAGCGCCGAGGGATCGCCGGGAACCGGCCCGGCTTCGATCGAGAGGAGACGTCGGACGTCCGCGATCGATGTGGCGAATGGACCGCAGGTCGAGAGATCGATCCATTCGGGGATGGGATCGCGCCCGATCACGCCGTTCGTCGGCTTCAGCCCCGCCAGCCCGCAGAACGAGGCCGGGATCCGGATCGAGCCGCCGCCGTCGGTGGCGGTAGCGATGGGCGCCATGCCGGCGGCGACGGCGGCCCCCGAGCCCCCGCTGGAGCCACCCGGCGACCACTCCGTCCCCCACGGGTTCACGGTCGTCCCGTAGACGGTGTTCCCCGTGAACCCCGCGAACGCGAACTCCGGCTGATTCGTCTTGCCGACCACGATCGCGCCCGCGCCGCGCAGCCGCTTCGGAACCACGGCGTCGCGAGTCGCCGGCGGCGCCTCGGCGAAGATGCCCGAGCCGTACGTCGACGGCAGACCCGCGACGTCCTCCATGTCCTTCACCAGGAGCGGAAGACCGGCGAGCGGGCCCTCGAACTCGCCCCCCAGCACCTGCGCGTCGAGCGTGCGCGCTTCCTCGAGTGCGCGATCCGCGCAGACGAGGATCACCGCGTTGAGCGGCGGATCCAGCCGTTCGATCCGCTCGAGGGACATCGTGACCAGTTCGACCGCCGAGATCCGCCGCTCGCGGACCGCGGCCGAGAGCTCGTCGAGGGTCACCCGTGCACATCCCTCATCCCCATATCGCCGACGAGCCTATCGAACGAGCGATGACGGCTCACGCGCTCGGGCGGCTCCGCCCTAGACTCGAACGGACGATGGACTTCCGACTGGGCCCGCGGGACCGCTCTCTTCAGGAGCGCGCGCGCGCGTTCACCGACGACGTGCTGATCCCGCTCGAAGACGAGTGCGAGGCGAACGACGGACTCACGACCCAAAGTGCCACGACCGCCAAACGGGCCGTGCTCGATTCGGGCTTCAACGCGATCAACCACGCGCCGGCGGACGGCGGTCAGGGCCTCGACACCTTCCAACAGCTGCTGGTGGAGGAGCAGTGGGGCCGGGCGACCGGTGCGCTCTGGGACATCCCTTGGCGGCCCTCGATCCCGCTCGCGCGCGGCACCGAGGCACAGAAGGAGCGCTACCTCCGCCCTGCCGCCCGCGGCGAACGGCGCGACGCATATGCGATCACCGAGGAGTTCGCAGGATCGGATCCCTCGATGGTTAAGACGTCGGCTCACCGCGACGGCGACGGCTGGATCCTCGACGGAGAGAAATGGCACGTGACGTCGGGCGATGTCGCCGACTTCTTCTTGGTCCACGCCCTCGTCGACGGCGACGTCGCGAAGCCCACGATCTTCCTCGTCGACAAGGCCCTGCCCGGCGTGCGGCTGGTTCGCACGCCGAAGTACACGCACACGTTCGTGTTCGAGCATCCGATCTTCGCGTTCGAAGATGTGCGAGTCGACGCGGACGCGGTCCTGGGCGAGGTGGGCGAGGGATATGAGCTCACCAAGGACTGGTTCGTCGAGGAACGGCTCATGATCGGTGCTCGGACGATGGGTGCGTCGGCGCGTGCGCTCGAGCTCTCGCTCGCGTTCGCCCAGGAACGCCGGCAGTTCGGCGAGGCGATCGTTCGATTCCAGGCGATCGAGTTCATGTTGGCCGACATGGCCGCCGAGATCATGGCCGCGACGTCGATGCTCTATCGGGTCTGCTGGATGGCGGCGCACGGGGGGATCACCCGCAAGGAGCTGCACGCGCAGGCATCGGCCGTGAAGCTCGTGTGCAGCGAGACGGCGGGGCGCGTGATCGACAAGGCGTTGCAGATCCACGGGGGCCGCGGGTACATGCGGGAGCAGCCGGTGGAGCGCCTCTGGCGAGAGCTGCGGGTCGATCGGATCTGGGAGGGAACATCCGAGATCCAGCGACTGGTGATCGGCAACGAGCTCGTCAAGCGCGGGCCCGGAGCGTACACGGCCTGGCCGTCGGAGCTCTGAGATCAGCCGGTCGAGAAGCGGTGCAACAGCGGCCGTGAGATCACCTGGAACCAGGCGAGCACCGGGTAGCTGAGCGCGATCACGCCGAAGACGATCGCGATCGCCGACGAACCCCGCATGCTGCCGCCAAGGGAACCGGCGATCGCCATGATGACCGCAACGCCGCCGCAGATCGCAGCCGTGAGCACGAGGCCGTCGCCGAACGCCAACCCCGGTCCGAGCTTCGACGCGACCGAACGAACGAGGGTCCCGTGCGGATCGAGCTGATACGCCCACAGGATGACGGACGCGAACGCACCCGCGATGCCGATCAGCATCGCGACACCGCCAAGCGGGTCCCGGGTCCGGCCCGAGCTCTGATAGATACCCATCGGCCTATGTGCCATCCAGGCACCCTCTAACTTCGTCAGGCAGTCCAGGAATCTTGAGCCCCGCACCTCCCAGCACGAAATCGTACGGCTGGCCGTCCCATCGCCCCGGCAGCCCCGGATATGCCCTTCGAACCGGATCGGCGCTCTCGTACTGGAACCCGACCCAGTCGGGAGAGCCGAACCCGCTGGAGTCGTAGGGGGCGACGGCGGAGACCCCACGGCCGAACCGCCGACCTTCCACCAGGAAGCGCCCCTGGAACGCGATGTCGTTCTGCGCGTAGAGCTGGATGTACCAGCGATCGACCTCGAGCAGGTAGCCCTGATCCGTGCTCGGCGATTCGGGGCCGACGAAATACCGCATGTTCACCACGACGAGCGGGCCCTTCACGCCTGTGGTCCGCCGCACGATCCCCAACGGATCCGTGAACAGCGGGGTGCCGGCCTCAGGCATGGTCCACCCATTCACACAGGTATTCGTCGTGGGACCGTTGGTGGGCGGGGGAACGGCTGGGGTCGCGGGAGGGGTCGGAGATGCCACGGGGGAACCCGACGCGATCGGCGTTGGAGCCGGGGTGGACGACGGCCCGGTAGGAGTGCTTCCGTCGCACGCCGCGAGAGCGGCAACGACGAACGACCAGGTGATCAACGACGGCATGAACCTACGCAGATGGCTCTCCAACCGGGACGTGGGGACCCACCGAGGATACCGATAGCGAACTTCCTTGGTAGAACTGATGGGCATGCCCGATCGATTCACCACTCGCGAACAGACGCGACTCGGCGCGCACCCCTTGCCGTTCGACCGTCGAACCTTCCTGCAGCGATCCGCCATGGCTGTCGCTGGGGGGGTGCTCTTCTCCTGCACCGGCGGACGCACCATCACACACGTGAGCGACCGTACGCCGGCGATCGAGACCCGATGGCCGATCAAGCGCGTCGTGTACCTCATGCTCGAGAACCGGAGCTTCGACAACCTCTTCGGTCGGTTCCCGGGCGTGAACGGCGCCACGGTCGGCGTGGCGAACGGCAAGGAACAACCGCTCATCGTGTGTCCCGACTGGCTGCCGGGCGATCTCCAGCACGATCGTGCGGCCGCCTACAATTGCATCAACGGTGGGAACCTCGACGGCTTCGGAGGCGGCGCCTGGGGCGCCGTGTACGGCTACTCGCAGTTCCACGAGCAGCAGGTGCCCAACTACTACCACTGGGCCCGTGAGTACGCGCTCTCCGACAACTTCTACGCGTCGGCGCTCGGGCCGTCGTACCCGAACCACTACTACTTCATCGCCGGCCAGTCGGGCGGCGTGATCGACAACCCCGAGAACATCGCCTCGCGTCAGGAGGGCGACAAGATCTACAAGAGCTGGGGCTGTGACGCGATCGGCGACGAGGTCTTCGTGTTCGCCAAGGATGAGGCCGGCAACCTCGGCAAGCACGACACGTGCTTCACGTTCAAGACCGTGGGAGAACAGCTCAGCGAGGCCGGGGTCGACTGGGCCTATTACGCAGCCGATTGGGGACAGCCCGGCTACTTCTGGAACGCGTACAACGGTATCGAAGGCATCTTCCACGACGAGGCGTATTGGAACGCCCACATCCGGCCCGTGGACGGGCTCCTCGAGGACCTGCGAGCGAGCCGTCTTCCCGCGGTGACCTGGATCACCCCTCGCTTCGAGCTCTCGGATCACCCGCCCTACAGCACGTCGTTCTCCCACAACTGGGTCACCGACATCGTGAACGCGATCATGGTGAGCGACATGTGGGCGCACACGGCCATCTTCATCACGTGGGACGAGTGGGGCGGCTTCTACGACCACGTGATGCCACCCAGCATCGACGATGTCGGCCTCGGCTTCCGCGTGCCGCTGCTCACGATCTCCCCGTACACGCGTCGAGGGTTGATCGACGATCAGCTCGGCGAGTTCTCCACGCCGCTACGGTTCATCTCCGACAACTGGGGACTCGCACCGCTCACGTCTCGGATCGCCGACACGCACAACATGGAGCACATCTTCGACTTCACGAAGCCGGCACGACCTCCCGCAACCACGACGACCAGGGCGAACACCTACGGGCACCCCTTCAATTACGTGCCCGAGGACTACCCCGGGTGGCCGCCCGGCACCCAGCCATCGGACTTCATCCCCTGAGCATGCCGGCCCGGGGCGGACCCACAGATGCGAGCGATCCTAGTCTGTCCCAGACTAGTCTCGGTCCACCACCTCGTAGTGCGTGGCCGTGAGCTCGCGCTCGATCAGGTACCGGTCGTCCTCCGGGTAGAACACCGCCGCAGAGATGTCATCACCGGCGAACGCGTGGACAGCCGCTTCCGAACCCCAGAGGCTCATCACGATGAACTCGGCCCGGTCGCCATCCACGCGCCGGAGCATGAACACCCCTTCGTTGCCCGGCGTCGCCCGCAGCTCCTCGACGCCTGTCGACCCCATGTAGCGGGCGTAGGCTCCAGCATCTTCGGCGCTCATCGCCCCCCGCCAGACCCTCGCGATCATCGAACCCCCCTCACACTCGGCGACCGCTCCCTCCAGCCTGAACATCCCGCGGGATCACCAAGATGTCGACCGCGGTGCATCCGTCCGCCGTGACGATGACGGGATTGACGTCGATCGCCTCGACGAGGTCTCCGAGATCGGCCGCGAGCACCGAGATCCGAGATACCGCGCGCACGAGCGCCGCGATGTCGGCAGCCGGAGCACCTCGGACGCCGTCGAGTAGCGGACGGATCGCTAGTCGATCGACCAACTCCCTGGCCCGCTGCTCATCGAGTGGTGGCAACGCGAGGCGGCGATCGTGGAGCACCTCCACGAGCACGCCCCCCGCGGCGGCCAATACGAGGGGCCCGAACTGCGGATCGCGGACGACGCCCAGGGCCAACTCCACCCCCCCGGAGATCATGGCGCCCACCACGACCTCGGGGCCCAAGCGAGAGGTGATGTCCGCGTAGGCGGCGCGGAGCTCGACATCGTCGCCAAGAGCGAGCGCTACCCCGCCTACGTCTGACTTGTGTTGGATGCCGGGCGCCGCCGTCTTCAGCACGACCGGCCAGCCGACGTCGCGGGCTCCGGCGAGCACCTCTTCGATCGATGAAGCGTTCACGCTACGTGTCGTGGCGATCCCGTATTCGGTAAGCAACGCCAAACCTTCCGCCTCGCCCAGCTCGCCACCGGCGCTCAGCCGTGTACGCCAGCGTTCGCGGACGTCTCGCGGAACGGGCTGCGGCGCACCGTGGGACGGCCGACCGCGCGTGGTGCTCCACTCCAGCAGGTGCCGCAGCGCGACCAGACCCGACGCCGTCCCTTCGAGCACCGGGATGCCGTCGTCCCGCAGGAGCGCCGCCTCCTCGTTGGCCACAGCGCTCGCAAGGTTGGACAGGACGCAGAACGGCTTGGTCGTGGACGCGAACACCTGGCGCGCGATGTGCACATAGCCCTCCTCGTGCGGCTCGCCCTGGCGCGTCATGTCCACCACGAACGCGACCACGGCCGTCTCCGGGTCGTCGTGCAGCGCGTGGAAGCACTCGGTGAAGATCCGATCAGCGTCGATGCCGGTCCCCCATGCGTCGAGTGGGTTCGCCGCGGTCAGGCCGGGATCGAGCGTCGCCTGGATCCTCGCCGTCGTCGCCTCCGATATCGAGGCGAACGGAACACCGAGGTCGGCGGCGACGTCGACGAACATCGCACGCTCCCCGCCGGAGTCGTGGATCGACGCGATCCCCATGCCGGACGTCACGCGACGAGGACAGGAGAAGAGCTCCATCACGTCGGCCATCTCGTCGAGCGTGGCCACCCGCAGAACACCGAATGCGTCGAACAACGCCTCGTACGCCCCATCCTCGCCCGCCAGCGCGCCTGAGTGCGCGGCGACCAGAGGCTTCGACCCCTCCGTGCGTCCGACCTTCAACGCGATCACGGGGATGTCGAGGTCAGCAGCGTGCGCGAGTGCGGCTCGGAATCGCTCCGGGCGTCGCACGGTCTCGATCAGGAGCGCGATCACGCGCGTCGAGGGCAGTGCGAGCGCGTGTTCGATGTACTCAGCGAGGTCGGTGACGATCTCCTGCCCGGACGAGATGAGCAGGTTGAACCCGATCCCACGATCGTTGAACGCGAGCGCGGCGAACGCCGACCCCGAGTGACTGATGAACGCCACCGGGCCGCGACGGAGGTGATCGGGCGTCGCGAACCCGGTCGCGCGGAGGTTGGCCTCGAGGTTGAGGAACCCCATGCCGTTGCCGCCGCAAAGTGGGATCTTCGCCTCGCGCGCGATCGCGGCAACACGATCCGCCAGCGGGAGCGCGTCGGGGGAAGGCAGCGCGTCTTCATGGAGTAAGGAGAAGGTCACGGCCGACCCCGCCCCGGCCGCCACCGCGTCGCTGAGTGCCTGCTCGACACGATGATCGGCGACGCCGAGGATCGCGAGGTCGACGGGCTCGGGCACGTCGGCGATCGAGGCGTAGCATCGGATGCCCAGGACCTCGTCGTAGCCGGGGTTCACGGGATACACGCCTCCGTCGAAGCCACCCCGCTGAAGCTCGACCATCATCTGGCGGCCGAGCGACCCCTCCTTGACGCTGGCGCCCACGACGGCTACCGATCGCGCCCCGAGCATCCGCTCGAGCGTGGTCGGTACCCCGGGTTCGCCTCTCGCCTCCGTCACCCGCTACTTCTTGCCGACGGCCTTGTCCTTCTTCGCCATGTTGAAGGCCTGCCAGCCGGGGATGCCGTTGACGCCGCCTCCGCCGTGGGTGGCGCAGGATCCGTGGTACAGGCCCTTGATCGGCGTCCGGTAGTCCGCGTAGCCCGGCGCGGGCCGCATATGGAAGAGCTGATCCACGCTCAGCTCGCCGTGGAAGATGTTGCCACCCAGTAGGCCCAGCTCCTGCTCCATCTCGTAGGGGCCGATCACCTGACGATCGATCACGGCCGACTTGAAGTTGGGCGCGAGCTCCGTGTACTTGTCGATGATCCGGTCGGCGTACTGCTCCAGTTCGTCGCGATGCGGCTCGGTGTTCCAATCGTCCGGGACCCATTGGCTGAACATCGAGAAGACGTGCACGCCCTCGGGCGCCAGCTTCTTATCGAGGGTGGTGGGGATCGTCCCGTCTACGAACGGCGCCACCGCTGCCTTGCGTTCGATGTGCGCGTCCTGGAACGCACGCTCCGCGTATCGGGGAGAGAAGCACAGCTCGACCGAGCCCGTGTGGTGGTCCTGCTGCTCCTTGCCGGGGTTCGCGATGAAGTCGGGCAGCTCCGACATCGCCACATTCACTTTGACCACACCGGAGCGTGTCTTCCAGCGCTCGATGTCCCAGACGAAGTCCGCCGGAAGCTCCTGCCGGTCGATCAGCTTCAAGAACGCGATCTGCGGATGGACGGTCGTGACCACGACCGGCGCGCGGAGCTCGTCGCCGTTCTCGAGGGCCACGCCCACGGCCCGGCCGCCGCGCACCAAGATCTTCTTCACCCGCGCGTCCGTCCTGATCTCCGCGCCGAACGACTCGGCCGACCGGCGGATCGAATCGGAGACGGCACCCATCCCACCCTGCTGGAACCCCCACGAACCGAGGTGACCGTCGCCGACGTCGCCGATCGAATGGTGGAGCATCACGTAGGCGGTTCCCGGCTCGTCCGGTCCGGCCCACGTCCCGATCACGCCGTTCACCGCGAGCATGCCCTTGATCTCGTCCGACTCGAACCAGTCGTCGAGCAGGTCGCTCACGCTCATCGTGAACAACCTCGTGACGTCGGCGACGCCGCGCGTGCCGAGCTTGCGCATCTTCCACGCGGACTGCGCGCTCGCGATGAGGTCGCCGAAGGCGAGCGAGCCGAGCTTCGGCGGCACATGCAGGAGAAGCGGACCGAGCACGTCGGCCACCCCCTTCAGCCACGCCTCCCACTTCGGCAGGATGTCCGCGTCCTTCTTGGAGAACTGCGCGATCGACTCGTAGCTCTTCTTGGCGTCGTCGGCGTAGACGGTGATCGCACGGCCGTCGGGAAAGGCCTGGTAGTACGGTCCGAACGGCGTGACGTCATAACCGTGCCGCTTGAGGTTGAGTTCACGGATGATCGTCGGCGGCATCAGCGACATGACATAGGAGTACGTCGTGACGTTTATCTCCGGGTGGTCCGGGAACGGGGCGCTCGTGTCGGCGGCGCCGCCCGTCTTCCCCCGCGCCTCGAGCACGACGGTGCGGGCGCCCGCGCGCGCGAAGTAGGCCCCGCTCGTGAGTCCGTTATGGCCTCCACCGATGATGATCGCGTCGTAGACGTTCGCCATGCCGGTCGATCCCTCCCCCTCCGTCGCGACCGGCCGCCCGGCCGCGAACGCCAGGATTATGCCCTGAGTTTGAATCATGAGTCAACTCCGACGCATCGACCTGCGGCTTTGACATCGCTGTTCAGAGGGGTAGAGTTGCCTGAACGGTGAGCCAGGAACCACCGGAGTCGCCGCCCGAGCCTGTACGGCGTTCAAGCCAGGGGATCCGATGAACCGCACCCGCCAGAAGCAGTCGAAGGACCGCCACCAGGAGATCTTGGAAGCTGCCGCCCGCGTCATCACCGATCGCGGCCTCAGCGACACGCGGATCTCCGACATCGCGGAGCGCTGCGGCGTCTCGCCCGGCCTGATCCTCTACTACTTCGAGTCGAAAGACCGGCTGTTGGTAGAGGCGCTCACCTACGCGAACGACAAGTACTACCTGGCGCAGTCCCGGGATCTCCGTCGGCTCACAACCGCCCGTGAGCGCTTCGAGCGGCTCATCGATCTATCCGTTCCCGGTCTCTTGCCCGATTTCGAGCGGCTGGAAGAGTGGGCGCTGTGGATCGAGATCTGGGTGCGGGCCCTCCGCGATCCCGCTCTCGCCAAAGAGGCGGAGGTGCTCGACCGACGCTGGCGGCAATCCATCGCCGACATCATCAAGAGCGGCCGCGAAACGGGCGAATTCCCGGAGGGCCCCGATGCCGAGGAGCTCGGCGTGCAGCTCGGATCGTTGATCGATGGGATGGCGATCCAGGTCTTGATGAACGATCCGCAACTCGATCCCGAGACGATGAAACGGATGTGCATGGATGTCGCCGCGAAGCTGATCGGCTTCGCCCTGGAGCCGGTCACCGCCTAGCGTGACCGGGATCCCGCTGATCCTGGACGTCGACACCGGCGTGGACGACGCCCTCGCCCTCATGTACGCGTGCGCGTCCCCCGAGGTGGACCTGATCGCGGCGACGACGCTGATGGGCAACGTAGACGTCGACCAGACGACGGAGAATACGCTCGCCGTGCTCGAGTTGTGCGGCCGCGCCGACGTGGAGGTTGCGCGTGGAGCCGCTCGGCCGTTGGTGCGGGAACACCTTGCGTTCCCGGTCGTGCACGGTGATCGCGGCCTCGGTAGGGCGGAGTTGCCGCCCGCCTCACGGCCGATCTCAGATCGAGATGCCGTCCGCCTGTTGGTCGATTCCGTCCGTGGACGGCCCGGCGAGATCCTCTTGGTCGCCACCGGACCGCTCACGAACGTCGCGCTCGCGCTCGCGGAGGAGCCGTCGCTCCCCACGCTGCTGCGAGGGTTCACGATCATGGGTGGCGCGTTCGCTCAGCAAGGGAACGTCACGCCGTCGGCCGAGGCGAACATCTGGGTCGATCCGGAGGCAGCCCAGGCGGTCCTCCGCGGGTTCGCGGGCGCGCCCGAGGAGAAGCTTCCCGTCGGCGTCGGGCTCGACGTGACGGAACGCGTGAAGCTCGGACGCGACGGCGTCGATGCGATGTGTGCGCCCGCGCCGGGCTCTGCGGTTGCGCGGTTCCTGCAAGGAGCGGCCTTGTTCTACATCGAGTTCTACGAGCGCTACGGCTCGACGGACGGCGCCTCGATGCACGACCCCCTCGCGCTCGCAATCGCGATCGACCCTTCGCTCGCGCGCCTGCAGACGACGCGGGTGGAGGTCGAGACGGACGGGACCTGGACGCGAGGCGAGACGGTCACCGACCTGCGCGGGATCCGACGGAGTCCGTGGCCTACCGGCTGGCTGCCCGAGGACAACGCTCGCGTTGCGCTCGACGTCGATGTGCCCGGATTCATGGGGCGGTTCACCGCACGACTGGCTTCACTCGTGGAGCGCCTCGGGACATGAGGGCGGAGGGCGAGCCGATCCTGGCGGTGGTCGGCGCCATCAACGTCGACCTGGTCGCCACAGGGGCCCCGCTACCCGGACCGGGCCAGACCGTGACCGGGGCGACTTACTCGCAGCATCATGGAGGCAAGGGTGGGAACCAGGCCGTGGCGGCGGCGCGCGTCGAGATGAAGACGTCGATGATCGGCGCCGTGGGCGACGATCAGTTTGGGACCGCCGCGATCGACGCTCTGCGGGGAGAGGGCGTGCGAACCGATAACGTCCTCGTGACGCCGGACGCGCCGACCGGCACCGCGTTGATCGTGGTCGATCCGCGAGGTGAGAATCAGATCACGGTCGCGTCTGGCGCTAACGCCCTGCTCAGCGCCGAGCACGCGATCGACGCGATCGAGACGCTCCGCCCGCACCTGGTGCTCGTGAGCCTCGAGATCGTAGAACCTGCCGCTCGTGCCACCGTCGCCTGGAGTCACGATCACGACGTCCCGATCATCGTGAATCCGGCGCCGTTCCAGCCGTGGGTCATCGAACTCCTGCCGTTGGCGACGTACCTCACCCCCAACGCGGGCGAGCTCGCGGCGCTCGGAGCGCTCCCAGCCGGCCTCACCGTGATCGAGACGCGCGGCGCCCAGGGTGCGCGGGTCCACACCAGAGCCGGCGTCGAGGACGTCCCCGGCGTCACCGTGGAAGCCGTCGACACGACGGGCGCCGGCGACTGCTTCAACGGGGTCCTGGCGGCGGGCCTCGCGCGGTCGCTCCCCTTAAGGACCGCCGTATTCCAGGCCGTCGTGGCCGCCGCGCTGTCGGTCCGCGTGCCGGGCGCACGAGAGGGCATGCCGACGCTCGATCAGCTTCATGACGCGCTCGCGAACTAGGCGCCGAATACCTCGGTGAACGCGCTGACGAGCGCGCGGCCGCACGCGCCGCCGGAATCCTTCTCCGGATTGAAGCACCCGAGCGACACGCCTACCAGCGAAGTCGACCTCGCGAGCGGCCGCATCAGCGACACCAGCTCGCTCATGTCCAGGCCATCGGGCATCAGGTAGTCCGTCGCTGGGAACACGTCTTCCCCGAGGATGTCGACGTCCAGGTGCAGCCAGTAGTTGCCGGCCGACGCGGCCAAGGAGACGGCAACGCGTTCGCCCACGGCGGCTGGACCCTGCGCCTGAACTTCGTCCTTCGAGATCGGCCCGAACCCGGGACCGAGCGTCGGCGCGAGCGACGCGAACGTCGGCAGCTCGTCGGCGTCGCGATACCCGATCGGCACCACGTCCTCGGGGCGAGCAGAGGCGCCGCCGCACATGTCCACCCATGCGGCCGGGCCGAACCCGAGCGCGACGGACAGCGGCATGTCCGCCCCCTCCCCGGTAGGTGAGGTCACCCCGTCATAGAGATCCAGATGCCCGTCGAGGTACGCGACACCGACGCGACCGACGACGTCTCGCGCGCCCGCGAGGGCTCCCGGGAGCTCGGCGCAGCACCCGCCCGCGAGGAACGGACTCGCACCGTCTGCGAGCGAGGCCGCGACCGCATCCCGGATCGCCGCGGTCGTGCGCAACACACCAGCGCTCCCGACGATGCCGGTCGCCGGGTCACGCTCCTCGCCTCGGATCCGGACGTCGAGATCCCCGGCATCGGTGCCACACACTTCCGCGAGGCCGAGGTCGCGGAGGGTCGCCGGTCCGTGCTCGGTTCCACCCGACCGGCCGACCGAGTCGATGGGCACACCGATGAGGGTGAAGCGTCCGGTCACATCAGCCCTGGGGCTCGCGGCCCATCGCGAGCCGGTACTCTTCGTTGAACCAGTAGAGGAACCGATCCTGCCGCGGGAAGACGCCCGTCTTGAACGCGCGTGACCCGACCCCGGTCTGCGCACGGACACATACATCCCAGTCTTGCCTCGAGATCAGGTCCCACAGCTCGACCACAGGGTCCGGGTTGAAGTCCGCCCCAGCGATCGTCTCCGGTCGGAACAGGAATTCGGACACGACCGTCGTGTGGTTCGGCGCCTTCGGATAGCCGATGTAGTACATCCCGCAATCCGGGTGGAGGTTCAACATCAGGTTCGGGAACTCGTAGCTCCCGTAGTACATGTCGTAGTCCTCGGGCGCGAGGTCCGGGAGCTTCGGCAGTTCCGACCGGCCGGTCTTCGTGAAGCTCGTGGCGCCCTCCACCATGCGGTTGCCGTCGTCACGGAGCTCTTCGTCCCAGACCTCGCCGAAGCGGAACAGGGGCACGACCTGGACGAGCTCCGGATGGATCTGCGGGCAGTGCAGGCACTCGTTGTAGTTCTCCACGACGATCTTCCAGTTGGCCTCGACCTCGTACACGAGACGGACACCGATCCGGAGCTCGTCCATCTTGAAGCGCTCGAAGACCGTGATCGACTCGGCACCGTCGGTGAGCGCCTCCCTCAACGGCCGGGGCTCGCCCGACAGGTTCACGAACAGGAAACCCGCGTAGCTTTCGACCGTGACGCCGTGCAGCGGGTAGGCCGACCGCTCGAAGAGCTCGTCCTCCTTCACGTTCGGCGTGCCGACCAGCTGTCCGTTCGGGTCGTACGTCCATCCGTGGTACGGGCACACGAACGCCTTACGGACGTGGCCGGTTCCCTCGATGTCGTCCACGAACTTCGTGCCACGGTGGCTGCACACGTTGTAGAAGCCGCGAAGCTCATTCGACTCGGTCCGGACGACGAAGATCGACTCGCCGGCGATATCGCGAACGATGTAGTCGCCGGGGTTCGGGACCTCCTCGGTCCTGCCTGCACAGACCCAATCCCCCCACCAGATCCGTTCGCGTTCGCGGTCGTACACCTCCCAGCTGGTGTAGTCGCTGCCCTCGAGCGTGGGGCGCGGGTGCCAAGGACCGTGATCCTCACGGAGGCGGTCGAGCGGGCTTCGGTCGGTCTGCATGTGTGCGTGCTCCTCAAGACGGGTGCGCCAAGGATACGGCGCGCCGGTCCCGAGCCGGTAGCGCCGAAGTTAGGCTGACCGGATGACGATCGAGATCCGGCAGGTACGGAATGAACGGGCACCCGCTATTGCGGCGATGATGGCCCGGGCGTTCGCGGACGACCCGATGATCTCGGCCTCGATCGCACCGGAGGATCGCGACGGGACCCGGCGGTTCTTCGAACTGATCGACGATCAGTGGGCGAGACTCGGGGTCCTGTGGGAAGCGGGTGACGCGGCCGGAGCTGCAGCATGGCTGGGGCCGGACGATGCGACGGCCCTCGCCGACCAGAACGCAGGGCTCAAGGAGGCGTTCCATGCGCTCTCAGCTGATGGCGGTCTGATCCACGACGCGCTCTGGGACTGGGTCGAGTCGGAGATCCCCGACGAGCCGATCTGGTACCTGGACCAGATCGGGGTCGAGCCAGCGCGGCAGGGTGAAGGGATCGGCGCGAGCCTGATGGAACTCGGGCTGGAACGCGCTCGGAACGACGGTCTGCCCGCGTTCCTCGAAACGGGGGTCGCGGGGAACGTCGCGTACTACGAGCGGTTCGGGTTCCGTTTGACGCTGCACGACGACGCGCCGCTCGGCGGGCCGCACATCTGGTTCATGCGGTTCGATCCCTAGGGGCGTCAACCCGAGAGCGAGTCGGCGAACGCCCCGAGGTGCTTCGCGTGCTCGTCGTAGTGGATGAACGTTTCATCCGCGAACCAGCCCTCGGCGACATCGTCCACCTCGTCGAACGCGGCGAGCGCCGCACGGGCTCGGTCGCGTGCGGTCTTCGCTCCGGCCTCCACCTCGACCCACGTCATCGCCTTCGATGCGTCGGCGATCTCCTGGTTCACGCGATCCCAGTGTTCGTCGGATTCGCCCGCGAACGGATCGCTCCACGATCCGGTGCGCTTGATGTCCAGGTGCTCGGCGCAGAACCCAGCCCAGTAGGCGCAGTGCCAAACGACGTCCTTGGTCGACCAATCCCCGACCACGCCCTCGTGCGTCCGGTCATCGGCCGGAACCCGCTCGACCTGTGCCCACATCGACGCCCACGCCCGCTCTTCGCGCGCCAGAAGCTCCTCGAGGGCAGCCATCAGCGAGTCCTCGGGAAGCCGAGGTCGACGCGGCTGGTCCCGGGATCGGGCCATCGCGCGGTCACCACCTTGGCGCGCGTGTAGAAGTCGATCCCGTCCGGGCCGTACATGTGCTGATCCCCGAAGAGCGAGGCCTTCCACCCGCCGAACGAGTAGTACGCGACCGGGACGGGGATCGGTACGTTCACGCCGACCATCCCCACGTGTACGTCGAATTGGAACTGTCGCGCCGCGCCGCCGTCGCGCGTGAAGATCGCGACGCCGTTGCCGTATGGGTTGTCGTTCACCAGGCCGAGCGCCTCGTCGTAGGAGGAAGCGCGGACCACCGACAGCACTGGGCCGAAGATCTCGTCCTTGTAGCAGTCCATCTCTGGCCGAACGTGGTCGATGAGCGAGAGGCCGAGGAAGAAGCCGACGCCGCCGTGCAACTCGTGCTCGCGCCCGTCGGCGATCACCCTGGCGCCTTGCTCGCGCGCGGAGTCGAGGTAGCCCGCCACCCTGTCGCGATGCTCCCTTGTGACGAGCGGGCCCATCTCCGATTCGGGGTCGTGCCCGGGACCCACCTTGATCTTCGACAGACGCTCGACGATCGCGTCGACCAGCGGCTGGGCGACGTCTCCGACCGCGACCAGGACCGAGACCGCCATGCAGCGCTCACCCGCGGAGCCGAAGCCCGCGGAGACCGCGGCGTCGGCTGCCATCTCCACGTCCGCGTCCGGCAGCACGATCATGTGGTTCTTTGCGCCTCCGAGTGCCTGCACGCGCTTGCCGTTCTTCGTGCCGGTCTCGTAGATGTATCTCGCGATCGGGGTGGAGCCGACGAAGCTCACGGCCGCGATCGTCGGGTGCTCGAGGATCGCGTCGACCGCCACCTTGTCGCCGTGGACCACGTTGAACACACCGTCGGGCACCCCCGCTTCCGACAGGAGCTCCGCCACGACCATCGAGGCGCCGGGGTCCTTCTCGGAGGGCTTCAACACGAACGTGTTCCCGCAGGCGATCGCGTTCGCGAACATCCACATAGGAACCATCGCCGGGAAGTTGAACGGCGTGATGCCGGCGACGACCCCGAGCGGCTGGCGGATCGAGTACACGTCCACGCCGGTCGAGACTTGTTCGCTGAACCCGCCCTTCAGCAGGTTCGGCACGCCACACGCGTACTCGATGTTCTCCAGGCCTCGGGCGACCTCGCCCATCGCGTCCGAAAGCACCTTGCCGTGCTGCGCCGTGAGGATCTTCGCGATGTCCGCTCGATGCGTGTCGATCAGCTCGCGCAGCCTGAACATGATCTCCGAACGCTTCGCCAGGGAGGTCGCCCGCCAGGCAGGGAACGCCTCGGCAGCGGCCGCCACGGCCCGATCGACCTCTCCGACGCTCGCCAGATCCACCTCGTGGGTCTGGAGGCCCGTTGCGGGATCGAAGACCGGTCCGACCCGTCCCGACTCGCCGATCACCGTCTTGCCGCCGATCCAGTGGCTGATCCGCTCCATGGGACTCCCCTTCGTCGCGCGCGTCCGATGAAGCGTAGCGGAGGGGCCGCGTGCGTGCCGCGGCGAGCTAGCCGATCAGACCCCGGACGCCTCGCTTGCCGAGCTGGTCGGCGATGATGTTGCGCTGGATCTCTGAGGTACCTTCCCAGATCCGGTCGACGCGGACCTCACGCCAGAAGCGTTCCGCGACGTTCTCGCGCATATAGCCGCGCCCCCCGAAGATCTGGACGGCGCGGTCGGCGACCCGACCGGCCATCTCACTCGCGTAGAGCTTGGTCATCGAGCACTGCGCGTGCTGGAGCTTCACGTCCATCCCCTCATCGATGCTCCGCGCGAGCCCGTACGTCATGAGCCTCGCCGCCCAGAGCTCGGTGAGCGAATCCGCGAGCATGTGCTGGATCGCCTGGAACGAGAAGATCGCCCCGCCGAACTGCACCCGCTCTTTGGAGAACGCGGTAGCCTCGTCGATGAGCCGCTCGGCCGCGCCGCAGCACCGGGCGGCGATCATCAGCCGCTCGTACCGGAACCACTCGTAGGTGAACGCCATGCCGTCGCCCTCGGCGCCGATCAGGTTCGCAGCCGGCACGCGAACGTCCTCGAACGCTACGACCGCATGCGAGTCAGGGTAGGTGTGGGAATACCGGGGCTCGCGGACGAGGCGGACGCCAGGCGTGTCCTTGTCCACGAAGAACATCGCGTGCGCACCCTCGTTCGGACCGCCGACGATCTTCGCCTGGAAGAAGCAGTACGCGGCCCTGTTGAACGACGTCACGTGGATCTTCTCGCCACGCACGACGTAGTCGTCCGCATCTCGCCGCGCGGTGGCGGCGATCGAATCCACGTCCGATCCGGCCCCCGCCTCGGTGATCGCGTAGCACTCGCTCATCTCGCCGGCCACGGTCGGCCTGATCCAGGTGTCGATCTGGTACGGGGTACAGACGGCGGGGGCCCAAGCCGGCGGCGTGTGCACGCACCATCCGAGGGCGTTCGTCACTCGGCCGATCTGCTCCGATACCAGGGCCTGCTGGAACATCGTCATGCCGGTACCGCCCAGCTCCTTCGGCATGTTCATCGCGAACAGCCCGAGCTCGATCGCGAGGTCGTGATGGCGCTGCGTGATCTCGGGAGGGATCTCACCGTTGTGCTCCTCGGCGTGGAGCTCCCACGGGATCAGCTCGTCATCGACGAAGCGCCGAGCACGTCTTTGGATCTCGCGGTCCTCACCGGTCATCCTGGAGGTGCTCACGATCGGCAGCATAGCGTGCGGATTGAACGGTCGTTCAATGGTCCGTCCGGCGTAGCTGGGCCTAGGCGATGAACTCGAGGCGGTCGCGGTTCGCGCGCAGCTGATCGAGCGTGCCGGCGTCGATCTGATGGACCCGGTCGGGCTCCACGACCTCGATGCGTTCGCCGAACAGTTCGCCGCTCAGATATCGCTGGCCCGTATCGGCGATGACCGTGACGATCCGTCTGATCTCGGGGTGCGCGGCCGCCACCTTCACGGCGGCCGCCACGTTGATCCCCGACGAAGGACCGCACAGGAGCGCCTCTTCGCGAGCGAGCCGGCGCGCCATGACGAGCGCCTCATCGGTGGACGCCGTCACGATCCCGTCCATCAGCGCCAGGTCTAGGTTGCGCGGGATGATGCCGTCGCCGATGCCGGGGACGCCGTGCGTCCCCCACCGCTCTGCCGAGATCAACGGACACTCCAAGGGCTCGACGACGTACGCACGGATGCCGGGATCATGCGCCTTCAGCGCTCGCGCGACACCCGTGATCCAGCCGCCGGTGCCCTGCGCCGCCACGATCGCATCGACCGCGCCGCCGGTCTGCTCCCAGATCTCCTCGCCGGAGACGAGTTGTGCGTCGGGGTTGTCCGGGTTTTCGAACTCCCCGGGGAAGAAGTAGCGCTCCGGGTCGGACCCCACGATCTCGCGCATCTTCGCAAGCGCCAGATCGATGTCGGTGCCCGCGCCCGGGGTGAGGACGAGCTCCGCACCGTACGCAGCGATCATCCGTTTGCGCTCGACGCTCATCCCCTCGGGCATCACGATCATGCAGTCGTAGCCCTTCACCGCGGCAACGGCGCTGCACGCGATCCCGGCGTTGCCGGTCGTACATTCGATGATCGTCATGCCGGGGCGGAGGTCGCCGCGCGCCTCGGCCCGCTCCAGCATGTGCGCGTAGATCCGATCCTTCACCGAGCCCGTGGGGCCGTACCACTCGACCTTGGCCGAGAGCTGCAAGCCTTCGGGCGCGACTCGGGCGAGCCGGACGAGCGGCGTTCGGCCGATCGCGTCCAGGAGCGATGGCACCGCACGTCGGTGGGCATCCCATTCCATCCTCGCTCTCCTCCCGGCTCAGCCGGCGGCCGTCCGTCCACGCTCGACGTAGCCGAGGCGCCGCGAGATCGCGTTCGCCGCATCCACGGTCAACCGAGCGATCCGCGGAAGGTCAACGGGCCGCATCCGGAACGCCGGCCCGGATACGGACACCGCGGCGAGCGCCTCCCCGTCTGCCTGGCGGATCGGTGCGGCCACCGCGTTGAGACCCTCCTCCAGCTCTTCCAGCGTCTGTGCGTAGCCGCGCACGAGGATGTCGCGGAGCTGCGCGTGTAGGACCTTCACGTCGACGATCGTCGCCGGGGTCTCGCGCTTGAGGGGGCCGGCGAGCAGCCGGTCCCGCTCGGCGTCCGACAGGTAGGCGAGCAGCACCTTGCCGTTCGACGTGCAGTGCAGCGGCGTCCGACGTCCGACCCAGCTCACACTCACGATGGCGTGAGTGCCGGAGACCTGATCCACGTAGACCACCGCACCGCCGGAGAGCACACCGAGGTTGACGGTCTCTCGAGTGCGGTCGGCCAGTTCCTCCAGGATCGGGTGGGCGGTCCGCACCAGGTCGAGGCCGGCCATGGCGGCGCCGGCCAGACGGATCAGCCCGAACCCCAGCCGGTACTTCTCCGAGACCGCGTCGCGTTCGACGAGGCCTCGTTCCGCAAGCGTCGCCACGAGCCGGGAGGCGGTGGCCTTATGGACCTCCAACCGGCGGCCGAGCTCGGTCACGCCCAACTCGCCGGCCTCGGCGATCAGCTCGAGCGCGCGTATCGCCCGCGTTACGGACTGAAGGCTCGGCCCCCCGGCGTCTCGCATGTCGCAACACCTTCCACCCAGAGCAACCGGGCGGACCGTATGCCTGTGGCTCGACGGCTGTCAAGGACGGATGGCCGCGGAGGGCGCCGATTCGACGAAACTCGCCAACAGGTGGTCGGCCGCGACCTCGAATCTCGAGGAATCGCCGTAAGGGAGCGAGACGAGCATGGCCCCCTCCACCAGGCACCCGATGAGACCCGTGGATTCCCCAACGGGCACGCGGAGATCCTCGTGCTCGGCGGCGACGAAGTGGGACGACTCGTCTTCGAGCCCGGATGGCGTTGGTCGAACGACGTGAAGCCCATCGCGAAGACGGCCAGCTGCGAGGCTCCGCATTTCCAGTACCACGTGAGTGGACGGCTTGCGATCCGCATGGACGACGGCACGGAGTTCGTCGCAGAGCCGGGAGACGTCACGTCATTGCCGAGCGGGCACGACGCCTGGGTGGTAGGCGACGAGCCGGTCGTGGTCGTCGACTGGTTCGGCGCGACGAACTACGCGAAGGAGAGCTGAGGACCATCCGAGGCCGAGCTAGGCCGTCAACGCGGCGGTCGCGTAGCCAGGTTTGACGACGTCCTCGATCAGAGCGAGGCGTTCGTCGAACGGGAGGAACGCGGATTTCATCGCATTGATCGTCACCCATCGGAGCCGGTCCCAGCCCCAGCCGAACGCGTCGACCAGTTGGACCATCTCGTTCGTCATGGACGTTCCGGACATCAGCCGGTTGTCGGTGTTCAGGGTCACACGGAACCGGAGATCGGACAGCAACCCGATCGGGTGCTCCTCGATCGACGGCGCCGCGCCCGAGTGGACGTTCGAGGTCGGACAGAGCTCGAGCGGGATCCGGCGATCGCGGACCAGCCCTGCCAACGGACCGAGCGTCGCCGTGCCGTCCGGCGCGACCGCGATGTCGTCGACGATCCGCACGCCGTGACCCAACCGTTCGGCGCCGCAGAGCTGCACGGCCTCCCATATCGACGGTAGCCCGAACGCCTCTCCCGCGTGGATCGTGAGGTGGAAGTTCGCTCGCCGAACGAACTCGAACGCGACGAGGTGGCGTGTCGGGGGGTAGCCGGCCTCGGCGCCCGCGATGTCGAAACCGCACACCTCACGATCGCGCCATCGGACGGCAAGCTCCGCGATCTCCACGCTGTGCGCCGCGGTCCGCATGGCGGTGAGCAGTGTGCGCACGCGGATCCCGCGACCCTCGCTCCCTTGTCGGAACCCCTCCTGCACCGCCTCGACGACATCGTCGAGCGAGAGACCACGCTCGACGTGCAGCTCCGGCGCGAACCGCACCTCCGCGTAGACGATCCCGTCCGCAGCGTGGTCCTCGGCACACTCACGCGCGACCCGGATGAGCGCGTCGGCCGTCTGCATCACGCCGACCGTATGCGCGAACGTCTTCAGGTACAGGACCAGGTCGCGCCTGCTCGCGCCGCGAGTCATCCACGCAGCGAGCTCTGCCGGATCGTTCGTTGGGAGGCCGTCGTAGCCGGTCTCGGCCGCGAGCTCAACGACCGTTTTCGGACGAAGCCCCCCGTCGAGATGGTCGTGCAGCAAGACCTTGGGCGCGCGGCGGACGGCCTCGAGGGACGGGGTCGGCGCGCTCACGCGTCGATCATGCCACCTCGTCGAGCTCGGCGAGCATCCGCTGCTGCCAGGCGACGGTCGCGCCGACCTCGTTGAACGTGAACACGTGCAGGCGCTGGATCGCCGCGACGGGGTCCGCCACGGTCACGCCCAGCCCCTCGAGCAGCGCGTCCGGGCCGAAGCTCCCGGGCGACAGCAGATGCCCCACGATCCTGCGGTTCTTCTTCAGGTAGCGTGCGGAATCGGCCACGCCGATCCTCGCTGCGACCTTCATCAGCTTCGTGATCTCGGCGACGCCCGGCACACCCAGGTGGATCGGGAGCGCGATGCCCTTGGCCCGGAGCCGCCCGATCCACGTGGTGATCGCCTCGGGGTTGAAACACATCTGCGTGGTCACGTACGAGGCGTACCGTTGCTTCTCGGTGAGCGCCGCGATGAGGATCTCGTCCGCGATGTCCGGATGACCCTCCGGATAGGCGGGCACGCCGATCTGGAGGAACGGGTGTCCGAGCTCGTCCATCGCACGGAGGAGCATGAGGCCATCGTGGAACTCACCACGGTCCTTCGCATCACCGCCCACGACGAAGGTGCTGCGCATCCCGGCATCGCGGGCACGCGCGAGCAATTCGCCCAGGTGCTCGCGTCCGCGGATCATGTGGGCGGATAGGTGTGGGATCACCTCGTGGCCGCGCGCCGCGACGGCCTCTGCGAGGTCGAGCGTGGCCTCGATGCCGTGGCTCGGTGACGCCGTCACTGTCACGGTCGCCCCCGGCGGGAGCGACTCCGCCCGATCCAGCGCGTTCGCGATCGGGATCAGCTCGTACTTCGGCGAGGACACGAGCGCACGGAGCGCCTCGGCCACCTCGGCCGTGACCTCCTCCGCGTTTCGCCGCTTCCCCACGCTCCACACCTCACACGTTCGAATCCGGGAACGACGCCTTCTTCTGCGCGATCCACCCCTGTAGCTCCGCGTCCACCGCCTCGTCGATCGGCGGCGGCTCATAGTCGGCCAGCATCTTCTTCCAGATCGGGTTGGCTCTGGTAGCCGCGTCGAGCGACCCCTCAGCCTCCCACTGCTCGTAGCTGTTGTTATCGGCGATCGAGGACCGATAGAAAGCCGTTTCGAAGTTCGCCAGGGTGTGAGCCGTGCCGAGGAAGTGCTGGCCGGGACCGTTCTCCACGATCGCCTCGACCGCCTGGCCGTTCGGCGACAGATCCACGCCCTTCGCGAACGCATGCATCATCCCGCACTGATCGAGATCCAGCACGAACTTCTCATAACCCATGGTCAGCCCGCCCTCGAGCCACCCCGCCGCATGCAGCACGAAGTTGGCACCGCCGAGGATCGTGGGCTGCAACGTGTTGGCGGACTCGTACGCGGCCTGGGCGTCCGGCACCTTGGAGGCGCACAAGGAGCCGCCGCTGCGGAACGGCACGTTCAGCCGCCGGGCGCACGCGGCCAGCGTGTAAAGGACGAGCGCCGGCTCGGGCGTGCCGAACGTCGGTGCGCCTGACTGCATCGACATCGACGACGCGAACGACCCGAACACGACCGGTGCGCCCGGGCGGACGAGCTGGACGTACGTCATGCCCGCCATCGACTCCGCGAGCGTCTGCGCGGCGGCGCCCGCCACCGTCGCCGGGCTCATCGCGCCCGCCAGGATGAACGGCGTCATGATCACCGCCTGGTTCGCCTCGGCGTACGCGCGCGCCGCGCCGAGCATCGTCGAGTCCCACACGAGCGGAGAGTTCGCGTTGATCAGGCTGAGGATCACCACGTGGTCCTCCAGGTAGTCCGCGCCGAACAGGATCCGCGCCATATCGACGGTGTCCTGCGCGCGTTGCGGGTGCGTCACCGAGCCCATGAACGGCTTGTCCGAGTACCGCATGTGCGCGTACACCATGTCGTAGTGCCGCTTGTTCACGGGCAGGTCGACCGGCTCGCACACCGTGCCGCCGGAGTGATGCAGGTATGGCGAGGCGTACGCGAGCTTGACGAAGTTCCGGAAGTCCTCGATCGTGCCGTAGCGACGTCCGCCGTCCAGATCTCGCACGAACGGCGATCCGTATGCCGGTGCGAGGACCGTGTGCATGCCGCCGATCTCGACCGTGTTGGCCGGGTTGCGGGCGTGCTGCGTGAACCGGGGCGGCGCGGTTGCCTGGATGATCTCCCGACACATGCCCCGCGGAAAGCGCACGCGTTCGCCCTCGACCTCGGCGCCGGCCCCCTTCAGGAGCTGCAGCGCATCGGGCGCATCGCGGAAGTCGATCCCAACCTGTTCCAGGATCGTGTCGGCGTTCCCCTCGATCGTCTGCAGGCCCTCCTCCGTCAGAACCTCGAACGGCGGCAGGGTTCGGGTGATGTAGGGCACGCGTTCAGGCGCAGCAGCGAGCCGAGCCGCCTGTCTGCCGGCCCGCCCGCCGGTCCTGCGGCCCGTCCGAGGTTCGTCGCTCATCGGGTGCTCCTTCCTTCGGCGGTGATGGCGCCGGGATCGGCCGCGGGCTCGCGGCGGCGGCGCCTGCGGTCATCTCCGGTTGCACCCCCGGATGATCGCGGAGCCGGCAGCGAAACGACATCCGCCAGCCGCGGCGACGGCTCGGTCGCGTGCGGGATCCCCATCGCCCCCACGAAGTGTTCCTGGAACCGCGGCTCGAGCGCCGTCTCGATCTTCTCGACGCGTCGAACGACCCCCTCGATCTCGGCGCGGGCCGCGCGGTTCAGCAGGGCGATCCGCGCACCGGTGCCGGCCGCGTTCCCCGCCGACGTCACGTGCTCGGGATCGCAGTCGGGGACCAGGCCCAGGATCAACGCGTGGACCGGATCGATCTGCGCGCCGAACGCCCCGGCCAGGCGGATCCGGTCGACGCGGTCGATCTCGAAGTGATCCATCAAGAGCCGACAACCCGCGTAGAGCGCCGCCTTGGCCAGCTGTATCGCCCGAACGTCCTGCTGGGTGATCGTGAGGCGCGGAGCTCCGTCGTGGAGGACGTAGGAGAACGTCCGCCCGTCGAGGACGATCCGCGGCGTCCTGGCCGCGAGCGCGCCGTCGATCACACCGTCGGTGGTGAGGATGCCCGCCAGGAACAGCTCGGCGATCACCTCGATGATGCCGGAGCCGCAGACGCCGGTGACCGCGGAGGCGTCGAACCCGGGCTCGTCGGACCAACCCTCGCCGCCGATCACCCGGAAGCGGGGCTCCAGCGTGCCCGGGTCTATCCTGACGCGCTCGATCGCGCCCGGCGCCGCGCGCTGGCCGCAGCTGATCTGCGCACCCTCGAAGGCCGGCCCGGTCGGGCTCGACGCGGCCAGCAGCCGGTCACGATTCCCGAGCACGATCTCAGCGTTCGTTCCGACGTCGACGATCAGGTTGACGGTGTCCTGCTGGTAGGGCGCCTCGGACAGGATCACGCCCGCGGTGTCGGCGCCCACGTGCCCCGCGATGCACGGGAGCAGGTACACGCGTGCTCCCGGATGGACGGTGGCGATCTCGAGCTCTCTCGCCCGCCGATGGACCGAGCCGTCGGTCGCCAGGGCGAAGGGAGCACCGCCGAGCTCGGTGGGATCCAAGCCCAAGAACAGGTGGTGCATGATCGGGTTGCCGACGACCGTGAGCGCGAGGACGGCGCCGGCGTCGACGCCCGCCTCCGCACAGAGCGCCGCGACCAGTCGATCCACGCACGAGCGGATGACTCTGGTCAGTTCGCCCTCGGAGCCCGGGTTCATCATCACGTAGGAGACCCGGCTCATCAGGTCCTCGCCGAAGCGGATCTGCGGGTTCATCGCACCGGTCGAGGCGAGGACGTCGCCGCTCGCCAGGTCACACAGATGGCCGGCGACGGTCGTCGAGCCGACGTCGAACGCGACCCCGAGTGCCGAGTCGTGGAACCCCGGCCAGACCCCGATGATCGCGGAGCCGTCGTGCACCGCGACGGTCGTCGTCCACGCCCCTGTGCGGAGGGTGCGCTGGAGCGTCATCAGCACGTGGTCGTCGCACGTGAGCCCGGTGAGCGACCAGTCCCGTTCGAGCGCGTCGAGGAGACGTTCGAGATCGCCGGACGGGTCCGCCATGTCGGGTTGTCGAACCTCGACGTAGTGAAGGCGGACGATCGGGTCCACGTCGATGGCGTGTGCATCGGCCTCCTTGCGCACGACCTGTCGGTGGAGCTGGCTCTCGGGCGGCACGTCGACGACCAGGTCTCCGGTGACCCGCGCGTGGCAGCCCAGGCGACGCTCCAGCGCCAGCCCCGATCGGTCCCGGAACGTCTGCTCCGGCACGGAGAACGGCGTTAGGTGCTCGGCGCTCGAAGTGATCCCGTGTTTCGCGAACGCCCCCTCGGACACGACCACCTGGCAGCGTCCGCAGATCCCACGGCCTCCGCACACCGAGTCCAGATCCACGCCGAGCGACCGGGCGGCATCGAGGAGGTTCGTCCCCTGCGCGAAGCGCCCGCGCTTACCCGAAGGCGTGAACACGACGAGCGCGTCGGACGGGCTCACGCGTCCGACGCCGCCTCTCCGGCGCTTCCAGTGGCCCGGCGGCGCCCCTCACGTCCGCCCCGTCGCCCTCCGGCCGCCCCGGCCGGTTGCTCCCGGAACCGCGCGATCCACGCGGCGCAATCCGGGTCGTTGCCCATCATCACGTCGGCCGCCATCACCGCCGCGCGTACCTCTTCGTGCAGCGGGCTCGTGATCGCCGACGTCATGCCGGACGCGATCGCCATCGACAGGAACGCGCCGTTCAGCGCGTTGCGGTTCGGCAGCCCGAAGCTCACGTTCGAGGCGCCGCACGTGGTATTGACGCCGAGCTCCTCGTGCAGGCGCCGCACGAGCGCGAACACCTGTCGCCCAGCGGTGCCCATCGCGCCGATCGGCATCACCAGCGGGTCGACCACGATGTTGGCAGGGACGATCCCGTGGTCGGCGGCGCGTGCCACGATCTTCTCGGCGACCGCGAACCGCACGTCGGGATCCTCGCTGATGCCGGTCTCGTCGTTCGTGATCGCGACGACCGCCGCCCCGTGCTTCGCCACGAGCGGCAGGACCTGCTCGAGTCGTTCGTCCTCGCCGGTGACCGAGTTCACGAGCGGCTTCCCCCGATAGACGGCCAGACCGGCCTCGAGCGCGGCGACGATCGAGGAGTCGATCGAAAGCGGCACATCGGTGAGCGACTGCACCAACCGGATCGTCTCGGCCAAGATCGCGGGCTCGTCCGCGAGCGGGATCCCGGCGTTCACATCGAGCATCTGCGCGCCCGCCTCGACCTGTGCGAGGGCGTCGGCTGCCACGGTCGTGAAGTCGCCGGCCGCCATCTCCTGTGCGAGCTTCTTGCGGCCGGTCGGGTTGATCCGCTCACCGATGATCACGAACGGACGGCCGCTCCCCATCACGACTTCGCGGTTGGCCGAGCTCAGGACCGTGTCGGTCATGCCGACCGCCCGGCGAGACCGCCCGCACGCACGAGCGTGTCCAACGCGGCGTCGCCGTAAGCCCGCTCAAGGCGATGCGCCTCGGCGGCAGCCTCGGCGTCCAGATCCTCGCCGCACGGTCGCGCCTCGCGGTGCCATTCGGCCAGGTAGTCGTCGGTTCCGATCAACCCCACACGGGTCGCCGCCAGGTCGATCGCCTCCTGGAACCGGTCCGTCAGCGCGACGCGCGCGGTGGTGCGGCCCGACTTGGCGATCACCTGGGCCGGGATGTCCCGCCACCAGATGACGGTCAGCTCGGCCGCCACTCAGGCTCCTCCCACGAACGTCTCAAGCGATGGCTGCAGATCGCCATACCCCGTGCGCTGGTGTTCGAACGCGAGCCCGAGGAACGACGCCGCCGCCTTCGCCCGCTCGACCAATGCAGGATCGTCGGTCTGCGAAAGGTAGATGAGCGAGCGGTAGTTCCCGAAGTACATGGGCAGCAGTTCCGGATGCGCGTCGATCTTCAGGCCTTGCACGACGAGCCTGTCGAAGTGCCGGCACAAGAAGTCGGTCAGGTAGAACGTATACGGGTTCGCCTCGTGCATCGCCGCGAACGTATCGACGCCGGCGAAGAACCCGTAGCAGTGGTCGCCAGGCAGCCGTTCGACGCCGTGCGCTTCGAGGACGGCGTCGAGTGCCCCCGCGGAACCGCAGTCCGCATAGGCAACGAACACGTCGTCGAACCGGCCTGACGCCTCAGCGTCGTGGAGCTTCGCGTCCACGGCGCCAGCGATCCGTTTCGGCGTGTTGTGGAGCTTGCCCGGCAGACACTGCAGCGTGACGTGCGTCCAGCCGTTCAGTCGGATCACCGCGAGGACCTCACGCGCGATCGCCCCGCAGGCGATCACGAGCAGCCCGCCGGTCGCCTCGGCGTCCGCCGGCGGCGCGAACGTGACCTCGTCGTCAAGCAGTCGCGGCTGCACGGCGGGCCAGGACCAACGCCTGGGCGGTCTCGGAGGCGACGGCGGCGTCGCGGCAATAGGCATCGGCCCCGACGGCCTTGCCGAACTCCTCGTTCAACGGCGCGCCGCCGACGAGCACGATGTACTTGTCCCGCAGGCCCTTCGCGACCAGCTCGTCGATCACGACCTTCATGTAGGGCATCGTGGTCGTGAGGAGCGCCGACATGCCGAGGATGTCGGGCTCATGCTCCTCGAGCGCGGCCAGGAAGTTCTCGACGGGATTGTTGATCCCGATGTTGAAGACCTCGAACCCCGAGCCCTCGAGCATCATGGCCACGAGGTTCTTCCCGATGTCGTGGATGTCGCCCTTCACCGTGCCGATCACGACTTTGCCGATGCGCTCGGCGCCGGTCTCGGCGAGCAGCGGACGCAGGATCTCCATCCCGGCTTTCATCGCGTTCGCGGCCAGCAGCACCTCCGGCACGAACAGGATCCCGTCCCGGAAGTCGATCCCGACGATCCGCATACCCTCGACGAGAGCCTCGTTCAGCACCCGGTCGGCGGACCACCCGCGTCCGAGCAGGATGTTCGTACCCTCGACGATCTCGTCGGCCAATCCGTCGTAGAGATCGTCGTGCATCTGCTTCGTCAGCTCGTCGTCGGGAAGCGCCGACAGATCCAGCTCTTCGTCGCTCATCGTCTCCTCACACCTTCTGCCGCTCGCCTTTGGGATCCCACAGCGGGTCGGGCGCGACGGTCGCCGCGTATCGCTCGCCGAAGTACTCGACCTCGACCGGCGTGCCCTCCACGGCCAGGTCCACCGGGAGGTATCCGTAGATGATGGTGCGTCCGATCGTGTAGCCGACGTTCGCCGACGTCACGTAACCGACCACGACGGCACCTGCCCAGATCGGCTCCTTGCCCATCACGACGGCACCCGGGTCGTCGAGCGTCATGCACGTCAGCTTGGTTTCGAGCCCTCGCTCGAGGATCGCCTCGAGCGCACCACGTCCTTGGAACTCGCCCTTGTCCATCCGCACCGCGAACCCGAGCCCGGCCTCGAACGGATCGTGCTCGGTGTGGATGTCCTGGCCCCAGAGCCGGTAGCCCTTCTCCAGCCGGAGCGAGTCGAGCGCGCCCCCGCCTGCCGCGACCATGCCGTGCTCACGACCGGCCTCCCAGAGCAGATCCCACGCCCGCTCGCCCATCGCGAACTGACCGTAGAGCTCCCATCCGAGCTCGCCTGCGTAGGAGATACGCTGGGCCCATACGGGTCCGACCTCACCGATGTTCAGGTAACGGGCCGTCAGGTACGGGAACGACTCGTTCGAGACGTCGACGTCGGTCACGGCCGACAGGACGTCCCGGGAACGGGGTCCCCACAGGCCGAGCGCGAACAACGACCCGGTCCGCTCGGTGATCGTCACCCGTTCGTCCTCTCGGACCTGGGCCCGCATCCACGCCACGTCGTGTTGGCCGGAACCGGTGCCGGTCACCACCCGGAACAGATCCTCTTCCTTGCGCGTCACGGTCAGGTCGCAGCGGATGCCCCCCCGCGGGGTCAACATGGCCGTATACACCACCGTTCCGGCCGGCCGGTCGATCCGGTTCGCGCAGATGCGTTCCAGGTACGCCAGGGCACCCGGCCCGGAGACGTCGAACTTGGCGAACGGCGTGATGTCGAATACAGCGACTCGCTCGCGGGTCGCGACGTGCTCCGCGCCGACCACGGGCGACCAGTTCATCGCCGCCCAGCCCTCGCGCCGGTCCCGGTCGGCGCCGCTGAGCCACGTACGGTTCGCCTCGAACCACTGCGGCCGCTCCCAGCCCGCGCTCGTGACGAGCTCGGCGCCGAGCTCGTCATGCCGCGTGAAGAAGGGCGTGAGCCGGAGCCTGGGCGACCCGCTCGTCCGGCGGAGCGGGTGCAGGATCTCGTAGACCTCGCGGTACTGCTGCTTCCCGCGCTCCATCACGTACGGGGGCGTGGTCTGGAACGGGTAGAAGCGGTTCGCGTCGGCCTCGGCCATGTCGTAGCCCGGTTCGCCGTTCACCATCCACTCGGCGACCTGCCGCCCCATACCGCCGGCGTGGGTCACCCATACGGCCTCGCACATCCAGACCCCATGCACCTTCACGCTCTCCCCGACGATCGAGCCACCATCCGGGGTGAACGAGAACATCCCGTTGACGGACCTGGCGGGATCCCTCGGATGCATCCGCCCGGTGAGCGACGGGAGCAACCGCTCGGTCTCCGCCTCTGCCTCGACGAAGTCCGCGGGCGTGAACGGCATCAACGACGGCTGCGTTGCCCCCCCGGACGCCCGGATCCGCGACTGAGGCGTGACGATCGGCTCGTGTCGGTAGCTGCCGACGCCGTAGTGATCCTCGCGGTGACGGAAGTACATCCCCATATCCTGGTGGCGGAGCAGCGGGTGCACGACCTCGCGCGTCTCGCCGGCGAGCTCGGGGATAGGGTCCGTCCACACCAACTGGTGCTGCACCGCGACGAGCGGGATCGAAACGCCCGCCATCGCGCCGACCGTCGGCCCCCAGATCCCGCTGCAGATCAGGACGCGCTCACAGGCGACCGTCCCCCGGTCGGTCCGCACGCCTCTGACACGCCCGTTCGCGATATCGAACCCCGTGACCGCGACGCCGCCCTCGAACACCACGCCGCGGGCCTCGGCCCGCCCGGCCAACGCGGTCACGATCGGGATGGCTCTCGCGACCCCATCGGTCGCGACCCAGTAACCGCCGAGGATGTGCCCAACGTTCACCAATGGGAGCCGTTCGGCTACCTCCTTCGGCGACAGCAACGCCGTCTCCTCGATGCCGAACGAACGCGCGAGCCCCTGACGCCGCCTGAGCTCGAGCATCCGCTCGGCGGTCGTCGCGATCTCGATCGAGCCGACCCCGTACCAGCAGGGGCCGTCGTCGACCGTGAGCGCTGCGTACTGCTCGACGGTGTCCTGCGCGATCCGGCACATCGTGCGCGAACCGTTCGTCTGGAAGACCAGGCCGGGCGCGTGAGAGGTCGAGCCGCCCGTCTCGAAGAGCGGTCCCTGATCGATGACGAGCACGTCGGCCGCGCCGAGCGCTGCCAGGTGATCGGCGGCGCTCGCGCCCACGATCCCGGCGCCGATGATCACCGTCTGCGCTCGGTCGCGCACGCTCGTTCCCTTCCTGAGTCCGGGGTCGGCCAACCTCTCATGGTGGACGCACGACGTTGCGGTGACAAGGAAAGAGTTGCGCCCTCAGCAACCTTCGCTAGCGGTCGCCGTTGGATCGAGCCTCGCCGAGCGCGGACCGGAGCGCCTTTCCGTAGAGCCCGATATCCGTCCCCAGCGCGATCATCCGGAACCCGCGCCCGGCCATCGAACGCGCGAGATCGGGGGTCGCCACGAGCACGCCCGCCGCGATGCCGGAGTCCGCGCACGCCGCGAGCACCCGATCCTCCGCGACGCGCATCCGATCGTCCTCGAACGCCCCCGGGGTCCCCATCGCGATCGACAGGTCGAACTGGCCGATCCACAGACCGTCGACGCCCGGGGTCGCCGCGATGTCTTCGACGTGCTCCAACCCCGACGCCGTCTCGATCTGCAGGATCACGAGGGTCTCCTCCTCCGTGCGCGACATCGCCTCCGCGACGCCGCCCGCCACCTGGTCCGGATACAGCAGTCCGAACCCACGGCTCCCCTCTGGTGCGAACCGGGCAGCCTGCACCACGCGCTCGGCCTCGATCGCATCGCCGACCATGGGAACCATCACACCCACGGCCCCCGCGTCGAGCATCGGGGAGATCAGATGCCGAGGTGAACCCTGCGTCCGCGCGATCGGCGCGACACCCGCGGCCGTGCACGCGGCCACGAGCGGACGGATGGTCTCGGCCCCCCACCCGGTGTGCTCCAGGTCGATCAAGACGAAGTCCGCGTCGGCGTCGGCCAGGATCCTCGGCACGCCGACGGCATCGAACGCGAGCAACATCGTCCCGAGCGCGGAACCACCCGAGGCCAGTCGCGCCCGCAAGCCGTCCATCGCAACCCTCAGCGTGAGAGGGGCGGTCCGGCCGGACCGCCCACCCTCTCGTTCGTTCTTCCTCGACTCGTTACGACGACGACGCTGCGAGTCCGGCGTCGACCCAGGGCTGCCACTTCGTCGGGTTCGCGTCGATCCAGGTCTGCGCCGCCGCGGTGGGATCGGTCCCGTCGCTGATCGCGAGCGCGATCGGGTTCTGATCGTCGTTCGTGTAGTTCATCGCCTCCAGCAACGCGTAGGCGGCCGGGGCCTTCGTCTGCAGGTCGGCGTTGAACGCCTTGTAGAGCGGGTCTGGCGCATAGCCACATGCGTACGCGCTCACGTCGTTCGCGGCCGCGTCCTGGCACGCCGGAGTGACTTCGGGCAGCTGGACGAGCGTGAGGTCGTACTTGGCCTGCGCCCAGTGGGGCGTCCAGAAGTAGAAGAGGAACGGCTGCTGCTTCGAGTACGCGGCGTCGAGCGCGGTGAGCTCGGCGGCCTCCGACCCGGCGTAGATCACCTTGAAGTCCAGGCCCAGGTTGTCCGCGATCGCCTGGTCGAACGAACCGAACGCGGGGTCGGCATCGACGAGCTGCCCCGAGCTCCCCGTCTCCGCGGTCGCGAACTGCTGCTCCTTGCCCTTGAGGCCCTCCCAGGTCGCGAGGCTCGGGTCTTTCTCCACCATGTAGGTCGGGATGAACCAGCCGATCTGCCCCACGACGCCGAGCGGTCCGGCGTCGATGACCCCGGCATCCGCCTTGATGTAGTTCTTGTAGTCCTTCGGGTGGACCGACGGCCACACCTCGAGCGTCGCGTCCAGGTCTCCCGAGGCGAGCGCCGGGAATTGCTCGAACTCGTCGATCTTGACCAGCTCGACGGTGTACCCGAGCTTGTCCCGGAGCAGGTTCGCGGCGACGTTGGCGTTGGCCTCGGCACCGACCCAGGCGTTCACCGCGAGCTTGATGGTGATGGCGCTGTTATCCGGCACCCCCCCCGCGGAGCTAGAGCCCCCTCCACCGGAGCCGGAGTTGTCATCGTTGCTCACGTCGCTGCACGCGGCGGCGAACACGGCCATCGCCAGCACCAACGGGGCGATCGCCCACTTACGTCGGATCGACATCCTTCCCCCCTTCACGTGATCCCTCCCCTTGCGTTACGTCAACGACAGCCTCGTCGGCTCGAACCGCGGGCGCCGGGATGACCCGCACCCGCGACCACCAGCCGACCCCACCCGTCCCGACCGGCCCTCGGAGCGCCCTGCGCTCCATCCCCATCGCCTGCGTGATGCGGTCCAAGACGATGGCGAGCAGCGTGATCGAGATGCCCGCCACGACACCTCGCCCGATCTCGGAGTGGGTCAGGTCGTAGACGACCTCGAACCCGAGCGCTCCCGCGCCGATCAGCCCAGCGATGATCACTACCGATAGCGCCATCATGATCGTCTGGTTCACGCCGAGCAGGATCGACGGCCTGGCGAGCGGCAGCTGCACCTTGAACAGGAGCTGGCGCGGCGTCGAGCCGTACGCCCGGGCCGCCTCGACGATCTCCTTCGGCACCTGCCTGATCCCGAGGTCCGTCAGCCGGATGGCCGGCGGCAGCGCGTAGATCACCGACGCGATCACCCCGGGAACGCGACCCAGCTGGAACAGGAAGATGACAGGCACCAGGTAGACGAACGCCGGCATCGTCTGCATCGCGTCCAGGATCGGCTTGAGCCCTTGCTGGAACCCATCGCTGCGCGCCGAAGCGACCCCTAACGGGATCGCGATCGCGATCGACAGGACCACGGCGACGAGCACCTGACTGAGCGTGTCCATCGCCAGCGCCCAGGTACCCATGACCCCGATCGCGAGCATGCAGAGGCCGCAGGACACGCCGAGGCTCACCCGACGTGAGAGGCGCCACGCGAGGACCCCCGTGCCGCCAACGACGATCCACCACGGCTCTCCGAGCAGCAGGTTGCGCAGCGGATCGAGCGCGTACTTGATCAACCAGTCGCTGATCAGGTTCGTGATGCCGGAGAACGTGGTCTCCATCCAACGCAACGTCGCGTTCGCAGCGTCGGCGACCGAGAACGTGAAGCTCTCCGGCCAGACCTGCTGCTGGAGCACCTGACGACCGATCACGATCGCGGCGACCGTCGCGAGCACCGCTAGGATCGCTCCCTGCCGACGCGTGAACGACCTGCCGAACAGGTCGATCGTCGGTTTGCGCGTGCGGTCACGAACGCTCCACGCGAGACTCACCCGATCCAAGACGATCGCCATCGCCACGATCGCGAGTCCGGCGTTCAACGCTTCACCGACGTTCAGCTGTTTCAACCCGTCGAGCACGTCACGACCGAGGCCGGGCGCGCTCACGATCGACGCGATCACGACCATACCCATCGCCATCATGATCGTTTGGTTGACCCCGAGCATGGTCGATGGCTTGCCCATCGGAAGCTGGACCTTGCGCAGTGTCTGGCGTCGGGTCGAGCCGAACGAACTCGCAACCTCCAGGGCTGTGGGTGGCACCCCACGGATCCCGAGGCTGGTCAGCCGGACGGCCGGAGGGAGCGCGAATATCAACGTCGAGATGATGGCGGTCGCCGCTCCGATCCCGAAGAGGAGCACGAGCGGCAAGAGGTACGCGAAGGCGGGCACGGTCTGCATCGCGTCCAGCAGCGGCCGGAGAGCCTTCTCCGCCCGGTCGTTCCTGCCGGCCCAGATCCCGAGCGGGATGCCGATCAAGAGCCCGGCCCCGACGGAAACGATGATGAGCGCAAGCGTCTCCATGCTCGATTCCCAGAGGCCGAGCAGTCCCATCAACGAGAACCCTGCAGCGGCCACGATCGCCATCCGCCATCCGGCCAAGATCGCCGCCAGGGCCGCCGCAGCGACGATGACGCCCAGGTACGTCATCCGGTTCAAGACCGTGATGACCCCGTCGAGCAGTTGCTGCGTGATGTTCTTGATCGGGGTGAGGACGAACGTGAACAGCGGGCTCGTCGCCTGGTTCTCGATCACCCAGTTCTGGAAGCCGTCGAAGATCTTCCCGACGTTCACGACCAGCTTCTGAGGGAAGCCGGGGTTGAGCTGAAGCCCGATCGCGAGCACCACGACCACGGCCGCCGTCCAGATCAACCGCCCGCGCCATGGCGACGCCGGCACGTGGTGGATCGGTGTCGGCGGTCCTTCGACATCTTCGTCGGCGAGATCGACTTCCGGCGGCGTGTCCAACATGGCCATCAGCCGGCGTCCTCCAGCATGGCAGTGAGCACGGCCGTCCGATCGACCACACCGATCGTCGCATCACCTTCGATCACACGCAGCGGGAGATCGGAGTTCACGACGAGCGGAAGGAGCTCCTGGACCACCGTGTCGGGCGAGATGTCACTCCCGTACGTTTGGCCGTTGCCGGCGGAGATCGGCTCCATGATCGTCCGCGCCGTGAGGACATGTGCCCTAGGGACATCGCGGATGAAGTCGGCAACGTAACTGTCCGCCGGGTGCGCCACGACCTCCTCCGGCGTCCCGACCTGCACGAACGCCCCGTCCTTCATGATCGCGATCCGGTTCCCGAGCTTCAGCGCCTCCATCAGGTCGTGGGTGATGAAGATCATCGTCTTCTTCACTTCGCGCTGGAGCTTCAGCACCTCATCCTGCATGTCGCGGCGGATCAACGGGTCGAGCGCACTGAACGGCTCATCGAACAGCATGATCTGGGGGTCGGTCGCGAGCGCACGCGCGAGCCCGACCCGCTGCTGCATCCCGCCCGAGAGCTCATCGGGGTAGGAGTTCCCCCAGCCGCCGAGCCCCACCGTGTCCAAGACGTCGGTCGCCTTCGCGTTGCGTTCGTCCTTCTCGACCCCTTGCACCTCCAGCCCGTAAGCCACGTTCTCCACGATCCGCCGGTGCGGGAACAGCCCGAAGTGCTGGAACACCATGCTGATCTTGCGGCGACGGATGTCGCGCAGTCGTTCGTCGTCGAGCTTCACGACGTCCTCGCCGTCGATGAACACCTGTCCGGCGGTCGGGTCGTGGAGACGGTTGATCATGCGGACGAGCGTGGACTTCCCGGAACCCGACAGCCCCATCACCACGAAGACCTCACCCTCGCTGACGTCGAAGGAGACGTCGCGAACCGCCGCGACGCACCCGGTCTTCTCCAAGAGCTCCTGCCGCGAAAGCGCCGCATCCGGCGAGCCCACGATGCGATCGGCCTTCGGTCCGTAGACCTTCCACACGTTGCGGCACGAAACGGTTGCGTCGATCAACGGGCTCCGGCCCCCCTCGATGCGAGTGTCAGACGGACATACTGAGGCGAACGACCGTTCTCACGCAAGGTGGCGCTTGCGACGAGGGCACCTGGTCGTGCAGGGAACGCCCGACTCAGGCACAATCCCAACGCATGGCACCGGCCGGGTATGACTTCGTGATCGTCGGCGGCGGATCCGCGGGAAGCGCTCTGGGCAACCGCCTCTCCGCCGATCCCACGAACCAGGTGCTGGTCGTGGAGGCGGGTCGCCCGGACTACCTCTGGGATGTCTTCATCCATATGCCGGCGGCGCTCGCGTTCCCGATCGGCAGCCGGTTCTACGACTGGAAGTACGAGTCGGAGCCCGAGCCGTTCATGAACGGTCGCAGGATCTACCATGCCCGCGGCAAGGTGCTCGGCGGATCCAGCAGCATCAACGGGATGATCTTCCAGCGCGGCAACCCGATGGACTACGAGCGCTGGGGCGCCGACCCGGGGATGGAGACCTGGGACTACGCGCATTGCCTCCCCTACTTCAAGCGGATGGAATCCTGTCTCGCCGCGAGCATCGGCGATCCGTTCCGCGGCCACGCCGGCCCGCTCGTCCTCGAGCGAGGTCCCGCGAAGAGCCCATTGTTCGGCGCGTTCTTCGAGGCGGTTCAGCAGGCGGGTTACTCGCTCACCGACGACGTGAACGGCTACCGGCAGGAGGGCTTCGCGCCGTTCGACCGGAACATCCGCAACGGGCGCCGCCTCTCCGCGGCGCGGGCGTACCTGCACCCAGTGACGTCTCGGCCGAACCTCGACATCGAAACCCGCGCGTTCGTGACGAGGATCCTGTTCGAGGGGAACCGGGCGGTCGGAGTCGAGTACCGCAAAGGTCGCGGAGGGATCGAGCGCGCGATGGGCGGCGAGGTCGTGCTATGTGGCGGCGCGATCAACTCACCGCAGCTGCTGCAGCTCTCCGGAGTCGGCAACGCCGATGAGCTGCAGGCGGTGGGCGTCGACGTCGTCCAGGACCTCCCCGGCGTGGGAGAGCACCTCCAGGATCATCTCGAGGTCTATGTCCAGCACGCGTGCAAGCTTCCGGTGTCGGTCGCCCCCGGGATGAAGATGTGGCGCCGCCCGTTCATCGGCGCTCAGTGGTTGTTCCTCCGGTCGGGCCTCGGGGCGACGAACCACTTCGAGGCGGGCGGGTTCGCGCGGAGCAACGAGGACGTGGCGTACCCGAACCTGATGTTCCACTTCCTGCCGATCGCGATCCGCTACGACGGGTCGGCGCCGGCCGGCGACCACGGCTACCAGGTGCACATCGGCCCTATGTATTCCGATGCACGCGGCTCGATCAAGATCACGAGCGCCGATCCCGTCCGGCACCCGGCGCTCCGTTTCAACTACCTCTCGACCGACCAGGATCGTCGCGAATGGGTGGAGGCCATCCACGTCGCGCGCAGGATCCTCTCGCAGCCCGCGTTCGACCCCTTCAACGCCGGCGAGCTCTCCCCGGGGCCGAGCGTGTCTTCCGACGAGGAGATCCTGCAATGGGTCGCGAAGGACGGCGAGACGGCGCTGCATCCGTCCTGCACCGCGCGGATGGGTATCGACGACCTCTCCGTGGTCGACCCTCTCACGATGAAGGTCCACGGCCTCGATGGATTGCGCGTGGTCGATGCGTCGGTGATGCCATACGTCACGAACGGCAACATCTACGCACCGGTGATGATGACGGCGGAGAAGGCCGCCGACCTCATCCTGGGCAACACGCCGCTGCCGCCGGAGAAGGTCGAGTTCTACCGTCACGCGAAGCCCAGACCGCGCAGGCGTCCGACGCCGAAGGCGAAGACCAACCCTGACCAGTAGTCTGGTATAGACTAGGTTGAACCGAACCCGAGCATCAGCAGGCCGCACACGACCAGCGCGATCCCCGCGAACTGGTTGGCCACCAAGCGCTCGTGCAGGATCAGGAACGCGAGCACGACCGCGACGAGCGGGAACACGGCGCTCGCCGCCAGCGTGATCGAGACGAATCCCCGTTCGGAGCCGACCGACAGCCCGATGACGCCTACCAGGTCGGCGATCGCGGCGGTGAGCGCGAACCACAGGCCACGCCGGTCCCGGATCCGCGGGAGGTGGGACCGGGCCATGAATGCGAGCGGGATGTAGCAGATGACCTGCGCCATGCGCGACGCCCAGAGGCCCGCCACCCATCCCGCCTGCTGTGAGAGATAGCCAAGCAGGAACCCGGCAACGCCGAACGTGACCGTCGAGACCAGGGCCCAGGGCACCCCACGCGCGACACCCCCGATGCCGGCTCGCAGCTCGCGCAGATCTGTTGAGACGAGCGCGACACCGAGCACCGTCACGCCCGTCCCCACCAGCGCGACGGGTCCCGGACGTTCCCCCAAGAAGACGACCGCGAGCAGGACGCCGATCACGGCGTACGCTGAACCGATCGGCGACACGACGGCGACCGGCCCCAGCTCGAGCGCCCGGTAGTGGGTCTGGTACGCCGTCGCGACGCAGATCCCGTTCAGCACGATGAACCACACGAGCGGCCCGAGGACGGCGAGCGACGCCCCGGACCCGATGAAGACGACCGTCATCACGGCCGCCGAGAGCGTCTGGCCGAGGATCACCGTCCAGAGGCTCCCGATGCGGCGGCCCGCGATCGCGCCTTCGAAGTCGGCCAGGCCGAAGCCGAGGGCCGCGACCAACCCGAAGATCACGCGGGGGGCCTGGCCTCGGCGAGCGCGTCCACGGCGAGCGCGCCGCGCTCGGAGACCAGCAGGGGGTTCGCCTCGAGCGACGCCAGCCGATCTCGCAGCTCGTGGGCGGCACGCGCGATCCCGGCGACGGCGCTCGCCGCGGCGCGGAGATCGTGATGCCCTTCGGAGAGCCCGCAGCGGGCCGCCTGCGATCGGACGAAGGAGAGCGCCTGTGCGGGGGTAAGGGGCGCAGCCACGAACTCGGCCTCGCCCGCTTCGGCGAGCGCGCCTCCCGCGCGCATCGTGATGCAGGCGCCGAACGCGTCGTCGACGACCGCGCCGACGAGCACCTCCACCCCGGATGCCATCCGCTGCACCAATACGCGAGGGTGGGCCGCACCCCCACGGCGTGCCGCCGCGAGGACCTCCGCGGCGGCGATCTCGACGTCCGTCGGGTTCGCCAGACCGAGCCGAACCCCGCCGAGCTTCGCCTTGTGCGGCAGCTCCGGGGCGAGCGCCTTGACGGCCACAGGGAAGCCCACCGCCCGCGCCACGTCGGCGGCCGCGACCGGTGTCGCGACGGTCCGCTCGGCAGGCCGGCGGACCCCGTACAGCTCGAGGAGCCGCGCGCCCTGCGCCTCGTCGAGCGGTCCGGACATGCCCCGTAACAGCCGGACCGCCTTCGCTCGATTCGGATGCGCGGGAAGGTCGGGCAGCGCTCGACGGCGAGTACCCTGGAGGTCGACGAGCGCGCGGATCGCCCCCGCCGCAGCGCGGTGCCCCTGCAGGAACGGCAGCTGCGCCCTCTGGACGAACAGCTTCGCCGACGGGGTGTATGCAAGCGCGCTCATCGCCACCGACGCGAACGCGACGCCGGTTTCCTTGCGGAGGGCACGGACGGTTCTCAGCACCGGCTCGGCCCACACACCTTCGCCCTCCAACCTCGGAGGGAACGCGTCGAACGCGATGAACCCGACCGACGGGTCGTGTGCGAGCGCCTCGAGGGCATCGCAGAACAAGTCGGTCTCGACCGCCGCCTGGCCCGTCACATCGAGCGGGTTGTTCTGCGACGCGAAATGCGGCAGCGCCCGCCTCAGCTTCCGCCTGGTCGCCGGGGCGAACTCGGGCAGGTCGAGCCCCTGCGCTCCGGCAGCCTCGGCGAACAGGGTGCAGGCGCCGCCCGACTGGAGCGCAGCCGCGACGCCCTCGGAACGGAGCTTCCGGCCGGAAGACAGCAGGACGGACGCCTCGAACATCGCCACGGGATCCTCGACCAGGATCGCGCCGTGCCCGCGGAGCCACGCGTCGCGGAGCGCCGTGTCGCCGGCGAGCGCGCCCGTGTGCGCCACGATGGATCTCCGCGCAGCCTCGCTCCTCCCTCGCGGCGCGCAGACCAGGATCGGCTTGCGCGCGGCCCGCAACGCGTCGAGCCCAGCCGCGATCCCCTGCGCGTCGCGCATCGTCTCGATGTACGAGCAGACGACCTTCGTGTGTGGATCGAGCGCGGCCCACGCGAACAGATCGCCGAGCCCGAGCACGGCCTCGTTGCCGACGCCCAGGATGATCCGCAGCCCTACGCCGCGGTCGGACGCCATCTGGCTCATCGTCCAAGCGACCGTCCCGGATTGCGAGATGACGCTGATCGGCCCGGCGACCGGATCGGGAGGAGGTGTGGTGCCGTACGCCGCCACGCGGTCCACGTAGTTCACGAACCCCTCGACGTTCGGACCGAGGACGGGCAGGCGATGGCGGAGGGCGACGTCACGGAGCTCCGTCTGGAGCTCGCGTCCTTCATCGCCGGCCTCGGCGAACCCCGACGACACCACCATCACGCCCCGGACGCCCGCCGAGCCGCAGTCGTCGACCATCCGCACCACGACGCGAGCGGGCACAACAACCACGGCGAGATCCACGCCGCGAGGCAGGCCGAGCACGCTCTCATGGCACCGGCGCCCCCAGACCTCGTCGTACTTCGGGTTCACCGGATAGAGCTCGCCGGCGAATCCGACGTGGCGAAGTGAGCGTTCGATCTCGGGGGCCCAGCTATCGAGCGACTCGGAGGCGCCGATCACCGCGATCGAGCGCGGCGCCAGCAGCGGCCGGAGGTCCCAGGCGGTCATCGCGTGGAGCGGAACCGCGCGTCTCGCCACTCGATCGCCTTCTTCAGTCCCTGTTCCTGGGTGATCGAACGGAACTCGGCGCGCGCCGGTAGGTCGGCGGTTTCGATCAGGCTGTCCAGCTCGGTGTTCGCATCCAGCGCCTGCCGGAACCCGGCGACGTCCAACGCTCGGTTCACCGCGCGCTTCGTGGTCTGGATCACGAACGGCTCGTTCTTCGCGATCTCCTCGGCCAGAGCGAGGGTCGCCGCGTCTAGCTCGTCCCGCGGCACCACGCGATTCACCAGGCCCAGGCGCAAGGCCTCATCGGCGGGGATCCGATCCTCCCCGGTGAAGAGCAGCTCCTTCGCGGCCCGCACGCCCACGACCCACGGCAAGAACATCGAGACCACCCCCGAGCCGAATCGCACGTCGACGTAGCCGAAGAACGCGTCGTCGGCGGCGACCGCGAGATCACACGCGAGCATCAGATCCGTGCCGCCCGCCAGGCAGTATGAGTGGACGCTCGCGATCACCGGCTTCGGGCAGTCCCAGATCTCGAGCATCTTCTCGGTCGAGCGCTTCAGCTCCCCGTACCAATGCTTCGCGTCGAGCGGCCCCGCGCCCGCGTCTTCGTTCAGGTCGTAGCCGGCACAGAACGCACGGCCGGCGCCGCGAAGGATCACGACGGACACCCCATCGTCGGCGCCCGCCGCCGCGATCGCGTCAGAGATCGCGGCCACCAGCTCCGCGTTCAGTGCGTTCACGGCTCGTTCCCGGTTCATGGTGAGGCGCCGGACGGAGCCGAGGTCCTCGGTCAACAACACTGGTGCGTCGCTCACGGTGATCCTCCCTCGGTGGGCGGCTCAGGCTGGGCATCGTATCGGCTCGGACGCGGCCGCCGTCTGCTGGTTCACCCGATGAGCTGAAGGACCTGGGAGGCCGCTCGCACCCCCGAGCGAAGGGCGCCTTCCATCGTGCCGTGGTGTTCGGGGCCAGCCGTGTGCTCTCCGGCGAACGCGATCCTGCCGACGGTTCGCTGGAACTCCTCCATCCGGTCCCAGGAGCGGTTGTCCCACGCGGCGTAGGCCCCGAGGGTGAGCGGATCGTCCTCCCAGCGCTTCATGACCGATTCGCCCGCGGCCACCAGGTCACCGTGCATCGCGAGCAGGCGCTCGAGCCACGTGCGCACCTCGCCGCTACGTGTCCCGAGTCCGTCGCGGGCGCGTTCGGAGCCGGCGAACGACATCAGGCAACTCCGGGGCTCCCCTGCGTCACCCAGGGCGACCCACGACCAGAACGGGAGCTCGGCGCTTTGGACCGCTCGCGGTTCGGGCCGATCCTGGACGGGCACCGCCAGCTTCGTGGCCTCGCCCATCGGCAACTCGCGGAGCGCGATGGCGAGGTCTTCCGGAAGGAAGGGGTCGTACGAGATCCGAGCGGCGACGCGGGCCGGAACCGCGACGACCGCCGCGTCGCCGGTCACCTCGACTCCACCTTCGATGCGGACGATCACCCCGTCCGTGTCATGCGCGACCGATCGAACGCGATGATCGGGCCGGACGTCGGGGAGCGAGGCCGCGATCGCGTCCGCGAGCGCTTGGTTGCCCGGACCCATCCGGTGATAGGTGGCCGGGGCAGGCGGCGCGAATGGCTCGCGATCGCCCATCGATCGCAACGCCAGCTGATCGAGCTCGATCGCACACGTTCCCTGTAGGCGCATCGTGACCGCCGCCCGTCCGGCCTCGGGGGCGTCGAGGGCAGCTAGGAATCGACCGACCGTGAGCGCGGCCACTTCGTCCGGGGGGAGCGCGGCGAAGGCGTCGTCGGCCGCAGCGAGGAACGCATCTTGTTCGTCGAGGCTCGCCGCCCCCTGGCCACGCGCCTCGCGCCGGCGGTAGTCGATCCCAGCCTCGATGAGCTCGACTCCGAACCGCGACGCCCAACGCCGAACCTCCGTGTCGCCGGGCATGACCCACTCCGCGCCCATCTCCGCGATCTCGCCGTTGGCCAGGCGCACCGACCACACCCGCCCACCGACACGGCCGCGGGCCTCCAGGACCGCGACGTCGCAGCCCGCGTCGACGAGTGCGCGGGCAGCCGCGAGCCCCGCGAAACCCGCTCCGATCACCACCATCCGTCGAGCGCCGGACAGAGCCGTTCGCCTCCCGTGAGCGAAGTACCTCGTGCAGGCCGCCGCCGCACCTTGCGCAGCCCAGGGCCTGCATGGTAATCACCCGCCTAGTGGCTTGAACCGCCGGTCCAGCGCGACGCAGACCGGTGGTCGAAAGGAGCCCGATGAACGCACGCCGGCACCAACCGATCGACCGAAGGACGTTCCTCCGTCGCGCGGCAGGCGCGGCCGTCGCCGCCCCCACCCTGTCCGCGATGCTCGCCGCCTGTGCGAAGCCCGGTCAACTGCCTCCCGGCACGAAGCTCGTGCCCCTCGCCCGTCAAGAATCGCCGGTGACGCTGCCCGTCTATCAAGACCCGATCCCGACGGACACGCCGCTCGAGAAGGGCGTCACGCTCCAGGTCTACAACTGGGACGCGTACATGAAGAAGTCCGTGCTGCGAGCGTTCGAGGACCAATACGACGTGAAGGTTGAGTGGACCACGTTCCTCAACATGGAGGAAGGGATCTCGAAGATATCCACCAGCCAGATCGCGGCCGACGTGTTCTTCCCGACGGTCGATTACCTCTCTCGCCTCGTCGAGGCCAAGCTGCTCCTTCCGCTGAATCACGACCTCATCCCGAACCTGGACGCCATCACCTGGCCCCAGTTCCAGAACCCCTTCTACGACCAAGGATGGCTGTACACGGTGCCGTACGTGATCTGGACGACCGGGATCGGGTACCGCCGTGACCACATCGACGATGCGGAGGTGGCCGACAAGGGATACGACATCTTGTGGGATCCCGCCTACACGGGGAAGACGGGGTTCTACGACTCCTACCGCGATGCCATCTCGATGGCCCTGCTCCGGCGCGGGATCACCGACGTCAACACGGGTGACCCCGCCGCGATCGCACAGGCCAAGGACGACCTCGTCGCATGCATCGACTCCAGCCACGCGCGGATCACGGTGAACGGCGCCTATGCCCTGCTGCCCGAGGACCAGTTCTGGGTCCACCAGGCATGGTCCGGCGACATGGTGGGAGCACAGTGGTACCTCCCGAAGGGCGTGCCGACGGATGTGCTCGGCTACTGGTACCCACAGGATCTCCATGGGGCGATGGGGAACGATCTCATGGTGATCCCGACCACATCGCAGTACCCGCGGCTCGCGCACGAGTTCCTGAACTTCTTCCTGGATAAGCACTGGGGCTACCAGAACTTCGCCCTGTGGAACGGCTACCAGCCGCCGTTCCAGACGATCAAGCCGGAGCAGCTGATCGCAGACGAGGTGGTCCCCTCGACCATGCCGGACGCGGTTCTCACGAAACGGAACTTCGACGACGGATTCTTCGTCCTCCAGCTCCCCACCGAGGCCGACCAGCTTTGGCTGGATGCGTGGGACGAGGTCACCGCGGGTGCCTAGCGACAAGACCGAGTACAACACGGGCATCCAGTACCCGCGGGGGTACTGGCAGAAGTTCGCTCTGCCGGGGGTCATCTGGCTGATCGTCTTCTTCATCCTGCCGATGTACACGGTCGTCTCCGTGGCGTTCGGCACGGTCGATCCGATCTTCCGCGGCCCGGTGCCCGTTTACCAGCCGTGGTGGTGGTCGACCGCCGCGTTCAGCCAGGTGCTCAGCCGGTTCTTCGGGGAGGCGGCGTTCTGGCAGCCCACGCTGTACCGGACGTTCACGTTCGTGATCGTCGCGAGCGTCCTCTGCCTGTTGATCGGCTACACCGTCGCGTACTACGTTGCTCGATACGGCGGCAAGCGGAAGACCCTGTTCCTCGTGCTGCTGATCTCCCCGTTCTGGATCAGCTACCTGATGCGGATCTTCGCGTGGCAGAGCCTGCTGACGAACGACGGCTACGTGAACCGCATCCTCCAGGCGCTGCACCTGATCCCACAGCCGGTCGCGTGGTTGTCGGGCAAGTCGATCACGGTGATCCTGTCTCTGGTCTACGGGTACGTGCCGTACATGATCCTTCCGCTGTACGGGCAGCTCGACCGGATCAACCAGAGCCTGCTCGAGGCCGGACGCGACCTGGGCGCGAGCCCCGCGAAGACGTTCCTCCGGGTCACGCTGCCGCTCTCGCGGCAGGCGATCCTCGCTGGACTGATCATCGTTACCCTGCCGATGTTCGGCGACTACTACACGAACGACCTGATGGGCGGGCCGAACACCCGCATGTACGGCAACCTGATCGACGCCGCGGTGAACCAGGCGGGGCAGGGGCCCCGGGCGGGCGTGTTGGTGCTGCTGCTGATGGCGTTCCTGCTGATCCCGATGTGGTACTACCTGCGGGTCACGAAGCAAGCGCAGGAGGAGCGATGAGCACGGTGGCGAGCGCTCCTCGCGGGTGGCTACGGAACCCCTGGCGTCGGCCGGTCTTCCTCGCGTCGTTCACGTGGGCGTACATGGCTTGGTCGATCCTGCCGGTCGTGATCGCGATCATCTTCTCCTTCAACGCGGGGCGGTCGCGGAGCACGTGGCAGGGGTTCTCGCTCCGCTGGTGGTGGCAAGATCCCAACGACTCCCTGTTCCACGATCCCGCGTTCCGCGGTGCGATCCCGCAGAGCTTCAAGCTGTCGATCATCACGGTGCTGATCGCCGTGCCGCTCGGGACGCTGTTCGCGATCGCCCTGGACCGCTGGCATGGACGTCCGGCCAGCACGTCGAACTTCGCGATGCTCTTCACGTTCGTCCTGCCCGAGATCGTGATCGGGGTCTCGATGTACCTCGTGATCACGTTCCTGCTGAAGAGCTTCGTGCAGCTCGGCACGACCGCGCAGATCATCGGACTCGTCACCTATCAGATCTCCTACCCGGTGATCATCGTCCGTGCACGATTGCTTTCGATCCCCATGTCGTACGAGGAGGCCGGCATGGATCTCGGCGCGTCGCCGACGCAAGCGGTCCGTCGCGTGCTCATGCCGCTGCTCTACCCGGCGATCTTCGCCAGCGTAGCGTTGGTGTTCGCCGACTCGATCGACGACTTCGTGACCGTGCGCTACCTCTGCGCGTCTCAGAGCTGCCAGACGCTGTCGGTGATCATCTACGGCTCGTCGCGCGCCTCCCCGACGCCGGCGACGAACGCCGCCGCGACGTTGATGCTCGTCTCGACCCTGACCGCGATCGGGGTCGCGGTGGTGATCTACCGCGCGCTCACCCGTGGACAGCGCACCAAGGGCGAGTCGGCCGCTCGCGAGTTCGTCAGCATCGAGGTGTGAGACCGCCTGCCCACTCAGCTGGCGACGAGCTCGCCTTCCTCATCGAGCACGGTTCCCGAATCAGGGAGAACCCGCAGAGCATCCGGCGGGAAGTGGACGCTCACGGTCGTTCCCTGGGCGAACGGAGCGCTGTCGCCATCATTCGGGATCCACGCCTGGATCTGCTCGCCGTGGGCGAGGTTCACGAACACGTGGAGCACGGAGCCGACGTAGACCGTTCGCTCCACCATGCCCGGAACTCGGTTCGGCCCGGTCCCTTCGTTCGCCGATAGGTCGACGCGCTCGGGCCGGATCGTGACCTTGGCCGAACCCTTCGTATCTAAGGCTCCCTGTCCGGCCACCAGCTCGAAATCGCCGAGCTTCACGCGACAGCCATCGGCGGCGGTGCCGACCACGGTCGTCTCCATCAGGTTCGAGACGCCGAGGAAGTCCGCGACGTACGCGGTGGCCGGTGCCTCGTAGATCTCTTGCGGCCCTCCGACCTGCTCCACGTGGCCCTGCGACATGACCGCGATCCGGTCCGACATCGTGAGAGCCTCCTCCTGGTCGTGCGTCACGTAGATGAACGTGATGCCAACCTCCTGCTGGAGGGTCTTCAGCTCGATCTGGAGGCGCTTCCGGAGCTTCGCGTCGAGCGCGCCGAGCGGCTCGTCAAGGAGGAGCACGGCGGGGTTCAGGATGAGCGCGCGAGCCAGGGCGACCCGCTGTTGCTGCCCGCCCGAGAGCTGGGTCGGACGGCGCTTGCCGAATCCGGTCAGCTGCACCAGCTCGAGGGCGTCCCCGACGCGTTTCGTCACTTCCTGCTTCGACGCTTTCTGGTAACGGAGCCCGAACGCAACGTTCTCTTCGACCGTGAGGTGCGGGAAGAGCGCGTAGTTCTGGAAGACGGTGTTCACGTTCCGCTTGTGCGGCGGGACCTGCGCCATGTCGACGCCGTCGAGCAGGATCTGCCCTTCCGTCGGCCGCTCGAACCCGGCGATCATCCGGAGCGTCGTGGTCTTGCCGCACCCGGAGGGACCGAGCATCGAGAAGAACTCGCCGGAAGGCATCTGGAGGTTGATGCCCATGACGGCCGTGAAATCGCCGAAGCGCTTCACCAGGTCGACGAGCTGAACCTCTCCCCCGGCCATCGTTCGCCGAGCATAGCGCGTGGGCGGGTCCTGAGGTCAACCCTGATCCGTCGTTCAACAGGAACCGTGAAGGCGCGATGCCCACGACGCTTAGGCGTTCCCGCGACGCTCGATGTAATCCCGGCAGCGCGCGACGAGGTCGTCGTGGCCGAAGCTCCAGTCGTGACCCGCGTGGACGATCCGAACAGGGAACTCCGCCAGCCGGTGCATAGTCTCGACGTAGTCGGGGATGTTCGACTCCGGCGCCTGATCGATCAATGGATCGAGGAGGTACACGGCGTCGCCGGAGAACAACGTTCCTGTGCCTTCGTCCCACATTCCGATGCTGCCGGGCGTGTGGCCGGGCAGGTGGAGGACCTCGAACGAGCGATCACCGAGGTCGACGACGTCTCCTTCCCGCAGGACCCGTGTGAGCGTCGCCCCGCGGTCGGCGGGCGGCTCCGGATCGAACGACGCGTCGGGGGAGGCGGTCACGAGCAGTTCGGTAAGGGGGTATCCGGCCTCCGCCATGGCATCCGCGATCGCCGGGGCCCAATCACGGGCCCACAGGCGCGAGTGCAGCCCTTCGATCTCGGCCGCATCCAGCTCGTGGGCCCACCGTTCTTCGAACGCAGCGAGCCCGCCCGCATGGTCGATGTGCCAGTGGGTGGCGACCGCGATCAGCGGCTTCCCCGACTCCTCGCGGAGCCCGGCGACGACGGGCGCGATCGAGCCGATCCCGTTCCCGGTGTCGACCAGAAGATCCCGGTCGCGCCCGTGGACCAAGAACGCGTTCGCCTGCAGCAAGGCGTGCACGTGCGGCTCGAAGATCCGCACGATGCCATCCTCGGCGGGGTCGACCTCGAACCACCGCTGGCAGACGGGCAGCGTCACGGGCTACGGCTCCAACCCCGGCGGCTGCATCCCGATCCCCCACACGTCGGCGCCGCCGTCCACGACGACGGTGGCGCCGGTGACGTAGCCGCCGCCGGAAGACGCGAGGAACGCGATCGTCGACGCCACCTCCTCTGGGAGGCCGGCTCGCTGCATCGGCACCTGCCGCGCGAACTCGTCGATCACCGCCTCGCCCCCGTACTGCAACACACCCTCGGTCTGGATCAAACCGGCCGCGATGCAGACGGCCCGGATCCCGTACCTCGACCATTCCTGCGCGATCCCGGCCGCGAGCGTCTCGAGCGCCGATCGCGCCGACGACGAGTGGATCATGGTCGGGATCCCGCGTCGCGGACTGAACCCGAGGAACGCGACGAAGCCGGACCGTCTCGGGATCATCCATCGTTCGGCCACCCGCTGGGTCACGTCCCAGGTCGCGTCGACGTTCAGGCGGTGAACGGCGCGCATCCCCTTGAGAGCGATCGTCTCGAGCGGCGCCGCGAACTGCCCGCCGGCGTTGTTCACGAGGATGTCCACCCCACCGAAGCGCTCGTCCACGGCATCCAGGAACTCGGCGACCTGCTCGCCCTCGCGGACGTCGGTGGGCACGGCCAGACACGGGAACCCGGCCTCAGTAAGCTCCTCGCGGACGGCCTCGAGCCGCTCGGACCGCCGGCCGCAGATCGCGACCTGAGCCCCGGTGCGCGCGAACTCCCAAGCGGTCGCACGGCCGATACCTGTCCCGCCGCCGGTGACGATCGCCACAGATCCCGCGTTCGCGTCGGGCGCCAGGGGCGAACGGAACGACAAGTCGTCAGCCATCAGGCAGGAGTATGCCGCAGCGACCCCGATCTCGAACGATCGTTGAGCGAGACGAGGGGTAGGCTAGGACGATGGGTTGGTTCCTGCTCTTCCTGGTCCTGATCGCGGCGGCGTTCGGGGTGCTCGGCTTGGTGATCAAGGCCACGGTGTTCGTGGTGCTCACGGTGGTGATGACCGTGATCGTCTTCGGCTTCATCGTGTACCTGATGCTCCGGCGCCAGGCGAAACGTTTCGAGCAAGACCTCGACAAACGCCTGGAGCCGCCGAAGCAAGACTACCGGTTCTGATCAGCGGTCTCGTCGGTACGCAGCGGCGACGTCCTTCAGTTTCGCGTGCGTGCTCTCGTAGATCTCAGCGTTCGGCAGATAGCGCTTGGCGACCTTCGCGAGGAACGTGTAGTTGGGATCGCAGACGTTCGCCACGGGGCTCTCCGAGACCTGCGTGAGGAACTGATAGGCGTCGAGCCGTTCGAAGCCGAACCCGTCGCCGAGCCAACGCACCATATCCGTGTGCGCGATCCGGAACGCGTCCTCCAGCGGGCGGGCCGAGCCGGTCGAGATCAGGTAGTCGTCGTTCTCGATCCGCGGCCACTCGGTCATCTGCCCCTTGATCAGATCGATCGCGATGACGGTGTCCATCGCGCATTCGACCGCCACTCCACACGTCTCACCCTCGCCTTGGCGGGCATGCCCGTCGCCGAGCGAGAAGAGCGCCCCCTCCACGTTCACGCCCAGGTAGCACGTGGCACCGGCACGCATCTCCGGCGTGTCCATGTTCCCGCCGTGCGCGTCGGGCACGAGCGACAGCCGTGCCTCGAGGTTCGCGGGAGCCACGCCGACCGTGCCGTGCATCGGGTCGAGCGGAAGCTCCGCGACCTGGTCGCCACTCCTCGCGCGGTACGTGACGGTGCGCTTCGCCCGGTCGACCTCGTAGATCCAAACGACCTCCGGCAGCGGCTCCTGGAGCGTGGACGTCATACGCGTGCTCGACAGGGCGCCGAACAACGGCACGAGGCACGACGCCCCCCAGTCCCGCGCGGGCTCGATCGAGATGAAGTGGATCGCGAGCGTGTCGCCTGGCTCGGCGCCCTCGACGGAGAACGGTCCCGTCTGCGGGTTCACGAACGGGAACTCGATCACACGGCTGATGAGGTCAGCCGGTCCTCGCACCTTCCCCCCGAAGGCATCCTCGGTGAAGAGCTCCAGCACGGTGCCCGGCTTGACCTGCATGACGGGTGCGGCGCCGCCGAACGTCCACGCGAACTGCGAGGGGTCGGGCCGATACGCGATGACGTCCATGGCGCTCCTTCCTCCGCGCATCCGCAGACCGCGATCACGGGTCCCGGAACCACCCGGTCAGGTTCCTTCGGGATGCTCCTTCAACGACCGAGCGAGCTCGAGCACGCGCTCCCGTTGGGACGGGGTCAGCGGCGCCAGCAGGGCTCGGAGCTCCTCGACCGAGGCCAGCAGGATCCGCGTGGCCGCCAGACCGGGGTCCTCCCCGGCCGCTTCCTCCGGCTCGATCTCAGGGGGTTCCTCGTTCATATGCCTATCGAATCACGTTCGACGGCCTGCAGGGAACACCCGCCGGCCGATCAGCCGTGCGATCCACCGCCCCGCGAGGAGGAACAGCAGCGTGAACGCGAGCCCGACGGCCAAGAAGGTCAAGAGCCGAACCCCGGTTGGCGAGCCTACCCAGACGGTCCGCAGCACCAGCCCTGAGGGCACGGCGACGGCCCACGTCCCGAGTAGGGTCCGCAACCCAGGACGCCGGTACGTTCCGATGAGGGCCGCCGCGCAGAACCACGCCGCCTCGAGCGGGACCACGTTCCGAGCGACCACCCACGAAGCCCCGACGTCGTGATGGGATCGCACCCCGACCAGGACGAACATCAACAACGCCAGCGCGTCCATCGTCGCGAGCGCGCGCCCCGAGGCGTTGCCGGACGGAGTCATATCCCCATCGTCCCAGGTGGACGCCCGCGGCTGGTCGCGATCCCCGACCCGACATAGCCTGACCGGCGTGGAAGCTCGTACCCGCGAGGTGCTCTCGGCAATGGGCTCGGTGGCTGATCCGACCCGGAAGCCTGGGATGTCGCGGGTGGGCATCAACACCGAGCACGCGCTCGGCGTCAGCATCCCCAACCTCCGGACGATCGCCCAACGGTACCGGCCCGACCACACGACGGCCCTTGACCTGTGGCACACGGGGATCCACGAGGCTCGGATCCTCGCGTCGATGATCGACGACCCGGCGCTCGTGACCGGCGAGCAGATGGAGGATTGGGTGACGGGCTTCGACTCGTGGGATGTCTGCGACCAGGTGTGCGGCAACCTGTTCGGCGCGACGCCGCTCGCCTTTCGCAAGGCTCGCGCGTGGACCCGGCGATCCGAGGAGTTCGTGAAGCGGGCCGGCTTCACCCTGATCGCAGAACGAGCGGTCCACGACCGCAGCTCTCCGGACGCGGTATTCGAGCGATTCCTGCCCACGATCCGTCGAGGCGCCACCGATGAGCGCAACTACGTGAAGAAGGCCGTGAGCTGGTCCCTGCGCCAGATCGGGAAGAGGAACCTGACGCTCCGCGCGCAGGCGATCGAGGAGGCGGAGCGACTCATCGAACTCGACTCGCGGAGCGCCCGATGGATCGGGCGCGACGCCGCCCGCGAGCTCCGGAGCGAAGCTGTCCTCAGACGTCTGGAGGAGGGTCCGAGACGCTGAGCAACGCCGGAGCGAGCTCCCTGAGTTGCGGAACGCAGGCATCCGCATCGTCGCCCGAGATCACCTGCACGCACACGTGGTCCGCTCCCGCCTCGAGATGGTCGTCGACCCTCCGTCGAACAGCCTCGGCGTCGCCCCACGCGATCGTCGCGTCGATCAGGCGATCGCTCCCCTCACCGGCAACATCGTCGTCCGAGAAACCCATCCGCCGGAGGTTGTTCGCGTAGTTCGCGAGCGCGAGATAGTGCCGAGCCCACCCACGCGCGACCTCTCGCGCGCGCGCCGGGTCGTGGGAGAGCACGACCGTCTGCTCGACGGCGAGCACCGGCTCCGGACCAAGCGTCGCCCGAGCGGCCGCCGTGTGCTCGACGGGGACGAAGTAGGTGTGCGCGCCGAGCGCTCGTTCCGCGGAAAGTGTCAGCATCTTCGGGCCAAGCGCGGCGAGGAGCCGCCGAACGGGTCGTGTCGGCGTTGGCGCGCTCCAGGGAGCCCGATCCATCGCATCGAGATACGCGGCCATCCGCTCCAGCGGCCTCGCCCATGTGAGACCGCGCGATTCCGTCGTGTACGGGTGCCCGATCCCCAAGCCGACGACGACGCGATCCCCCCAGGCGTCGGCGAGCGTTCGAGCGCCGCTCGCCATGACCCAGGGGTCCCGTGCGGTCACGTTCGCGATCCCCGAGCAGATCGCGATCCGGTCGGTCGCGCTGAGCAGCAGGGAGAGATGGGCGAACACGTCGCGCGACGTCATGCCCTCCGGAACCCACAGGGCCGGGAAGCCGAGCGACTCGATCTCGGCGGCGTTCCGCCGGACGTCGTCGGCCGACTCGGAGTCGAATGCGAAGGTCCACGCGCCCACCCGGCCGAGCCGATCGCGGAGCGCTTGCCGCTCGTCCACGACGGCACAGTACCAACGGCGGTGGAGGGGCACGGGCTCCCCTCCACCGAGCGTCGGAACTACCCGTCGATCAGGGCCGCGGGGGTGTCGGGTACACGGATCGCCGGCTCAGGCTCGGGCTCATGTCCCTCGACGTTGAGCTTGGGCAGCCATTCCAGCCATCTCGGCAGGTACCAGTTCCAGTCACCGAGCAGGCGCATCGCCGACGGCACCAGGAGGCATCGCACGATCGTGGCATCCATGAACACCGCGACCGCGAGGCCGAACCCCATCTGCTGCAGTGGACCGAGCCGGCCGGACGCGAACCCGGTGAACACCACTACCATGATGATCGCCGCTCCGGTGATGATGCCCCCCGTCGTCCGCAGGCCGTACGCGACCGCCTCGGTGTTGTCGTGGGTCTTGTCGTACTCCTCGCGGATCCGCGTCAGCAGGAACACGTGGTAATCCATCGACAGACCGAACAGGATCGAGAACAGGAACAGCGGGAGCCAGGCCTCGATCGCCTCGCTCTGATGGAAATTGAAGCCGATCCGGTTGAAGATGCCGAGCCCGACGCCCTTCTGGAACACCAGCGTGACGGCACCGTACGCGGCACCCACCGACAGCAGGTTCATGACGATGGCCTTGAGCGGCAGGATCAGCGATCGGAACACCACCATCAGGAGCAGGAACGACAGGGTGAGCACGAACGCCAGGACGATCCACTGGTAGGTGTCCGTCACGTGGAGGAAGTCCGCCCAGATGGCGGTTTGGCCGCCGACGTACACGTGCACGCCGTTCACGCCCGAGAACGCGGCCGGCACCGCGTTCTGGCGAAGGTCCATGATCGCCGCGACCGAGGCGTCGTTCTGCGTCTCGCCCCGGAAGAACGCCGAGACCCTCACGGCGGAGCCGTCCTGCGACGGCGCTACCTTCGTCTGTGGGGAGAAGCTCGGGTTGTTCGCGATCTCGTCCTGGAGCTTCGTCACCGCGGCCTTCGCGTCCGCGCTGCCGACGTCACCGGTGATCACGATCTCGGCAGGATCCGTCAGGCCGCCCGCGAACTCGCGTTCCAACGTGAGGAACGCGGCCTTCGCCGGAACGTCCGGGAGTTGGCTGATGTTCGTGGAACTGCCTTTGTTGAGCTGGAAGTAGAACGACGCGAGGCCAGCGAGGATCGCGACGCTCACGGTCAGATACACCCACGGGCGGGCCATCACGCTGCGCGTGAGGCGGTCCCAGAACCCGTCCTTGATGTCGTGCGGCGTATCCAGCCGAGCCCGCTTGGAGAGGCGTGGCCAGTTGATCCGGTCCCCCAGCTTCGCCAGGATCGCGGGCAGCAACGTCATCGCCGACGCGATCGAGACGAGCGTGACGAAGATCGCGCCCGCGGCGAGCGCACGGAAGATCGTCGTCGGGATGATGAACATGCCGAGCAACGCGAGCACCACGGTCATGCCGCTGAAGAACACGGCACGGTTCGCGGTGGCGCCTGCGGCGCCGATCGCATCGAGCTTCTCGAACCCTTTCTTCCGTTCCTCCCGGAAGCGCGACACGATGAACAGTGAATAATCGATCCCGACCGCCAGCCCGATCATCGAGATGATGTTCGTGACGAACAGGTTGAACTCCACGAGCTGCCCGACGAGCGCGGTGATCCCGAGCGCCACCGCGATCGCGAAGATGCCCATCCCGATCGGAAGCGAGCGCGGCGACGATCGAACCGAACACGACGACCAGGACGACGAGCGCGACCATGACGCCGATCGACTCGCCCTTCTTCGCGTCTTCCTCGGCGATCGTGGTGAAGTCCGCGTTCAACGTGGCCTGACCAGCGAGTTGGGTGGTGAACCCTTCGGCTTCGTTCTGCGTGAGGACCTCGCGCAGCCCGTCGATCGTCGCCGTCTCGTCAGCCTTGATCGGGACCGCGATCAGCGTGTAGTGACGGTCCTGCGACACGAGGCCAGCGGCGGCCTCCGGCGAAGCCTGGGCCGCGTCGTAATAGGTCGTCGGTGGCGCGGCGAGCAGGTCCGTGCTCGCCAGCGCACCCTGCAACTCCTTCACGTGCGCCTGGAACGCGTCGTCGTCGACCGTGAGTTGATCCGAGCTCACGATCACGTACTCGGTGCTCTTGCCGACCTGGGCCTGCGAGAACTTCGTGTCGATGATGTCCTGCGCCTTGATCGACTCGGGTCGGTTCGTGAACGAGATGTCGTTCGTGAGGACGCCCCCGAGGAGCGTGCTGGACACGAAGATCATCGCCACGAAGAGCGCCCCCCAGAGCCCGATCACCCGCCAGGGGTGACGGCTGCTCGCTCGGGCCAGCGATTCCGGGTTGATCCTCATCGATCCCACCTCTCTCCGGAGTTCCGGGGCGTGCGTTGACGTACGGTGTATGCTTACGGCGTATGTTCTACGTGCATACGGTGTAAGCCGTCAATCAGTATCGCAGGGTTCTTGCTTATGGGACGAGGAACGGAAAGTAGGCGATGTCCCTCTACAACCACGTGCGGGACAGGACGATCTGCTCGACGGGATCCGTGAGTTCGTCCTCTCGCAGTTCGAGGAGCCTGGCACCGAAGGGTCGAGGGAGGAACGGGTCCGCCGAGGCGCGCGTTCGTGGAGGAGGCGCTCCGTGCGCACCCGAACACGTGTCCTGATCTCGGATTCGAAGGGGCCGAGCGATCGATCGGTCTCGGGCGCGTTCACCGAAGCCCCAGCTCGTTCCCGACGCGGTCGAAGACGTCGAGCGCGTCGCGAAGCTCGTCCTCCGAGTGATCGGCCGTCACGATGGTTCGGATACGCGCCTGCCCTCGAGTGACCGTCGGGAAGACGATCGCAGGACAGAACACACCCTCCTCGAAGAGCCGCCGAGCGAACGACTGGGTCGTCTCCTCGTCGCTCGTGATCACCGGTGTGATGGGCGTCTCGGACGCCCCGGTGTCGAACCCGAGTGCGTGCAAGCCTTCCTTGAACATCACGGTGTTCGACCAGAGGCGTTGGAGCCGCTCCGGCTCATCGCGCAAGACGTCGAGCGCGGCGATGCAGGCCATGACCACGGCCGGCGGAGCGCTCGTCGAGAACAGGAACGGACGCCCTCGGTTCACCAGCCACCGGATCAGCTCCGTCGGACCGGCGATGAACCCGCCCAGTACGCCGATCGCCTTCGAGAGCGTGCCCACCTGGATGTCCACCCGGCCGTGCAGGTCGAAATGGTCGACGGTGCCGGCCCCGCCCCGGCCGAGCACACCGGATGCATGCGCGTCGTCCAGCATCATGATCGCGCCATGGCGTTCGGCCACCTCGACGAGATCGGGCAGCGGCGCGATGTCGCCGTCCATCGAGAAGACGCCGTCGGTGATCAACAGCTGGCGCCGACCCGGGCGCGCGGTCTCAGCGAGCAGCGCATCGGCGGCATCGGCGTCCTTGTGCGGGAAGACCTTGATCTCCGCCCGTGAGAGCCGAGCGCCGTCGATGATCGACGCGTGATTCAGCTGGTCGGAGACGATCACGTCCTCCTTCGTGAGGATCGCGGCCACCGTCCCCGCATTCGCGGTGAACCCCGACTGGAACATCAGCGCGTCGTCGGCGTGCTTGAACTCCGCGAACCGCGCCTCCAGCTCACGATGCATCGTCATCGTGCCCGCGATCGTGCGCACCGCCCCGGTGCCGGCACCGTAGATGCGAGCGGCCTCCGCGGCCGCCTCGTTCACACGGGGGTGGTTCGACAACCCGAGGTAGTTGTTCGAGGCGAGGTTGATCACGTCCCGGCCATCGAACCGAGCGCGAGCGCCTGTAGGGCCCTGGAGGGTTCGCGGATGGAGCGCGAGGCCCTCGGCATCCAGCCGCGACAGTTCATCCTTCAAGAAATCGAGCGCACCCATCACTCACTCCCCCGGCAGCAGGATGACTTTTCCCGAACGTCCCGATGCGGTCGTCGCGAAGGCCTCCTCGAACCGCTCCAACGGGAACCGATGCGTGATGATCGGAGTGACGTCGACGCGGCCGGTCGACAGGAGCGTCGTGGTCTGCTGCCACGTCCGGAACATCTCCCTCCCCGTGATGCCTTGAAGACGAGCCTCCTTGAAGATGACCTGGTCGTTCAGATCGAGCGTCACCGGTCCGTCCGGCAACCCGAGGAGCGACATCCGACCGCCGCGGGCCAGCATGCGTGTCCCTTGATCGATCGCCCGTGCGTTGCCGCTCATCTCGAGCACCACCTCCGCTCCGCCCCCGTTCGTCGCCTCCATGACCGAGGCGACCGGATCGACCGACCCCGGGTCGACCGAGATATCAGCGCCCACCGTCGAGGCCATCGACCGCCGATACGCGTTGGGCTCGATCGCGATCACCCTCCACGCACCCAGAGAGCGGGCGATCCCGACAGCGAACAGCCCGATGGGACCGCATCCGATCACCGCGACGGCGTTCGTCGCGATGTCTTCGCCTCCGCCCGTACCGAACGCCGCGTGCACGGCGTTGCCGAAAGGCTCCATGATGGAGGCAACTTCGGGGTGGATCCCATCGCCGACCACCCACGCGTTCGTTGCCGGGAGCGCGACGCACTCGGCGAACCCGCCATCGATGTCCACGCCGAGGATCTCGAGGTTCTCGCAGATGTGGGCGCGTCCGGTCCGGCACGAGGAACACCGGCCGCAGGCGATGTGGGTCTCCGCGGCGATGAACGTCCCCGGCTCCAGATGGTGCACCTCGGGACCCACGGCTTCGATCGTTCCCGCCACCTCGTGTCCGAACGTCATGGGTATCCGCGTGATGCGCTTCTCAGCCCATTCGTTCCAATCGAAGATATGGAGATCGGTGCCACAGATGGACGCCCCATGAACGCGGATGACAACCTCACCCTCTCCGGGTGTGGGGATCGGGATCTCCACCAGCTCGGCACCGCGTCGAGGAGCCGTCTTGCGCAGGGCGCGCATAGTGACCGCCATGGACGAAGAGCCTATCTCGCCCAGGGGAACCGGATCCGCGACCGGCGCGTCGAACGCGAGACGTGAGCGAGGAGGAGGAGCGATGCGGGTGAAGAGCATCTATACATCGATGCTCGTGCTCGGGCTGCTCACCGCCGCGTGCGCGAACGACCACGCGACGGATGGAGCCGGCGGTGGCGGAAGCGGCGAGATCGCCTACCCGACCGGCGCCAACCAGGCGATCCTTAGGATCTCGCAAGGTGGCGGGTTCACACCGATCAACTTCAACCTCACCAACATCCCGATGGTCTCGCTGTTCGGCGATGGACTGTTCGTCACACCGGGCGCGCAGATAGAGATCTACCCGGGACCCGCGCTTCCGGCGATCGCCCAAGAACGGCTCTCCGTCGCAGCGATCCAGTCGTTGCTCCAAGCAGCCCTCGACGCCGGTCTCGGGGCGGATCGCGACTACACCGACCTCGGGATAGTCGGGATCGCGGACGCACCGACCACGACCTTCATCCTGACGGTCGAGGGGCAGACACACACCACCAACGTGTACGCCCTCGGCGAGCTCGGAGCCAAGCCCGATGGGATGAGCCGAGACGAATACCGGGCGCGCCAGCAGCTGTTGTCCTTCGAGGCGAAGGCCTCGGACCTCAGCTGGCTCCCCGAGGGGTCGACCTCGGATGCGGGTAGCTATCAACCTGTCGCGGTCCGCGTGTTCGTGAGCGGCTACCAGCCGGACCAGAGCCTGACCGAACCGCCCATCGGATGGCCGCTCACGCCCGGACTCGCCACCTTCGGTGAGCCCGTCTCAGACGGACTCCGGGGGATGCGATGCGGCGCCGTGGACGGGGCGCATGCCCAAACACTGCTCACGCTGGCAGAACAGGCGAACCAGCTCACACCGTGGACCAGCGACGGGGCGCGGTACACAGCGCTGTTCAGACCACTCCTGCCCGACGAATCGGGCTGCTGAACCGCCGTACGAGCACGTGACCCGGCCGGTTCAAGGCTGATCGGCGGAGGGCCGATATCCCTGGCATAACTACCCTGGAGTAGGTAGCCGCGTGAACCCGAACGACCGCCCGAGCCGCACGCCCGAGGAGCTCACCGCCCTCACGGGCTTCTTCGACGACGGCAACGCGGGGTTGCTCCTGGACGCAACGATCCTCGAGGATCGGTACGCGGAGCTCGAGGCGCGCTACCGCGGGATCATCGACCGGCTCCCGGCGGTCCTCTACATCGACGGCGTCGCCGAGGGCGAGACCATGGTCGACGTCGGGCCGGGGGTCGTCGACCTGTTGGGCGTCACCCGCGAGGAATGGATCGCGGAAAGCGAGGGGTGGCGCGACATCCTGCACCCCGAGGACCGCGACCGGGTGATCGACGCGAGCGAACGAAGCGTGGCGACGGGGGAGCCCTTCCACGAGCAGTACCGCGCGATCCATGGCGACGGCCGTGAGGTGTGGATCCGCGAGGACGCGGTCCTGGTGCACGACGAGCTCGGCACGCCGCGGTTCTGGCTCGGGCTGATGCTCGACGTCACCGCGTCCGTCCACACGGAGCGCGCGCTCGCGGAGGCGCAAACGAAATACGGCGCGCTCGTAGAGCAGATCCCGGCGATCGTGTACGTGGACGTCGCGGACGACCAGATGACGACAAGCTACGTCAGCCCCCAGATCGAAGCGTTGCTTGGCGTCCGCCCCCAGGAGTACGTCGAGGACCCCGACCTTTGGTACACACACCTGCACCCCGAGGACAAGACGGTCGCGCTCGCGACGTACCTCGAGGGGCGGAGGTCAGGCGAACCGTTCACGTTCGAGTATCGGTTGATCGCTCGTGACGGACGCATCGTGTGGTTCCGGGACAGCGCGATCGTAGTGCGCGACGAGCACGGGGAGCCCGCGTACCTCCACGGCGTGATGCTGGACATCACCGACCGCAAGGAGGCGGAGGAGCAGATCGCGTTCCTCGCCTATCACGACAAACTCACCGGATTGCCCAACCGTGTCCTGTTCGACGAGCTGCTCGAGCTCTCGCTCGCGCGAGCTCGGCGTCACGATCTCGGAGTGGCGGTCATCTCGGTCGACATCGACAACTTCAAGCTCGTGAACGACAGCCTCGGCCACGACGCGGGCGACGCGCTGATCATCCAGCTGTCAGAGCGACTGCGAGAGGCCACACGCGAGACCGACCTGGTCGCGCGGCCGGGGGGCGACGAGTTCCTCATGCTGCTGGCGGACCTGGATCGGACGGCCCCGGGACCAGGAGGCGACCCGGCGGCGATCGTCTCGGCATCCGTCGCTTCGCGTGTTGAGGCCGCGCTCCGCGAGCCGTTCGAGATCGAGGGCACCGAGCTCTACGTCACGGCGAGCCTCGGGATCAGTCTGTTCCCGAATCACGGGGACGACGCGGTGACGCTCCTTCGGCACGCCGACACCGCCATGTTCCGCAGCAAGGGGAACGGGCCAGGTGGGTACTTGATGCACGCGATCGGTGATCCCGACGCGAAGAGCAAGCTCTCCCTCAGCACCCGCCTGCGCAAGGCGGTCGAGAACCAGGCCTGGATGCTGCACTACCAGCCGTTGATCGATCTCTCCACGGCGGAGATGCTGGGTGTCGAAGCCCTGATCCGGTGGCCGGAACCGGGCGGAGGATTGGTGCCACCCGGTGAGTTCATCCCGCTCGCCGAAGAGATGGGGTTGATCGAGGCGATCGGCGACTGGGTGGTCGAGGAGTTGAGTCGTCAGGACGCCGCCTGGCGGGCGGAAGGGCTCACGCTCGATATCAGCTTCAACCTCTCGCCGAGGCAACTGTGGCAGCCGGACGTCGTGGACAAGATCGTGTCCCGGATCGACGCCTCCGGCCTGGAGGCGTCCCGGGTGACCGTGGAGATCACCGAATCCACCGCGATGACCGACCCAGATCGCACGCAGCAGATCCTTCAGGACATGCACGTGCGAGGTCTCCGGCTGGCGATCGACGACTTCGGGACCGGCTACTCCTCGCTGGCTCGGTTGAAACACATGCCAGTCGACATCCTGAAGATCGACCGTTCGTTCATCCGCGACGTGGACGCCGACCGCGACGCTGCCAGCATGGTCTCGGCCATGATCGCGCTCGCACAAAACCTCGGGATGACGGCGCTCGCCGAGGGGATCGAGACCGAGGGCGAGTGGCGGTTCCTGGCGGACCGGGGCTGCCCGATGGGGCAGGGGTACTACTTCTCCCGGCCGGTTCCGGCAGAGGACATCCTCGCCATCCACCGCCGGGAGTCGCTCGCAGTGGTCGAAGACTCCGCGTAGAAGGTCATCGACGGCGCGGCTTTCGCAATCCCGACCGGCGCCCCTTCGACGAGCCGCTGAAGACGACGCGGGCGGGCGCCACCTTCATCCCCTCCTGTTCGAACTCCTCGTGCAGATCCAGCCGTGCGGCCATCCGACTGACGTCTCCTTGTTGATCCGGCGTGACGAACGTGACGCTCGTGCCGGCCCTGCCGGCGCGCGCGGTTCGACCCACACGGTGCACGTACCCCTTGTCCTCGAGCGGTGGGTCGTAGTTGACGACCAGCGTGATGTCGTCGAGATCCAGGCCGCGCGCCGCCACGTCCGTCGCGACCAGGACGCCGACGTGCCTGTCTTCGAACCGATGGAGGGCCTTCTCGCGCGCCTGCTGCGTCATGTCTCCGTGCATCGTCACGGTGGGCACGCCCTCTGAGCGGAGCTGCCGGGCGAGCGACTCCACCTTCCGCTTCGTGTTCACGAACACGAGCGTGAGGCCGTGCTCCGCCTCGACGAACTCGATCAGCTTGGACAGTTTCTCGTGCGACCCCGCCGGTACGAACCGGTGATCGGCCTCCTCGACCGTCTTGCCTTCGAACTCGATCTCGTGGCGGATCGCATCGCGCGTGTAGACCTCGGCGATCCGGCCGACCGCCCCATCCAGCGTCGCCGAGAAGAACATCGTCTGCCGGTCCTTGGGGAGCAGGCGAACGATCCGATCCACCTGCGGTTGGAACCCCATGTCCAGCATGCGGTCCGCCTCGTCGAGCACGAAGATGCGGACGCCGTTCAGCCGGACCAGCTTGCGATCCGCGAGGTCCTGCAGGCGGCCGGGCGTCGCGATCAAGATGTGCGCGTCGCCCACACCCTTCGACTGCTCGGTCACGCGCGTTCCCCCGTACACGACCTTGGTCTTGAGGTGCTTGGCGCGCGCGATGTCGGTGAGATCGTCCTTGACCTGTTGGGCGAGCTCGCGCGTCGGCACCAGGATGAGCGCCTCGGGACGTTTGGACGCCTTGGGGTCGAGCTGTTCGACGATCGGGATCGCGAACCCGAGCGTCTTGCCGGAACCCGTCTTGGACTTCGCGAGCGTGTCGCGCCCGGCCGTGGCGTCCTCGATCACCATCACCTGGATCGGGAACGGCTCGCTGATGCCCCGCCGCTCGAGGGTCGTGATCACTTCGTCAGAGACGCCCAGGTCACGGAAGGATGTCGAAGATGCGGCCATTCGTTACGAGCGTACACCGGGTCGGCGAGCCTCCAAGGTCCGAACCCCGGCGGTACCCTTTGCCCGGCCCAGGGTCGACGAGAGACGGGGGGAGGCATGGGGGACCGGACGCACGCGTGGAACGAACTCGCCGCGCAACTCGCTATCGACAGCATCCGTTGCACGACGGCGGCGGGATCCGGACACCCCACGTCGTCGATGTCGGCCGCGCACCTCCTGGCCGTCCTGTACGCCGATCATCTCCGCACCCGGATCGCCGAACCCAAGGACCCGGCGAACGATCGGTTCGTCCTGTCGAAGGGCCACGCCGCGCCGCTGCTCTACGCGACCCTCAAGGCCGTCGGCGCGATAACCGACGACGAGCTGCTGTCGCTCCGGAGCTTCGGCAGCCCCATCGAAGGGCACCCAGCTCCGTCGCCGGGGATGCCGTGGGTCGACGTGGCGACCGGTTCGCTCGGCCAGGGACTCCCCGTCGGTCTCGGGATGGCGATGGCGATGCGACTCGACGGCGCTCCGGGACGCGTCTGGGTGCTCTGCGGCGACTCCGAGATGGCCGAGGGATCCGTCTGGGAAGCCATGGCGGCGGCATCGTTCCATCAGGTGGACAACCTCATCGCGATCCTCGACATGAACCGCCTCGGCCAACGCGGTCCGACGATGCTGGGCTGGAACGGCGACGCGTATGCCGAACGCGCGGAAGCGTTCGGCTGGCGGGCGATCCAGATCGACGGCCACGACGTCGCGGCGATCGACGACGGCTACCGTGCGGCGGAGATCGCCGGCCGGCCGGTGCTGATCGTCGCGCGAACCGAGAAGGGGCACGGCGTCTCGTTCCTGGCAGATCGCGAAGGATGGCACGGGAAGGCGCTCTCGACGGATCAAGCCTCGGACGCCATCGCCGAGCTCGGCGGGCCACGGTCTGTCTCGATCACGCCACCTGCGCCTGAGGCGTTCAAGCCAGCCGACGACCATGTCCTCGCGCCCGCCCCTCCCCCGACGTACGAGGGTGCGGTCGCGACCCGCAAGGCGTTCGGCGAGACGCTCGCGTGGCTCGCAGGTCATCGCCCCGACCTGGTCGTGCTCGACGGCGAGGTCGGGAACTCGACGTACACGGAGGACGTGGAGGCGGCGGCGCCCGAGCGCTTCTTCCAGATGTACATCGCCGAACAGTGCATGGTGGGGGCTCAGGTGGGGATGCAGGCGCTCGGCAAGATCGCGTTCAGCGCTACGTTCGGAGCGTTCTTGACACGCGCCGCCGACGTCATTCGGATGGGAGCGATCTCGCGTGCCTCCCTGCGCTTGTGTGGATCGCACGCCGGCGTGTCGATCGGCGAGGACGGACCGTCGCAGATGGCGCTGGAAGACCTCGCGCAGATGCGAGCGTTGGCCGGTTCCACCGTGCTGTACCCGGCCGACGGGCCGTCGACGGTGAAGCTCGTCGAGCAGATGTGCCACCTCGCCGGGATCTCCTACGTGCGAACCACGCGTGAGGCGACGCCCATCCTCTACGACGCGGACGAACCATTCCCTGTCGGTGGATCGAAGACCCTCGTGTCGCACGACGACGATCGGGCGACGCTCGTGGGCGCAGGCGTCACGCTCCACGCATGTCTCGAGGCTGCCGAGCGACTGGCGGCCGAGGGGATCCGCGTCCGGGTGATCGACGCGTACTCCGTCAAGCCGATCGACGACGGCACGCTCAGGCGGGCTTTCGACGCAACCGGAACCGTGGTGGTGGTCGAGGACCATCGCATCGAAGGAGGACTGGGTGATGCCGTGCTCGGATCGTTGGCCGCGTCCGGTCCGATGAACGGCCGCGTGGAGAAAGTGGCGGTCACGCAGCTGCCGGGATCAGGGTCGCCCGCGGAGCTGCGGGCGTGGGCCGGCATCGACGCTGACGGGATCGTCGAACGGGTGCGCGCCGCGATCGGCTAGCGATCGGCCGCTGCCGTGGGGATCGGGACGCCGCCCAGGGCGAGCGCGATGATCTCCTCCGGCGGCACCGGGCGGCTGAACAGGAAGCCCTGCCCCAGCCGACATCCGCGCGAGATCAGGAAGTCGAGCTCACCGACCGTTTCGATCCCCTCCGCAAGCGTGGTCATCCCCAGGCCGGAGGCGAGCTCGATGAACGCCGACACGATGCTCGCGGCCTGGCGGTCAAGGTCCACGCCCGACACGAACGAGCGATCGATCTTCAACACCTCGACCGGCACCTCACGCAGTCGCGAAAGCGATGAGTACCCCGTGCCGAAGTCGTCGATCGCGATCTGGAGACCGGCCCGGTGGAGGTTCCACAGGATCTCCTGCGCGCGGTCTGGGTCCATCATCGCAGACGACTCGGTGACCTCCACCGTGATCCGCGAAGGCTCGATCCCACCGTCGCGGATCTTCGAGAGGATCCGCTCCTCCAGATCGGGCTGCCAGAACTGCCGTGGAGAGAGGTTGAACCCGATGTCGAGATCGATGCCGAGATCCCGCCATGCGCCGGCCTGGTAGACCAGCTCGTTCACGACCCAATCGCCGATCGTCTCGATCAGGCCGAGTTCTTCGGCGAGCGGGATGAACTCCCCCGGGGGGATCATGGTGCCGTCCGGTTCGATCCAGCGGACCAACGCCTCCACGCCCGTCATCCGAGTGGTGGGAAGCTCGATCACAGGCTGATAGTGCAGCACCCAGCGCTGGCTCTCGACGGCCTTGCGTAGACGGGTCACCATCTGCAGCTTGGTGGCGGAGTCGATCGATCCTCGCGCCGAGATGACGTACCCCCCTCGGCCGGCCTTCTTGCTTTCGGACATCGCGGCCTCCGCGTTGCGCTGCAGACCGCCCGGATCGTCGGCGTCTTGGGGGAAGATGCTGATGCCCATGCTCGCAGAGATGTAGATCTCGGTCCCGTCCAGCTCGAACGGCGGCCCGAGCGAATCGTGGATCCGCTGCACGACCGATTCTGCACGGATCAACGCTGCAGCGAGGTCTCCGCGCTCCTCACGCTCGAGGTCGGCCAGCAGCAGCAGGAACTGATCGCCCCCGCGACGCGCGACCAGGTCGGTCTCCCGAGTCGCCTCGCGCAGCCGATCGGCCACCATCCTCAGGAGCTCGTCCCCCTGCGCGTGTCCAAGGCTGTCGTTCACCAGCCGGAAGTCGTCCAGGTCGACGCAGACGACGGCGACCGAACCCTCGTGGAGGCGAGCCCTCGAGATCGACAGGCTGAGCAGCTCGTCGAACATCGACCGGCTCGGCAACCCGGTCAACTCGTCGTGATAGGCGAGGAACGCGACCTGTTCCTCCGACTGCTTGCGACCCGAGATGTCCATCATCAGTCCGTGGGAGTACCGGGGGACCCCTTGCTCGTCCCGCACGATCGTGGCCTCGTCGTGCACCCACACCACGTGACCGTCGCGCGCGAACAGCCGGTACTCCAAGCTGAGCGGCGCACAGGTCTCATGGTGACGCGCCAGCTCCGCGATCGCTTGCGCGCGATCATCGGGATGGATCAGGGTCGCCCACATATCCGCATCGGCGACCCACTCCTGTGGGGGGTACCCCAGGAGCCCTTCGATCTGCGGGCTCACGTACACGGTCGCGGCGTGCTCGTTCAGCTCGGCGATGTAGGTGATGGCCGGGATCTGTTCCACGATGGAGCGGTACTGCTGCTCGGTGAACCGGCTGATCTCCTCTGCCCGCTGTCGCTCGATCGCCGCGCCGAGGGCCCCTGCGGCGGCTCGCAGCGCGTCCGCCTCGACCTCCGACCACGTCCGCTGCCGGCGTTCGTCATCGAAGCCGAGGAACCCCCACCAATCCGTCCCCACGAAGAGCGGAACGGCGAGCACCGTGCCGACACCTTCTGACGAGAGCACCCGGCGCTCGGCCTCCGGCAGCTCCTCGACGCTGCCCTGGATCACGTCTCGCTGACCGAGGAGCTCGATCCAGCGGGAGAAGTCGGGGGCATACGGGTGGAGGTGGTTGGCCGGGTCGTCGAAGATCCGCCGAACGCCATCGGCATCCCATTCGGAACGCAGGTCCATCCAGAGCCGGCCGTCGGGCCCCCGGATGTTCTGGAACAGGTACGCGCGAGACGCGCCGACGGCCCGGCCGAGGCGCTCGAGCACCTCGTCGATCCGTTCGTGCCAGACCTCGTCGCGGAAGAGGCGCTCGTTCGCGAACGCCACAGCGCCGAGGACGGCCTCGACATCGGCCGGAGCCTCCATATGTTCGTACGTATCGGCGGCGGGCCGACCCGCCTGTAGGTAGCGCCTGCTAGGCTCTCGCGACCATGCCTGACTACAAGGAAGTCCTCCACGAGCGCTTCTACGTTCGCGTTCCGGGAACGGACAAGCTGCGGAAGACGGCCGCCGCCCGCCTGAAGCACCTGGTGGCGAACGGTTGGCGCGAGACCGATCGTCAGACCAACCCCGATCACGTGATGATGCGATTCGAGCGGACGGGCCACGCACCGATGCGCGCCCGGCTGCCGAAGCCCGTGGCCGAGGTCCAGATGGAACGTCGCCCCCGCCGGGATGGGCCGGGCGGCCCACCACGAGGTCGCCGCTGATCGTCCTGTTCCTCCCCAGCTGACCGGATATCCTTCGGTTTCGGCACGTGATTCCCGGATGACGTTCGGGTATCCTTGATACCTTCCCGAATCATCCGATGGCGTGTCCGAAGTACCTGGCGCGCCCGCCCGTGGATCGCGTCCGACAGGAGGAGGTGTCGAGCATGAGCGTCGAAACCCATCGGGAGCCGTCCGCAGTTCGCCCGGGGCATCGCACGGCCCATGCGCACGCCGCCCACCAGCCGTTCGAGTACCCGCTCAACCGCGAGTACGTCGAACCCGATCACACCAGGTTGCCCGGGTACAGAGGTGTCACGACCGAGCAGTGGGAGTCCGCGCAGTGGCAGCGGGCGCACTCGGTCAAGAACCTCAAGGAGTTCAAGGAGGCCCTCGGCGATCACCTGTCGGACGAGCTCCTCACCGACATCGAGCGCGACCAGCAGGAGAGGGCGACGATGTCCATGCTGATCCCGCCTCAGATGATCAATACGATGGAGGAGCACGATCTGCGGGCCGACCGGGTCCGTCGCTACATGGCCCCGGCCCTCAGCGAACGTCAGACCGAGTGGACCAGCCATCCGATGGCATCGCGCGATTCCCTGCACGAGGCGGACATGTGGGCCGTGGAAGGTCTCACGCACCGCTACCCCACGAAGGTACTCGCGGAGCTGATCCCCACGTGTCCCCAGTACTGCGGTCACTGCACGAGGATGGATCTGGTGGGCAACGACACCCTCCAAGTCCTCAAGTACAAGTTCGAGGTCAAGCAGAACGATCGCTGGGAGCAGATGCTCGACTACCTGCGCCGTACGCCGCAGGTCCGCGACGTCGTCGTCTCGGGCGGCGACATGGCGAACGTTCCGATCAAACGCCTCGAGGACTTCGTGCTGAAGCTCCTGGATATCGAGAACATCCGCGACATCCGCATCGCGTCGAAGGGTCTGATGGGGCTGCCGCAACACTTCCTGCAGGACGATGTCCGCTCGGGGCTGGAGACGATGGCGACCGCCGCCCGATCACGCGGCGTCGACATCGCGCTTCACACCCACGTCAACTGCGCGCAGCAGGTGACCCCGCTCGTCGGGAAGGCCGCACAAGCGACGCTCGATGCCGGCTTCCGCGACGTCCGCAACCAAGGAGTGCTCCTGCGCGGCGTGAACACCGCGCCGAACGATCTGCTGGAGCTCTGCTTCATGCTCCTCGATCACGCGAAGATCATGCCGTACTACTTCTACATGTGCGACATGATCCCCAACGCCGAGCACTGGCGGACGTCGGTCGCCGAGGCGCAGGAACTGCAATACGAGCTGCTGGGGTATCTGCCAGGGTTCGCGACGCCGCGTGTGGTCTGCGACGTGCCGTTCGTCGGCAAACGGTGGGTCCACATGCTGAAGGATTACGACGTCGTCAAGGGCATCTCGTACTGGACCAAGAACTACCGCACCGGGATCGAGGACGACGACCCCGACGCCCTCACGCGCCACTACCCGTACTACGACCCGATCTACACCCTGCCCGAGGAGGGCCAGGCGTGGTGGCGGGGGCAACAGGCGAACGGTGAGCTCGCCCAGCGGCTCGCGTAGTCCGGGGTTCAGGTGAACAGACATGCGGCACGATGGCCCGGGGTACGGGCCTCGCGGGCACCGAGCAGCAAGGGATCCTCGACACGACATCGGTCCTCGGCTACCGGGCATCGTGGGTGGAAGCGACACCCGGAGGGGATCTTGATCGGGTTGGGCGTCTCCCCGCTGAGGACCTGTGGGCGGCCGCGCTCCCGCGGGTCTCGCTTCGGGACCACCGACATCAGCGCACGCGTGTAGGGATGCTGCGGGTTCCCCACCACCTCGCGCGAGGGGCCCTCTTCGACGATCCGACCCAGATACATCACGGCGATCCGATCGGCGAAATGTGCCGCCGTCGAGAGGTCGTGCGTGATCATCAGGATCCCCATGTCGCCGTCACGGCGGAGTCGATCCAAGAGCGTAAGGATCCCGGCCCTCACCGACACGTCGAGCATGGACACCGGCTCATCGGCGAGCAGCAGTCTCGGATCCAGCACCAGACTGGCGGCGATCGCCACGCGTTGCCGCTGGCCGCCCGAGAGCTCGTGCGGGTACCTGTCGATGAACAGGTCCGCCGGCGACAGCTCGACCCGCTCTAGAGCCTCCACGATGAGCTTCGCGCGCTCTTGTTTCGAGCCTCCGATGCCGTGGATCGCCATGGGTTCTTCCACCGCGCGCCGAACGCGGAACCGTGGGTCGAGGGATTCGTAGGGGTCCTGGTACACCATCTGCATCGAGCGGCGAACGGATCGGAGCTCCGCGCCGTCGAGGGCCGTGATGTCGCTACCGCTCAGTTCGATCGAGCCGGATGTCGGCTCGACCATCCGCAGGATCGCCTGCGCCGTCGAGGTCTTCCCGCAGCCGGACTCCCCCACGACGGCGAGCATCTCGCCGGCTCGGACCGAGAGCGACACGCCGTCGACGGCGCCCACCCAACTGCGCGGTACGCGACGCCAGGCGTCCGACAGGCTCCGTCTCACCGGGTAGCGCACGACCAGATCTCGAACGTCCAGCAGGGCGTCGCCGCCGCGCTCGGGCGCCGGGCTTAGAGCCGAGACGCTGACGTGGCTCACCGTGCTCCCTCCATCCCGGACGTGGGGTCGGGCAGGTAGGCAGCATCGACCTCGTTCAGATGGCAGGCGGCTTCGTGCGATCGGGCGACGGGCACTGATCGGGGGGTCTCGACCTTGCAGCGGTCGAACGCGCGATCGCAGCGAGGTTCGAAGGAGCAACCCACGATCGGTCGGTCGAGCCGGGGCGGGGCACCGGGGATCGAGACGACCTCGACCTCGCCGGTCAGATCGGGCGTCGCCTCGAACAACAGCCGTGTGTACGGATGCCTCGGGTCGTGGAAGAGCGCGTCGACCGAGCCGGCCTCGACGACACGACCCGCATACATCACGACGGCCCGCTCGCACACCTGGGTGACCAGCGGCAGGTCGTGCGTGACGAGGACCAGGGCAAGACCCAGATCCACCGTGAGCGACTCGAGGAGCGTGAGGATCTGCGCCTGGACCATCACGTCCAACGCAGTTGTGGGTTCATCGGCGAGCAGCACCTTGGGGTTGCACGCGAGCGCCATCGCGATGGCCGCGCGTTGCCGCATCCCGCCCGAGAACTCATGCGGGTATCGCGCGGCCGCAGACGCGGGGATCCCGACCAGCTGGAGGAGCTCGCCGGCATCCGCCTTCGCTACCGCCCCGCTCGCCGTCCCGTGGAACTCCATCGGCTCGACGATCTGCGAACCGATAGTCTTGACCGGGTTGAGCGCATTCATCGCGCCCTGGAAGATCATCGCGATGTCGGTCCAGCGGTACGGACGCATCGCATCCTCCCCGCCGCCGAGGATGTCGTCGCCGCTCACCGCGACGCTTCCCGCCACCTCCGCGTTCGGAGGCAACAAGCCCATCAGGGCGAGCAGGGCGGTCGTCTTGCCGCAGCCCGACTCGCCGACCAGGCCGAGGCGTTCCCCCTCCTCCAGGTCGAAGCTGACCCCCTGCACCGCGTGGAGCCGACCGCCGTGCGGTAGATCGAACCAGACCTGGAGATCTCTCACCGAGAGGAGGCTCACGGGGTGGCTTCCCCGGCCTGCTCGGGCCCGATCGGTGCGGCAGCGCGGAAGCGCCAGCTGTGGATCGACAGGTGAGCCACGCGCAAACGCGGGTTGAGCGCATCCTCTATCGCCTGGCCCATCAGGTAGCAGCCGACCACGACGAGCCCGATCGCCAGGCCCGGAGGAACGAACGCCCACCAGGCTCCCTGCGTCATCGCGGTGCGGGCGAAGGCGTGCTCGAGCATCGTCCCCCACGAGACCCCCGGCACGCCGACGCCCAGGAAAGCGAGCGCCGACTCGTCGAAGATCGCGTAGGCGATCGTGAGGACCGTGGTGGCGATCAGCAGCGGCGCCACCTGCGGCAAGATGTGTTGGACCACGATCCGCCGGTGGCTCGCGCCGAGCGACCTCGCGCGACGCACGTAGACACGTTCGCGGATGCTCTTGACCTGGGCTCGCACGATCCGCGCCGTCGTCGTCCACAGCAGCAGACCGATCACGAGGATCACGTGCGACAGGCTCGGTCCGAAGACCGTGGCGACGACGATCATCAGCACCAGGTCAGGGATCACCAGGAAGTAGTCGGTGGTACGCATGAGCGCCACGTCCGTCCCGCCCCCCGCGTAGCCGGCGAGGACGCCGATACCTCCCCCGACGATCATCGCAACGAGCGCGGCGGCGAATCCGACGATCAGCGAGGTCCGGGCTCCGAACATCAGCTCGCTCAGCACGTCGACCCCGCTGTCGTCCGTCCCGAGCCAATGCTGCGTGGATGGCGGGGCGTAAACGGGTCCCGACTGCTGTGTCCAGCTGTACGGAGCCAGGCTCGGGCCGAAGATAGCCAACACGACGAAGAACGCCACGATGAGCAGGCCGAGCACGGCCGACCTGCGCTCGCGGAGAACCAAGATGAGGGGATTGCCGCCCCGTGACGGCCGCGGTTCCAGGGCGGTCCCCTCGACGAGCGCTGGTTCGACCGTCTTCATTCGGTGATCCTCGGATCGAGTTTGAAGTAGATGAGGTCGGCGATGAAGTTGAAGAACACGACCGACACCGTGAGGATCAGGAACGCACCCTGCAGCATGGGGTAATCGCGCTTGGAGACCGCCTCGTAGATGGCCTGACCGATCCCCGGCCAGGAGAAGATGATCTCCACCAGGATCGCCCCGGCCACGATGAAACCCAGCGAAAGGGCGATGAGGGTGGCGATCGGCAGCATGGCGTTGCGAAGCGCATGCGACACCACGATCCTCCTCTGCGGCAATCCCTTAGCGCGCGCCGTCAGTACGTAGTCCTCACCGAGCGTTTCGAGCATCGAGGAACGCACGATGAGCGTGTACTCGCCGAACAAGGTGAGCGCCAAAGTGAGCGCCGGCAGGACCATGTGCGTCGCGATGTCCTTCATGTTCGACAACGTGCTCCCTTGTGAGAAGAAGTTATCGACCTCGTTGCGCATGCCCGCGGTCGGCAGGTACTTCGCGAACATGAAGATCAGCATCATCCCGATGAACTGGGTCGGCAGCGCGTAGAAGATGATCGCCGCGTCCGTGCTGACCTGATCCACGGCACCGCCTCGCCTCCAAGCGGCAAGGAACCCGGTGACGATCCCGACGAGTACCGCGATCACCGTGCCGACCAACACCATCGGGATCGTGTTCTTGAGCTTGTCCGCGAGCTCCCCCGTCACGGGCTGGGAGTCGGCGAACGACACACCGAGGTTCGCGTGGAAGAAGAGCTGGTCCAGATACAACACGTATTGGTTCCACATCGGCTTGTCGAGACCGAACTCGCGCATGAGCTCCGCTCGCAGCTGCGGCGAGGCGTGCGGAGCGCGAGAAAGGTCAGCCACGGCGCTCCCGGGGAGTGCGCGGAACAGGAGGAAGTTGATCGTGATGGCGACCAATATCGTCATCACCGCGAACGCGAGCCGCTTGAGGACGTAGTCGACGCGGTGCATGTCGCCTCCCCCTCGCTCGACGGACTACGCCGGATGCACCTGCGTCAGGCTTTCCTTGGACAGGCTGTTGAACAACCCGAGCGAGGACTCCACGAACCCCGTCCAGTCTGTCGACCACGCGTTGAGCTGATCGTCGTAGCTCAGCACGATGTACGGCCGGTCGTCGTAGATGATCTTCTGCATCTCGTAGACCATCTTGACCCGCTCCGGCTGATCCTGCGCGAGCTGCTGGGCCTCGAACAACTTGTCGTAGTCCTTGTTGCAGTAGCCTGTGTCGCTCCAGTTGCCCCACTGTGAGCACTGGAGCACCGACAGGATGAAATCGGGAACCGGGCAACACGTGTACCAGTCCCACATCGCTAGGTCGAACTTGTTGTAGGTGTTGTCGTCGCCGAGGATCGCCGTATTGACCGCGTCGTTGTCCATCTTCCGCTGCGCGATCTGGATCCCGATCTGCTGGAACCCGTTCTGGATGATCCTGAACGCCGAGTCGCCGGCACCGGACTCGTCGGCCGCGAACAGCACCGTGTAGTTCATCGGGTGCCCGTTCGCGATGCGGATCCCATCGGCTCCACGGGCGTACCCGGCCTCGTCGAGGATCCTGTTCGCCTCGTCGACGTCATACGGCAGCTGCTGGATCTCGCCGTTATGCCACACTCCCCCGCCGATAGGCACGATCGTGGACCCGGGCCTCGCGTACCCGAGCCAGGCGGTCTGCACGATCGTGTTCCGGTCGATCGCGTACTCCATCGCCATGCGTACCTTCGGGTCCTGCAGCTCGAGGTTGGCCGTCTTCTCAGGGCTCGAGTTGATGATGAGATCGCGGAGCTGGAGACCTTCTCCGTCGTACACGGTGATGCTCGCGTTCCCTTTCAAGGTGTCTACGGCGGTCGGCGGGACGTTGATCGCCGCCTGGATCTGATCGGTCTGCAGCGCCGCGACCATCGCGTCGTCGTTCGAGAAGTATTGGAGACCGAACCCGTCGATCACCGGTTTCGGGCCGTAGAAGTCCGGGTTCGTCTGGAAGATCACGACCTGATCCTTCTTGTACTCGGCGACCTCGAACGGCCCGCCGCTCGTGAGAGGCTGGCCGTCCGTCGGCTCGTTGGCGAACTGGCGCAGACCCTTCCCGTCGCCCGTGGCGTAGGGCTCCCACACCTGCGGCGGAAGGATCGGAAGCTGCTGGAGCTCCTGAAGGACGTTCGCCGCAGGTGCCGAATACGTGATGACGAGTGTGTCGTCGTCGGTGGCCTCCACGCCTTCCACGAACGCGAGCGAGCCGATGAGGTTGCCGGCCGGGCCGTCCCCGTACTTCAGGATCGTATCCATCGTCCACGCGGCGTCTTCGGCGGTGAGCGGTTCACCGTCGGACCACGACGCGTTCGGCGCGGTGTGGAACGTCCACGTGAGGTGATCGGAGGATCGCTCCCACGACTGCGCGAGATCGGGCTTGATGTCGAAGGTCTTCGAGTCGTACTGGACCATCTGCGGATAGATGTACTCGAAGGCGGAGTACGAGTTCTGTTGGAAGGTCACGAAGGGGTTCAGCGTGTCGATGTTCGACGTGGTGCCGATGATCAGGTGCCCACCCGATGTGGAGCCGCTGCTGCTGGCGCCTCCCCCCCCGCCGCTCGTGCACGCAACGCCGAGCACAGCCACGATGGAACAGAGCGCCGCCACCCTCACCGACCTGCGCATCGGTCCTCCCCCCGAACCCCGAATGTCAACGCTCTGACGATCCGCTCATCCTAGGCGAGCACGCTCACCCAGGGCATCCTTCTGCCTGACCGAACGCTCGGTCAAGTGAGGGGAGCGCTGCTATCGTTGCCCGCCCATGGCTCGAACCCTCACCGTCGTCGCTGCGCAGGTCAGACCGGTCCCGTTCGACCCCCAAGCCACCTTCGAGAAGTTCGAGCACGAGGTCCGCGTGTTCCGGCGTGCGTTCCCTCACGCCGACCTCTACGTCTTCCCGGAGCTCTACCTCACCGGCGAGCACTCGTTCACGCGGCGACCGGCAGGCTATGACGCCTCGCTCCCTCAGGAGATCCCTGGCCCGTTGACCCGCGCCGTTGGCAGGATCGCGAAGCGCGTCGGCCGATGGATCGTGGCCGGTTCGATCGTCGAGCGCGACGGTGACGACACGTACAACACCGCGATCGCGTTCTCGCCGACAGGCCGGTTGGTCGCTCGGTACCGAAAGGTCTTCACGTGGCATCCGTTCGAACACCACACGCAAGGCGACCGGCCGCCGCCAGTCTTCCGGATACCGAACGTCGGCACCGCGGGCCTGATGATCTGCTACGACGGCTGGTTCCCGGAGATGGCCAGGAGCCTCGCGCTCCAGGGTGCCGAGGTGATCCTGCACCCGACCCTCACCACCACGCCCGACCGCGAGCAGGAACTCGTGCTCGCGCGCGCGAACGCCATCGCGAACCAGTGCTACGTGATCAACCCGAACGCCGCGGTGACGATCGGGGGCGGCCGGAGCATCGGAGTCGACCCTGAAGGCCGGGTCCTGTTCGAGGGTGGAGCCGGCGAGGAGTACCTGATCGAGGTCCTCGACCTCGATCGCGTGAAGACGGTTCGGTCGCTCGGAACGCACGGGCTCAACCGCGTCCTGCATCGCCTGGGTGATGCACCGGCGAGCGTGTTCGAGGCCTACCGCAGCCTCGGCCGCTGAGCCTTCGTCGGATGCCTGCCCGCTCTTCCCCGCATCGAACTACCCCCACGGGACGCCGACGCCGCGGATCGCCGGGCTCCCCGGGAGCATCTCCGAAAACGAGGTGCCGTAGGGACAGTCGTCCCGAAGCTTCAGGATCAGCGGATGGGTGTTCGGCGGCTTCGAGAAGTCGAACGCGCCCTCCAGCGGACTCGCCTGCTCGTCGCGATCCGTCAACGGCTTCAGGTCGTGCAGCTGCTCGATGAACTTCAGCACCGACGAGAATTCGTAGACCGTGTGGTCGACCGCTCCACCGTCCGCGTTCTCACCGCGTCGACTGTACGGCGAGATGATCAGCGCAGGCGTCCGCGGCCCGAGCCCCATGATGTCGTAGTGCGGCGGCACGACCGGGTCGTAGAACCCACCGAAGTCGTCCCACACCACCACGATCGCCGTCGATGCCCAGTAGTCGCTCCGCATGACCGCGTTGATCTGCTCCACGGTCCAGTTCTCGCCCGCGCAGACCGACACGCCCTCGCCTGGATGCTCGTTGTAGGACTCGGGTGGGATCAGCCACGACACGGACGGCAGTTGCTCGTGCTTGATGTCCAGGATGAAGTTCCCGGGCGGTTGCACCTTCGCCCACATCTTGGGGTTGAACCGCACGTGGCGGATCGCCTGCAAGGCGTTCATCCACTGATCCGCGTTCGCGTAGTACTTCCAGTCGACCCCGGCCTTCTGGAGCTCGTCGGGCAAGGTCTTCACATTGATGCACGTGCGGATGCTTTCCCAGAAGGGCGTGATCTTGTAGATCATGTTCGGGAAGTTCACCGTGTAGTGATCTTCGTAGTACATGATCTTCTTCTTCTGAGCATCGGTGAGATCGTCCCGGAAGTGCGGTGTGAGCTCCGTGGGGTCGTCGCAGTAGTTGCCCGCGTGGTCAGTCGACGTCTTGTTGTCCACGATCCCATCTGCCTGCGCAGCGACCGCGTAGAGATGTTCGGGGAAGGTCGGGCCGTACATCGACGTGAAGAAGTTGTCGGCCAGCACGAAGCGATCCGCGTACTTCCAGTAGTTCGGGATGCTCGAGCGGTCGTGGTAGACGTAGCCCGTCATGTCCTGCCCGGAGCCGATGATGTTGAACCCGTTCATCAGGCCGCCGTTGATCGCGTACAGGCCGGAGGAGAAGCCATGCGTGATGTCATGCGGTTGGATGTCGGGCGCATGCCTGAGGTGGTAGTCGGGGCCCGACTGACAGACCGCGCCGGCGCACGTGAGGGTTCCCCCGGTCGTGCTCCCCTCCGCGCCCGGGTAGGTCGCGAAGTAGTTGTTGAACGTTCGGTTCTCCTTGACGATGAACACGACGTGCTTGATCGGGCTGTCGCTGCCCAGCCCGTTGGCGCCGACCCCGCCGTTGCCCTGACCCTGCTGCCCGCCGCTCCCGTGCGCCTGCGTCGAGCCACCGCTCGACGGCCAGAACTGCCATATAAGGAACACGACGAGCACGATGAGGAACACCACGAGGCCCAGGCGACGCGTGGTCTGATGTCGCGTTGGACGTCGCCGACGGGTTGAGGCAGGACGGATGATCGGACCGGGGCGGTGCTGCACGATGCCGGAGTCTAGCCTCGGCTCGGAGCCCCGGAACGAAGTCGGCGCAGGAGTGCGGCGAGACGCCGAACCTCACCGCGGTAGCGGGTCTCTCCGGCTCGGTTGCGCAGTTCCAGCGGATCAGCGCGTCCCAGGGCGCCCGTGAGATCGTAGAGTTCCACGGTGCCATCCGCGTCCTCGATGTAGGCGAAGTCCGTGGTGCGAACACCCTGCCACGGGGGGACCGTTCGATCGCCGGCCCATTCGATCAACGCGCCCTCGGGAGGACTCCACCCCCGCCCGAGGAGCGCCTGGGCGAAGCTCGCTCCGTCGACCGCGAGACCGGGTCGGATACCGATCAGGTCCGCGATCGTCGGCGCCAGATCGACGTTCGAAACGACCCCCGTGACGTCGCGCGCCGGGCGACCGGGCATCCGGACCGCGAACGGGGTGCGGATGCACTCCTCGTAAGGACAGCGCTTCCCGCGGATCCGGTGCTGCCCGAACGAATACCCGTTGTCCGTGAGGAAGAAGATCACCGTGCGATCGAGGTCGCCGCGCGCGGCGATCGCGTCCACGAGCCGATGGATCTCGTCGTCGACGCCCAGGAGCGCCTCCCGCTCCCGGCGCTGGTCGCGCACGAGCTCGGCACGATCGTGCCCGTCCAGCGGCGGGAGCGCCTGGACCCAGGCGGGCTTGTCGGACACATCTCGTTCGCCCACGCTCCTCGACCGGGCGATCGTGATCCCCGCGAACGCCCCGAGGTGACGTCTCGGCGGCGTCCACGGCGGATGCGGCGCGCTGGGCGCGTAGTAGAGGAAATAGGGCCGGTCCACCGGCGCGGTCCGAAGGAAATCGAGGGCTCGTCCCGCGAACAGGTCGGTCGCGTACGAGGCCGACGCGTCTCGCACCTGCAGAGGGATCCCCTGGTCGACGAACCCGTAGTCGTAGTACGTGGTCGTCTTCGCGGTGTTCCGCTTGGCGACCCAGCGATCCCAGCCGGGGGGCACGTACGGTCCGCGTTCGAAGGGGTACCGGTTCAGGTACTTCCCGAACAGCCCGGTGACGTAGCCGCCATGCTGCAACCACGTCGCAAGGGTGTTGGAGTCGTTGAACCGTTCGCCTTCGTCGTTGTTGCGGACATGCGTGTGGTGGCTGTACTGACCCGAGAGGATCGATGCGCGCGATGGACAACACATCGGAGTCGAGATGACCGCGTTCGGGAACCAGAGCCAGTGCCCGGACCGATCCTGGATCTGCGATTGGAGCCACGGCATCGCCGCCGGAGATGTGGGCAGCGTGTCGAACGACTGATCGTCGGTGAGGATCACAACCACGTTCAATCGGTTGCCGCGCGGTGCCACCGCTCGCTCGGGCACCGCGGCTGCGATCGCGAGGGTCGCGACGGCGACGAGCGACGCGATCGCGACACGTGAACTAGTCTGTCGCAGACCAGTTGCCCGCATGCGCTACGTCAGCGCCTTCGGCCGACATCGCCGAGGAGGCGGCCCGCTCTCACGGGACGTCCATCCAGCCGCCGGCGCGGCCCGCGCGGGCCGCCACCAAGCCCGCGGCGATCGACAACGCGATCTCTTGCGGTGTCTTCCCCCCGATGTCGAGCCCGAGCGGCGAGCGGATCCGTGCGAGCTCGTCGTCGCCGAACCCCATCGAACGGAGCCTCTCCACGTAGGGACCGACGTGACGCCGGCTCCCCATGACCCCAACGAACCGTGCGGGCGTTCGCAACAGCGTGCCGAGAGAATCGGCCACGTCGGGAGCGTCGTGGTCCGTGAACACGACATCGGTCCGCCCATCGATCCCTATCGCGTCGAACGCCACCCTTACTTCGTCGGCCGCGCTCCGCAGCACGGCGGACACGCGCTCGGTCCGTGGTTCGACGAGCAGCGTGCGGTAGCCCAGACCCGGAGCGAGGCGCAGGAGCTCGAACGCGACTGGTGTCGCGGAGACGACGGCCAGCAACGGTGGGACCATCTGGGGTTCGACGAACACCTCGATGTCGCCCAGGTCGTGATGGAACACCCGCGTGTGCGGCTGGGACCCTTCGCCCGACAAGGACTCCGCTGCGGCCTCGACCGCAGCCGTATCGAACTCCGCGCAACCGAGCGTGCCTTCGACCGGACCGCTAGAGCCGACGACGATCCGCGCCCCGACGGGGCACGGCGGGGCGCCGATCTGCTTCACGGCGGTGATCGTGACCGTGCCTGCGCGCGGAACCGAAGGTGGCGCGTGCGCTCCGTGCCCGGTCGGGTGCTCCCCCGTCGCGCCGCCGAGCAGGGCGACCGCGTGCGGAACGACGGGCAGGAGCGCCTCCAGGCCTTCTCGGACCCCGTTGGGGCTTCCGGGGAGATTCACGATCAGCGCGCTACCGAGGCTCCCGACTACGGCCCGCGAGAGCGCGGCCATCGGCGTGTGCGAGAGGCCGGCGGACCGCATCAGTTCGGCGAGCCCGGGCGCCTCCCGATCGATCACGGCCTTCGTGGCCTCGGGAGTCACGTCGCGCGGCCCGAACCCCGTGCCGCCGGTGGTCACGACGAGACCGCCCTTCACCGCGAGTTCGCGGAGCACCTGCTCGATCTCCGGACGCTCGTCAGGCACGACGGCCCGGCTGACGACGTCGAACCCGGCCTCGCCCAGCATCGTTTGAGCCGTGTCGCCCGAGGTATCCTCACGGGTGCCGTTCGCCACACCGTCCGAGACGGTCACGATCGCAGCTCGAAGCTGAGCGTCCATGCCGTTCATCCTCCCATCTCGTCAGCGCGTCGGAAGGTACCGTTCCAGCTCGGACACCGAGTGCTGACGAAGGGGACGGAGATGGGCGAGTGGATCGACGAGCTAGCGCGGGCGTTCGGGCTCGAGCCGCTGACCGACCGCGAGTCGGGTGAGCTCTTGCGGATCGCGCGCGACGTGGCTCACCGGGTGGAAAGGAAGGACACCCCGCTCGCGGCGTTCCTGCTGGGGATGCGCGTGGCGGCGACCGCCAAGGGCGAGGCTCCGCGGGTGGAGAGATTGGGTGCCGCCATCGCTGAGGTCGACACCCTGCTCCCTCCGAGCCACGCGGGCCTGTAGCGCCGAACGCGCGGTCCCGGGTAGGCTGGTCGCCATGGCATCGAGCGTTCCTCCTCCCTCACACGGTCCCCTGGTCGACTCCTTCGGGCGGGTCGCCGACGATCTGCGGGTATCGGTGACCGACCGGTGTAACTTCCGCTGCACGTACTGCATGCCCGCCGAGGGACTCGCGTGGCTCCCGAAGAACGAGATCCTGACGTTCGAGGAGCTGACGCGTCTCCTCGGCATCTTCGTGGGACTCGGGGTGCGCTCGATCAAGGTGACCGGGGGCGAGCCAACGGTCCGTGCTGATCTCCCGACGCTCGTGCAGATGTTCCGTGAGGTCGGACCGGAGCTCGACATCTCGATCACCACGAACGGGCTGCTGCTCGACCGGCTCGCCGGACCGCTCGCCGAGGCGGGCGTCGACCGGGCCACGGTGTCGTGCGACTCGCTGTTGCGCCACCGGTTCGCCGAGATGACGCGACGCGACGCGCTCGAGAAGGTCCTCTCCGGCTTGCGGGCGGCGGAGGCTGCCGGGCTCACGCCGATCAAGATCAACACCGTCGTGATCGGTGGGACGAACGACGACGAGATCGTGGACTTCGCGCGCTGGTCGCGTGAGACGGGCTACGAGGTCCGGTTCATCGAGTACATGCCCCTGGACGCCCAGCACGCCTGGGAACGAGCGAAGGTTGTCCCGTCGGCCCGGATCCTCGAGGCGATCGACGCGGCGTACCCACTCGTCGCAGCCGGCCACGCGAACGAACCGGCGACGTCCTATGCCTTCGCCGACGGGTCTCCCGGCAGCATCGGCGTGATCGCGAGCGTGACCGAACCGTTCTGCGACACCTGCAACCGGCTGCGGTTGACCGCGGAGGGACAGGTTCGCGCGTGCCTCTTCGCGCTGGAGGAGACGGACCTGCGTGAGCCCTTGCGCGGGGGAGCGATCGACGAGGAGCTGACCGCGTTGATCCGCGCCGCCGTGTGGAGCAAGTGGTCGGGGCACCGGATCAACCATCCGGACTTCGTCCAGCCGACGCGCAGCATGTCCATGATCGGCGGATAGCGCGGCGCCCTCTCCCTTCCGCACGTATCTGGGCGAGCTCGATGGGATCTAGGGTGCCTGCGATCCCTGGCGTTCGAACCTTCCCCCAATCGACACCGGTCCGCCCACGGCCGTTCACCGGGACCTGCGAGCGTGATGCTCGCCGAGAGGTTGCGCCCCCTCTCTGGCGCGGGGGGCCGGATCCCCGTCCGGTCCCCCGCGGACCCCCCGGGTCAAACAGGAGGCAGGTTCTCGATCCGGACGGGCTCGATCGGGTCCGCGGGGGTGAAGCCGAGGATCTGCGCGTAGAAGGAGAGCTCCGCTTCCGTCGCGCGCACGATCGTCTCTGCCTTGCGGAACCCATGCTGCTCTCCTTCGAAGAGCAGATATGCATAGGGGAGCCGATTGGCCCGCAGCGCGTCCACCATGATCTCGGCCTGGGACGGGGGGACCACCTCGTCCTCGGCCCCTTGGAACAGGATCATCGGACACGCGATCCGGTCGACGGCATGGATAGGCGAGCGCTCTCGGTAGCGCTCGGCCGCCTCCGGGTACGGACCGATCAACGAGTGCTCGTACCGCGACTCGAACTTGTGCGTCCCTCCGGGCTTCGCGAACGGCTCGAGGTCGGCGATACCGAAGTAGCTCGCACCCGCGGCGAAGACGTCGTGGAACGTCAAAGCGCACAGGGTCGTGTATCCACCTGCGCTCCCGCCACGGATCAGCAACCGCTCGCCGTCCGCTTGGCCACGATCGACGAGGAACCGCGCCGCGTTGATGCAATCCATCGTGTCTACGATGCCCCAGTTGCCGTTCAATCGGAGCCGGTAGGCACGACCGTATCCGGTACTCCCTCCGTAGTTCACGTCGACGACCGCGAACCCCCTGGTGGTCCAGTACTGGATCTCCGAGCGGTAGAGCCCCGTCGTCGCGGACGTCGGGCCGCCGTGGCTCATCACGATCAGGGGCGGGCGCTCGCCGTCCGGCCCGACGAAGTCGGCGTTCGTCGGCGCGTAATGGAGTGCATGCGCCGTCAGACCGCCTTCCGTCGGGAATTCGAGCTGGATCCCTGCCGACACCGATTCGGGATCGATCGCGAGGGCGTCGCTCTCGCGCAGCACGTCGACCGATCGTGCTGAGAAGTCGAGTGACACGACCTGATCGGGCGTCTTCGGGCCACCGGCGATGAAGACGATCCGATCACCCTCCGTCGCGATCATGGGGTAGCCGACCGCGGAGTACGGCAGGTCAAGATCGATCAACTCCGCGCTCTCCGGATCCAGGAGACCCACGTGCTGGAGCCCTTCCGCGCTGTAGACGCACGCGATCCGGCCGTCGCCGAGGAACGAGTACGAAGCGCCGCCGAACACCCAGTGGGGCCAGCCGAACTCAGCCGGGGCCGGGTGCAGGTTCTGCTGTTCCCCTCCGCGCTCGCGGTAGAGGTTCCACCAGCCCGATCGGTCGCTCACGAAGTGCAACTCTCCGGCTGGGCTCCAGCCCGGCTGCCAGATCGACTCCTCGCCGTCGCGTCCGGCGACGCGTCGTTCGCCCGAGAGCGAACCGTCCGCGGCCAGATCCGCCACCCACAGCTCGCACCCGTCCCATGGGAGCCACGGCAGATCCCACGAGAGCCAGACGAGCCTCGAACCGTCTGGGGAGATCCGCGGCGCCGCGTAGAAGTCACGACCACCGGCGATGATGCGGGGCTCGGCGGAGCCGTCAGCCGGGATCGCGACCAGCTCGTTCGCCACGTCGTCGGACTCGTGTCGCTCACGCACGCAGACGATCCAGGAGCCGTCGACCGTCGCGCGGCCGTCAGCGAAGCGATGGCGACCCTCCGTCTCCGGAGTGATCGGCGCCGGCTCAGCGCCAGGATCTTGCCGGTACAGCCGTTGGTCCTCGAAGTTCGAGGCGAACACGGTTCCCCGGTGCACGAGGAACGAACCACCTCCGTACTCGTGCACCTTCGTGCGCACGTTGAAGCCCACCGGCATGACATCCGCCGGTTCGCCACCATGATCTTGCCGAACGAGCACGCTCCGGCCGCCCTCGGCCGGACGCGACTCGAGCCAGTAGACCGAACCGTCCTCGAGCCACGTGAAGCCCAGCCGGACGGCCGAAGCCACCAGCATCTCGGCGGCGAGGGGCGAACGCCAGGTGCCGTACGGAGCGACGAGGGGGTCGCTCATCGGGGTCGCTTTCCGACGATCACGCGGGTGACCCGCAACGGTCCGCCCTTGGTGGAGGCGATGTCGCGGAAGCCGCCGCGCCGGAAGACAGGCATCACGTCCCGGGCTCGGTCGGGATCGACCTCCATGAGCAACCAACCCCCCGGTCGCAGCCACGCGGGCGACTCATCCACCGAGCGACGGATCAACCCCAGCCCGTCCTCGCTGCGGTCCGTCAGCGTGTGCATCGGCTCCCACTCGCGGATCTCATCCGGGAGCGTCTCGATCTCGTCGCGGGCCACGTAGGGAGGGTGCAACGTGATGACGTCTACCCTTCCGCGGAGCTTCCTCGGCAGCGCGCCGAACAGATCTCCCTGGCGGAACGTCGCGCGAAGGCCGAGCCGCTTCGCGTTCTTGCGCGCCAGCCGAACGGCGTCCTCCGACAGGTCGGTCCCATAGACCGCGGCCTCCGGGACCTCGTTCGCGACAGCGAGCGCGATCGTGCCACCCCCCGTGGCGAGGTCCACGGCGACGGGAGACTTCCGTCGGCGCAGCCGGCGGACCGCCTGCTCGGCGAGGAACTCCGAAGAATCGCGCGGAACGAACACGCCGGGTTCGGCGAGCAGCTCGAGACCGCGGAACTCCGAGTATCCCTTGATGAACGGGATCGGCTCGCCGGTAGCCCGACGATCCACCATCTCCTCGAACCGCCGCCTGGACTTCGGTGAGACCTCATCCTCCGGTCCCGGCTCCTCGCCGAGGACGTGCGTCAGGAGTTCCGTGGCCTCCCAGCGCTCTCGATGCTTCTGCCAGTGATCGATCGACGAGGACGCCTTCAGCGTCTTCGTGGCTCGGTCGAGCAGCTTGCCCGCGTTCACGGGGACGCATGCTACCGGTTCGCCGTCGCTAGACTCGTGCGCGTATGCCACGTTCCGCCGCCAAGACCACCGACGCCGGCGCGACCTCCAAGCCGCGGAAACCCCGCGCGCGGAAGGCCCGCGTCTCCGACGCCGAGATCCGGCTCACGGGCGACCGACTGGTCGTCCGGGCCCCGGAGAACGGGGAACGCAAGTCGGCGGGAGGGTTGCTGATCCCCGCGACCGCGATGCAGGCCCCCAAGCGGCTCACGTGGGCCGACGTGCAGCTCGTGGGGCCGGACGTGCGCGTCGCCGAGCGCGGCGACCGGGTCCTGTTCCTCCCGTCGTCCGGCCTCGAGGTCGAGCTCGACGGCGAGGAACTCGTCCTCCTGCGCGAACGCGACGTCCAGGCGGTCGCGTCACCAAGTGCAACGAAAGCCGAGCGCCCGGGCCAGTACCTCTAGCTAGCTCAGGCAGGGATCAGGCTCAACCGCACCGTCCGCTCGTTGTTCTGGCGGTTGGGATCGACGATCACGACGGACTGCCAGGTGCCGAGCGCCACCTCTCCCTCGATCACCGGGAGCAGCAGCGACGGGGAGACGAACACCGGGAGCAGATGATCCCCACCATGCCCGACCGAGCCGTGCCGATGTGCGTAGTGGTCGTCACGGGGCAACAGGCGATCGAGGGCTTCCTCAAGATCTCCCTCCGACCCTGACCCCGTCTCCATCAGCGCGACCCCGGCGGTGGCATGCGGCACGAAGACGTGGAGCACCCCATCGGTTCCACCCTCGGCGGCGAACGACCGAACGCGCGTCGTGAGGTCGACGACCAGGCGGCCGCCGGTATCGACGCTGAACTCGATCGTCCGCACGCTACGAGGAGGAAGGGGAGTCCTCCCCACCCTCGGTTTCTTCAGCGGCCGGCTCAGGAGGCGCTTCCGACTCGGGAGCGGTCTCGGCCGTCGGGGCGGGCGTCTCGGCCGTCGGCGCGGGCGTCTCGGCCGTCGGGGCGGGCGTCTCGGCGAAGGGGGTGGCGGGAGGGGTGGGAGTCTGGACCATGGGGATGGGAGTCTCGGCCACAGGGGTGGTGACCTGAGTGGCGGGAGCCTCGGCCATGGGGGCGACGGGAGGCGGCGGGGGAGCCATCGACCCCGCGACCGTCGACGTGCCGAACCCTCCGTCGGACGGAGGCGGCACCCCGGCGCCCGTCATCCCGTCGACTATCGCCGGCGCGTTCGCGCCGCCGCTCATGATCGCCATGATCCCGCCGATCACCGACACGACTCCCCCGATGATGCAGAGCCAGATCCCGATCCCGAGGGAAACCGAGAAGAAGTCGCTCACCTGGCCTGGCAACCCAGCTCCGGCGAACGTGCTGGCGGCATCGTTCAACACGTTGTCCTTCTGGATCGTCGCGTCGTACAGCGCGATACCGGCGCCGACCGCTCCGCCGACGACCATCAAGATCCCGAACAGGCGGGCGTTCCGCGCGGTGATCAGCAATGCTGCGAACACCAACACGACGATCCCGGCGAAGAACGTCCACTTGCCGTCGCCGCCCTTCCAGCCCGTCACGCTCACGGTGGACTGTGCGCGCACGCTGTCGGGGATCTGCGCAGGATCGATCCCGAGCGCGCTGGCGAGCGCGTCGAAGTTCACCGAGACGGTCGCCCAGGTCAAGAACGACCCGATCGCGAGCACGAATCCCCCGGCGATCCCCAGGATCAATGGTGCCGACGCGCTACGTGGCTGAACAGCGGTCTCCATAGAGTCCCCCTCGTGCGATATCGAGAGCGAGTGTTCCACCCGATGGATGCCGTTGCACGTCTATCCGCACCTCGTCTCTACGCCACCGAGCCCTCTGCAAGCACCTCGGTGTGCTCCAGCTCACCGAATGCCTCGAAACCGAGCCGCCAGCCGAACGCCGGCCAGCGGAGGTCGACGGTTCCATCCACGGGGCGATACGCGGCCGTATACAGCGTGCCGAAGCCGCTTCCGTACGCCGTGCTGAACAACGGCGCGCGCAAGAACGCGTCTTCGAAGGACGTCGCCGTTGTGTCGTGATCATCCAGGAGGCGCACGATGAACCGCTCACGCTCGATCGTCCGCGTAGCCCTCGCCTGCTCCGGCCATTCGACGATGCCCTGATGGTTCGTCGCCGCGGGGAACGAGCGAAAGATCGGTTCGCGGTCCGGAGACACGTATGCCGTCAGAACCTCGCCCGTGGCGTCGATCACGGTGAGGTTGTGCGCGAGCGAGAACGGCAGCCGGGAGAGCGCCTCTCGTGCCCCCGCGACGTCGTCGCACACCTCTAGGAGGTACCGCACGACGATCGGGATGCCGAAACCGTCTCCCATCACACGCCGGCCGCCGAACGTGAGCGACACCGCCAGTCCCGCATCGTTCATCCCGTCGAGCAACCCCCAGAGGCAGTCACTCATGCCGATCACTCGCCGTTCGAGCATGCGGGTCGACCACACCACGCCCTCCATCCGAGAAGGCGCGTAATCGTAGTTGCGAACGAGCACCGGCCCGCCGTCGCGCGTCCACGCTCCCTGCGAGCACGCCGCCAGGTACGGCGGAGGCTTGTACAGCGACAGCATCCGGGCGACCAGGTCGCCTCCGCCCGCGAGCTCCACCAGGCGTTCGTACGCGGGAAGGAGCTCGGGCATGTGTGCGCGAAGCATCCGCACACTCGTGGCGAACGACGGACGCGCCGCCTCGCCTTCGCGCAGGAACCACTCCCGGTAATGCGGCCACCGCTCCTCGAAGACGGTCTGCCACTTGTCCCCGAGATCGAGCTCTTCGATCGAACGGAAGTGGAACGGGATCATCTGCATCAGAGCATCTTGAAGCCGAACGGCTCGGGCGTGATGGGCGGCACGTCCTCGATCGGAACGCTCCGGAACTGCGCCTGCACACCGTCGATCCAGTATCGCGCGCGGTCGGTGAGCTCGTGGTCGTCGTCCAGGAACCGGCCGCGCGTCACCATGATGCCGAGGTCGGCCCCAGGGTAACGGTACTGCCCGGGACCCGCGATCCGCAGGTAGAACGCTTCGTGCTCGTCGGCCACGGTGTGCCAATCGGTGTCTCTGCGTGCATACGCGATCGAATGGTCAGGCGGCCCCATGCGCCAGATCCCCGAAGCGGGGGCCTCGGTGATCCGTTCGACGCGATCGTCGGTCTGCTTGAGGATGAACTGGGTCCAATCGTCGATGTTCCCCGGTTGCGACCACCGTTCGTTGAGTTCGTCCACGTCGATCTCGTAATCCACACCCATGAACTCGAGCAGGTGGAACAGGAACAGCGGCATGTCCCCGTACGCAACCGCCGTGACGTTCGTGATGCTCGACGCGCCCGTCACGCGTGGATTCAGCTCGCCCAGGTACATCTCCCCCGACGCCTCGTCCGCCAGGAAATCGAGCTCGAAGTATCCGCGGTACCCCTCGCGCCGAAGCCGCTCGCCCATCGCGAACGTCCGCTCGCGGGCGAGCCTCCGTTGGCTCTCGGTGAGCATCTCTGGGAACACGTCGTTGCCACACCAGCCGCCGTCGTAGGGCGTGAGTTCGGGGAACCCGGTGAGCTCAGCCATGAGCGGCCCCACGAGCGTGCCGTGGCGTGTGATCACGCCCTCGATCGCGCACTCCCGCGGGTCGATCCGCCGCATCACCTTGATCTCTTCACCGACGATCTTTTCCTGCTGCTCCTTCCAGTCGCCCTCGTCGGCGATGAAGAACGTCGTCTGACCCGAGTCCCCGTACGGCGTCTGGACCACCAGGTCGTCCCCGAGGTCTGTCGCCTTCGCGAGCGCCATCAGCGCGACGTAGTCCTTCGCGCGACCCATCGTGTTCGGCACGCTCGGGACGCCCGCCTCGTTCCCGAGCTGCGTCGTCACGATCTTGGAGTCCAGCCGGTGCCGCAGGGACGCGGGTGGGAACGCCACCTCGAGGCCGAGCTCGCGGGCGAGCACCTCGGTCTCCTCGTCGAACATGAGGAACGTGGCCTTGCCACCCGGTCCTCGCCGCCGCACGAAGTCGCCGACTTCCTTGTGGCTGAGCAGGTAGTTGCAGATCTCCTCGATCGACCCGAACTCGCGCGGCGCCTGCTCTTTCGGCACGAAGACGTTCGGGTGTGTTCCGTCGAACGAGTCGTAGTAGTTCACGAACTTGAAGTTCCGCACCCAGCGATCGATGCCGAGGAGGTTGAACGCTGTGGCGGACACGAAGTAGATGGGTGTCTCGTTCGTGCGGAAGAAGTTTCGGATATCTGCTACCCCGCGGAGTAGTCCGTCCTTCTTCACCGCGATCACCTCCTCAGGCGCGATCCGCAGCAAGCGTCGCACGATGATCCTCGCGACCGCAACGAGGACGGCGGCGCCGGCGAGTCAGCCGATCACCCTGCGAGCCCGCACCAGTCTCGGACGAACAGACCCAGGACCTGCGCGGTCTGGACCACCGACGGAAGGTACACCCGTTCATCAACACCGTGCGCTTGCTCGGCGTACGGGCCGAAGCACACCGCCGGGATGTTCCCTGCCAACCCGAAGACGCGAGCATCGGTCGTTCCCGTCGTCGCAACGAGCGTGGGTGGCTCGCCCGCCTGGCGCGTGAACGCGTTGCCGAGTGCGGTGACGAGCGGTGCGTCGTCGGCGATCTCGTAGCCGTCGCAGGCGAACCCCCCGTAGAGGATCTCGGGCGGATGCGCGAAGATCGCGGGATCGTCCACCGCGGCCTCGGCGACGATCGCCTCGATCCGGTCCTGCAGATCGCGGACCGCCATCCCCGGATAAAGCGCGATCCGGTACCAGGTGACACACTCCCCGGGAACCGTCGACGCCCAGTCGCCACCGTGGATCTTGCCGACGTTCAGGCTGATCGGGTGAGAGAACCGATCGTACGGGGCGGGTGGCGCCGCGTTCAGTTCGTCCTCCAACCCTCGGAGCGCCTTGATCACGGTCAGGCTCTTCTCGATCGCGTTCACCGCGTTCCCGCTCTCCGCCGCGTGACCCGACACACCGGTGATCCTCACGCCGAACCACAGGACGCCGACCTGCGAGGTCGTGATGGCCGCTCCGAACGGCTCCGTGATGACGGCCGCCTCGGCTGTGTATCCCGCGAGCAGGCAGGCGAGCGTACCGTTGCCCGTGCATTCCTCCTCGACGACCGACTCGATGTGAACGGGCGCATGCGGTGTGAGACCGAGGTCGATGAGCCCGGCGACAGCACCGAGGATCGCGGCGAGCCCGCACTTCATATCCGCTGCGCCGCGCCCGTACAGCCACCCATCCGACCGGTCCGCACCGAACGGATCCCTGGGCCACTGGTCGACGGGCTCCGGGCTCACAACGTCGATGTGGCCGTTAAGGATCAGCGACCGACCGTGGTTGACGTCGCCGGGGCCCCAGGTCGCCACGACGTTTCGTTTCCCGGACACGTCCCAATCGAACGGCGAGTGCGCCGGGTGAGCTCGGATCGCGTCGGCGTCCATGGGGACATCGACCGGCTCGAGCCGCAATCCACGGAGCGCGGCCCGCATCACCGCTTGTCCTGACTCCTCGTGCTGCAGGGTGCTCGGCGCGCGGACCAGGTCGGCCAGCACTTCGGCCATCCACTCCGACCTCGACTCGATCGCGTCCAGGAGCGCATGATCCTCCGGCCCCACCTCGCCTTCGAACTTGGCGTGGGTGAAGGGGACGCCCAGACCGTCGTGGGCGAGCGCGCCAGGTGGCTCGAGATCCGAGGTGATGCGGCTGCCGCCGTACGCCCCGGCTGGCGCCTCCTCGGGCAGGGGCTGCATGGTGCCAGAGCGTATCAACGCCTCCGGCTCGACCAGCGCAGGCCACGCTTGCGTGGCTGGATGTAATGTTGTAATCTTCATTCCATGACGAACGAGTGGACCACCTCACCTGAAGAGATCCACGGCTGGTTCGCGGGGCGCGTGCCGGACGGATGGTTCACCGGCGCTCCCGATGTGCTGACCGATCGGGACGAGATCCTGGTCGTGGGTTCGCTCTCGGACCCTGAGCTCCCCGCAGAAGCGTCTGTGGAGGCGGTGGCGGCGGCTCGGGGAGCCCGGATCGTTGGCTTCCGCGAAGACACGCGCGCCCAGCGGATGCGGATCGCCGAAGAGGCACAGCATCGTTTCGGGCGCAAGGTGTCATGGGGAGCGACGTGTGGCGACACGAAGGTGTCGTTCACCACGCTCTCCGTCCCCGCGATGACACGGCTCCGCATGTCGGAGCGACGCGTGCTCGACACGCTGGTTGACGCCGGAGTTGCCCGGAGCCGGAGTCACGCCCTGGCCTGGTGCGTTCGCCTCGTCGCCGAGCGGCAGGACGATTGGCTCGCGGATCTCCGCGAGGCGTTGGGATCCGTCGAGAAGGTCCGCGCGGAGGGGCCGAAGGACTAGCGCATCACGCGCGGCGTATCTCGACCACCACGTTCATCGCCTTCGCCACGAGAACCCGTTCTCCTGCTCGAAGGTCCTTGGGGATGCTCTCCGTGCCGAGCCGCGCGATCTCCACAGAGCGGTCCGGGTAGGTGAGCGTCACGTCGACGTGGGCGACCCCGTGGACGTCCCAGGAGCGCACATCCAAGACGATCGCCTCCTGCTCCCCCAGCATCGCCCGAGCCTACCCGCGGCCCGCCCTCCCGACTCAAGCCTGGGAGTGCCAGGGCCGACGAACCATATATGGCCCAGGGGGGACGCCAGCTCCGACGTCGGCTCGCCACGCTCGTGATCGTCATCACGAGCGGTGCATCGCTGCTCCTCGCCCAGCCCGCGCACGCCTCCCCCACCTTCCACCTCGCCTCCGGCGATGCCGGGACCGGCCTCCCGAGGCTGCCGATCCGCGTTCCGGGCACCACGGACACGCGCCGGGATGAGATCGTGTGGTCCGACGTCGACACGACCTACAAGTGGGCGAAGACCGCGATCAACTATGTCGGCGGAACGAACGGCTGGATGCGCGATTTCGTCGCGAACCCCGATGGCACGTATGCCTTCCAACCGGCAACGATCGAGACCCGCAAGTATTTCGCGCGAGCGGTCGTACAAGCGCTCGCGCCGGCCGAGCTCGTCGACCCCGCGATCACGTTCGGCGACCTCGATCCGAGCGACATCTTCTACCCCTACGTGAACATCGCGGTGAAGCTCCACTGGATGAAGAAGACAGCTGCGGGAACGTTCGGACCGGACAAGCCGGTCACGACGACGATGGTCCACCGCGTGCTCGTGCTGGCCCTCGGATTGGGACCGGCGGCGAAGGCCCTGAATCACCTGCACACCGCCGACGGAGCCACGTTCCAGTTGCCGGCGAACTTCGGCGCGCTGTTGCTCGGCATGCGGCTCGGCCTCCGGTACAACAGCAGCGACGAATCCTCCGACGTCGGCCCCCGCACACCGCTCACCCGCGCGCAGGTGGCGTACTCGTTGTTCCACGCCGCGACCCAACCGTCGTGGAGCGTCCCGGAGCTCCTCACACAGTACGAGGCGATCGAGCTCCCATCGCTCACGCCGGACCAGTTCCAACTCGTGCAGTGGGGGGTCGGCTTCGTTGGCTATCCCTACGTGTGGGGAGGCGAGTGGGGCCTGTCCACGCCGGAACCGTCCGGGCTCGGCGGTCAGCCGGTTCCCGGGTTCGACTGCTCCGGGCTCACGTGGTGGCTCGTCCGCTCGAACGACGGGGGGCACTGGAACATCTCGCCGCCACGGCCATACGCGGGTTGGGATCTCCCCCAGCGCTCCTCCGCCGACATGGCCTCGGTAGGGGACCTCAAGTACGACGAGCTCCTGCCGGGCGACGTGATGTTCTACGACGGTGACGGCGACGGACGCGTCGACCATGTCGATACGTTCATCGGGAACGGCTGGGCGCTCGACTCGTCAAGCACGCCCGGCGGCGTCACGATCATGTGGGTCGCCGACGGCTGGTACCGAGAACACTTCGTCCACGGTCGGCGCATCCTTCCGGACTAGCCCGTCTCCGCATCCCGATCGAGCTCTGTCTGCAGTCTCGCGCGTTCCGCGTCAGTGAACGGACGGGACCTGTCCGTCGCGGGATCGCGCGGCACGACCACAGCCTGCGCCTCGGCCGCAACAGATCCATCCGGCAGCCTGATCTCCTCGCGCGTGCGGATGCTCGACCGCCCGAACGAGGCGAGCCGGCAACGCACGACGATCTGCTCGTCGGCCTGCGTCAGTTGCCGCCGATAGTCGATCGCGATATGTGCCAGCACGAAGTCCCAGCTCGCCTCCTTCGAGCCCAGGAGGGCTTGAGCCCACGCATCCCGGCACTCCTCGAGATACGTGAGATACACGGCGTTGTTCACATGCCCGTAGGCGTCCATGTCGCGCCAGCGGATCCGGATAGAGGTCTCGTGCATCCGCTTACGGCTGCTCCGGGTTGAGACTCCCCGATCTGAACCCTTCGAGGTCGACCGCGACGAACCGATAGCCGAGGGCTCGGAGCTCGTCGACCACCCGGCGCCGCGCCTCGGGTTCCACGAGCCGGGCGACGTCGTCCGCCTCGACCTCGATGCGAGCAACATCGCCATGCACCCGCACCCGGCATTGCCGGAACCCTAGATCCTTCAGGACGCGCTCGGCGCGCCCCACCTTCGACAGCTCTTCCACCGTGATCGTCACCCCGAACGGGATCCTCGAGGCGAGGCACGCCGACGCCGGCTTGTCCCACGTGGGGATCGCCAGCTCAGCCGCTGCCTCGCGCACCTCCGGTTTCGTCATCTCCACCTCCACGAGTGGATGGCGGACGCCGTGCTCGGAGGCCGCGACGAGCCCCGGACGGAAGTCTCCGAGATCGTCGAGGTTCGCTCCGGAGACCACGACCCCGAGCTCGTCTTCCTCGGTGATGCGAGCGAGGACGTCGTACAGCTCGGTCTTGCAGTGGTAGCAGCGATCGTGCCCATTCGCCAGATAGGCAGGCCGCTCGGTCTCGTGCGTGCGAACGGTTCGATGCCGGATACCCAGCTGGCGCGCGACCCGCGCCGCCTCGACCACTTCGCCGGGAGGCAGCGACGGGGATATCGCGGTGATGGCGAGCGCCCGGTCGCCCAACGTCTGCGCGGCCACCGCGGCGACGAGCGTGGAATCGATGCCGCCGGAGTAGGCGACGACCGCTCCCTCGGTCGCACGCATCACTTCGTGGAGCCGGTCGAGCTTGCGCGCCGTCTCGGTCGCCATCCGCGCGATTGTCCCACGCGGCCCCGCAGCGGGAGCTCGGGAACGGGAACGACCCGGATGGGGGATCCGGGTCGTTCCTCTTGGAGAGAGGGGCTCCAACCCGTTGTTCGCCGACCCGGGGTCGACGGTTCTGAGATCGATCAGGTTGGGGTGTTGCGATCTTGTGACGCTACCGATCCTCAAGATCGTCCAGGCGCCGATCGATCTCCCGGTCGGCGGTCTCCAGGCTCCGGGAGGAACCGGTCAGCGCGGACAGGAACACGTCCCGCTCAAGCGAGAGCAGCCGGCAGTCCGTCGCGGCCTTCACCGTCGCCGTCCGGGGAACATCGCGAAGCAGGGCGATCTCGCCGAAGTAGCTACCGGGTCCCAGCCGCGCGACGGCTCGGCCCGCCGTGATCACCTCGGCTTCGCCGTCGGCGATCACGTAGAAGCGGTCTCCATCATCTCCCTCCCGGATCACGATGGTTCCGGCGGCCACGTCCAGCGGAACGAGGTCCCAGGAGAGCCGTTCGGCGACGTGCTCCGCGAGCGGCGCGAAGATCGGGATGTTCCGGAGCAGCCCGAGCTCAGGACCGGGCACGTGGGACCGCGCGTCAACTTGGCGCAGCCGGGGCGACGTACCGATGGCGATCGCGGCGAGGGTCGCACCCGACGCCACGAACGCCCCTCGAGGCCCGAACGTCGAGACCAGGAGCGGCGCCGCGGCCGAGCCGACCGCGAGCCCACCCATCTGGAGCGCTTCCTCCAGACCGAAGACCCGCGCCAGCACATCTTCCCGCACCGCGCGTTGCAGTAGCGTTCGGGCCGCGACGTCGAAGAACGATCTGGCCGCGCCGCACGCGGCGAGCAACACCAGGGCGCCCGCGATGCTGCCGGCGAGTCCGACCATGGCGAGGGTCACACCGCAGGCGAGGAGCCCGCCGACCATCGCCACCGACAAGCGGCGTCGTCCGGCCAGAGCGACCGCGACCGTCGCGCCGACCAAGCCACCGAGCCCGTAGCCCGCCGCGAGCGCCCCTGCCCCAGAACTCCCCACCGCCAGGACCTCGATCGCGAGGAGCGCGTAGAAGACATCCAGCAACCCGATCAAGAAGAACTGACTGCCACCGACGAACAGGAGCAGAGGGGCTCCCGGCTCTGACCGGAGCTCTCGGATCCCTCCGACGGCGTCATCCACGAAAGATCTGGGCTCGGGGCCGACCATCTGGTGGGTATCTCGGTGCAGCCGCAAGCCGAGGGAGAGCCAGGCTGCAGCGATCATCGCGAACACCATCACGCCGACCACCCCCGCCGCTCCGAACGAGACGATGAGGATCGCGTTCAGCGCCGGACCGACGAACGTGCCGAGCCCTTCCACCATGCTCGTCGCGGCGTTCGCGGCGGTGAGCTCTTCCGGCGTATCCGCGAGATCGGCCAGGATCGCGTTGTGGGTCGGCCGTGTGAACGTGATGGCGCAGTTGGCCACGGCGGCCGTCACGTAAGCGAGGAGCGGCGGAGCTCTCCAAAGAGCGAGCGCCAAGAGGGAGCAAGTACAGGCCTGGATCGCATATCCGAGCGTCAGCGCGCGATCACGTCTGAGACGATCGCCGAGGGTCGACGTGAACGGTGCGACCAACGCTGCCGGAAGCAGCTGGGCCACTACGGCGGCCCCGGCCGCCGGCGCGCCGCCGCGTTCGAACGCGTACACGATCACCGCGATCCATACGGCGTACTCCTGGGCGGTGAACAGGAAGAACGCCACGAGGACGCGCCGGAGCGAACCGTTGCGCATCGCCGACCGGAAGATCTGAAGAGACCTCGAGAGCTCGGTCAACGTCCCCCCACGATGGTGTGGCTGGCATCCTCAGCCGTGACACCGGAGACGTCAAACGCCGTTCCTACGCTGAACGGGGGCCCTGCGGGCCCCCGTTCGAGATTCCGATGGACCTGGGATCAGAAGTCCATGTCTCCGCCACCCGGCATCGCCGGCGCAGCCGACACCTTCTCCGGCTTATCGGCCACCACGGCCTCCGTCGTCAGGAACAGCGCGCCGATGCTCGCCGCGTTCTGGAGCGCGGAACGAGTGACCTTGGTCGGGTCGATCACGCCGAACTTCAGCATGTCGCCGTACTCACCGGTCGCAGCGTTCAAACCGTAGCCGGCGTCGAGCGCGCGAACCTTCTCGACGACGACGCCGCCCTCGAGCCCGGCGTTCGCCGCGATCTGCTTGATCGGCTCCTCGAGCGCACGGCGGACGATCGACGCGCCGGTGAGCTCGTCACCGTCGAGGTCAACCTTGTCGAGTGCCGACTGCGCGTTGAGGAGCGCCACACCCCCTCCGGGGACGATGCCCTCCTCGACGGCCGCCTTGGTGGACTGGACGGCGTCCTCGATCCGGTGCTTCTTCTCCTTGAGCTCGACCTCGGTGGCCGCGCCGACCTTGATCACCGCCACGCCGCCAGAGAGCTTGGCGAGACGCTCCTGCAGCTTCTCCCGGTCGTAGTCGGAGTCGGTCTTCTCGATCTCGCTCTTGATCTGGTTGATCCGTCCCTGGATGTCGGCGTCCTTGCCGCCGCCCTGCACGATCGTGGTCTCGTCCTTCGTGACGACCACCTTCCGCGCGGAGCCGAGCAGGTCGAGCGTCGCGCTCTCGAGCTTGAGACCAACCTCCTCGGATATCACCTGACCACCCGTGAGGATCGCGATGTCTTGCAGCATCGCCTTGCGGCGGTCGCCGAACCCCGGAGCTTTCACCGCGACGGAGCGGAACGTACCGCGGATCTTGTTGACGACGAGCGTCGCGAGGGCCTCGCCCTCGACGTCCTCGGCGAGCACGAGCACCGGCTTGCCGGTCTGCATGACCTTCTCGAGCACCGGCAGCAGGTCCTTCACGGCGCTGATCTTGCTGTTCGCGATCAGCACGTAGGGCTCCTCCAGAACCGCTTCCATACGCTCGGGGTCGGTCACGAAGTACGGCGAGATGTGGCCCTTGTCGAACCGCATCCCCTCGACGAACTCGAGCTCCATGCCGAACGTGTTGGACTCCTCGACGGTGATCACGCCGTCCTTACCGACCTTGTCCACGGCCTCGGCGATGACTTTGCCGATCTCCGGATCGGCCGCCGAGATGGCGCCGACGTCGGCGATCTGCTCCTTGGAATCCACTTCCTTCGACTGGTTGCGGATCGCCTCGACGGCCAACTCGACCGCCCGCTCGATGCCACGCTTCAGCGACATCGGGTTGGCACCGGCCGCAACGTTGCGCAGGCCTTCCTTCACGATCGCCTGGGCGAGCACCGTGGCGGTGGTGGTCCCGTCGCCGGCGACGTCGTCCGTCTTCTTCGCGACTTCCTTGACGAGCTCGGCGCCGACCTTCTCGAGCGGGTCGTCGAGCTCGATCTCCTTGGCGATCGAGACGCCGTCGTTCGTGATGGTCGGGGCCCCCCACTTCTTCTCGAGAACCACGTTGCGGCCCTTCGGGCCGAGCGTGATCTTGACGGCGTTGGCCAGTTGGTCCATGCCGCGCTCGAGGGCCCGACGAGCCTCCTCGTCGAACGAGATGATCTTCGCAGCCATCCTTGCCTCCTCCTGAGATCCGGTTTCTCACCCTGTGGTACCGACTGCTAGCACTCGGACCTGCCGAGTGCTAACGATTGTAGCGTCATCCGGGGGGTGTGTGACAATCCCCTGCGTGACCGAGACCCTGGCATGGCAACGGCGATTCACCGCACCCCAGATCGGCTTCCCCGCGTGGTGCTCCCGGCTCCCCGACCGGCTGGCCTTCATCTCTAACGAGACCGGTAGCTGGCAAGCGTGGGTGGTGGACCGAGGAACGGGCGAGCGGATGCGCTTGTCGAACGAACCGATCGGGGTCGAGCAGGTCCTCGTCGCCCCCGACGGACGGATCGTGTGGTGGCGCGACGACATCGGCGACGAACAAGGACGTTGGATGGCCGTGACTCCTGGCGAGGAGCCCGAGCCTCTGCTACCCGGAGCCCCCGACGGATGGGCGGCCGGGATCTCGTTCGCCGACGGAGCGATCGCCTTCGGGGTGGTCGTGGGCGAGGAGTACCGTGCCTACCTGAGCAGGCCCGATGAGGCTCCGTTCCTCCTGTTCTCGAGCAGACGTCCTCTCGGTGTCGGGCGTGAAGATCCTCCCGGGAGCGGAGGGCTCTCGGCCGACGGTCGTCTGGTCTGCATCCAGCATGGCGAGCGGGGTGATGCCGTCCACAACGGGCTCCGGATCCTTGACCATCGCGCCGATCTCGTTGACGAAGTCTGGGACCCCGGATCGAACCTGAACCCCGTCGCCTGGAGTCCGGTTCAGGGCGACCAGCGCCTCCTGTTCACGTCGGAGCTCGGCGCGTTCGAGCGACCTGCGATCTGGGAAAGGCTCCGAGAACGACGCGATCTCACCGTCGATCTGCCGGGCGCGGTCATCCCAGTCGGATGGTGGCCGGACGGTTCCGCGATCCTGGCGCGGCACGAACATGAGGGGATCGATCAACTCGTCAGGATCGATCCGGGATCGGGGGATGCGACCCTGGTGAGCGAGGTAGCGGGAGAGATCTTGGACGCTGCGGCCCGCCCCGATGGAGCCGTCTGGATCTTGAGCAGTGACAGCTCGCGGGTCCCACGCGTCGTGGACGGCGAGGGGGGAGAGGTTCTGGCCCCCGCCGGCGAGCCCGTGCCTTCGGGCCGACCGTATCGCTCGTTGTGGTTCGAGGATCCGCAGGGCCAACGTGTCCAGGCGTTCGTCGTCACTCCCGGGGGCGAGGGGCCTTGGCCGACGGTGATGGTCGTGCACGGCGGTCCCGCGTGGCATGAGCGGGGCGCCTTCGACCCTGAGACGCTCGCCTTCGCCGACGCTGGCTACGCGGTGGTCGTCCCGAACTACCGAGGATCCACCGGCTATGGCATCGCCTTCCGGCGTGCGCTCATCGGGAACCCGTGGTTCCCTGAGACGGAGGACGTCATCACGTGCCTCGATGGGGTGATCGCCGAAGGGATAGCCGATCCGGCGAGGGTGGCGTTCTCGGGGTGGTCGTGGGGAGGGTGTCTCGCATGTCTGTGCGAGGGGCTCCACCCTGAGCGTTGGCGCGCGGTCTTCGCCGGCATCCCTTCGGGCGATTTCGTGGCAGCCCACTACGCGTGCATGCCGAGCATCCGGGAATGGGACCTCGCCCTGTACGGTGGATCACCGGACGAACTGCCCGAGCTCTGGGCAGAACGCAACCCGATGACCTACGTCGATCGCGCGCAGGCTCCTGTTCTCGTGATCGCCGGAGAGCAGGACCCTCGGTGTCCGATCGAGGGGATCACACCTTGGGTGGACGCGCTCAGCGCTCGGGGTATCCCGGTTGAAATGCATCTGTACCCGGAAGGGCATCACGCGTCGCGGACGGACGAGCACGTGCATCACATGCAGCTGATCCTCGACTTCTTCGCCCGCTACGTCTGACGGGTGTCACTCCTCCGACGGCGTGGTCGCCGACATCTCACGGATCTGCTCGACGATCTCGGCGTTCGCAAGCGTGGTCACGTCCCCCAGCACGTTTCCTCGCGCGACGTCGCGCAGCAGGCGTCGCATGATCTTGCCCGAACGCGTCTTCGGCAGATCCGCCGTGAAGATGATGTTGTCGGGCTTGGCGATAGGCCCGATCACCTTCGAGACGTGCTCGCGGAGCTCCTGCAACATCGCCTCATCGCCGACGTATCCCGACTTCAAGGTGACGAAGGCTACGATGCCCTCGCCCTTGAGCTCGTGCGGCCGCGATACCACGGCGGCCTCGGCCACCTTCTGGTCATCCACGAGCGCGCTTTCGATCTCATACGTCGACAACCGATGCCCCGCAACGTTCATGACGTCATCGATCCGACCGAGGAGCCAGTAGTACCCCTCCTCGTCGCGCTTCGCCCCGTCTCCCGCCAGGTACACCTCCGCGCCGTACTTGCCGAAGTACGTCTGCACGTATCGGTCGGGGTCTCCCCAGATCGTGCGCGCGATCGAGGGCCACGGCCGCCGGAGCACGAGGTAGCCGCCGCCGCCGAGGGGCACGGAGTTGCCGGCTTCGTCGAACACGTCGGCCTCGATCCCGGGGAAGGGGTTCGTCGCGGAGCCGGGCTTGAGCGGGGTGACGCCGGGCAATGGCGTGATGAGGATCGCGCCGGTTTCCGTCTGCCACCAGGTATCCACGACCGGACACCGCCCACCGCCGATGAACGACCAATACCAGATCCAGGCCTCCGGATTGATCGGCTCGCCGACCGAACCCAAGAGCCGGAGCGAGGACAGGTCATGTCGCTCGGGGAACTCCGTCCCCCACCGCATGAACGCTCGGATCGCGGTCGGCGCCGTGTACAGGATCGTCGCCCTGTAATTCTCGGCGATCGCCCACAGTCGATCCCTGTCGGGCCAGTCCGGCGCACCCTCGTAGATGATGCCGGTGGTGTGGTTCGCGAGCGGCCCGTACACGATGTAGGAGTGCCCTGTCACCCATCCGATATCGGCGGCACACCAAAACACGTCGTCCTCGTGGATGTCGAAGATCAGTCGATGCGTCGCGGCAACTTGGGTGATGTAGCCGCCGGTCGTGTGCACGATCCCCTTCGGCTTCCCGGTCGTTCCGCTCGTGTACAGCAGGTAGAGGAGGTCCTCGGCGTCCATCCGTTCGGGCGGGCACTCAGCCGGCTGGTCGGCGATCACCTCGTGGTACCAGAGGTCGCGCCCCGGCGTGAAATCGTGCTCCCCGCCGGTCCGCCGGACCGTGACCACATGTTGGATGGATGGGCACTCCTGCAGGGCCTCATCGGCGTTCGCCTTCAATGGGACGATCTGTCCGCGACGGTAGCCCCCGTCGGCGGTGATGAGCACCTTCGCTTCGGCGTCGTTGATCCGGTCTCGCAGCGACTCCGCCGAGAACCCCCCGAACACGACCGAGTGAGGAGCCCCGATTCGCGCGCAAGCGAGCATCGCGACGGGGAGCTCCGGCACCATCCCGAGGTAGATCGCGACCCGGTCTCCCCGTTGCACACCGAGCGCCTTCAGCGCGTTCGCCAAGCGGCACGTCTCCTCGTACAGCTCGTGGTACGTGATCGTTCGCCTATCACCGGGCTCGCCCTCCCAGTGGTAGGCAACCTTGTCACCGCCGCCGGCCTCGAGGTGCCGGTCCAGGCAGTTGTAGGAGGCGTTCAGGGTCCCGCCGACGAACCATTTCACCCACGGCGGCGTCCACTCCATCACGCGATCCCAGCGTTTGAACCAGGCGATCCCCTCTGCCTGCTCGGCCCAGAACGCCTCGTGGTCGGCGCTCGCACGCTCATAGATCGAGCGATCCGAGATGAGCGCGTTCGCAGCGAACGCGGCGGGCGGCTCGAACACGCGTTCTTCCGACAGCAAGGCTTCGATGTTGCGTTCCTCGGTCACTTCCCCGCCTTCCGGTTGCGGACGCCCAGCATCGTACGCAGGAACATGCGGGACGTGCGACCCCATACGAACGCCGTGAGTGCTTGCAACGGGCCTTCGGCGGCCTCACCATCGTGCGTGAGGCCGCCGTTCGAGGCGGCCTCGAAGCTCACAGGGAAGGAGGCAGGCGGTGGCGCAGTACGAGGGCTACTGCATGAAGGACCGTGAGAAGCGGAAGTTCGAGGGCACGATCGTCACCCTGAAGAACGGCCGCCCCGCCGCACAGGGCGTTTGCCCGACCTGCGGCACCAAGCTCACGCGCATCTTGAGCAAGGCCGAAGCTGGGCAGTCTTAGCGGTTCGGATCGGATCGGATCGAACCGGTCAACGAGAACGCGACAACAGCGCTTCCGGGGCGATCAACACCGGCCCCGGAGTCATCCGTTGGTGGCGGGCCGACAGGTCCGCCACCGTCGTCTCAGTGAAGACCTGCTGGACCGCTCGCGCGACGTCCGCCCAGAACCCCTGCAGTCCGCAACGTGAATCCTGGAAGCACGTGTGGTCAGACGGCTCCAGGCAGAACATGGGAAAGATCTGACCCTCGATCGCGTCCGCGATCTCCCCGACGGTGATCTCCGAGGGTTCTCGGGCGATCCGGCACCCGCCCCCGGCGCCTCGGAAGCTCTCGACCAGACCAGCTTTGGAAAGTGCCCCCAGTTGCTGCTCGAGGAAGCGAAGGGGGATCTGTTGACGTTCGGCGATCTCCCGAGCCGGAACGAGGGTATCCTCGTGCCGCCGCTGAGCGAGTTCGATCATGGCTCGCATCGCGTACTCGAGCTTCTGAGAGACCTTCAGCAAGACGACTCGCTCCTTCCTAGCCAGCGTAGGTGCGACACCGTGCCCCGTCAACGCGCCGAACTGCGGCAAAGGCGTGAGCCGGCCATCTCCCCGGTTCAGGGTATCGGCAGCCCCCCGTGCCCTGCCGATAACCAAGGCAGGGAGACCCGTAGATGTGGAAGGAGCGATGAGCCGAACCATGGCCCGCGTGCTCGTGATCGACGACGAGCCGGATGTGTTACTGCTCTGCCGGGTGAATCTCCAACACGCCGGCCATGACGTGCTGGAGGCGTCCGACGGAGAGCACGGGCTCGAGCAGGCGATGGGTGAGCATCCCGATGCCATCGTGCTCGATCTGATGCTCCCCGCCCTGGACGGCTACGGAGTGCTTGCAGCCCTCCAAGGAGACCGACGGACGCAGGATATCCCGGTGCTGGTGCTCACCGCGAAAGCCCAGCGAGAGGACCGTATCCGTTGCTGGGAAGAGGGCGCCTCCGAGTACATGACCAAACCGTTCTCGCCGTCGGCCCTTTCGTCCGCGCTCGCCCAGTTGATCGACATGTCATCGGACGAGCGCGATACGCGACGGGCGGAGGCGCTCAGGAAGCTCCGGGACGATCCGCAATCGCGAACCTAGGGGTTCGCGACCAGATCCGCGTAGTCGACGCCCACGATGATGACCACCTGGGCGCTCTTGGCGATGGAGCCCGCTTGATCGGAGCCGAGCAACGCGACATGTGCGCCGCCGAAGTACGTATCGGCCACGTACGTGGCGTCGGAGCGGTTCTGCGATGCGTTGGCCCCACCCCGGAAGTAGACGATCGTCTTCTCGACGGGCTTGCTCGGAGCGTCGGCCGGATCTTGGGCCGCCACGTACCCGTCAGCCTCGAGCGTCTGCTGCACCTGACCGGCGAGCCCGGTCTCGTTGGTGCCGTTGAAGACCGCGATGAGCACACCTTGCACCTGCGGGCTGGGGGTCTCCTTCGGGGGGTTCGTGGGAGAAGCCGAGGTCGAGGGCGACGCGGATCCGCTCGGACTGGGATTCCCGGCGCCGGGGGGAGCCACGGTCGCCCCGCCGCCGAAGCCGTTCGCGAGGACGGCGACCCCGCCAACCACCAAGGCGAGCACGATCACTATCCGGGCGGTCCCGATATTCACGCGGCCCATCCTACCCCAGCGCCTCTGGGGCCAATCGGTCGACTAGAGCGGGATGCCCAATCTGCCTGCTACGCGCTTGCGCCGCCGAGCGTCTCGGATACGCCGAAGCCGGCGCACCAACATCGGGTCGTATGCGATCGCCCCGGGACGATCGATCGCTCGATTCAACAGTTGGTGGTAGCGCGCGACGGAGAAGCCGAAGCGCTCGCGGATCGCCCGCTCCTTCGACATGCGGAGCTTCCATGCTTCGCGTTCGAAGTCGAGCAGGTCTCGATCACGCTGGTCGAGCGCCACGACCTCCCCCATCTTCCCTTCGGTGGACGTCGGACTCACGGGTGCGAGGCTAACAATCGAGGCCGAAGGTTCAAGCACCCCCGGGGGACGAGCCGAATGCTCTTTGAGGGAACCGTGCACGATCATGAAAGGATCCGACGTGGTGGCGACGGGTGACGAGGTGGCCGCGGAGCCGGAGGGCTTGCGCCGAGAGGAGTCCGAGCGTTTCCGCTCGGTGGCACAGCTCAACATGCTGCACAGCCTCGCCGCGAAGCTGAACTCGCTGGGAGACGTCTGGGAGATCGGTGCCGCCATCACCGGCGAGCTCCGCACGATCATCGACTATCACTCCTGCCGCGTATACCTCCTTCAGCCCGATCGCTCGACCCTCCTGCCGGTGTCGTTCCGAGGCGAGATCTTCTCCGATTACGAGAAGGACACCGTCGACACGCTGAGGACCGAGGTCGGCGAGGGCATCACCGGCCATGTCGCGGAGAGCAGACGGTCACTCCTCACTCCCGACGCCAGGGAAGTCGAGTTCGCGGTCACCATCCCGGGCACCGACGACATCCTCGAGTCGATGCTCGCCGTTCCCATGGAGGCGGGCGAGCAACTCGTGGGCGTCATCGTCTTGTCGATGCTCGGCTACGGGAAGTTCGACGAAGAGGATCGGCGGCTGCTGGAGGTCTTGGCATCGCACGCGGCGGTGGCGTTCGAGAACGCCGCTCTGTTCCAGGCGGAACGGGAGGCCGCCGAGACCTCCGCGGCCCTGCTTCGGTTCTCCCAGACGCTCACGCAGCTCCATTCGATCGAGGACATCCTCCAGGAAGCCCTGGATACCGTTCCCCACCTCGTGAGTTGCGGTGCCCTGGCCGCGTACCTGCGCGATGAAGAGTCCGGCGGGTTCACGATGCAACGCGTGACCGAGCTGGAGCGCGGACTGCTCAAGGAGGACCTGGAACCGGTCGAGGTCCCGGCAGAGGTGGCGACCCCTTTGCTGCTATCGAGCAGTGAGCCGTTCGTGCTGCTGGGAGAGACCGTCGAGCGGGTGCCCGAGGAACTCCGCTTCATGGGAGAGGCGCGAGATATCCTCGTGGCGCCGTTGCGCTGGGAACCCGCCGGCTCGGGCGCCCTCGTCCTGGTCGCGTCGGGCTCGGACGAGCACTTCGGTGAGCAGGACCTCCGTCTCGCGCGGGGGATCGCGGATCTCACGTCGCTCGCCTTGGGGAACGCCCGACGCCTATCCGAGCTCGAGCGGTTCCACGAGCTCGTCGAGAGCCTCGACGCGGTGTTCTGGGAGGCGGACGCCCGATCGCTCCGGCTTTCGTTCCTGGGAGGTCGGACCGAGCAGCTGCTCGGCGCCGACGGCGACGACTGGGTGGCCAGAGGGCATCGTTGGGGGGATCACGTCATGCGCGAGGACCACGACGCGGCGATCGCCGCGGCGCGAACCGCCGCCGATGCCCTCCAGGATCAGAGCCTCGAGTACCGCGTCTCGACCCCGGATGGCCGAACCGTTTGGATCCGAGACATGGTGCACGTCCTGCGAACCCCTCAGGAGCCGCGCCAGCTCCGCGGCCTCATGATCGACATCACCGAACGCAAACGCGCCGAGCAAGCGCTCCGAAGGAGCGAGCGGAAGTACTCGGAGGCGTTCCGACGTGAGCGAGAGGCGGCGCAACGGCTCCGCGCCCTGGACGACATGAAGAACACGTTCCTGGAGGCCGTCTCCCACGACCTCAGGACCCCGCTCACGTCGATCCTCGGTTCGGCGCTCACACTCGAGCAGACACAGCTGGCGCTCCCGCCGGAGGACGCGCTCGATCTGGTCGGGAGGATCGCAGCGAACGCCCGCAAGCTCGAGCGCCTCCTCTCCGACCTCCTCGACCTCGATCGCTTGCAGCGGGGGATCGTGAGCCCGCAGCGCCGTCCGACGGACCTCGAGTTGCTCGTTCGCCGAAGCGTCGAAGGCACGGAGTCGACCGAGGGCCGGGACATCCAGGTGAACGTCGAATCGATCGTCGTGTCGATCGACGCCGCGAAGGTCGAGAGGATCCTGGAGAACCTCTTGTCGAACGCCATCCGACACACGCCGGAGGGAACCCGCATCTGGGTCAGGGGATCCGGCCAGGACGGTGGAGCCCTGCTGGTCGTCGAGGACGAGGGTCCGGGGATCCCGGCGGAGCTGCACGAAGCCGTCTTCGAGCCGTTCCGGCAGGCGCCGGGTTCCTCATCGGAACACTCCCCCGGCGTGGGCGTCGGCCTCTCGCTCGTGCGCCGCTTCGCCGAGCTCCACGGGGGCCGGGCGTGGCTCGAGGATCGCCCCGGCGGGGGTTCGTCCTTCCACGTGTTCCTTCCCGGCGGCTAGCCGCCGCGTTCCCGGAGACACTCCCCGGGCATCAGATGAACAGCGTGATGGCCTCCTGCGCCTCCATGAGCATGGTCGCCGCACCTGCCGGTTCGCCCAAGCCGTCGATCATGTCTTCGCGCTTCAGGCCGAGCAGATCCATCGTCATCTGGCACGGGACCAAACGGACGCCGAGGTCACGCGCCATCTCGAGCAGTTCGCCAGGGCTGGCGACATCGTGCTCCTTCGCCAGGTGCTTCATCATCTTCGGGCCCGCACCCGCGAAGTTCATCTTCGAGAGACCCAGGTGTTCCATACCGGGTCGGTCCATCATCGCCAACATCTTCTGCATCCAGTTCTCGCCGGTCAGACCGACATCGGTCTTCACCAACGAGAACAGGCCCCAGAACGTGAAGAAGATGGTCGTCTGCAGGCCCATCGCCGCCGCCGTCGTGGCCATGATCATCTGCGGCCACACCTTATCGAGCTCGCCGCTCCAAGCGATGATCACCAGCTTGTCGTGCTTCGCGCTCTCATGCTCGTGTTTATCGAGCTCCCGCGCGAGATCTTCCATCGTGGTTTCGGTCGCAACCATCGCGCTCACACCTTCCGGATGAGGAAGCGGAACACGCCGTCTTCCTCGGTCTGCTCGACGAGCTCGTTACCCGTCGTCTTGCTCCAGGCGCCGAAGTCCGGCACCGAGCCGGGGTCCGTCGCGTAGGCCTCCAAGAACTCCCCCGGCTGCAGCTCGCGGATCGCCATAGCGGTCTTCGCGATCGGCAACGGGCAGGCGAGCCCACGGAGATCCAGCGTCTTCGCGATCGTCTGGTTCATCGTTCGTCCTCCTTCGTTCCCTTGGGCCTCGTTCCGGGCGCCCACTCGGGGAGCCGGCCCCTCGGGACCGTTTCCCAGTAAGCGCGGTTGAAGATCCACTTCGCCATGTGCCACGCACGGTTGGGTTGCGGCGGCACCGGCGGGTGCTCGTAATCGAACCGCAGCGCGGTGGCCTTCCCGTCGCCCGTCTCGAGGAAGCACATGACCCGCCCCCCGTAGTTCTTCTTCGGGGCTGTACCCCGAACGAGCGAGGCGATGCGGCTGGCGATCACCGGCGCCTCGAAGTGCGCCGTCGAACCGCTCTTGGAGATGGGCAGGTTCGTTGCATCCCCGAGCGCGAAGAGGCGCTCGTACTCGCCGACCTGCAGCGTGAACCGGTCGGTCGGGAGCCAGCCGCTCGCGTCTCCGAGTCCGGAGTCGATGACGACCTCCTGGCCCTTGTGCGGAGGGACCAACACCAGCAAGTCGTACTCGACCTTCTCGCCCTCGAGCGACTCCACTATCCCAGCCGCGGGATCCACTGCCTCCACGTTGAAGAACGTGGAGAGCTCGATCCCCCGCCGAGCCATGATGGGCTGGATCAGCTTCGACGCGGACTCGATCGTGAACGCGCGGTTCAGCGGCGACAGGAGCGTCACCTCGCTCCGCTCCCGGATCCCCCGCTTGCGCAGGTACTCCTCCACCATGAACGTGAACTCCACCGGCGCCGGCGGACACTTGTACGGGATGCCGGCAACGCCGACCCGGATGCGGCCCCCCATGAAGCGGCGCAGCGCCTCCCGGAGCCGCTCTGCGTCCTTCAGCGAGTAGAAGCCGTGCGCGCCCTCCACCAACCCGGGGATCGCCTCATGCACGAGCCGTGCACCCGTGGCGATCACGAGGTAGTCCCACTCGAGGCTGCCACCGCGCTCGAGCTGCACGGTCTGCGAGTCCGGATGGATGCGGATCGCGCGCTCGATCGCGAGGTCGACGTCCTTGCGGAGCAACGTCCGCTCGTCGCGAGACAGCCAATGACCGCTCGCCTCACCCAGTGCCACGTAGAGATAGCCGGGCTGGTAGTCGTGCATGCCGGCGGGATCGACGACCGTTACGCGGACGTCATGCCCGAGCGACTTGTCGAGCAGGTTCGCGGTGAGCGTGCCCCCGACCCCACCGCCCAGGACCACCACGCGGGCGGGCATCCGCTCACCGAGCCTTGCGGACGACGAACCGGGCGAAGCCGTCCTCGGTGACGACGTCTACGAGCTCGTGACCTGCTTTCTGCACCCATGCCGGGATGTCCGTCCTCGAGCCCTCGTCGCTCGAGAGCACCTCGATGGTGTCGCCCACGGCGCCCTCGCGGATCGCGCCGATCAGGCTCATCAACGGGCCCGGGCACGGCATCCCCCGCGCATCGATCGACCTCGTAACTTCCGTCGTCGTCATCGTTCCCACCTCCTGCACCCGTTCAGATGAAGGTCACCGGGCCGTCTGCCTCCGCGAAGAAGGAGGCCACGCCCCAGACGCCGTCCACCAGCGGGTCGAGATCGTCCTTCGTGATGTGGAACATCTCGAGTGAATCGGCGCACGCGTAGACCGAAACGTCCCCGAGGTCCTTGGCCTGCCGGAGCAGCTCGCTCCAGTGGGCCTTGCCCTGGTCCCGCATCGCGCCGAGTCCTTCCTCGCCGGCTTCAGGCGAGACACCGTGATCCTTCAGGATCCGGTCGGCGCGAAAGGCATCGAGCGCCCAGTACTGCAGGAAGAGGTTGACCTTCCGCCCCATGGCGGCCGCCCCGACCGTCAGTGTGGAGGCCGACTGGAGCCGGTCATCCGTTCCCGAGAACATGACCAGCGAAACCGTTCCTTCGGCCTCCATCGCTCGCTCCTTCCGTCACGGACAGACTCGTCGCTGGCGGGCGGAACGGGGGGGGTCGACCTGCCCTCGATGCGCGGGACCTTCGGAGGGCGACGTGCTGAGGGCGCGATACCGTACGACGGTGGACTTCGCGTTCGAGCCCGGCGACCTGCGGTTCGTCGCCGATCCGTACCCCGTCTACGCCGAACTCCGTGAGCGAGCGCCGATCTGGTATCACGAGCCGACGGATCACTGGCTCGTCTCGCGTTTCGACGACGTCAACGCGCTCCTTCGTGACCGACGGTTCGGCCGCACCTATCACCACCTCGCGACGAACGCCGACATGGGACGGCCCGAGGAGCCGTCGTGGCATGGGCCGTTCTGGCACCTGATCCGCAACGGCATCCTCGACATGGAGCCACCCGACCACACGCGAGTGAGATCGCTGGTCTCGAAGGCGTTCACGCCACGTGTCGTTGAGGGATTGCGAGGCCCCATCCGAGCCATGATGAACGGCTTGATCGACGAGATCGACGGGACGGACGAGTTCGACCTCATCTCCTCGATCGCCGAGCCCCTGCCTGTGGCGGTTATCGGCGAGCTCCTCGGAGTGCCGGGTGCGGATCGGCACCTGCTGCGACCGTGGTCGGCGGACATCTGCGGCATGTACGAGCTCAACCCGTCGGAGCAGACGGCACGGAAGGCCGTGCGCGCCTGCGTGGAGTTCTCGGATTACCTGCGGAAGCTTTCCCGCGAACGTCGAGTCGCGCCCCAGGACGATCTGATCAGCGCCCTGGCGCGGGTGGTTGAGAACGACGAACGTCTCACCGAGGACGAGCTGATCGGCACGTGTGTCCTGCTGTTGAACGCAGGACACGAGGCAACCGTCAACGTAACCGCTAACGGCTGGTGGTCGTTGTTCCGCAACCCGGACCAGCTCGCTCGCCTTCGCGCCGACCCGACGCTCGTCCCCCGGGCGATCGAGGAACTGATGCGGTGGGACACACCGCTGCAGATGTTCGAACGATGGGTGCTCGAGGATGCAGAGATCTGTGGGGAAATCGTCCCGAAGGGCGCAGAGCTCGGGCTGTTGTTCGGCTCCGCCAACCGGGATCCGTCGGTATTCGACCGTCCCGACACCTTGGATATCTCGCGCGAGCCGAACCCCCACGTGTCGTTCGGCGCCGGCGTGCACTTCTGTCTCGGAGCGCCGCTCGCGCGCCTGGAACTTGAGATCTCCTTCTCGACGATGCTCGCTCGCCTGCCCCGGATGGAGCTCCTCGCCGAGCCTTCGTGGAAGCCCAACTACATCATCCGAGGGCTGGAGTCACTCCAGGTCGCCGCCTGAGCGCAGGCTTCTCGGCGCCCTTGTGGTTGAGCCGGCGGTCGGATTCGAACCGACGACCTAGCGATTACAAGTCGCTTGCGCTACCGGGCTGCGCCACGCCGGCCGGTTCGGCGAGTCTACCGTCGGGAACCGAGTCCGGGCGTCAGGGCCGCCCTGGTCGAAGTTGCCTGGGAGGCAGGACATAGCCGTAGAGGACGGCGGAGAGGGAGGCGGAGGCGTTGAGGGATCCCACCTGCCCTCCCATCGGGATCGAGCGGAGGATGTCGCATCGTTCGCGCACGAGGCGGGAAAGCCCTTCGCCTTCGCTCCCGATCACCACGGCGATCCGGCCCGCCGGACAGGGCTCGTCATAGATCGACACCGGGGCATCTCCCTCGAGGCCGACGACGGTGAAGTCCGCGTCCTGCAACCGGCCAAGCGCTCGCGAGATGTTCGCAACGCGGGCGAGCGGCAGATGCATCAGCGCGCCCGCGGACGCGCGGATCGCGGCCGCAGAGACGTCGGCTGCGCGACGGACCCGAGTGACCAAGACCGCGGCGCCCGCGGCCTCGGCGGAGCGCGCCGCCGCCCCGAGGTTCTGCGGGTCCGTGACGCCGTCGAGGACGACGGCGATCGCATCCTCGTCGAACGGGAACTCGGCGAGATCGCGCTCGCCGAGTTCCCGAGGACCGCTTTCGTGCGCGAGCAGCGCCACGACGCCCTGATGATCTCGCGCCAACCGATCGAGTTCTCGCCGATCCACCTCGCGCAACACGATGCCGCCGGCCGACGCGGCCTCAACCACGGACCTCATCCCCTGCGTCTCGCGGGCGTTCGGAGCCACGAGGACCTCGGCGGCTCGGCCGGCGCGGATCGCCTCGGCCACCGCTCGCCGACCGCCTACGACAAGCGCCGAGCTCATCGCACGGTAGCCACGGCGACGCACCCCACGCCTTCGCGCGACAGTCCGAGCCCTTCCGGCCTGGTCGCCTTCACCGACACACGCTCCACCGCAACATCGAGGACGGCCGCAAGCTGCGCTCGCATCGCGTCCCGATGCGGCCCGATCGCGGGTGCGTCACACAAGACCGTCACGTCGCACGACACCGGAGAGAACCCCTCCGCCGCGATGAGCGCCACGATGCGGCCGAGGAGGTCCGTGCCCGAGATCCCGGCGATCGCGGGATCGGTGTCGGGAAGATGCTGCCCCACGTCGCCCAACGCGACGGCTCCCAGGAGTGCGTCGGCGACGGCATGACAGACGGCGTCCCCGTCGGAGTGAGCGGCGAGCCCCGGCTCTCCCTCGAACAGCACCCCGCCGAGCCACAACGCTCGATCGGGGTCACGCGCGTGCACATCGAACCCGAGACCGACACGGAGGTCATCCACGGCCTGCCCCCCCCAAGAGCTCGTCGGCTCGGAGAAGGTCGAGCAGGGTGGTGATCTTGAAGTTCCCGGCATCACCGGGCACGACGCGGACCGTGGCCCCCGCCCATTCGAGAAGGGCAGCTTCGTCGGTGAACTCGACATCCGCGGCGGCCGCGCGTTCGTGCGCGTCGAGAAGGATGCGGTAACGGGCGCCCTGCGGGGTTTGTGCCAGCCCCAGCTCGTCCCTGGGTTCGGTGCCGACGATCGCTCCGTTCCTCACGCGCTTGACGGTATCGGTGAGCGGCAGCACCGGTATCGCCGCGTCGGCCCCGGACGCGACGGCCTCGATGACAGCTTCGAACAACCCTGGGGAGGCGAACGGGCGCGCAGCGTCATGGACGATCACGATCTGCGCCTCGCGGTCGACGGCCGAGAGGGCGGCCGCCACCGAAGCCTGACGCGTTGGACCGCCGGGAATGACCACGGTCGCCGGACCCAGGCCCGCCAGAGCGGCCGTCACCGCGTCCTCGAATCCGGGCGGCGCCGCCACGACCAGTTCGTTGATCGCATCGCATGAAACGATCGCCCCAACGGCAACGGAGACCATCGGCCGGCCTCCGATCGACAGGAGCGCCTTGGGCTCGCCTGCGCCGAGACGGGAGCCCGCCCCAGCGGCGACCACAACGGCGGAGGCGTGCGCGCGACGCATGGTTCGAAGCATGGCAGAGGCGAGCCGGTCAGGGGATCCGGGAGGATGGCGCTACGCGTCGATCTCGGCGAGCGCCGCGAACACCATGCGGCCGGTGGTGGTCTGGATCACGTTCGTGACCCTGACCTCGACCTGCGTGCCGATCTGATCGTCGGCTTTCTCGACAACCACCATCGTGCCGTCGTCGAGGTATCCGATCCCCTGGCCGTGTTCGCGACCTTCCTTGACGAGTCGTACCGAGATCTCGTCGCCGGCCGCGTAGGGCACACGGAACTTCGAGGCGAGGGCGTTGATCTGCGCGACGGGAACGCGGAGCGCCTCAGCGACCTTCGCGAGGTTCGCGTCGACGGTGATGAGGGTGCCGCCTCGCTCACGCGCCAAGCGGACGAGCGCGGCGTCCACGTCCATGACACCGGCCTCCTCGACGAGCTGGAGCTGGACGGTGGGCGACTTCTGAAGCTCGACGAGGACGTCGAGACCGCGACGGCCCCGGGTCCGGCGCCGGGGGTCAGAGGAGTCGGAGATCGACTGCAGCTCGCGGAGGACGCCGTCGTGGAGCAGCATCGTGCCGGCGATGAACCCGGTGGCGACGAGGTCGGCGACCCTTCCGTCGATCAGCGCGCTCGTATCGATCACCGTCAGATCGCCGCGGCTTGCCACGGCAGCACGGGGCTTCATGCCGACCAGTCCGAAGATGTCCTCGTACTTCGCCGCTCCGATCCGGAACCCGAGCGAGCCGAGCACCATATACAGGAAGACCAGCGCGGGCCACGCGGCCGCCGCCGGCAAGAAGAGCAAGGGGACCATCAGCAACGCGCCGATGATGAGGCCGATCACCAGGCCGACCACGGCGCCGGCGAGCTGCGGGGCCGGGGTTCGGCGGAGCTCTCGCTCGATCCCTTTGACCGCCCGAAGCGTCAGTCTGCCCAAGATCCCACCGATGACGTATCCGATGCCTGCCCCAAGGAACACGTACAGGAGGGTGCGCGGGCCGCTCGGCGTAGCTATCGCCGAGCTCACCTCGTATCCGGCGGTCGCGAGGAGCGCGATGAAGATCATGCGAACGCCCTCGACCAGACGCCCCTTCAGCGTCTGCTTGCGACCCTCCGACGTAGCGTCGCTCATCCCCTCGGTTCCTTCCCGTCTCCGGGAGCAGACCGGCTCGTGCCCCTGACTAGGAGCATCGGCCTGGGAAGGGGTGGACCTGAACGGTTCGTCCGAAAAGGGTGCCTGGATGGGGCAAGAGACCTAGCTACAGGGGGATGTCAGGCCTGGGCGGCCATCTTGACGCCGTGGGCGCCATCGATGACCTCGTCGATCATGATCTCGGCTTCATCTTCGGTCTTGCCGGTCGCGTGCGAGAGCTCCGAGATCAAGATCTGGCGGGCCTTGAGGATCATTCGTTTCTCGCCCGCCGAGAGGCCCTTCTCGCGCTCGCGGATCGCGAGGTTCCGCAGAACCTCGGCCACCTGGTACGGGTCGCCTGAGTGCAGCTTCTCCATGTTGTTCTTGAAGCGGCGACTCCAGTTGGCAGCCATGGAGGATTCGTCTTCCGTCAGCACCTTGAGGACCTTCTTGACCTGGGCCTTGCTGACGACCGATCTGAGACCGACCTGCTCCGTCGAGTCGACCGGGATCATGAGTGTGAGATCACCGTAGGCCACCCGGAGGACCAGGTAGGTTCGCTTCTCGCCTAGGAACTCCTTCTCGCGGAGTTCCTGGATGACTGCGGCTCCGTGTTCCGGGTGCACAACCGTGTCGCCTTTTCGGAACAACAGGAACCCCCTTGAGGAAGCGGTGCGCGGGTTGACTGACTATCAAGATAACACGCACGGGCCAAAGAGCGCAACCCAAACATGCAGGTCAGAGGGCCTTTCGACGGGTTCGAAGGGCCCGAACGCTCTACGTCCTCCGCGTCGCGAGAGGAGGTTCTCGAGTTCGGAACGCTCGGCCCAAAGCCTCGCGAACGTGGCGAACCGCTACCACCGTCACGCCATCCGGAGCCGCGGAGCCGTCCTCGGGGGCAAAGACCGTCGAACAGCCCGCGGCCCGGGCGGCGACGAGACGTTGGGTCATGCTGGGAGCCGGCCGGATGGCGCCCGTGAGCGCCACCTCACCGACGAACGCCGAGCCCTCGGGAGGGGCCACGCCCGCCGCGGCTGAAGCGAGCGCCGCCGCGATCGCGAGGTCACAGGCAGGATCCTCTAGCCGAACGCCACCCGACGAGGCGCCGAACAGCTCGGCCCGACCGAGTGCCACGCCGGCGGCTCGGTCAAGGACCGCGGCTACCAGCTGGAAGCGTCGGGGGTCGAGGCCGGTCGCCTGACGACGCGCCGACCCCTCGGCCGACCCGACCAATGCCTGCACCTCCACGGCCAGAGCACGCCGACCAGCTTGAGGGAGGGCGACGGCTGCCCCCGGCGAGGAGCCTGCCGGAAGGAGGACGCCCGTCGGGTCGATCGCCCGCAGACCTCGGTCTCCCATCTCGAACCAGGCGGTCTCGCCCTCGGCTCCGAAGCGATTCTTCCCTCCGCTCAGCACCCGTAGCCCCGACCGGGGGTCGCCGTCGAAGCTCAGCACCACGTCCACAGCGTGCTCCAGGGACCGCGGGCCGGCGAGATCGCCGTCCTTGGTCACGTGGCCGGTGATCAGCATCGCGATCCCCTCTGCCTTCGCGAAGCCGACCAACGCGTCGGTGCACGAGCGGACCTGCGACGGGCCGCCCGGCATCTGCGTTCCTGTCGCGTCACGGATCGCCTGGATGGAATCCACCGCGAGCACGACCGGACGCGTGGCCCGCGCGGTCTCGATGACCGTGGCGACGTCACGGCCTGAGGCGAACGAGATCGCATCGCCTGACACACCCAGTCGCCTCGCGCGAGCGGCCACCTGCGCGTGAGACTCCTCTCCGGAGACGAGGAGGCAATCGAGCCCGGCACCAGCAAGGTTCGCCATCACGTGCAGCAGCAGCGTCGACTTGCCGATCCCCGGATCGCCGGCGAGCAGGACCACCGATGCGGGCACGATCCCCCCGCCCAGCACACGATCGACGTCGGCGAACCCGGTGGAGATCCGGCCCAGCTCTTCGGGCGCCGACGCGAGCGAAACGACCGGCGATGATGCGACGGCTCGCCCGTTCGCTCCGCGATCGTGCACCTCTTCGATCGTTCCCCATGTGCCACAGCCTGGACAGCGACCGAGCCACTGCGACACCTGCTGTCGGCACGACGAGCAGAGGAAGGTCGACCTCACCTTGACCATTCCCGGGACACTAGCGACCGGGTCTGACATCGCGTATCCTCCATCGGCGTGCGCGATCCGGCGCACCACCAGGCTCGGAAGGAGGGATGCGCGATGGCCACGATCTGGGTCCTCGACGTTGCACCAACGCCGCGTCCCTCCGTCTCCGCGTAGCCGCCGTACACCCTTCGCGTCTCGCGATCCCTCGGAACGTGGCGTCCGTCCGTTCAACCACCACGTTCCTGAGGAGGAATCACCTTGCAGGACAATGCGTTCGAGCCCTTCCTGGATGAAGGGCTCATCACGAAGATCGTCCGACCCATCAAGAGCGGCAAGGAAGCATCGGTCCACCTCTGTCGTTCGGATCCAAGCACGACCGGCGAACGCCTCGTCGCGCTCAAGATCTACCATCCGCCGGATCGTCGCGAGTTCCGGGATGAAGCGCTGTACCGCGACGGCGAGTGGATCAAGGAACGGCGCATCCGCGTCGCCGTTGAGAAGAAGACCGCATTCGGGCGTGAGGTCGCGGGGGGGATCTGGGTCGACCGCGAATGGGAGACGCTCCGGATGTTGACCGAAGCCGGCGCCGACGTGCCGCGTCCCATCATGCGAACAGATCGAGCGATCCTGATGACCTACATCGGCGACGAAGAAGACGCGGCGCCGCAACTGAGGAGGTATCGATCCGACGATGGCGAGACCCAGGAGTTGTTCCGTCAGGTACTGCGCAACGTCGAGCTGTTCCTGTACTGCAACGTGATCCACGGCGACCTCTCGCCGTTCAACATCCTCGTGTGGGAGGGACAGATCACCGTCATCGATCTGCCGCAGGCGGTCGACCCGCGGAAGAACAAGCACGCACGCGGCTTGCTGGAACGTGACCTTGTTCGAGTCTGTGAGCACTTCGAACGATCGGGCGTCCGCACATCATCGGGACGGCTGACGAACGACCTATGGACAGCGTGGCAGTTCGCTGACCTGGTCCCGGAGGAGCTTCGTGGCTTGATCTGAAGTCCTCCTGCGTCATCCGGCGTTCTTCGCCGAGGAGCACCGGAACGTGTTCAAGGGCCCCCACATCGTCGCACGACCCGTTTCGACGAGATCGAGCTCCGCGAAGATGACCGACGCATGCTGCTCGAGAACCTGCAAGGGACGTTCGTCTGCTGGTGCTCGACCTGACGACCGAGGAGGCCTGCGCGACAGCTCAGATCCTCTAGAACGCGGGCATTGGGGACGATGACTTCGGGGACGAGCCTTCTTACGAGATCCCGGGGACGACCCTCTCGCTCTCGATGGCGCCTCTCCTCCCGCACGAGGCATGATCCACACGTAGGCACAACTGACGCTGGTTTACGTCGTCGGTTGTTCGGCGCATCCTCAGCAGAACGTCTCCTTCATGCATCCATGATCCATGCGGGCAGAGGGTGAGGTCGTGCCGTTCCCAACAGGACGCGTCGACGCGGGGCGAACCTTCGACACGCTGTTCGAAGAAGAGCACGAGCGTCTCTTCAAGGCTCTCTATTTCGTGACCGGCGACCGCCAGGACGCCGAGGAGCTCATGCAGGACGCGTTCCTCAAGCTCTGGGAACGATGGGACCGGATCCATACGATCGATGACCCTGTCGGCTACCTCTTCCGCGTGGCCCTGAACGGGTTCCGGATGCGACGTCGCCGGACGGCGATGGCTGTGCGGAAGACCCTCCCGGTAGCGGAACAACGTGATGCGTATCGAGACGCGGACATGCGGGCCGATGTCCGGCAGCTGTTGACGGGACTCACGACACGACAGCGAGCAGCGCTCTTGCTCGTCGATCTCTTCGGCTACTCGTCCGAGCAGGCGGCGAGCATCCTCGGCGTCGGGGCCTCCACCGTGCGGTCCCTGGCCACCCAGGGGCGCCAAGCCTTGCGAGCGACGGAAGGAGAACGGGATGCCTGACGTGCAGGAGGTGTTCCGCATGGCGACCCAGGAGGTCAAGCCCGACCCGGGTGCGCTCGAACGACAGCACGGAAGGCAACGGCGTTCGGCTCGCAACCGCAAGAGGGCAGCCCTGGCGGTGGCGGCGGTGATCATCGCCGCGATCGCGATCTTCGCCGTTGCGGCGCTGAACCGAGCGAAGGAGAGGTCGGCGCCGGCCACGGTCGCACCGAGTGGATCGGGGATCGAGTTCACGACGGTGGGACTTGACGGCTCCGTCCGGTCGACGCTCAGCGCGCTCCCCGGTTCCGCGACGCCCGACGTCTCACCGGACGGCACGATGATCGCGTTCACCGTCTCGGACCGAACGACCCCCCAGATCGCCACGATGCGACTGGACGGCTCAGGGTTCCGGATCCTCACGAACGATCCCATCGCAGCGAAGCAGCCACGCTGGTCGCCGGATGGAATCGAGATCGCGTTCTTCCGGAAGGGTACCGACGGCAACCTTCATCTGATGGTGATGAACGCGGATGGGACCAACGTTCGGGAGATCCCGGGAACGCACCAGACAGGAGATTTCAATCCAGTCGATTGGTCGCCCGATGGATCGCTCATCCTGTACACGACGTTCAACGGCGGACACCCGATCCTTGCCACGATCCCGGTCACGGGTGGTCGAACCCACTTCCTCAACCGCGGAAGCGCCTGGCCCGAGGTCGGCGGTGCTTGGTCTCCCGACGGAAGCTCGATCGCGTTCACACGTGGTGCCGCGATCGAGAAGGGCGTCCTCGTCTTCGAGGTCTGGGTGATGAACGCCGACGGAAGCGGCGAGCATCGACTTGCCGCCCTGTCGGGAGCGAGCGCGGAAGCTCCCGCGTGGTCCCCCGATGGAAGCAAGGTCGCATTCATAGGGACCGAAGGCGGAATCTATCGAGGGAACGGCGTCCTGTACGTGATCGACGTCGCCACCGGCGAGGTCACCGAGGTCCTTCGAGGGACGGCGACCGGACGTCGGCACGAGAACCGGCCGAACTGGCTGCCTGATGGCAACACGCTGCTCGTCATGACCGAGGCACCGTGACCGAGAGGAAGGAGCGATGGAACGGGAGAGGGTCCGCAGTCGTGCCTCCTCGAGCACGCTGATCGACAGGAGGGAACAGATGCGTTCAGCTCGGAAGCTTCTGGCAGTTATCGGGGCGATCGTCGCGCTCGCTGCCTTCGTCCCATCGGCGTCGGCAGGTGCGACGCTCACACCGCTCCACATCACCAAGGAATGCAGCGAGTTCACCGGCGAGACCCCGAGCTTCTGCACCATCACAAGCTCGGATCTCGCGGCGATCCCCAAGGGGACCAAGGTCATGTACTGGGGACCGGTCCTCACGGATCCCAACTTCATGAGCAGCAGGGCCGTTCTCAGGGCCGGGAGAGGCAACAGCGCGTTCGGATACTGCCAGACGATCGCCGACCCGTATCACGGGACGTGCACATTCTGGAGGGGCACCGGGACGCTCAAGGGCTTCCATGCCAGCGTTGACGTCACGTACGTCTCGGGGGCCGATTTCGACTGGGACGGGACCTACCTCTTCGAGTGAGCTGAGGGATCCCTCTGATCGGAGGAGTCGGGGTCGATCCGGCCCCGGCTCTCTCGTTCGCTACTCGGTGGAGCCGGCAAGCTCGACCGGAGGAACCTCCGGCGGGACGATCGTGCCGCCCTCGAACACGATCTCGCCGTCCTGAGCGTCGACGATGATCGTCTGACCGGCGCGGAACTCCTTCCATAGGAGCTTCTCCGACAACGGATCCTCGACGAGGCGCTGGATCGTGCGACGGAGCGGCCGGGCGCCCAGCGAGGAATCGAACCCCTGCGCAGCCAGCAGCGTCTTCGCGCCGTCGGTCAGCTCGATGTCGATGTCCTTGGCCTTCAGCTGCTCGCGGACCCGCGTCATCATCAGGTCGACGATGCTCTTCACGTCTTCCTGGGTGAGCGAGCGGAAGACGATCACCTCGTCGATCCGGTTAAGGAACTCGGGGCGGAAGCTCTTCTTCAGCTCCTCGGTCACGCGGTCGCGCATCTTCTCGTAGGTGACCTCCTCGTTCCCCGAAGCCGCGAAGCCGATGCCCGGGCCCTTCTGGATGTCACGCGTGCCCAGGTTCGAGGTCATGATGATGATCGTGTTCTTGAAGTCCACCTTGTGCCCCTGCGAGTCCGTCAGGTGCCCGTCCTCGAGGATCTGCAGCAGCGTGTTGAACACGTCCGGGTGGGCCTTCTCGATCTCGTCGAACAGCACGACGCTGAACGGCTTCCGTCGGACGGCCTCGGTGAGCTGCCCGCCCTCTTCGTACCCGACGTAGCCCGGCGGAGAACCGATCAACCGTGACACGGTGTGCTTCTCCATGTACTCAGACATGTCCAGTTGGATCAGCGCGTCCTCGTCGCCGAACAGGAACTCGGCGAGAGCCTTCGACAGCTCGGTCTTCCCGACACCGGACGGCCCCAGGAAGATGAACGAACCGGAGGGACGACGCGGGTCCTTGAGGCCAGAACGGGTGCGGCGGATCGCGCGGGACACCGCGGAGATGGCCTCGTTCTGCGTGACGATCCGCTTGTGGAGCTCGTCCTCCATGCGCAGGAGCTTCTCCGTCTCCTCCTCGGTGAGCTTGAAGACGGGGATGCCGGTCCAGATCGAGAGGACTTCGGCGATCTCCTCCTCGTCAACCTCCGACAGGATGTCCATCTCGCCGGACTTCCAGTCCTGCTCCCGGCGCGTCCGCTCTTCCTGGAGCTGACGCTCCTCGTCTCGGAGCGACGCAGCCCGCTCGAAGTCCTGGCCGTCGATCGCCGATTCCTTGCGCAGGCGCACCTCGGCGATCTTCTCGTCGATCTCGCGCACGTCGGGAGGCGCGGTCATGCGACGGATCCGCATGCGACTGCCAGCCTCGTCGATCAGGTCGATCGCCTTGTCGGGCAAGAACCGGTCGCTGATGTAGCGGTCGGCGAGGTTCGCGGCCGCGACCAACGCGTCGTCGGTGAAGTTCACGCGGTGGTGGGCCTCGTACCGATCGCGGAGCCCTTTGAGGATCTCGATCGTGTGCGGCACGGTCGGCTCGTTCACGGTGATCGGCTGGAACCGACGTTCGAGGGCCGCGTCCTTCTCAAGGTGCTTGCGGTACTCGTCGCGCGTCGTGGCGCCGATCGTCTGGAGCTCACCGCGCGCGAGCATCGGCTTCAGGATGCTTGCCGCGTCGATCGCGCCCTCGGCCGCACCGGCACCGACGAGCGTGTGCAACTCGTCGATGAACAGGATGATGTCGCCGCGCGTCTTGATCTCCTTCAGCACCTTCTTCAGGCGCTCCTCGAAGTCGCCGCGGTAGCGCGAGCCGGCGACGAGCGCGCCGAGGTCGAGCGTGTAGATCTGCTTACCTTTGAGGGTCTCGGGCACCTCGCCCCGCACGATGTCCTGCGAGAGACCCTCGACGACGGCGGTCTTGCCGACGCCGGGCTCGCCGATCAGCACCGGGTTGTTCTTGGTCCGGCGCGACAGGACCTGCATGACCCGCTCGATCTCCTTCTCGCGACCGATCACGGGGTCGAGTTTGCTCTCACGAGCGAGCTGCGTGAGGTTACGGCCGAACTGGTCAAGGACCATCGATCCCTGCGGGCCGCCCTCGCCGGAACCGGAGGGGGTCTGCTCGCCCTTGCCACCCGTGTATCCGGAGAGGAGCTGGATCACTGTCTGGCGGACGCGGTTGAGATCAGCGCCGAGCTTCTGGAGGACCTGCGCCGCCACCCCCTCGCCCTCACGGATGAGCCCGAGCAGGATGTGTTCGGTTCCGATGTAGTTGTGTCCGAGCTGCAACGCCTCGCGGAGGCTGAGCTCAAGGACCTTCTTCGCGCGGGGGGTGAACGGGATGTGCCCGGTCGGCGCCGCCTGCCCCTGGCCGATGATCTCTTCGACCTGCTGACGGACCGCCTCTAGCGAGATGTTCAGCGACTCCAGCGCCTTGGCCGCGACACCCTCGCCCTCGTGGATCAGCCCGAGGAGGATGTGCTCGGTACCGATGTAGTTGTGGTTGAGCATCCTCGCCTCTTCCTGGGCGAGGACCACCACTCGTCTGGCGCGGTCCGTGAAGCGTTCGAACATGTCAGCGTCCTCCGGGCAACGACCCGCATGTTCCCTGTTCCCGGGGATCCACGGACCACGTCCTACCCCCGAGGTTCATCGAGCGCCGCATCCGGAAACCGGTGACGGCGCCCGCTGGGGGGAAGTATACCCGTGACCTCGGTTTCGCCTTGAACGCCATGTGCGTGTTTCCTCCCGCGGAGCGTCGCTCTCTCCTAAGGTATTCGGAACCTGCCGCTCCGAGGATGAGCCTCGGCGAGGCGGATACGAGAACCCTCCATTCGTACTAGCGCAAACCCCCTGTTAGCCCGTTGTGCGTACGCGGGCCCACGTGACACGATCGTCGCGCCTTCCCACCCACGGTGGTTCCCTACGCCGCTGGTCCCGTGAGCAGTGAGGAGGTCGTCACATGCGCGTATTGGTGGTGGACGATCATCCGACGTTCCGTCATGCGCTGCGCACCGCACTCGAACTGGTGGACGAGATCGAGATCGCCGGCGAGGCAGGCGGCGGCCTGGATGCCTGTCGCGAGGCCGAGGAGGTCTACCCCGACGTCGTCCTCATGGACCTGTCGATGCCGGATCTCTCGGGGTTCGACGCGATGCAACGGATCCACGAGCGGGCCCCGGACCTTCCTGTAGTGATCCTCACGGCGAACGCCGATCCGGGCGTCGAGGCTGAGGCGCGCCGCGCGGGCGCGTCGGGGTTCGTGGCGAAAGGAACGCGCCTCGACGACATCGTCATCGTATTGCATGAGGCGGCCGAAGAGCTCCGCTGAAGCGGCCTTCAGGGGAGGCGCTTCCTACTCCGCGACCGGCGCCTCGATCGCCCGGAGTCGCCTGCAGAGTTCGATGAGCAGCTTCCGGGAGAGCTCGGGGTACTGGTCGAGCAATCCGTTGAAGTCCCACGACGTCATCGAGACGGTGGTCAGGTCGGTGGTAGCGGTGACCGTAGCCGAACGAGGCCGGCCATCGAGCAACGACATCTCGCCGAAGTAAGAGCCCGGCTGGAGCACTGCATGTTCTGTGGCATCAACCGTGACGGAGGCTTCACCCTCCACGATCATGTGGAACCCAACCCCAGACTCGCCTTGCCTCGCGATCACCCTCCCCTCCGGGAAGTGCACCTCCTTCGCGATGCCCGCGACGCGCTGGATCTCCTTGTCATTGAACTCCGCGAACAGCGGCACGCCCTTGATGCGATCCGACAGCTCGTCCGTCATGGGCTCCCCTCCTGAACGGATGCCGCGGAGCATATCTCTCGGACTCGGGACCCGCTCGGGCCGTTCAACCCTCCGGATCGGGAACCGGATCCTCGGGGCGATGCGCCGGGAACATGATCAGATCACGCAGGCTGGACGCGTCGGTGAGCAGCATCAGGAGGCGGTCGATCCCCAATCCAAGGCCGCCGGCCGGCGGCATGCCGTGCTCGAGCGCGCGCAGGAAATCCTCGTCCATCGGGTGGGTCTCATCGCCGAATACGGCCCGCATCTGCTGCTGCAACTCGAACTTCGCCCGTTGTTCCATCGGATCGGTGAGCTCTGAGAACGCGGTCACCAGCTCGAGTCCGGCTGCCACCAGGTCGAAGTGCTCGGTCAGCCCGGGGTCATCGCGGTGCGGCCGCGCGAGCGGCGACACCTCCCGCGGGAAGTCGCACACGAACGTGGGCTGATCGATCGCGCTCTCGACCAACTTCTCGAAGAGCTCCTGCACGATCTTTCCCGGTCCCCAAAGGGGGTCGATCGGCACCGCCTGCCGTTCGGCGAGCGCCGGGAGATCGTCGCGATCCAGCGTCACCGGCTCGCCGACGGCATCCGACACGGCGCCGAGGATCGTGATCCGCCGGAACGGGGGGGTGAGATCGACCGTCCGGCCGCCGAACGCGAGGCGGACGGCATCGCGATCGCGGCCCATGATCGGGTTGACCGCCCGCGCGCACGCAACGATCAACGACTCCGACAGCTCCATCATGGTCGTGTAGTCGCCGTAGGCCTGGTACGCCTCGAGCATGGAGAACTCCGGATTGTGATCGCGATCGATACCTTCGTTTCGGAAGTTGCGCCCGAGCTCGTAGACGCGTTCGAGACCGCCCACCAGCATCCGCTTGAGGTACAGCTCGAGCGAGATCCGGAGCTTCATCTCCGTGTCGAGCGCGTGGTGATATGTCGTGAACGGCCGCGCGTTCGCTCCGCCCGCGACGCTTTGCAGGATCGGTCCCTCGAACTCGACGAACCCGCGCGCGTCGAGGACGCTCCGGATCGTCTTGAGGACGGCGGCGCGCGCATCCACGTACCGACGGGGGGCTTCGTCGGCTATCAGGTGCAGGTAGCGCCGACGCTGCTGAAGGTCGGGGTCCTGGAGACCGTGCCACTTCTCGGGCAGCGGACGAAGCGCCTTCGTGAGCATCGCGAGCTCGTCGACCCGGATGGAAAGCTCGCCGCGCTTCGTCGTGATCACGAGGCCCGCCGCGCCGACGATGTCTCCGAGATCGACCTCCTCCGTGAGCCCGTAGGCCACGCCGAGATCGTCTTCCCCGCATAGGAGCTGGATGTCGCCGGAACGATCGCGGAGCGTGAAGAACGTGAGCTTGCCGTGCCTTCGAGCTAGGACAACGCGACCGGCCACCCGGGCGCGCTGAGCGGTCTGTTGGTCAGGGCCCAGCGAGGCATGCGCCTCGTGCAGCTCAGCGGCGTGCGTATCGACCTCGAACGACAGAGCGAATGGCTCGACGCCCGACGCCCGGAGGCGCTCCATCGACTCACGGCGCGCGCGGAGGACCTCTGCCTCGCGCGACAGCCCTTCGTGCGACTCGAACTCACTCACCGTCGGTCACCGCGTTGCGTTCGAAGACGAGACGCAGACCTTCGAGCGTCAGCCAGGGCTCATGGTGATCGATCGTGCGGCAGTGTGGGATCACGACGGACGCGATCCCACCGGTCGCGATGACGGTCGCGGATCCGAGCTCGGCCTTGATGCGCTCGACGATCGCATCGACCTCGCCGGCCGTCCCGTAGACGAGCCCCGACTGGATGCACTCCACGGTGCTCTTGCCGATGACTGACGCCGGTGCGACGAACTCCACCCGGGTGAGACGGGCGGTGCGGGAGAAGAGGCTCGCCGCCGACGCCTGCATCCCCGGAGCGATGACGCCCCCGACGAACTCGCCCTTGTCCGAGACGACGTCGAAGTTCGTGGCGGTCCCAAAGTCGACGACGATCGCGGGGCCGCCGAACCGTGAGAAGGCTGCGAGTGTGTTCACGACACGGTCGGCGCCGACCTCGCGCGGGTTGTCGGTGAGGATCGGCACGCCGGTCTTCGTCCCCGGGCCCACGATCAAGGGTGGCGCGGGGAGGTAGCGCGCCGCCATCTCACGTATAGCCGCGGTCACGTCCGGAACGACCGACGCCACGACTAGCCCGGAGACCTGCGATCCGATCGCGATGTCCTCCTGGGAGAGAAACCCCGACAGCAAGAGTGCCAACTCGTCCGCCGTTCGCTCCGCTTGGGTGGATACTCGCCACGTACGCACCAGATCGGCGTCGCGGAAGACCCCGAGGACGATCTCTGTGTTGCCGACGTCGGCGGCCAGGAGCATCGCGGGCATCCTATCGGTCGATCGGGAGGCGCAGATTGTCGATGAGCCGCGCCGAGGGGAACCGCACCGCCACCAACGCCCGAGCCTCCCCGATGACGGCCACGACGGGTTCGAACGTCTGCTCGTCGACGACGGCGGCGTAGTCAAGTGACGCGAGCGGCGTCGCACCGATCTCGCGAGCCATCGACGCGACCAAGACCGCCGCGTCTCGCTCACCGGCTCGCGCGCGCTGAGCGGCCTCGGACAGGGCGAGGAACAAGCATCCGGCCTGCGCGCGTTCGTCGGGAGCCAGGTAGGCGTTGCGCGACGATCGTGCGACACCGTCCGGCTCTCGAACCGTCGGGCAGGCGACCACCTGGACCGGCAACGCGAGCTCCCGAGCCATCCTCCGGACCAGGAACATCTGCTGCGCGTCCTTCTCGCCGAAGTACGCGGCATCCGGACCCACGACGTCCAACAACCGGTGGACGGCCTTCAGCACACCTGCGAAGTGCCCTGGCCGTTCCCTGCCCTCCAAGATGTCGCCGACCGGCCCCGGATCCGGAGAGTCCAGCACGACCCCGGGCGGGTAGAACTCCTCGAGGGATGGCACCCATACGACGTCAACGCCGAGCTCTTCGCAGAGCACCAGATCGCTCGCCTCCTCCCTGGGGTATCGAGCGAGGTCTTCGTTCGGACCGAACTGGAGCGGGTTGACGAAGATCGAGACGACCGCGACGCGACGTTCTTGGCGCGCGCGGCGGATCAGCGAGGCGTGGCCCTCGTGCAGCGCGCCCATCGTTGGCACGAGTCCGACGTCGCTCCCTGACCTCCGCAGTCCCTCTATAGCCTCGGCGACACCGTCGGCCGTCCGGATCAGCTCCACCGGTCGAGCACCTCACGCACGGAGCGGCGGGCGTCCTCCGAGAGCCGGCCGGACCGGACGGCGAGATCGAGGGCCGAGCGGCAGAGCTCGACGTAGACGTCGACGGCGTAGGGAGCGGCATCGTTGAGCGCGACGAGGTGCCGTTCGATCGTCCGCGCGTCGCCGCGCACGGCGGGCCCCGTCAAGGCCTCCATCGGACCGAGCCGCTCGACGTTGTCGAGGCTCGCACGCTGCAAGGGCTGCATCGCCTCGATCGGCTGCATCACCCCCACGGTCCGGAGCAGATCCTCGGCGATCGCGGCCGTGACGATCAGGTAGTTGGAGGCGAACACCGCGGCCGCGTGATACAGGGGGCGGGCGTCGTCCTCCAAGCGGAAGGGTCGCGCCATCAGGTCGTCGGCGATCCGCTCACCCAGCGTTGAGGACTCCGGATCGGAGCCGGTGATCGCCATGGCGCTCCCGGGGATCCGTTCGAGTGCCCCCGCGACGTCGGGGAAGGTCTGGAGCGGGTGGATGGCCAGCGTGTGCGCACCGGCGACGTGGGCCGGCGCCAGCACATCGAGCCCCGAGGCTCCCGAGACGTGCGCTACGGTTTGCCCGTCGTGGAAGGCGTCCGCTGCGGCAAGTGACTCGAGCGTCGGCAAGATCACGTCGTCCGGGACGCCGATCAGGATCAGCTCACCGGCCCGGCACGCGTCCGGGGCATCGAGGAACGGCACATCGGGAAGGAACCGCGACGCTCGATCGCGCGTGGCTCCTCGGCCCGAGACGGCGACGATCCGGTGACCTGCTCTCGCGAGCAAGACAGCCATCGCCGTGCCGACGCGGCCGGCGCCCACCACAGAGATGTTCATCGCGGCGAGTATGGCAACTCAAGCGAGCCAGACGAGGGGTCCGTCCGGCGCGGGCGCGTCCGCGGGCGGCGCGAGTGGAACCATCTCATCGTGGACGATCGCGAATACCCCGTCAGGGGTCACCACGATGGCGGTTCCGTCGGCCGTGAACGTGGCGTGCGCGACCTCTTCCACAGGGCCGACGAAGGTGGGGATGCGCACGCCGCTCGCGGGACCGGCGCTCAGCTCGAACAACCCGCGCTCGTGTCCCATCACACCCTCGGTCAGGGCGATCAGCCCATCCGGGGACCATGCGAGGACCTTATCGATGGCGAACCGGTCGGCTCCGATGCCGTACGGAGTGAGGAGGTTCGCACCAAGGCCGCGGAAGTAGAGCCTCGCCTCGGGCAGGTCGTTGCCTGCCAACTCCGGTCTCCGCTGGAGCGGCACCATGCCGGGCAGCGACGACGCAGGAACGACGACCATGTCGCTCACCGCAGACATCGAGATCAGCACGTGCCCAGGGAGGACCAGGTGGATCCGATGCACACCGGCCAGATAGATCCCAACACGCCCATCGCGGAACAGCGTCAAGTACGTCGCCGTGTCATCAAGCCCGAGGGACAGCACATCGCCGCAGAGGGCAGGAGCGACGAATCTCGGCTCGGCGACGGCCGAGACCGGATCCGCCCAGCGGATCGAGATCCGTCGCGCGCAGCTCGATCCGAACGGTCCACCGTGAACCGCTGCCACGCTCCGTCCCTGCGGATCCCAGACGACGTTTTCCCCGCTCACGATCGCCGTCCGCGGACCTCGAGGGCTGAGCGACCGGAGCACAAAAGCCTGGAGCCGCCCGGAGGGGAGCTGCGACGTTACCCCGACCCAACGGGTGTTCCCCCCCGAGACATGCACCAGGTCGACCGCACTCGGGATGCGCGGGCCTCGAGCGACCTGACCTGTCGCAAGGTCCCAGCGCCACAGCCGCGACCGATGGGCGCCGTCGGGCACCGTGTAGACGAGCGTTCCCGTCAGGTTGATCGGTCTCGGCGCCGAGGCCTCATGCTCAGGTGTGTGTGCCCGGAGCCAGGCACCGACGACAACGACCAGGATGAGCGCCGTGACGATGGACGCGACGACCGAGCGGGGTCGACGTGTGGGCTCCATCACTTCCGCAGGATCTGTCTGAAGACTCGGGGGGGAGCGGGGCGGAGGATGCGTCGGATCGCTCGCGACCCGCCGACGTTCTCTCAACCGATAGAGCTGTTCCCCGCAGTTCGGGCACGAGGATCCTCGCGTTGGGCCCTGCCAGTCACAGCGGAGGCAGAGGCGGTCACTCACCGCTTGACCATCAGTGGCGGGGCGTAGGGCCGGACCTCCGCCGGCGGGAGACGGACCTCGAGGAGGCGCGTGCCGTCGGGGAGGACGGGGTCGGGGAGCAGTTCCAGGAGCGGCATGAGGACGAATGCCCGCTGGTGCATACGCGGGTGGGGGACGGTGAGGGTCGGCTCGTCGACCGTTCGACCATCGATCAACACGATGTCGATGTCGATCGTCCGCGGACCCCAGCGGATCTCGCGGGTGCGGCCGAGCTCGGCCTCGACGCCGTTGGCGGCGGCCAGCAGCTCCAGCGGGTCGAGCTTCGACTCCAGCTCGATGACGGCGTTCAAGAACGCGCCCTGCCCCGGACCACCTACCGGCTCCGTCTCCCAGACGCGCGAGCTCCGGGTCACGACTATCCCGGGCACCGCGCGCAGCGCGTCGACCGCGTGCTGCAGGGTCGCGAGCCGGTCGCCCAGGTTCGAGCCGAGCGCGAGATAGGCGCGCAACGCTCCTACCCCGGCGGGGACGTCGATGCGGCAGCGACGCCGTCGATCCCGAGCCGATCAGCCGCGTTCGGCTTGTGGACCACCGCGGTCACCCGCGTGACGCCGTCGAGCGAGCGGACCTCCTCGGCGATCGCAGTGGCCATCGACTCGATCAGGTCGAACGAGCGCGTGGTCACGATCATGCGCACGACATCGGTGATCCCTCGGTAGTCGGCGGTGCCATCGATCGAGTCCTTGCCCACCTCGACCTCAACGTCCAGATCGACGACGAACGGTTGCGGCCGGTCCTTCTCGTTCGGACGAGCCCCATGACGACCTTCGGCACGGATCCCCGACAGGAACAGCCTCGCCGTGCTCACGCTTCGCCCTCCTCGTCGTCGACCTCGTGCCACGCATCTTCCTCGTCCTCAGCCAGATCGACCCACGGCGGACGCCGTTCGAGCTGGATCGTCACGATCCCCGAGGTGTCGCCATGGCCGTGCGGCGCGCGCAGGTACCGCGCGCGGAGGTACTCGTAGATCATCGGGCCGATCGTCTCGACCGCCTCGTCCAACAGGAAATGGCCGCACCCCGGCACTAAGCCAAGCGTTGACGTCGGGATCGCGGCGTTCAACCGCTCCGCCACCGACGCCGGATAGAAAGGATCGTCTTCTCCCCAGAAGATCAGCACCGGGATATCCAACCGTCCCAGTTCGTCGGACCTGTTCAGCCCCTCGCCGTCCAGGGCACGGACGAAACGGAAGAACGACGCGACTCTGTCGTCTCCCGACCACGGCCGGAGGTACTCGGCGACCTGCTCTTCGTTGATCCGGTCCGGATCGACCATCCCGGCTCTGAGGGACGCGCGGATGCCCGAATGGACGAGCAGCTCCATCTCCTGGTCCGGCGGGGTCAGCTGTACCTCGCGCGTGGCGAACGTCGGCCAAGCATCGAGCCCCGTCGACGAGATGAGGACCATCGCGTCGACGCCCACACCGTCCAGGGCCAGCAGCTGTGCGACGCCACCGCCCACGGAGTGGCCGATGGCAGCGAACCGCTCCACCCCGAGCGCAGCGAGCGCCTCGCCGACGTAGCCGGCCTGCGCCGGGAGATCGAGGCGCGCGTCGCTCGGCCGATCGGAGTCACCAGAGCCCAACAGGTCCGGAACGATCACGCGGAAACGGGACGAGAGCAGTGGCACGAGGTCGCGCCACACGTACGCCGACTGCGGGAACCCGTGGAGCAAGACGACCGGCGGTCCGTCGCCCGTATCCAGACAGGCCAGCTCGCCGCCCGAGGTGCGCACACGGACCTTCTCTCCCACCGCGGTCACGAGCCGCTGTGCGTGATGGCATCCACGACCCGCACGACCCGCACCATCTCCTTCACGTCGTGGACCCTCAACACGTCAACGGCCTGAGCGGCGCACCACGCCACCACGCCGGCGGTTCCCCCGGTGCGATCGTCGACCTCGGTCTCGGTCAACGTGCCGATGAACCGTTTCCGGCTGGGTCCGACCAGGACCGGTACGCCGAGATGATGGAACGCCCCGATGTCGTGAAGGATCGTCAGGTTGTGCTCGAGCGTCTTCCCGAAGCCGATCCCTGGATCGATACAGAGCCGATCGAACCCGACGCCTGCGGCGGTCGCGGCCTCGATGCGATCTCCCAGGAAGCCCCGCACCTCCGCGACCACGTCGTGATACGTCGGATCGTCCTGCATCGTCTTCGGCTCGCCCTTCATATGCATCAGCACCAGGCCTACGCCGGCCCCGCGGACGATATCGAACATCTCCGGATCGGCGCCCGCGGAGATATCGTTGACGATCGATGCGCCTGCATCGATCGCCGCGCGCGCGACGAAGGCCTTGCGCGTGTCGACGGAGACGGGCACATCCGGAAGCTCGTGGATGATCCGCTGGACCACGGGCACGACGCGCGATCGCTCCTCCTCCGGTGAGACGGGATCGGATCCCGGCCGGCTGGATTCGCCGCCGATGTCCACGATGTCCGCCCCGTCAGCCACCATCTGGATGGCTTCCTTGACGGCATCGTCGGCATTCGCGAATGAGCCGCCGTCGGAGAACGAGTCTGGCGTGACATTCAGGATGCCCATCACCAGGGTGCGCTCGTGCAAGGCGATGACGTGCGAACCGCAACGCCAGAGAGCCTCCCCAGCCATGGGACGCATCGTAGTCCCGTCTCTCCGGGCGTGCGGGGGTGATCGCTAGGGGCGGTGGCCCATGTGATACATCGCCTCTTGCCGTGTCCGGGCGTCGGTGCGGAACAGCCCGCGAACCGCGGATGTCACGGTCACGGAGCCCGGCTTCTTGATGCCTCGCATCGTCATGCAGAAGTGCTCGGCTTCGATCACGACGAACACGCCCCGCGGTGAGAGCGCTTCGTCGAGCGCCTCGGCGATCTGCGTTGTGAGCCGTTCTTGGACCTGCGGACGCTTCGCTAGCAGATCCACGACGCGGGCGATCTTGGAGAGGCCGGTGATCTGCTGTTCCTTGTTCGGGATGTAGGCGACGTGTGCCTTGCCGCTGAAGGGGATCAGATGGTGTTCGCACATCGAGTACAAGGGGATGTCGCGGACCATGATCATCTCGTCGTGGTCGGCGCCCTCGACGACGGTCACCAAGCGAGCGGCGTCTTGGCCGATCCCTGAGAACACCTCCCGGTACATCCGGGCGACGCGAGCGGGCGTTTCGCGGAGACCGCCCCGCCCCGGATCCTCGCCCACCCCTTCGAGGATCAGGCGGACGCCCTCCTCGACCTTCTTCTCGTCGAACCGGTCTTCGTCCATGCCGTCACCGATGCTACCCGGCGGTGGCCGGAACCAGAGATTCGAGCGCATCGGGGAGCGCGGTCAGATCGGGAAGCTCGCCGGCACGCGGGAGATCGCTCGACTCGGCCTGCCGGTTGACCCATACGCAGGGCAGTCCCAACGCGGCACACGGCTGCACGTCGTGGAAGAGCGACGCGGCGATGTGCACGTGCCGCCGACGATCGGCGCCCGTCCGCGCGAAGAACGCCTCCCAGTGGCCGAACGCCGGCTTGTACGAGCCGATCTCTGACGCAACGATGCGCTCGTCGACCGGCACCCCGATGGCCCCCAATGATGCGTCCAAGAAGTCGGGATCGGTGTTCGACAGGATCGCGAGCCGCCACCCTCGCTCACGGAGCGCGCCGAGCGTCCCAGGCACCTCGGGGAAGACCGGCCAGGACGGCAGCGACCTGCCGAGAGCCCCTCTCTTTCCGGCGACGAGCTCGAGCCCCTCCTCGGCCGCGAGCTTGGCTAGGGCCTCGGCCATCACGGTGCGGTACGGGATCCCACTTCCCTCCTGGATCCCCGGCTCGATCATGTGGTACCTCGCGAGCAACACGTCGGCGTCTGCGGCGGGCCACAGCCGCTCGAATGTCGAGCGGATGCCGCCCATCCAGTCGATGAGCGTTCCGTAGCAATCGAACGTAGCCCAGCGGTCGGTCATTGACGGCGCGAGTCTACCGAGCGTTAGGCCGGGGCAAGCCCCGGCCGACCGAGTGTGGCGGGAGGGCTGGGCTGCTGCCGGAGCGCCTTGCGTGACACGGCCAGACCGGCCCCTCGTTCCTCGGGTCCGCGGGGCGAGCGTCGCTCGACCTCGGCGAAGAACCGCTCTACCTCTTCGCGATCGAGCGTCTCCTTCTCGAGGAGGAGCGCGGCGAGTGCGTCCAGCTTCGCGCGGTTCTGCTCGAGGATCTCGAGCGCGACGTCGTGCGCCTCGTCGATCAGTAGCAGGACCTCCTGATCGATCTCGAACGCCACCGCATCGGAGTAGTCGGGCGTCGAACCCCAGTCGCGCCCCAGGAACACTTCGCCTTGCTTCACCCCGAGGGTGCGCGGTCCGATGGTGTCCGACATGCCGTACTCGGTCACCATCTGCCGCGCGACCTTCGTGGCACGCTCGATGTCGTTCTGCGCGCCCGTGGTCACGTCGCCCGCCACGATCTCCTCGGCGACACGCCCGCCCATCAGCATCGCGAGCTCGTCGCGGAGCTGCTCGCGTGTCATCAGGAACTTGTCCTGCTCCGGCAGCGTCAGCGTGTAGCCCAACGCCCGGCCCCGGGGGATCACCGTGATCTTGTGGACCTCGTCGGTGTTGGGCAGGACGTGCGCCACCATCGCGTGCCCGCCCTCGTGGTACGCGATCAGCCGTCGCTCCTGTTCGTCCATGACTCGGCTCTTCCGTTCGGGGCCGGCCATCACGCGGTCGACAGCCTCCTCGACCTCCGCCATCGTGATCGCGCGCTTGGATCGACGTGCTGCGAGCAACGCGGCCTCGTTGATCACGTTCGCCAGGTCGGCGCCCGTGAAGCCGGGCGTCCGCCGCGCGAGCACCGCCAGATCCACGTCGGCGTCGAACGGCTTCCCACGCGCGTGCACTTTGAGGATCGCCTTGCGCCCCTCGAGGTCCGGGCGGTCGATCACGACCTGCCGGTCGAATCGTCCCGGACGCAACAACGCCGGATCCAGGATGTCGGGCCGGTTCGTCGCCGCCATCAAGATCACGGTCGATCGCTGGTCGAACCCGTCCATCTCCACCAGCAGCTGGTTCAAGGTCTGCTCGCGCTCGTCGTGCCCACCACCGAGGCCCGCCCCGCGGTGCCGGCCCACGGCATCGATCTCGTCGATGAACACGATCGCCGGCGCGCTCGCCTTCGCCTGCTCGAACAGGTCGCGGACGCGCGCCGCGCCGACGCCGACGAACATCTCCACGAAGTCCGATCCGCTGATCGAGAAGAACGGGACGCCGGCCTCGCCCGCCACCGCGCGCGCGAGCAGGGTCTTCCCGGTCCCCGGCGGACCGAATAACAGCACGCCGCGCGGGATCTTCGCTCCCATCGCCTGGAACTTCGCCGGCGACTGGAGGTAATCCTTCACCTCCTCGAGCTCCTCGATCGCCTCGTCCACACCGGCGACATCGGCGAACGTGGTCTTCGGCTGGTCTTTGTTCACGGTCTTGTGACGGCTGCGCCCGAACTGCATCACGCGACCACCGCCGCCCTGTGAGCGGTTCATCACCCAGATCAGGACGCCGCCGATCAACAGCACCGGAAGCAGGACCGTGACGAACAGGTTCACCAGGTTGTTCGGCAGCTGCGGGTCGACTTCCGTGGGGACATCCGCTTCGGCGAGCGCGGTCACCAGCTCGTCCTCGGACTCGGCCGGGTACGCGACGCGGTAGGTTCCACCGCTCACGAAGTCGCCCGTGATGACCTGGTCACCCTCCATGACCTTCGCCGAGGCGATGTCTCCTTGCGCGACCCCTCGCTCGAACTCCGTGAGCGTCAGATCCTTACCGGAATCCTGATGACCCAGGAGCGAGACCGTGAGAAGGAAGCCCGCCGTGATCACCACGATCCACAACGTGGGCGTGCGGGTGGCCTTCCGCAACGGGCTCTCGGGCTGGCTCAGATCGAGCTCCTTCAGGGTGGGTTCGGAAGACGGTTCGGGGCTCCGACGCTGGGCGTGCGGAGACCCGTTCGCCGATGGTAGCACCCACCGGCGACGACGGATCGGCCGTCATCGGATGCCGGTGTCGACCTGCAGGGTGACCTCGGTGTACGAGCCGGCCCGCACGTCGACCGTCTCCGGTTTGGCCGTCGGCGGTCCGCCGTCCGAGGCGGTCAACGCGACGAGCTCGTAGGTCCCCGGTGCAAGATCGAGGGTGAACCCTCCTCGATCGTCGGTCGTCGTGGATCGGGTGGAGCCGTCGGTGGCCGTGGCCTGCACGTCGCCGCGGAACGGGGTGTCAGGACAGGGCGAGGCGGGGTTCTCGACGGGACAGCTCGGGCCCAGCAGCACTCTACCCTTCACCCCTGTCCCGGGTTCGGCACCCCCGCTCCCGCTACAGGAGGCGAGCATGAGGGCGAGGGCGAGGGCGGCGAGCCGGTGACGCGCCATAGGCCGTTCGATGCCACTTCCTGCGGTGCGGTTCCCGTCAGGCGTCGGCGTAGGCCTCGGGGCGGAGCGTGGCGATGTACGGCAGGTTCCGGAACCGCTCGGCGAAGTCCAGCCCGTAGCCGACCACGAACTCGTTCGGGATCTCGAACCCCGTGTAGCGGATGTCGAGGTTCACCTGCTGGATCCCTTCCTTGCGCAGGAGCGCGGCGACCTCGAGCGAGGCCGGCTTGCGTCCCGCCAGGTTCTTCAGCAGGTACTTCAACGTGAGTCCCGAGTCCACGATGTCCTCGACGACCAACACATCGAGTCCCTCCAGGTCGTGATCGAGGTCCTTGAGGATGCGGACCACGCCCGAGGTCTTGGTGGCGGCGCCGTACGACGAGACCGCCATGAAGTCGAACTCGAGCGGCAGCCGGATGTAGCGCGCGAGATCGGCCATCACGACGAAGGCTCCCTTCAGCACCCCCACCAACAACAACCGGCGACCGGCGTAATCCCGGCTGATGCGCTCCCCCATCTCAGCGAGCTTCGCTTGGATCTCCTCGGCGGAGATCAAGACGCGGTCGATGTCGGGTTCGTAGGCCTCCACGTAGGTGGCCAGTGTAGAGAGGGAACCTCGCTCGGTGACGCTCACGTCGTCTTCCCCTTTCCCGTTCGGGGCGGCTGGCTCTCACCGGCGCCGGGGGAAGGGCGAGAGAGATGAACATACTCCCGGCCTCGGCGTGCCGTCGATCCCGACGACAGATCGCGTCGACGCCCCGGCCGCCCCGCCGCCAGATCGAGCACGGCGACGACGTCGGCACGATCGCACGTCGCTCCGATCGCGTACACCGCGTGCGCCACCACCCTGCCCGCGATCGCGCGCGGCTGGTCCAACAGCGCGATGGCGTGCAGGTCGGCGCCGTCCGGTGTCTCCTCGAACACGTCCGGGAGCACTTCGTCCACTCGGCGCTGCAGCTCCTCCACGTCCTCGCGCAGCCCGGCCGCAGTCCTCACCAACGGTTCGCGGATCGATCGACCGACGGAGCGCTCGAGCGCAGGCATCCCTCGCAGGCGGATCGCGTTGCGCAAGAACCGTGGGTCGTCGTTCGTCGGATCCTTGCGTGGTCGCAGATGCAGCGCGCGAACGAACGCCAACACTTCCTCGCGACCCACGTCGATGAGCGGGTTGACCCAGGGGCCCGAGAACGGCGCGATCCCGCCGAGCCCTCGCAACCCACTGCCGGTGATCAACGCCATCAAGACGGTCTCGGCTTGATCGTCCGCGGTATGACCGATCGCGACCCGCGCCGCGCCGATCTCGCGGGCCACCGCTCCCATCGCGAGCAGCCGGCGTTCGCGGGCCCACGCCTCGACGGACTCGCCCTTCGCGGGGCGGCCCTCCGCGGCACGGATGTGGAAGGGCAGCTTCAGCCGCTCGGCGGTCCGGCGGACATACGCGGCGTCCTGACGCGAGGCTTGACGCAGGCCGTGATCCAGGTGGAACACCTCGAGACTGACCTTGAACAGGCGGCGGAGTCGAACGAGCGACTCCAACAGACAGAGGGAATCTGGGCCGCCGGAGACCGCGACCAGCACCGTCTGATTCGGGAGGAACATCTCGTGCTCACGGGCCGTCGCCGTCACCCGTTCCAGGACCCGGGCGACGGCCGGTGGTCGATGCATAGCGCCCGCCTAGCCGCCCACCCTCGCGAGCCAGCGCTCCGGCTCGACGATCTCGTCGTGCGACGGGAGATCGGCGGCGCTGCGCCAGATCAGGTTGAACGTCGCCATCCCGGCGCGGTCGACGATCGTGCGGACGAACCGCTCGCCGGCATCGTACTGCTGGATCTTCTGGTCGAAGCCGATCGCCTTCTGGAACGAGCGCTCGACGGTCGAGGAACGACGCCGAGCGGAAAGCGCGCGGCGCATCCTGTCGACGTCGTGCACGTGATCGCGCGCGACCTCGTTCATCACGTAGGACGCGTGACCCTCCAGGAGCGACATCATCGCCTGCATCCGTTTGAACAGCTCACGCTGTTCGGGAGAGAGCAGGAGGAAGACCCCGCCCATCCCGCGCCAATCAGCGCCGGCCCTCGCCTCGTCGGCCGCGCGCTTCAGCTGTTCCATCATCTGGTGTGAGTCGAGCTGCACGGTAGAGAGGTACTCGTTCACCTGGCTCGACAGGAACCCGCGGAGCCATGTGGCGTGTCCGAACTGCACCCGATGCGTGACCTCATGGATCGCGATCCACAGCCGGAAGTCGCGCGGGGGAAGCGCGAAGCGCCGTTCAACCTCCACGATGTTCGGACCGACGAAGTAGAGGAGGCCCTCATCGTCGGGTGGCAGGAATACGTCGTACTGGCCCAAGACCTTGCGCGCGACGTAGCCGATCAGAACACCGGCTTGCGCGCCGAGGGCCTTCCGTTTGAACTCCGCGCGCGTCGGACGCCCGTCCAGGATCCGCTCGGCAAGCGGCTCGATCAGCCGCTGCAGCCCGTTCAGGTTGGCCCGCATCCAGTCGGTCCGCCCCATCACCCACGGCCGCGAACGGAACCCCTGGACCTCCATCTGAGTGAACCCACGGATGAGCTGCTCGGCCTGAGGGACGACCTCGGCGAGGTCCTCGCGGACCCGCGCGCGATCGGCGCCGACGACGGGGGCCCCGGGACCGGCGACCCTGCGTCCCACGTCGACGGCCGTGTTCCAGTCGGCCAGCCGCGCGGCGGAGGAGCCCATGGACCAATCGACCGCGGTGGCGTCCATCGGAGATGAGGGCGGTTAGCCCTCTGCCTTCTTCCGCGCCGCGATCATGCCCGCCCGGCGCGCCTGTCCCTCAGCGACCCGGCGGTCGGTGCCCGCCTCGAGAAGCTCCGCGAGCTTGGCATCGAAGACCTCCTGGTCCATCGCGACCTCGACCCGCTCGGCGGGTGCCGGAGGCGCGGGTGCGGTAGCGGTTGCCGCCGACGCCTCGACCGGAGCCGGTGTGTCAGCCGTCGCCGGAGGAGCTTCGCTCGCTGCCGGTACTGCAGGTGCTGCAGGTGCGGCGGCAGGCGCCGCGACGGAGGCCGTAGCCGCCGCGGCTCCGACGGCGACGGGGATGGCCGGAGGCGCGACGATCACCGGCGCCGCCTGCGACACGTCCACCGCGCGACGAGGGAGGGGCTGGCCTGGACGAACGCGGTCCGCTCGAACCACCTTGCGTCCTTCCTCGTCCTTCGAGAATCGGGGCGCGTACCGCATGTACATCACGATCAGGAAGATCGCCGTGATGACGCCGATGATCGTGAGCAGCTGCGCCATGCTGAACACCCAGCCACCGGTGTTCTTCACGGGGGTCGTGGACGGATCGACGATCACCTGCGCCACGGCCCGCCAAGCGACGCCCGCAACGGCTGCAGAAGCGCCTGCGAGCACGAAGAGAACCTTGCGGAAGGGCATCGGGCGCGATTGTCGCAACCCCGAGCCCGCTCGGCAACCGCTCCGGCCGTCGATCCCAGGTCGGACGGGTCGCATAGGCTGCCGGGATGGACGTGTCCGAGCACATCGAGCAACTGAAGCTGGACGGTCAACGCCTGGTTGAAGTCACCTCGTCGATCGACCCCTCCACCCCGGTGCCGACCTGCCCCGACTGGCGGTTGCGCGATCTCGTGAGGCATCTCGGCGGCGTGCACCGCTGGGCGACGGGATTCGTCCGGGGGGCTGGGCGCCAGCCACCCGACGGCGATCTGGAGCTGTTCGTCGGTGGATGGCCGCAGGACGCGGAGCTGGTTGCCTGGTTCCGAGCAGGTCACCGAGCCCTGCTCGAGGCGCTCGCGGCGGCTCCCGCCGACCTGGATACCTGGACATTCCTGGACGCACCGTCACCGCTCGCGTTCTGGGCCCGTCGCCAGGCGCACGAGACCGCGATCCACCGGATCGATGCAGAGGGGGCGGCGGGCGGCGCCACGGGGTTCCCATCCGCCTTCGCTGCAGACGGGATCGACGAACTGCTCCTCCGGTTCGTGAGCCGGCCCGGGAAGTCGCTCCCGGTTGAGACGGAGCGGTCGATGGTCGTACGGGCGGCGGATGTGCCTCGGAGCTGGGGCGTGACGTTCGCGCCGACGGGCTTCCAGATCGGGACGAACCCGGTCGAGGCCGACGCCGAGCTCGCGGTGATCGGCAACGTCGCTGACATCTACGTGATGCTCTGGAACCGACGCGACACCTCAGGGCTCGAACTCGACGGCCGAACGGACCTGCTCGATCTGTGGCGGGAGACCGTGCGGATCATCTGGTCCTGACCGATCACGCCGTGAGCGCCGAGGCATGCACGAAGGGAACGACCGGTTCCCTTGGAGCACGGAGGATCTCTACGAGCGACGGAGGCGTGATCGTCGCGGCCTGAACACAGCTCGATCGCGGCAGGCGTTCGACATACCCGGCGGCGGACCACCTCAACAGCTCAGGCCCGAACACCAGCCAGGGCATGCCCTGGAGCAAGACGAACGCGCCATCGGGGAGATCGTCGATCGGCGATCCGTGGAGTCGATGCCCGCGCGTTGCCGGGTCGACACGCTCGTTGTGAAGCTCCGCGTCGATCGCATCCGCACCGACGATGCCCGGGTGGAGCGTGTGCCAGATCTCGACGAATCGCACGTAGTCCTCGCGGCGGCAGAGCGCGCAGGGTCGATGCCCGGCGGCGAACGCGGTCGCCTCGTCCAGGAAGAACAGCTCCGTGAACCGGCCGGGCTGCAGCAAGGGTGAACGATGCCAGCCGCGGAACCGCAGCCGGCACGCGATCCAGCGTTTACCGTCGTACGGGCGGCGGATATGTCCACCTCTGTCGTGCAGACATCCGCGGTTGCCGTAGACGAGACCGCGAGCGGGATCGGCGATGAGCTCGCCGAGCGGCGTGACCCGGTTCTGCAGCGCCATGTCGGCCCAACCCTAGCCCGCCGCGTTCGAGCGGAACGAGCTACGAGCGAGGAAGGCCCTGAGCCGCGGCCGTCAGCCGCTCCTTCGCCGCGGAACGCACGCGCTCGTAGGTGGCTCGTTATTTGAGGAATCCCGGGAGATCTTCGAGAGGCTTGAGTCCACGCCGTGGCTCGAGCGGTTGCGACGAACGGCTCCGGAGCTGACTCGGACCTGAGAGCCGGAGCGGGGATTCGAACCCCGGACCTACCACTTACGAGGCGGTTGCTCTACCACTGAGCTACTCCGGCGACGGCTGCCGAGTCTACCCAACGGGTGCTGGCAGCACCGAAGAGCGATACGGTCACACGGTCGTCGGAAGCCCCACCTATCAGGCATCATGCGGCCATGAGCACGAACGGCAACGTCATGCTGAACGGCCCCGTGAAGCGCGTGATGGTCGGAACCGACCGCTCCCAGACGGCGGAGCGGGCTGTCGCGTGGGCCGCTGCGTTCGCCGATCGCTATGAGGCCGACCTGCACATCGTGCAGGTGATCCTGCCGGGCCACCCGACCGACACCGAGTTCGGCGCGGCCGAAGCCACACGGGCGCGCGACGCTGCCGACGAGCTTAAGAACTACGCCACGCAGATCGCCGGAGGGCGTGGGCGCGCCCACGTCGTGATCAACGACGACCCTGCCATGGCGATCGTGGAGGCGACCGAGGAGCACGCGATCGACGTGCTCGTCGTGGGGAACGCGGGGATGGCCGGCCGCAAAGAGTTCCTGCTGGGCAACGTGCCGAACCGGATCAGCCACAACGCTCGCTGCACCGTGATCATCGTGAACACGGCGGACGGGCAAGTCACGGGAGCGGCTGCAGCCCCGCGGGAGGCGGCGTCGCTGCGAAGCTCCGCCGAGGTCGAGACACAGCCACACCTGATGGCCCGCGGCACGAAGATCGCGACGGTCTTCGCCAAGCACGGGTTGAAGGAGCTCTTCGGCCGTCCCGACGAGGAGGGTTCGATCGGGAAGCAGCGGCAGGGCAAGCGCCTGCGCGCCGCGCTCGAGGAGCTCGGTCCGACGTTCGCGAAGCTCGGACAGATCCTGTCGACGCGCCCCGACCTGCTTCCTCCGGAGTACATCACCGAGCTCGCGACGCTCCAGGACAACGTGCCACCGCTCACCGAGGAGCAAGTGGTGAACGTGATGGAGCAGGAGTTAGGCGTCCCCTGGGAGGACGTCTTCGATCACATCGAGCCACAGCCGCTCGCGGCGGGCACGATCGCCGAGGTGCACCGCGCGGTCCTGGCGAACGGCGAGAAGGTCGTGGTGAAGGTCCAACGGCCCGAGGCCAAGGAGCAGATCGAACAGGACCTGGCGCTCCTCGAGGTATTCGCGGAGAAGGTGAGTCATCGCCCCGGGCTCAAACAGGTCATCGACATGGAGGCGGTGTTCACCCACCTGTCCGACTCGCTGCATCGCGAGCTGGATTTCCGGATGGAGGCCGCCAACATGCGCCGGATGACGGACGTGATCGCCCCGTTCTCGCGGCTGCGTGTCCCCGAGGTGCACGGCGACTACTCCACATCGCGCCTGCTCGTGATGCGCGACGTGGCGGGCGGTCCGATCGCGGACGCTCCCGAGGGCATCGCGCGCAAGGAAGCGGCGCGGCAGCTGCTCGAATCGTTCTACAAGCAGATCATGGTCGACGGGTTCTTCCACGCCGACCCGCATCCAGGCAACCTGATGTGGCAGCCCGAGGAGGAACTCCTCTACTTCCTGGATCTCGGCATGGTCGGCGAAGTGACCGCCGAGATGCGCGAGCAGATGATGCTGCTGCTGATGGCGTTCTGGCAGGAAGACGTCGGGTTCCTCACCGACATCTCGCTGATGCTGTCCGGTGCGATCGACCGTAGCGACCTGGACGTCGACGCGTTCGGCGAGGAGATCGGCGGGCTGATGGCGAAGAACCGGTCGGCATCGCTGAAGGACATCCAACTGGGACCGGTGTTGCAGGAGATGACCGAGATCTCGCTCCGCCACAACGTGCCGCTGCCCGCCTCGCTCACCCTCACCGGGAAAGCCCTCGCCCAGATGCAGCTCGCGGCAGCCCAGCTGGACCCCGAGCTCGACCCATTCGACGTGGCCGGGAAGTTCCTGATGCGGAACGTCGTTACGGGCATGGGGGCGAAGCTCGACCTCAAGTCGGTCTTCTATCAAGCGCAGAAGATGAAGGTGCGCGCACTCCGCGTGATCGAGGCGGTCGAGCGTCTGATCGGCGCCCGACCCGGACAGAAGCTCGAGGTGAACTTCCGTGCGACGACGCTCGAGACCACGATCCGGCGAGCGGGCAGGCGGCTTGCGCTCGGCTTGACCGCCGGCGCCGCGATCCTCGCGACCTCGCTGCTGGCCCTTTCAACCCGCGTGGCCGGATGGGTCCCCACGGTCTTCGGGATCGTCGCAGGACTCCTCACGCTGGGCCTGGTCATCGACCTGGTTCGGCGTCGAAACTGACCTCGCCTGTTTCAGGCTAGTCGAGGTCCGCTTCGACACCCTTCGTGGTGATCATCGTCGGCTCTTCCACGGGTATCTTGCCGCCGCCTTTCTTCACCGAGCGCATGACGGCCTTCTCCAACACGAAGGCGATCACGCCCATCGCGAGCCCGACCATCCAGCGTTCGAGCCGGCGAAAGCCTTTCGGCTTCTTGGTACGTCGAGGTCCGGTCATGCGAGCACCTTCATCACGACCGGAAGTATCCCCCCGATCGACGCCAACGCGTTCCTATGTTCGGCATTTCGGATGCTAGGTTCCCTGCACGCCGACCGACGAGAGGAACTCCCGTATGCAGAACGGTGACAGACACCGGGGATCCAGCCGCCGGATCTTCGTGGCCGGCCTGACGGCCGCGCTCACGGTCACCCTCTCCTCAGCCTTCCTCGCACAGGCGAGTTCGATCGGACCCCACCAACCCAAGGGATCCTTCCTCACGTCGCGCGCCGCTGGGACGTTCGACGTCCGGAGCACCGCAGCCGCGGTCGCCGTCGGCTCACGGACGCGGCGGGCACGCACCACGCTGGCCCGGCACCTGGGATCGCAGGCCATCATGTCCTCGGATCCGGTGACCGGCACCCTCCGGATGGTGGGCCGGTTGAACGGCTACCTCACCGATCCAAGCCGGCGCCCGCCACCCCGCGTCGCGATGACCTTCGTGCACGCTCACCTCGCTGCGTTCGGCCTGTCGAGGGCTGATCTTGGTACGTTCCACCTGCGCCAGGACTACGTTGACATCGGCGGCACGCACCACGTGTCGTGGACGCAATCGGCCCTCGGGATCCCGGTCTTCCACAACGGCCTACGCGCGACCATCACGGGGCGGGGCCAACTCGTGAACGTGATGGGTTCACCGGTGCACGCACCCGGGCCATCTCTATCCCGCGCTCGGATCGGCGCGGACGCTGCGATCGGCGCCGCCCGCGTCGACGGCGGCGCCACGATCCACGCCGCGCAGCCCGGCGACTCCGCGACACTCACATGGTTCGCGACCGGCCGGAGCATTCGGTTGGCCTGGAGGACCTTCACTTGGCCGAGCACGCACCAACTCAACCTGTCGGTGGTCGACGCCGTCACGGGCGCCGTGCTGTACCGGCAAAGCCTGTCGAGAGACGCAACCGGCACCGCGACCGCGTGGGAGTTCTACCCCAGCGACATCGTCCCCGCGGGTGCGAACAGCGCCAACCCCGTCGCGTTCCCTGTTCAGGATGCCAGCAGGTTGTACGGTGACAACGCCTGGGTCTACGCGGACCTGAACGACAACAACCGGGCAGATGCGGGCGAGGAGATCCCGGCCGTGACCGGCACGGATTGGACGAAGGCCGCCGCCCTGGATATCACGAAGACCTCGCAGAACTGCACGACCGCCCGTCCTTGCACGTGGGACAGCACGACCCCGTTCAGTTGGCAGACCAACCTGGGCCAGAACGGCGCGCAGGTCATGTACTACCTGAACAAGTATCACGACCACTTGGCGAGCGCCCCCTACGGCTTCACCGCGGCAGCAGGCAACTTCGAGCTCTCGGGAGGCGACCCGGTGATCGGCAACACGCTCGACGGCGCGAACACGAAGAACGGCCTGCCGGACAACGACCATTTCGACAACGCGAGCATGAGCACGCCACCCGATGGCCATCCCGCCTTGATGCAGATGTACCTGTTCCACGGCGTGCCAGGCTTCCCCCTCCCCAGCGCGAACGGTGGGGACGATGCGGAGGTCGTGTACCACGAGTACACGCACGGCTTGAGCGATCGGCTGGTCGTCTATCCAGATGGGAGCTCGGGCCTGAACACGTGGCAGTCCCTATCGATGGCCGAAGGCTGGAGCGACTGGTACGCGGAAGACTTCCTGAATAACCAAGGGTTCAAGCCCGACTCGGCCACGGTCGGCGACGTCGTGATGGGAGATATCGCCTTCGGTGGGCTGCTTCGATCACAGCCCGTCGACTGTCCCGTGGGAGCCTCCGCTTCGGCGTGTCCAGGCGGAGCCTCGACCGGAGCCGGTGGATACACGTTCGGCGACCTCGGCAAGGTCAGCTGGAGTCCGGACACCCATGCCGATGGGGAGGTTTGGCTCGAAACGCTCTGGCAGATCCGTCAAGTGCTCGGCGCCCCGACCGCCGAGTCGCTCGTCACCCGGGCGATGGAGCTGTCCCCACCAGCGCCGTCGATGCTCGACATGCGGAACGCGATCCTGCAGGCGGACCTCGTCGATCTCGAAGGCGCGGATCAGGCGGCACTGTGGGCGATCTTCGCCCAGCGTGGCATGGGATACTTCGCGTATAGCGCGCCGGGGGCTCCGAGGGGAACCGAGGATTTCCTGATCCCCCCGGACTGTGCGGTCACGGCGTGCGGTTCGATCAGCGGCAGGATCACGGACAAGACGACGAGGAGGCCGATACGCGGCGCTCGAGTGGCGATCCCACCGCTCGACACAGGCCTCGCGTCGGACCTCTCGGCGACGACGGACGCGACCGGGGCCTTCCACATCCGGAACGTCCCACTGCACACCTACAAGATGGTGCAGGTCCGGGCTGCCGGATACGAAACCGCGGAGCTTAGCGATGTGAGCATCAGCGGGGCCGAGAAGCTCAGTCGAGCGCTGATACGCGATTGGGCGGCTATCGCTGGAGGGGCGGAGATCCAAGGCTTCACCCCTCCCAACTACGGTCCCGCGTGTAGCCCGGACCTCGCGTTCGACTCGAGTCTGCACACCGGCTGGCTATCGGATGCGGTCGACAGCTACCAGACGGGTCCACGCAAGGTCGTCGTGAAGCTGCCGAAGCGCGTCAACATCTCGAGCTTCGCGCTTGCCTCCGGTGGCACATGTGGCCTGGGACCCAGGGCCGGGGTGAAGGACTTCCAGATCCAGACGAGGACGAACAAGAGGAGCTGGATCACATCGAGCTCCGGCACGGTCGAGAACGACGGCGTGCTCAGCGTCTTCGAACCGAGCGCCGGCACGGAGAGCGCTCGGTTCATCCGGTTCATCATGAGGTCGAACCACGGCGACCCCTTATTCATCGACGTGCTGGAGTTGTCGGTTCGCGGCAGATAGCCCTTCGGAGCTAGAAGACGTACCACCCGCCTCCCGCTGGCCAGTGGTGTCGGCGCCACGCTCCCACTAGGTGGCTACGCGGCGAGCTCGCTCAACCGGAGGAACGCGTGTTCGAGCAGCAGCCGGGTATTCAGGTTGAGGTCCTCGGCCAGGGCCGCGCGCGCCTCCTCGATCCCCGCCAGACCGGTCGCCGCACGTACGGTCGAAAGGCCGGGGTCGGGCTCGAGGTCGGGGTTCAGCAGAAGGCCCGCGTCGCCCCCTACCGCAACTGCGATCCGATCGCGAAGGAGCGATGACACCGCCAGCAGCACCCAGTCGACGTAGTCCCGTTCGGCGCGACGCTCGCGCCGGTGGAAGCGGACCTCGATCCGTTTGATCGCACCGCGGTAGGCGTCCTCAGGTCTGCCCCGCTCGTCGACGAACGGTGCCAGTTCGGCCTCGAGCTCGCCCTTCAGTCCCTTCTTGTATTCCGCCGCGGCAGCGAGCACGACGTCGGCTGATCCCATCGCCCCGGTCGGTCCGGCGGCGGCGAGCTCGATCGCCTGCCGAGCCGCATCTCGGAACCGCAGACCGTCCGGTGCGATCGCCAGCCGTCGCGCGCGTCCGAGGTTGCCGCCGGTGAGACGTGCCGCCAGCCGGGCGCGCGTGGGATCGACGCCTTCGTCCACCAAGACGTCGACCACGAATGTCTCGGACAGGGCGGTGAACATCACGATGTGGCATCGCGAGAGCACGGTGTCCGGGAGCTCGTGCGCGCGCGCCGACATCAACAAGAGCACGGCATCGGCCGGTGGCTCCTCGAGCACCTTCAACAACGTGTCGGCCGCAGCGGGCGAAAGCCGGTCCGCCTCACGGATCACGAACACCTTGCGACCTGGCTCCGGCGCGGTGCGGAACGCCGGCATCCAGACCTCCTCGCGGATGGTCTCGACGTGGATGTCGCGGCCTTCGGGCTCGATCAGGAACACGTTCGGATGGTGATCCTCCAGCGCCAGACGGCACGACCGGCAGGCGCCACAGCCACCGTCGGGGCACAGGAGCGCCGCCGTGAACGCGCGTGCCGCGATCGACTTGCCCGACCCCTCAGGCCCCGCGAACACGTAGGCGTGGTGCGGACGCTCCGCCGCGCCGGTGAGGAACGCCATCGCGGCGTCTTGCCCGGGGACCCGGTCGAGGACTGCGGCCATGCGCGCGATGCTACTCGGCGGGACCGACGGGACCCGGTGGCGGGGGCGGTTCGTCGCGATCCTTGAGCACCCGGTGCAGGGCCTCCTTCACGCTCTCGAACACGTCGGGCTGTGGACGATCGGCATCGATCACGACGAACCGCTCGGGGTGCTCTTCCGCGATCTTGAGGTAGGCGTCGGAGACCTTGGCATGGAAGTCCTGCCCCTCCATCTCCATGCGGTCGGGAGCCTCGGTCGACCGGAGCAAGCCAAGCTCGGGCTCGACATGAAGCAGGAGGACCAGGTCGGGGAAGAGCCCCTGGGTCGCCCACACGTTCAGTGTGAGGACGTCTTGCTCCCCCAATCCTCGTGCCCAGCCCTGGTACGCGAGCGACGAGTCCACGTACCGGTCGCAGATCACCGTCTTCCCCTCGGCGAGGGCCGGGCGGATGATCGAGGCCACGGTCTGGGCACGGCTCGCCGCGAACAAGAGCGCCTCGGCCCGCGCGTCGAGCTTCCCGGTGTTCGGATCGAGCAGGAGCCGGCGAACGCGCTCACCGAGCTCGGTCCCTCCGGGCTCGCGCGTGACGAGCACGTCCAGTCCGAGCGCCCGCAGGTACGCCTCGCACAGGCCGATCTGCGTTCCCTTCCCGGCCCCCTCCACACCCTCGAAGGCGATGAACAGGCCGGTGGCCGGCGGGCGCTTCAGCTTCGGCACGAGCGTGAGTGGCTGCGGACGGCTGAGCCGGTAGCGGCGGAGGAGCCGGCGCGTGTTGAGCCCGGCGCCGAGCGCGAGCAGCCCGGCGGTCCAGAGCGCGAGACGCGTCCCGGAGACGTCGATCCGCTGGTTCGCGATGTGGAGGGCATGGTTGCCATAGACCGACGACAGGATAGGGAAGATGGTCAGGGACAAGAAGAGTCCAAGGCGCGACAAGACGGTGAGCGAAGCGAACGTCCGCCCGCGGTACTCGTCCTCCACGTTCTCCTGCAACAGGGTGTAGCCGCTCACCCAGGCGAGCCCGCAGAACAACCCGAGCCACACCGTGACCATCGCTGCGAACGCGAACGTCGGCATCGCGGCCAACACGAAGAGCGCTGCGGCGGCCGAAAGGAGCGATCGGGTGAACACCAGGTCGCGTTCGATGAACTTGGTGACCTGGTTGGAGCCGGCCATGCCGATCGCCATGCCTATCCCGAACGCCACCACGACGACGCCCCAACCCGCGGCCTTCGCCTGCAAGGTGCTGTTCACGAAGATCGGTCCGAGCGCGAGGACGGCGCCCACAGCGGCGAACGCGATCACGATCCCCGCGGTCATGGCCGAGGCGATCGAGTCTTCGAACAAGAAACGCACGCCGTCCACGACGTCGCGCCACACCCGCGAGAGATCGAAGTGCCCCAACCCGCGCTGGGGCGGCGCCTTGAGGGGAACACCGCTCACCATCACCGCCGAGAACGCGAACGTACCCGCGTCGAGCAGCAACGCCAGCGTCTCAGGGCGCGCCAGCCCGAGCGCCTGGCCGATGACGGCGAGCACCGCGAAGACGGCGCCGCCGAGCGGGAGCGTGGCGTACGTACTGACCAGCCCGATCGAGTTCGCGTTCGCGAGCTGTCGTCGTGGGACCAGGTTCGGCAATGATGCGTCCCGCGCGGGTGTCCAAAGGAGTGAGAAGCATTCGATCACGAACGACAGCAGGAAGATGACCCCGAGACGGTGGACGAACGCCATGGTCGCGTAGAGCGCCCCGCGCGCGACGTCGGCGGCGATCATGATCCGCTTGCGGTCGAACCGGTCGACGAACACGCCCGCGAATGGACCGAACAGGATCGCCGGGAGCATGCGAGCGGTCATCACGCCACCGACGGCCAGGCCCGCCCCGGCCGCGCTTCCCGAAAGCGCGGTGACCAGCGACGTCACCGCCACGAATCCGACCCAGTCGCCGAGAGACGACACCGACATCGCCGCCAGCAGCCGGGCGAACCCCGGGTTGGTGAGGAGGTCCTTGAGGGTCGCCGACCTGGTTCCGCGGAGCGCCGCGACCTCGTCGGCGATGCTGGACACGGGCGCTAGGCCCTCGCGGTCGGTTTCTTCGCGGTCGGTTTCTTCGCGGCCGTCTTGCTTGCGGCCGTCTTGTTTGCGGCCGTCTTGTTGCGTGCCGCCGGTTTCTTCCGTGCGGCGGTCTTCTTCTTCGAGGCCTTGGCCGCGACACGAGCCTCCCGTGCCTTCGCCTTCGCCGCACGGATCGCCGCCTCCGCCTCGACGTCACCCAGCTTGGTCACGTTGAACTCCAGATCGAGCTCCGCGCCGCAGTTCCAGCACTTGATGCTCTTCGGCCGCTGGAGCAGAAGCGAGCCGCACTCCGGGCAGGGGTGGTCGGGGATGGGCGGGTTGCTGACTGCGAGCATGCAGTCCGGGTACCGGCTGCAACTGTAGAACGGCGCGCCGAACCGGTTCTTGCGCTCGACCAGCTCGCCCTGCTGGCATTCGGGGCAGGTCACGCCCGTCGACGTGGGAGGTTCCTTCTTGATGTAGCGGCATGTTGGATACCCGCTGCAACCGATGAACGGCCCGTACCGGCCGACGCGCTCCTGCAACTGGTGCTCGCCGCACTCGGGGCACGTCTCGTCGAGCAGCACTGGCTCCGGCCGGACCGATCCGTCCATGTTGCGGATGTAGCGACACTCCGGGTAGTTCGTGCACCCGACGAACTTCCCGAACCGTCCGAGCTTCACTTGGAGCGAGCCGGGCTCGCGCCCCTCCGTCGGACAGAGCGGACAGAGCTCGTCGAGCTCCTCCTCGAACCGTTCGAACGAATGCTCGGCCTTCTCGAGCGCGCGCTCGAACGGCCCGTTGAACTCGTGCAGGACCTGGGTCCACCCGATCTGCCCTTCCGCGATCTCGTCGAGCTCCTCTTCCAGATGGGCCGTGAAGTTCACGTCGACCACGTCGGGGAAGTGCTCGATCAGTTTGTCGGTCACCACCACGCCGACGTCCTCGGGATAGAAGCGCTTGTCCTCCAGGCGCACGTAGCCCCGATCTTGGATCGTCGAGATGATCGACGCGTACGTGGAGGGCCGTCCGATCCCGAGCTCCTCGAGCGTCTTCACGAGCGAAGCCTCCGAGTAGCGCGGGGGCGGCTGCGTGAAATGTTGTTCGGGAAGGACCTCCAGCATCCGGAGCAGCTGTTCGACCGTGAGCTCGGGCAGCGTCGACTCCGCATCCTCGTCCGGTCCCTCGTCGCGCCCTTCCTTGTAGATGCGGATGAACCCGTCGAACACGAGCGTCTGCCCCGTGGCGCGCAGGCCATAGCGGACACCGTCGTCGGCCGCCTCGATGTCAACGCCGACCTGGTTGAAGCGCGCCTCGGCCACTTGTGTGGCGACCGTCCGCTGCCAGATCAGCCGATACAACCGGAGTTGGTCGGGCTCCAGCACACCGGACATCCGCTCGGGCGTCCGAAGTACGGACGTGGGACGGACGGCCTCGTGGGCCTCCTGCGCGTTCCGCGACCGGGTCTTGTATCGGCGAGGCTCGGCCAGCGTGTACGCCTGGCCGTACTCGGTCTTGACGAGCTCGGCGATCTCGCGCAGTGCGGTGTCCGCGATACTCACCGAGTCCGTACGCATGTAGGTGATCAGCCCGACCGAGCCCTCGCCGGGGACGTTGATCCCCTCGTACAACCGCTGCGCGAGCGACATGGTGCGGCGGGCGCCGAACCCCAGCTTGCGTGCGGCCTCCTGCTGCAGCGTCGAGGTGGTGAACGGGGGAGCCGGGGAGCGCTTACGCTCCTTGCGCTCCACGTTCGTCACGTGGTACGCGGCACGGTTCAGCCGTTCAACGTGCTGCGCGGCATCGGCCTCCGCCTCCAGGTGGACGCCCTTCTTATCGGGCGACGCGGCGACCTTGCCCTCGGGAACCTCGACGAGGCGAGCCACGAACGGCTGCGCCGGCTCGCCCTCGGGCGTGAGCCGGACGTCGACGCTCCAATACTCGACCGGGTTGAACGCGGCGATCTCGCGCTCGCGCTCGACGATCAGACGAACGGCGACCGACTGGACGCGACCGGCCGAGAGGCCCGGGCGGACCCGGCGCCACAGGAGCGGAGAGATGCGGTACCCGACCAACCGGTCGAGCACGCGTCGAGCCTGCTGCGCGTCCACGAGATCCATATCGATCTCGCGCGGCTGCCCGAACGCCTCCAGGATCGCATCGCGGGTGATCTCGGTGAACGTGACCCGTTTGGCGCCCTCGGGGGGAACGCCGAGCAGGGTGGCCACGTGGAACGCGATCGCCTCGCCCTCGCGGTCGTAGTCCGTGGCCAGCACCAGATCCTCGGACTTCTTGTGCGCCGATCGCAGGTCTCGGACATGGCGCTCCGAGTCCTCAGGAACGATGTACTCGGGCTCGAAATCGTGCTCGGGATCCACGCCGAGCTTGGACTTCGGCAGGTCACGGATGTGCCCATAGGAAGCCCGGACGGTGTAGTCACCGCCCAAGTACTTCTCGATGGTCTTCGCCTTGGCCGGCGATTCGACCACTACCAGGGTCTTCGGCATGGCTGCGAACCTTTACGAGGGTGGGGAGGAGGTGTCAAGCGACACCCCTGGGCGACGGTACCACCGCGATGGGCCTCCACAAGCATCCGTGGCGTGCCTGGCCCGGCTCGCGCTGATGCCCTGAACGGCGGCGGGACCCCCGATATTCCACGGTCGCGATGCTACGCTCGGGCTTCCCCCGGCCAACCTGGAGCAGCGTGCTCGCCCTCTTCACCGACTTCGTGACGACCCAGATCGTCCAGTACGGCTACCTGGCGATCTTCATCCTGATGCTGCTCGAATCGGCGTGTATCCCGATCCCATCCGAAGTAACGATGCTCTTCGGAGGGGCCCTCGCGAGCGCCGGATTCGTAAGTGGTGGCCAGGAGCTCAGCCTCTTCTGGGTGGGGATCGCTGGAACGGCGGGCAACCTGGTCGGCTCGTGGCTCGCCTACGGCGTCGGTGCGCTGGGCGGACGACCGCTCGTCGACAGGTTCGGCCGATACCTCTTGATCCTCCCCCACGAGGTCGACCGGGCCCACATCTGGTTCGAACGCCACGGCGACGCCGCCGTCTTCTTCTCCCGGCTACTCCCCGTCGTGCGAACGTTCATCAGCGTACCCGCGGGGGTCGCCCGGATGAACTTCTCCAAGTTCACGCTCTACACGATCCTGGGCTGCCTGCCATGGACGTTCGCCCTCGCGTGGATCGGCTATCAACTGGGCGACAACTGGGCTGCGGCGGAGGCCGTGATCCGTCCCGTCGCCTGGGCGATCGCCGCGGTGATCGTGATGGGCGGGGTCTGGTGGGTGGTGCGACGCTGGCGACGCGTGCAGATCGCGTACGCCACCCTCGACCAGGAGCGCGCGGCCGGCGAGGGTCGCTGAGGCGAACGGTGGTGACCTGGCTTACAGGTTGACGACCATCACCCAGGAGCCGCCCTCGTCCTCGTCCAGCTTCTCGAAGCCGACGCGCTGGTACATCATCCGCGAGCGGTTGTGCACGGCGACCGACAGCGAGAGTGCCTGGAAGCCTTCCTCTCGCGCCTGCACCATGAGCGCGCGCAGGAGCGTTGCCCCGATCCCCTTGCGCCGATGCAGCGGCTCCACGGCGATGCCGATCTCGGGGATCTTCTCGTCCACGAACCCGTACCCGGGCTCGTCCTGGGTGAACAAGCGGTACCACGCCGCCCCCACGGGCATGCCGTCCAGCTCCGCGATCACACCGGAGTCGCCCGGACGACCCCACCCCTCGTAGAAGCGCTTGAGCATCGGCTCCGCAAGGAACTCCTCGATCGGCTCTCGCGGCCAGTCCGGGTTCCACCGCGCAGCCTCGTACAGCATCTTCTGAAGGAACTCGGCATCGTCCTTCGTGGCCGGCCTGATGTTCACGCTGCCTCCTCGACCCCGTGAGAAGCTTCGCTTCTGATGGGAAACCTAGTACAGCGGGTGACCCGGCGGCTCCGAGATCTCGGAGAGACGTGGCTCCTGCGGACGCTCCAGTGGATCTCCATCCAGCTCGGACGGTTCACCCCGAGGGCGCAGACGCGCATCGTCCGAGCGGTGCAGGTGGCGGTCGAGGTGCACGTGAAGAGCCTGCTCGACGACGTGAGCACGCAGGCCGCCGCGCTCACGTACGCCACGTTCCTCTCACTGCTCCCGCTCCTGTTGGTGGGGTTCTCGCTCGCCGGCACCTTGATCGCGAACGTCGGCCAGTCCGATTGGTTCCAGGAGCTGGTCGCCGGCATCCCCGGCCTCGCAGAGACGGGCCTGGACTCCGTCCAGCAGCAGATCCGGTCCCACACCGACATCAGCCTCATCGGGCTGATCGGGGCCCTGTGGGCCGCGTCGGTGCTGTCCAGTCGGGCGGAACGAGCACTCGCGAAGGTGTTCGACGTCAAGCGTCGGAGCGTGGTGAACCGGTTCCGAGCCATGTTGATCACGGTCGTGCTCGGTGCCGTTGTGATCGGCGGGCTGGTGGTCGGCGCCCTCGTGCAGAGCTTCGACCTCCACGGTCTGATCGTGATCCCCGCGTGGTTCGTGGTGCGGATCCTGCTCCTGCTGGTCGAGTTCGGGTACTTCCTGCTCCTGTACAAGCTGCTCACACCGAGCAAGACGCTCCGCTGGCACGATCATCTGCCCGGGGCGATCCTGATGACGTTCGGCTTCGGCGTGCTGAAGCTCATCGGCGGCGTGCTCGCCGACCACACGATCGAGCACTGGTCCTCGCTGTACGGCACGATCGGCGGCATCTTCGGACTGCTGCTGATCATCCGCCTGGCGATGTGGGTCTTCCTCTACGGGGCGGAGCTCTCGTCGGTGCTGGTGCGTGAACAGCAGGGCGCTGCCGGGGTCCCGGTGATCGAGGTAGTCTGAGCCAGACTAGTTGTCGGGCGACGCGAGCCCGATCTCGGGCGCGACCGACTGCAAGCCTTCGATGGACACGGCGATGAACTCGTCCAGCGGAAGGCCGATCGACGCCTCGACGTCCGTGATCTCGGCCCGGTTCACCCCCGGCGCGAACGCCTTCTCCTTCAGCTTCTTCTTGACGGAGGAGACCTTCATCCCGGCGGCTCGCTCCGGACGGACCAGCGCGGAGGCCACCAACAACCCCGCCACCGCATCGGCGTGCACGACGGCGCGCGACATCAGATCCGTGCGGTAGGCCTCGTACGCATGCGCGAGCACCCCGTTCACGATCCGCTCGTCGACGCCTTCCTCGCGGAGCCAGCCGGCCGCCATCTCTGCGTGACCCGCGCCGTCGTCGCCCGTGTGATCCTGGTCCAGGTCGTGGAAGAGGCCGGTGAGCCCCCAGAGGTCGGCGTCTTCTCCGAACCGGGCGGCGAGCGCCCGCATGACGCCTTCGACCGAGATCAGGTGCCTCACCGTGGTGTCCTTGAGGCACTTCTCCCGGCAGAACGCGACGGCGGCCGCTCGGTCCACGTCATGCCTCCGCGCGTGCGGCGCGTCGTTCGTCCCGCGGATCCATGACGATGAACGGCACGCTCGAGAGCACCGCCCGTTCCTCATAGAGGAAGAGCCGCTTGATGAACAGCGCGTTCTGATTGTGCAGCAGGTAGTGCCGCCACTTGTTCACCAGGAACTCAGGGACGACGACGTTCACCACCGTGTCCGAGCGGACCGTGAAGCGCCGTACTTCGTCGAGCATCGGCCCCGTGAGGTCGCGGAAGGGCGCCTCCACGATGTCGAGCGGGATCCCCAAGCGCCGGTCGAACCACTGCTGCTCCAGACGGTGCGCCTCGTCGGGATCCAGGTCGAAGTAGATCGCCCGTGTCTCGGCCGCGCCGATCGAATGGGCGTAGTTGACGGCTCGGATCGTCGCGTCGTTCACCGTCGAGACGAAGACCAGGGTGATCGTCCGCTGGGGGATCAACGGTCGGGCATCGACCCCCACCGGTCCCCCGTCGTTCACGATCACCGGCACGTCGGTCACGACGACGTTCGGCTCCCGCAGCAGCCCCGCCTTCAATCGGACCAGGCTCCGGCGCCGGACCAGGTAGCCGAAGAGCGACTCCCGGATCTCCTCCGGGACGATCACGGTCACGAAATCGTTCGGCTCGCGCTCGAGCGCATGGAGGTAGGCGCGTGTCGCGCTCAGAAGGTCGCTCCCGCGCATGGGGAGCGGCTCCAGATCGTGGTCCCCTCCGGCGAACGCGCGCCAACGATCCTGGATCTCCACCGGCACGGTGTCGCCGAGGGTGGGGAAGACGGCGTGTACGTCCTGAGGACGGAACGACCGCACGTACCCGAGAGCCTCGGCCGTCGATGGGCCGAGGTCGCGCACCAGCAGGACCACATGGTTCGCCCCGAAGTCGCCCGGCGTGACGGTTCCTCGGCGGAGCTGCGCCATGATCGACAGGTAATGGCGGTGGATCGAGTAGAAGATGAAGACGATGATCGGCATCGCCACGATCACGATCCACGCCCCCTCCGCGAACTTCGTGTACGTGACGATGATCAGGACCAGGAACGTCGCAGCGGCACCGATCGCGTTGATCACGATCGAGCGCTGCCATCCCTTCGCGGCGTCGTCGCCCTTGTGCTTCTCCTTGAGCCAGTGGCGCACCATGCCCGTCTGCGAGAGCGTGAATGACGTGAACACGCCCACCACGTAGAGCTGGATCAACCGGTTCAGGTCGGCGTCGAACGCCACGATCAGCAACCCCGCGAACGCCGCGAGCACGATCACGCCGTTCGAGAAGACCAGCCGGTCCCCCCGGTTGGCGAACTGTCGTGGCATGAACCGGTCCCGCGCGAGGATCGAGGAGAGCCGCGGGAAGTCCTGATAGGAGGTATTCGCTGCGAGCACCAGGATCGCGGTCGTGAAGAACTGCACGAAGTAGAAGAGGAACCCGCCACCGAAAACCGCGCGGGCGATCTGTCCGACGACCGATCGCTCGTCGCTCACGGTGATCCCCGCGATATGCGTCGCGAGGAACGAGATCCCCAGGAACATCGTGACCGAGATCACCCCCATGATCAGCAGGGTCTCGGAGGCGTTCCTGGATTGCGGTCGCCGGAACGCCGGCACGCCGTTGGAGATCGCCTCGACGCCGGTGAGCGCGGTCGACCCCGAGGAGAACGCGTGAAGGATCACGAACAAGCCAACCGTCGTCACAGCCGTCGCGAGCTCGGGCGCGGGAGGAACCGGGTCAGTCACGACGGGGCACCCGCCGAACAGGCACTTGCCGAGCCCGACGACCATCAGGACGAGGATCGACAGGATGAACGCGTAGGTGGGAACGGCGAAGAGCGTCCCCGACTCCCGTACACCGCGGAGATTGGCGAGCGTGATCAGCAGGACGAACCCGAGGGAGAGCTCCACCTTGAAGGGGGCGAGGCTCGGGAGCGCCGAGGTCATCGCGAACACCCCGGCGACCACGGACACCGAAACGGTGAGGACGTAGTCGGTGAGGAGCGCCGCCGCCGCCACCAGGCCGGGCAGGACCCCGAGGTTGTCCTTGCTCACGATGTAGGCGCCGCCTCCACTCGGGTACGCCTTCACCGTCTGGCGGTATGACGACACGACGATGATCAGGAGCGCGCCGATCGCGAGCGAGATCGGCATTGCGAGCGCCACGGTACCGGCGCTCGCAACGAGGAGCACCCGAAGGATCTCCTCGGTCGCGTAGGCCACGGAGGACAACGCGTCGGACGAGAACACGGGGAGCGCCAGGACCTTGGGCAACAAGGTGTGTTCGAGCCGGTTGCTGGCGACGGCCCGGCCGACCAGGACGCGCTTGAAGACACCCTTGCCCGAGTCGGAGGCTGGTTGGGTGGTCGTGGACACGCGGGCGGATTCTACGCCGAGGGCTCCCCCACCCACCGGTACCCGACGCCGGGTTCGGTCAGGATCAGTGCCGGGGCTGCCGCGTCGTCGCCCAGCTTCTTCCGCAAGGCGCGGACGTACGTCCGCAGGTAGGTCGTCTCCGACCCATAGCCCTGCCCCCACACCTTCCGGAGCAACCACTGGTGGGTGAGCAGTTTCCCCGGGTTCGAGACGAGCGCCTCGAGGAGCCCGTACTCGGTCGGCGTCAGGTGGACGACCACGCCGTCCCTCGTCACCAGCCGCCTCGCAAGGTCCACCCGGAGCCCACCGAACGCAAGCTCGGGGATCGGCGGCCCCTCCGTCCCGCGCCGGCGGAGAGCCGCGCGCGCGCGGGCGAGCAACTCCTCCATCGCGAACGGTTTCGTGACGAAGTCGTCCGCGCCGGCGTCGAGCGCCGCCACCTTGTCGTGCGGCGCCTCGCGAACGGACAGGATGATCACGGGCACGTCCGAGAAGGCACGCACGCGGCGCACGACGTCGGTGCCGTCCATATCGGGGAGCCCGAGGTCGAGCAACACTAGGTCGGGAGACGAGTCCGCAACGCCGAGCACACCCTCCTCGCCCGTGCCGACGGCCGTCACCTCGTACCCGTGCGCCGCCAAGCTGGTCCGGAGGGCCCGTCGGATCTGGGGCTCGTCGTCCACCACCAAGACCTTGGTCATCGCTTCCCGTTCAACACCGGGAGTTCGAACACCACGACCGTTCCACCACCGGGCGCGCCCTCCACCCAGATCCGCCCGCCGTGACCAACGACGATCGCGCGTGCGATCGCGAGCCCGAGCCCGCTCCCCGGTCGCTCGGGCGCTGCATCGCCGCGATAGAAGGCCTCGAAGACGCGTTCACGCTCACTGGGCGCGATCCCCTTACCTCGGTCCATCACGCGTACCTGAACCACGTCCTGGAACGTTGCCGCGGAGATCACCACCTCCCCTCCAGCCGGGGAATGCAGTGCGGCGTTCTCAATCAGGTTAGTCAGGACCTGATCGATCTGGACGGGGTCGACGAACACGTCGGGCAGGTCGGGTCGGACGTTGAACCGCACGTTGACATCCGACAGCTGCACCCGCATACGAGCGACGACCGTCTGCACGAGTTCGTCGACGGCCGCAGCCTCTCGCATCGGCTCGAGCGCGCCGGCCCGGATCTTCGCCAGGTCCATCAGGTTGCCGACGACGCGGTTCAGGCGGTCGGTTTCCTCGAGCACCATCGTGAGGAGCTCGTGTTGCTGCGCAGCGTCGTGGATCGCCTCCTCCGAGAGCAGGCTGGTTACGGCCGCCTTGATCGAGGCAAGCGGTGTTCGTAGATCGTGCGTGACGCTCGAGAACAACGCTGCGCGGAGTTGGTTGGTTTCCGCGTCGAGCTGTGCACCTCTCACCCTCATGTCAAGACGAGCGCGCTCGATCGCGAGCGCTGCCTGCCTCGCCGTCGCCTCGAGCAGGGCCTGATCGGTTGATGTGAACGCATGTGCTCCAGGGCGGCGCACCGCTCTAACGGTCCCGAACGATGTCTCGCCGATGACGATCGGGACCGTCTCCGTCGGTCCCGGTTCTGGCGATGCGGATGGACGGGTCGCGGTCGCCCGGATCTCTTCATCATCGAGCTTGGCACGGACCTCACACCTGGCGAGTTCGAAGGGATCGAGCAACGCCTGCGCGAAGTCATCGAGGACGCGAGAGAGCGGCTCGCCGGAGAGTAGCTTGGCAGCAAGGTACCCCAGGAGGCGCGCCTCGCGCTCTCGACGTTCGGTGCGCTCGCGTTCGTCCAGCACGCGCGCCACAAGCAACCCAACGACCAGGGCAACCAGCAACAGCACAACGGCGGCCACCACATCTTCGACGGCGGCGACCCGGAACGTGAACCGCGGGGCGGTGAAGAAGAAGACGTATCCCGCGAACGACAGGGCCGCGGCGAGCAACCCGCCCCAAACACCTCCGATCGCAGCGGCGAGGACGACGGCTAGCAAGTAGAGCGATACCGCCGTCACGCCGCTACTCCTGTTGATCGCGGCGGTGAGCGCAGTGGCAATCGCGGGGAATCCCACGCCGGCGGCGACGATCCAAGCGACGGAGGCAGGACGCACCGTTCGGAACAGGCCCTTGAGCTTCATGGCCCAACGCTAGCCGCTTTCACGGCATCTTCACGCCTAGACGCTCCGCTTTCACGCATCGCTCACGGCGAGACGCCGACGCTAAGAGTGAACAAGCGGAAGGTTGGAGCGACGATATGAAGACGGCCGGCGACACGCGTGCTCAGCGCTCGACTTCCGGCAGTCGAACGGCGCTCCCGAAGAGTGGCGGCTACGCACTCAAACGGGCGTTGCTCGGACCCGCCCTACCCACCGCCAACCTCGCGCACGAGCGACTCGGGAAGCCCACCGCCCTTGCCGTGTTCGCCTCGGACAACCTGTCCTCCGTGGCGTATGCCACCGAGGAGATCCTCAAGGTGGCGGTTCCCGTCGTCGGGTTGGCCGCGTTCGGGATGCTCATGCCGATCACGCTCGGGATCCTCGGTATCCTCGCGATCCTGCTGTTCTCGTACCGCCAGACGATCAAGGCGTACCCGAGCGCAGGTGGCGCCTACATCGTGACCAAAGACAACTTCGGGCTCCTCCCGGCACAGATCGCGGGCGTCGCGCTCCTGACGGACTACGTGCTCACGGTCTCGGTGTCAGTCGCCGCCGGGGTCGCCGCGATCACGTCAGCTGTTCCTGCGCTGTATCCGTATCGAGTGTGGGCCTCTGTCTTCTTCATCTGGTTCATCGCATGGGGCAACCTCCGTGGCGTTCGCGACTCCGGACGGATGTTCGCGGTACCGACGTACTTCTTCATCGTGATGATGTTCATCCTCCTCGGCATGGGACTCTTCCAGGCGTTCACCGGCAGCCTTCACCCGGTACCGGCGCCGCCAGACGTCGCGGCCACGGCCGGCGCGATCTCCATCTTCCTGATCCTGCATGCGTTCGCGTCGGGCGGCGCAGCCGTCACGGGGGTGGAAGCGATCTCGAACGGGGTTCCGGCATTCAAGCCGCCCGAGTGGAAGAACGCTCGAACGACGCTGATGTGGATGGGCAGCTTGCTCGGCGTGATGTTCCTGGGGCTGTCGTTCCTGACGGTGAAGCTCCAAGTGGTCCCGACTGAAACCAAGACGGTCATCTCCCAGGTGGGACGCGCCATCTTCGGAACGGGGCCCGCGGGATACGCGATGTTCCTGATGCTGCAAGCCGCGACCATGCTGATCCTGATCCTCGCCGCCAATACGTCGTTCGCCGACTTCCCCCGCCTCGCGAACTTCCACGCAAGCGACTACTTCATGCCCCGTCAGCTCACGATGAGGGGCCACCGGCTGGTGTTCTCGAACGGGATCGTCGGACTCGCGATCGCGGCCACGTTCTTGGTCGTGCTCTTCCAGGCCGACGTGACCAAGCTGATCCCGCTCTACGCGATCGGGGTCTTCACCTCCTTCACGTTGTCACAGGCAGGGATGTCGAAGCGCCACCTGCGACTGAAGGAGCCGGGATGGCGCCGGGGCCTGTTCATCAACGCGCTGGGGGCCGCGACGACTGCCATCGTGACCTTGGTCATCGCGGTCACCAAGTTCGCTCACGGCGCCTGGGCGGTGATGGTTTTCGTGCCCGTGATGGTGACACTGCTGGTCCGGATGAATCATCAGTACGAGCGGGAGGACGAGGAACTGGGCGGCGCGCTCGAACACTTCGGTCCCGACGGTTTCCGGCGACCGATCGTGGTGCTCCTCGTCGATGCGTTCGACGCGAAGATGGTGCACGCGCTCGGATACGCGAAGACGATCCGCGCCGAGCAGATCCTTGCGGTGCACATCGAGGACGACAACATGAAAACGCTCGAGCTGGAGACGGCCTGGGGCTCTTCAGGCCTCGGCGACGTCACGCTGAAGATCCTCCGAGGTCACGGTGAGTCAGGTGACCGATTGGCGGGTTTCGTCGGGGGGCTCCCGACCGACCGCGACATCAACATCCTGGTACCGGTGTCCCATCAGGTCTCTCGATGGGAGCGCCTGTCCGAGTCGCGAGCCGGCACACGTCTGGCCCGGGCCCTCCTCCCCTACCAGCAGGTGCGGCTGACACTCGTGCGAGACCATCCGGACGGAGTGCCCCCTTTGACGAGAGGCGCCGATGGACATGCGACGGTCCGCCTGGCCCCCAGTGCGACCCATACGGCGGTGGTCCTCGTGGACAAGCTCGACCGCGCGACGGTGCGCGCGATCCGCTACGCCCAGACCCTGGGCGCGAACGACGTCTCCGCCCTCCATGCCGCGGTGGACCCCGCCAACGCGGCGGTGTTGGCGGACGTTTGGATGTCGCAGCATCTCCCCATCCCGCTCGCCCTGGTGGAGTGCTGGGATCGGAACGTCGCCCGCTCACTCGAACACGACGTGCTGCGGCTGTCCAAGGACGGAACAGAGGTCACCGTGGTGATGCCACGGCGCGACTTCCCCAGGCTCAGGCAGCGGATCCTGCACGACCGGACGAGCCGGAAGATCACGAAGGTGCTTGGTCGATACCCGCACATCGATGTGGCGATCGTCCCGTACTACTTCGCTCCGCGTCCGCGTCGATCTCACATGGCGGACGCCGTAGACGTCAAGTAGGCTCTGCGGCCGATGCGGGTGATCATCATGGGATGCGGACGTGTCGGCTCTGAGCTGTCGTTGAAGCTCGTCGAGGGCGGTCATGAGGTGACCGTCATCGATAAGAACCCCGAGGCTTTCATCAAGTACCCCCCGGGCGACAAGGCCAAGACGATGGTGGGTCTCGGGTTCGATCGGGACGTCTTGGAAGCGGCTGGGATAAGGGAGGCCGAGGCCTTCGTCGCCGTGTCGAGCGGCGACAACTCGAACATCGTTTCAGCGCGGGTCGCCTTGGAGCATTTCCACGTGCCGAAGGTGATCGCGAGGATCTACGACCCTCGTCGCGCAGAGATCTACGAACGACTGAACATCCCCACCGTGGCGACCACCACGTGGGGGATCAAGCAGATCCAGCTCATGCTATTCCACGACCGTCAGGAGGTCCGTGAGTCTATGGGCGGCGGAGATCTGGTGCGCCTCCGCGTCCCGGTCCCGCCCCACCTCGTTGGAAAGAAGGTCTCCGACGTGAACGTCGGCGGGAAGATCCTGGTCGCGGGTGTCTCGCGTGGGGGCGGCGGATTCATCCCCACCGCGGAGAGTACTTTCCAGACGGGAGACTACCTCGCGGTCATCATGGCGAAAGATGGGATGGATCTACTCGACGAGATTGTCGCCGTCCCGACAGGGGAACACCACGCATGAGGGTCGTCGTCTCAGGAGCGGGAGCGGTCGGTCGGCATCTCGCAGCCGACCTCGCAGACCGGGGGCACGACGTCACGCTGATCGATCAGGACCCCGATGTCGTCTCGAAGGTCAAGGAGTGGGCGCCGAACGTCGCGATCGTGCTCGGCGATGCCTGCGAGCCTTGGGTGCTCGATGAGGCCGAGTTGAAGCACGCGGAGGTCGTCGTTGCTGCTACGGGGGATGACGAGGACAACCTGGTGACATCGCTGCTCGCGAAACAGGAATTCGCGGTGCCCCGCGTCCTGGCTCGGGTCAACCACCCCAAGAACGAGTGGCTGTTCACCGAGCAATGGGGCGTCGACGCAGCCGTGTCTCCGCCTCACATCTTGACAGCTATGGTTGAGGAAGCTGTGACGGTGGGTGACCTCGTCCGACTCATACGTCTGGAGGGTGGGCGCATCTCGATCGTCGAGATGACCCTCCCCGACCGGTCCCCGTCCGTAGCGCGTCCCCTGTACGAGCTGCGCTTGCCCCCCGATTCCGCCGTGGTCGCGATACTCCGCGACGGCCACGTCGTGATCCCGCAGCCAGAGACGGTCTTCGCTCCGCGCGATGAGGTGGTCGCGCTCTGCTCGCCAGGTTCCGAGGTCGCGCTGCGCGCTGCCGTCGTCGGTGAGGATGCGCTTGGCGGCACCCCGAAGGACCCACTCAGCGGCACCAGCGAGATGCTCTAGTTCCATCGATGCGCCTGCCCAGTCCGGGCATCGCATAATGACGGCGATGGACGAGGGAACGGCCACCCAGCCGACGACCGAGACAGAATCCGTCGAGTCGCTGGCCGGTCGCCCGGCGATCGAGTCGGCCCTCCGCACCGTCTGGACCCACAAGCAGGCGGTCGCCGACAAACGCGCACCACTCCGGATCTACCTTGGGGCGGCTCCCGGAGTCGGCAAGACTTATGCGATGCTCGACGAGGGTCAACGCCGACTCGAACGGGGCAGCCAGGTCGTGATCGGCGTCGTCGAGACGTACGGCCGTCCCAAGACGAAGGCTCTCGCCGAAGGCCTGGAAGTCGTGCCGCCCGTGGCGATCGAGTACCGAGGGATCGTCCTGCAAGAGATGGATACGGACGCGGTGATCCGCCGAAGTCCCGACGTCGCCCTCGTCGACGAGCTGGCGCACACCAACGTTCCCGGGGTGCGAAGGGCGAAACGTTGGGAGGACGTCCTCGACATCGTGGCGGAGGGGATCGAGGTCATCACCACCCTGAACGTCCAGCACATCGAGAGCCTGAACGATGTGGTAGCGAAAGCGACCGGGATCCAACAGCGAGAGACGGTGCCGGACTGGATCATGGAGGTGGCCGATCAGGTCGAGCTCGTCGACATGTCGCCCCATGCGTTGCGACGCCGGATGATGCACGGGAACGTATACCCCGATGCGCGGAAGACTGAGCTCGCGCTACGTCGCTTCTTCACGGAGGAGAACCTCACGGCCCTCCGTGAGTTGGCGCTGATGCGCGTGGCGAACCAGGTCGATGAGGAGCTGCTCTCGCGTTGGACCAAGGATTCGATCCCAGACACGCGGGAGCGCGTGCTCGTCTGCGTCTCGCGGCCCGAGTTGGCCGACGACCTCGTCCGGCGCGGTGCCAGGGTCGCGCAACGCGCCCACGGCGACCTCTTGGTGGTCCACGTCGCCGGAACCGAGCAGCGAGGTGAACCGGAGTGGATCGACGCCATCCGGGATCTGACGTCGAAGCTCGGTGGTGAGTTGGAGGTGATCAGGGCCGATTCCGCCGTCGAAGGCGTGATCGGCTACGCCGTCCGCCAGCATGTCACCCAGGTCGTCGTGGGCGAACCGTTGAGGCCGCGGTGGCAGGAGATCCTCCGTGGCTCGTTCGTGAACAGGCTGATCCGAAACTCGCCCGAGATCGACATCCACGTGATCGCGCGCCGCGAACGTTGAATGGCGGCACGGGAGCGACGAACGCCGCAGGGAGCCTGTCGCCTCATCCGCCTAGGAGGGTAGGCGAGCGAGGGTCGACCCGATGCGACGCTCATCGCGCCCGGCCGCCACGATCGTGACCTCGTCGGTCGGAGCCACGTGGCGCCCGAGCTCCGCAGCTCGCGTGATGATCCGGGCATCGAGCTCCACGTAGCCCGCGAACGCGCGGTCGATGCACTCCGTCACGAAGGCCTGCTGCTGCTCGCTCAAGGGGTAGCCGACGGCGAGCACCAGGAGCGGCAGCCGACGCTCCGCCGCCCGCGCCACGTACGCGGCAGGGTTGACCTCAGAGCGACCGCGCCCAAGCACGACGACCATGCGGGTTCCTGACGCCACTTCGATCACTGGCCGACGTGCTCCAGCGCGAGGTTCAGCTCCAACACGTTCACGTGTGCCTGACCGAGGAATCCGAGATCGCGACCCTGAAGGTTGTCCTCGACGATCTGCCGGACGGCATCTTCACTGACCCCCCGAACCGCGGCGATCCGCGGTATCTGGAACAGAGCAGCAGACTCACTGATATCCGGGTCGAGGCCGCTGGCTGAGCTCGTTAGGAGGTCGGCGGGGATGGTCGCGACGCTGAGCCCGGGGTTGTACTGGCCTTCAAGCTTGATGATGGCGGCAGCCTGGTCCTGGATCGACCCGGCGAGATCCTTCGAGTTCGGGCCCAGGTTCGTCCCCGACGACGTCGACGCGTCGTAGGAGATCGCCGACGGCCTGCCGTAGAACCACTGGTCGCCCTCCCACCGCTGGCCGATCAAGGAGCTGCCCACGGCCTTCCCGTTGTCCTCCACGAGGGAGCCATTGGCCTTGTCCTTCAACACCACCTGCGCGACGCCGGTGATCACGAGCGGATACAGCACCGCGGTCAGGACGAGCAGGACGATCGTGGCGAGGGCGGCACGAAGCGCGATCTTCATCATGTGAAATGCACCGCCGTGAGGAGCATGTCGATCAGCTTGATGCCGATGAATGGAGCGATGATCCCGCCCAGTCCGTAGATCAGGAGGTTGCGGCGGAGCAGCCCGGCCGCACCCATCGGACGATACTTCACGCCACGGAGCGCGAGCGGCACGAGCAACACGATGATGACGGCGTTGAAGATGACCGCAGACAGGATGGCCGACTGGGGGGTCGACAGGTTCATGACGTTGAGCTTGTCGAGCACCGGGAACGTCGTCACGAACATCGCCGGGATGATCGCGAAGTACTTCGCCACGTCGTTCGCGATCGAGAACGTCGTGAGCGAACCGCGGGTGATGAGCAGCTGCTTGCCGATCTCGACGATCTCCATGAGCTTCGTCGGGTTGGAATCGAGGTCGACCATGTTGCCGGCCTCCTTGGCCGCCGTGGTCCCGGTGTTCATCGCGACGCCCACGTCGGCCTGGGCGAGTGCCGGCGCGTCGTTCGTCCCGTCGCCGGTCATCGCGACGAGCACGCCGCCTTCCTGCTCACGCTTGATGAGGGCCATCTTCGTCTCGGGGGTGGCCTCGGCGAGGAAGTCGTCGACGCCCGACTCCTGCGCGATCGCGGCAGCAGTGAGCGGGTTGTCGCCGGTGATCATGACCGTGTGGATCCCCATCTTCCGCATCTGGGCGAACCGCTCGACGAGGCCCTCCTTGATGATGTCCTTCAGTTCGATGACGCCCAGGAGCTGGCGGTCCTTCGCCACCGCAAGCGGCGTTCCCCCGGCTCGCGCGATCCGCTCGACGTCCGCGTTCATCTCCGGGGGCATGTCGTGACCGGACCAGCCGACGATCGCGTCGACGGCCCCCTTGCGGATCTCGGTTCCGTCCAGGTCGACGCCGCTCATCCGGGTCTGTGCGGTGAAGGGCACGAACTGCGCATGTGTCTCGAGCAACTCCCGTTCCCGGATCCCGTAACGCTCCTTCGCCAGGACGACGATCGAACGCCCCTCGGGGGTCTCGTCGGCCAGCGAGGCGAACTGCGCGACCTCGGCCAGGTGCTCCTCGTCCACTCCGGGGGCTGGGTGGAAGGCAACCGCCTGGCGGTTTCCCAGTGTGATCGTGCCGGTCTTGTCCAGCAGCAACGTTGAGACGTCGCCGGCCGCCTCGACGGCGCGACCGCTCATCGCGAGTACGTTGTGTTGGACGAGCCGGTCCATCCCCGCGATCCCGATCGCCGAGAGGAGGCCGCCGATCGTCGTCGGGATCAAGCACACGAATAGCGCGATCAGGACCGCGTCCGTGAGACGGCTCCCCGAGTAGATCGCGAACGGTTGCAGGGCGACGCAGACGATCAGGAAGATGATCGTGAACTTCGCGAGCAGGATCGAAAGCGCGATCTCGTTCGGGGTCTTCTGTCGCTCGGCGCCCTCGACGAGGAAGATCATGCGGTCCAGGAACGACTCGCCTGGCCCAGCCGTGATGCGCACCTTGATCCAGTCGGACAGCACCTTCGTGCCGGCAGTGACCGCCGAGCGATCGCCACCGGACTCTCGGATGACCGGGGCCGACTCGCCCGTGATGGCGGACTCGTCGACAGAGGCGATGCCCTCCTCGATGTCGCCGTCGCCGGGGATCAACTCACCGGCGCTCACCATCACGACATCGCCGGCTCGCAGCTGGGTGGCGGGGATCGTCTCCTCGGTACCATCGGCGTTCAGCCGGCGAGCGACGAGGTCCGCGCGGGTCTTCCTGAGGGCGTCCGCCTGCGCCTTGCCGCGTCCCTCCGCCATCGCCTCCGCGAAGTTCGCGAAAAGGACCGTGAACCACAGGCCGATCGCGATCGCGGTGTCGAACGCGACCGGGCCGCTGCTCGATATGTCGGCGAAGATCCGGACGGTCACCATCACGGACACGACCTCGACCACGAAGATGACCGGGTTCTTCATCAGCGTGCGGGGGTTCAGTTTGCGGATGCTGTCGACCAGCGCTCGCTTCACGATCGGCGGATCGAACAGCGGGCGCGCCCGGACCGCCCCGTGCAGTTCCCCGCCTTCAGGTCCTTGAGTGGAAGGTGTCGTCGTTCGCATGCTCACTCCGTCATCACCACAGCTTCTTCGAAAGGCCCTCGACTATGGCCCCGAGCGCCAGCACGGGGAAGAACGTCAGGGCACCGATCACGACGATGACACCGTCCAGCAGACCGACGAACAGTGGCTTGTCTGTCGGAAGCGTTCCGGCGGTGACGGGTACCATCCCCTCCTTCGCCAGAGCTCCGCCCAGCGCCAGCGCGGCGAGCAGCGGGACGAACCGGTCGACCAGCATCAGGAGGCCGCCCCCGATCGCGTAGAAGGGTCCGCTCGCGGTGAGGCCCGCGAACGCCGAGCCGTTGTTGTTCCCCTGAGAGACGAAGGCGTAGAAGATCTCGCTCAGTCCATGTGGCCCCATGTTGAGGCGGGCGTCGGTGCCCGCGGGGATGACGGCACCCACCGCCGTGATCGCCAGGACCGCTAGGAACGGCACGAGGACGGCGATCGCAGAGAGCTTGACCTCCCGGGCGCCGATCTTCTTCCCCAGGTACTCGGGCGTCCGGCCCACCATGAGACCGCCGATGAACACGGCGATGATGACGTAGAAGATCATCCCGTACAGACCGCTCCCCACCCCGCCGAAGATGACCTCGCCGACGGCGATGTTGAACATCGGGCCGACCATGCCTATCGGTCGGTAGGAGTCGTGCATCGAGTTGACGCTGCCGTTGGACGCGTCGGTCGTGGCAACCGCCCACAAGGACGACTGGTCGGGCCCGTAGCGCACCTCCTTGCCCTCCATGTTCGGGGCGGAAGCCGCGATGCCCGCGACACGCATCGACTGCGACGCGGAGTGCTCCTGCGGCGCGGTGAGCCACAGGCCCGCGGCGAAGAGGACCAGCATGGCCGCGTACAGCGCCCAGCCCTCGCGGACCTTGCCGACCATCTTGCCGAACGTGTAGCAGAGCGCGGCGGGGATCATGAGGATGGCGAGCAGTTCCAAGAAGTTGCCGAATGGGCTCCCACCCTCGAACGGATGAGCTGAGTTCACGTTGAAGAAGCCGCCACCATTGGTCCCGAGCTGCTTGATCGCGATCTGCGAGGCAACCGGCCCGCGCGCGATCGTCTGGTCGAAGCCCTGGATCCCGTGCACGACGGCAGAGTTCGAGAAGGTCTGCACGACCCCTTGGCTGATGAGCAGGACCGCGAGGATCGCGCCGAAGGGGAGGAGGACATAGACGGTGGTGCGAACGAGGTCCTTCCAGAAGTTGCCGAGCTCTGCCGTGCGCGAACGGACGAACCCGCGGATGAGGGCGACCAGGACGGCCATGCCGACGGCCGCCGAGACGAAGTTCTGGAACGTCATGACCAGCATCTGGGTCAAATAGGTCATCGTCGTCTCGCCGCCGTAGGCCTGCCAGTTCGTGTTGGTGACGAAGCTCGTGGCGGTGTTGAAGGACACGTATTGGTTCACGGCGGGCAGACCCACCGGGTTCAGCGGTAGGTGCCCCTGGGTCCGCATCAGGACGTAGGCCAGCACCACGCCGATCCCGCTGAACCACAAGACGCCGCTCGCGTAGCGGCGCCACGTCTGCTCGACCGTCGGGTCCACGCCGATCAGCCGGTAGATCGCGCCTTCGATCCGGCCGATCTTCTCCGACGTGTAGACGCGGTACATGTAGGCACCCACAGGCGGGACGAGCAGCGTCAAGATGATCGCGTAGACGATGAACGTTGCCATGTCAGAACCACTCCGGACGAACGAGCGCGATCGTTAGGTACACGAGCAGCGCGACTGAAATGATCAACTCGATGACGTCGGCGAAGCTCATACCCTGTCCAGCCAAACGACGAAGGCTGCGGCCAAGACGAAGAAGCCGACCATCAGCACCACCATCAACAGATCGAGTCCCATGGGTCGAGCATAGGTCCACCGTATGAGGGCTCCGTAAGGACTCGGGGTCCCGCCCTATGGGAGTCGTAAGACTGGGTCACAAACGGTCTGGGCCAACGGGTAGAAGCGTATCCTCGGCTTGTGGACGGTTCAGCCAGCACTCGCGACCTCTCCGATCCCCATGGTCACGGGATCCCCGTCCTCGCGCGCCTCACCAGAACCAGTCCGAATCTGCAGATCGCCGGATACGTCATCGCGGTCGCAGGAACCTTGCTCGTCACCGTCGTGTTCCTGCCGATCCGCGACGACATCACGCCGCTTAGCAAGGGGTTCGCCTACCTCGCGGTCGTGGTCGCAGCCGCCGCGACCGGTAGCCTTGGTCCTGGCATCGTTGCGTCGGTCCTCGGCTTCCTTTCCTTCAACTACTTCTTCCTGCCCCCGTACAACAGGTGGACGATCGCGCGTCCCGAATACGTGGCGGTCCTGTTCGCCTTCCTCGCGCTCTCCGTGATCATCTCGGAGCTCCTGGCACGGGCGGCCGAACGGGCCCGAGCCGCCGAAGCTCGCGAAGCGGAACTGCGAACGATCCAGGAGCTCAGTCGTGAGCTCACGACGCGCGTTCCCGGTGAGGACACGATCCAGGTGGCGCTCCTCACGGTGAAGCAAGCGTTCGGGTACGACGCCGCCGCTCTTTTCGTAGAGCAGACGGAGGACGTCCGCGGCCTGGTCCAGCAGGTGACGGTGGGAGCCGACGCCGGATCGGTGACCGCGACCTGGGACCCTCGTTCGCCAGAGCAACCACCGGAACGGCTCCCGCTGTCGGTCGGCGGGAGGATGCTCGGGCTCGTTGTGCTGAAGGGCGACCGGCCACCCCTTACCCCGCCCGAGAGCCGCGTCCTGCGGGCGTTCTGCGATCAGCTCGCCCTCGTCCTTGAGCGCGATCGACTGCTCCGCGCCGCGACGGAGGCGGAGGTCTACCGGCAGACCGAGAGCGTTCGCCGCTCGCTGCTCGCGGCCGTCTCACACGACCTTCGGAGCCCGCTGTCGGCGATCAAGGCATCCGTGACGGATCTGATCGCGGATGTGCCGGGAACCACGGCGCTGGACCGACGAGAGGCCCTCGAAGCGATCGACGCGGAGACCGATAGGCTCAACGCACTGATCGCCAACCTCCTCGACATGTCGAGGATCGAGGCGGGGACCCTCCGTGCCCGCCCGCAGACCGTCGACATGGTCGAGGCCATCGCAGAATCGGTCGATCGGTTGCGGCATCAGCGGAACGAAATCGATGTCGACGTGCGGATCGTGCCCGAGGCGCAGCTGGTCAGAGCCGACCCAGTGTTCCTAGACCGGATCATGAGCAACCTCCTCGAGAACGCGGCCAATGCTTCGATCGACAGGGAGGCGACCAAGCTCGAGGTGGATGTCCGGCGCTCGAACAGCCTGGTCGTCGTCAGGGTCGTCGACCACGGCCCAGGGGTTCCACAAGCGGCACGGGAACAGCTCTTCTACCCGTTCTACCGGATGGACGACCGGAACCCTCGTCTCGGATCCGGCTTGGGTCTGGCGATCTGCAAAGGCTTCGTTACCCTGCTCGATGGCGACATCTGGATCGAGGACACGCCGGGCGGCGGGGCGACATTCTCGTTCACCCTCCCACCCGCCGATAGAGGGACGGGCAGCTGAGGAAGGAACGCATCCTTGTCGTCGACGACGAGGCCCAGATCCGCAAGGCCCTGAACCGTGCCCTCGTCGCGAGGAACTATCAAGTCGAGGTCGCCGCGGACGGCGAGGAGGCGCTGGCGATCGCAGGGGGCTTCGCGCCAGACCTCGTGGTCCTCGACCTGAACCTCCCCGGCATCGACGGCTTCGAAGTCTGCCGCCGGTACCGAACGTGGTCCTCAGCGCCGGTGATCGTGCTCTCGGTAAGGGAGGACGAGAGCGACAAGGTCGAGGCGCTCGATATCGGCGCCGACGACTACCTCACCAAGCCGTTCGGGATCGACGAACTGCTGGCGCGGATCCGCGCATTGCTGCGCAGGACCGAGGATCGGAGCGTTGAGATCCCTCCCCGGTTCAGCTCCGATGGACTCGAGATCGATCTGGCGGAGCGGAGCATCGCGAGGGCCGGTGAAAGCGTCCGCCTCACGAAGACGGAGTGGGCGCTGCTGGAGGCCTTTGCGACCCATCCGGGGAAGCTCCTCACCCATGGATGGCTGCTCAGCCACGTGTGGGGAGAGGGCTACGCGAACGACGTGGATGTGCTCCGTGTCTTCGTGAGCCAGCTCCGGAAGAAGATCGAGCGCGAACCCACCCGTCCGGCGATCATCGTGACCGAGCCCGGAGTGGGTTACCGATGGGTGCTGCGCGCCGCACCGACCGGCGACGCCTGACCTCGCTGCTACGACGCGAACTCGAACCGCGGGTTCACCATACGAACCTGATCGCGCCTCTCGCCGAGGACCCCTTCGACCACGATCTTCGTTCCAAGCGTCAGGCCCTGGATGCCCCTCCGCCCCATGAACACGATCGTCGCGTCGCCGCTCCCGTCGAAGAGCAAGGCCTCGAGCGTCTCTTGCCCCTCGATCGGAAAGACCGTGAGGCGCCGCACCACACCGGCGAGCTTCACGGGCTCGCGCAGAGGCGCCTCCGCGATCCTGACCGTACCCGGCACCTTCTCCGACCATGTCCGGATCTCCGTCGATAGCCGGGTCTCGTCGCTCTCGCTCAGCCGACCGAAGAAGCGGGCGAGGACCCCCATGCAGGCCTACGAAGTGGCGTTCGTCAGCTGGTTCGCCTGCTTGAACTCTTCGTCTAGCTCCGACTTCCGGGATTTCGACACGTAGATCGCAGCCGCGAGGACCACGATCGCCACCGCGCCGACCGCGACGCGAAGTGCGGTGTCCGTGGCGTGCGTGACGACCAGGGGCGCGATCAGGAGCGCGACCAGGTTCATCACCTTGATCATCGGGTTGAGCGCCGGTCCTGCGGTGTCCTTGAACGGGTCTCCCACGGTGTCGCCGATCACCGCAGCCTTGTGAGAATCGCTGCCCTTGCCGCCGAAGTAGCCCTCCTCGATGTACTTCTTCGCGTTGTCCCAGGCGCCGCCGGAGTTCGAGAGCATCACCGCGAGCAGCTGCCCGGTCAGGATCGCCCCGGCCAGGAACGCACCGAGAGCCTCCCCCTTCAGCAGGAACCCCGCGATCACCGGCGAGAGGACGGCCAAGAGCCCGGGCGTCATCAGCTCGCGGAGCGAGGTCTTCGTGCAGATGTCCACGACGCGGCTGTAGTCCGGTTTCTCGGTGTAATCCATGATCCCTGGGTGGTCGCGGAACTGGTTGCGGACCTCGACCACGACCTGGGCGGCCGCGCGGCCGACCGCGCGGATCGCGAGCGACGAGAAGAGGAACGCGATCGACCCGCCCAGGAGCAGCCCGACGAGCACGTCCGGATGGTCGACACGGATGCCGCGGAAGATGAAGCCCGCCCCACGCAACGCCTCTTCGAACGAGCCGAACAGCGACGTGGCCGCGATGACGGCCGTCGCGATCGCCATCCCCTTGGTGATCGCCTTCGTCGAGTTCCCGATCGCATCGAGACCGCCCAGGATCTCCGCCGGCCGCCCGGTGAACTCGCCGGACATCTCCGCGATCCCCTGCGCGTTGTCCGAGATCGGCCCGAACGTGTCCATCGACACGACGACGCCAACCGTCGTCAACATCCCCATCCCCGCGAGTGCGATGTAGTACAGACGCTCGGCCGTGGAATGGCCGAGCAGGAACGCCGCGAGCATGGCACCCGCGATCACGAACGCCGACCACACGGTCGATTCGAGGCCGACCGAGAACCCGGAGAGGATCGTCGTGGCGGGCCCCGTGACGGTCGACTCCGCGATCTCCTGGACCGGACGGTGCCGCGTGTCGGTGAAGTGCTGCGTGAGGACCTGGATCACGCCGGCAAGGATCAACCCGATCAGAACGGCGAAGCCCGGACGGTACGAGTGCATGTATGTCTTCGAGACAACGAATACCGCTGCCGCCGAGATCACGGCGGAGATGAAGAAGCCGCGGTTAATCGCACGCATGCCGTGCTCGTTCTCGCTGCGCGGAGAGACCGCCAGGATCCCGATGATCGACGTGATGACCCCGACCGCACGTACGAACAACGGGAACATGACACCGGCGATCGCACCGATGCTCGAACCGCTGAAGGCGGCTGCACCGAGGATCAAGGAGGCCACCAGCGTGACCTCGTACGACTCGAAGAGGTCGGCCGCCATCCCGGCGCAGTCACCGACGTTGTCACCGACGTTGTCCGCGATGGTCGCAGCGTTGCGCGGATCATCTTCGGGGATCCCTTGCTCGACCTTGCCGACGAGATCGGCACCGACGTCGGCGGCCTTGGTGAAGATCCCGCCGCCGACCCGCATGAACATCGCCAGGAGGGCGCCGCCGAAGCCGAAACCAACGAGAACGCTCGTCGCGTCCTGCTTGTAGATCACCAGGATCACGGTGGCGCCGAGCAAGCCCAGCCCTACCGTGAACATCCCCGCGACGCCGCCGGCGCGGAACGCGATCCGCATCGCGCGCTTCAGGCTCGACTCACGGGCTGCGTTCGCCGTCCGGACGTTAGCTCTCACCGCGAGCCACATGCCCACGTAGCCGGTCGTCGCGCTGAAGACCGCGCCCAAGATGAACGCGATGGAACGACCGAACTTGATCGAGAACTCGGAGTGTGCCGCGTCCTTCGGCGCCGGAAGTACGAAGAACAACACGACCGTGAGGATGGCCATGAAGATGCCGACCGTCCGGAACTGGCGGGAGAGGTACGCGCTCGCCCCCTCTTGGATCGCCTTCGCGACGTCCTTCATCTTCTCCGTGCCTTCCGGGGCCGCGAGCACCTCACGGACCAGGTAGAACGCGAACACGAGCGCCAGTAGCGAGACCAGCAGGATCAGCCAGAGCACCTTGTTCTCGAACGACCCGAACACCGCCTGGATCGGGCCGCTCTCCTGGGCCAAGATGCCGTGCATCGAACCTCCTCGAACAGCAACGGGAGACGTCTCTTCACTCCGGCACCGGGCCGGGAACCCGGGCAGTATAGGGAAAGGTCACCGCGGCTGACCTGCATATACTCGCGGCTGCGCGGGGATCCCGCGAGGGCGATGGGGCTCGCCCGAACCGCCGCATCGGCTGATGGCTCCTACGGTTGCACGATCGGGAGGTGTCGATGCGAACGATCGTCGGCGTGGCGCTCGCAGGAGCGCTCGGAGCGCTCTCGCGGTATGGACTGGAGGGCCTGATCAGCGGTCGGTTCCCAGGCGTGTTCCCGCTGGGGACGTTCGTCGTCAATATCACGGGGTCGTTCGTGCTCGGACTGTTGTTCATCGTCCTCACGGAACGGACGACCGTCGAACCGGCCGTGCGCACCGCACTCACGGTTGGGTTCGTAGGCGCATACACGACGTTCTCGACGTTCTCGTTCGAGACGGTGCGGCTTCTGGAGGACGGCGCGTATGCAACGGCTGCGCTCAACGTGATCGCGACGATCGGCGTTGGCCTGCTCGCGGTGTGGATCGGGATGTCGGTGGGGAGGGCGATCTAGATGAAGCTCGAAGGCGAAGGCAGGCTCCTGAGGATCTACATCGGGGAGTCCGACCACTGGCACGGCAAGCCCCTGTACGAAGCGATCGTGGAGCGTGTGCGGAGCGAAGGGCTCGCCGGCGCCACTGTCGTGCGAGGGATCGAGGGCTTCGGTAAGGCTTCGCGCATCCACACAACCCGGATCCTCCGGCTGTCGGCGGATCTCCCGATCCTGATCGAGATCGTCGACACCGACGAGCAGATCGATCGGATCCTCCCGATCCTGGATGAGATGGTGGACGAAGGACTCGTCACGCTCGAGAAGGTGCACGTGATCGCTTACCGTGCTGCTGACACGGAGCGGTAACCACATAGCTTCGAAGGTCGACGCTCCGGCAGAGCCGCCGCGGATGATTCACGGACTCGTCCTTGCATCTCGGCGCCGCCGGCGATCGAAGCACAGCCCACGATCACGTTCGCACACGAAACTGGATAACGACGCGTGTCAGTTCGGCAAGCCAGGCTCGGGAGTACGCGTGCTGAGGCGGAGCCAGACGTAGCCGATCGGGCCGCAGATCACCGCTGTCAAGAGGATCCCGATCTTCGCCTGCTCGATCAGGTCGGGACGGTTGATGAATGCCACCTCCGCGACGAACAGCGAGACGGTGAACGCAACCCCCGCTGCAGTCGCAACGGCGAACACGTGCACGAGCCTCGTCCCTTCGGGCAGCTGCCCGATCCCCATACGAAGGGCGAGCCAGACCGCACCGCCGATCCCCAGGGTCTTTCCCACGGTGTGGCCCGTCGCCACACCGATGGTCACCGGGCTGGTTAGCGCATCTGCGAGCGCGCTCACGGATAGACGAACCCCCGCATTCGCTAGCGCGAACAGCGGCAAGATGACGAACGTCGTCCACGGCAGTAGGAGGTGCTCGACCCGCGCAAGGGGAGAAACAGCCTCCTTCGAAAGCCAGGAAAGGCGCAGCCACAGGAGCGCGTCGGCATCAGGGGGATCGGGCTCGTCCATCGTCTCCCGCGCGATCCGGACCGCCTCTTCGCTCACTCGATCGGGACGCTGGAAGGGGAACACCGGGGTCAGGAGTCCAACGACCACACCGGCGAGTGCAGGCTCGACGTCCGAGGCATGCATCGCGAGCCACATCGCCAGGCCGAGGGCGATGTACACGGGGCCGGCGCGTACGTGGATGCGTTCAAGGATGGCCATGGAAGCCGCGCACGACACCGCCAGCAGTAGTGGTGGGATCCGGATCTCGGTTGGATAGAAGAGCGCGATCACTACGATCGTGAGGATGTCGTCAACGATCGCAAGCGTGAGCACGAACGCACGCAAGCCGGCGGGCGCGTTACGTACGGCCAGCGCCAAGATCCCCAGCGTGAACGCGATGTCGGTGGGCATCGCGATGCCCCACCCGCGGACGCCGTCCCCCCCGGCGTTGATCCCGAGGTAGATCAGAGCCGGGACGACCATCCCTCCGACGGCGCCGATCACCGGCAGTGCCGCCGCTCGCCGATCTCGCAGTTCCCCGACAAGGAGCTCACGCTTGATCTCCAGACCTACGACCAAGAAGAACAAAGCCATCAGCCCGTCGTTCACCCAGTATCGGAGGGACTCCGAGAGAGTCCGATCGGCAACGCTGATCGAGATCTTCATGCGCCAGAACCGGACGTAGCTGTCGGCGACCGGCGAGTTCGCCCAGACCAGGGCGATGATCGCGGCAAACACGAGCAAGACCCCTCCCGATGTCGATGCCTGCAGGAACTCCTGGAGGGGGCGGACGACACGTCGCGGCACGAGCCGGTCCGAGTGCGCCCAGGGAACGCGCAGAGCGGACCGGGAGGGACCGTCGTCGTCGGGATCGGTCGGTGCCATACGCGAACTCCTGCCGACCAGACTTCCCGGCGCACCTTCGGACCGCGTCATCCTAACCCTGGGGGTGGGGTTTCACGACTTCATCACACCGGGTAGTTGTTGGAGCGGAGAGTCGCCCTTAGGCTGACGGCGTTTTGTCAGAAGGCCGTCACGTTCCGTCAAACTCCCGCATCAAGCCCGCAGCCCTCATCATCGGTGGGGTCGTGGCTGTTATCGCGGTGATCCTCGTCTTCCTCCTATCGGGCGGCGGGGGCAACAGCGGACCCCTCACGCACGACCCCGAGACCCCTCCGTTCGCGTTCGATACCTCGAAGGTCCTCTCCGTCGCAACCAGCCCGGACGCCGACACCGAAGCGCTCAAGACCGAGGCGAAGACACCCGCCGCCGAGGTCACCAAGGTCATGGACGCCCTCTACATCGACGCCTTCCTAGATCCCGGCAATTGGCAGGACGGCTCATACGACGACGTCTGGACGTTCTTCGACACCGGATCCGGAACCGAGGCGCAGGCCCAGGTCGAGACCGTCACCGCGGGGACGGGCGCCGGCGACGCGTTCGACACGATCCTGCCGACGGGGAGCTCGACGCTCAAAGCGAAGGTGCTGTTCGATCCGAAGGACGAGCCGTATTCCGTCGTCGCGATCGTGAAGTTCAAGGCCACGGGGAGCGGCAAGGACGGTCAGGATCTCCTGATCCTGAGCAAAGGTCAGTACGTGTTCCAGAAGATCGATGGCTCCTGGAAGGTGGTGTCGTTCAAGATCATGCGGAACGACGAGCAACAGGCTGCCCCTTCGCCGAGCGCGTCCGGGAGCTCGTCGTGAGCGTCCGGAAGCGCGCCGCCTTCGCGATCACGGCTCTGGTGGCGTGGGTCGCCGGATCCGCTCTGGGGGCCATCGGTTCGGCCGCTCCGGCCTCCGCACAGGTGGGGGTCGTGATCGGCAAGGCGCACGCCGGCTACGCTCCATCGCTCACCGGCAGCACGCCGATCGTGCTCCTGGTCGTGGGCAGCGGAGCTCGGCTGGGCGACGACGTCACGCATTCGCTCGCCGATTCGATCCACGTCGTGTCGATCAACCCCGACAAGCACAAAGCCACGATCATCGGGATTCCGCGGGACTCGTGGGTCGACATCCCCGGGAACGGCAGCAGCAAGATCAACGCCTCGATGGTGGACGGCGGCCCCGACCTGTTGGTCAAGACGGTCGAGAGCATCTCGGGACTCACGATCGACTACTACGCGCTCACCACCTTCTGGGGCGTGTCCCAGCTCTACGACAACCTCGGTGGGCTCACCATGGACGTGCCGTTCTCGATGCACGACTCGTATTCGGGGGCCGACTTCGAACCGGGCGTACAGACGCTCGACGGCGACCAGGTCCTGGCGTTCTCCCGTGATCGCCACAGCCTCTCCGGGGGCGATTTCGCTCGCACGGAGAACGGGGGGCGGGTGTTGATCGCCTCGCTGGCGCAGTTCCGCAAGGAGTTCCAGTCGGATCAGAGCCTGCTCTTCACGTGGATCGCATCGGGGATGCGCAACGTCCAGACCACCGTGCCGTTCGACGAGATCATGGCGCTCGCCTACACCTGCTCGCACATCAACCCGAACGGCGTGACGAACATCGCGCTGCCGGGCTCAACCGGGTTCGAGGGCTCGCTCTCGGTCGTTCATCTCTCGTCGGAGAAGGACGCGATCTTCGCCGACCTGAAGCCCGATGCGATCGTGAGCAAGAAGAACATCCCCCCGAGCCCGACCGCGAACGAGACGTAGCTTCAGAGCTGGGTAACGACGTACACGACGTAGCCAACGTAGAAGATGCCCTGGAACAACAGCATCGGGGCGGTCAGCTTGCGCCGGAACCGTACTTGGAGCCAGAGGACCGAGCCGGCCACCAGTGCGCCGAGCGCGGCCACGAGCGACGGCCCCTCCAGCTTCCACGGAGTCAGCAGCAGCCCGATCGCTACAGGGAACGACGATTGGAAGACCATGGCTCCGGTCATGTTGCCGAGCGCGAGCGTGTCCTTGCGCCGGCTCACCCAGATCACGCTGTTGAACTTCTCCGGCAGCTCGGTCGCGATCGGCGCCACCAACAGCGAGAACGCCAGTGGTGAGATGCCGAACAACTCGGCCAGGTCGTTCACCGCGTGGATGAACAGCTCGGCTCCACCGATGATGAGGCCGAGCGCCAGCCCAACCTGGACGAACGGGGCGGCCGTGGAGGCGTCCTTCGTCCACGCCGGCAGCGAACGCTTGAACCGGCGGAACGCGTCCCACACGTAGAGCGCCTTGATCTCAGACTCGGCTTCTTCCTGCAGCTCCTTCTCGCCGGGACCCTGGAAGTGCCGGCGGACGTAGTAGACGTAGCCCACGAAGAGCACCACGACGAGCCCGTAGTCGAACGGCTTGCTGTTCAGCAGACCCGCCACCACAGCGAGCGTATACATCATCAAGAAGTAACCGAGGTCCTGACGGATCACGCCGACATCGAACGTCAGGTCGGTGCTGCGCCGCCCTCCGCGCGCCGCAACGAACACGCCGACCGCGATCACGACCATGGCGAGGGTCGTCAGCATGAACGGCGCGCCCAAGATGGCTCCGGTCCCGATCTCCTCGCCGGCGTCGTGTCCTGACAGGATCGCCACGAGCGGGAGCAGCGTCTCGGGCAGGGCGGTGCCGACGGCGGCGAGCACCGATCCGACGGCTCCCTCGGACAGACCGAACCCCTCGCCGATCCACTCGATGCCGTTCGTGAACAGCTCCGCACCCGCCAGGATTATCAATAGGGACGCGCCGAGCAGGACCCAGACCATCGCCGGATTGTCCCACCCGCTCTGCTACGGTGAGATACGAAGGGGAGTAGTCCGACAAGGGGTTCGCCGTCATCACGGTCGTGCGATGCGACCCGGCGACCTCCCGCAGCGGCGGGGACGAGACCTTCGGCCGGAAGGCTGGAGGCTCGCGCTGAAGACGACGGATGATCTCACCGACATCCATCCACGACGTCAGGTGGCCGTGTTCGTGGCCGCGGTCGTCGTGACCGTCCCCGGACTAGCGGTTGCCGCGGCCGGCCCCACGCTCCCCCACCCGGTCCAAGCGTTCGTCTTCGGGCTCGGCATCGTGGGCTCTGCGTTCATCCTGTCCTGGGCCGCGGAGGCCGCCCAACTCGACGTGTCCGCGGGCCTCGCGATCGCTGTACTGGCGCTGATCGCGGTGCTGCCGGAGTACGCGGTGGACTTCGTGTTCGCGTGGCAGGGCGGGGAATCGTTCGCTGCAACCGGTCCTGCCTGCCTGCCTATCCAAGGAACGGGCACGGAATCGCCTTGCTCCCTGGCGCTCGCGAACATGACCGGGGCCAACCGCTTGCTGATCGGGATCGGCTGGTCCATGGTCGTGTTCATCGCTTGGAGCCGGATCCGCAAACGATACGGCTCGACCGCGGCCAGGCGATGGGAAGGCATCAAGCTGGACCGCGAACACTCGATCGAGCTGGCGTACCTGGCCGCGGCAACCGTCTACTCGCTCACGCTCCCGCTGAAGCACTCGATCACCCCCATCGACGCGGTGGTGCTGATCACGATCTTCGTGCTGTACACGCTCCGCGTCTCTCGCGCGCCCGCGGAGGCGCCGGACCTGGTGGGACCGGCGCGCTACGTCGGCACCTTCTCCACGAACGCTCGCCGCACGTCCATCGTGGTGATGTTCGTGTTCGCAGCGGGGGTGATCCTCGCGTGCGCCGAACCCTTCGCCCACGCGCTCGTGGAGACCGGCGCCGACCTGGGGATCAGCGAATTCTTCTTGGTCCAATGGCTGGCCCCGCTGGCATCCGAGGCACCCGAGCTCCTGGTGGCCGGCCTCTACGCGTGGCGACTCAACACGAACGCGGGTCTGGGCACCCTCGTGTCGTCGAAGGTGAACCAGTGGACCTTGCTCGTCGGAACGCTCCCGATCGTGTTCTCGATCGCCGCGGGCGGACTCCATGGGCTTCCGATCGATGCCGTGCAGCGAGAGGAGCTCTTCCTCACCGCCGCGCAGTCCTTCTTCGCGGTCGCGGTCTTGTCGAACCTTTCGATGTCGCTCAAGGAGGCCTGGTTCCTCTTCGGCCTCTTCTGGGCGCAATTCGTGTTGGGGGCGATCGTGCCGGAGAGCCTCCACGGCGCCGAGCGGATCGCCGTGGGCTGCGTCTACATGGCACTCGGGCTCTGGGTCTTCATCGGCGACCGACAACGCATGCCGCGGCTGCTCAGGGACGGGTTTCGGGCACCGTACGCGGAGCTCTCGTCGGCGGCCGACGATCCCGACGGTGCGTCCGGCTAGCATCGCGACGTGGATCCACGCGCGTTCCTTGCCTCGCTGAGGGTCGATGAGGAGACGGCGGCATCATCGCTGGTGCACGTGCGGGAGTTCCCCGCGCGCCGTCTCGCGATACATCCCTTCCCCGGCTGGATCCCCGAACTCGTCCGCGATCGGATGGAACTCGTCGGCGTCCACGGCCTGTATCCGCATCAGGCCGACGGCCTCGAGGTGCTCGCCGCGGATCGCAACCTGGTGATGGCAACCGGGACGGCTTCGGGCAAGACGCTCGTGTACAACCTCGCGTTCGCGGCCGAGGCGGTCGAGCGTCAGACCTCGACCGCGCTCTACCTCTTCCCGACGAAGGCCCTCGCGCGCGATCAGCTCCGGGCGGTGCGAGCGCTGAAGCTCCCGCAACTGAAGGCAGCCGTCTACGACGGGGATACGCCGCGGGCGGAGCGCCCTGTGATCCGCAAGAACGCGAATCTGGTGATGACCAACCCGGACATGCTTCATCTGGCGCTCCTCCCTGATCACGCACGGTGGGCCGACTTCCTGTTCCGACTCTCGTTGGTGGTGGTCGACGAGGCACACGTGTGCAAGGGCGTGTTCGGGTCGCACGTCGCGATGGCCCTTCGGCGGCTCCGGCGATTGATCGCCCACTACGGCGGCTCGCCGCGGTGGATGCTCGCGAGCGCCACGATCGGAAACCCGGACGAGCTCGCCACCCGACTGACCGGCCTCGCCTTCAGCGCGGTGATCGAGGACGCCGCTCCATCAGGCGAGAAGCTGTTCGCCTTGTGGAACCCGCCGATCGTGGACGAGGACTCGGGCGCAAGGAGGAGCGCGCTCGCCGAGGCGGCCGGTCTGGTCTCTCGGCTCGTGCAACAGGACGTGCGGACGATCGCCTTCGCGCGGTCGCGGCGAGGAGCAGAACTGCTGGCAGAATTCGCACGGCGCGACGTAGGCGACGGGCAGAAGCGGACGAAGATCAAGGCCTATCGCGCGGGCTACCTCGCCGAGGATCGCCGCAGGATCGAACGGCAGCTCGCTGAGGGCGAGCTCCTTGCGGTCGCATCTACGAGCGCGCTCGAGCTGGGGATCGACATCGGGTCCCTCGACGCCGCCGTCCTCACCGGCTACCCGGGGACGCGCGCATCGATGTGGCAGCAGGCGGGACGCGCCGGACGGCGCGATTCCGATTCCCTCGCGATGCTCGTGGCGCAGGACGATCCGCTCGATCAGTTCCTCGTGCACCATCCTGAAGACCTGTTCGACAAGCCGCCCGAGGCGGCCGTCATCGACCCGACCAACCCCTACGTCCTGGAGCCGCACCTCCGCTGCGCGGCCCGTGAGTCACCCCTGCGCGACCACGAACTCGCGTTCTTCGGCGAACAGAACGACGTTTCTGCGGCCGTGACACGTATGGAGGAGCGCGGAGAGTTGGTGCGGCGTAAAGATTCCTGGAACGACCGGGGCAGGGCGGACCCACATCGTTCCGTCGACATCCGCGCGGGCGCCGGCCGGATCTACTCGATCGTGATCGGCGACACGGGGGAGCTGCTCGGCTCCGCGGACGAGCATCGCGCCTACGGAACGCTTCACCCGGGGGCGGTCTACCTGCACCAGGGCGATCAATACCTCGTCGACGAGCTCGACCTCGTGGCGAGGGTGGCCGTGGTGCACGAGGCCGACCCGGACTTCTACACACAATCGCGCGACACGACCGACATCGAGATCGTCGATGTGCTCGAGGCGGCAACGACCGGCGAAGCCGCCGTGTACTTCGGAACGGTGCGCGTGACGAACCAGGTCGTCGGCTACGTGCAGAAGTTGGTGTCGACGAACGACGTGATCGATGAGGTCCCACTCTCCCTCCCACCCCAGCATCTCGAGACGAAGGCGGTCTGGTGGACGATCGAGCAAGGGGTGCTCGACCGCGCCGCGGTATCACAGCGCGCCCTGCCCGGCGCGGTTCATGCGGCTGAACACGCAGCGATCGGACTGCTTCCTCTCGTCGCCACGTGCGATCGGTGGGACGTGGGCGGCGTCTCGACACCGCTCCATCCGGACACGGAGCTCTGCACGATCTTCATCTACGACGGCTACCCGGGGGGCGCGGGCATCACGGAGCGAGGGTTCCGCACCGCGGATCGGTGGCTCGCCGCGACGCTCGAGGCCATCAAGCAATGTCCCTGCTCGCGGGGCTGTCCGTCCTGCGTCCAGTCGCCGAAGTGCGGGAACGGCAACGAACCGCTCGACAAGCACGGAGCGGCGGCGTTGCTCGCCGCGATCCTCGGCAGCGCGTGGGGATGAGCCTCTAGGAGCCGAGCGCCTCGAGCGCCCGACGCGCCTGCGCGATGTGGAACCGATCATGCCCGGCGATCATCCGGAACGCCAGGTCGTAGCTCTCCGGACCGCGCTCCGCGTGGATCCCGACCCGCTGCTTGAGCTCCATAGGCGTCCGCTGCCAGAGGGTCACGTTGGCCAAACGCAGCGAATCGAACAACTCGAGCAGCCCTTCGGTGTCCGCCTCGTCGGCGTGGAGCCGGTCGACCCACAGATCCTGGTCGTAGCCGATCAGCGGCGGTTCGTCGTGAGCCAGCACCCACCGGTACCTGCCGGACATCACGACCTCGGCGTCCACGATGTGTGCGATGCACTCGAGCGCCGACCACTCGGTCGCCTCGGGGCGGAGCGTGAGATGCGGCCCCGCCTCGGCAGCGAGTTGCCTCAGCGTCGCCGGTGTCGCCGCCTGCACGGCCGCCGGGTCGTCGTCGCCGAGCCACCCGAGGAGGTGGTCCTGGTACGCCCTGGGTTCGGTGACGGGGTCCGGTGACGTTGGGCGGTCCATGCGCGGGCTTCCTCCTCGCTAGAGCCGGCGTTCCAGCTCGATCTCATCCGTTATCGGTACCCCATCTTCGCTCACCCAAGGGATGGACGGCTTCAACTTCCGTGCCTCGTCGATCGCGCCTTCACGGACGGCGACCACCTCGAACCCCAGGGTTCGGTAGAACGCCAACGCGCCCACGTTGTCGTTGGTCGTGATCAACCGAAGACGCGAGCACCCAGCCTCGCGGGCGATGGTCGTTACCGCGTCGACCATCGCGCGCCCGTAACCCGTGCCGGGGACCAGCGCGTCGATCGTGACGATCTCGCAGGCGCCGGAATCGATCGTGTACGTGGCCAACCCGACGCGACCGCCCCGCTCGTCCTCCGCGACGATCGCCGGCAGGCGATCGGGGCGGTGGATGACGCCATGGGCCACCACCGTCTCGCCGGCCCACCGCTCGGCGAGCAGTGCACTCATCCACGCCCGCTCCTCTTGGGTGAGCGGTCGAACGGTGGTCACGAGGTCGCAGGCTGCGGATGCATGAGGCTCACCGGGGCGCGCTTCTCCTTCTGGGTGAGGCCGAACACGTGGTCGTCGCGGATGAACACGTTAGAGGAGACTACCGTGGCTGACCGCGCGATCCTCGCGGCTCCGAGCCCTGCGGCCTGGAGGCAACCGCTATCGGGGCCCGGAAGTGTCCGAGGTGCCCCTGAGCACCCTCCGTACCAACGTGACCGTCGTCGATCGCTCCGCAGGTTTGAGCCCGATCCAGATCAGCACCACCACGTACGCGAGCGTCCCGGCCAAGACCGAGCCCGTGAGGTCGATCAACCATTTCGGGCCCACGAGCACCGCATGGACGTACCACATCACCAAAGCACCGACGAGCGCAGGTGGGATCAACCTAAGGAACCAGCGGTCGAAGGGCCAGATGTCGACGAAACGCTTCACGAGCAAGAGCCGGACGATCGCGGAGACGGTCAACGTCACGGCTTCGGCGACCGCGGCGCCGCGCATCCCGTACTTCGGCGCCAGCACGACCGCGATCCCGACCGCGACGACGAAGGAGCCGGCGTAGACGAGCAGGTCCCAGCCGGTGCGCCCGACCATGATGAGGATGAACCCGACGGTGCCGACGATCACCGGGACGATCAGGCCGATGATCAGGATCTCCAGCGCCGACGCGCCGACGACGAACTTGACCCCGTACACCCGCATGATGGTCCCGGGCAAGATGGCGAGCGCCAGCAGGATCGGCAACGTGGTGGCGAGTCCCCATCGCGTGACGTTCTTGTAGAGCGCATCAAGCCGCTCCTTCTCTCCGCGGTAATGGAGGTCCGCGACGAAGGGGCTGAAGACGAGCGACAACGACGTGAGGAAGAGCAGAAGCGATTGTCCAGTCCGCACCGTGGCGCCGTACACCCCGACCTCCGCGGAACTCCGATACGCGGCCAGGACGAACGTGTCGATCCAGAACAACAGCTGGGCGAACAACGTCGCAGGAGCACGGAGCATGCCGAACTTCATCAGCGCCGCGGTGCGCTCCTCCGGGATACCGGCGCCTTCGATCCGAGCGTCGAATCCCCGAGATTCCCGCTCCCACGCCCACCACGCCAACGCGCAAGCGACGGCCCATGACAACGCGTAAGCGAACGCGGTCACGCCGGCGGTCTTCGCGACGAACCAGCCTGCGATGGCGATCGCTATCCACCCGAGCGGCTGGCCGATCCAGAAGATGTACAGGGTGTGCCGCATGATCTTGAGGCCTCGTGTGCCCCCGAGGTAGACCCAGGTGAGCGCGGCGAACGGGATCGCGACTGCCGCAGCATCGAACGCGACGACACCCTGCCGGTGGAGCCCGGGTGAGACGAAGGCGGTGGATAGCCTGTCGGCCAACAAGAGCACCACCACAGCCGTGGCGAGCGAGATGGCCCCGGCGATGACCGCCGCCTTGCGCACGAGGGGACGTGTCCGACCGGACTCGCCTTGGCCCATCAGGATCGCCACGAGGCGTACGTTGGCGACGTCCATGCCGAACCGCGTGGCGGTGCTCGCGATGAAGGCGAACTGCGTCGTGAGGGTTACGACGCCGAACAGCGCGGGACCCAGGCCCCGCGTCATGATCACTTGGGTGGCGAACGTCGTGAGCACGCCGGCCGCCAGGCCGATCACGTTCTGACCTGCACCCCCAAGGATGTCGCGCTGGTCGCCGAAGCGGCTGCGCGGGAGAACCGCATCGATCGCTCCTTGGAAACCGCCACGCGCACGGGGGGTTCGGATCGCAGTGTCGGTCGAAACCGGGAGACCCTCCACTTCGACCTCGGCGATCGCGTCCAACTCGGCTTCGGAATGTGGGTCGGCCGAAGGTGTGGCGGCGTTCCTGTGGTCTTCGTCGTTGGCCATGGTCCCCAGTTCCGAACGCGAGCATCATCCGGACATCGAGTCGACCTTGAAGTCCGCTCCGGTGGGCGGGTGATCGCGAGGGAGTCTAGAGGCGCTCGTCGGGTCTCTACACCTACATCATCAGAAGCCAGGGGATCGCAATGATCCGTGCGGTTCGCAACGCGACGTTCGTGCGTGGGCCGGCGGATCGCTCGCCGTCGGACCGGCCTCCTGACCCCGGTTTATCGCGTCGCCGTCCTCCGCCCGCGGAGCATGATCCCCGACGCGATCAGGAACGTCGCGGTCAAGAACACGCTCTCCGGCGCGAACGCCTTGATCCCCGCAACGTTCGCGTTCGCCTGGAAGACACCGCCCACCATCAGGTTGAGCTGGTACGCGGCGCCCATCACCGCCATCGCCGTCCCGAGCAGGGATCCCATCGGAGCGCGACGGAACAGCAGTGCCCCCGCGATGACGAGGCTCGGGACAAGCAAGCCGAGGTCGAGCGCGAAGACCAGGTGCTGGCCCGCGACCGGGATGTCCTGGATCACTTCACCGGTGAAGGCGTTGCGCACCACGACGAACACCCATAGGAGCCCCTGCAGAACCCCGACGATCACCAGGAAGCCGCCGACCCACTTGGCCGACCGCTCCGTTCCGACTCGATCCGCGATCCGGATGACATCCAGGTTCGGCAGTGCGCACGCGAGCGCGAAGACCGATAGCGAGAACAGCGCGATGTGGAGCAGGAACACGTCGTTGAACCTCGACCCGAACACGTAGTACGCGTAGTCGTAGAGCGTGTACGCGAGCAGACCCATCCAGAGCGCCTCCGCGCGGCGGGAGCCGCGCCTCACGAGGACGAGGGCGACGATCAGCAACGGCGCCACGAGCACGAGGGTGACGAGGTCACCTCCGCGGAGCGCCTCGCGCGCCCAGAGCCCTTCCTTGAAGAGCCCATCCAGCAACAACCCCGCCAACGACGCCGCGATCATCAGCATCGCGATCGCCCAGGACATCAAGTAGGCGGCTCGCACAGGGACGTTGACCGACGGTCGCGGCATCGTCTCGCCCCTCATGGGAACCACGACGGACGGGTGCTCGGGCACATCCATGACCGGCCGGGTATCCACGATGATCACCTCTCTCACGCTTCCCACGATCGAGGCTAGTTCGCTCTCGCTCCCCGACCGGAGGCGGCGGGCCCGCATCGACCGGGACCATCGGGCAACGAGAGCTAGACGGCGGGGGTCACCCAGAAGTCCTGGTGCATCCCCATCGCGTAGTGGCCGTTCAGGTTGCAGACCAGGGCGTAGTGGCCTTCGGCCATGTCGATCGTGAGCATCAGCGAGGTGCCGGGTGCCATCGCGGGATCACCGGTCTCCCCGACGTTGGTAAGACCCTTGGCGTCCTCGTCGAAGCGGTTGGGCTCACCTTCGAACCCGGTGATCGGGAAGTCCGCGGCCATCGTGTCGGTGGCAAGGGCCACGAACTCGTGGTCCTTCGTCCCGTCGTTCGTGATGATGAACGAGACCTCGCCGGCAGGCGCGTAGGACTGGGACAGGTCGATGAACATGTGGTTGGCGTCGGTCTCGCCTAAGGAGACGGTGACCGCGGTCGCGCCCTTGGGGGTCACCCAGAAGTCCTGGTGCATCCCCATCGCGTAGTGGCCGTTCAGGTTGCAGACCAGGGCGTAGTGGCCTTCGGCCATGTCGATCGTGAGCATCAGCGAGGTGCCGGGTGCCATCGCGGGATCACCGGTCTCCCCGACGTTGGTAAGACCCTTGGCGTCCTCGTCGAAGCGGTTGGGCTCACCTTCGAACCCGGTGATCGGGAAGTCCGCGGCCATCGTGTCGGTGGCAAGGGCCACGAACTCGTGGTCCTTCGTCCCGTCGTTCGTGATGATGAACGAGACCTCGCCGGCAGGCGCGTAGGACTGGGACAGGTCGATGAACATGTGGTTGGCGTCGGTCTCGCCTAAGGAGACGGTGACCGCGGTCGCGCCCTTGGGGGTCACCCAGAAGTCCTGGTGCATCCCCATCGCGTAGTGGCCGTTCAGGTTGCAGACCAGGGCGTAGTGGCCTTCGGCCATGTCGATCGTGAGCATCAGCGAGGTGCCGGGTGCCATCGCGGGATCACCGGTCTCCCCGACGTTGGTAAGACCCTTGGCGTCCTCGTCGAAGCGGTTGGGCTCACCTTCGAACCCGGTGATCGGGAAGTCCGCGGCCATCGTGTCGGTGGCAAGGGCCACGAACTCGTGGTCCTTCGTCCCGTCGTTCGTGATGATGAACGAGACCTCGCCGGCAGGCGCGTAGGACTGGGACAGGTCGATGAACATGTGGTTGGCGTCGGTCTCGCCTAAGGAGACGGTGACCGCGGTCGCGCCCTTGGGGGTCACCCAGAAGTCCTGGTGCATCCCCATCGCGTAGTGGCCGTTCAGGTTGCAGACCAGGGCGTAGTGGCCTTCGGCCATGTCGATCGTGAGCATCAGCGAGGTGCCGGGTGCCATCGCGGGATCACCGGTCTCCCCGACGTTGGTAAGACCCTTGGCGTCCTCGTCGAAGCGGTTGGGCTCACCTTCGAACCCGGTGATCGGGAAGTCCGCGGCCATCGTGTCGGTGGCAAGGGCCACGAACTCGTGGTCCTTCGTCCCGTCGTTCGTGATGATGAACGAGACCTCGCCGGCAGGCGCGTAGGACTGGGACAGGTCGATGAACATGTGGTTGGCGTCGGTCTCGCCTAAGGAGACGGTGACCGAGGTCGCGCCCTTGGGGGTCACCCAGAAGTCCTGGTGCATCCCCATCGCGTAGTGGCCCTGCAGGTTGCACACGATCGCGTAATGGCCCGGGGGCATATCGACCGTGAGCGTCTTCGTCTCTCCTGCAGCCATGTCCCCGGTCTCCCCGAGGTTCGACACCCCGGCCGCGTCCTCGTCGATCCGGTTCGACTCCCCTTCGAAGGACACGATCGGGAAGTCCGCGGCCATCGTGTCGGTCTGAAGGACGACGAACTCGTGCGTCTTCTTGCCGGAGTTCGTCACCAGGAACGTTACCGGTCCGGTCTGGGCGAACGATTGGGACATGTCGATGAACATGTGGTTGGCGTCGGTCTCGCCCAACGTGACCGAGATCGGCTGCGTGGAGACGGTGTATCCGATCGGCACGGTTGCGGTCGTTCCGCCTCCGGGCACGTACCCGGGGATCATCGCGACCGTGTTGGACGCTCCCTGCGGGTTCCCGCTCGAGCAGCCCACCAGGAGCAGTCCTGCCACCAACGACACGCCGAGCGCGCGGCGGCTCATCCGCCACCTCCGGAAGATCCGGACGGCGAGGCCGCGGCGGCGGCGCATGAAGGTGTCCGCCAGTCCGGACATGACGGGGCCGTGGGCTCCCACGAGCGCACGTACGCGACGATGCTCTCGATCTGCTGATCGGTGAGTGGGCCCCCGTACTCGTTCCACCACGCCGGCATCTCCGTCCCGGGGATGCCGCCACGGATGATCCCGGCCATCTGCTCGTCTGTCGTGCTCGTCAGGAACTCCTGCGAGTTGAGCGCCGGCGCGCTCACGCCCTCACCGTTCACGCCGTGACAGGAAGAGCAGTTCAGACCCCAGAGCTGCTGGCCGGAGGCCAGCAGGGCACGATCCTGAGAAGACAAGGCGTCGGCGCGCCGTCCCGATTCGACCGCCTTGTAGAGCGGGAACGAGATCACCAGCACGAACAGGACGACCGCGCCGGCGCGCTTCCAGCGCAGCGACTGACGAACGACCACGGGGTCTTCGCGCACGGGTTCGGTCATGGCGTGCTCCCACAGCTCTCAGGAGGTGGTTCGGTGGGACCCGTGAGGATGCCGCGGGCGGGTCCCTCCACCACCGAGGAGGTATCCACGAACACGTGTCCGTTCCGGATCGTGATCGGGAAGCGATCCATGCCCCGCGGGGCGGGCCCCGTCAGATACTCACCGATCACGTTGTAGGCGCTGCCGTGACACGGGCACCGGAAGCCCGCCGAGATGCCTACGGCCGCTTCACACTCCCCTACCTTGCAGCCCAGGTGGGGGCACTTCTGATACAGGGCCCGAAGCCCACCCTGGTACTGGGTCACGTAGAAGCGACCGTCCAGGAAGTACTTCACGGTGCCCTCTTCCATGAAGTCTGCGACCGGGCCGACATCCACCTCGCCGCCGAACGCCCCCGAGGCCTCTGGATGCAAGATGTCGTAGCTCGTCCACGCTGCCTCGATCACCAAGACCGCGCCGAGCACCTTCCACGTGGTGTTGAGGAAGTCGCGGCGGTCCACCGGCTCGGCGGCCGAACCCGTCGATGGGGATCCGGTGTCTGGGGACGGTTCCTCGTGCTCGTCCATCTGTTCAGAGCTCCAGGTAGAGGTGGTGCCACGGCCATACCCACGACCAGCCGGGACCACGGAACAGGGCACCGACCAGGGTGAAGACGACGGCCGCGACCGCAAGGGCTGTGAAGACCAAGACCACCATCTTCCGGTCCCGGATCCGCCAGCCCTTGCTCCGGTCCAAGTACGGCAACGCGAACAGGAAGAGCAGGGCGGCGCCGGGGATCAGTATGCCGGCGACCATCGGCTGCAGGTGTGCCAGCAGCTCCTGGAGACCTGCGAAGTACCAGGGTGCCTTCGCCTCCTGGGGGGTGAGGCTGGGGTTCGCGATGTCTTTCAGCGGCGCGTTGAACAAGATCCCGAGTAGGAAGACCACCGCGATCGTGACCGCGCCCACGACCGCGTGTCGGATCAGGAAATGCGGCCACGTGAAGACCGTGTCGTCGGGCTCCTGCTCCTCGCGCTGTTCGATCTCGCGAGGTACGACGCCCAGGAGGCGATACCGCTCTTTGGGCTCCTCATCCGGCATCGGGCGTCACCTCCTCGTCTCGATCGGCGACGGCGAAGCCGTCCTTGCGCACCCGCCACACATGCACCGCGATCAGCAGGACCATCAGCGCAGGAACGAAGTAGATGTGGAGAACGTAGAAGCGCAGGAGCGCTGCGGCTCCGACCTCGGTCCCCCCGAGCAGCATCCGGCGGGCGTTGTCGCCCATCATCGGGACGTACCCGGCGATGTTCGTGCCGACGGTGATCGCCCAGAAGGAAAGCTGGTCCCAGGGAAGCAGGTAGCCGGTGAACGACGAGAACAGCGTCAGCACCAGCAGGACCACACCGATCACCCAGTTGAATTGTCTCGGCGCCTTGTAGGCACCCGAGTAGAAGACCCGCAAGAGGTGGATGCAGACCGCCAGTACCATCAGGTGCGCGGCCCAGCGGTGGATGTTGCGGATGAACTGCCCGAAGGCCACGGTCGTCGCCAGCGCGTGCATGTCGAAGTACGCGTCCGGAGGAGCCGGGTGGTAGAAGAACATCAGGTACATGCCCGAGACGAACAGCACCAGGAAGAGCACGGTCGAGATGTAGCCCAGTCTGAACGTCGACCGGAACGACAACGCTTTCCGCGGGACCTTGACCGGATAGAGATGCAGGAAGAAGTTCTGGAACGAGGTAAGCGCGCGGCCGCGCGGAGTGCTCGCTGAGGGATGACGGATCGCCGAGCGATAGAGCTCGCTCCCCTCGATCGCTTCCTTCGGATGGAAGATCGAGCGGTACCAAGCCCGCTCCCGCACCTTGCCGGATCCGGCCGCCACGGTCACACCCCCACCGGTTCGAGCGCGATCGGAGCCGTCGACGCCTCAGACCATCCTTCGAGGGACAGCGCGTTGGTCGGGCATCGATCCACGCAGAGGGCGCAGCGGATGCAGCGTTCTTCCTGGATCACGAGCGCGCTCGAGGGTCCTTCGACCAGGATGCCGTCGATGTCGTCCGACGGGATGATGCGGATGCACTTCTCCGGACAGATGTCCACGCAGCCGCCACAGAGGATGCAGATCTCGGGCTTGAGCATGATGTTCAGGAAGCACTGGAGACAGCGCTGGGCTTCTTGGCGCGCTTCTTCCTCCGTGTAGCCGAGCTCGATCTCGGGCGATCCGATCCGCCGCTCGCTCGGCTCGGCGGGGATCGGGACGCGCGGGTACTCGGTGTAGTTCGCGGTCCGACCGCGCACCTCGACGATCGGCAGGAGCTTGCGCCCCACGAGCGTCGGCGTGGGTGGCTCCTCCCCGGCGATCTGCCGATGGATCGAAGCCGCCGCCCGACGGCCGTCGCCGATCGCGTCGATCAGGTTCCGCGGTCCGAACGCCACGTCGCCGCCCGCATAGATCCCGTCTGCGCTCGTGGCCAGTGAATCGCGGTCGATCCCGATCAAACCACGAGGGCTCAGTTCAACCCCGTCCTCGGGCGACAACCACGACAGATCAGGGGCCTGCCCGATAGCGAGGATCACCGAGTCGCACTCGATCACCGACTCGGTCCCTTCGGTGAACCGTGGATTGAACCGTCCGTCGGGATCGAAGACCGATGAGACCCGCAACGTCTCGACCCCGGAGACGTGGCCGTCGGTGCCGACGAGCGACTTGGGCCCGAGGCGCGTGAGGATGGAGATGCCCTCGACCTCGGCCTCTTCGATCTCGAACTCGTGCGCCGGCATCTCCTCGCGGCTCTCCAACGCGACGACGCGGACGCGCCGCGCCCCCATCCGCTTGGCAACGCGCGCGACGTCGAACGCCGCGGTCGCCTCGGACTCCGTCTCGCGGATCGCCGTCCGTGCTGCGTCCAGTGCGACGTTCCCACCGCCGATGACGATCACGTCGTCGCCCAGGTCCACGCGGTATCCGAGGTTCGCGTTCAGGAGGAAGTCGACGGCGAGGAGCACGCCGTCCAGATCGACCCCGGGGATCGCGAGGTCACGCCCGCGCATGCACCCGATGCCCAAGAAGACCGCCGCGAACCCATCGCCCCGGAGGGAGCGCAGCGAGAAGTCCCGGCCGAGCGCCTGCCCCGTGCGGAGCTCGACGCCCATGTCCAGGATCGCGCGGATCTCCTCCTGCAGCAGATCGCGGCGGAGTCGGTAGGGCGGGATCCCCAGCACCATCATGCCGCCGGGCCGATCCTGTGCTTCGAACACCACCGGCTTGTAGCCGTAGGTAGCCAGATCGTGGGCACAGGCCATGCCTGCGGGGCCTGCACCCACGATCGCCACCCGCTCGTCCCGCGCCGGCGCAAGAGGGATGGCGTCGGCGTAGACGCGCGCTCCGTGACCGCTCTCCACTCCGAAGCCCTCGCACACGTAGCGCTTGAGCGCGCGGATCGCGATCGGTTGGTCGATCGAGCCGCGGCGGCAGGCGACCTCACACGGTGCCGCGCAGACCCGGCCGCAGATCGAAGGGAACGGGTTCGGCAGCCGGGCGATCCGGTAGGCGAGTTCGTCGTCACCGGCCGCGATCGCCGCCACGTACCTGCCGGCGTTCGTGAGCACCGGGCACGCCTGCGTACACGGGACGTTCTGGTCGAACCACTCCCCGGAGATGTCAGACGCCTCGAACCGCATCGCCTATCGCTCCGGGCTCCGCTGGAGGCGGACGAATAACCAGCAGCAGAAGACGAACGCAACCATCCACCAGAGCGTCACCAACAGGTCGCGCGTGAAGGGGACTGTCCGGGTCGCCAGGTAGGTAAGTAGGTTGTTCGGGATCAGAACGAATGCCAGATAGCTAGCAGTGATGACCACCGCTGCCGAACCGATCGCCCGCCCCCACGACATCTGCCGTTCCACGACGATAAGCCTTCCTGTGGAGGGGAAGCTTCGATAAGGCCGTTCGGCCCATCCTAGGGGGGACCCCTGAAGGACCTCAAGGGCCAGCCTTCATCGAGTCGCCCGCACGACGACCGTCGTCGGGATCGCCCGCACCGTCGTTCTGACAGTCAACTCTCTGAGAGCGTCTCGACGATCGCGGTCTTCGCGCGCGCCTTCATCAAGGCGCGGATGACCAGGAGCGCGACGATCGCGACGATCTGCCCACCCAGGATCATGCGGTTCACGTCGACCGCCGGTCGCCAGGTGACCTCGCCGTCCTTCAGCACGAACACACCGAACGGCTTGGTGTTCATCGCGAATCCCGTGCCAGTGCCCTTGCCCTGACCCTCGGGCGCCTCGCCTCCCCCGCCGCCGACCGCGCCCTGCACCCGCGCGGCCGGGATCACGGTGACGCCGTCCTTCTCGTATGGCTCACCGAACACGCGCCGGACCGTGAACGCTTCCTCCGCCTTCCCGATCTGCTCCAACAGATCCATCTCTTTCGTGGTCATCGTCCGTTCCTCCCTCCGCGAAGGCGTTTCCGCCTCGTCTGGATAGATCCGGAGCAGCACCTTCACCTGCATGGTGCTGCGAAGCAGCGCCTGGGGAGAGGGACGAAAGGCCTGGACGCTAAGGGTCGGTGGCCCAAGCTAGACGTCGGCGAGCGTGCGCGCGACGAGCGCGGCTGCCCGGCCGAGGATCCTCCGGATCAGACTGCCTTCCGGTACAACCGCACCGCGATCGGCGCGAAGATCGCGATGATCACGATCGACCACAGGATCGACTTGAACACGAGCGAAGAGGTGGGACCGCCGATCGTGAGCGCGCGGACGGCCTCGGCCGTCACGGAGACGGGCTGGTTCCGGGCCCACGGCTGAAGCCAGCCCGGCATGTTCCCGACGGGGACGAACGCGGCCGATGCGAAAACAAGCGGAGCAAGCACGGGGAACGCTGCCGCCTGTGCCGTCTCCGGGTCCTTCACCGCTAGGCCGACCGTCGCGAAGATCCACGACATCGCGTATCCGAACAACAGCACCAGGAAGACCCCCGGGAGCAGAGCGGTCAGGCTGGTATGAACCCGCCAGCCCACGAGGAACCCGACGATCATCATCAGGACCACGACGAACACGTTCCGGGTGAGGTCGGCGATCGTGCGACCGACGAGCACCGCCGGCGTCCACATCGGCAGCGCGTGGAAGCGCTCCATCAATCCGCTCTTCAGATCGGTGGCCAGGCCGATCGCGGTCGCGAGCGACCCGAACACCACGACCTGGAGGAAGATCCCGGGCATCAGGTAATCCACGTAGGGCACCGGACCCGTGTTGATGGACCCCCCGAATACATAGCGGAACATCAGGACGAAGATGATCGGCTGGATCGTGGAGAAGACCAGCAGCTGCGGGACGCGGATGTACTGGAGCAGGTTGCGATGGATCACCGCCCCGATGTCGCGGAGACGTCCCATCGGGATCCGCCGATCGGCGACGTCTCGTCCGATCGCCACCTGAGCTGAGCTCATCCTGCACCTCCTCGCCGAGCCTTGACCGGTTCAGTGCTGGGAGGATCGTCCGACTCGGCGTGATGGCCCGTGAGCTTCAGGAAGACGTCATCCAGGCTCGGCTCTCGAACGGCGAGCGTGTCCGGCTCGATGTTGTTGGTGTCGAGCGTGCGCAGAACGTCGATCAGGATACGCGCACCGTCGTTCGACGTGATGCGGATCGTCCCGTCGTCGCGCTCGACCTGTCCGTTGACGTGGCCTGTCAATAGGCCCGCCGCGCGCTCCGATCCAGTGTGCCCGTCGAAGCGCATCTCGACCACCGTGCTTCCCAGTTGCGATTTCAAGTTCCTGGGCGTGTCGTTCGCGATCACCTTGCCTCCGTCGACGACGGCGATCCGCTCGGCCAGCCGGTCGGCCTCTTCCAAGTACTGCGTGGTCAGCATCACCGTGGTGCCGTCGGCGACAAGCTGCGCGATCGTCTCCCAGAGCGCGTTGCGACTGGTGAGGTCGAGTCCCGTCGTGGGCTCGTCCAGGAACAGGACCGGAGGACGAGTCACCAGCGAGGCCGCGATGTCCAGGCGCCGGCGCATACCGCCCGAGTACGTGCGCAGGGGTCGGTCCGCTGCGTCGGTCAGGTCGAACTTCTCGAGCAGCTCGGCCGCCCGAGGCATGATCTGGGGGGTCGGCATCTGTCCCAAGATCCCGACCATGCGGAGGTTCTCGCGCCCGGTGAGGTTCGCGTCGACCGCCGCGTACTGTCCCGCGAGTCCGATCCGCCGACGGACAGCCGGCGCCTGGTGAACCACGTCGTGGCCGAGCACCTCGGCGCGTCCAGCGTCGGGCTTCAGGATCGTGGCGAAGATCCTGACCGCCGTGGTCTTCCCGGCCCCGTTCGGACCCAACAACCCGAAGACCGAACCCTGCGACACCTCGAGATCGATGCCGCCGAGTGCCTCCAGCTCGCCGAAGCGCTTGGCCAGACCCTCGGCGCGGATCGCGACTCCTGTCATTGACCACAACCCTCCCACGGATACTTGAGTTATGTCAAGTATCGAGAAACCTCAAAAGTCGAGAAGGTCGAAGTACCTTGACCGGCCGCGTAGGATGGATGCGTGACCAACCCCAGCGCCGGAGGAGACGACCCCGTCGAGACGCTCGCGAGCGACGTCTGGCGGATGATGGCCGAGTTCACCTGGAGCCGCTTGCAGCGCGGACAGGCCTTCCACGCGTTGAAGGCGCTCGGACTCACCCCGGGACACCTGCGCGTCTTGCAGGCGCTCGAGCCCGACGAGGCGATCCCCATGGGCGCGATCGCCGAACTGCTTTCGTGCGACCCGTCGATGGCGACGTGGCTGATCGACCGGCTCGAAGACCGCAAGTTGGTGGAACGCCGGATGCTCACGACCGATCGGCGCGTGAAGGTCGTGACTCTCACCCGGCGGGGGGTGCGCGTGAAGACCAAGGTCCTCGCGCACCTGCTGGAGCCGCCACCGGAACTGCTGTCCCTGGGACTCGACCGCTTGGAGGCGCTCCGCGCAGCCCTGAGTGCACTCCCCCGGTCGGCTCGCCCCTTCTCGCCGCACACACACGCCGGCCGAACCCGGACGAGCACGTAGGACCCCGACGCGACGAACGCGCCAGTCTCTTGCGGGTGATCGCCACCACCCCGTCGGGGCCCTCGATCACGGTTTGACCAGGTCATTCATCTGGGATATGACAACCCGGCCCGCTTGGTTGGATCGGAGGGAGGGGACCGTGAAGATTGGTCGGGTCGGTTCAACGCGAACGGTACTGGCGCTCGTGCTCACGATCGCGTCGGTCTCGGGGATGGCGCTGTTCGCGCCCGCCGTCCAGGCGCAGCGGGCGGCCTCGTGGACGGTCGTGGCGAAGGATCTGGACAGCCCACACGGGGTGGCGTTCACCTCGGACGGCACGATGATCGTGACCGAATCCGGGCATACGGGTAAGACCAGCGTCTTCGACGGCGGTGCCTTCGTCGGCCAGAACGCGAAGATCTCGTCGATCGACCTCGCCACCGGAACGCGCACCACGCTGGTCAAAGGGCTGCCTTCCTTGTCCTTCATACCAGGCGGGTTCGAGACATTCGGCATCGGAGGAGTGGCGGTGCAGGGCGACCAGATCCTCGCCGTGACCCAGCTGAACCCTCGGGCGGTCCGCCAGGCGGCCCGCACATGCACATCCAGCAAGTGCACGGAGACGATGAAGGAGATCGGACCGGAGACGGGTCTGTTGATCGGTGTGGACCCCCAGGGCGGGAGCTACGCCACCGTCGCGGGGATCGGCGCGTTCAACTACAAGTGGGTTGTTCAGAACGATCCGAGCCCGGGGAACCCAGACTTTCAACCGGGCGACGCCGACCCCTACGGTCTGCTCGCCTTGCCCGAAGGCACATACATCGCCGACGGGGGATCGAACACCCTCAGCTTCGTCGACCCACAGGGCAAGCCCTCGATGCTCGCCTACATCCCGGATCCGCCGAACCACAAGCCGTTGTTCGACGCGGTTGGGACCTGCGTCGCGAAGGCCGGAGATGCCATCTACGTCGGCACGCTCATCGGTTCCCTCTACAAGTGGGCGAACGACGAGCTCACCCTGGTGCTCAAGCGGGGCGACGTCCTTCGCCACATCGTCGGCTGCACGTCCGACGCGGCCGGCAACCTCTACCTGGTGAACATGACCGAGAAGTTCGCCCACTTCAACCCGGTGCCGAACTCCGGCTCGATCGTCAAGGTCGCCTCCGACATGACGACGTCGTACGTCGTCGCACCGGATGAGGGGCTGAACTACCCGAACGGGATCACCTTCGGCCCGGACGGGAAGCTCTACGTGACGATCAACAGCATCTGTCCCGCAGATGTCTCCGGTGTCGCGGCGCCAGGCTGGCCCCCGAAGGATTACTGCCCGACCGGAGGTCAGGTGGTGCGACTGGACGGCTGATCCGAACCTGGAGGGCAACCTGACTCAGCTCGCCTGGCGGGGCCAGGAGGAGCACTCACGAGTCCTCCTTGCCACCCCGCTTCGGGCGGACGAAGCCGGTCGCGACCACGGCGGCCTCGCCCACCTCCATCGCGCAGGTGAAGCAGATCCGGACGTCGTTCCGAACGAGCACCAGGCCTTCTGACCGGTTGCACGTCATGCACGGACCGGCGACACGGCTGTCTTGGGTCAGCCACTCCTCCGGCTGCTCGCTCATCGCCCGGTCAACCCGACGGCTCCTTGCAGCTGACGCAAGTAATCAGGAACGTGCCGTTCGCTCCGTAGGTCGCCGGCGGGTTGCCCGACTGACACTTCCACGCGCCTTCGCCGGTTCCACTGTTACCAAACACCGTCACCTCGACCGGCGCCGAGCATCCCGGATAGCCCGACCACATCGCAGCCACGCCTCCATAGAAGGCCTCGCCGCTCTCCGGCTGCCAGGTTCCAAGTTCGAATCGAACCGAGAACCCGTCGGTGGTCTTCTCGCCCCTGACCAGGTACTCGACGTGCTGAACGGCCGGACCGACCGGGAACGTGCAGGTAGGCCGAGAGGTCAGCTCCGCCGTCCCCTGTCCCTCGATGGTTCCCTCGTCGCTCGCGGCGAACGCAAACTTGACCGCCCACGCGTCCTTGCAGGTAGCGCTCCCCTCCGGGTAGTTCACGTACGAACTGACCTTGGCCGTGCCTTCCCAGACGTCGCCCGTGTAGTAGCGGATGCAGTCCTTCGCCTTCGTGCCGTCGAAGCCAACCGCGTCGCACACAGCTCGATGACCGGCGGCGGGTCGCTCGGAACCGTGATACGTGGTCTTCGATCACAGCGCTGAAACGGCCGAAATCGCACTCCACGGGTTGGTCGCTCCCCGATTGGTTCCCGACGGACATGATGAGGTGGGTGCCATCGCGACGTACAAGGTCTTCACACCGAGCGCGGGACGCCGGAACCCCGCCATCGACTTGATGTCGATCGTGTCGCCCGGTTGGACCTTGCTCCCGGCCTCAGGCGTCCCCCCGAGCATGGCGATCAGAGCCTCACCGTTGTCGGGGAGCGTGTAGTCCTCGGTTCCGCGGAAGCGCTCCCGGTCGCTTCGAAATGCACGACGGTGCCCGGCATGTCGTTCCCGCCAGGAAGTGAGCAGACCCAGATAGACCGCGTCGAGATCGTCGACCGGCCCCTGAAGATCATCCGAAGATGCGATCGTCGTCGGCGGCCCTGTACCGAGGCGAGTAAGGGTGCCCGTCGTGCACGATTCCCCCACCAGAGGTCGCGTCCACGCGTCGGAGATGCATCTAGCCCCCGATCGATACTTACCGGCACGTATCGATCGACGTTGCCGCTGTCTGGGGGCTGCCGGACCCGTCTGTTCCACCAGCTGTTGCCACTCTCCGGCACGTTCCCTGAGCCGTCGCCCGAGGCCGCCTGGGCGGTCGCGGCGATCCCCGATGCCCCAGCCTCGCGCACCACCCACGGTGTGTGGACGACATGTCCGTCCATCGTCGCCTCCGTGTCGTAGATCCCAGGGGCAAGGCCGTTCGGAGCCACGGCTTGCGAGAACGCGCGGCCGGCCCCCCCAACGGCGATCTCGTGCGAGAACAGCGCCTCCCGCTCCTCGAGTCCTGCGACCCGGTACCACGTCACGACCACGGTGGAGCCTTCGGCGACATCGCCGATCCCGATCACCGCGGTCACCTCGGTGTCGTTGGTCGTGAAGGCGAGCGTCGGATCGACCTTTGGGTCCTCCGGGTCAACGTGCCCGGTGAATGCGATACCGCGTAAGGGTCCGTCGGGCTGGAGCGCGTCGGCCACGCTGAACCTGCTCGAGCCCCCGCCGCTCTCCTCGCTCGCATCCGGAGATCCTCCGCTGCAGGCGGATGCGAGGATCAGGACGAGTGGCAATAGTTTGCGCACCTGGCAACTCGCCCCCTCAGCTCAGGCAAAGTCCGGATTCGACCACGCCCACTCATCGCGCGCAACAGGACCCTGTTCGTCAGATGCCAGATCTCCGGGCGTCGTCGGGCCGACGATCAGGTGCGCTGGAACAGCCCCATCACGTTGCCCTCCGGATCCTTGAAATAGCCGAACGCCCCCATCCCCGGGATCGGCGTGCTGGGCGTGATCACCGCTCCGCCCTCGGCCTCGACCTTCTTCAGGGACTCCTCGACCGAGTCCACTCCGACAGTGATCACCGGCGAGGGCGTCTTGTCGTTGCGGTCCATCAGTCCGCCGTTGATCGCGCCGGGCGTGGTCGGCCGCATCGTCTGCTCGTCGATCGGCGTGGTCGTGATGGTCGTGTACTGCATCTCGGGGATCGTCTGCAGCTCCCAGTCGAAGACCGATCCGTAGAACGCCTTCGCGCGTTCCAGGTCGTCGACGGGGATCTCGAAGTGCACGACGCCGTCCATGGCCGCTCCTTCCGGTCGGGTCCCCAACCCTACGCCGAGCGGCTGACGCGCGCGACCTGATCCCGACCTACTCCAGGTAGCCCAACCCTCGGAGGTGCTCTTCCATCTCGTCGGCTTCGGTGTCGGTGACCGTGGGCTCCTCTTCTTCGATCTCGACCGTGCCGGCGACCGCCTCGGACTTCACGATGGCCTCTGAGCCGACGACCTCGGCCAGGACTGAGCCGGTGTGCTTGATGCCGGCTGGCGCATCGAGAGCGGCCAGGATCGTCGGTGCCATGTCGATCAGCATCGGCGTGGTCGCGAACGGCTGCACGCGCGGTCCGGCGGCCACGACCACCCCGTCCATCCGGTGATCGCCGCTCACCCAGTCGGCGTCCTCGATCGCGGACTTCGCGTGCGTGAGCGAGTAGCCCTCGTTCGGCTCCATCAGGATGTCGGGCGCGGTATCGGCGTGCTTGCCCTTGAACACGTCCTCGCGCTTGTAGATCGCCTTCACCGGCTTCTTCCCGGTCTTCGGGTCGACGAACGACGCGAGCCGGTCCATGACCTCGCCGCGGACCCTCTCGAAGTCGGCCGGGTCGACGACGCCGTCCACCTCGCGCCCGGCCAGGTTGATGCTCACACCTTCACCGGTGGAGCGGATCGTCGTGAACGCCTTCGTCTTAGCCCAGTTGACGGACTGCGGCAGGCTGACTTTGCCGTGCAGCCCGAACAGGTCGTAGACCTTGCGCGCGACGTTGCGCACCGGTCCCCACTGCATCGGACCGAAGATCGCGTTCGAGGCCGAGAACTCCAGGTAGCCGAACTCGTGCAGCAGATGGTCCATGTGCAGCGCGCGCGTGCAGCTCTGGAACCCGTGGTCGCTGATGAACAGGACCAGGTCGTCGGGCTTGGCGCGCGAAAGGAACAAGCCGATCGCGTCGTCGAGCTGCTTGTAGATGCTGCGCGTCTTCGCGCCGATCGCGGTCGTGGTGTTCTTCGAGAAGTCGGGATGGTCGGGCGCGACGTAGTTCGACAGGCAGTGCTGCGTCCGGTCGACGCTCACCCAGACCGTGGCGAACAGATCCCAGTCGGTGTTGTCCATCAACCACTCGGAGGCCTTGATGCGCTTGCCGGTGACCGCGAGCGCCTCGTCCAGGTAGGCGTCGGGCCGGTTGCGGTACGTCGTCCAGCTCATGCCGTTGATCGGCCACTCCAGGCCGGCCTTGACCAGCGTGTCTTGGAGGTCGGCGGGGTAGGTCACGGTGCGGCCCTTCGGAAGGACGCCCCCGGCGATCAAGTGTCCGGAGACGTCGGGCGGCGGGAACGTGAGCGGGACGTCCAACAGGAGCTGTTGCTTGCCGGCCGCGGTGAGGTCGGCCAGGAACGTGCGCTCCTTGATGGATTTGTACGTGACCGGGTACGCCTTGTGGGTGCCGGGGACGGTCTCGAGGATGTCGTAGACGCCGTGGTCGGCCGGGTCGACGCCGGTCAGGAAGCTCGGCCACGCGGCCCACGAGTGCGTAGGGATCGTCGACTTCAAAACGCTCTTTTCCCCCCGGTCGATCAGCGCCTGCAGGTTCGGCAGGTCACCACGCTCGAGGAGCGGGTCGAGGATGCGCCAATCGGCACCGTCCCACGCGATCAGGATCACTCTGGACATGATTGAAGAACCTCTCTTGGCCTTCGCGGCAGCAGTGTATCCGGCCCTCTTCGAGCACGACCTCTTGCTTGTCAGGGACGTGGCGGCCGACGTCCAACCTGCCACGCACGAGTGGAGGGACGAAGCGGAGCCCTGGCCGAAGCCGGGCTCCGAGCTCGACCGGGTCGAGGGGAACTCAGGTGACAGGGGCCTCCAGGGCCGGCGAACCCTTGTCTACTACGACGACCACAGGTGTCGCCAGCAGTGGTGAAGAGGTCCTGAACCCCTTGACGATGAGGTAGATGCCGAGCGACAGCTCCCAGAAGAACTCCGGGATCGTCGCGATCGCCTGTGCGGAGGAGCCTGGCTCGATGACGTTCAGCAGCACGAGGGTTCCCGACAGGATGATCAGCGGACCTCCGATCAGCCCCAGCCAGGTCATGCCCCGGGGCACCAACCCGGATCGGTACATCAGGTAGCCGAGGATCAGGCCGTTCCCGATGCCGACGACCCAGCCAGGGCCGAGCAGGAACGTCCAGTCGTGGACCGCGACGAGCGACCGGCCGGCGATGACGAGCGAGTCCCCGCCGACGGCACCGACGTCCTGCCGCAACGTCACGACCGCCATGAGGCTGAGGATGCCGACGCCGATGAACACGGATTCCACGACACGGGCGGTGACGTAGCCAAGCGCGAGGCTTTCGTTCTGCCGCTTGAGGATCGGGAACAGCACGACAGCCGTGCCGATGTTCGCGATGATGACGATCATCTCCAGGAGCGCTCCGAGGGCGATGCGGCTGTCGGCGCCGGCGCCGACGATGTAGTTGGGGTGGTCCAACAGCGGCTTGTAGCAGATGAAGAAGGCTGGGATGGAGGCAACGAAGGTAACGATGAAGAGCCAACCCGTGATCCTTGCGGTCTTCTGAGGATCCATTCGCCTTCCTTCCTGCTCGTCGGCCTGGGTGTACTCTGTACACCACCCTAGGTGTACAGAGTACACTTGTCAAGAGCGAAGTTCCGAACCTGTGGTTGGTCGGGAGGATGAGGAGGAGGAGATGTCTCAGCCGGAGGCTCCACGCCGAGTTCCGTTGGATCGGGACCGGGTGGTGCGAGCCGCCATCGCCCTCGCCGACGAGGGCGGCTTCGGATCACTCACCATGCGCAAGCTCGCCGAGAAGTTCAACGTCGTGCCGATGGCCCTCTACAAGCACGTGGCCAACAAGGACGAGCTTCTGGATGCGATGGTCGACGTCGTGTTCGGCGAGCTCGAGTTCGCCACCGGAGGCGGCTGGAAGGCCGCCATGCGCGCCCGGGCGATCTCGATGCGGGAGGGTCTGTTGCGACATCCGTGGGCGGTCGGCCTAATGGAGGTCCGGACCCCCGGGCCTGCGAACCTCCGACACCACGACACGACGATGGGGTGCCTGCGGGAGGAGGCGGGCCTCCCCTTCCGGATGGCGATCCACGCCTTCAGCGCCATGGACAGCTACATCTACGGTTTCGCCCTTCAGGAGAAGACCCTCCCGTTCGAAACTCCCGAGAAGTATGCCGAGGTGGTGGCTGCGAGGGCCCAAGCGATAGCCGAGCAGCACCCATTCCCCGCCGATGAGTACCCGCACCTCTTCGAGATCGTCGTGGAATTCGGCAAGTCGGGCTACGACTACAGCGAAGAGTTCAGATTCGGTCTCGATCTGATCCTTGATGGGATCGAACGGGGGTGATCGCTGTGGAGGCGCAGGTCTACGACGTATCGATGTCGACGGCAACGGACCCATCCGTCCGAAAGCTGGATCGTCGCCGCGCCCGACGGCTGGGCGATCTACGTGTCAGGCTCCGGTGGACCCGCGAGTGGCGAGGTGAGCGCGTTCGTACTGTCGTACGCGCTCTGAAGGGATGACGAAGCACTGCAATCGGAGGACCAGACCGCGATGACGCCTCCGATCGTCCGCGGAACGAGGAGCCAGGCGTCTCGTCCCTCCACCTGATCGGAGTACGAAGCGACGTACCGAGCGATCCGATCTCAGCCAGCGACGCGACACACCAGATCCCAACCGGCGGAGCGACTACCCCTTTGACCTATGGCGGGCAGACGCTCGACCCGGCTCAAGGGGGCTAACGGTTGCGCGATGTCGGTCCCCCTTCTAGGGTCGAGCGATGGCGAGCGCACCGATCATCTTGGTGCCTGGGTTCTGGCTCGGAGCGTGGGCGTGGGACAAGGTCGCTGATGCGCTGCGCGCCGACGGCCAAGACGTCACCGCGTTGACGCTGCCCGGTCTGGAGTCGGCCGAAGCCGATCGCTCCGCGATCACGGCGTCCGACCACGTCGACGCGATCTGCGAGGCGGTCCGGGCGGCAGGTGCTCCCGTCGTCCTCGCCGTGCACAGCGGGACGGGGTTCTCCGGATATGCAGCGAGCGACCGTGTCCCCGAGCTGATCGCCGCGATGGTCTATGTCGACTCTGCCCCCGGAGTGGGCGCGCTGGACGCCGACTTCGACGCGATCGAGAAGCCGATGTCGCTGGACGAGCTCCGCGAGGAGGAGAATCTGGACGGGCTCACGGACGAGCAGCTCGAGACCTTCGGGCGACGCGCGGTGCCCGAGCCGGGTGGCGTGCTGCGCGAGGCGCTGAAGCTGACGAACGATGCTCGGCTCGACATCCCGAGCACGCTGATCTGCACGGGGTTCCCATCCGAGCAGGTCAAGGACGCCGTCAAGGAGGGCTATGCGTGGCTCGCCGGTGTCCCCGAGCTTCGCGACGTCACCTGGGTCGACCTGCCGACGAGCCACTGGCCGATGTGGTCGCGCCCGCAGGAGCTTGCCGCGATCATCGGCGACGTCGCGAAGGCGCACGCTCCCGACGCCTAGACGATCTCCCGGACGGCCCGTACGAACGGTCGATGGCGCACCGTTCGCGGCCACGTCACCCGGTCGACATCGCCGAACTCCCGATGGGCCACGACGGCTGTGGTGAACGCCTCGACGAAGCCATCCGCGGCCAACGGGTCGAACCCGTCCTCCCACCACAGACCCGAGATCCGCAGTTCGTTCGTCTTGCGCTCGATCCGCGGCTCGATCCGCCCGACGAGCCGGTCCCCGAACAGGATCGGCAGCACGTAGTAGCCCCATCGCCGCTTCGCCGCCGGGACGTAGACCTCCCAGACGTAGTCGAAGTCGAACACGGTTCGGAGGAATTCGCGGTCCCAGATGAGCGGGTCGAGCGCCCCGAGGAACGCCACACCGGGTGCGGCCCCACCGGGCTGGTGGCCGGTAGCAACCTCCCGTTCGGCCTGTGCTAGGAGCGACATGCCCTCGGCGGGGAGGTAGCGCTCGCCACGGACATCCTCGATCGTGACGGGGATCAGCGCACCGGCCTCGAGGAGCTCCGCGTGCAGCATCCTGCGTCCAACGGCCCCGGCCGGCAGGTCGCCCTCCAGTCCGTAGATGGCATCGACCCGCGGCGACGTGCCCAGCCACAGCTCCGCGGTTCCGCTGCGACCCAGCAGGCCGTGGGCTCGATACCGCGACAGCAGCTTGTGCCGGAACGCCTCGCGGGGCGGCATGACCCGATTGAGGATCTCCGCCGGGAACAGCCGCTCGACGAGGTCGTAGACGCGGCGGTTGCCGTCTCGGCGTGCGAGCCCGAGGATCCCGGACTCGGCAAGCGCCTCGAAGAGTGCCCGGACCTGATTGGTCGGACCCCAGTACCAGTCGATCGCCGCCCGTGGCGCGATGTCGGTCGAGGACATCGCGCCCGTCGTCCGGATCCGGTCCAGCAGCTCCTCGACGAGAGGCGCATGCTCGTCGAACGCGCCGCCCTCGTGCCGGACTCGCGCCCGGTCCCAGGCGATCCGGTACCAGGGGAGCTCGGTTGTCGGGACGAGCGAGAGACCTTTGTTGTAGGTCTCGAAGAGGGACCGCTCCAGGTACAAGAGGTGGTCCGTCAGCTCCCGTCGGTAGCCCGCCACGCGCGCCAGGAGCACGAGGTCGTGGTTCCGACCCGCGACCTCGATCGGGTCGAACTGGATCGAGCCGAGGCGGTCGAACACGGCGAGGACGCCGTCCGGTCCCGAGGGGAGTGAACGGGGTGGCGCGAGGAAATGGTGGATCGCTAAGTAGCGGCGGGCGACATCGCGGGAGATCGTTCGCGGCGCGGCGTCGGCGGCGGATGGTCCGGGGTCGGCGCTCTCGGCCACGTCGACATCCTAATGGCGATGGGCATCGTGGACGGGAGTGCGCGTCCAGCACTCGATACCGTGGGGCGCATGGAGGAAGCACCGGAACTGCGAACGGTCGTGCTCGTCGAAGGTGAGAGCGACCAGCGAGCACTGGAGGCGCTCGCCCGGCGCCGAGGTCGTGATCTCGTCGCCGAGGGTGCCAGCATCGTGTCTATCGGCGGCTCGAAGAACATCGGGCGGTTCCTGGACCACTACGGTCCAAATGGGCTCAACGTCGGATTGGCGGGACTCTGCGATGCCGCTGAGGAGGGCGATTTCCGTCGAGGTCTCGAGCGGGCGGGCTTCGGCACCGACCTCACGCGCACCGAGATGGAGGCGGTAGGGTTCTTCGTGTGCGTGGAAGACCTGGAAGACGAGTTGATCCGTGCACTCGGGATCGTTGCTGTGGAGCGGGTCGTCGAGTCGCAGGGCGAACTCGATGCCTTCCGCACGTTCCAACGCCAGCCGGAATGGCGAGGACGGACCGATGAGGAACGGTTCAGGCGCTTCTTCGGCACCCAGAGCGGGCGAAAGGTCCGGTCCGCGTCTGCGCTTGTCCAGGCGCTAGATCTCGCGCGCACGCCCGGGCCGCTGGATGCGCTCCTGTCTCACATCTGATGCAGCACGTTCGACGGCATGCTACTCGAAGCCTAGGGTTGACCTGGCGCGAAGGGGAGGAGTCAAGCATGACCGCGCCACTGACCGTCGACGACTACATGGCCGGCCTTTCGGATGGATCGCGCGCGGTCATGGAGAAGCTTCGAACGACCATCAAGGCTGCCGCGCCCGAGGCGACCGAGACGATCAGCTACCGGATGCCCGCGTTCAAGGACCAGGGCCGGATCCTCGTGTACTACGCCGCGTTCAAGGATCACTACAGCATCTTCCCGGCGAGCGAGGCGGTCCTCGCACTGGGGGAAGAGCTGAAGTCTCACGTCACGGGGAAGGGCACGATCCGCTTCGACGCAGACAGGCCGCTCCCCACCGCGCTCGTGAAGAAGATCGTCAAGGTGCGACTGGAGGAGAACGCTGCACGCAGACGTCGCTGAGCCATCTCGCACGGAATGTCACCGACTGGCATGGTGGTTCATCTTTCACATGAACTATCCGCCTGACCGGAGCGTTGCGTGTCATCGTCCCCACCTAGGCTGCGGGGCATGAACTGCGCGGTCTGCGACGAGCCGCTCCCCGGAGGCGCTCGGTTCTGCCCGAACTGCGGCGCGGTCGTGGGCACCCCGATCGGCACCGAGGAGCGGAAGATGGTCACGGTCCTGTTCGCAGACCTGGTCGACTCCACGGGTCTCGCGCGCCGGCTTGACGCCGAGCGCGCCCGCGAGGTCCTCGGCCGATTCTTCGACGTGGCGACGTCCGAGCTCCTGGCGCTTCGCGGCCGGCCGGAGAAGTTCATCGGCGACGCCGTGATGGCCGTCTTCGGTCTCCCAACCGTCCACGAGGACGACGCGCTCCGCGCCGTCCGCGCCGGGCTCGCGATCCGCGGGAGGCTGCGCCGGATGAGCACCACCATCGGCCTGGCCGAGCCGCTAGAGGTCCGGATCGGTATCGAATCGGGCGAGGCCGCCATCGGCCTCGGGCCGGCCGGGCAACTGCTCGTTACCGGGGGCGTGGTGAACGCCGCGGCCCGACTCCAGACGGCCGCTGAGCCCGGGGAGGTGCTCACCGGCGAGACGACCTACGCGTTGACGGAGACAGCCGTGTCGTACGGGGACAGGCGACCCGTACGAGCGAAGGGCTTCGAGGCGGGCCTCGAAGGATTCCCGGTCAAGAGCGTCACGACACGATCCGCCCGCAGGACCATCCCGTTCGTGGGACGCACCAGCGAACTCGCGATCCTGCGGGAGAGCTTGACCCGAGCAACCAGAAGCAACCAGCCGGTGCTCGTCACCGTCCTCGGCGGATCCGGCATCGGCAAGACACGCCTGGCTGATGAGCTCGTAGCCTGCCTGGGGGACGAAGTGACCGTACTCAACGGCCGTGCTCCATCCTTCACCGACACGGCGACATTCGCGCCGGCGGCTGCGATCGTTGGCGAGCTGACTGGGGTCGACGAGGGTGACCCGCCCGAGGAGTCACGTCGGCGACTCCGCGAGCTCGTTGAACGAGCCTCCGACGGCCCCGACGTCGACCAGATCGTCGATCGGCTCTCCCTGCTGTTCGGGTTGGCCGAGCGCCGCGACGAGTCCGCATTCGTCCACGACGTTCAGGCGGGATTCGTCGCATTGGTCGATGGCCTCGCGCGGCTCGGGCCCACCGTGCTCGTGTTCGAGGACGCGCACGCACTCAAGCCGCAGATGCTCGAGCTGATCGAGCGACTGGCGGGGGGGTCGAGGGGTCGTTCTCGCCGCGCGATGATCCTCGCGCTCGCGCGCGCCGAGCTCTTGGACCAGCGCCCCACATGGGGGTCGAGCGCCGCGAACGCGGTGACGCTCCGGCTCGACCCGCTGACCGCCGACGAGTCGGTCGAGCTGGTGCAGCAGGCGGCGGGCGGCCGCATCGACGAATCCGACGCTGCTGATATCGCGGCGCGCGCCGACGGCAACCCATTCTTCATCATCGAGACCACCGGCATGCTCCTACCCGAGAAGAACGGTCGTCCGCCCTCGCCGAGCGCCAGCCTTCCTCCCACCGTGCAGGCGGTCGTCTCTGCCAGGCTCGATGCCCTCCCCCCGCGGCTGCGCGAACTGGCGCGGCGCGCGTCGACGTTCTTCGTCTCGTTCGACCTCGACGAACTGACGTCGATCGACCCGGACGCTTCCGAGGCTGAGCTGCGACGCCTCGAGGAGGCCGAGATCCTCGTGCGCGAGCGTGGAAGGGGAACCGCGACCCGCTGGCGCGTTCGACACTCCACGGTGAAGGACGTGGCCTACACGAGCCTTCCGAAACGCGAACGGATGCGGTTGCACCAGCTCATCGCCGACCGGCTGATCGCCGGCGGCCATCCCACGTGGGCCTCGGAGCATCTCGAGCTCGCGGCGTTCGCGTCGCTCGATCTCGACCCGGATGAACGAACCGCTCCCGATCGCGCAGCCGCAGCGCTCCTCCGGTCGGGCGATCGCGCGCGGCGGAGGATGGAGAGCCGCTCTGCGGTCGACTACTACCGACGGACCCTCGAGATGGCGGGACCCGAGGCTGGGTGGAGCGTCCGTGAGGCCCGCGCGCTCGCCGGCATGGGGGAGGCGTACTACTGGCTCGGGGAGTACGCGGCGGCGACGGAGGCGCTGGACCGGGCCGTAGCGCTCGGGACGGAGACGGGTGACGCCTTCGCCCTCACGATCGCGCTGCGCTTCCTGGGCGACATCGCGATCAACGTCGAAGCAGACCTGGACAGAGCCGAACAGCTGCTCGACGGCTCGCTCGCCGCCGCGGAAGATCTCGGCGATCCTTGGGCGATCACCCGGACGCTGTTGTTCGCGGGGTGGGTGCCCTGGACGCGGGACCGGAACGACGAGGCCGAGGCGATCTGGCGTCGGGCGCTCAAGGTCGCCGATCCCGAGGACGGATGGGCGCGGGTCCGGGCGCTGAACTCGCTCTCGATCAACCGAACCGGTGGACCTGGGATCGACCCCGAGGGCAGGAGCGCGATCGAGGAGGCGCTCGCCCTGAGCGACGAGGCCTGCGCGCTCGCCGAAGCGATCGGCGACCCATTCAGCATCGCCATAACGACCGTGCAGCGCGCTCGCGTGCTCCAAGACCTCGGCCAGAACGAGGACTCGCTGCCGCTCCTGGACGGAGCGATCGCCGTCTTCGAGGACCTGGGGGCCAGATGGGAGCTCGGCGACGCGACGGCCGAGCGCGGCATCACCAACCGAGAGCTCGGTCGCTTGGACGAGGCCGAGCAGGACCTTCTCCACGCGATCCGCATCTCGGAGGAGCTCGGCGAGCGCCAGCTCGCCAGCTGGACGTGGCGTGCGCTCGCGAGCGTCGCCGAGCTGCAGGGAGACCACGCCAAAGCTGAGGATCGATCCCGGCGATCCCGGGAGGCGGAGGAACGCTTCGGCCAGTCTCGCGAGGCGCAACCGCGACCCCCCGTTACGCCTCAGTCGGCCACGGGTTGACATGGCGCTTCTTTGTCATATATAACCTACTCGTTCCATAAACGAGAGGTTATCGATGGCGGTCGATCAACTCGATGCGGTGTTCGGGGCGCTCGCGGATCCCACGCGGCGCTCGATCCTCCAGCGCCTGACCCAAGGTGAGGCCACCGTCGCCGAGCTGGCCGCTCCGTTCCACGTGTCCCAGCCTGCGATCTCGAAACACCTCAAGGTTCTCGAGCGCGCCGGCCTGATCTCCCGAAGGCGTCGAGCGACCGCCCGCCTCAGCCACCTCCGGGCAGAGCCCCTCCGGCAGGCGACCGTGTGGCTGGCTGGATATCGGGATTACTGGGAACAGAGCTACGAGCGGCTCGAGGAGCTGCTCGCCGTCCTGCAGGAGCAGGAGACCCATCGATCGCCATCAGGCGATCCGAAAGGAAGGAGCACATCATGACCGAGATGCAGGTCACGGCGGAGCCCGGCGTTCCGCAGGTCCTGACCAGCCGCGAGCTCGAGGCCCCGCTCGAGCTCGTCTACCGAGCCTTCACGGAGCCTGAGCTGCTGGCGCGGTGGTTGGGACCTCGCAAGTACACGATGACCGTCGACCGCTACGACCTCCGCGACGGCGGCACGTGGCGGTACGTCCACGCCGACGACGCCGGTAATGCCTGGGGATTCCACGGTGTCTTCCACGGCACACCTTCGCCCGACGGCATCGTGCAGACCTTCGAGTTCGAGGGCGCGCCCGGCCACGTATCGATGGACACGGTCACGTTCGAGGAGCACGACGGCAAGACCACGGTCCGCACCAACTCGGTGTTCCAGTCGGTTCAAGCCCGTGACGCGATGGTCGACGGGGGCATGGCCGGTGGCATGAGCGAGGGGTACGAGCGCCTGGACGAGCTGCTCGGCAAGCTGGTCGCCGACAGCTGACCCGTTCGAAGGAAGGAAGGAGAGGATCATGCAGAGGATCACGCCGTGTCTATGGTTCGACACCCAAGCCGAGGAGGCAGCCAACTTCTACGTCTCCCTCTTCGAAGATGCGGAGGTGACGAACGTCCAACGTCTCGACGGCACACCAAGCGGCGACAACGTGGCGCTGGCGTTCTTCCGGCTCGCGGGCCAGGAGTTCATGGCCATCAACGGCGGACCGCAGTTCCCGTTCACCGAGGCCGTGTCGTTCAACGTGAGCTGCAAGGACCAGGACGAGGTCGACCGCCTCTGGTTGGCGCTGACGGCGAACGGCGGCGAGGAGTCGATGTGCGGGTGGCTCAAGGACCGGTTCGGCCTGAGTTGGCAGATCATCCCCGAGCGATTGGGGGAGCTGCTGGGCGACCCCGACCCGGAACGCTCCCAACGGGCGATGCAGGCCATGCTGCAGATGCAGAAGATCGACATCAAGGTGCTGGAGGACGCGGCGAACGGGTGACCTGCCCTGTTCGGCTCCACGAACCTCCCTCCGTCCTTCACGAGCGCTTCACAACTTGCCGTCAACGTGGAAGCAGACGCGAGACTAGGAGGTCGAAGATGCGTCGTGGAGTCGCGATAGTCGCATTGCTGGTTGCGATCCTGGGAGGGATCGCTATCGGGGTCGGCGCTTACAGGGCGGGCGAGCGTAACGGCATCGCCCAAGGCATCGAGCAGGTGCAGGTGGCCCAGGACAACGGCCAAAGCGTCCAGGTCGTCCACGTCGTGGACACGGGGCGCCCGTTCTTCCCGGGGTTCTTCCTGTTCCCGCTCTTCTTGTTCGGGGCGTTCTTCCTGATCGGGGGGATCTTCCGCGGAGCGGGACGTTGGGGCCACAAAGGTCCGCACGGTCACGGGCCCGGCCCGTGGAACGAGGAGGGCCGGCGCCGGTTCGAAGAGCGGGCTCGGGAGTGGCACGAACACGAGCACGGTGGAACGCCGCCGGCCGAAGCCCAGCCGGCCGGCTGAGCTACACCGAGCGGGGCGGAGGCTCGGTTGCCTCCGCCCCGCGGGCGCGAGAGGCTCCAACCCATGCAACGGATCCTGGTCGTCGAGGACGAGATGCAGATCGCGCGCAATCTGCGCGACTACCTCGAGGTCGCGGGATACGAGGTCACCGTGGTCGGCGACGGCGCCGCCGCACTCTCGAGCGCACGAGGTGATCGGCCCGATCTGATGGTGCTGGACCTGGGTCTGCCTGGCGTGAACGGGCTCGATGTCGCGCGTGAGCTACGACGCACGTCCATGATCCCGATCGTGATGCTCACCGCGCGGGGAGAGGAGACCGACCGGATCGTTGGTCTCGAGCTGGGAGCCGACGACTACCTGGTCAAGCCATTCAGCCCGAAGGAGCTGGTCGCCCGCGTCCGGGCCGTGCTCCGGCGCGCGAGCGGCACCTCGGCAAGCGCCGAGATCCTTCGCGCGGGCGACGTTGAGGTCGACCTCCCGAAGATGCGCGCGAAGGTCGAGGGGCGGACCGTGGATCTCACGCCTACGGAGTTCCAGCTGTTGACGACATTCGTCCGCGAGCCTGGCAGGGTATTCACGCGCGGACAGCTGCTCGACGCCTTGCATGGCGTGACGATCGACTCGTACGAACGAGCGATCGATGCGCATGTGAAGAACCTCCGCCGCAAGATCGAGCCGGAGGTCGGGCGACCACGCTACGTACTCACCGTGCATGGCGTCGGCTACCGGTTCGCCGATGACTGACGGGCACGGCCGGCCGTGGCGGGACGGCCCAGGCTGGGGCGGGCCCGGTACGTTCGGGCCGGGTCCCGGGCGGCGCTTCCGCCGGGGCGCGCTCGTGATGCTGCTGGTCGTCGTGCTCCTGGTCGCTGCTCTGGCGACCATCGTCGCATCACTCATCGCTGGCAACGCTCCCGCCCCCGGCATCACGATCGTCGTCTCCGCGGTGGTGGTGGTCGGGCTGATCCTGAGCGCCCGTTGGCTGTGGCGCAGCACCCGAACGGTCGGTGCGCTTATGGATGCGGCCGATCGCGTCGCCGGCGGCGACTACTCGCCTCGCGTGAGCGATCCCGGTACGCGACAGCTCGGGCGGCTGACTACCGCATTCAACGAGATGACCGGGCGCCTGCGGACGAACGAGGACCGGCGGCGGGAACTCCTTGCCGACGTCGCGCACGAGCTCCGTTCCCCCCTCCAAGTGATCCGCGGCACGATCGAGGGCATGCTCGACGGCCTGTATCCGGCCGATCCTGAACGCCTCCGCCCGCTCGTGGACGAGACGATCGTCATGGCGCGGCTCCTGGACGACCTACGCACACTCTCGATGGCCGAGGCGGGCGTGTTGCCGGTCCATCGCGAGACCGTGGATCCTCGCGGCGTCGCCGACGACGCAGCGCAGGCATTCCGGTCGATGGCCGAGGAGGCCCGCGTGACGCTCGAGGCCGAGCACACCGCCGCGCCCACCCATCTCGAAGCCGACCCTGTGCGTCTGGCGGAGATCCTCGGGAACCTCGTGACGAACGCCGTCCGACACACGCCGCGCGGGGGCAGCGTTCTGGTGCGCGTCTCGTCGACGTCGGGCGGGACGGTGTTCGAGGTGCAGGACACCGGTCCTGGGATCCCCCAGGATCAACTGCCGTTCGTGTTCGACCGGTTCGTGACCTCGGCCGACTCCGGAGGGACCGGCCTGGGCCTCGCGATCGCCAAGAGGCTTACCGAGGCCCACGGCGGCACCATCGAAGCGCGTTCCCCCTCTAGCGGAGGAACGATCATCCGGCTCGTGATCCCAACTCGCTGAGGCGGCTCGGGGGGCAGGAGTCGCTGCCGCGGGACCCGGACACAGCAGGTCTCACGACTCGCACGGCCTATGTCTGTGGGGAGCACGCTGGAGGCTGGAAGGAGGTTGACCATGCATCTCACACAGAAGGATGCACGTGCCACGTTGTGGGTCGCCGCTGCGGGGGTCTTCTACGGCCTCTGGCTGACGGGGATCGTGGCGCCAGACATGTCCACGAGGGTGGTCGCAGGTATCGTCTTCGCTCTCGGATGGCTGGGCTGCACGAGCGACGTCGATGGGATGAAGGCCGTCTTCGGTGTCGACGGTGAGCGGCGCCCGAGCATGACCTATGTGGTGATCGCCTCGCTCGTCGGCACGATGGCCCTCGTAGCCGGGGTCCTCGCGATCGTCGGCGCCAACGAACCGTTGCTCGCGACACTCGTCGCGGCCACTGTCATCCTGTGGCTCATGTCGACGGTGCGTCACGCGATCGCGCGGCCCACGGAGCTGAAGAACGAGCATGTCGTCTCGCCGTTGGGAAGGGCCGCGTAGCGCTACCATCGCGCGACCGAACCGAAGGGAGACACATCCTGATGAAGGCGTTGGCCCTCGTGTCGTTCGATGTTCAGCCGGCGGTGATCGACGTCCCTCCTCCCGGTGCGGGTCCTGGTGAGGTGCTCGTGCGGGTTCGCGCCGCATCGGTGAACGCGTTCGACATCGCGGTCGCTGCCGGGTTCATGAAGGACTTCCTGCCGTACGGGTTCCCGGCCGTGATCGGGAGCGACCTGGCGGGAACGATCGCGGCACTGGGCGAGGGCGTGGAGGGCTTCTCGGTCGGCGAGCGCGTCTTCGGGATGATGGGGATGAAGGGTGCGATCCACGATGGCTCGTTCGCCGAACTCGCGAACCCGCAGGAGGGATCGATCGTTTCCACCCCCGAGGGCTTGTCGGATGCCGATGCCGGCTCGCTCGCGGTCGCCGGCACCACCGCGGTCGGTGCGGTGCAGGCCGTCGATCCGGCGGACGGCACCCGCGTCCTGGTGGTCGGCGCGACGGGCGGCGTGGGAACGTTCGCGGTCCAAATCGCCACGCTCCGCCGAGCGCACGTGATCGCGTCGGTCCGACCGGGAGACGAGGACTTCGTCACGGACCTGGGCGCGGCGGAGACCGTCGACTACACGGGAGACGTCATCGCGACCATCCGCGAACGCTACCCCGGCGGTATCGACGCGGTGATCGACGCGGTCAACCGTGATCACGACGCATTCGCGGCTCTCGCCGGCTTGGTCCGTCGGGGCGGTCGCGCCACATCGGTCGTCGGCGCCGCCGGCGAGGCAAGCGAGATCGGCGGCGTGGCCGCGTCGAACAGCGGCGGGGACCCGGGACATCTGATGGCACTGGGCGAGATGGTCGTCAACGGGAGCGTTCGCGTCGCGACGCGGAGAACGTACGCGCTGGCCGACGCCGCCCAGGCGTTGCGAGACTTCGCGACAGAGCACACGCTGGGCAAACTCGTCATCACGATGACCCCCGCCTGAACCTGCGGCAGGCGGCCCAACTCGATCGGCCGAGCTTCCAACCGATCAGACGAGCACGTCGCGGGATCGGAGGATCTCCACCAGTCGATCCCGCGGGAGGGCCGGACTCCGGTGACCCATGAAGCCCACCATCTCCTCGTTCGCGATGAGCGAGTTCAGCACGGCCTCCTCGGTCGCTTGCACGACCGCCTCGTAGAACGGATCCATCGAACCCCAGGGCACGAATCGCAGCTCGTCGTAGTCGCGGCCCCTGCCGAAGGAGGTCAGCGCGCTCGGCGTGAACGCTCCCGGGTTCGCGGTCGAGAGCGCGAGGAACAGGTCGCCCGAATAGTGCGAGCCGACCGCGCCGGTCCTTGCCACCCCGACCGTCACGCGACGGGCCATGGCCTCGCATGCATGCGGGAGCAGCGGTGCATCGGTCACGACGATCGCGATCATCGAACCGGCTCCCGCCGGAGCCGGGAAGGCATCGGCGATCGGGTTGTCGTCCGCGAAGGCCTCTCCGACCGGGACACCTGAGACGACGAGATCCTTCCGCGCGCCGAAGTTCGTCTGGAGGAGCACGCCGACCGTGTACGAGGTTCCCGCGTGTTCCACGGCGCGAGACGCCGAACCGGTGCCACCCTTGAACTCGTAGCAGTTCATGCCCGTGCCGCCGCCGACCGATCCCTCCTCGATCGGACCCGAGGCGGCCGCCTCGATCGCGGCCACGCCGAGATCCTCGGTCACGTGACCACCGCTCATCTCGTTCAGGTACCCGTCCCAGGTCTCGGCGGCGACCGGCAACAGCCACCACCACCATTCGGCAAGCTCCGGGCGATGCCGCACGGCCCAACGGATGATCGAGGCGTGCGCAACGCCCACGGCGTGGGTGTTGGTGATCGCGATCGGGAGAGCGGTCGTGCCGGACTCCTTGATCCAGGACACCCCCGTCATCTCACCGTTGCCGTTCTGCGAGTGGAACCCCGCGGCACACGGATCGATGATGCCGTCCGATCCTCGAGGGAGGATAGCCGTCACGCCCGTCCGGACGTCGGTCCCTTCGATCCTGGTCGCGTATCCGACCTCGACCCCGGGGACGTCTGTGAGTGCGTTCCACGGTCCCGGCGTGCCGCCGAACGGTATCCCAAGCGAGCGGGCGCGGGGCTTCCCGGACGGCGTCGCCAGCAGAGGGTCGCTCAAGGCATCGTCACCGGACCTCGATTCGCTGGAGCGTCGTCCAAGACTTCTCCTGCTCGCCCGTCAGGGTCACGCAGCGTATCGCGGGGACCGCCGGCGGCGCCACTGACCGCCGCCGTGCGGCGGTCCCTCTCGAGATGGGTCATCAGACCCTGCCTAGACGAACCTGTCCTCCTCCACCATAGACACGTCGTGAGGAGGTGGAGGATGAAGGCGTTGGTGGTGTACGAATCCCTGTATGGCAACACCGCAGCGATCGCCTACGCGATCGGCCGATCGCTCGGCGAACACGGGGTGAAGGTCGATGTCCGCGCGGTGACGGAGGTGCCGGAGGCGGCAACGGCTGAGGTGGAGATGCTGGTCGTTGGCGGCCCGACGCATGCGCACGGGATGAGCCGGGCCTCCACCCGCGCTGTCGGCGCGGGCGACGGGAAGAACACGTTCGCCGATTCGACCGTCGACCCCGGGCTGCGCGAGTGGCTGGACGCCCTTCCCGCCGGAGCGCAGCGGTTCGCAGCGGCGTTCGACACCAGGTTCGATCGGTCGGCCATGTTGACCGGTTCGGCGGCCAAGGGGATCGCGCGTCGGCTCGAGCATCAGGGGTTCCGTCTGGCGGTCGCCCCTGAGAGCTTCTTCGTCACGAGCGAGAACCGGCTGGCAGACGGCCAGATGGAGCACGCGGCAACGTGGGGAGCGGCGCTGGCCGAGCACGCCGTGCAGTCGATCGTGCGGTGACGTCGGCCGAGCCAGGACCTCGGCGTCTGCACGTCGGCGCATGCAGGGTTATCCTCGGCAGGTCGGCTAGGGAACAGGAGGTCTCGCGATGTACGGGACGGTGGCGAAGATGCGAGTGGCTCCGGGGAACCGGGAGAAGCTCCGGGAGATCACGGCGCGCCAGATGCAAACACCGGTCGCCGGGTACCAGAGCAGCTACGTGCTCTGGGAGAACAACTCGGACGTCGGCTGGCTCTTCGTGATCTTCGATGACCGGGAGTCCTACGACCGCAACGCGGACGACCCGGCGCAGAACGACCGCTACATGGAATTGCGGGCGCTCATGGAGGCCGACCCGGAGTGGCACGACGGGGAGATCACGCCGGGCTGAACCCGCCGATCAGCACGACCCCTCACGTACCAACGAGCGACCCCGCGATCTCGCCCGCCCACGACCCGATCTCGTCCCAATCACGGAAGTCGCCTTCGGGTGCGCGCACGGCCTTCATGATCATCCGCTCGGGGAAGCTCAGCTTGCTCCGATCCAAGGCGCCGAAGAACAGGCGATAGCCCCGAGGATGCAGCTCGTCGCGGAGTGAAGCGAGTTGCTTCGGCTGCTCCTCCTCGTCGTTGACCTCCTCGCCGAGTGGTCCAACGCTGAAGAGCCACACGGGTAGCCGTTCGAGTATCTCTCGGTTCCGTTCCGCGAAGTCGACCGCGCCCTTGATCCAGGACCCCGCGTAGAGCGCACTGCCGAGCACCACCGCATCGAACACCTGGACGTCCTCGACGTCGTCGACCGAACACACCTCGGCGCCGACCTCGAGCTGACGCAGTCGTTCGACGATCGCCTCCGCAACCCCGCCCGTCGAACCGTGCTTGCTCGCGTACGTCACCAGGACATGCATCGCCCACCACCCCCTCGAAACCTCTCATCAGCTCCGGGTGGGAGCCACGGACAAGGGTCCCAGCCTTCAGGGGACCTATGGCGTCACAGCGCGCGCATCCGGTTGTTCCGAGGTTGATGCTCGAGCTCGGCTCGTCCCAGGGCCTCCATCAACGGAGGGACGTACATCGCGAACCGGCCCCGAAGCCCTTTCTTGAGTCCGTACCATCCGCCGACCGGGTTGTCGGCAGAGCGCGCCCACGCCTCGACGGTCCCGTCGGCCGCGGGCTTCTGCTCGTCGGCGCTCCCGAGCGGCATCCAATCGCCATGTCTCTTCAACATCGCGTGGAGATCATCGAGGCATCTCAGCTGATAGCTCAACGTGGTCTTGCCGACCTGGCAGACCAACGCGGGAGGGCCGGCCTCCTCGTCCTTCCACATCTGGTACTCCGACGTCCCCGGAGGTGTGAGCAGGAGCCACGGGTCCTGTCGGGTACCGCTCCCCTTCGTCTGTCCGGCCATCGTTCCTCCCCCTGGGTTGGAAGTCCGACCCTGGCGACGATGCCGCGAACGTGCCAAAGCCTTGACCCTGGCGATATATACCTCAACCCATGGCACATCGGCTGGGGTATGAGCCTCCGCTGGCATTCGAGCCCCTCTTGTCGTTCCTCGGTGCCCGTGCGATCCCCGGGGTCGAGACGTTCGACGGCCGGACCTTTCGCCGCTCCGTGCGCACCACGACCGGTCGGATCGCGGTGATCCGGCTGACACCCGATCCCGCGCGCGGACACGTCGCGCTCGACGCCTCGATCGACGACGCGTCGCATCTCGATGCGGTGGTCCCGCCGGCCCGGCGGCTGCTCGATCTGGACGCGGACCCTGGACCGATCGACGACCTCCTCGCCCGAGATCCGGCGCTGCGCCCGTCTGTCCGTTCGACGCCGGGTCTCAGATTGCCCGGCGCGATCGACGGCTTCGAACTCACCGTGCGCGCGGTGCTGGGTCAACAGGTCTCGGTCCGAGCTGCGAGGACGTTCGCCGGCAGGATCGCGATCGCAGCCGGGACGCCGCTTCCCCCTGAGCAGGTCGTCGGCGGCGTGACCCACGTCTTCCCCACCGCCGAGCAACTCTCGGTCGCGCCGCTCGACACGATCGGGCTCACGAGCCGACGCCGAGCCACGCTGCGACGGCTCGCCGAACTGGTCGCGGATGGAGTCCTGGATCTGTCCGGACAGGCAGATCGTGAGGCCACGCTCGGTTCGCTCCTGTCGATCCCCGGTATCGGTACGTGGACGGCGTCGTACGTCGCGATGCGGGCGCTACGCGATACGGATGCGTTCCCGGCAAGCGATCTGGGGGTCCGGGCTGGCTTCGAGGCCCTGGGTCTCCCGACGTCGATCGGAGCGATCGAGCGCCGGGCCGACCGATGGCGACCGTGGCGCGGCTACGCGGTCATGCACATCTGGCGCTCGCTCGGATGAGGAGCCGATGAACTAGTCGCCCGGCCAGCTGTTCGCATACGGGACGCCGTCCCACTCGTTCAGGGGGCGGCACCACAATCCCCATCCCGGCCCGATCCGCTCGTATCCCGGCAGCGATGTCCGTCCGTTGCACCACAGCAAGAGCTGCCACGGATCGTCATGTGCGGGCGCCCACGGGAACAGCCGGGCGACGACCCGTTCGCAGAGATCGGCCGGCGGGAGCAGCTCGATCCCGACACCGCGACCGGAGTCGTACGAGTGGACCAGCGTCTCATCGCACCCCATCGCGATGAACCCGGACACGTCCGCCATCCCGGCTCCGTGGTAACCGCGTGCACCGGGTGGAGAGGCCTCTGCGACCCGCGCGAGGATGTGGCCCGACGCGACCAGCGCGCTCAACAGCTCGGAGATCATGGCGCGCGGGTTACCGTCGCGGACGTCCTTCTTCGGCTCGGTGGCGAGCGTCGCCAGGTTCGCCGCGTATCCGATCAACCCGTCGATGTTGTGGTCGAGCGTCTCGCGACAGGTCCACTCCAGGTCTCCAGCGTTGGCCGACCAGTCGAGTTCGACCCCGGCTGCCAGTGTCTCGGCGGCCACAGCGACGGCACGGCGGAGATCGTCCGGCACCAACTCCTGCACGGTCGGAACCTTACCGTCGGTGAGCTCGGCGCGCGTTCCGGGTAGCATCGGCGACCTGGACGCGGTCACGTTGGGTTCGAGCGGAATCTCGGTCGGCAGGATCGGTCTCGGCTGTATGCCCATGAACTGGGCCTACGGCGGCGAGTCCGACGAAGCCGAGTCGCTCCGCGCGATCCTCCGGGCGCTCGAGCTGGGCATGACCCTGCTGGATACCGCGGACGTTTACGGCCCCTACACGAACGAGGACCTGGTAGGGCGCGCGCTGAAAGGTCACCGTGATCGCGCCGTCGTCGCCACCAAGGTCGGCCTGATCGTCGGGCCGAACGGCGGTTATCCGCTCCCGAACGATGCCCGCCCAGCGCACATCCGCGAGGCGATCGACGCATCGCTCGCTCGATTGCGGACCGACGTGATCGACCTCTATCAGCTGCACCGGATCGACCCGAAGGTCCCGCTCGAGGAGTCCTGGGGAACGATGGCGGAACTGGTCGCCGCCGGGAAGGTGCGCACGCTCGGTCTGTCGGAGGCAAGCATCGACGAGATGCGGCGCGCCATGGCGGTCCATCCCGTCACGAGCGTGCAGTCAGAGCTCTCGCTCTGGACGCGGGATCATCTGGCCGAGGTCGTCCCCTGGTGCCGGGAACACCGGGTGACGTTCATCCCGTTCTCTCCGCTCGGACGCGGCTTCCTCACCGGTGCGATCACGAACGCTTCGTTCGACGACATGGACTTCCGCGCGAAGAATCCGCGGTTCACGCAAGAGGCGATCGACGTGAACCTCGCGATCGTGGAGAAGGTCAGAGCCGTCGGCGAACGCCATGGCGCCACGCCCGCCCAGATCGCGCTCGCGTGGACCCTCGCTCAGGGCCACCACGTCGTGCCGATCCCTGGCACCCGTCGCGTTCGGTACGTCGAGGAGAACGCCGCGGCCTCCACCATCGAGCTGACCCCCGAGGATCTCGCCGAGCTCGACGAGCTTCCAGAGGCCACTGGAACGCGGTACTGACTCAGACCCAACCGGTCGAGTAGCTGCTCCTCTTCGGCGACACATGACAACCATGCAATGTGGCAACCCGGGACACCATGTCGGGCGGCCGGTTGCGAGGCCTGGTCGTGACAGTCCTGTCATCCGTCTTGCGTCCCGCCCTTGAGCCGTTGGAGGGTGCGCGAGCACGGATGGGCGTGGCATCGAGAGGGAGGGCGGCATGGTCCGATCGCTTCGTGGTGGGGGAAAGATCGCGGCGCTCGCCGCCGTCGTGGTGCTCGTCGCCTCGGCGTGCTCCAAGAGCAGCGAGCCGACGGCGCCGATCTACGACGTCTTCGCGCAGCAGTTCAAGTTCCACGGCATGCCAGCTTCGATCCCGTCGGGCAACATCCAGATCAACTTCTCGAACAAGGAATCGTTCCCGATCACGCACGAGATGATCGTGAAAGCGCTCCCGTCGGGAGACACGGCGCAGGACATCATCGACAGCGCGAAGGTTCCTGGATGCGAGGGCGGCGCTGAGTGCGAGGGTCAGTACCTCGCCTTCGGGGAGATCGCCGGCGTCGATACCGGAGCAACCCTCTCGAACGTGTTCGACCTGCCCGCGGGGGAATACTTCTTCGCCTGCTGGGAAACGGGCACCCAGAGTGGAGCAACGGACGGTCCGCCGCACGCGTCGATCGGGATGGTGTACACGTTCACGGTGACGTGACCGGCTCCACGCGATCGAGCGTGAACCGACCGGTATGGCGACGCCTCATCCGCTGTTCGGCCGCGTCGATCGCGGCCGCCCTCCTCCTATCGGGCTGCGCGCAGCAGGGTATCTCGACGAAGTCCCAAGAGGTCCACACGCTCTACGGGATCATCATGCTCCTTGCGGCTCCCGTCTTCATCGGCGTCGAGGCGGCGCTCCTGTGGTGCATCTTCCGGTATCGGAAGCGCGACGATTCGCCCGCGCCGCAGACTGTCGGGGGGTCACGCTCGCTCGGGGTCTTCTTCGCGATCCCGGCATTGATCGTCGCAGTGCTCTTCCCTTTCGGTGAAGCGACACTCATGAGCATCCAGGAACAGGAGACCCCGCAGGTGCAGATCCGTGTGGAGGGCTTCCAGTGGGAGTGGACCTTCCTGTATCTGAACGAGGGGATCTTCGTGAGCGGGAAGACGCTGGTGCGGCCCGCGGTGATGGTCCTACCCGTCGACGAACCGGTCGAGATCACGCTGAACTCACGGGACGTGATCCATTCCTTCTTCGTCCCCGCCCTCCTGTTCAAGCGCGATGTGATCCCGGGCCGAACGAGCTCGTTCACCTTCACACCAACAGAGCTCGGGACGTACCAGTCGCAGTGCGCCGAGTTCTGCGGCCTCTGGCATTCGAAGATGACGTTCCAGGTGAAGGTCGTGACGTCGACCGACTACCAGGCGTGGATCGAGGAGCAGCGCAAGGCGGCCGAGGGCATCACCTGCGCGTCCGACGGGACCGACCTGTCGCTGGTCGCCCACGACATCTCGTGGAACGCGTTCTGTCTGGCCGTGCCGGCGGACACCGACTTCACGATCGCTATCGACAATCAGGACAGCGGGATCGAGCACAACTTCTCGATCTACGACAGCTTCTTCGAGGAGCAGACCTTCTTCACGTCGCCCAGGATCACGGGTCCGGCGACCGAGTCGCTCGACGTCCAGGGGCTGCCGGCCGGCCGCTACTACTTCCAGTGCGACGTCCACGGCCCCGCGATGTCCGGGGCGTTCATCGTCGGATGAGGATGCGGATGGGAGACCCGACATGGCCGTGACCGAGGCTCCTTCCCGAGTACTCGCACCCGAACCGGAGCGCGGCCGGCTGCTCGACTGGTTGAAGACCACCGACCACAAGAAGATCGGGATCCTCTACCTGATCAGCAGCTTCGCATTCTTCGCGGTCGGTGGCGTGTTCGCGCTGCTCATGCGGACCGAGCTCGCACAGCCAGGGACGCAGATCTTCCACCCGAACTCCTACAACCAGCTCTTCACGTTGCACGGCACGCTGATGATCTTCCTGGTGATCTTCCCGCTGCTCGCTGGGTTCGGGAACTACTTCGTGCCGCTGCAGATCGGCGCTTTGGACATGGCGTTCCCCCGGATCAACGCGCTCTCCTTCTGGCTCCTGCCCGTCGGCGGGCTCACGATCCTCTCCGGCTTCTTCGCGAAGGGCGGCGCGGCCGCGGCGGGGTGGACCGGCTACCCGCCGCTCTCGGAACAGCTCGGCACCGGCGAAGACCTCTGGCTCGCCGGACTCATCATCGTCGGAACGGCATCGATCCTTGGCGGCATCAACTTCATCGTGACCATCCTGCGGATGCGCGCACCGGGTATGACGATGATGCGCATGCCGGTCTTCACCTGGAGCATCTTGGCGACGTCGCTCCTCGTGATCCTCGCCGCGCCTGGTGCTCACGGCCGGATTGATCATGCTGCTTGCAGACCGCCGCTCTAGGAACGGTCTTCTTCGATCCCAGCCAAGGGGGAGTCGTCCTGTTATGGCAGAACGTCTTCTGGTTCTTCGGCCACCCCGAGGTCTACATGTTGATCCTGGGGGCATGGGGGATCGTCACCGAGATCGTCTCGGTGTTCTCGGGCAGGCCGATCTTCAGCTACCGCGGCGTGGTGCTCTCGTTCCTGCTGATCACCGCCCTATCGTTCAGCGTCTGGGCCCACCACATGTTCGCGACCGGGGCGGTCGAGCTGCCGTTCTTCAGCGTCACGACCGAGCTGATCTCGATCCCGACCGGCGTGCTCTTCTTCGTCTGGCTGGGCACGCTGTGGAAGGGCAAGCTCCGGTTTGAGACGCCGATGCTCTTCGCGCTCGGGTTCATCGCGATGTTCCTGATCGGCGGGATCAACGGCGTGTGGTCGGCATCGCCGGCGATGGACTTCGCCATCCACGACACGTACTGGGTCGTAGCGCATCTGCACTACGTCCTGTTCGGCGGGACGATCTTCGGCGTGTTCGCCGGGATGTACTACTGGTTCCCGAAGATGACGGGACGCATGCTGTCGCGCAAGCTCGGCATCTGGCAGTTCTGGTTGCAGCTGGTCGGGTTCAACCTCACGTTCTTCCCGATGCACATCCTCGGTCTGAGGGGGATGCCGCGACGCATAGCCGACTACGCGCCGGACCGCGGGTGGAGCTTCCTGAACCTGCTCTCCACGATCGGCGCGTTCGTGATCGCGATCGCGATGATCCTGTTCTTCATCAACATCTTCGTCACACTTCGCAAGCCGCGCACCGCGCCCGACGACCCATGGGGGTCCAACACGCTCGAGTGGGCCACGTCCTCGCCGCCACCCGTGCACAACTTCGACGCGCTGCCGCCGATCCGTTCCGATCGTCCGGTCTACGACCTCCGCATGGCCGGGAAGGAGGCGGAGGTATGAGCGCGGTGACGGTACCGGAGGGACGGGCCCAGCGAGAGATGAGCGGGCCGGTCCTGGGGATGGTCCTGTTCGTCGCGTCCGAGGCGATGTTCTTCGCTGCGTTCTTCGGCGGCTACTTCACGATCCGTGACAACGCGAAGGTCTGGCCGCCACGGGGGATCCCACATCTGGAGATCGGCATCGCGACGATCTTGACGGTGCTGCTCGTGACGAGCAGCCTGGTCATCCAGCTGTCGCTCCGATCGATCCGGCGTGGCGATCAGCGGCGCGCCATCGTCTTCCTGGGTCTGACGATCGCTCTCGGGGTCACGTTCCTGCTCCTGCAGCTGTACGACTATTCGCAGCTCGGATTCGGGGTGAAGGACGGAACGTTCGGGACCCTGTTCTACGTCATGACGGGCATCCACATGGCGCACGTGCTCGGAGGCGTGGTGTTCCTCGCGCTCGTCTTCGGCCAGGCGATGGGTGGGCTGTTGTCGGCGTCGAACCACGACTCGCTCGCCGCCGGCGCCATCTATTGGGACTTCGTCGACGTGATCTGGCTGCTCCTGTTCACGACCTTCTACCTCCTCACGCCGAGGTGATGCGATGAGCACGCTCGCGCGGATCTGCTTCTCGCTCGCCGTCTTCCTCGCGATCGCGGGCACCGTCTACGGATTCACGAGCCACGAGCTGGGTGGCACGGCGCTGCTGCTGGTCGCCGCGGCGACGTTCTGCTTCCTCGGCTTCGTCTCACGGATGGTGGCCCGTCAGGCACCGGACGTGGAGGCCGGCGAGGAGGAGCCGCCACACGTCGGCCCCACGATCTGGCCGTTCGGGTTCGCGATCTCCGCGGTGATCCTCGCGCTCGGGGTGATCGTCAGCACGTGGCTATTGATCGTGGGCGCGATCGCGTTCGCGGTCTCCGCGGCGGGATGGCTCGGCGACGTGGGCCGCTCCAAGGCGCACGCCGGACACGAGTAGACGGCCTGGTCAGCCTCGGATCATCAACCATCCTGCGACGGCGAGCAGCGTCACGATGACGACCAGGAACACCGTGGCGTGGTACTGGGTCGGACTCGGGCTGGGGAGGCGGGCCGGATTGCAGCGACGACAGACCGACTCGCCCCAGGGGACACGGTCGCCGCACCGGATGCAGCGGTCATAGCGGTCGCGGGTCCCCTTCATCATGTGTCCCTCCCTCGGCCACGTTCACGACGCAAGCATCCGATCCACCACCAACGCCATGAACAGCGCGGCCAGGTAGACAAGCGAGTAGCGGAACAACCGGCCGGCGGTCGCACGGTCCGCGTCGTGACGGAACGCCTGCGACCGCCGCACGAATACCGCGCCGAGCCCGGCTGCACCCGCCGTATACACGCCGCTCGCGCCGCCCCAGAGCATCGGCGTGAGGCTGACGGCGACCGTCGCCACCGCGTAGACGAACGCCTGGTTCGCGGTCCGCTGTACCGAGACCACGGCCGGGAGCATGGGGATGCCTGCCCGCCGGTAGTCGTCGCGCAGCAAGGTGGCCAGGGCCCAGAAGTGCGGCGGCGTCCACAGGAAGATCACGCCCGCCAGTGTGAGCGCGGTCGCGTCGAGCGTTCCGGTCGCTGCCGCCCATCCCACGAGCGGAGGGAAGCACCCCGCCGCGCCGCCGATCACGATGTTCTGGGTCGACCGACGCTTCAACCAGGCGGTGTAGACCACCAGGTACCAAGCGGTCCCGCAAAGAGCAAGCGCGGCAGCGAGCAGGTTCGCCGAGCGGTAGAGCCAGATAGCGGCGGCCGCGTTCATCGCGATCCCCAGCACCACCGCGTGCAGGATCGGAACGCGCCCCCCGGGGATCGGGCGCGAGCGCGTGCGTGCCATGGTGGCGTCCAGGTCCCGGTCGAATGCACAGTTGAGCGCGTTGGCACCTCCTGCGGCGAGCGCTCCTCCGCCCGCGACCGCGAGCAGGACCGTGATCTGCGCACGGCCGGCGGCTCCGGCCAGGTATCCACACACCCCGGTGACCACCAGCAGCGAGACGACCCGCGGCTTCGTAAGCGCCACGTAGTCGGCGACGGTCGCGCCGACGCGGCCGGCGCGGCTCGCGCGGGTGACCGAGACGCTCATCGTGCCGGCCCTCCAGCGGTCTCCGCGGCGATCTGCGAGCGGACGAGCTGCGCGTCGATCCTTCGGGCGGCGCGCTCGTCCGCTCGCATCCACGCGAGCATCACGAGCGCAAGCGCCGGCACGATGTGGATCATCCCGCCGACCCACATGATCCCTCCGCCCATCCGCTGGTCCGCGATCGCCTTCGCGGCGCCCTCGACCGCCGCGTAGGTCGGATACAGGGGGCGATCCGCGCTGAATAGGGCCAGGCCCAAGAACGCCATCGACGCCATCGCGAAGAAGAGATAGAGGATGCGGGCCGGGTAGGACAGACCCGAGGGCGCGGGATCACGACCTACGACCGGCATCCAGAAGAGCACGGCGGTCACCAGATACGCCATGTGCTCGATCGCGTGGACCCCATCGCTACGGAGCGACGCATCGAACAATCCGGTGAAATGGGAGCCCCAAAGGACACCGAAGAACACGATCCATGCGACGACCGGTTCGGAGATGGTGCGAAGGGGGGGGTGCCGGAGCGCCGAGGAGAGCCGCCGCCTGTTGGTGGGCGAGCACGCGAGTAGCGCGAGCGTGACGGGGGCCCCCAGCACGAGGAGCGGCGCGGCGACCATGGTGAGCAACAGGTGCTGGATCATGTGAACCGAGAACGACGTTGACGAGCCGGTGTCGATCGGCGACTCGAGCGCGATGAAGACGACCGCAAGGCCGGCGAGGAACTGTCGACGTCGAGCCAGCGGCAGACGTCGATCGCCTCGCACGCGACGGACGCGTCGATCCGCGCGGACGTATAGCACTGCGGCCGCGCCCAGCCCGGAGACGACCGCGGGGTCAAACGTCCAGTTCGCCAGCATCAGCATCCAGGGGGCCGGCCCGATGCGCCGACGCGGGAGTCAGGTTCGGCGCCATGGTCGGTGGCGACGAGCGCTCGCGGGGAGGAGCGGGGGCCTTCGAGAGCGGCAGCAGGATCTCGAACGTCGTTCCAACGCCGACCGCGCTCGTGACCCGCACCTGGCCGCCGTGGGCGTCGACGATCGCTTTCACGATGGACAGACCCAGACCGACGCCGCCCGTGTGTCGACTCCGCCCCGGATCGGCCCTTGCGAACCGGTCGAAGATGTGATCGAGGTCGGCGGTCGGGATCCCCGCCCCGGTGTCGCGGACCGAGATCACCGCCCGGGCGCCGCGTCGGTGGATCGCCACTTCGATCGTGTCCTGCTCTTGGGTGTGGTTCACCGCGTTCTCGATCAAGGCGTCGAGGGCCGCCTCCAAACGGTCCGCGTCGGCGATCACGGTCGCCTCCTCCGCCGCCCCTAACAGCCATCGCCGTGGCGTCGCCGTCCATCGGCGCACGGCGTCCATCAGGATCGTCTCCAGGTCGACCGCCGCGGGATGCAGGAACCCCGGGTCCTCGCTCCCGGCGAGCAGGAGCAGGCGGTCGGCGAGACGCCGCAGCCGCATCAGCTCGTCGGCGATCACGGCCGCGTCGTCCGCGATCGTGGGGTCGGTGGCGCTGCGCTGGATCAGCTCCGCATGACCGAGCGCGACCGTGATCGGCGTCCGCAGCTCGTGCGACGCATCTTGGACGAACCGCTGCTCCCGTTCGAGCAGGCGGAGGTTCTCCATGGAGACGTGCTCGGCCTCTTCCATCGCCGCGAGGCGTCGCCTCGCGTGCCACACCATCGCCAGGAACATCGCGGCCATGAGAGGGACCTCGGTGAGCTCGCCGAGGTCGGTGGCGTCCTTCCGCACGTCCAGCCAGATGAACAGGCCGGTCAGCACCATCACGAACGCGAGGATCGCGAGCGTGGGGCGCGCCTTCCATACGCGGAAGCCGTAGAGGAGGGTAAGGCTCACCCAGATGAAGTGGAAGGGCACGGTCTCCCATTCGGGGACCAAGAGCATGGCCGCGAGGTTCGCGAACGAGAAGAGCACCCACGCGATGTCGATCCATCGGACACGGTTCGGCCACTCGAGGCGATCAACCAACATCGATCCGGTATCCAACGCCTCTGACGGTAACGATCGTGTCCGCGCCCAGCTTCGCGCGTAGTCGCCGGACGTAAACGTCGACGACGTTGGACCCAGGGTCGAAGTGGTACCCCCAGACCGAGGAAAGCAGTCGCTCCTTCGACACCGTGTCGCCGGCGTTGCGCATCAGCTCGCCCAGCAACAGGAACTCACGCTCTGCGAGTGGGACGGGACCGGCGCCCGTACCTGGGTCGGCTCGTCTGCGGATCATGTCGAGCGAGAGTGAACCGGCCTGCAGGCGGGCCGGGGTGGAGCGCGCGGCAGTTCGCAGACGAGCCCGAACACGGGCGAGGAGCTCCTCCAACGAGAACGGCTTCGCGATGTAGTCCTCAGCGCCGAGCTCGAGACAACTGACTTTCGATGCGGTGTCGTTCAGCGCGGAGAGGATCAAGACGGGCTGGGAAGGCTTCCGCTCGAGGATCCGCCGGAGTACGACATGGCCGTCGAGGCCGGGCATCACCAGGTCCAACACTACGAGGTCGTACGGACGGCTCAGCGCCAGGCGGAGGCCCTCCGCCCCGTCACGCACGGGATCGACCGCCATCCCCTCGGCCTCCAGCCCGCGACGGACGAAGTTGAGGATCCGCTGCTCGTCGTCGATCACCAAGATGCGGCCTACCGGAGCCGGCTCGGCCTCGGATCGCTGCGCTGCGGACATCGTGACCCCCGATCTCGCCGCATACAGTAGCCAGGCGGGTTCGCACTGGATAGTCGGCTGCCGCGGCCACCGTATGACAGTTCTGTCATACGGGCGTCACCCGTACCCGAGCCGAGCACGGGCGATCCTGGTCGGCATACTGGTCCGGGTGCGGCCGGACGACGTCGAACGACACGTCGTCCTGATCCGGGAAGCAACCGTTCGGATCGGGGCGACGAACATCCTCGGACCCGTCTCGCTCGAGGTTCGCCCCGGCGAATCGTGGGTGATCCTCGGCCCGAACGGCTCGGGCAAGACGACGCTGCTCGATCTGGCCGGAGCTCGCCGCCACCCGACGACGGGGACGGTCAGCGTGCTCGGCCATCGACTCGGAACGACCGACGTCCGCACGCTCCGGGCTCGGATCGGATCCGTCGGACACCATCTGGCGGACGCGATCCCATCTCACCTGGCGGTCCGCGACGTCGTGCTCACGGGCAAGCGATCGAGCCTCGTCCCCTGGATGCAGATCTACGATGCCGAGGATCTCCGACTCGCGACGGCGTTACTGGAACGGGTCCGGTGCTCGGAGCTCGCGGATCGACCGCTTCGGTCGTGCAGCCAGGGCGAGCGGCAGCGGGTCATGCTGGCGCGCGCGCTCTTCGGACGACCCGAGCTCCTGCTCCTGGACGAGCCGATGGCCGGACTCGACCTGCCTGGCCGCGAACTCCTCCTGCACGCGGTGTCCTCGACGGTCGACGCAATGCCGACGATGATCCTCGTCACGCATCATGTGGAGGAGGTTCCCCGAACGGTGACCCACGCAGCCCTCCTCCGCGATGGTCGGTTGGTCGCGAGCGGTCCGATCGGTGACGTCCTGACCGGCGGCAACGTGTCGGACTGCTTCGGGATGCCGGTCTCGATCTCGTTCAGCGTTGGTCGCTGGATGGCTCGGTCCCGCTGAGTGACGATCAACCGCCCGCCGCGCCGTGCGCGTACGACTCCGCGATCCACGCCGCATCCTCGCCGTCCAGATCGTCGGGGCCGACCACGCGGACAGTCAGAGGCAGGAGTGCCACATATTGCGCGTGGCGAAGCGCCGCCCACATCTGGGACAGGTCCACATCGGTCGATGACTATCATCCGCGAAGTCGCGCTGACTCCACGACCTCCGCGGCCAGGTCGAACCGGCCGAACTGCGGCATGACGTAGATCCCCGCGGTGCCTATCGCTCGGAGCTCGTCGATCAGCTCGGCGGCCATCGCGAGGCCGGCGCGCCAGGCGTCGTTTCCGGCAGCGGCCAGTCGTTCCCGTATCGGATCGGGGATCACGATCCCGGGAACCTCGTTGTGGAGGAACTCCGCGTGCCGTGCCGAGACGAGCGGCAGCACACCGGCGAGGACCGGGACCATGAGCGGCTCGTCAACGACTCGCTCGTACGTCTCGCGGAGGCGTCGGATCGGGTCGGCCGTGTAGACGGGCTGCGACAGCAGGAATCTCGCACCTGCGTCCACCTTCCTCTTGAGCAGGCGACACTCCCGTCCCAGATCGCTCGCGTTCGGGGCGACCGCAGCTCCCGCGAAGAAGGCGGTGGGCTCGCCGATCGACGATCCCGAGCGATCCCGCCCCTCGTTGAACCCCGCTGTGACGAGCGCGAGAAGCCCTGTCGCGGTCACGTCCACGTTGTTCGATCCCTGCGGGAAGTCGCCGATCGTGACGGGGTCGCCCACACACACGAACAGGTTGCGGATCCCAAGCGCCGCCGAGCCCAACAGATCGCCCTGGAGGCGCAGGAGGTTCCTGCCGCGAGTGGGGAAGTGCAGGACCGTCTCGACACCCACGCGTTCCTGGATCAACCGACAGACGGCCCAGGCGCTCATCCGCATCTTCGCCATCGGGCTGTCGGCCACGTCGATCACATCGGCCCCCGCGGCGGCCAGCGTCTCCGCCGCGGCCACGAGCGTGCTCACATCGAACGATCGTGGGGGCTCGATCTCCACGGCAACGACCGGATCGCCGCGTTCGAACTTCGCCTGGAGCTCCGTGGGCGCGGCGCTCGCGGAGGAGACCGGCGTCGGCGCGAGGATCGGCTCGGCGACGCTCGCGCGCCCCCGCGTCCCACCGGCCCGTATCGCGTCGGCGACGGCGGCGGTGTGCGCGGGGTTGGTGCCGCAACATCCACCGACGACCGCTACCCCCTCGCCGACCATCAGCTTCGCGTGCTCCGCGAGGTACGCGGGCGTGGCCGGATACACGAACCGACCCCCGATCTGCGCGGGACCTCCCGCGTTCGGCCTCGCCACGAGCGGCACATCGCTCGACCAGGGGCGCATCGCTCGGATCACGCGGAGGACCTGCGCCGGTCCCTCGCCGCAGTTCGCGCCGATCGCGTCCGCGCCCAACTCGACCAGACGCCCTGCGATCTGCTCGGGGGTCGAACCCAGGAGCGTCCGGTCGTCCTTCGTGAACGTCGCGCTCACGACGATCGCGATCCCCGGCGCGGCGCCTCGTGCGGCGCCGAGCGCCTGCTCCATCTCCTTCAGATCGCTCTGGGTTTCCACCACGATCAGATCGACGCCAGCTTGGAAGAGCGCGGCGGCCTGTTCGGCGTACGCCTCGAACGCATGCTCGGCACGCACGCGTCCGTACGGCGCCAGTCGAACGCCGAGGGGACCCATCGAGCCGGCGACGAACCGGCCACCGGCACGGCGGACGAGACCCACACCCGCCCGGTTGAGCTCGTCGACTCGCTCGCCGAGCCCGTGGGTTTCCAGGCGATATCGGTTGGCGCCGAACGTGTTCGTCAGCAGCAGCGTGGCACCTGCGTCGACGAACGCGCGGTGGATCGCCAGCACACGTTCGGGATGCTCCACGTTCAGCAGCTCGAAACAGGTCCCCACGGGCGCGCCGGCCTCGATCAAGGACGTGCCCATACCGCCGTCGGCGACAAGCGGGCCTTCGGCGATCAGCGCACGGAACGCGGCGCCGTCCATCCCTGGCAGTCTAGGGAGCGCGACACACGTCGGCGGCTCGTGGCATGGTTCGAACGTGGTGGAAGACGACCTGGATCTCGCACGCGCCCGGCGATGGTGGCAGTCCGGCCGGCCTCTAGGACGGATCGATCGCGCGGCGCGGTTCGTAGACGACATCGGGTTCGCGTTGTTGTTCCCTCGAGCGAGCATGGAGCTCCCATCGCTCTGGGAGGCCACGAGCGACCGCGCCGTCGGAGCCGCCGAGCACGAGTGGGGCCCCGATATGGAGAAGGTCTGGATGTGGAAGGACGAGCTTCCGCGCCGAGGTCTCGCCTGGTACGGCGAGTTCGTGCGCGGGAAGAAGTCGTTCCTCTCGCCTGCGCTCCTTCGTGACCTCTATCCGCGGAGCGGTCGCCCCGACGACATCGAGGAGGGGACGTTCGGCCCCGACGCCTACCGCATCGCCCGGATCCTGCTGACCAGCGGACCGCAGCCGACGGCGGCCCTCCGAGAGGCGCTCGACATCGAGGGACGCGCCGGGTCCGAGCGGTTCGCCAAAGCGGTCGGCGAGCTCGGCCGTGCACTCGTGGTCACCAACTTCGGCACGGAGGAGGAGGGAGCCGGCTGGCCGAGCGCGATCCTCGAGCTCACGACCCGCGTCTTCACGATCCCACCCAACCGCGACCCCGAGCTGTGCCGGCTCCGCGTCGCGCGGACCTTCCTCGACACCATGTTGGTGGCACAGCCCCACCACTTGGGGAACGCGTTCCACTGGGGCGCCACCATGGCGAGGGAGGCGTTCGAGGAGCTGGTCGCACGCGGCGAAGCCGAACGCGACGGTCCGGCCTACCGGCTGAGACACACCTGATCGGCGAACCACGACTTCGTCGACCACGACTTCGTCGACGTCGCTAGGTCGATCCGCTCGGTGCGGGTAGGCCGACGATCTCCTCACCGGCCTCGAACCGGCGCTCGCCATCGATCGTGATCACGGTGACCGCGCCGTCTCCCATCGCCCGCCACTCGGCGTCCGACCACACCGCCGCCGCGCGCTCGTCGATCCCCAGAAGGACGGCGCCGGACGTGGGAGCCGCCCCGAGCGCCGAGGGCACCCACTCCCCGCCGAACGATCCGAAATGTGGCAACACCACGACGTCCGTCACCAGGTCGAGCGCATCACGGTAGGAGCGCTCCCGGTCGCCCGGGAGCCGTGCGCGGACGAGCGTCCAGCGCCCCATCGCCATCGCGCCCGCCGAAGAACCGGCGAGCGCCGCTCCGTTCCGCCACGCGTCCACGATCGCGTCCCAGACCGAAGACCCGAGCAGCACGGTCGGAACGATCCCTGGGTCGCCGCCCACCAGATAGAAGAAACGACCTGCCGCCGCGCGGGCCCTCACCTCCTCGGATCGTGCCTGCGTCTTCGTCCGTACCCGGAGTTCTTCGACGTCGAGCCCCAACGACGCGAACCAGCGACGAGCGTGCTCGACCGCGAGCTCCGGGCGGTGCCGGACTGCCGCCGTCGCGACGATGTAGGCGGGCCCGCCCGCGGCCGCCGCCACGAGCAGACGGTCCTGCGGCTCGTTACCCGGGTTGAGCTCGTCCCCACCGACCAGCGCGAGCGGTCCGGTCATGGAAGGAGCCTAAGGGACGGCTTCACTATCGGCCGGACTATGCTGGCCGTATGGCGCTGTACGAGATGACGGCCGAGGTCCCGTTCGTCGCCCCGGTGCTCATCGGTGCGTTCGACGGGTGGATCGACGCGTCCGGCGCATCGACGGGCGCGGCTACGACGCTCGGCGAACCCGGCGACGTTGTGGCGCGCTTCGACGCCGACGCGCTGTACGACTACCGCGCCAGACGCCCCGCGCTCGACGTGATCGACGGGACGCTGACCCGGCTCGAGTGGCCGGAGCTCACGCTCCGGAGCGTGCAGGTCGGCGGACGACACCTGCTGGTCCTCACGGGTCCCGAGCCGGACTTCCGCTGGCGTCAGCTGGGCACCGACGTCCTCGACCTTTGCCTGCGCGTCGGCGTCGTCCAATGGGCGAGCCTGGGCGCGCTCCCGGCCGCCGTCCCGCACACTCGACCGGTGCCCGTGCTCGCGACGGCATCTGCGCCGGATCTGCTCCACGACGACGAGATCAAAGGACCCGCCGGCCTGCTCCGCGTTCCCGGCGCGGCGCTCAGCACGCTCGAGTTGGCTGTGAGCGGCACGGGGATACCGGCCGTCGGGTTCTATGCGCAGGTGCCCCACTACGTTGGCGGGCCCTACGCGGCGGCGTCGATCGCTCTGTTGGAGCACCTCGGTCGACATCTCGGCGTCGAGCTGCCGATCGGGTCGCTGATCACCGAGGCTCAGGAACAGCGGGATCGGCTGGACGCCGCCGTTGCCCAGGACGAAGACGCCGCAGGCTACCTGCAACGCTTGGAGGCCCTCGCCGGCGAGGAACGGATGCCCTCGGGCGACGAACTCGCGTCTGAGATCGAGCGGTTCCTGTCGGAGACCGGCCGCGACGCCGGCGACGAGAGCGGGCCGTTCGAGGGGCGCTAGCCGGCCAGCGTTTCAGCCGTCGGCCATGTTCGACAGCACCGCGTTCACCGCGTCCTCGTAGGTCTTCACCCGTCGTGCATGTCCCGCGAGCTCGTTCCAGAGCTGCGCCGCGCGCCCTCCCGTGAAATCACGCTCGTCGATCGGCGTGGCGTCCAGGAGCACGATCGTCCGGCCGGCCCGGGCCGCCTCGAGCGCGAGCTCGAGGTTCCGCACGTTCCCGGGACCGACGGGCGCGTCGCAGACCACGATGACGTCCGCGCTGGCTGCCAGGTGGCGCCAGGACACCGCGCTCGCATCGTCGATGGCCGAGAACGGGGGGACCGAGATGCGTTCCAAGTCCAGCCGTTCGGCGACCTCATCGTCGGTGTCTGTCCCGTGGAGAACGCCGGCCGAGACCTGCACCCCATGCTCCGCGAGCTTGCGGAAGAGCGGCGCTCCACGGCCGGCCCCGCCGATCACCAGCGCGCGGACGTCCATCTTCACGACCGCCGTCTCGGGCGGACCCACCGACACCGTTGGGCGGCCAGTCGCGGGGCTCGCCACGACATCGGCTTCGACCCCGTAGACGCTCCGGAGCAGGCCGACGGTGACGACCTCCTCCGGACGCCCCTCCGTAACGATCGACCCGGCGGCCGCCACGACGAGCCGGTCACAAACGGCCGCGGCGAGGGTCAAGTCGTGCAGGACGGCAAGTACCGCGGTCCCTCGAGCATCGGCAAGCTCTCGGATCAGCTGGTGGAGCTCGATCACATGACGGATGTCGAGGTGGGTGGTCGGCTCATCAAGGAGCAGGACCGGCGCCTCCTGCGAGAGCGCCTGGGCGAGCATCACCCGACGACGTTCGCCGCCGGAGAGCTCGGACATGGGTCGGTCAGCCAGGTGTTGGACCGTAACGGCTTCCATCGCCTCGCGTACCGTTCTCCAGTCGCGCTCGTCGCCGGATCCCCATCGAGAGAGGTAGGGCGTGCGTCCCATCGATACGAATTCGAGCACCGAGATCTCGAACGCGGGCAGAACGTCCTGCGGCACGACGGCGACCATCCGCGCGGCCTCACGCCCACTCATCGCGTACGGATCGAACGAGCCGACCCGGACGCCGCCCTTCGTCGGAGGCAGCGTTCGCGACGCCACGCGTACGATCGTGGTCTTGCCGCAGCCGTTCGGCCCGACGAGCCCGACGACCTCGCCCGCGCGCACCGACACGTCCACGCCGTGAAGGATCTCCTTCGACCCGTATGCGGCAAACACATCGCGGAGCTCCAATGCGGCATCAGACGCCACGGAGGCTCCTTCCGTGCTCGCGACGGAGCAGCCAGAGGAAGAACGGGGCGCCGATCAGCGCCGTGACCGCGCCGAGCGGCAATTCCTCTGGCGCCAACGCGGTGCGCGCGATGAGATCTGCAAGCACCATGAAGATGGCCCCGCCGAGCAGCACGGCCGGAAGGAGCCGGCGGTGATCTGCCCCGACGAACAGCCGCACGACGTGCGGCGTCATCAATCCGACGAACCCGATGACGCCGGCGACCGAGACCGCGGCGGCGGCGAGCAGGGCCCCGACCGCGATCGCGCTTCGCTTGAACGCCACCACGTCGACGCCGAGCTGCGCCGCTCGCTCCTCGCCGAGCGCCATGAGGTTCATGTCCCGAACGAGGAACGTCGCACAAACGATCCCGGCTACGAGGAAGGGCACCATCGCTTCGACCGAGCTCCAGCCCCTGGCGCTCAAGCCGCCAAGGAGCCAGAAGTAGATGCTCCTGATCTGCTCGCCGGCGAACGACATCACCAACGACATCATGCTCGAGATCGCCGCCGCGACCGCGATCCCGGCGAGCAACAGGGTCGCTACCTGCACCGCGGGGCCGATCCGCGCCAGCCGGTAGACCAGGAACGCGGTGGCGAGGGCGCCGACGAAGGCCGCTGCCGACACGAGCAGCCCGCCCGCGGCGGCACCGGCACCCAGGACGATCACGATGATCGCGGCCAGCGCAGCGCCGGATGAGACGCCGATGATGGCCGGATCCGCGAGCGGATTGCGGAACAGCCCCTGGAAGATCATCCCGGACGCGCCGAGGCCGGCGCCCACGAGGACGGCGAGCAGCACGCGCGGCAGCCGGAGCTGGAGCACGATGATCTCGGCCGCGCGCGGGACGTCGGCGGGCCGCCCGGTCAGATTCAGCTTCCACGCGAACACCCGCACCGTCGTCCACGGCGAGATCCACACCGCACCGACCGCCACCGCGACCAGCACCGACGCCACGAGCATGAGAGTCAACACGAGCATGACGCGTCGGTAACGTCGTGCGCCGGCAGGTGCCATCAGCCCGACGCGTGGAGCGCCGCCCCCAGCGCTTCCAACCCGTCGATCACCCGAGGGCCGGGTCGCGTGATCAGGTCGGAGTCCACGACCACGACGGCGCCCGAAGCGACCGCGGGGATCGCGTCGAACCCAGGCCGGCTCGCCACCGCGTCGGCGGACTTCGCCGACTCCGCCGTCGCGAGGTACACGTCCGGTGGATCGGCGATCAGCTTCTCCACCGACCACGTCGGGTAGTCCGTCTTCGCGCCCGCCGTCGTGGGATCGCACCCGGCCCGCTCAAGCAGGTCGTAGATGAACGTGGCGGGACCCACGGTCGTGAGCGGCGGATAGTACACCTCGAAGAAGCACGAGACCGGGCCGCCACCGGCCTTTACCGCGGCTGCAACGGCGTCCGCACGCCGTTGCATATCGGAGGTCAGCGCGCTCGCCTCGTCTGCCGCGCCGGTGATGCGCCCCACCGTCCGGATGTCATCGAGGAGGTCGGAGAGATCGGTCGCATTCAACGTGACGATCGGAACGTCCAGATCGCGCAAGGCCTGCTTCCACTGATCGCCTCCCGCGATCGTCAGGAACAGGTCGGGCTGGAGCGACACGACCTTCTCGATGTTCGGATCGACTCCGAACTCACCTGCGCCCCCGATCTCTTGCACCTGGTTGGCGGCGGCCGGGTAGTCGTCATACTTGCCCGCGACGCCGACGAGACGATCGCCGAGCCCGAGGGCGTACACGATCTCCGTCATCGACGGTGCGAAGGTCACGATGCGTTGCGGTGGGGCATCCAGCGTGACCCGTCTACCGTCGTCGTCGGTGATGGTGACCGGGTACGTGGCCGGCATGCCGGCCGACGGAGAGCTGCCTTGTGTTGACGCATGCGATGAACCACCGCAGGCTGCCAGGAACGGCACGACGATCACGAGACCGATGAGACGAACACGCATCCGAGCGTCTCCTTTCGAGCGAAGGCGGACGTGGCTCGCGTGCGGTTCGATCTCCTGACTTCCGGATCGCTGCTCTCCCGACCCCTTCCCAGGCGCTCGGCCCAGTGGGCTGCTGTCGGGTTCGCTCCCCGGTCACAGTGGCGCGACCGTGCCGGAATCGCACCGGCTTCCCGTCGCGCACGCGTGGACCTATGCGGTTCCCGGGAGTGTATCGCCGGGTCGGCCGGTAGCATCGTGGGATGGTCGACGCCCCTACCGAACGAACGCGTGTCCATCGTCATCCCGAGCGGGGCGACTACGACCGTTCGACGGTCGACGCGATCCTCGACGAGGCCCTGATCTGCCACGTGGCCTGGGTGGCACCCGACGGGGAGCCGCGCATCATCCCCACGATCCACGCCCGCGACGGCGACACGTTGTACATCCACGGTTCGCAGGCGAGCCGGACGCTTCGCGCGATCCGTGCCGGCGCGAAGGTCTGCGTTGAGGCGACGATCCTCGACGGGCTGGTACTCGCGCGATCGACGCCGAACCACTCCATGAACTACCGCTCGGTGGTCGTGTTCGGATCCCCGCGCGAGGTGACCGAGCGAGATGAGATGGACCGGGCCCAGCGGATCCTCGTCGAGCAGGTGATCCCGGGACGGACCGCCGAGGCCCGTGCCCCCTCGGAGAGGGAGTTCAACGAGACCGCGATCTTCGCGATCCCGCTGGATGAGGCCTCGGCGAAGGTCCGCAGCGGTGGCCCGAAGGATGCCGACGATGACCTGGCCCTCCCCGTGTGGGCCGGCGTCCTGCCGCTAAGGCTGGCGACGGGCGAGCCCGAGGCCGACGAGCAGCTTCCCGAGGCGATCGGGGTGCCCGCGTACGTCACGGACTACCGGCGGCCCGGCCTCTCCGTGTGAGCTCCTCGCCCTGAGTTGACGTCGGGCGGAACTCGCGGTTAGATATATCGGAACGATATACGCGGTCGATATATCGAGCCGCGCTCACCTCGAACGAAGGGCACGACACCCCACATGTTGGAACTGGCGATCCTCGGACTGCTGAAGGAGCAGCCGATGCACGGCTACCAGCTCTCACGGGAGCTCGGAGAGTCCCTCGGCGGCTTCTGGCGGGTGAGCTACGGCTCGCTCTATCCCTCGCTCCGTCGCCTCGAGAGGGAGGGCGCCGTCGAGAGCGTCCCCGGCGACGAGGAGCGGAGCGGGCGCCGCAAGAACGTCTATCGCATCACCGAGAAAGGCGAGAAGATCTTCTTCGAGCTTCTCCAAGAGACGCCGCACGACAACTCCACCGAGGACACACGGTTCCGCGTGCGCCTCGCGTTCTTCAAGTACCTGCCGCCCGAGACGAGGATCCGGCTGCTGGAACGCCGGCGCGCGTCGCTCGAGGACCGGCTCTCCACGATCAAAGACTCGCTCCGCACCACGCGCGAGCGGGTCGACGACTACACGCTCGCCCTCATGGAGCACGGGCAGAGCGCGACCGAATCCGACATCGCGTGGCTGGACGGCCTGATCCAGGCCGAGCGCCACCGCACGGCAAGCATCCCGGGGGGGACGAAGCGCCGGAACGCTGCGGCGCTTCGCAGGAAGGAGCGCACCTCATGAACAATGTTCGTCTGGCGATCGTCGGCGTGGGCAACTGCGCCTCATCCCTGGTGCAGGGACTGGAGTACTACAAAGACGCCAACCCGGAGGATCGCGTCCCCGGTCTGATGCACGTGGAACTGGGCGGCTACCACGTCGGCGACGTGGAGGTCGTGGCAGCGTTCGACGTTGACGCGAAGAAGGTCGGGAAGGACGTCTCCGAGGCGATCTTCTCCGAGCCGAACAACACGATCCGCTTCGCCGCCGACGTGCCACCGACCGGCGTGACCGTGCAGCGGGGGCACACGTTCGACAGCCTCGGCACGTACTACCGCGAGACGATCGAGGAATCGGAGCAGGAGCCGGTGGACGTGGCGCAGGTGCTGCGCGACACGCAGGCCGATGTCGTCGTGAGTTACCTGCCCGTGGGATCCGAGCGGGCCGCGAGGCACTACGCGCAAGCCGCGATCGACGCCGGCGTCGGCTACGTGAACTGCTTGCCGGTCTTCATCGCGAGCGAGGGAGAGTGGGCCAAGAGGTTCGGCGACGCGGGCGTGCCGATCATCGGCGACGACATCAAGAGCCAGGTGGGCGCCACGATCACGCATCGCGTCTTGACGAAGCTGTTCGAGGATCGGGGCGTGAAGCTGAACCGCACGTACCAGCTCAATTTCGGCGGAAACATGGACTTCATGAACATGCTCGAGCGCGAGCGCTTGACGTCGAAGAAGATCTCGAAGACGCAGTCGGTGCAGTCACAGCTCCGCCGCGAGCTGGACAAGAAGAACATCCACATCGGGCCCTCGGACTACGTGCCGTGGCTCGAGGACCGTAAGTGGGCGCAGATCCGCCTGGAAGGCCAGTCGTTCGGCGACGTGCCCCTCGTCATCGAGATGAAGCTCGAGGTCTGGGACAGCCCGAACTCGGCCGGCATCGTCATCGACGCGGTGCGCTGCGTGAAACTCGCGCTGGACCGCGGCATCGCCGGCCCGCTGATCGGACCGAGCGCCTACTTCATGAAGTCGCCGCCGGTGCAGTTCTCGGACGACGCGGCGCGCGAGATGGTCGAGGAGTTCATCCAGGGCGTGGGCGAGTCCGCCACCGCCGACTGGACCGCGTTCTTCGACGTGCGAGCGTAGCGCTCACCCGCGCTTATCGAGCAGGCGCTGAACCGCCTTCAGGTCGAACGGGTATCCGAGCCCGACGATCAGGTGCTCGGCCCCGGCCTCGAGGTACGTCTCCAGGTCGTTGACGCCGGCCGGTTGGATATGGACCGTGCGCTCGACGGCCTTCGGATCGCGCCCTGCCGCCTGGCACCACTCGTCGAGGATCGCGTTCTTCCTCGCCCATGACTCCGGTGGACCGAAGCCGTTCCACATGTCGGCGTGCTCCGCGACCAGCCGGAGCGTGACCTTCTCGCCACCCCCGCCGATCATGATCGGCATCGGTCCGATCGGAGGGGGGTTCAGCTTGGCCAGGCGCGACCGGATCCGTACGAGGGACGCCTCGAGGGCGCGGAGACGGTCACCCGCGGTCCCGAACTCGTAGCCGTACTCGTCGTAGTCCCGTTCGAACCAGCCGGCGCCGATCCCCAAGATCAAGCGGCCACCGGACAGGTGGTCGATCGTCCGCGCCATGTCGGCGAGCAGCTCCGGGTTGCGGTACGAGTTGCACGTGACCAGCGCGCCGAACATCGCGCGCTCCGTGTCGCATGCCATCGCTGCGAGCTGGGTCCAACCCTCGAAGTGCGGGCCGTCGGCATCGCCGTACAGCGGATAGAAGTGGTCCCAGTCCCAGATCGTGTCCACGCCCATCGCGTCCGCCTCGCGCCATCCGGCACGCAGGTCGTCCATGGAGCAGTGCTGCGGGTGGAACTGCGCACCGACCTTGAAACGGCTCATCAACGTTCCTTCCTCTCGTGATCGCGAACGATGGTGCCCAGGTATCGGTGAGTGCGGCAAGCCCTACGATGCCGGGCATGGCCGCCAAGGGAACGATCGAGCGCACCCGGGGCGCCCTGCGCAGCCCCGACTTCCGGCGGCTGCTCTGGATCCGGCTGGCCAGCCAGTTCGCCGACGGGCTCTTCCAGGTGTCGCTGATCGCCTCGATCGTGTTCTCGCCGGATGAGAAGAGCACGACGGTCGGCCTGCTCAAGGCCACGCTGATCGTGGCCCTCCCCTACTCGGTGATCGGGCCGTTCACCGGCGTCTTCATCGACCGCTGGCCGCGTCGCCGGATCATGACGATCGCGCCGCTCATCAAGGCCGGACTTGTCTGGCTTGTGCTGTTCGATCCGGAGCTTCAGGCGGTGCCCTTCTTCGCCGGCGCGTTGATCGTGCTCTCGGTCAACCGGTTCTTCCTGTCGACCGCCCAGGCGGTCGTGCCGCGGCTCGTGCCCGCCGAGGACCTCCTGATGGCGAATTCGATCGCCACCGTCGGCGGCACCGTGGCACTGCTCGCGGGGATCTTCCTGGGTGGGAAGATCGCCGACGCCTTCGGCTCTGCGAGCGTGGTGATCGGCGCGGGCGCCCTCTGGCTCGTCGGATCGCTGATCGCCTCGCGGATCGGCAGCGATCTGGCTCCGCACACCCTTCCGGAGGATCCTTCGCTCATCCGGCACGAGCTTCGGCGTGTGGGGATGGAGTTCCGCGATGGGATGGGCCGGCTGCTCCACACGCCGCGCGCGATCGGGCCGATCACGTCGATCTCGCTCGATCAGATCGGGCAAGGCGTGGTGCTCACGCTGTCCCTCGTGGTGTTCCGCGAACGCTTCGGGGAGGGTGTCGGGTCGTTCTCGAACCTGATCGGGGCGGGGGGAGCTGGCGTGCTGCTAGGCATCGTGACGATCGGCGCGCTCGAGGATCGGTTCGCGAAGGAGCGCATCGTGGCAGGCGCGTTCCTGATCGGGGGCGCCGTGATGCTCGCGGTCTCGTTCGCGATCACCGGCTGGAGCGTGCTGCTCGCGAGCTTCATGGTCGGGGTCACGTTCGCGTGGAAGAAGATCCCGATCGACACGATGGTGCAGGAGTCGCTCCCCGACGGCTACCGAGGGCGGATCTTCGCCATCTACGACGTCGCGTACAACCTCGCTCGGCTGCTGGCGGCCGCGCTCGCGATCCCGATGCTGGACCACCTGGGCGTATCGGGTTCGGTCGCATCGGTGGGCATCGCGTTCCTGCTGTGGACGCCGGTCCTGCCCCGGTGGATCGGCCGAACGCCGGCGCTGATCATCAGATTCCACGAGGGCGCGAAGGCCGAGGAGTGGCCGCGCACCGTCGTGTGGGGCGGCGTCGAGGAGCCCGTCGAGGTCGTCCGCTCGTGGAACGAGGACCGGGACGGCGTTCCGATGACCAGGTTCCGTCTAGCGCTACGGGACGGTTCCCTCCTGGATGTGGCTCGGGCCGGACCCGACGGACGATGGCAGATCGAGCGTGAGGCCGAGGACGGGGTTGGTTGAGCCCCGGCCCTACGCCGACATCGGATCGGCGAGGCGCACGGACTCAGACCGAGGGGGCTCGGAGGCGCGCGTGCGCAGCCACAGGGCTCCGAGTCCCGCGCCGATCGCAACGAGACCGCCGACCGCGAACCCCGCGCGCGGGCCGTACTGCTGCGCGAGCCAGCCGATCATGACGGCGCCGAACGGCGTACTCCCAAGGAACACCATCCCGTAGATCGCCATCACGCGACCGCGGAACTCCGCCTTCGACGAAAGCTGCAGCATCGAGTTCGCGGTGATGATGAAGACCATCACGGCGAAGCCGAGCGGGATCATCGTCAGATCGGCGAACAGCAGCGTCGGTGAGACCGCGGTCAGCAAGAGGGCGGCGCCCGACGCAAGTGCGTACGTGGCGAGACGGGCGACGCTCGGCGCCGACGTCCGCGTGCTGTTGCGGTTCGCCATGAGCAACGCGGCGACGAACGAGCCGAGGCCCCCGAACGCCGACATCACGCCGAACGTGGCGGCCGTTCCACCGAACGTGTGCTTCGCCAGGAGCGGCAGGAGCACCGCCCAGTTGAACGCGAACGTGAAGACGACCGCCATCAGGATCAGCGGGCGCCGAAGTTCGGCCGTGGTCCAGACGTAGCGGAATCCCTCACGAACGTTGCCGCGTTCGCGCCCGCCGCGCGCGTGACCGCGGAGATCGGCCGGCCGCATCGCCAGAAGCGCCCCGATCACCGCGAGGTAGGAGAGCCCGTCGATCAAGAAGCAGATCGCCGTACCGAACGTCGCGATGAGCGCACCGGCGAGCGAAGCCCCCACGATCCTCGCGCCCATGAACACCGCGGAATTCAGGCTGACGGCGTTCGTGAGGTCGGACGCCTCGACCATCTCCATGTAGAAGCTCTGACGCGTCGGGTTATCGAGCGCGGTCACAAGCCCCGAGGCGAACGAGAGCATGTAGACCATCCAGAGCTGGACCACGTCGGTCGCGACCAGCGCGAACAACGTGAGCGAAACGACGAGATACGCGAGCTGCGTGCCGAGGAGGATCTTCCGCTTGTCGTGCCGGTCCGCCAGCATCCCGCCGAACGCTCCGACGAGCAGGATGGGCAGGAACATGAGGGCCGTATTCACTCCGAGCGCCACGCCGCTGTCCGACAGGTGCAAGACGAGCCATGCGGACGCGGTGAAGTTCACCCACGTGCCGGTCACCGAGATCACCTGCCCGGTGAAGAAGAGACGGAAGTTGCGCGTTCGCAGCGACCGGAACGTACGATCGACGGCACGGCCGACGGGGGTCATCACCCTCCCTCCGTGAGCTGCTCGAAGATCTCGGCCGCGCGCTCCAGGACGAGACGATCCTCGAGCGGCAGGCGCTTGATCCGCCTGGCGAGGTACTCGTCTTTCCGGCGTCGCGTGCCCTGCAGGAGCTTTCGGCCCTGAGGTGTCACCTGGAGCCACGCGATCCGTCCGTCGAGCGGATCGGCCGTCCGCTCGATCAACGCGCGGGTCTCCAGTGCGGCCAGCAACCGAGTCACGGTGGGCTTCTCGACCTGTTCGTGCGCCGCGAGGGAGCCTGCGGTCATCGGGCCGTGGCGCTCGATCGTACTGAGGGCGGCCAGCAGCGTGGGCGTCACGCCCGTGTCTCCCTCACGGCGGAGCTTGCGCGCGAGCCGAGTGATGCCCAGGCGCAGATGAGACGCGAGGGCGGCGGCATCCAGGACGGGGGGAGCGGTCGGCACGCCAACCATGATAGTACGCACCGCTAACTACTGTCACCGTAACTCTCCAAACGCCGTAGGCCGAGGTCTAAGGTGGAGTCGACATGCCCCATCCCAAGCACGCAGCCCCCGGACGCAACCGCCCCCTCATCTTCCTCGGTGTCGCGATCGTCGCGATAGTCGCGATCACGGGCGGTCTGCTCCTCGCGAACCGTGGAGGAGACCACACGCCGGAGACCGCCTCACCCGACTCGAGTCCGTCGGTGAGCGCGTCACCTTCCGAGCCCTCGGCGAGCGAGAGCCCGGGTTCGCCACCGGCCCTGGAGGACGGCCGGCACTTCGTGTTCGTGAAGAAGCTGCACGGCACGCCGCCCGATGCCACGATGACCTTCGATCTCGCCTACCTCCTGACGGGGGATGCCGCCAACCAGGCGGCCGCCGAGCACGGCGACGAGACCCCGGTGCCGAACGACTACTACATCGTGAACGACAACCCGCGCCTACGGACGATGCCCGTCTCGCCGACCGTGAGCATCCAGGCGGTCGATTGGTCGAACTGCTGTGAGCCGACGAGCGTGCCGTACACGGACTGGGCGTCGTCGCTCTCGCACCCAACGGACGCGTTGCTCGGAACGCAGGTCCCGTACTGGATAACGGTGACGGGCGGCGAGATCGTGACGATCGAGGAGCAGTACCTTCCCTAGCGGGTCGTATGCACCCTCCGTTCGTGGGCGTACCCTGCGACGATGGACCATTCAGCACACGAACCGGGAACCGTCGCGGAGTGCCCGGACTGTCGGGCCGCGTCCTACGAACCGGGGTGGTACAAGGCGATGCGTGCGGAGCGTGCCGGCTCGCCGGTGGTCATCCCCGAAGCTGGGCCGGACGACCTAGAGATCGTCCTCCCCGACCTGGAGCATGTCCGCCCCGAGGACGAGGAACGCTGAGCCTCCGGTAGCCTCGCGGGATGCCCCGCGACTGGGATGCCGTCGCGTACGACCGGCTGGCCTCACCGATGACGCGGTGGGGAGAGGTCGCGGTCGGCTGGCTCGACGTCCACGGCGACGAGCGAGTGCTCGACGCCGGATGCGGCACCGGGCGGGTGACCGCGAAGCTCTTGAAGCGACTGCCCCGCGGCCGCGTGATCGCGCTCGACGGATCGCCCTCCATGATCCAGCGGACACAGGAACGGTTCCGCGAGGACCCACGCGTTGAGTTCCTGGTCGCCGACCTCACCGAGCGACTGCCGATCGACCCACCGGTGGACGCGGTCCTGTCGACCGCGACGTTCCATTGGATCCTCGATCATGACGCGCTGTTCGCGAACCTCGCCTCGGTCCTCCGGCCTGGTGGGCAGCTGGTCGCCCAGTGCGGCGGTTCAGGGAACATCGCCTCGATCGAGGCGGCGCTCGCCGAGCTGGGTGAGGACCTCGCCGGCCGGAAACACTATGCGACCCCCGAGGACACGCGAGTCCGGCTGCTCGCCGCAGGCTTCACCGACATCGAGACGTGGTTGCACGATGAGCCGACCGAGCTCGCGCCCGGGGACGTGGAACCGTACCTCGCCACGATCTGCCTCGGCGACCATGTGGAGTCGATGCGTGGCACCGAGCGAGCGCGGTTCGTCCACGAGGTGGCCATCCGGCTGCCGGGACCCCGGATCGACTACGTCCGCCTGAATATCCGCGCATATCGCGCACGCTGACGGACCCTGTCTATCCCTTGATGACGCCGTTCACCACCAGACCGGCGACCGCGCTCGCCGCCACGACGGGGATGATCTTCCAACGGAACCGCCAGAGGCCGACGAACGACACCGTCGCGACAACCACCGCGAAAACGTCGGCCGAGGACCACACCGGCACGGGGATCGTGCCACCGATCGTCTTGACCGCGCGCACCTGATCGAACAGCGTGCTCACAGCGAAGGTCACCGCGAGGTTCGCGATCACCCCGACGACGGCCGCCGTGATCGTTTCGAGCGCCGCCGACAGACGAACGTTGCCGCGCAGACGCTCCACGTACGGAGCGCCGAGGAAGATCCACAAGAAGCACGGTGCGAACGTGGCCCACGTCACCACGACCGCGCCGAGCGCGCCGGCCACCAGCGGATCGAGTCGGCCCGGATGCTGGTAGGCGCCGACGAATCCGACGAACTCCACGACCATGATCAACGGCCCGGGGGTGGTCTCGGCGAGGCCGAGCCCCACCACCATCTGGCCGGGGAGCAGCCATCCGTAATGCGCGACGGCGGCGACGTTGATGTAGGACAGAACCGCGTAGGCGCCGCCGAAGGTGATCAGCGCTGCTTTCGAGAAGAACCAGCCCATCTCCGTGAGCGTGTCGCCCGGACCTCGCCACGCGGCGACCGCCGCTATCGGAACCAGCCACAACACGAGCCCTACGATCAACACGACGGCGCTGCGCGTCGCCGACAGCCTCGTATGCGCTGCCGGCGACGCATCGTCGCTGATCGCGACCTGCTCGTTCTCGTCGAGTTCCTGACCGACGCCGACGTCGAACAGATCCGGACGGACCGCGCCGCCGACGAGACCCACCACACCGGCGGTCACGATGATCAGCGGGAACGGCACATGGAGCAGGAAGATCGAGACGAACGACGCGAGGGCGACCGCGACCATGAGTCGGTTGACCAGGGCCTTCTTGCCGATTCGGATCGTCGCCGACGCGACGATCCCGACCACGGCGGCGGCCAGGCCCGAAAGCGTCGCGCTGACCCAGGTCACGTCGCCGTGGGCCGCGTACAACCACGACAGGCCGAGCATCACGAAGAAGCTAGGGAGCACGAACATCACGCCGGCGACGAGGCCGCCGCGCACCTTGTGCAGGAGCCACCCGATGTAGATCGCGAGCTGCTGGGCCTCCGGACCCGGCAACAGCATGCAGTAATTGAGAGCGTGCAGGAACCGGCCGTTCGAGATCCATCTCCGGCGTTCGACGATCTCGTCGTGCATGATCGCGATCTGTCCGGTCGGCCCGCCGAAGTTGATGAACCCGAGCTTCACCCAGAACCGAGCCGCCTCGCGGAACGGGATGCCGTGGGTCTCGACCGGGCTCGGCTCGGACACGCCGAGGAGCCTAGCCGTCGCTCAGATGAAGAGCGAGATGGACGCTTCCTTCATCTCGAGCAGCGCCGTGGCCGCACCGATCGGATCCTCGAGCCCTTCGACCAGGTCGTCGGACGTGAGGCCCATGAGGTCCATCGTCATCTGACACGGGATCAGCCGCACGCCCAGGTCCCGCGCCGTCTCCAGGAGCTCGGTCGGCTGCGGGGTGCCGTAGTCCTTCGCGAGCTTCTTCATCATCCCGGCACCGGCGCCCGCGAAGTTCAGCTTCGAGAGCTTGGCCTTCGCGGGGTTGCCCGGGTTCATGATCGACAGGCCCTTCTGCATCCAGTTGTCACCGGTGACGCGGACGCCGTCCTTCACGAGTGCGAAGAGCCCCCAGAACGTGAAGAAGACGCTTACCTCCATGCCGCTCGCGGCGGCGGTGGTCGACAGGATCAGCGTGGGCCAGATACGGTCGAGGTCGCCGCCCCAGGCGATGATCGTCAGCTTGTTCTTCTGCTCGACCGGCTTGTGCTGGGCCTGCTCCAACGCCTCGAGGCGCGCGTACAGGTCGGCCAGCTCGAGCTCGGTCGCGGTCGCCGCGCTCACGGGTCAGGCCTTCCGGACCACGTAGCGGAACGTGCCGTCGTCGAGGGTCTCGGCCTCGAGCAGCTCGTTGCCGCTGATCGTGGACCAGCTGGGAACGTCGGAACGCGAGCCGGGGTCGGAGGCGAGCAGCTCCAGCAGGTCGCCGCGCTCGGCATCTTTCAGCGCCTTCGCGAGCGAGACGAGCGGACCGGGGCAGGACTGACCTTTGGCGTCGACGGTGCGGGTGATGACATCCACAGGAGGAACCTCCAGGAGGGTCGGGGTGAGGGTGGTGCGGGCGGGCGCGCGGGTGCGAGGCCGTCCCCTTCAGCGGGGACAGCAGATGCGGTCGGGGATCATCGCCGCAACGGAGCCGAGTTCGCGCGTGCAGATCATTTGCAGGTGCAACAGCGTACGCGGTGGGGATATGCCCAGGCAACCCCCGTCAGGACGGCACGGCGGGGGTTGTCAGGCACCCGGCGGACCTCCCGAGTTCGCGGAGACCTTCCAGGTCACCGGGTCCGAAGTCGGCCACCCCTCCCCCTGAGGGCTCCATGAGCTCGCCCTGGACCTTGATATGGCCGAGGCCGAGCACGTGCGCGAGCTCGTGCAGCAGGACGGGGCCCTGCGACCCCGGCGAGCCGAACCCCGGCGGGTTGGGATCGGCCACGTTGAGGGCCACCACGCCACTCACGTAGATGTCCTGCAGGGCCCCTGGTGTCAGGGGACCGGCGATGCCCGCGGCCTCCCGGCCGTTCGGGTCGAAGTTGAAGCTGCTCGTGGTGGGATCGACCCAGCCGATCAGTACCGGCGCCCAGCGGTCGCCGTATCGCTCCGGCTGGAACGGGTCGCGACCGAGCGAAGGCACCTCATCGGAGAGCCCGTCGTAGGCGAACACGATCCCCGTCGCCCCGGAAAGCTCGAGCGCAGCCGCCTGGACGTCCGCGAGCGAGCCCGCCGGTGCCGCCCCGAGGTTCACGACGTAGTGGATCGGCTCGCAGGGGTTCCAGCGGACCGGCTCGGAGCCGTGCATCGCCATGAACGTGAACTCGTGGCTCCGGCCGCGAGCCTCCCACGCGCGGATCAGCGGCTGCCCCGCGGCGGCGAGGATCACGAACGAGACGAGGACGAGCGCGATGCCGGCGGCCAACCTCGACCGACGGCGAGGACGGAAGAAGTCGGGGGCGAGGTCGTGCTCGAACGGCGGCAGCGACCCGTCGCCGATGTCCGGCCGCGGGGGAACGCCGAGCGACAGGGGCGAGTCCTGCATACCCAGAAGGTCGGCACGCATCGCCTTCCACCTTATCGGTCGTTCGGCGAACGCCCGGTCCTCGAAAGCCGACGGCGGCGGTGCGACGGCCCATAGATCACCAGCACCTTCGCCTTGAGCTCGTCCCGGCTCACCGGACCGAACTGGCGGCTGTCCGTGGATGCCACGGCGAAGTCGCCTTCCACCCACCATTCGTCGGCGCCGAGCGTACGGTCGCCGATGCGATCGCCGGGCGCGCCTCGGATCCGCTTCACCATCTCGTACCCAGGTCTACCGGGGTGTTCGACGACCACGACGTCGCCGAGACGCGGGCGACGCAGTGGCACGGCCATCGCCCAATCCCCCGGGGCAAGCGTCGGGGCCATGCTGCCCCCCTCGATAGCCAGGCGGGACGGTCGCCAACGAACGCATGCCCAGACGATCGCCAGACCGACGCCGACCGCCGCGCCAGCGCCCACGGTTCGTTTCCGACCGCGGTGGTAGGTTTCGGGGGTTGGCCCATCGGAAGGAGGCGTCATGTCCATCCTCGAACGATCGCTGAAGCCTACCCGCACCGTTCACGCGCACTGCGATCTCCCGTGCGGCGTGTACGACCCGGCGCAGGCGCGCATCGAGGCCGAGTCCGTGAAGGCCTGCCAGGAGAAGTACGCGGGCTCGGACGACCCGGTGTTCAAGGAGCGCGCGATCGCGATCAAGGAAGAGCGCGCGACCATGGTCAAGGAGCACCTGTGGGTGCTGTGGACCGACTACTTCAAGCCCGAGCACCTCGAGCGCTTCCCGGAGCTGCACGACAAGTTCTGGAACGCGACGAAGCTCGCCGGCGCCGCGAAGAAGAGCGAGGACCCCGCGCAGGGCCAGGAGCTCCTGAACGCCATCGACGAGATCGCGAAGATCTTCTGGGAGACCAAGTCGTAGGCGCGAGCGGGAGCCCAGAACCACCCGAGGCCGGGGCATGAGCCCCGGCCTCGTCCGTTCGCACGGCGGGTGAAGAACGGCGGACGGACGGGGCCGTCGGATCCCCGCCCGTCCGCACGATCGGCCAGACCGCACCAGACCCATGACCCAGACCGCCTGCCGATAAGAGGACCCGGCGGGGCGGGGTGGGTCTGGCGGCACCCCGCCACCGCCTGGTCTCCCACTCAACATCGGCGAAACGACCGACACGGGAGCACTGACCGAACGGCCGGAGTTTCCTGGCCGAAGGGCGGATGCTCCGCCCCCCGTCCGGGGACGCCGGGCCGGTCCATCCGGCGATATCGGGCGTCCATCCGGCGATATCGGGCGTCCATCCGGCGATATCGGGCGTCCATCCGGCGATATCGGCCGGTCGATCCGGCGAATCCGGCGGTCCATCCGGAGCCAGCGCGACTGCTACGCTCGCGCCCCGTGAAGGACATCGGACTCGTCGGCGTGCCGTTCTCGGGAAAGTCGACGCTCTTCACGGCCCTCACCCGTGCCGGGTCGCACGGCGGGCAGGCCAACGTCGCGGTCGTCCCCGTGCCGGACCCGCGGCTGGCCGTCCTGACGGAGATGGAGCGTTCGAAGAAGACCGTTGCCGCGCAGGTACGGTTCGTCGACGTGCCGGGAGGGACGTCCTCCGCGCAGGGGATCGCGAAGCTCCGCGAGTCCGACGCGCTGGCGCTCGTGATCCGGTGCTTCGGCGCTGACGCGGCACCTGGGCAGGAACTGGCGACCGTTCGCGCAGACCTCCTGCTCGCCGACCTCGCCGTGGTCGACTCTGCGCTGCACAAGGCCGAGAAACGCGCGAAAGGCAAGACGACCCCGGAGGCGGCCGCGTTGCGCGCGGCCCACGCCGCCCTGGAGACGGAGACGCCCCTCCGCGAGGCGAAGCTCGACGAGCACGTGATCGCGGAGCTCCGCGGGATCGCCGCCCTCACGCAGAAGCCGGAGATCGTGATCGCAAACCTCGAGGAGGGGACCGACGTGCCGCCCGAGCTCGTCGACGCGGTCGGGGTGTTCGCATCGATCGAGGCGGAGACGGCTGAGATGGATCCCGATGAAGCTCGAGCGCTGCTCGAGGAATTCGGTGTTGACGAGCCGGGGCTCGAGACCGTGATCGCGGCGTGCTACCGCGCCCTGGACCTCATCACCTTCCTGACCACCGGCGAGGACGAAACGCGGGCGTGGGAGGTGCGACGCGGCGCGCACGCCCCGGAGGCGTCGGGCGTGATCCACACCGACCTTCAGCGTGGGTTCATCCGTGCGGAGGTGATCGGCTACGACGAGCTGGTGGCGGTCGGGTCGATGGAGGCCGCGAAGGCTGCCGGGAAGCTCCGTGTGGAGGGCAAGGACTACGAGGTGCGCGAGGGCGACATCCTTCACGTCCGGTTCGCGGTCTAGGCGACAGGGCTCTAACATCTGGCGCGATGCCGGACACGTATCGGATCGGCGAGGCGGCGGACATCCTCGGCGTTCGCGTGGAGACGCTTCGCCGCTGGGAGCGGAGCGGCAGGCTGACGACGCAGCGCTCAACGGGCGGTCAGCGCCTGGTGCCCGCATCGGAGGTGGCGCGGTTGCTCGCGGCGGATCGGAGCCTGGAGCCGATCGCCGCCGGGAGCGCTCGCAACCGGTTCCGCGGCGTGATCACCGAGATCAAGCGCGACAAGCTCTCGGCGACGGTGGAGATCCAGGCAGGTCCGCACCGGGTCCTGGCGTTCATCACGCGGGAGGCCGTGGATCAGCTCGGGCTAGAACCGGGGATGGAGGCCGTCGCGACGGTGAAGGCCACGAGCGTGATGGTGAACCTACCCGAGTAGCGCTAGTCGATGCCGATCATGACGTCGGTCGCTTTGATGATCGCGACGACTGACTTGCCCTTGGCCAGTGCCAAGCGTTCAGCCGAATCCTTCGTGATCGCCGCGACCACATCGAACCCGTTCACGTCCACGATCACCTCGGCCATCACTGCACCGATCGAAACCGCGCTCACGGTTCCTCGCAACTGATTCCGCGCACTCGTTTCCACGTTGTCTCTCCTCCGTCCGGTACCAAGGTTAACACCTTATCTTCGCAGGGTTTTCCTTGCGGTGATGGCCTGGAACCTTCTATCCTACCCTCCTACTCACGGGAGGCTGGATGATACGAGTCAAGCCGTTGCTCGCGGTCCTCGCTTGCGTCTCACTCGCGCTCGTGGCGTGTAGCTCGAACGAGAGCGACCAGGCGAGGAGCACGTCTGGTTCCGTAGAGGCGACCAACCTCACGGTGTTCGCGGCGTCCTCGCTCACCGCGGCCTTCACCCAGATCGGCACCGACTTCGAGGCGGCGAACCCTGGCACGAAGGTCGCGTTCAACTTCGGGTCCTCCGGCGACCTCGCCGCAGCGATCGAGACGGAGGGAACCGCCGACGTGTTCGCATCAGCGAGCGGCACCTACATGGACGAGGTGAGCGACAAGGTCGGCGTGAGTGGCCGGGCGGACTTCGCGCAGAACGAGCTGCTGATCATCACGCCGCCGGACAACCCCGCGAACATCACGGGCTTGGCGGACCTTGCCAACCCAGGTTTGCAGGTGGTCCTGGCGGCCGAGGGGGTGCCGGCCGGCGACTACGCTCGCCAGGCGCTCGACACCGCGGGGATCACGAAGCCCGTCATGGCGAACGTGGTCTCCAATGAGGAGGACGACGCCTCCGTCGTCGCGAAGATCACCGCGGGCGAGGGCGACGCTGCCATCGTTTACATCTCGGACGTGACGAGCACGGTCGCGCCTCAGGTGAACGCCGTCGAGATCGCCGACAGCGTGAACGTGATCGCGACGTATCCGATCGCGGCCATCGCCGGATCGCCGAACGCCGATGTTTCCCAGGCCTTCGTCGACTACGTAACCGGGTCGGCGGGTCAGACAACATTGGCCGAGTACGGCTTCCTGCCTCCGCCGTCGTCATAGGCTTCCCTCACATGGCGGTTCCTTCCCTGCGGCGGGCGACGCCGCTGCCGATCGCCGTACTCGCCGTCATCGGCATCGCGTTCATCGGCGTACCGATCGCGGCGCTTCTGATCCGTGCTCCCTGGTCCGATCTCCTGGATCAGCTTTCGTCGGCAGGTGCCTGGACCGCGCTGCGACTGTCGATCGTCGTGTCGATCGCAGCTGCGGGCCTCTCGTTCGTTCTTGGGGCTCCCGTAGCCTGGGTGCTCGCGCGCGGGCGGATCCCCGGACGGTCGTTCGTTCGCGCGCTCGTGATCCTTCCGCTCGTCTTGCCCCCGGTGGTCGGCGGGGTCGGCTTGCTGGCGGCGCTCGGTCGCAGCGGCGTCGTCGGTCGGTGGCTCCACGGGCTCGGGATCCAGCTGACGTTCACGATCTGGGGAGCGATCGCGGCGACCACGTTCGTGTCGATCCCGCTCGTGATCCTCGCGACCGAGTCAGGGCTCCGTTCGCTCGACCCTCGCTTCGAACGAGCGGCGGCCGCGATGGGCGCTTCGCGGTGGTACGTGCTGCGGCGAGTGACGATCCCTCTCCTGCGCCCGCAACTGGTCGCCGGACTCGTCCTGGCGTGGGCGCGCGCGCTCGGGGAGTTCGGCGCGACGATCACGTTCGCTGGGAACCTGGCGGGGCGGACACAGACGCTACCGCTCGCCGTCTATCAAGCCCGGCAAACCGATCCCGGAGCGGCGATCCTCATCTCCCTCATCCTCGTCGTTCTCTCGCTGTTCGTGCTCGTGGCGATGCGTGATCGGATCTTCGCGCGATGACGCTGTCGGTCGGGATCTGGATCACGCGGGGCGATCTCCAGATCCACGCCGATCTCGAGGCCGGCGAGGGCACGACCGTCGCGCTCCTCGGTCCGAACGGGGCCGGCAAGTCGACCGTGGTGGAGTGCCTCGCCGGCCTGGCCGACCCCGACGACGGGTGGATCTCTTTGGACGGCGACGCGTGGATCGACGTGCCCACCGGCAGGTTCACCCCGCCCGAGGAGCGCCAGGTTGGCGTCGTGTTCCAGAACGGCCTCCTCTTCCCCCACCTATCCGCGACAGAGAACGTGGCGTTCCCGCTCCGAGCTCGCGGCGTGCCGAAGCCGGGGGCACGCGATCAGGCGAACGACCTCCTGGGACGGCTCGGGTTCCCTGCGGATCGCTCCGACGCTCGGCCCGACGAGCTCTCAGGTGGCGAGGCCCAGCGCGTCGCCCTCGCTCGCGCCCTGATCCACGAGCCGCGGCTGCTGCTGCTGGACGAGCCGACCACCTCGCTCGACGTCCGCGCGCGATCGGAGCTCCGTCCGCTGATCCGTTCGATCCTCGGAGCGTTCTCGGGCGTGCGCGTGTTGGTCACCCACGATCCCGTGGAAGCGATGACGCTCGCCGACTCGATCGTCGTCTTGGAGCAGGGAAGGGTCACCCAACGCGGAACGCCGGACGAGCTCCGCAACGCCCCCCGGACCCCGTACGTAGCTGACCTCGTCGGCGTGAACCTGTTCGCCGGGCGACTGGAGCCGATCGGCGACGGAGCCGGGCGGGTCGTGACCTCCGAGGGCGACGTGGTCGTGCCGTGGCCGGAAGATCTGCCGCACGCGCCGCTCGAGGATGTCTTGGCCGTGCTGCGTCCCGCCGACGTGGCGTTGCACGTCACCGAACCCGAGGGCTCGGCCCGCAACGTCCTGCACGGGGCGATCGCCGAGATCGCGATGGAGGGGGAACGAGCCCGTGTGCGGCTGAACACCGCCCCTCCTGTGGTGGCCGAGGTGACCCGAGGATCGGTCGGTCGGCTCGGCCTCCTCGAAGGCGGGACGGTGTGGGCCTCCTTCAAAGCGGTTGAGGTGAGGTTGGCCGTCCCTTGATGGGAGACGAGGAACGACCGTCTCCCCGACCGCACACCGGTACCCTTTACCGATGAAGACCGACGAACGCCAGTCGCTCGAAGCCCCAGAGCCCAAGGGACGTCGCGCATCTGGTGGGGGATTCCTCGGCTTCCTCGGCGAGATCCCCGGGCTCATCCTCATGGCGTTCGTCCTGGCGCTCCTGATCAGGACGTTCCTCTTCCAGGCGTTCTTCATCCCGAGCCCGTCGATGGAGCCGACGCTCCAGGAGGGCGACCGCGTCCTCGTGAACAAGATCCCGTATTACCTCCACGATCCACGGCGCGGCGACATCATCGTGTTCGAGAACCCGAACCCACAGGACGTGCCCGACCGCGGGGTCGTCGGAGGATTCTTCCACTGGCTGTTCCAGGGCATGGGGTTCCAACAGCCCGAGAACGAGGATTTCATCAAGCGCGTGATCGGCCTGCCCGGTGAAACGGTCGAGGGCAAGAACGGCGCCGTCTACGTGAACGGCGTGAAGCTCGACGAGCCCTACCTCGCCCAGAAGACGCGGCCGTTCGACCCGGTGACCGTGCCGGCCGGCAAACTGTTCGTGATGGGGGACAATCGAGGGAACTCGCTCGACTCGCGTTTCGGCCTGGGCTACGTCCCGATGGACAAGGTGATCGGGAAGGCATTCATCAGGATCTGGCCCCCGTCACGGTTCGGCTTGTTGCACTAGTCTGAGACAGACTAGTCACCCTTGAGCGCGAGGGCCGATCGGCCTATCACCCGGAACGAACAGCCGGGCGAAGGACCACACGATCGCCGCGATCCCGAACGCCGCCAGCCAGATCAGGTCCTCGGGCGGAACGAGCGCGAAGAACACCTGGGTGGCGGGCAGCAGGAGCGCAAGCAGGAACAGTCCTGCCATGGACCAGATCAGCGCCAGGCGCCATCGGTTGAGCGGCGCCGCGATGATCGAAAGCACCAGGAGCCCGATCCATGTCAGCACCATGACGGCGGTGGTGCGTGCCTCCGCGAGCGACACTCCCGGCGCGTCGCGAACCAGCGCGTACGCCAGGAACGTCGCGACCGCCGCGAGCGTGCCGGCCGGGATCGCGAAGCGTGCGACCCGGCCGACGAACCCCGGCCGGAAACGCTCGGTGTTCGGGGCGAGTGCCAGGAAGAACGACGGGATCCCGATCGTGACGGCTCCGATCAGGGTGAGATGTCGCGGCAGGAATGGGAACGCGAACCCCGCGACACCCACCGCGAGCGAGAGCAGCATCGCGTAGACGGTCTTGGTCAGGTAGAGGCCGGACGTGCGTTCGATGTTCGCGAGCACACGGCGTCCCTCGGCGACGACGTTGGGAAGGGCGTCGAAGTTCGAGTCGAGCAACACGACCTGCGCGACGGCGCGCGTGGCATCGCTCCCTGAGCCCATCGCGACGCCCATATCGGCTTCCTTCAGCGCGAGCGCGTCGTTCACACCGTCGCCGGTCATCGCGACGACGTGGCCTCCTGCGCGTAACGCGGACACCATCGACCGCTTCTGCTTCGGCGTGACGCGCCCGAAGACGGAGGACGAATCGAGCGCCCGGGCGAGCGACGGAGGATCATCCGGCAGCGTCCGTGCATCGACCGGAGCATCGGCGCCCGGCAGGCCCAACTCCGATGAGATCGCGCCGACCGTCCGGGGGTCATCGCCCGAGATCACCTTCACCGCGACCCCTTGCTCGGCGAAGTACGCCAGGGTTCGCGCCGCGTCGGAGCGGAGCGTGTCACGCAGCACCAGGATCGCCGCAGGTCGCAGATCGCCGGGAAGACGATCGGCGTCAGCGGCTCCGGACGCGTGGGCGAGGAGCAAGACGCGCGCGCCGCTCGAAGTGGCTTCCTCCACCCGGGAGCGCGCACGGTCGTCCGCACGGAGTAACACGTCGGCGCCACCGGTGAACCAGGTCCCACGTTCCCCGAGCGTCACCGCACTCCATTTCCGCGCCGATGAGAAGGGCACCGAGGCCGTGACCGCCCACCCGCTCTGGGGCGAGGGGAAGCGGTCGCGGATCGCCATCATGGTGGCGTTCGGGTGCGGATCCGCAGCGGCCACCGCGGCCAAGATGCCGTCGAGCGGCGCGTCGCCGTCGAGCTGTTCCACCGAGGCGACCGTGAGCTTGCCCTCGGTGAGCGTGCCGGTCTTGTCGATGCACAGGGTGTCGACCCGGGCGAGGCCCTCAACCGCCGGGAGCTCCTGCACCAACACGTGCAACTTGGCCAGGCGCGTCACCGCGACCGCGAAGGCGATGCTCATCAGCAACACGAGCCCTTCGGGAACCATCGCCACCGTGCCCGCGACCGCGCCGCTCACCGCCACACGCCAGGAACCGTGGTGCCGGATCTGACTCACGAACAGCAGCGTCGCCGTGGGGACGATCGCGATCGTCACCCAGCGCAGGATCTGGTCCACGCCGTCGCGGAGCTCGGAGTGGGTGAGCGTGAACCGCCGGGCCTCCTGGGCCAGCTTCACCGCGTACGCGTCCGCCCCGATCGCCGTCGCAACCATGCGTCCCGAACCGGCGGAGACGAACGACCCGGACAAGGCAGGATCGCCGGCCGCCTTCACCACCGGATCGGACTCACCCGTCAGCAAGGACTCATCGAGCTCAAGGCCGTTCGCAGCCAGCACCGAGCCGTCCACGACGACCTGGCCGCCTGGCGCCAGGTCCACGACGTCGTCCAGCACCACGTCGCCCACCGCGATCTCGACCACGACGCCGCCGCGAACGACGTACGCCTTCGGCGCCGTGAGCACCGTGAGGGCATCGAGGGTGCGCTTCGCGCGGAGCTCTTGGACGATTCCGATCGCCGTATTCGCGATGAGCACGAACCCGAAGAGGGCATCCTGCACGGGACCGACGATCACGATCACGACGAGCATCGCGCCGAGCAGGGCGTTGAACCGCGTGAAGACGTTCGCGCGCACGATCTGCGACACGGTGCGGGTCCGCGTCGCCGGAACCAGGTTGACTTGACCGCGTGCCTCGCGTTCGGCGACCTCCGACGCGCTCAAGCCCCGGTCGGGATCGGTCATCCGCGAAGCGTACCTGCCCCGGTGCTCAGCCCTTCATCGGGCGGAACTGCGGGAGGACCGCGAAGTCGTTCATGGACGTATCGAGATCCTCACCTTCCATGCGGATCTCGTCCATGTCGCCCTGGCCAAGGAACCGCGAGGCTTCCGATAGGTACGGGACCTTTTCCGGGTCGAACCCCATCAGCCGCGCGGCGACGGTGTCCGTCGCCACCGGATCGTTCCCGAACACGAGCACGTTCGCGTCGATCGGGGTTCCGGAGATCGGGCCGTTACCCTCCATGCCGACGATGCCGTCCACGATCGCGTAGTCGGGACGGACCGCGCCGGCGACATCGAGGATCGCCTGCTCGAGGCCGGCCCAGTGCAAGGCGTTCTTCGGCCAGCCGTAGACACGCCCAGGGACGCAGCCGAAGCAGTTCTTCAACGATAGTGTCAGACCTGCCCAGTGGTGGGTCTTCATCTTGGGCATCGAGATCACGATGTCGGCGTCGGTGATCGTCCGGGGAAGCCAGAGCGACCCGAGCCGGGTATACCGGCTGCGGAGCGGAACCCGCGTGATGGAGTCCGTGTTGAGGTCGACGAACGGAGCGTCCACGGCATCGAGCGCGTCCAACAACCCGGACCGGGCGACCACGTACTCGGTGTCACGCCGATGCCCGGGACCCTCTCCCACCGTGACATCGAGCGCTCCCAACCGTCGCAGAGCGATCACCGTCGCCGCTACCAACCGCGGATCGGTATTGATCGTGGTCCCCGCATCGAACTCCACCAGGTTGGGCTTCAGCACGACGCGCGCCCCGCGGACGTCCGCGCCGATCGCGTGCAGCCCCTGACCGACCAGGTCCTCGAGGCCGTCGTCGTAGCTCGTCGCGCCGATCACCGCGACGCTGGCCGTCCCAGGCGGCGCGAAGGCCGACGGATCCCAGAGTGCGGGGTCGCGGCGCTCGAGCAACGCGCGCCCGCCGAAGACCGTGGCGGCCCCGACGGCCCCAGCGGCGATCGCGGATCTCCGCAGGAACGTCCGACGATCGACACCGGTCACGGGTCGGTCACCTCCAGGGTGGCGAGGGCGGGGCTGGTCGCGATCGCGGCCCACGCCAGCGCGACGACGTCACCGCGGAGGCCCGTCCGGGTGAAGAGCTCGGACAGCGCTCGCTCTGCACGATCGGCATCCGGATCTCGATGCACTCGGAGCGCGGCGGTCGCCAGCGCGAGCGTAAGCCCACCCAAGCGCTCGGTTCGCCAGAGTCGATGGAGCGCTGCGATGCCGCGGGCCTCCAGCTCGCCATCGAGCCCCTGCAGCGCGATGAGCGCGGCCGCCGTGGTCTGAGCGTAAGGCGGCAGGTCCTCATCGAACACCGTTCGGTTGCCGTAGTTCCATCCCCCGCCCACCGATTCGCGGTCCCGCAGCAGCCCCACGCCGTCGACGATCGCCGGCGCGTCCGGACGGAAGAGCCGGAGCGCCAGGACGCCTCGCGAGGTCGGCTCGACCCAGCCGAAGGTCCCCTCGGTCCAGGCCCAGCCGTGCACCGACTCGTCGTGAGGCGCGGAAGGCGTCGAAGGCGTGGACCGGGCTTGGGTCGACACCACGTGGTCCAGCGCCCGTTCACGCGCGGCGCCGGGACCGAGCGCGATCGACGCGAGCGCCGTCGAGGCATCGTTCACGACCGCGGCCGCGTCGAACGGCACGGACCCGTCGCCAGCCTGACGCGCGGCCAGCCAGGCCCGGCCGTCCGCGTCGTCCAGCGCGATCGTCGCGAGGGCTGTCGGCTCCGGCTCCGACGGCATGGAAGATTTCGGCCCGAAGCCGCCGTCCCCGTTGCGGGCCGCGCTCACGCGCGCGGCGAACGCTCCCCACAAGTCGTCCACGGTTCCCGTTATCGGCAGGTTCGGCCCCGTCCTGTGCCTACGCCTCCGGGAGGGCCCGTTCGGCCGCCCAGGCGTCCAGCAGCGCGAACGCCTCGTCCTCCTCGATCGGCCCACGCTCCATCCGGAGCTCCATCAGATACGCGAGCGCCTCGCCGACGACCGGACCCGGAGGCAGGCCCAGCCGCCCCATCACCTGGGTCCCATCGAGCGGTGGCCGCATCGCCTCTAGGTTCTCCTCCTCCGCCAACCGCGCGATGCGTTCCTCGAGCTCGTCTTGCAACTGCTCGAGGCGCTGAGCCTTCGCCGCGTTCCGCGTGGTGCAGTCCGCGCGCGTCAGCTGATTCAGGCGGTCGAGGAGCGGTCCCGCGTCTCGGACGTAGCGGCGTACGGCGGCGTCGGTCCAACCGTCGCCGTAGCCGTGGAAGCGCAGGTGTAGCTCGACGAGCGTCTTCACCGCGTCGATCACCGCCCTCGGGTATCGCAGCTCGTGCAGCCGGGCGTCGGCCATACGCGCGCCCACGACCTCGTGATGGTGGAACTGGACGCCCTCTGGGGTGAACGACCGCGTCTTCGGCTTACCGATGTCGTGCAGCAATGCCGCGAGCCGAAGGATCAGGTCGGAGTGATCGCAGCGTTCGACCACGGCATACGTGTGATGCAGCACGTCTTTGTGCTTGTGCACGGGATCCTGCTCCAGCCGTAGGCCCGACAGCTCCGGCAGGAACTCGTCGGAGAGTCCCGTGTCCACGACGATCGCGAGCGCTCTCGGCGCGTGCGGGCCCATGAGCAGCTTGGACAGCTCCTCCTGTATGCGCTCGGCGGACACGATCGAGAGGCGTTCGCGCATCGCGCCGATCGCGGAGATGACGCGCGGCGCGGGTGTGACGTCGAGTTGCGCCACGAACCGTGCGGCGCGAAGCATCCGCAGCGGATCGTCGGAGAACGCGATCTCTGGCTCGAGAGGCGTGTCGAGCACCTTCGCCGCGAGGTCTCGAACGCCGCCGAACGGATCGATGAACGCGCCGTCGGGAAGGAGAACCGCCATCGCGTTGATCGTGAAGTCACGCCGCGACAGGTCCGTCTCGATATCCTTCGCGAAGGTCACCGCCGGCTTGCGATGTTCCTCTTGGTAGACCTCCTCGCGGAACGTCGTGATCTCCAGGCGCCGGTCGTCCTTCACGGCGCCGACGGTGCCGAACCGCACGCCAACCAGGTACTGTCGATCGGCCCACCGCCGCAGGAGCCGCGTGACCTCGTGCGGCGAAGCATCGGTCGCGAAGTCCAGGTCGAACTCCCGCTCCTCGCGGTACCGCCCCATGATCGCGTCGCGAACGACGCCACCGACCATGTACAACTGGTGCCCGGCCGCGGTGAACCGCTCGCCGAGCTCCTTCGCCATCGGGTCGACGTCGATCGAGGTCATGACCGCCTCACGATACCCTTCGGCCCTCCGCGACCCGCGGTACGGTGCGCAGATGCCAACGTGGCTGGGGTTCGTCTGGACCGTTCCGAACACCGTGATCGGGCTCGTCCTGGGGCTGTTGACGTTCCAGGTGCCGCGCTTCGACGGCGCCGTGATCTTCGACAGCGCCCCTCGCGGCCTCACCGCGCTGATGCCGCGGCTGCACCGGACGGCGATGACCATCGGATTCGTGATCGTGTCGGCCGCGCCGCTCGAGGGCACGCTCTCCGCGCACGAACGTCACCACATCAAACAATACTGCGCGTTCGGCCCGTTCTTCATCCCGGTGTACTTGGCGCTCGCGATCCCGTACGGCTATCGCAAGCATCCGCTGGAGATACGGGCGATGCGCGCGGCGGGAGAGGTCCCGTGAAGCCGGGCGCTAGCTGATGCCGCTGATGGAGGTGCGGCGTTCCATAACACCCATCAGCGCCAGATCGAAGTCGTGCGGGTTCGTGGAGACCCGGCGCGCCTCGTCCTCGGCGACGAGGCCCTCCTTCACCAGCTTCACGAGCGCCTGATCGAACGTCTGCATGCCGTAGTAGTCGCCGTCGGAGATGACCTCGCTGATCGAGTCGGTCTCCTCAGGATCGACGATCCGGTCGAAGACCCGTCCGGTGTTCACCAGGACCTCGACCGCAGGGACACGGCCCTTGCCGTCGGCGCGCGACACCAGCCGCTGCGACACGATCCCGCGGAGCGAGCCCGCGAACGACGAGCGCACCTCTCGCTGTTGCTGCGGTGGGAACAGGTCCAAGATCCGGTTGATCGTCTCCACGCAGTCGATCGTGTGGAGCGTCGAGATCACGAGGTGACCGGTCTCGGCCGCCTGGATAGCGGAGAGCGCAGACTCCGGGTCGCGGATCTCGCCGATGAAGATCACGTCGGGGTCCTGGCGGATCACGTGGCGGAGCGCGTTCGCGTAGGAGTCGGTGTCGAGGCCGATCTCCCGCTGCTGGATGATCGACAGGGCGTCGTCGTGCACGACCTCGATCGGATCCTCGACGGTGACGATGTGGCACCGGCGCGTGGAGTTGATGTGGCCGATCATCGAGGCGATCGTCGTCGTCTTCCCCGTCCCGGTCGGTCCCGTGATCAGCACCAGTCCGCGCGGCGAGTCGGCCAGCGTCCGCATCACGACCGGCAGCCGAAGCTCCTCGAATGTGGGGATCTCGGAGCGGACGCGCCTGATCGCCAACCCCACCACCCCACGCTGACGGAAAACGTTCACCCGGAACCGACCGACGCCGGCAAGCGTGTAGCCGAGGTCCGCTTCACTGTGCGTCTCGAACTCGCGCTTCTTGTGCTCCGACATCAAGGCCTGCCCGAACCCTTCGGCATCGGCTGCGAGGATCGTCGGGAACTGGGTAGGTTGGAGCTCGCCGTCGACACGGATGAACGGAACGTTCCCGACCTTCAGGTGCAGGTCGCTCGCGCCGCGCTCCACCGTGTAGCGGAGCAGCTCGTTGATCTCCATCCCGTTGCTCCCATCGCGCTGCGCGCAGGCACCGCGGCTCGATCCGCCGTACAGGGATTCCATCGGCACGTTCGAAGGCCGACCGAAGCCCGAGTTCTGACGTTCCTGTCGCGGACCTGAGCACACCGGCTCAGACGCCTAGACTCGCCGCCATGACCAGCGCGAACGGTGCTGCGGAGCCGCCATCGAAGAAGGGGCAGCCATCCAAGAAGGTCCAGCCATCGAAGACGGCGGGTTTGGGCTCGCGCAGCCGACGGTCCTCGAAACGCCGTGGGAGCGACCCGCACCCGGGTAAGCGCCCCGAGACCCGTACCGAGATCTCGGCCGGAGGGGTCGTCTATCGAAAGGGAGCGGACGGGGTCGAGGTGATCCTCGCCGCTCGGCGAACTCGCCGAGGCGAGCTCGCCTGGGGCCTGGCGAAGGGCGGGATCGAGGCCGACGAGACCGCGGAGGACGCCGCCGTCCGCGAGGTGCGTGAGGAGACGGGCATCGAGGCCGAGATCGACCGCTCGTTGGGCGAGACCCGCTACTTCTACGTTTGGGAGGACGTCCGCGTCCGCAAGACCGTCCACTTCTTCCTGATGCGCGCCGTCGGTGGCGACCCGAACGACCGCGACGACGAGATGGAGGACGTGAAGTGGTTCCCGCTCGATCGTGCGCTGAAGCGGGCCGCCTACCGTGGAGAGCGCGACGTCCTCGGACGCGCAGCAGAGCACCTCCGGTGATCGGCGACGTCCCGTGTGAGCGGCGACCGACGGCTACCATGGGCTGGCCGGCATGAGCACCCATCGGGCCGCGCGCGCCCTCCTCGCGCTGCTGATCTCGTTCGCCGCTTGCGTCGTCACCCTCACACCGACGCAAGCCCAAGGCACGACGTCCGTCTCGCTGCGGCTGGTATCGCAGACCCCGTGGGCCTCGCTCGCCGCTCCTGTCGTTGAGCTCGCGGTCCTGGCGCGCAACGACGGAACGGACGCGCTCGGCGATCTCACGCTCGGGATCACGCTCGGCGCCGCCGTGCGGTCTCGGAGCGTGTACGAGGCGTCCCTCACGGAAGGACCCAGCCTGCCGATCGACGCGCGCACGATCACGCAGACCGGAACCCTCGATCCGGGTGCCGAGCGACGCTTCCGCGTCTCGGTCGACCTCTCGACGATCGGAGACGTGAGTCGCTCCGATTCACTGGTCTACCCGCTCCGGGTCGACATCCGAAGCGGCGGGACCCCGCTCGCGGTCCTGGACACGCCGATCATCTTCCTGGTCCGCAAACCGGAGGTTCCGCTGTTGCTGACGACCGTGGTGGAGCTCTCCGCGCCGATCGCCCTAGGGCCGGACGGACGGCTCGTGGACCCGTCCTTCGAAACGGCGATCGCCCCGGACGGAACGCTCGCCACCGCGGTCGCGGCGCTCGAACGGATGGCGAACGACGCGTTGGACCCGGCCGAGGTGGTGATCCAGCCGGGGATGCTCGACCAACTGGAGCGCATGGCCGACGGATATGAGCGCATCGATGGGTCATCGGTCGCAGACGGTGCCGCATCAGCCGCCGATGCGGCCACGCTGCTGGATCATCTTCGCACCGTCGCCGCCTCGTCGTCGGTGGACCTCGTGCCGCTCCCGTTCGCGGCACCGACGGTGCCGTCGCTACTCGCGAGCGGGTTGGCGAGCGACTTCGCCGCGCAAACGGCGAGCGGCCTCGACACCGTCCGTCGGATCCTGGGCGTGGAACCCACGTCGGCGGTGGCGCGGCCCACGGCCGGCGCGCTCGACGATGCCGCCGTGAACGCCTTGGCGGCGATCGGCGCGAGCACGATCCTGGGCAACGCCGACACCGTCGACCGGCCGCCGCAGCCGAACGGCTTCGTTCCTCCCCCGACGGCCTCGCTGGCGGTTGGTGCTCAGACCCAAGCGCTCCTCCTCCCGGACCCCGGAACGCAGACGCTGCTTGCCGGTCCCGGCTTCCTGGATGACCCGGTCCGCGCAGCCCAGGCGACCCTCGGAGAGTTCGCGGCCATCTGGCGGGAGCAGCCGGTGCCGGCCACCCCGCGTGGGGTCGTCGTCTCGCTCCCCACGGGGCTTCCCTCCCGGTTCTGGGGGGCCTTCCTCGGGCGGATCGCCGAGGCCCCGTTCCTTCGCTCGACGTCGGCGGAGGATCTGGTCGCCCAGATCCCGCCGCCGACCGCTCCGAGCGTGCTCGCCGCGCCCGCGACCGCTCGGTTCTCGCCGACGTATGCCGAGGCGATCAAGAGCGAACGCCGGGACCTCCTCGCCTTGCGTTCGATGATGGTGGACGGCAGCCCCATCCCCGATCGCCTCGCCCGGGACCTCCTCTTCGCGGAGTCCGCCGAGTACCTGGGGAACGAGGGCGCCGGGCGCGCCTGGATCGACCAGGTCAACCGAGTCACCGACGCCGTCTTCGCGCGCGCGGTGCCGGACACCAGTCAGGAGTTCACGTTCCTGGCCGAGACCGGCTCGATCCCGTTGATCATGGGAGATCCCGGCGAGTTCCCGATCCGCTTCAGCCTCCAGCTCAGATCGAGCCGGTTCCTGTTCCCTCAGGGTGACCGGCAGACCGTCACGCTCACCGACGCGGACCAGATCGTGACGTTCGAGGCCTCGGCGCTCGCGGCCGGCCAAGGGACCGTCCAGGTCATCGTGCGGGCCCCCTCCGGTCGTCCCATCGGTCAAACGCAGCTGTCCGTCAGGTCGACGTCCGTGAACCACATCGCGTTGGGTGTGACGATCGCAGCCGCGCTCGTGCTGATCGGCCTGTGGTCGAGGAGGTTGTTCAGACGTCCGACGTCGTAGACCCCGATCCGATCGGCCTGCCGGTCGAGGACTCGCGCGGCGAGTTCGTGCGCAACACGGCCGTCATGTCGGCCGGCACCGCGCTCTCCCGGATCACGGGCTTCTTGCGCCTGTCCGCGCAAACCGCGGCGGTCGGCGTGACCGTGAGCGCGCTCGGCAATACCTACACCACAGCCAACACCACGCCCAACATCGTCTACGAGCTCGTCCTCGGCGGGATCTTGACGTCGGTGTTCGTCCCCGTGTTCGTCGAGTGGACACAGCGGCACGGGCGCGACGACGCCTGGTTGCTGGCCGACCGCGTGCTGACGCTCGCGCTCGTCGTGCTTGGCACCGTGGCCATCCTCGGGGCGATCTTCGCACCGCAGATCATCCAGCTCTACCTGGTGGCGTCCGACGCGCCTGACAAGGCGCAGCAGGTGGCGCTCGGCACGTTCTTCCTGCGGTGGTTCATGCCGCAGATCGTCTTCTACGGGATCGGGGCTGTCGCGACCGGCCTGCTGAACGCGGAGCGGCGGTTCGCCGTTCCGATGTTCGCCCCGATCCTCAACAACCTCATCGTGATCGCGACCTTCGGCGTCTACGCGATCTTGCTCGGAAGCGGCACGCCATCCGTCGACCACATCACGGCCGCGGAGAAGACGGTCCTCGCCGCGGGCACGACGCTCGGGGTGTTCGCCATGACCGCGGCCCTGTGGCCGGGACTCCGCCGGCTCGGATTCCGCTGGCGGCTTCGCTTCGACTGGAACCACCCGGCGATCCGTCGGCTGGGGAAGCTCGCCCTCTGGGTGATCGTCTACGTCGTCGCGAACCAGCTCGCGTACATCGTGATCATCGTGCTCACGGGGCACTTCCCGCCCGGTGGCTATCAGATCTACGCGAGCGCCTTCATCCTGTTCCTGCTGCCGCACTCGATCTTCGCGGTCTCGATCTTCACCGCGCTCCTGCCGGCCATGTCGGGACGCTGGGCCGACGGGGACGTGGAGGGTCTCCGGACGCTCTTCTCGCGTGGCCTGCGGGACACGATCGTGGTTGTCGTGCCGGCGGCCCTCGCGTACATCGCGCTCGCGACACCGATCGTGCGCTTGCTGCTCCAGCACGGTCACGCCAACGCGGCCGACGCCGACCTGATCGCCCGGACGCTCCGCGCGTTCGCGGTGGGCCTGCCGTTCTTCTCCGCCTTCCAGCTCCTCACCCGAACGTTCTACGCGATGCAGGACACGCGAACGCCGGCCCTGGTGAACGTGTCGGCGGCCGCCGTGAACATCGGGGTAGATCTGCTGTTCATCTTCGGCTTCGGATCGGGGGTTGCCGGGCTCGCCCTCGGTCACGCCGCCTCGTACCTGTTCGCGACCGCCGTCTGCCTGTACCTGCTTCGCGGACGTCTCGGCTCGATCGACGGGAAGCGCGTCCTCGGGACCGTGCTCCGGGTGATCCCGGCGTCGCTCGTGGCGGTCGGAGCGGCGTTCCTAGCGTACGAAGGGATCCGGCGAGCCGTTGCGGCGCCGAACGGCCTGTTCGCCCTGGTCCTAGAGGTCGGGGTGGCCGTCGTCACCGGGCTGCTTGCGTTCGTGCTCTCGGCCCTTATCTTCGGCATCCAGGAGGCCGATGAAGTCAAGAACGCGGTCCTCAGGAGGTTCCGCGGATGACGCTCAGGAACCGGTCCCATCCAGACGAGACAGGAGCCGTCGGCAAGATCATCGCCGTCTGGCTGGTCGTCGTCGCGCTCGTGGGCGTCGTCGCCATCGATGCCGGCTCGATCGCCTTCACGAAGTTCCGTCTCGCCGACACCGCGAGCACCGCGAGCACGACCGCCGCGAACTCCTACCGGTCGAGCCACGATGAGAACCAGGCCTGCCAGGCTGCCCTGGCCGTGGTGGCGACCCAGGGCGAAGGCGCCAAGCTCGCCAACCAGGGATGCGTCGTGAACACGGCGACCGGGGCGGTCACGGTCACGCTGCGCAAGGAGGCGAGTACGATCCTGGCCGCCCGGTTCAGCTTCACGAGGAAGTACACGAAGGTGAAGGCGTCCGAGACCAACGGCCCGACCACGCTGTAGCGTTGGCCGGCGTGTCCGACACACCCGACGAGGAGCTCGTCCGTCGGTACCTTGAGGGAGATACCGAGGCCTTCGGCGCCTTGGTCCAACGGCACCAATCGCGTGTGTACAACGTGGCCCTCCGTGTGCTGGGCGATCCCGATGACGCGCGCGACGCCGCCCAGGATGCGTTCCTCACGTTGGTCCGCAAGCTGTCGCAGTTCCGGGGCGACGCCGCTTTCACCACGTGGATGCACCGGATAACGGTGAACGCCTGCTACGACATCCTGCGGAAACGCCGCCGTCAACCGATGCTCCGCACGGTCCGCGACCCCGACGACCCGATGCCGGATCAGCTCCCACCCGTGGCCGACCATGCCGACGAGACCATCGGCTCGATCGACGCCGCCCGGGCGCTCCGCCAGATCCCCGAGGAATACCGCGTGGTGCTCGTGCTCGCCGATGTCCAGGACCTCCCGTACGAGGAGATCGCTCGCACGCTCGACATCCCCCTGGGGACCGTCAAGTCGCGCGTCCATCGCGGCCGCGTGGCGCTCGGACGAGCTATGGGCCTCCCACAGGGGGGTGTGGGGGAACCCACCCCTACCCCGCGCCCGTCGGAGAAGGAGTCATGACGCATCCAGAAGGTTCCCTCGCCGGCTACGTCGACGGCACGCTTCCTCAACACGATCGAGCGGCCGTCGACACACATGTCGCCGGGTGTGACAGATGTCGTGGGGAGGTAAGACTCGCCCGCGGCGCCCGCGCGGCTCTCGGGGCGCTCCCAGAAGTTCCCGCCCCGCCCGGGATCGCGGTCCGAGCGCTCGAAGAGGCCGGCGCCGGACGAGCGGCCAGAGCCGCAGACGGCACCCCCCGGTGGTACCGGTTCGCAGGGATCGCCGCTGCGGCCGCTGCAGCGCTGTTCGTGCTGACGCTCGTCCTCCCCCACGTCGGGCAGGAGACGAGAAACAGCTCCGCCGAGAAGCACGACAGCGCGGGATCCGGAGGGCTCGTGTCCGGTCCGGTCGCCGCGGCGGCCACGCAGATCGAGATCCAGCACACGAACTACGACAGTGCATCGCTGGAGGCCCTCGCCACGTCGTACGCGGCACAAGATGTGGGTGCGCAGGCGAACGCGAGCACGGTCCCGAGCGCAACCGGCACGCAACGACAGACGTCGCGGGCCCTAAGGTGCGTCGTCCACTCAGCCCCCGACGAGAGCGGCCAGCTCGCCCGCGTGATCAAGGCCCGCTTCGAGGGGGGGCCGGCCTACCTCGCCGTGTTCCTCGAAGGTCCCGGCGCGGGGCAGCCGGCCGACGCCGTTTCGATCTGGGTCTTCTCGGCGAACGACTGCTCCATCCAGTCCTTCTCGAGCGCCCAGCTGTAACCCGTCTCGAGCGTGGAGCTCTGACCGGTCTACTGGGAATAGGCGGGTGTTCATACCTATGGGAGGATGGGACGCGCCATGACGGACACCCGCAACGTGATCGTGATCGGCTCGGGTCCCGCCGGCTACACGGCGGCCCTGTACGCGGCCCGCGCGAACCTCGCGCCACTCCTCTTGAAGGGCCTCGAGGCCGGCGGGCAGCTCACGCTCACCACCGACGTCGAGAACTATCCCGGCTTCGCCGACGGCATCCTCGGCCCCGAGCTGATGGAGCAGATGGACAAGCAGGCCGAACGGTTCGGTGCGGAGATCCTTCCCGTCCACGTCACGCGCGTCGACCTATCGAGCCGTCCGTTCGGTATCTGGGCCGGCGACCAGGAATGGCGAGCCAAGACCCTGATCGTGGCGACTGGGGCGAGCGCGCGGTGGCTGGGTGTCCCCGGCGAGGAGAAGCTCCGCGGCCGAGGGGTGAGCGCGTGCGCCACGTGTGACGGCTTCTTCTTCCGCGACCGGGAGCTGGTGGTCGTGGGAGGCGGCGACACCGCGATGGAAGAGGCCGTGTTCCTCACGAAGTTCGCCAGCAAGGTGACGATCGTGCACAGGCGCGATGCGTTCCGCGCCACGCCGATCATGGTCGACCGGGCGCTCGGCAACCCGAAGATCGACGTGGTGTGGAGCACGGTGGTCGAGGAGATCAACGGCGACGATGCGGTGACCGGCGTCCGCCTTCGCAACGTGGGTACCGACGAGACGCGCGAGCTCTCCACCGACGGCGTGTTCGTCGCGATCGGCCACACGCCGAACACCACCCTGTTCGAGGGTCAGCTGCAGCTCGAGGATGGTTACGTCGCGGTGCAGGAGCCGCGAACTTCCACGAACATCGACGGTGTCTTCGCAGCGGGCGACGTCACCGACAGGGTCTATCGTCAAGCGGTGACCGCCGCGGGCCAGGGCTGCAAGGCGGCCATCGACGCTGAGCACTTCTTGGAAGACGAGGCGCACGCGGGCTGAGACGGGAATCCCCCCGCGATCGGGTGGGTTCGAAGGGTTACCCGACGGAGGAGCGCAGGAGATGGCCAACATAGGCAGCGTTAGCGACACCGACTTCCAGACCAACGTATTGGATTCCGAAACCCCCGTCCTCGTCGACTTCTGGGCGGAGTGGTGCGTTCCGTGCCACATGGTCTCCCCCGTGGTCGAGGAGATCGCGCATGAGAAGGGCGAGGCGCTCAAGGTCGCGAAGTTGAACATCGACGACAACCCCGACGCGACACGGACCTACGGCGTCATGAGCATCCCGTCGTTGATCCTGTTCAAGGGTGGCAAGGAGGTCGCGCGGGTGGTCGGCGCCAAGCCCAAGGACGCGATCCTGCGGGACGTCGAGCCACACCTGGTCGGCTGACCGGTCGATCGCGGCCGGCTCGGTTGCCGGGGGCGACGCTCCGGCGGAGACTGGGCTCGTGAACACTTTCCTCATCGGCGATCGGGGCCCTGAGGTTCACGACATCCAGCAGCGTCTCGTCGCGCTCGGCGAACGCGTCGACCCGAGCGAGCTTGACGGGACGTACGGTCACTCCACCGAGCGGGCCGTCCGGGCCTTCCAGGAGCGTCGGAGCCTCCGGGTCGACGGCCGTGTCGGACCCGACACGTGGGGGCAGCTCGTCGAAGCCGGCTACCGGCTGGGCGACCGAACGCTCTACTTGCGGGCGAGCCTCCAGCGAGGCGACGACGTCCGCTCGCTCCAGCGCAAGCTGAACGCCCTCGGGTTCGACGCGGGCAAGGAGGACGGGCTGTTCGGCGTCCGGACCGATCGCGCCGTCAGGGAGTTCCAGCGAAACGTGGGCCACGGGTCGGACGGCATCGTCGGGGAGGAGACGCTCACGACCCTCGAGCGACTCCGACCATCGGAGACCGGTCCGAGCCGGGCCGTCGTACGGGAAGAGGAGTCCGTGCGTTCGATGCGGTCCTCGATCGAGGGCCAGGTCGTGGCGATCGATCTGCCTCGGCGGGAGGCCTTCAGCCGGACCATCGGCCGCGCCCTCGCGGATCAACTCTCGGCCGCCGGGGCGAAGCCCGTGGTGCTCCACGCCGAGGGCGACGAGGCGACGCCTTCCATGAGCGCGCGGTCCGCGAACGAGCTCTCGGCCGCGGTGTGCGTCTCGCTCCATCTGCCCGCCGTGTCCGGTGAGGCCCGGATCCTCTGCAGCTACTTCGGGAACGCAAGCACGCACTCGCCCGCCGGGAAGCACGTCGCGGAGCTGATCGCCGCCGAGGTCGAACGGGTTGTCGGATGCCCGGCCGTCGTGGTCCGGCTCACCGACGCGATCCTGCGTGAGACGCGGATGCCGGCCGTGCAGATCGAGCTCCCTCAGGGTGTCGACCCGACCGCCGCGCCGCGCATAGCGCGGGCGATCGCTGAAGGGTTGGGCCGCTTCTTCGTGGGCTAGGTGGTGGACCGCCGGCCTCGGGAGAGCAGCGCCATCGCGAGTCCCATCAGTGCCCCCGAGATGAGCGCGGTGATCGCCCGTTCGCGCTCTGACGGTGGCATACCGTCGGCTGACATGGCGCGACTATGCTACGCGCCGTGCGGTTCTGCCTGATGCTCGAGGGCCAGCAGGGCGTGACCTGGGACGATTGGATCAGGCTCGCCGAGGCCGCCGAGCGCCTCGGTTTCGAAGGGCTCTTCCGCTCGGACCACTACTTCAGCGGCCACGGGGTCACCGGGCATGGGTCGAGCGACGCGTGGACCCTGCTCGGGGCGCTCGCCGCGCGAACCGAACGACTGCGTCTCGGAACACTGGTGTCGCCCGTCACGTTCCGCTCGCCGGCCCTTCTCGCACGGTCGGCCGTCACCGTCGACCGGGTCTCAGGCGGACGCGTTGAGATCGGGATGGGTGCCGGCTGGTGGGCGCAGGAGCACGCACAGTTCGGCTTCCCGTTCCCCCCGACATCCGAGCGTTTCGCGATGCTCGAAGAGCAGCTCGAGATCGTTCACGGCCTGCTGACGAAGCAGGCCTTCTCGTTCCACGGGGATCACTACACGCTCGAGGATGCCGAGTTCCTGCCTAAGGCCCTGCAGCAGCCTCACCCGCCGATCATCGTGGGCGGCACGCGCGTCGGGCCCCGGATGCAACGCCTGGTTGGCCGGTGGGCGGACGAGTTCAACACGGTCGGCGGATCGCCCGAGGATGTGGCGAAACGGTTCGATCGCGCGCGGGCCGGCGTCGCGACAGCGAACCGCGACCCGAACATGCTCGTGACGTCGTTGATGACCTGGTGCTTCGTGGGCGAGGATGAGGGTGCTTACCTCAGGCGGCTCCGGCGCGCGCACGCCATCGACCCCACCGCGGGCCCGTTCGACGGATATCGCGCGGATGTCGAAGCCGACTGCATCGTCGGCACGCCGGATCGCGCCGTAGAACGACTCGCGGAATACGCTGCTGCAGGCGTGCAGCGGATCATGCTCAACCACGAACTCTTCGACGACGTAGACATGCTTGAACTCCTTGCGGCACAAGTCTTCCCGTATGTTGCCGGGTGACCCAGCGCGCGCTCTACGTGATGGTCGACGAGCGGTTGAGAACTAGTCTGGAGCAGACTAGTTGTAACCCGTTGCCCTGCGAGTCAGTCGGGTGCGAGCCCAGGCCCCGACCCGATGATCTCGGAGACGATCCGTTCCAGGTCGTCGGCGGACCCGAACTCGATCACGACGCGGCCGCGCTTCTTGCCCATCAGGATCTGGACACGGGTCGCAAGCTGCTCGGACAGGATCTCCTCGACCTCCGCCAACGCCGAGTCGGACGGGGGCGGGACGGCCGACGGCATCGTTGTGGCAGGCGCCTGCTTCGGTGCATCGACGTAGCGCCGCACGATGTCCTCGACCTCGCGAACCGAGAGATCCTCGGCGGCGATCCGCAACGCAAGGGTGGACTGCGCCTCGCTGTCGCCGAGGGCGAGCAGCGTTCGGGCATGCCCGGCCTGGATCTTCCCGTCGGTCAGCAGCTGCTGGACGTCAAGCGGAAGCTGGAGCAGCCTGATCGTGTTCGCGACATGCGAACGGGACACGCCAACACGGTCGGCGAGCTCTTCCTGCTTGAGGCCGAGCTCCTCCAGGAGCTGCCGGAACGCTTCGGCGAGCTCGATGGGCCCGAGGTCCTCACGGTGGATGTTCTCGATCAGGGCCTCGCGGAGCGTGTCCGCGTCGTCGGTATCGCGAACAACCACGGGAACGGTCGCGAGACCTGCGAGCTTGGCCGCCCGCAGGCGGCGCTCCCCCGCGATCAGCTCGTAGCCGGGTCCCTCCTTCCTGACGACGATGGGTTGCAGGATCCCGACCTCTCGGATCGACGCCGCGAGCGAGGCGATCGCCTCGTCATCGAAGCGCGTACGTGGTTGCCTCGGATTGGGCGCGACGGCGTTCACTGGAACTTCCATCAGCCCCGCGGATTCACCGATCTCAGGCGCCCCTGGGATCAGCGCCGACAACCCTCGACCCAGGCCACCTCGCTTCGACATCAATCGCCTCCCTTGCGGAACAATCGCCATCGGCGTTTGGGCTGGTCGTCCTCCTCGAGGGTCGCTCCGATCTCCGCCCCGCCCGGCGCTGATGCCGGGCGCTCCAGGGGACGCGGCCGAGCAAGAGGCGGCCCGGAGGACGCCTCGAGCTCAGCCTTCTCGTCGATGACCACCACCCGCCGCTCGGAAAGGCGTTCGGGCGGGGTAGCTCGGGTCGCTTCGACCGCGGGAGGAACATCCCCGGGTTCGGACGGAGCCTCGTCCAGGTCTTCCCAGACGTCGTCGTCGTCCATCGGCGGCGGCGGCTCGGGCGCGGCCCGATGTTCCGGTTGCACCTCGACCGCGATCGGCGGCTTGGCCTCGACCACCGGCGCTGTCGGCGGCGAAGCGGCCTCGACCTTCGCTTGGGCTTCCTCCTCCTCAACGAGTTGATGTACGGTGGGGATCGGGAGCGTCTCGAGTTCGGCCTCATCGAGGGGGATCGGTGTGACGCTATCATCGACCGCCGGCAAGACCACCGAGGGAAGATCGTCGAAGATCGGCATCGGCTCATCCGGTGGGGGACGCGAGGCCACCTCGTTCGCGAGCTGGCGATACGTCTGCGCGCCCTTCGACCGCGGATCGTAGACGGTGATGGGCTGTCCGAACCCTGGCGCCTCGGAGAGCCGAACGGTTCTCGGGATGATCACGTCATACACGAGGTCGCCGAAGAACCGTTGGACCTCCTCGACGACCTGCTCCGACAGCTTCGTCCGAGGGTCGAACATGGTCATGACGATCCCCGACAACCGCAGCCCGGGGTTGATGTTCTGCTGGACGAGACTCACGTTGCGGAGCAGCTGCCCCAGGCCCTCGAGGGCGTAGTACTCGCATTGGATCGGAACGATGAGTTCTTCAGCAGCCGTCAGGGCGTTCACCGTCAACAGACCGAGCGAGGGTGGGCAGTCGATGAGGACGAAGTCATACCGGCCTTCACGCAGCGGCTCGAGGGCCTTCTTCAGCCGGGTCTCTCTGGAGAACTGACTGACAAGCTCGATCTCCGCGCCGGCCAGATCGATGGTGGACGGGAGCGCATGGAGCCGTTCAACAGGGGTTCGAACGATCGCATCGTCTACCGGTGATTCGGAGACGATGACGTGGTACACGGTCGTCTCGCGAGCCTCGTGCCGGATACCCATCCCCGTCGAGGCGTTGCCCTGGGGGTCGAGATCGACCACGAGCACACGATAGCCGAGGTCGGCGAGGGCTGCTCCCAAGCTTACGGCCGTGGTGGACTTCCCAACCCCACCCTTCTGGTTGGCGATCGCGATGATCCGAGCGGCGCCGGGGAACTCTGGCACGACCGGGGCCGTTCGTTTGGGTGATCTGCGTCGCCCAGAAGCGGCCGCCGAGCCCCCCTTCGTGGTGGAGCGCGACGAAGCGGTCCGCGGGGCGGCCTTCGGGCCGGGGTTGCTCACGTCCGGGTCATGATAACGAGCGGTCCGGACCTTGCAAGCGCAGAAGGGGCAACCTGGGCGGCGATGCCAGATGGAAGCTGCGATGTTCGAAACCGTTCCCCTGCGAAGTACACCAAACGGCCGGCCGGCATCAGAAGCTTCTCAGCGACAGCCCAGGAAACCTCGGGGGAGCCGAACGCTCGTGCGAAGCAGAGATCGACCCGTTCGGAGACATCCTCGGCGCGCATGTTAACCACGCGGACGTTCAAGAGCCCCAGCGTCTGCACGGCCAGCTCCAGGAACGCCGCTCGACCTCGGCGGCCCTCCACCAGGTGCGTCACGAGCCACGGACAGGCGATCGCGACAGGGATGCCGGGCAGCCCCGCTCCGGAACCGATGTCGCAGGCCGATCGATCGGCCGGGTCGACGAAGGCCGCCGCCCGAAGGGAATCCTCCACGTGACGGACCTCGAGTCGGGGCTCATCGGATCCGGCGATGAAGCCCTGCGGTACGGCGCGCTCCCGCAGGAGCAGGGAGTACGTGTCGAGGAGATCGTGCTGAGGGGGGTCCAGGGAACGGCCTATCAGGTGGGACGTCCCTTCCCAACCCTCATGTTTCACGTGAAACACCCGCCTAGCTACGGCGGATCACGACCGACCGGTTCGGCTCCTCGCCGCGGCTCGAGCTCTCGACACCGTCGATCTCGGCCACCGCGTCGTGAACGATCTTCCGCTCGAACGGATTCATGGGCTCGAGTACCTCTTCGTTCCCGGTCTTGAGCACGCGCGTCGCCAACTCACGGGCCTTCTCCTCCAGCCGCTCTTCCCGACGCTTGCGGTAGTCCTCCACGTCCACGATCACGCGGATCCGCTCGTCCAGACGGCGAGATACCACCATACGTGTCAGCTCTTGGATCGAATCGAGCGTCTGGCCGTGTCGCCCGATCAGCCAAGCCATATCGTCCTCGTCCTCCCCGATGATGTCGACATACATGTGGTCGGCGTGGGAAACGGGCTCGGCGACGGCGTCCACCCCCATGTAACCCATCAGTTCCTCGATGAAGTCGGCCACGGCGTCCGCCTGCTCTTCGAGCCCCTCCGGATCGATCTCGGGTGTGATCACGCGCACTCGGACGACGGCCTCGTGAGTGCCGATCCCAAGCACCCCCGAACGCGGCTCCTGGATCACGTCGACCCGTGCCTCTTGCTCGGTGACCCCCAGCTCGAGGAGCGCCGCTTCGACGGCCTCCTCGACGCTAGCCGCCCGCTTCTCCGTTTCCCTTGCCACCGTTGCCTCCACTCCCAGGACGTTTCTTCGGGGTGGGTCCACTGGTCCCGCCCGGTTTCTTGTTCCCCGTGTTGGGACGGCGCTGCCGAGGCTGAGGCCCCTTCGAAGACCCGGACCCGCCTGAGGGCTTGCCCGACGTCCCCGACTTCCCCGACTGCTGGTCCTTGCGAGACTGCTCGGCTCGCTCTTGCATCCGGGTGAAGAACGACGGCTTGGCGGGCTCGCTCGCGCCCTTCGCCCGCTGCTCGGCTATCCGCCGCTCCATGGCCTCCGGTCCGATATGGCCGAGCTTCAGCAAGGCGTACTGTTGCCCTATCTGCCAGAGGTTGGAGACGGTCCAATACAAGGTCAGTCCCGACGGGAACGTGAACCCGAAGATCCCGAACATCAGCGGCATGAACTTGAGGATCGCCTGCTGCTGGCCGGACGCCGCACCCGGGGGGCTTGCCCGCTGCATCTGGCGTTGCTGGTAGAACGTCGTCCCGACCATCACAACGAGCAACACGTAGTAGGGGATCTTCGCGATCGGCTTCGAACCACAGTCGATCTTCCCGTCGCCGGTCGTCGCATCGAAGCTGAGCGGCGTGCCGTCACTGCTCAAGATCGGAGTGTTCGGCGTCACGTCCTCGCGATTCGAAGCCTTCTCCGGAGCCTGGGCCCCCGACTGCGCTGCGGAGCACTGGAGGTTCATACCCAGGAAGTTGAGGTTCTCGTGGAGCACAACGTTCTGGAACAGTTCGCTGTCCACCGGAAGGTGGTTGTTGTGGATCTCGTACACGGCCTGGCCGTCCACCGTCGCCGGCAGGAGCTGGGGGGGCCGGATCACCGCGTACATCGCGATCAGGATGGGGAACTGCAGGAGGAGCGGGAGGCAACCCCCCAGGGGGTTCACCCCGGCCTCCTTGTACAGCTTCATCGTCTCTTCTTGGGTCTTCTGCTTGTTCCCCTTGTACTTCTTCTGGATCTCCTTGATCTTGGGCTGGATCGCCTGCATCGCACCCATCGACTTGATCTGCTTGATGCCAAGCGGGAGTAGCACGATCCTGATCAAGAGGGTGAGGATGATGATCGACACGCCGAAGTTGCCGACGATTTGGTAGATCCACGCGAGGATCCAACCGATGCCGTTGAGGAGCGACTGGAAGATGCCGAGCCCGAGCACCTAGGCGCTCGCCTCCCGCGGTTCAGAGGGGGTCCGTATGATATCCTCATACTCGGCTACTGGCGGGCGTTCGGGGACGTGGTCGATCCCTCCACCCCCGAATGGGTTGCAGCGCAGCACTCTCCAGACCGCAAGCCCCGAACCCTTGACGGCTCCGTGCCTCCGGATGGCATCCTCCGCGTAGTGCGAACAAGAGGGGTAGAAGCGACACTGCCCGCCCATCCAACCGGAGAGCGTGGCTCGATAGACATGGATCGCCATGACGAGCATCCCGCGGACCGGGGCTCCGGCCGCCCAAAGAGCACGCCGGATCATGTGCGCACCAACCCCTCCCGTCGGAGTAGCTCGGTCATCTCGGCCACCAGATCCTGCGTCTTCGCGCCTCGGATGCCCTCCCGGGCGACCAAGACGATGTCGTCGTCTCCAGCCTGGGGCGCGATCTCACGCCAGGCCGCCCTCAGGACACGCCGGGCGCGGTTCCGTTCGACCGCACCGCCCACGCGACGGGCCACGACCACGGCGAACTCCCCTGAACCGGGCGCGACAAACAGTACCACCCGCCTTCCGTGCACCGGTCGGCCCACGTCGAAGAGGCGCCGGATCTGGGGAGACCGCACGACGGGTCAGACGGTGAGGCGCGCGCGCCCCTTGCGGCGGCGGCGGGCGAGGATCGAGCGACCGGCACGGGTTCGCATCCGGATGCGGAACCCGTGTGTCTTCGCGCGGTGACGGTTGTTCGGCTGGTAGGTGCGCTTGCCCTTGGCCATGGACGACTTCCTCTCGATGCGAAGGCCGGCTCTCGGCCGGCCGAACGCAGAGTATACGGGGCGGCATCATCGCAGGACAAAGGGCTTGACAATAGAAAGTGCGACAAGACCCCGCGGTACAGGCGCGGTGTGGAAAACCCCGGTGCTATCATGCGGCGCGCTTCCCCCCGACGGACTCGGTCATCGGTCCGCGCGACGCCAGATCACCTTCCCCAGAGGGTTTTCCACCGTTGTGGAAAGGTTCTGTGGATACGGATGGCGATAGCGTTCTCTGAGCGCGAGGTGCGCGAAACCTGGGCACATGTCCTGGAACGCGCCCGCGCCGACCTTCCGGAGACCACGGTGGTCATGTGGTTCGCCGACGTTCACCCCGTCTCCATCACCGACGGCATCCTCGCCCTGAGCGTGCCGAGCGAACTCGTCCGCGAACGCCTGCAGCACAATCACATCAACTTGATCCGCGACGCCGTGATCGAGGCGGCCGGTCCTGATGTCGACGTTCGGCTCGACGTCGACGGCGGGATCCGCGAGGCCGCGGACGACGTGATGACGATCCCCGACGCGAGAGACGCAGACGACGATCGCGAGCCGGAGCAGAGCGCGGCGGATCGGTCTCACCGTGCCCCCGGTCTGCCGTTCCCGAACTACACGTTCGACGCGTTCGTGCCGGGTCCGAGCAACCGCTTCGCCCACGCGGCGGCGATGGCCGTCGCCGAGGCCCCACCGTCCAAGGCGTACAACCCACTGTTCATCTACGGCGGAGTCGGCTTGGGAAAGACCCACCTCCTGATCGCCGTCGGGCATCACATGTACCGCCTGAAGCCGAGCCTGCGCGTGAAGTACGTCACCTCCGAGCAGTTCGTCACGGAGTTCATCAAGGCTGTTCGTGAGCGCCAGGGCGACGGGTTCCGCCAGAAGTACCGCGAGGTCGACGTGCTGCTCGTGGACGACATCCAATTCCTTGCCAAGCGCGAGGAGACGCAGACCGAGTTCTTCCATACCTTCAACCACCTGCACACTGCCGGCCGCCAGATCGTGATCGCGTCCGACCGCCCGCCGCACGAGCTCTCGGGCATGGAGGAACGCCTGACGAGCCGCTTCCGGTGGGGGCTCTGCGTCGACGTGCAACCGCCCGACCTGGAGACGAGGATCGCGATCCTGCAGCTCAAGGCCGAGCGCGAGACGATCGCGGTCCCCGCCGATGTGGTGGAGTTCGTCGCATCGAAGTTCGACCAGAGCGTCCGTGAACTTGAGGGCGCACTGGTCAGGGTGGTCGCGTGGTCGGAGCTCACCGCGCAGCCCATCGACGTGACGCTCGCCGAGCGGGCGCTCCAGGACCTCATCCCGCAGACGGAGAACGAGATCCCGCCGCCGCTGATCCTGGAGGAGACGGCACGGTACTTCTCGCTCTCGACGGGTGATCTCATGTCCAAGAGCCGGTCGCGTCCGCTCACGCAGGCACGTCATATCGCGATGTACTTGGTCCGGGAGTGCACGGGTCTGTCGCTCGTGAAGATCGGCGAGATCTTCGGCGGACGAGACCACACGACCGTGCTGCATGGCATCAACAAGGTCGAGGGTGAGATGCGCGCGCGAGATGCGACGTTCCGACAGGTCCAGGACCTCACGCGGATCATCCGCGGTCGCGTCAGGGGAGCCGCGTGATCATGGGGAGAACCCGGGGACCTCATGTGGGGTGTCAGGACCCGATCGTGGCTGCTCGCCGCGACCCGGGAGGTTCTCCCCAGACTCTCCACATGTCAGAGGAGCGCTCTACGCTGCGGGAACGCCTACGTTGCGCACCTTTCCACAGCGCCTACTACTACCGTTCTGAGAGGAAGACCCATAGAAGCTATAGGGGGTGGCCACTGTGAAGTTCCGGTGTGACCGAGACGCGCTCTCGGAGGCATTGCAGACGGTCCAGCGCGGAGTCTCCTCGCGTCCGGGGATCCCAGCGCTCACCGGCGTGCTCATCGAAGCGGCCGAAGGTGGGGCTCTCACGCTCATCACGACCGATCTGGAGGTCTCGGCCCGGCTCTCGATCGACGTGCAGGTGACGGAGCCGGGGATCGCGCTCGTGCCGGCTCGGCTCCTCGGCGACACGGTGAAGAGCCTGTCGAACGCGCCGGTCGATGTCGAGACGGATCAAGGACAGGCGCGCATCCGCTGCGCCGCATACGAGGGCACGCTGCGGTTGCTGCCGGCGGAGGACTTCCCCGGCCTACAGGAGCCGAGCGGAACGAAGGTGACGGCCGAGTCGGCGGCATTCGCCGAGGCGGTGGGCCAGGTGGCACGCGGTGCGTCGCGCGACGAGGCGCGACCGGTGCTCACAGGTGTGCTGCTCGAGGTGAGCCGTGAAGGTGTGGTCATGGTCGCGACGGATTCGTACCGTCTGGCGGTGCGCGATCTGGTCGCGACGGCGGATAGCGAGGCCAAAGCGATCGTTCCCGAGCGGGCCATGTCGGAGGCGGGCCGGGCCGCGGCGGCCGATGAGAAGGGGTCTATCGAGCTGTTCGTCGACGAGAGCCAGGTGTCGTTCCGTATCGGGACGCTGACGCTCACATCGCGCCTGATCGAGGGTGAGTTTCCGAACTACCGGCAATTGCTGCCGGAAACGAGTGAGAGCCGGCTGACGGTCTCACGGCAACAGCTGCTCGACGCGGTCCGCCGGGTAGGACTGCTTGCGCGCGATACGACGCCGGTCCGGCTGGAGTTCAATGCGCTCGGTGTGAAGCTCTCGAGCTCGTCGCCCGACCTGGGTCAGGCGGTCGAGGCCGTGGAAGCGCGGTACGAAGGCGAGGACATGACGGTCGCGTTCAATCCCCAGTACCTAGCGGACGGTCTGACAGCAGCGACCGGCGAGAGCGTTCGGCTCGACGTGCGCGACGGCTTGAAGCCTGGCGTCGTGCACGGCGAGGGCGATGCGTTCACGTACCTGGTGATGCCGGTGCGACTACCGGCGTCAGTGAGCTAGCAAGGTTGGGGCGCAAGGCTTCTTCGCATGCGCCTCGCCTGGATCGAACTCAGGGATTTCCGTAACCACCCCCATACGCGGATCGAATCGGTTCCCGACGGGCTGATCGTCGCGGTTGGACCGAACGGCGAGGGCAAGACGAACCTGCTCGAAGGTATGTGCTTCCTGTTCACGCTCGCCTCGCCTCGTGTGTCGGCATCGGGGCCGCTCGTCCGTGACGGCGCCGATGCCGCCTACGCGCGGGGCGAGGTCGAGACGCTCGGCGGCCGCGTGCTCGTGGAGGTCGAGATCCCGACGCGGGGCGCGAGCCGCGTGAAGGTGAACCGCTCGGCGGTCCGGCGGAAGCGCGATCTTCGGCGACAGGTCCGAGCCGTGTTCTTCGGCCCAGACGACCTCGACGTCGTGCGCGGCGATCCGTCGCACCGGCGGCGGTTCCTGGATGAATCGGTGGTCGCGCTCTGGCCACTGAAGGAGTCGATCATCACCGGCTACGACCGCACGCTCCGTCAGCGCAACCGCCTGTTGAAGGAGTGGGATCGTCCGGGGACCCCGACGGGCTTGGAGGCGTGGGATGCAGAGCTGATCCAGGCGGGCGCCGCGCTCACGCGGGCCCGGGCCGATGCCGTCGGACGGATGGCGCCTCCCGCCTCCGAGGGATTCGAGGCGCTGGCGGGTTACGGACTCGCGGCGACGTACGCGCCGAACATCTGGAGCGCCGACGACCTCGAACTGGCGTACCGGGCGAGGCTCGAGGAGCGCCGCCCGGACGAGCTCGTTCGGCGCACGTCGCTAGTGGGGCCGCACCGGGACGACCTGGAGCTCGCCGTGCGTGACCTGGGCGCCCGCGCCTTCGCCTCTCATGGGGAGGCGTGGGCCGCGGCGCTCTGCCTCCGGCTCGGCCTGGCCACGGCGGTGGAGCGCGAGGTGGGCGAGCCGCCGATCCTCCTGGTCGACGACCCCTTTTCCGCGCTCGACCCGAAGCGCCGTGACCAGATCGGGGAGCTGCTCGCTGCTCGGGGCGGGCAGGTGGTGATCTCCGTCGCCGACGAGGCGGACGTGCCGACCGCGGCGCACGCCACGTGGGACGTGCACGCGGGCAGCGTTACGCCGAGGGCCGCCTGATGCCGCACGCGAAAGGCTGGCGAACGAGGCGCGATCCTCGGAGCGCAGACGCCGTGCCGATCGGCGAGATCGTCGATGGCCTGCTCCGCGAGGAGACGTTCTCGCGTGGCATGCCGATCGCTCAGCTCGCCGTGGCCTGGCCGCAGATCGTCGGCGAGCGCATCGCCGGCGAGACCGCACCCATGAGCTTGGATGCTGGCGTGCTCGTCGTATCGGCGACCGATGGACCGTGGGGCGTGCAGGCTCGGTTCCTGCACGAGCAGATCCGGCGCAAGGCCAATGAAGCGCTCGGGTCGGAGGCCATCACGACGGTCCGCGTGGTGGTGCGAAACAGCAGGTAGACGGCCTCGATCGTCGCGCCGAACGGCCTCCAACGTCGGCCCTGATTGGTAGAATCGTCGCACCCGTGCAGGAGTCCCCGGCACGGCCTCCCCGATCAGGGCTGGGGCCGCTGCGTGGGCGCGATCGGAGGCTCGTTGGCAACCGCAACGTCGAAGAGCACCGCCAAGAAGAAGAGCGGAACGCAGGGCTACGACAGCAGTAACATCCAGGTCCTCGAAGGCGTCGAGCATGTGCGGCTCCGCCCGGGGATGTACATCGGGACCACCAGTTCTCGCGGTTTGCATCACCTCGTGTACGAGGTCGTGGACAACGCTGTGGACGAGGCGATGGCGGGGCGGGCGTCGAGGATCGCCGTGACCTTGCACGCGGACGGCAGCGCCTCCGTGCAAGACGACGGCGCCGGGATCCCCGTCAAGCCGATCCCCCGTGCGAAGGACCGCCGACCCGCGGTCGAGGTGGCGCTCACCACCCTGAACGCCGGTGGGAAGTTCGGGGGAGGCGGCTACAGGATCTCCGGGGGGCTGCATGGCGTCGGCGTCTCCGTCGTGAACGCGCTCTCGGAGAAGATGACGGCGGACATCCAGCGCGAAGGGTTCAGCTGGCACCAGGAGTACGCCCGCGGGCGCGCGGCCACCAAGCTCGTGAAGGGAAAGGCCAGCACGAAGACCGGCACGATCATCCGATTCTGGCCCGATCGCGAGATCTTCACGGAGACCACCGAGTTCAAACGCGAGATCCTCACCGAGCGGCTCCGGGAGCTGGCCTTCCTGAACGCTGGCCTCGAGATCCACTTGAACGACGAGCGCGAGGATCCGGTCCACAAAGACCTGTATCGCTACAACGGGGGGCTCGTCGACTTCGTGAAGTACCTGAACGGCAGCAAGGAGGTCGTGCACAGGCCGATCGCGATCATGGCGGCCGAGACCGATGCCGAGGTCGAGGTGGCCATGCAGTGGAACGCGGGTTACACGGAATCGTTCTACTCGTTCGCGAACACGATCAACACTCACGAGGGCGGCATGCACGAGGAAGGGCTGAAGAAAGCCCTCACGAACGTCCTCAACCGGTACGCGCGCAACAAGGGGCTCATCAAAGAGAAGGACGACAATCTGATCGGCGAGGACGTCCGCGAGGGGCTGACCGCGATCATCTCCGTGAAGTTGCGGGACCCGCAGTTCGAGGGACAGACGAAGACCAAGCTTGGCAATGCGTCGATGCGATCGATGGTCGAGACCACCGTGAACGCGCAGTTCTCCACGTGGCTCGAGGAGCATCCCGGCGACGCCAAACGGATCGTGACGAAGGGTTCGGCCGCCGCGAAGGCGCGGCTGGCGGCTCGCCAGGCGCGCGACCTCACGCGGCGGAAGTCGTTCCTAGAGTCGGGCTCGCTCCCCGGCAAGCTCGCCGATTGCCAGTTGACCGACCCCGAGGCGTGTGAGCTCTACATCGTCGAGGGCGACTCGGCCGGCGGCTCGGCCAAGAGCGCCAGGGACCGTGCGACGCAGGCGATCCTGCCGATCAGAGGGAAGATCCTGAACGTCGAGAAGGCCCGGCTGCACAAGACGCTCGAGAACCTCGAGATCCAGGCATTGATCACCGCGATCGGTACCGGCATCGGCGAGGAGTTCGACCTCGAGAAGGCCCGGTACCACCGGATCGTGATCATGGCCGACGCCGACGTCGACGGCGCTCACATCCGAACGCTGCTGTTGACGTTCTTCTTCCGGAACATGCGTGAGTTGATCGATGCCGGCTTCATGTATCTGGCGCAGCCTCCGCTGTACCTGATCAAGGAAGGCAAGCAGGAGCGGTACTTCTATACCGAACGCGAGTGGGAGGCGTACCGCAAACAGAACGGTAACGGCAACAAGAAGCTCGACCCCCAGCGGTTCAAGGGCCTGGGCGAGATGGACGCGAACCAGCTGTGGGAGACCACGATGAACCCCGAGCAGCGCACGCTCCTGCGCGTCACGCTGGAGGACGCCGCCACCGCGGATCGGCTGTTCTCGATCCTGATGGGCGACGACGTCCCCGCGCGCAAGCTGTTCATCGAGACCAACGCGAAGGACGTCCAGAACCTGGACGTGTAGGCATCCCCAAGGAAGGAACGCATGTCGCAGAACCTCTTGGCCGGCAGGATCGAGGACGTCCAGCTCGAGGACGAGATCCAACGGTCCTATCTCGACTACGCGATGTCCGTGATCGTCGGCCGGGCCCTGCCGGACGTCCGCGACGGCCTGAAGCCGGTCCACAAGCGGATCCTGTGGGCGATGCTCGAGGCCGGATACCGGCCGGACCGACCGCATCGCAAGTGCGCGGCCGTGATCGGCGACGTGCTGAAGAAGTATCACCCGCACGGCGATCAATCCGTCTACGACGCCCTGGTCCGCATGGCGCAGGACTGGTCGCTCCGCTATCCGCTCGTCGACGGCCACGGGAACTTCGGATCCGTGGACGGCGATCCTGCGGCCGCATACAGATACACGGAAGCGCGGCTCGCGCCCATGGCGATGGAGATGCTCCGCGACATCGAGGCCGAGACCGTCGACTTCGTTCCGAACTTCGACGGTTACGAGCAGCAGCCAGTCGTGCTGCCCAGCCGGTTCCCGAACCTGCTCGTCAACGGCTCGGGCGGGATCGCGGTCGGGATGGCCACGAACATCCCCCCGCACAACCTCGGCGAAACGATCGACGCGGTCATCCACTACCTCGACAACCCGGAGTCCACGCCGCAGGACCTGATGAAGTTCATCAAGGGTCCGGACTTCCCGACCGGCGCCACGATCATGGGCCGTCAAGGCGTGCGAGACGCGTACGAGACCGGGCGGGGATCGATCAGGGTTCGCGCGGTCGCGCAGGTGGAGGAGGGGACCGGCGGACGGAGCAAGATCGTCGTGACGGAACTCCCGTACCAGGTGAACAAGGCGCGCCTGGCCGAGAAGATCGCCGAGCTCGTGAAGCTTGGGCGGCTGAAGGATATCTCCGATCTGAAGGACGAATCCAACCGACAGGGCATGCGCCTGGTGATCGAGTGCAAGCGGGGGGCCAACGCGCAGGTCGTGCTGAACCAGCTCTACAAGCAGACGCAGCTGCAGGAGTCGTTCGGCGTGATCATGCTCGCGCTCGTCGACGGGGTACCGCGCACGTTGAACCTGGCCGAGATGGTCGGCTACTACGTCGACCACCAGGTGGACGTTGTCGCGCGCCGTACCCGCTACCTGCTCCGCAGGGCGGAGGAGCGCGATCACATCGTCCTGGGCCTGCTGATCGCGCTCGACCACCTGGACGAGGTCATCGCGATCATCCGCGGTTCGCAGGATGCGGAGGTAGCCCGAAAGCGGCTGATGACCAAGTTCAAGCTGACCGAGATCCAGGCGAACCACATCCTGGACATGCCGCTTCGCCGGCTGACCAAGCTCGCGCGCACCGAGCTCGAGGACGAGCACAAGAAGCTGCTCGCCGACATCAAGTACTTCGATTCGCTGTTGAAGGACCCCAAGAAGCTCCGGGGTGTGATCAAGGACGAGTTGACGGAGATCCGCAAGAAGCACGCCGACACGCGCCGCACGCAGATCAGGGCCGAGGAGGGGGACTTCGATGTCGAGGACCTGATCGCCGAGGAGGACGTGATCATCACCGTCAGCCTCGCCGGTTACGTGAAGCGCCTGCCCGTCGACGCGTTCAAGCGCCAGGGTCGTGGCGGCAAGGGCGTGCGTGGTCAGAACCTGAAGGAGGAGGACGTCGTGAAGCACGTGTTCACGACGACCACCCATCATTGGATGTTGTTCTTCACGACCAAAGGGCGTGTCTACCGTGTGAAGGCCCACGAGATACCCGAGTCGAGCAAGACGGCCCGCGGCCTCTACGCCGCGAACCTGCCTGGCGTCGCGCTCGACGGGGATGAGCGCATCAGCGCCGTGATCGACCTCAAGGAGTACGAGTCAGGCAAGTTCCTGCTGTTCGCCACGAAGAACGGCATCGTGAAGAAGACGGCGCTGCCCGAGTACGACTCGCCGCGGACGGGCCTCATCGCGATCAACCTCCGCGACAGGGACGAGTTGATGGAGGTGAAACTCACCGACGGCAAGGATGACGTGTTCCTCCTGTCGCGGAAGGGCCAAGCGATCAGGTTCAAAGAGTCACTCGCGCGCCCGATGGGGCGTGCGACCGGTGGCGTGATCGGCATGCGCCTGGCGGACGACGACCGCGTGCTCGCGGTCGGTCTCACCTCGGACGGCGAGGAGATGATCAGCGTCACGGAGCAGGGTTACGGGAAGCGCTCCAAGCTGCAGGACTACCCACCGAAGGGCCGGGGCGGCAAGGGTGTGATCGGTCATCAACTCACCGGAAAGACGGGGCCGCTCGCTGGCGCCTTCATCGGGTCGAAGGACCAGGACCTGCTCACGATCTCCTCGTCGGGGAAGGTGCAGCGCGTCGCGGCCGGTGACATCCGCCGCGTGGGACGGGCGAGTCAGGGCGTTCGAACGATGCGTGTCGAGGAGGGCGAGATCGTCGCCGCGATCGCCCCGGTGATCATCCAGATGGACGAGGAATAGCTGCCTCGGACTCGGGGAGCGGCACCCGTTTGAACATCCGCCAGACCAGCAGGTCGTAGACGCACTTCACCCCGCCCGCCACCACGAAGGGTGCGCCGAACGCGACGTTGTTCATCAGCACCGCCCCGACCGCGGGGCCGAACGGCCTGGCGACGTAGCGGGCGGTATTCGTAAACGCCGCGGCTGCCGTGCGCTCCTCGGGGTCGACCATCGCCGCGATGTAGGCCTGGCGCGTGGGGACGTCCATCTGGGATAGCGCGAACCGCGCCAGTAGCACCGCTATCGCGCTCCCGAGCGTCGGCATGAACGGCACGAGCAACAGCAGGATGTTCGAGGGCAGGTGCGTGAACACCATCGTGTTCAGCAGGCCGAAACGAGAGCCGACACGCGCGGCGGTGATCGACGAGCCGGCCTGCAGTAGCCCCGCCGCGAAGAACACCAGGCTCATGAGCTGCAGCGACGCGCCGAACTTCCGTTCGAACCAGAACACGATGAACGTCGTGACCACGAACCCCCCGGCGAAGGCGTCGAGCGCGAACAGCGAGCTCAGCTTGAACACGTTCCTCCGAGAGCGACCGAGGGGGCGTCGGGGCACGATCTCCTCGCTCACCTCGACGCGACCGGTGAGTCCGTGCGCGACCACCAGGCAGACAGCGGCCCCCACCGGCATGATCAGCAGCCATCGTTGGTCGCTCGGGGCGGCGCTCCACACGTCGCGGAGGAACGCCGGACCTCCCGCCGCCAGCGCGCCCACGGCCCCCGCGAGGTAGGCCACCGCGTTATAGCGCCCGAACACGTGGACCCGCGCCGCCCCCGGCGCCTGCCCGATCATCGCCTGTTCCAGCGACGTGATCGGGCCCGACTCGTTCGCGTCGGTCGACATCAGACCGGTGAGGGAGGCGACGACGAGGACCGGTAACGAGTCGGTCAACGCGAACACGGTGCCGACGAGCCCGAGCCCCACGAGGAGCGCGGCGTAGAGCCGTCGGCGGCCGATCCGATCTCCGCGCACACCGACCCCTATCGTCGCAAGCGCCATACCGGCGAGCATCGCCGTGAAGATCAGGGCGACCTGGGAGTCGGACAGTCCACCCGCTGCGAGCGCCGTCCCCAGCACCACGGTGCCGAACCCGTACAGGAAGGCCCGGATCGCCTGCACCCACAGGATCCGGCGGAGGTCAGTTTCGATCGGGTCGATCGCAGGCGCCGTGTCCATGCACGCACGATAATCCTCCACGTGCATGTGGCAGCGGGCGTCGTCATCCTGTCGATCTCAAGTGCCGCCGCGCTCATCGTCGGATCGGTCCTCCGGTCGCGGGTGTCGCCGCACATCGTTGACGCTTCGATGGCCCTCGCTGGGGCGGGGCTGGGCATCGGTGCGCTCTGCTTCGTGGACGGCGTCGGCACGGCCTCATGGGTGGTCGCGCCCCTGATCCTGGCAGTGGCCGCCGCGGCGCAGGTGCGGGCGTTGTTCGCCGGTGAGGGGCCGTTCCGAACGTAGGGAGCCCCAGGGTGCTTGCGCAGGACGGGGCTTACCCTTAGAAACCCTGGGAGAGATGGAGCAGACGATCGAAGAGCCCACCCCACCAGCTAGCACACCGCCCCCGCCCGCCTCACCGCAGGAGCAGCAGGTGGCCGCGCGCCGCGCGCTCAGCGCGACTCCGCGCCGCACCCGGGTCGTGCTCCGCAAGATCGGCCCGCTGTCGGTGCTCAAGTTCTCGCTGCTCTTCTACTTCTGCGTGATGCTGATCGTGTACTTCGCACTCATGATCATCTATGCGCTCTTGAGCGCCGTCGGAGCGATCGATTCCACCGGGCGGTTGCTCGGATACGTCTTCGCCACAGGAAACGCCGCCGGCCCGCAGGCCGTGCAGATCCGGTTCGGCAGCGTGTTCACGTGGCTCTTCCTGATCGGGCTGGCGAACGTCCTCCTATGGTCGTTGGTGACCGTGTTCGTGGTGTTCCTGTACAACCTGATCAGCGACGTGATCGGCGGCATCGAGGTCACGCTCGCCGAGAAGCGCTGAGACCGCCTGCCTCACCCGACGTTTGACAGGCTCTTCGGCGCGTGGCTACGCTGCGTGGAGGGCCGCGGGCCCACCGTTCACGACCAGGGCCTGTAGCTCAGCTCGGTTAGAGCGCTTCCCTGATAAGGAAGAGGTCGATGGTTCAAGTCCATCCAGGCCCACGCTCGGAAGGAGGGCACCCCGAATGGCTGACGAGACCGAAGTGACGGAGAAGAAGAAGGGCGGGTTCTTCCGCAAGTTGATGAAGCTCGCGTTCATCGCCGCGATCGTGGCCGCCGTAGCGGCCGTGTTCAGGCGCCGCCGCGGCAGCGACGTGGACGACGTCGAATGGCAGGAGCTGCCACCGCCCGCGGGCGGCTGACCCCGTTGCGAAGCTCACGTTTCTAGCTGAGAGCCCGTGCGCCGCACGGGCTCTCAGCGTTCCCGGCCCCCAACGATAGACTCGCGCCATGGATGCCTGGGAGCAGGCGCATGCGGCGGCCCAGGCCGCCGGTGTCAGGCTCGAACCGCTGACGACGGTCGAGGACGCGGACCGGATCCTCGACGTGATGGTCGCCACCTGGGGTAACCACCAGCTGCTCCCGCGCGAGATGATCAGGGCGCTGGCCGACTGTGGGAACACTCCCTACGGAGCCTGGGACGGCGAACTGCTGGTCGGCTACGTCCTCGGGTGGGCCGGGGTCAGCCCCGAGTACGGCCTGCACATGCATTCCCACATGCTCGCGTCGCTGCCGGATCGGCGGCATCGCGGCGTCGGATACGCCTTGAAGCTTGCACAGCGGGCCTTCTGCTTAGATCGCGGCATCCCGACCGTTCGATGGACGTTCGATCCCCTCATATCGCGCAACGCCTATCTCAACCTGGCCAAGCTCGGCGCGATCGCCGATCGGTTCCTACCGGACTTCTACGGTGAGATGACGGACACGTTGAACCGCGGCGAACGCAGCGATCGGCTGCTCGTCAGGTGGGACCTGGAGCGGCCGATCCCCGGGCCTCATCCCCTTCCGATCGGCACCGAGGTGCTAGGGCGGTCCGGCGAAGATCAGGAGACACCGGTGCCGACCGATGTCGCTCCCGTCGTCGGGTCGAGTGCGCTGATCCGCATCCCGCGCGAGTACCACGGGCTGCGGGAACGCGACAGGGCGTTGGCCGACGCCTGGCGCGATGCATCCGGGCGGGCGTTCTCGCGTTGCTTCGATGCTGGCCTGGTCGCGACCGGGTTCACCGACGACTCGACCTACGTCTTGACGGCGACGCCGCGATGACGACGGTCCGCGCGATCGAGATGCGCTTGGTGGGCCTCCCACTCGTTCGGCCCTTCCGGACCAGCTTCGGAACCGAGACGGAGAAAGCGTGCGTCCTCGTGCGCGCGATCGGCGACGAGGTAGAGGGTTGGGGCGAGTGCGTCGCCGGGATCGACCCAGCCTACTCGGAGGAGTTCAACGAGGGCGTCTGGCTGGTGACCCGCGACTTCCTCGTTCCCGCGCTGTTCGCCGCTGGGGACGTCGTTGCGGACGACCTCGATGCGGCGCTGTCTGGTGTGCGCGGCAACCCGATGGCCAAAGCTGCGCTGATCGACGCGTTCCTCGATCTCGAGCTCCGTGCCGAGGGGCGGTCGCTCGCAGACCATCTCGGCGCTGACAAGGACAGGGTTGTGTGCGGTGTCTCGGTGGGGATCGCCGATTCCAGGGAGTCGCTCCTGCTGCAGGTCGACGGCTACCTGGCGGATGGGTACCGGCGGATCAAGCTGAAGATCGAGCCCGGGACCGACATCGATCGTGTCCGCGCGGTCCGCGAGGCGCATCCGGACATCCTGCTCTCGGTCGATGCGAACGCCGCGTACACGCTCGACGACGTAGACGTGTTCCTCGCGCTCGACGAGTGCGACCTGCTGATGGTGGAACAACCGCTGCACCAGGACGACCTGGTCCAGCATGCCGCGCTCCAGGGCCGGATACGGACACCGATCTGCCTCGACGAATCGATCAGATCGGCCGCCGACGCCGCGGCGGCCATCGAGGTCGGTGCCTGTCGGATCGTGAATATCAAGCAGGGGCGGGTGGGCGGTATACCCGAGGCCCGCCGGGTCCACGATGCGTGTCACGCGGCCGGCGTCCCGGTTTGGTGCGGAGGCATGCTCGAGACCGGCGTCGGGCGGGCGACCAACCTCGCCCTCGCGGCGCTGCCTGGGTTCACGCTCCCGGGTGATACCAGCGCGTCGAGCCGGTACTTCCCGGACGACATCACCCAGCCGTTCTCAATGGATCCGGACGGGACGATGGCGGTGCCGAGCGGGCCGGGGATCGGCGTTACACCTCGTCCCGATCGCCTCGCGGCATGCACCCGCCGGGTGGAGACGATCGCGCGCTGAGCGTGGTTTAGGCGCGCGCTGCTTGAGACGGACCCCGGCACGCGCGACGATAGCCGGACGTCGCGGATCGCTCGCGACGCCCAACCACGATGAAGAAACGGATCGTCCGCGCGGAGGAGTTCGAGGTCGTCGATGAGGCCGGCAACGTCCGGCTGCGCATCGGCCTGGGGAACGACGAGTCGCCGTACTTCTCGCTGTTGGACCCAGCCGGCCAGGTCCGCGCTCGGTTCGGCCTGTCGGCCGACGGAGCGGCCGGTCTCGCGATCGGCGACGACAAGGGCAAGGTCCGGGCCACGCTCGGCCTGTCGTCCGACGGCTCGGCGAGCCTGGCGTTCGGCGATAAGAACGGCCGGATCAGGGCGAAGTTCGGGCTGGCGCCGGAGGCCTCGCCGACGCTCGGGATGCAGGTGCGCAGCGGCGAACTGCACCAGGTCTACAGCCTGGCAGAGCAAGGATCGCCCACGATGGGCCTGTACGACAGGTCGGGGAAGGTCCGCGTTCGGTTGGGCCTGGCGGCCGAAGGCTCCCCCGTGCTTCGTTTGCTCGACCCCGAAGGCGAGCTGCGCGCGGTCGTCGGCCTGGCGGGCGACGGTAGCCCGTTCATCCAGTTCCTGGACGAGCGCAAGGACCCGACCTGGACGATGCGTTGAGCGGCTGGTGGGCTGCGGCGTTCGCCGCGCAGTGGGTCTTGGTCCTGACACTGGCTGTCGTCGTCGTCGCACTGGCTCGCCAGATCGGCACGCTCCACCTCCGACTGGGGCCGCGCGGTGCCCTGGAGATCGACACGGAGGGCCCGGCGCTCGGTGAGGCGCCGCCGCCACTCCCCGGGATCGACGCCGCGGGAGATCGCATCCTCGTCGGTGGTCCGGGACCGGCCCGCCTGATCCTCTTCTCTTCGCCCACCTGTCCGATCTGCGAGGAGGTCGCCCCCGGGATCGGTGCGGCGGCCTCGGCCGCCCGCATGGTCCCGGTCGTCCTCCACGATCCGGAGCTCGAGCGCGTCTACGACGTTCCGGGAACCCCGTTCGTCCTGGTGATGGACGAGTTCGGGATCGTGCGCGCGAAGGGGACGGTGAACAACCTCGAGCAGGTGGAGGGTCTGGTGGACACGGCGCTCCGCCGGATCGAGGAGGTGCCGGAGCGACGAGCGAGCTGACCCCCATCGAACGCGCCGGCCGCTCGCTCGCCCGAAGCACGAGCCGGCGCGGATTCTTGGGCACGATCGGCCGGGGCGTGGTGGCGCTCGCCGGCGGCGGGGTGGTCGCCACGGTGCTCGCGCCCGAGCGCGCCTCTGCCCATCACATCTGTGGTCATCTCTACACGACGAACTCGTGCCCGCACCCGTTCGGGAAGTTCGCGCGAACCGACATCTTCGGGTTCCCGGTCCATCCGATCTACGGGTATCCCGTAGACGACGAAGGCGAGATCTACACCGATCCCGCGACGCAGGAACGACACAAGACCTGCCAGCAGACCGTGCCGTCGATCTACCACTTCGTGAAGCACCCGCGGTACGGAGGTGGATGGACGCGATGCTGCAACGGACGCATGCGGCACATCCAGGATTGCTGCTCGTCGTCGCGGATCCGGATCAACGGCGATGGTGCGGTGACGGGCTACTGTCCGCCGAATCTCCGCGTGTTCTGCATCACCTACAGAGAGTTGGAAGCGACGTGCTAGACGTGGCGCTCGTGGCTGCCATCGTGGTTGCCTCGGCGATCGCCGGCTGGTCGGCCCTCTACGGCCCCTGAGGCCTGTCGATGGTGGAAACCATCACTCCCGTGGTCTACGGGGGACGCGCACGATGGCTGGGAGCCTTGGGGCTGCACGTCTCGGGTGCGGCCCTCACCGCGATGGTATTCGGAGCGGCGCTCGGCTGGATCGGTGGACTCCTCGGTGCTCCGTGGGGTCGGGCGAGCCCAATGGCGCTCGCGGCGGTCGCGGCGATCTATGCCGCGGGCGAGCTGACGGGTCGGCCGGTCCCAGTTCCCCAGCTGCGGCGGCAGGTGCCGGATTGGTGGCGAACGTTCTTCGGCCGTCCGGTCGCTTCCGTTTTGTACGGCGCTGGCCTCGGCGTAGGGTTCCTCACCTTCCTCGCGCACGGAACGCTCGTGGTGGTCGCGTTCGCCGCGGTCGCGAGCGGGCAAGCGGCGGTCGGGGCGCTGATGGTGGCCCCGTTCGGGCTTGCCCGCGGCCTCTCCGCCGCGGCCGCCTGGGGGTCGGATTCACCCGGACGGAGCCGCGCCTTGGTGGATCGGTTGCTCGCAGGCTCAGATGCGCGCCGCCGTGCGATGAACGGCGTGGCTCTTGTCGTGGTAGCTGCCGTCGCCGCGATCGCATCGGTCCGGACCGCGGACGGGGGCTGGGCGATGTTCGGGGCCGCCCTGCTGGCCGGCGTCTTCACGTGGTCCGCGGCAGCGAAGATGTTCGATTGGGCGGCGTGGCGGCGGGCGGTCGGCGCGCACCGGTTGCCGCCGTCGGTCGAGCGCGTCGCGGTGTTGACGGTCCCGCTGTTCGAGTCGTTCGTTCCCTTGCTCGTCGTCGCGGGCCGGCCGCGTTCCGCTGCTGCGCTGGTGCTCGCGTTGCTCGCAGTGTTCTCCGTTGAGCTGTTGAGAGCGGACCGCGCCTTCGGGAACCCCGTTCCGTGCGGATGTTTCGGGGGGGACGCGGTCTTGGATCTGCGGAAGGCGCTCGGGCGCAACGCGCTGCTCGGTGCGGCCGCCGTCGCCGTATTGATGTTGTGCCGCGATGCGGACATCGCGTGGCCGCGCCCGCCCGCGCCTGTCGACCTGGTGCCGTTCGTCCTGGCGGCGGTGACGCTGCTCGCTGCCGTCCTGACCTCGTGGCGCGTGTCGGTGTGGCTCTCGCGGGGGCGCGGGTGATGACCGGCTTGCCAAGGGGGCGGCGGGTGCTCCCCTTCCTGCTCGCTGTCGCGACCATCGTCGCCGTCACGGCTGCTGCGCTTGCAGGTGCCGGCACGCGCGCGCAGGTCGACGATCCGAACGACGTCCAGGGATCGCTCGACGTGCGGCGGGTCTGGTTCGATCCCGAGGCGGGTCCCCCGCGCTGGACCGTGCTGACCTTCGCCGACTTGGAGCCGGCACACATCGATGATCACGGGTTCGTGTTCGTCTTCCTGGACACGGCGGGGGACGGCGACGACGACTTCTACGTCATGGTCCGCTCCGACGGTCGCAGGTTCTCGGCGTCGCTCTGGCGCGATCTCAAGCGCGCGGATGATGTGCGGATAGCGGCGCTCGGCGTAACGCGCGACTCTTCCTCGAGTCTGGCCGTGCAGGTCCCGATCGGCTCACTCCTCGGTCCGGTGCGGACGTCCTACAGCTGGAGGGTGGTGACCACGTTCACCGGACGGGTGTGCCGCGCCACCTGCGTCGATCGGGTTCCCGACACAGGCGTGTTCGAGCAGCCGTTGGGGACGCCGACGCCGACCCTCACACCCACGCCCTCTCCGAGCGTCACGGGGTAGTCGGGTTCGGAGAGAGGTCTCCACCTCGTGACGAGGGGGCTTCCACCTCGGCAGAGATGGTGGTCCGGATCCCTTTGCGGTCAGCCCTCGGCCTGTTTCGGCGGACCTGAGCTACCTGACCCTGGCGATCACGGTCGGCGTCGGAGCGGCGATCCTGCTGGCGCTTCACCCGGCGCGAGATGAGTTGTTCCCCCGGCGGTGCAGCCCATGTCCCATCATCCCCAGTCGACGGTGACGATCTCGATCGGCTCCGAGGTCCCCCGGAGGGTCACGGTCCGCGGCGACGAGACCGGATAGCGGCCGTCCGCCGCGGTGACCCGGCTCGCCACGATCTGATCGCCGTCGGCGAGCGCCGCGATCCGGGCCGCCTCGTGCACGCCCTTGCCCGAGAAGTCCCGACCGACCTGGGTCGCCCCCGAGGCGTGCAGCCCGATCCGCACCTTGGGGGCGAATCCGGCCGAGCGCCGGTGTTCTGCCAGCCGCCGCTGGATCGCGACCGCGCAGGCGAGTGCCTCGTCGGGCGAATCGAACCCCACGAAGAACCCGTCGCCGGTCGAGACGACCTCCTCGCCCTTGTGCTCCGCGAACAGCGACCGCAGCGTCTCGTTGTGCCAGCGAAGCACGCCCTGCCACACCTCGTCGCCGAGCGCCTCGACCAGGTTCGTCGAGCCCTCGATGTCGGTGAACATGAAGGTCTTCTCGACGCGCCGGGGGCCCTCCTTGCCGCGGAGCTGCCACGGCAGCAGCTCCTCGATCTCCTCGATCGAGATCGCCCCGGTCGGGCAGGCGAGCACAGCCTCGCGCAACAGCTCGTCCTCCACCGTCGTCGGGTCGACCACGCCGGCCTTCGCGAACTCGCCCTTGTACCAGTCGAACGCCGTCGGCGCGATCGTGATGCACGTCCCGGCGCCGACGCAGCGATGCCGGTCCACACGCGGCCGGAGCGTCATCGGTTCTCCTTCACAGGACGCGCTCCCGGAACGCGAACGCCGTGGCGTCGGCGCGCGACGACACACCGATCGTCGCGAAGAGCTCGCCGAGGCGACGGGTCACGGCCGGCTCGTCGATCCCGAGCTCCACGGCGATCTCGCGGTTCGTCCTGCCCTGCACCAGGCATTGGAGCAGCAGCCGGTCGTCGCCAGCGGGTCCTTGCCCGTTGGTCTCGGACGCTTTGGATCCGACCACGTCGATCGAGCCTGCGAGCGCGGCCATCTCGGCGCCGATCGGTCCGCGGAACCATCGGACGCGTACGTCCTCGTCGATCGTGCGCTGAGCGACCATCGCTAGGGACCGATGGACGTGCGGACGGACGAACGCCTCCCATTCCGGTGCGCCGGTCTCCATCAGCACGCGCGCCGCCGGCAGCAGGATGTCGAGGTTCAGGTCCTCGTGCCGCGCAGCCTGCAGCGCCTCGGCGGCCGTGCGGGCGAACGCGGTCGCCTCATCGGTCTGTCCGCGCGCGAGCGCGACGCGGGCGCGCGCGGCGTCGGCTTGCGCGCCCCACGGCGCATGGCCGGGGAGCGTCGCGGCCAGCGCCGACGCTTCCGTCCCGGCTCGGTCCGCGAGCGTCATCAGCTCTTCATCCTTCCGCGCCGACCCCAACCGCCCTGATTCGACCGCCAGCCGGGCCAGCGACTCGCACCGGGCGGCACTCACCCCGGCGTCCGTCGCCTGCTGCACGGCGCGCTCCAAGTGCGTCCGCATCCCTTCCGCGTCGCCCGCCGCAGCGTCCGCGATGCCGCGCCAGGTCTCGAGCTTGCGCGCTCTGAACGGGGTCGGGTGCTCGGCGGCGGTCGCTGCGGCGCGATCTATCCACGTCCGCGCCTCGTCCACGTCGCCCAGGTCCAGGTGGGCCATGGCGGTACCTCCGGCCGCCAAGAACTCGAGGTTCCGGTCGCCGATCTCCTTCGCATAGCGGTGGGCCTCGCGTCCCCTCACCAGTGCCATGTCGGGGATCACCTTCGCGCGCGCGAACACGTGCGAGCCGTAGAGCATCTGCGCCTCGAACGCGGCGCGCTCGCTCTCGCTCGTGAACGCGCGCAGCCGGGACGTGAGTCGGCGGATCTCCTCGATGTGGCGCGCCGCGTTCGTGCCGAGGTGGATGTCAGGCGCCCAGCTCAGGTACGCGAGCGCGATGATCGTCGACATCGCGCCGCGCCGGTCTCCGAGTTGCTCGTACAGCCCGAGCGCGCGCTGGAACAGACCGAACGCTTCGCCCACCATCGGCGCGATCGGCAGCTCCGGCGCGATGTCCTCGAGCGCCTCTCCCGACGCCACGCGCTCCGCTATCGGGAGGTGCTGGCCCAGCTCGACTTGCTCGACGAACCACGCGCGCACACGGGCCAGCTGCACCACCCCGACCTCGCGCGCGGCGGCGGCGGTGAGCGCGTCGTCGCCGAGCAGCGGCGCCAGCTCCATCGCGTGGCGGAACGCCTCCTCTGCCCCGTCCAGGTCGATCTCGTTGACTACCGGGGTGAAGGACTCGCCTGCGGTCGCATGCATGCTGTCCTGGCCGAGCTCCATACAGGCCGCCAGCTCGCCTTCGCGGTCGCCCCGCTCCACGGCTAGCTCCCGCACCCCCCGCGCGAGCTCTGCCGCGCGCTCGTAGTCCTCTGCGGTCCGCAGTGCCGCAGCGCGCCGCAGCCGGACGTCGATCTCCAGCCGCGCGTCGCCGAGCGCCTCCGCCAGCGCTGCGAGCTCGGCGAGACCCTGCATCCGGTCCGCGGGCCGGCGCAGCATGTCGAGCGCCTGGTCACGGGCGTCGAGCAGGTCCACGCGCTCCTGAGGAGTCGCAGCCGACGACAACGCGAGCTCGACCACGCGCAACACTTCCTCGGGCGCGTTCGCGGCGAGCGCATTGCGGCTGGCCTCGACCGAGAACCTGACGCAGACGGCCGCATCGCCGGCCGCCTTCGCGTGACGGGCGAGCAAGGGCAGGCTGGCGGGCGAGGGCTCACCGGACGTCAGGAGTGACACGATCGCCTGGTGGATCGCGCGCCGGGCGGGGGCGGTCAGCGTGGCGGCCGCGAACTCGCGGACCTGCTCGTGCTGGAAGCTGTAATCGGCGGCCGACCCCTCCTCGTGCTCGGTCAGGAGGCCAGCCACGACGGCCGGCGCCAAGGTCTCGGCGAGCTCCTCGGCATCGGGCGCGACCCCGTCCACGAGGAGCTCGATCTCGCGCAGGTCCTTCAGGCTGAACCGCCGTCCAAGGATCGCGGCGACGGCAAGCAGCGCCTTCGTCGGATCGGGGAGCTTCGTCGCACGCCGCGAGATGAGCGTCTTCACCGCCGATGGCACCAGCCGCTCAACGTTGCCGGCAAGGGTCCAGACACCGTCGATCTCTTGGATCATCCCGCCATCGCGGTAGGCGAACGCCATCTCCTCGACGATGAACGGGACACCCTCGGCCTGCGCGTGCATCACGGCGGCGCCGGACGCGTCGACGGGTCCGCCGAGCACCTGGACCAGGAACTCGCGCGTCTCGGCCTGCGAGAAGCGGTCGAGCTTGAGGCGGCGGACCACCCCCATGCGGCCCATATCGGCGATCAGGTTCACGGCCTCGCTCACGACCGCGAACTCCTCGGGCCGGATCGCGAACATCAGGAAGATCGGGCTCGCGCCGTCGGTTCGCACCACATAGCGGAGGAGGCGCAGGCTGTCTTCGTCAGACCACTGCAGGTCGTCGATCAGGACGATGAGTGGTCGCTCGGCGGCCAGGGCGCGGAACGCGACGGCGCCGAGGTCGAAGGTTCGCAGGAGCCGGCGGTCGGGCTGGAGCGTGGCGAGACCGGGGTCGTCCTGACCGGACATCGCGTCCAGAGCGCGGGCGAGGGCGTCGGCGGTCTGAGGGTTCCGCGCGGCGTTCATGGCCTCGGGCGAGCCGAGTATGGAACGAGCGACCAGGAACGGCCCGCTGAGCTCCTCGTCGGCGGTGGCCGCGAGGGTCGTGAATCCATCCGCGGCCGCCCGCTCAGCGGCGGCCAGCAGGAGCCGCGTCTTGCCGATCCCGGGCTCGCCCTCGAGCGTGAGCCCCGTGAGCCTCCCGGAGCGAGCCGTTGCCAGCTCTTGCGCGATCGCCTCGAGCTCGGCCGGGCGGCCGACGACGTCCCCGCTCGCCCGATGGACCTCGAGGACCATCGGCGAGAACTGCATCGGCCGCTCGTCGTTCGCGAACACGTGCTCCTCCCCAGAGACTCGAACCTTGAGCGTAACGCCGAACCGGTCGTTCCGAGGTGCCGACACGTGGCTCGACACGTTCGATGCTTGCGTATCGCTCGACTCGTCGAATGTCGTCGGACACGACCGTAGACTGGAGTCCGATGAGTGACGCAAGACGGCGACGTTGACTCACCGCCCGGTCTCGTGCCGCTCAGAAGGGTGGAACGTTTCGCAGGTCGACAAGGGGACGTAGCTCAGTTGGTAGAGCACCTGCTTTGCAAGCAGGGGGTCGGCGGTTCGAGTCCGCTCGTCTCCACCGGACGCCCGTCATCCCTGCGTACCGATCGAGGCCGTGACCGGTAGGTCCTGCTCACGACCCGGATGGCCGGGATAGCAACGCCGAGGCCAGTTCGGTTCGGGAGCGGATGCCCAACTTGCGGTAGATCCGCTTGAGATTGGCCTCCACGGTATGGATGCTGATGAACAGCGCGTCGGCGACCTCTCGATTGGTACCCCCGGCGGCGACCAGCTCCGCCACCCTGGCCTCGGTCGGGGTCAGGTCCACCGACGAGGGGGCCCGTCCGCCGATCCGCGCCAGCTCCGCACGTGCCTTGTCCGCCCACAACGCGGCACCCAGCCCGTCGAAGACCTCCAAGGCCTGCGTGAGCGTGTCCCGAGCCTCCCGCTTCCTCTTCGCACGGCGCTCCACCGCTCCCTTCACCAAGAGCGTCCGACCCAGCTCGAAGGGAAGGGGCAGGCGATCGTGGTGACGGACGGCCTCATCGGCTGCCGCCGAGGCACCCTGGAGATCACCCCGAGCCGCGAGCACGAGCGCCCGGCATCTGGCTCCCGTCGCCATGGCCCACGCCCGATCGAGGTCCTTGCCGGCCTCCTCGAACGGCGCGAGGAGCTCCTCAGCCTCCTCGAGCCGCCCGAGCGCCACGAGCGCCTCGACCTCATCCGGGACGATCCGGAAGTACGCAGGCTCCCGAACGCCCATCGCTCGCTCGAGCTCGACGGCCCTGGACAGATACGCATCGGCCTCGGCAGGTCGGCCCAGGGAAAGCTCGAGGAACCCCAGGACCGACAGGTTCGGGATCAGGAGGAGGATCTCGCCGGCCTCCTCGGCGACCCGCAGCCCCTCGAGGGCTTCCTGCCTCGCCGGGTCGGCCCGCCCCAGATGGGCCTCCACCAGGCCCACCGCGAAGTGGCCCTCCGACAACAAGGACGCCCCCGCCTGCTGTCGCTGGAAGGCCGCCCTGCTCTCCCGGGCGTGCTCCATGGCCGTATCCCAGTTGCCCGCCCGGCACTCCAGCTCGGCGAGGTGGTACCGCATCTCCGGGATCGGGGTCTCAACGCCGTGCGCCGCGGCATCACCCAGGAGCTCGGTGAACGTCCGGCGGGCCTCGTCCAGACGATCGGTGAACTTGAGGAGCTGCGCCGCGACGAAGCTTGCACGGATGACGTGGGACTTGAATGCGCCCTCCAAGTGTCCTTCCAGGGCGATCCCCCGATCGAGCAGCTCCTGATCGACCCCGCGTCCGAGGAGGAACTCGACGAATGGATAGTGGCCGAACGCTTCGGCCATCACCCGTGGTTCCTGCAGCTCCTCGGCCAGCTGCAGCGCTGCGCGAGCGTGGCGTTCCGCTGCCGCGAGGTCGCCCCTGAACAGCCAGGCGTACCCGAGGTTCTGCTCGACCCGTGCCCGCAGCGCGCGATCGTTCCCCGCCTCGCCCCGAGCCGCCTCGAACACGGCCCAGGCCCCCCGCCACCCTTCGGTGTCGGCGAGGCCCATCCCAAGGTCCAGCAGCACGCGGGCTCGAGCCGGCCCGGCCGTCGAGAGGTCCACCGCTTGCTCCAGGACGCTCCGCGCCAGCGAGGTGTCCCCGCAATCGGAGTGAGCCACGCCCGCCTGGTGGGTCCGACGCACGAGGTCCTCGCCTCGGTCCCGGGGCGTGGCGCGGCGAGCCATCTCCCACAGCTCGGCCGCGGATTGCGGGGCTCCCCGGGAAGAGGCCAGCAGGGCGGCTTCCTCGAGGGCGGCGGCGACGGCAACGTCCGGGCCCTCGACCGACAGAGCTAGGTGGCGGGCTCGTTCCTCCGGATCGTGGACGATCGTCGCGAGCCGCGCGTGCAGCTCGCGACGCCGAGCCAGCGGGATCTTCTGATAGACGGCGGAAGCCAGGAGGGGGTGGGTGAACCGAAGGCGGTCGCCGATGACCTCGACGACGTCGTGGTCGATCGCAGGACCCAGGGGAACGTCCACCGCGGAGGGATCGATCACCGCGGCGACCGTATCCAGCGTCGGTGCCGACAGGGCCGAGACGACCTCGAGCGCTTCGATGGTCTGCGCCGGTAGCCCCTTCAGGCGGTCCTCGATGAGTTCCTGAAGCCGCTCGGGGATCGGAGGCCGTTCGCCGGCCGCCATCTCACCTCCACGACGCAGGAGCGCGCGTCCGATCTCCTGGGCGAAGAAGGGATTACCTCCCGAGGTCTCGTGGATGCTGAGGAGCGTGGTTCGCGGGAGATCCTCACCCACTTTGGCCCGGAGCACCTGTTCGATGGCGTCCAGGGACAGCGGTCCGACGTGGACGGCGTGCGCGCGTTCCTCGGGGAAGGCCGACCCGACGCCCAAGGGATCGTCGTCGGGATCGGTGCCCCGAACGGCGGTCATCAGACCGACCGGCTCGTCCTTCAGGCGCCGCACGACGAACTGGAGCACCCGAACCGATGGGAGGTCCATCCATTGGACGTCATCGACGGCCACCACGACCGGCGAGGTGGAGGCGACCACCCGGAGGCATCCGAGGGCGGCCAGGGAAACGGCCCGCTGGTCGGCCCGGGCACCCGAGCCCGGGGAGCGCAAGAGGGCCACCTCGAGGGCCCGGCGCTGTGGCTCCGGCAGCGCTGGGAGTGCCTCCTCGAGGATGGGCTCGAGGAGGTCACCGAGGGACGCGTAGGACAGGCGTGTCTCGGCCTCGACCGGACCGCATGAGAGCGTGAGGTAGCGCTGGTGCAGGGCGCCCGCCAGCCCCTCCTTCCACACGGTGGTCTTCCCGATGCCGGGATCACCCGACAGGACCAAGGCGCTCGGCCCGGTCGGGATCGAGTCCAGGAAGCGATGAAGGATCGCGAGCTCAGACTCGCGCCCGATGACGTCACCAGCCAAAGTCGCTCCCGCGTCGGTGGACGCCAGGATTGTAGGGATGGCGGGTGTCGGAGGCGGATGCCCGCTCGTCGGGGTATCCCTCAAGCCATCGACCCAAGTAGGCATCTAGATCGACTCGCAGACGATAACCTCGCGCGTTCGCTCACCGCATTTTCGTGTGAGAGTGAGCGTTGGCACAGCGCTCAGCCTCGGATGCTTTGCAAGCAGGGGTCGGCGGTTCGAGTCCGCTCGTCTCCACGGATAATCACAAGAGCATCTCTTGGCGACTTGACCACGCGCCCCAACGAAGACTCGGGCGAGACAGGCGGCCCGCGATGCGGGCCGCCTGTCTCGCGGATCACCGTGAGGACCTGGCACAGGGCCGACCGAGCAGACGGAGCTACCCGGCGAGCACCCGGCCCTGCATCGCCTCGAGCTTGCCCGCATCCCACAGCGGCGTGGATCCCTCAGCCCGACCGGTCTGAGCGAGCACTCGGCCCTGCATCGCCTCGAGCTTGCCCGCATCCCACAGCGGCGCGGACCCTTCGGCCTGGACGGTCTTAGCGAGCACTCGGCCCCGCATGGCATCGAGCTTGCCCGCGTCCCACAGCGGCGCGGACCCTTCGGCCTGGACGGTCTTAGCGAGCACTCGGCCCCGCATGGCATCGAGCTTGCCCGCGTCCCACAGCGGCGTCCCGATACTGGCCGCCTCGCGGGTACCGCTGCCTTCCACGCTCGTCACGGATCGATCGCCTCGACCCGCCACGGTGAGCGCCACCGCGCTCAGGATCAGCGCCGCGGCCGCGAGCGCGGACACGGCCACGGTCCAGAACGTGAACAGCGCCGGTCGAGCGGAGAACCCTATCGTTCCCGCTTTCGTGCTCATGATCCCTCCCTTCACTCGGGTACCGATCTCTGATCCCGAGGCTAGAGAGACCACCGACCCGAGGAATCCCCGAAATCCGTACCGATCGAGACCGTGACCGGTATGTCTTGCTCACGACCCGGAGGGCCGGGATGGCAACGCCGAGGCCAGTTCCGTGCGGGAGCGGATGCCCAGTTTGCGGTAGATCCGCTTGAGATTGGCCTCGACGGTATGGACGCTGACGAAGAGTGCGTCGGCCACCTCCCGGTTGGTGCTGCCTGCGGCCACCAGCTCCGCCACCCTGGCCTCGGTCGGGGTCAGGTCCACCGACGAGGCAGCTCGTCCGCCGATCCGCGCCAACTCGGCACGTGTCTTGTCCGCCCACAACGCGGCACCCAGCCCGTCGAAGACCTCCAGGGCCTTCGTGAGCGTGTCCCGAGCCTCCCGCTTCCTCTTCGCCCGGCGCTGCACCGCTCCCCTGACCAAGAGCGTCCGTCCCAGCTCGAACGGCACGGGCAGCCGTTCGTGCTGCCGCAAGGCCTCGCCGGCAGCGGTCGATGCAGCGGGGAGGTCACCCCGGGCTGCGAACACGAGCGCGCGACACCTGGCTCCCGTGGCCATGGCCCAGGCCCTGTCCAGGATCCTGCCGGCGGCCTCGAATGGTGCGAGGAGCGCCTCGGCCTCGTCGAGCCTCCCAAGGGTCACCAGCGCCTCGACCTCATCCGGGACGATCCGGAAGTACGCGGGTTCCCGAACCCCCATCGCCTCGGAGAGCTCGATCGCCCTGGACAGATACGTGTCGGCCTCGGCGAAGTTGCCCAGGGAAAGCTCGAGGAACCCTAGGACCGACAGGTTCGGGATCGTGGGCAGGATCTCGTCGGCCGCTTCAGCCAGGCGCAGCCCCTCGAGGGCTTCCGCCCTCGCCGCGTCGCTCCGACCCAGATGGGCCTCCACCAGACCCACCGCGAAATGAGCCATCGACGAGAAGGACCCCATGGCTTGCCGATGGGCGGTCGCGATGCTCTCCCGGGCGTGTTCCATGGCTGCATCCCAGTTGCCCGCCCGGCATTCCAGCTCCGCTAGGTGGTACTGGATCTGGGGGACCGGGCTCTCGACACCATGCGCCGACGCACCACTCAGAAGCTCGGTGAACGTCTCGCGGGCCTCGTCCAGGCGATCGGTGAACTTGAGGAGTTGAGCGAGGACGAAGCTCGCGCGCAGGACGTAGGAGATGAACTCCCCCGACATGTGCCCTTCCAGGGCGATCCCGCGATCCAGCATCTCGACATCGACACCCCGTCCGAGGAGGAACTCGACGAAGGGATAGGCTTGGAACGCCTCGGCCATCACCCGTGGGTCCTGCAGCTCCTCGGCCAGCTCCAGCGCCGCGCGAGCATGCCGTTCCGATGCCGCGAGGTCTCCCCTGAACAGCCAGGCGTACCCGAGGTTCTGCTCGACACGTGCTTTCAAAGTGAGATCGTCTCCCACCTCGTTCGAAGCAGCCGTGAAGACGTCCACGGCCGGCCGCCAGCCTTCCTTCGCCGCAACGACCATCCCAAGATCGAGTAGCACGCGGGCCCGACGCGGCCCGGCCATCGAGAGGTCCACCGCTTGCTCGAGGACGGTCCGCGCCAGCGACGTGTCTCCGCACTCGTAGTGAGCCACACCCGCTTCGTGGGTGCGGCGCACCAGGTCCTTGCCTCGGTCCTTCGGCGTCGCTCGCCGGGCCATCTCCCAGAGCTCGGCCGCGGACTGCGGCGCTCCCCGGGAGGAGGCCAGCTGGGCGGCCTCCTCGAGGGCGGCGGCAACGGCGAGGTCGGGGCCCTCGACGGACAGCGCCAGGTGGCGGGCTCGTTCTTCCGGATCACGGACGATGGTCGCGAGCCGCGCGTGCAGCTCGCGACGCCGGGCCGGCGGGATCTTCTGATAGACGGCGGACGCGAGGAGCGGGTGGGTGAACCGAAGGCGGTCGCCGACGACCTCGACGACGTCGTGGTCGATCGCAGGACCCAGACGATCTTCGACCTCGGAAGGGTCGGTCGCGGCAGCGATGGCATCCAGCGTCGGTGTCGACAGAGCCGAGACGACCTCGAGCGCTTCGATGGTCTCCGCGGGAAGCCCCTCGAGGCGGTCCTCGATGAGCTCTTGGAGGCGGTCCGGGATCGGGAGCCCTTCGCCGGCCGCCACGTCGCCCCCACGGCGAAGGAGCGCCAGCCCGATCTCCTGGGCGAAGAAGGGATTGCCTCCCGACATCTCGTGGAGACGAAGGAGCGTGGTCCGCGGGAATCCCTCACTCACCTTGTCCCGGAGCACCCGTTCGAGTGCGTCCACCGACAGCGGTCCCACGTGGACGTCGTGCACGCGATCCTCGGCGAAGGCCGACTCGACGCCTAGGGGGTCGTCATCGGCACTGGCGCCTCGAGCGGCCGTCATCAAGCCGACCGGCTCGTCCTTCAGGCGCCGCACGACGAACTGGAGCACCCGAACCGATGGGAGGTCCATCCATTGGACGTCATCGACGGCCACCACGACCGCAGAGGTGGAGGCCGCCGATCGGAGGCATCCAAGCACGGCCAGGGAAACGGCCCGCTGGTCGGCTCGGGCGCCCGAGCCCGGGGAGCGCAAGAGGGCCACCTCGAGGGCCCGGCGCTGTGGCTCTGGCAGCGTTGGGAGTGCCTCCTCGAGGATGGGCTCGAGGAGGTCACCGAGGGCCGCGTACGACAGACGTGTCTCGGCCTCGACCGGACCGCATGAGAGTGTCCGGTATCCCCGTTGAAGGGCACCCGCCATCCCTTCCTTCCACACCGTGGTCTTCCCGATGCCGGGATCACCGGAGAGGACCAAGGCGCTCGGCCCGGTCGGGATCGAGTCCAGGAAGCGATGAAGGATCGCGAGCTCGGACTCGCGCCCGATGACGTTACCGGTCAAAGGCGTTCCCAGCGTCGGTGGACGCCAGGATTGTAGGGTGGCGGGTGTCGGAGGCTGATGCCCGGTCGTCTCCACCGATGTAACCACTTGTGTCGCAAGAACCGGAACTAGGGGAGAGCTCGCTGCATGCTGCCTCCTTAGAGGTCGATGTCTGCAGGTCGATGTCTGCGGGAACGGTACCGCGAACGAGCGTGACCGCCGCCGGATGCCTGCTGCTAACGCCCGACGCGTCGAAGCTCTAGGATTGCGCGGTTGGCTCGACGGCCCCGTCTGCGAGAGGAGATACACATGTCACGACCCGCCCGGATCGTCGCGATCGCCCTGCTCGGTTCACTCATGCTCGCGGCCTGCAGTAGTAGCAGCGATAGCTCAGGGGGTAGCGACAGCGGGGGCGGCGGAGGCAGCAGCACCCAGGCTCCCGTCCAGTCCAGCAGCAGCAGCAGCAGCAGCGGAGGCTCCGCGGGCACGTTCGACTCTGCTCAGTGCCAGGAGGCGGTCGACGCCATGGCCAAGGCTGGAAGCGCGGTCCCGGCGGCGATGAGTGGCGGCGCTGGAGACATACAGGCTTCCCTCGATGAGCTTCAAGCTTTCGCCGACAACGCCCCCGACGAGATCAAGTCGGACATGCAAACCGTGGCCCAAGGGTACGCCGCGTTCGTGAAGGCCATGGCGGACGCCGGGTACGACCCCACCAGCGGTCAGCCGCCTTCGGCCGAGGCGATCGCCGCGATCCAAGCCGCGGCCGCCTCGCTCGACACAACGGACTTCCGGACAGCGTCGAAGCACGTGTCGGACTGGTTCCAGACCAACTGCGGAGGCTGATCCGAGCGAATAGCGGACCACGAACGGCTGGTCCGGGCTAGCACACCGCCATCAGGTAAGGATACGGGTCGACGGCGCTCCCGTTGCCCGGGTGCCACTCGAAGTGGTCGTGAGGTCCGGCGGCGTCGCCCGTGGAGCCGACGTAGCCGATCACCGTTCCGGCCTTCACATCCCCGAGCGTGCCGTACGAGGACAGGTGCGCGTTGTAGACGTAGCCTTGGTCGCCGAACACCTTGACCGCCAGACCACCGAGGGTGTTGGAGGATGCCTCCGCCACTCCGTCGAACGGCGCCACGATGGGCGTGCCACTCGACGCGGTGATGTCGTTCCCTTGGTGGATGTGCTTCGGCACGTGCGGCATGATCACCCAGACCCCGAAGTTGTTCGCGACCTCATGCGTCCCGTCGACCGGGCACTCGCGGAAGATGCCATAGGTCTGCACCCACTGCGTGAGGCTGAGCCGTTGCGTCCTCAGCACGACCGTCCGCCGGCGGACGAACCGCTCTAGCCTTACGAGGCGTTGCCTGAGCTCATGTCGCGTCCGCGTCAGGTGCTCCTGGTTCTTACTCCAACGGGCACGGTCCGAGCCGAGCGACGGTCCCGTGGCCCTCGTCTTGTGGATGCGGTGCTGGATCGCGCTGATCTGGTGATGGAGGTTCAGACGGGCGACGCGTCGCAGGTCGTGGATCCGCTCGAGCTTGTGCACCGTGACCTTGCGTGCGTGCAGCGCCCGGCCGATCGCGTTGTCCGCATGTGCGGCCGCGACCAACCCTCCCAGGATGAGCGTGCCGCTCAGGATGAGCGCGCCCGCGCGCGAGACCACCTTCGTTCGATCCAAACCTGACGACCTCCGAGTCGTGACGTTCCGGGTATCGGCAGGCGGTGGGTCGGTTCTTGAGCGAAGGCGGGCCCTCGTCAAGGTCGTCGGACGACTCGTCCCGACCGAGGCGACCCCTCGGCTACCGTGCCCCACCTCGCTCGAAGGGCTATCTGAAGCTCGAGGGGTTCAGGCAGGCACCAGACCGGCCGATGGAAGGAAGGTCGGAGGTGTCCGGCGGCGACATCGAGCCGAGGACCAGGGGGAACGAGGTTGCAGACCGATCGACGAACGCGTGACCGCATCCGCCTGTTCTTCTGGGCGCTGCTCACGGTCGTGTGCCTGGTGGCGGCGCTCATCGCTCGTCAGCAGCAGCAGCAGGGTCTCTCCCGCAAGGCCGATGCCGCCCAGGGTCGTGCGATCCGGTACACACAGAACGTGCTCGTCGACCGTCTCGACGCGGATCGGATCAGCCACCCGATAGAGCGCTCAGGTTACGACGAACTCCTGGCCGACGTGAAGCGCGACCTGTTCACCGATGGCCGCGTCCTGCGGGTGCGGATCTTCCGGCCCGACGGACTCCTCGTATTCACCACGGACGACCCCTCGCAGATCGGCAAGGAGACGGCCCAAGACCGGGTGTTCGCATCCGCCGTGGCCGGCGAGATCGCGTCCGGTGTGCTGAGCGGATCGTTCGCGCCAGACACGACGACGACGCCGAAACCCACCGACCTGCTCGCCACGTTCGTCCCGATGCGCGCGTCCGACAAGGGACGTGTCTATGGGGTCGTCGAGGTCGACACCGACTACGGTCTGCTGCGCGCCACGTCGTCCAAGCCGTGGTCGCAGTTGGAGTTCGCGTTCGGCATCCTCGCGGTGCTCTGCCTGGTGATGACGATCTTGTCGTTCATCTGGTCTCGCCGGCCCCAGGAGGTGTCGGGGTTCAGCCCGAGTCGGCGCGATCAGCGTGCCACGGTTCGCGACGACAAGAAGGTTGCGGAGGCGAAAGCGGAGGCGGCGACACTCCGCGAGCGCGTGAAGGAACTCGAGAGCCGATCGACGTCCGCTTCGACCCAGAACGCCGAGCTCCAAACGCTCCGAGCCCGCGTGAAGGAGCTGGAGCAGCGCCCGACGGAGACCCCCCCCGCCTCGGATCCCGAGGAGATCGCGCGGCTCACCGCCCGAGCTGCGCAGCTCGAGGATCAGGTCGGCAGCGGCGAGGCCAGGGCCTCTCAGTTGCAGGCGCGCATCGCCGAGATGGAAGCGCAGCTCCGCCTGACGACCGATCAACTCCGCTCCGCGAACAAGCAGCTCGAGGACTCGCACACGCTTCCCCCCGAGGTCCAGGCGAAGCTGCAGTCGAGCGAGGAGATCGAGCAGCATCTTTCCACCGAGTTGCAGGCAGCCCACGCCGAGGTCGAGAGCCTGAGGAAGGCGCTCGCGGATTCCGAGGAGGCCCACGCGGAGGAGATCTTGGCTCAGCAGGGTCAGCTGGATCAGGCGCGCGCGCAGGCTCGGATGGCCGACGAAGAGCGGCAGCGCTTCCTGGCCGAGGCGGCCAAGGTGCCAGCCGTCACCCCCGAGCCGGCTCCCGATGCTGCCTCGAAGATCCTCGAGCTCGAGGAGTCTCTGAAGCGATCTGAGCATGAGCGCGCGATGCTTCGCGCGGGCCGGCCGGAGACCGTTTACGAGGTTCGCAACCGTGAGCTCGAGGAAGAGATCGCCGAGCTCAAGGCCCGGATGGGCGACGCCGAGTCGCGGGCTCGCACCGCCGACGCGGGCCGTGCCGGTGTGGATCCCAGCGTGATCACCGCGCTCGAGGAACGGATCGCCGCCGCCGAGGAGCGGGCCCGTGATGCGGAGAAGCGTCTGGACGAGTCCAAGGCGCGCACCCGGTCGCGCTCGCGCACCGCGAAGTCGAACGGTGGCGATGGCGACCCAAGCGCCGACCCGGGCGCGGAGGACGTCACGCCTCCCCCAGAACCGGATGCCCCTCCCATCGATGGCAGCGAACTGCGGAGCCGCCTGGTGCGAAGCACGGACGCCCGTCGCCGCGGCACGGCCCCGACTCCGGACCGGCACTAACCGGGCAGCAGGTCGACCGCGTACTCCCCTCGCAACCGCTGCTCCACCTCGTCTGCCGGGAGCATGTGCCGTGGTCGCATCCCGTATCGTGCCGCGATCCCGACGTGGGGTTCGCACATCGGGAGCAGGTCGTCGCGCGGGAACCATCCGACGACGTCGGGCGGAGGCGCCTCGGCGCCACGGAGCCAGAAGCAGAACTGGCAGAGCAGTCGGATGCGCTGCGGATACCCGAACCGAGCGCGGAAGCCGAGCTCGTGCTCGATCACGCGGCCCCAGAGCGCGACGCGACCGAGCACGGCCGGGGAGCGTGTGCGCCGGAGGAGGTCCAGTTCATGCGTGCCGTGCAGGCCACAGGTACAGTCGACGTGGGGCGCCGGGTGTCCCCAGCCCGTCCTGCAGGTGGCCACCGCACCACGTCCCGCCGGCCAGGGCCGCGAACGGGCGGCGACCGGCCGCAGCAGCAGATGGGAGCCGTCGCGCCTGCCGGTGAGCGCCCACGTGCGCCAAGCTTCGACCGGCTCGGTCTCGACCTCGACCGGGATCTCTCGTGCGGCCGTGAGGCGTGTCATGGCGTTGCCTGCTCGGCCGGTTCGGCCGCAGGCTCGTTCGTCGGCTGGGGCTCGGCGGGCAGGGGGATCGTCTCCGGGAGCGGCGTGGACGTCGGCTCCACCTCGATGATCCGCTTCGGACGACCGATGTCCACCGATCCCACCTCCCCACGCGGCGCTCCGAGCCTACCTCCGAGGTTCAGGCAGGCGCCAGCAGGTAGATCCCCTGGTAGTCGCTGAAGTAGATGCGTCCGTCGGGTGCTGTCTCCATCGAGTAGATCGCGTCGTTCGGGCTATCGAGGACCGTGACCGGGCTGCCCGTCACGTCATCGCGGGCGCCGTTCAACGAGATCCGCCGGAGCACGCCGTCGTTCGCGCAGCCGAAGAACAGGTCGCCCTCGACCGCGCCGGTAAGGCCGCAGCCGTGGCAGAAGGCCGCTCCTGTGATGGCGATCGTCGACTCGAACCACAGCTTTGGCCCGAAGCGCGGCGAGGGTCCGCTGCCGTTCGTGTCGCCGGGGGACTGGCCTTGGCAGTTCTCCTGCGGTCCCCACCCGAAGTTCCCGCCGGCAACGATCAGGTTCATCTCATCGTTGCACTCGGGGCCGTTCTCGGTCTCCCACAGCCGGCCGCTGACGGGGTCGAACGTGAACCCGTACGAGTTACGGATGCCGAACGCGAAGATCCGGCTGCCTGCTATCGGGTTGTCGGAGGGTACGCCGCCGCCCGGCGTCATGCGGAGGATCTTCCCGCGGAGGTTGCCGGAAAGGTCTTGGGCGTTCGAGCTGTCGTGGCCGTCGCCGACGATGGCGTAGAGCCTGCCGTCGGGTCCGAACAGCACGCGGCCCCCGTTGTGGTACGGGCTCGAGCTGGCGGGTGCCGACATGAGTACGTGCATCGAGACGTGGCCGGGTGTCCGGGTAACCGCCACGATCTGGTTCTTCAGTCCCCCGCCGGTGGAGCGGGTCACGTACACGTAGAGCGTCCTGGGGACCGGCCAGTTGGGCACCACGGCCACGCCCAACGCCCCGCGCTCACCCTCGCCGTTCACGCCCGGAACCGTGAAGAAGACGTGATCGGTGTTCTTCTCGGGGCTGTAGATGTGGATCTCTCCGGTTCCGCGCTCCAGGTAGACGATACGTCCGTCGTTCAGGAACGTGAACCCCGCGGGACCGGCGAGGCCAGTCACGATGGGCTTCACGACGATCCCTCCTCCCGCGAGTGCACGCCCTCCGCCGGTGCAGGCGAGCGCCGTGCAGGCGAGCGCTAGGGCGATGGTTCGGATCAACGGCCGGTTCGAGCGCATCGGGTTCTCCTCCTTCGGCAGATCTGGTCGGTGGCTAGCATGTGCGCGTGACCGTGCCCCCCTCGTTCTTCGGCGAACCGGTTCTTCGCTCTGAAGATCCGCGGTTCCTCCTGGGCCAAGGTCGCTACGTCGAGAACATCGAGATCCCCGGGGCACTGAAGATCGGATTCGCGCGCTCCATCATGCCGCACGCACGCCTGAACGCGGTCGAAGGGCTGGCGGAAGCCCGTGCGACACCTGGCGTCGTCGCAGCCTACATCGCCGACGACCTGGGGATCGCGCCACATCCGCCATCGGGGAACGTGGAAGGAGCGCGGGGCACCGTGACGGGCTTCATGCGCGACGTATTGGCTCGAGACGTGGTCCGCTACGTCGGCGAACCGTTCGCCGCCGTGGTCGCAGAAACTCGGGCGCAGGCCGAGGATGCGGTGGAGCTGATCTGGGCGGATCTCGATCCGCTCCCGGCGGTCATCACCTCCGAGGCTGCGGTCGCGGACGGCGCGCCGGTCTTGTTCCCCGCCGAGGGCTCGAACGTGGCCCACGCGTTCGAGCGGGATTGGGACCTGAACGTGTTGGAAGGGGCCGACGTCGTGGTGCGGGGGCAGTTCGTCCAGCAGCGACTGGCGCCGGTCCCGATGGAGACGAACGCCATCGCCGTCATCCCCGAGGAAGACGGCGGATACACCGTCTGGGTCACGACGCAGGTGCCGTTCGACATCCGGAACGACCTCGCCGATCTGCTCGAGGTCGACAAGAAGCGGATCCGCACGATCGCGCCCGACGTCGGTGGCGGTTTCGGTGCGAAGACGATGCTTTACCCGGAGTTCGCGGTGGCAGCCGTCGCCGCCAGGCGTCTGGGACGGCCCGTTCGTTACGCGGAGACGCGATCGGAGAACCTCGTGTCGATGACGCACGGCCGGGCGCAGGTCCAGACCGTCGAGATGGGGGCGAAGGGTGACGGAACGGTCGTGGGGATGCGCGTGGAGATCCTGGCCGATATGGGCGCGTATCCGATCGCGGCATGGCTTCCCAACACGACGGAGCAGATGCTCGCGGGCGTCTACCGGATCCCGCGGATCGCGTCGCGCGGGCGAAGCGTCGTCACCAACACGACGCCGGTGGCCGCCTACCGGGGCGCGGGCCGTCCGGAGGCTGCGGCGCTCGTCGAGCGCGCGATGGACCTGGTGGCGGCCGAGATCGGCATGGATCCGGTCGACGTGCGCCGGAAGAACCTGATCCCGGCCGCCTCGTTCCCGTACGAGACGTCGTCGGGATCCACGTACGACACCGGTGATTACGAGCGAGCGCTCGACGTGGCGCTCGACCTGGCACACCCGGACGCACTACGTAGGGAGCAGGCGGCGCGTCGGGAGCGCGGCGATCACATGATGCTCGGGATCGGCGTGAGCACGTACGTCGAGATCACCGCGTTCGCATCGAAGGACTTCGCGTCTGTCGAGGTCGGCGTGGACGGCGGCGTCACGGTGCTCGCCGGCACGTCGCCGCAGGGGCAGGGTCACGAGACCGCGTTCGCGCAGATCGCATCCGCGCTCCTGACCGTTCCGTTCGAGGCGGTGCAGGTGATCCACTCCGATACGGCTGTCGTGCGCCGAGGCGCGGGCACGTGGGCGTCACGATCGCTCCAGATCGCCGGATCGGCCGTCCTGGAGCAGAGCGAAGCGGTCGTCGCGAAGGCGCGGAAGCTCGCGTCGCACCTTCTCGAGGTCGACGAGGCGGATCTCTCGGCGTTCCACGAGGGGCGGATCGAAGTGGCCGGCGCGCCGGACCGTGGGCTCACGTGGGGGGAGCTCGCCGGGGCGGCGCAGGATCCTGGGCGGCTGCCTGTGGGCATGGAGCCGGAGCTCGTGTCGTCGGGGACGTTCCGTGAGGTGGAGTCGACGTTCCCGTTCGGCTCGCACGTCGCGGTGGTGGAGGTCGACACGGAAACGGGCGACGTGCGGCTCGTGCGCCACATCGCGGTCGACGATTGCGGCAGGATCTTGAATCCGATGCTGGTGGACGGCCAGGTGCATGGGGGACTGGGCCAGGGGATCGCGCAGGCCCTCTACGAAGAGGTCCGGTACGACGAGACCGGGAACCCGGTCACCGGCAATCTCTCGACCTACCCGATGCCGTCGGCGGCCGAGCTCCCCTCTTTCGAGCTGGCCCACACCGAAACCCCGACCCCGCTGAATCCGCTGGGCGCCAAGGGTATCGGCGAGTCCGCGACGATCGGTTCCACGCCGGCCGTGCAGAGCGCGGTGGTCGACGCGCTAGCCCACCTAGGTGTTCGTCACATCGATCTCCCGCTCTCACCCGAGCGAGTGTGGCGCGCGATCCGGGAGGCGGTCGCCGCTAGTCCATGACCGGCTCACCTGTCGCGGCCAGACGTTCGACCAGATCAGCCGCCCGCACGGTGCCAGGATCTGCCTGCAGCTGTCGTGAGACCGCCAGATGCCGAGGCTTCAACGCGCCGTCGGCGAGCAGCGACGCGATCGCGCCCGTCAGCTCGGCATCGTCGAACCGGTACGTATCGAGTCGCACGCCGTAGCCGAGCTCGTGCACGCGCTGCGCGTTGTCGTACTGATCCCAGAAGAGCGGCAGCACGATCATCGGCTTGCCGAAGTGGAAGCACTCGGTGACCGTGTTGTTGCCCCCATGCGTGATGACCAGGTCGACCTGCGGCAGGATCGACGGCTGCGGCAGGAACTCCTCGCCGAACATGTTGTCGGCGAGCGTGAGTTGCTCGTGCTGCGGGCCCTTGCTGACGATCACGCGGTGGGGCGTCCGGCCGAGCACGTCGATCAGCCGCTGCATCAGCTCCACGTCGGCCGAGCCGAGCGAGCCGAGCGACAGGTAGATGATCGGCTCGTCGCCAGGCAGCACCGCTGACACGTCGAACGGTGCCTCCGTTCGCACGCTCGAGTTCAGCCGGTGCCACGTGGGCGCGAGCTCGCGCGACCGCCGGTAGTCGGCCGCCTCAGGGAACAGGTAGAGGTTCAGGAAGGGCGACTCGTACATGTAGTCCCGCGGACTGGGCAGCATCGGCCCGCCGTGCTCCTGCAACCACGTGTCGAACCCCGCGATCTGCGATCCGAGCGCACGGTCGTATCCCGTCCAGAAGTCTCCCCACCCGGACGGGTCGTCCGTCGGGTAGCCCGAGAAAACCGGTGGCACCAGCTCGTCCTTCATCTCGCACGGGTTGCATGAGACGATCCGTCCCCACGGTCGGCCGCTCGCCGGGATGGCCGCGAACGCCACCACGTTGTCCTCGATGATCGCTTCGGGCGCAAGGTCGTCGAAGATGTCCGCAAGGCGGTCGTTCGCGTACATGGAGCCGTCGATCAACGCCTGCCACGTGGGCTGCAGGAACGTCTCGAGTTGCACGATCGTCGGCTTGCGGAACTCGGGCGCCGTCTCACGGATGAAATCCTTCCAGAACTGACCGGGGACCTCGGGCTCTTCCGGCGGCGGGGCGAGGCGCATCGTCGCCTCCTCGAACCCCTTCGCGTCGAGCGTTCCGGCGAACGACTCCTCCACGACGAAGACCACACGATGTCCGCGTTCGCGCAGGACGTTGCCGATCCCGACGCAGTTGTTCGTGGGCCCGAACGCCCCCTCGGGGAAGAACACGATCGTCGACACGGGGTCCCCTCGTCTGTCTACGGCGGGCCGCAGTGTAGACCGGCCCGCTGCTAGGCTGCGCGCCGTCATGAGCGAACAACTGGCTCCTGCCTGGCAGCGTCGCATGCGTGGGTCCGTCCTCGGGATGCCGGTCTGGGGGCGTGATGCGCCGGATCGGATCGCGTATACGGGGACGGAGAGCGGTGTCTGGCAGGCCCACGTGTGGGATCGGGCGACCGGGTTCCGCCGACAGGTGTCGTCGAATCCGGTGGGTGTGCTCGACGCGCACGTCACCACCGACGGCTCCTCGGTCGTCTGGTTCGAGGACGAGTCGGGCTCCGAGGAAGGCCTCTGGTGGATCGAGCCGTTCGACGGCGGCGGCGAGCGCCGGCCGCTGCGCGACGGTCTCCCCCACGGCTGGGACGGGGGGCTGGCCTTCGCGGGCGATTCGCTCGCGGCGGCCATCAGCGACCGTGACGGGTTCGCGCTCTTCGTCGCCCACGGCGACGGTCCTGCGAAGGAGCTCTGGCGGAGCACGGAGTCGATCATGTTGGGGGGTGCCTCGCTCGGCCAGGCGCATCTGGGCGGCCTCTCGGCCGACGGTCGCCTGGTCGCCGTCGAGCATGGCGAGCACGGTGACGAGATCCACACGGCTCTGCGTGTGCTGGACGCCACGAGCGGCGAGGTGATCGCTGAGCTGTTCGTCCCGGGGGACTCCGTGAAGGCGACGGCTTGGTCGCCGGTGCTCGGCGACCAGCGATTGGCCTTCGTCGACGAGACGGAGGACTTCGAGCGCCCGGTCATCTGGGATCCTCTCGCAGGCTCGCAGCAGCGACTCGACGTTCCGATAGAAGGCAACCTTCACGTCGCCGATTGGTGGACGGACGGCTCGGCCGTGCTCCTCACTCGCTGGTTCGAGGGACGCGGTGAGGCATACCGCCACGTGCTTGCGGACGGTTCTCTCGAACGACTCGAAACGCTGTCGGGGGCATTGACGGGCGAGCGGGTCCGGCCCGACGGCTCGATCTGGTATCGCCGCTCGAGCGGTGACGATCAGCCGAGGGTCTACGCCGTCGGCGGCGACGAGGTGCTCGCCCCGGAGGGGGAGCGCTCGCCATCCGGTCGTCCATACGTCTCGTGGCACTTCGAAAACGGCGAGGGCGACCGTGTTCATGGCTTCTACGTGATGCCCGACGGCGAAGGCCCATTCCCGGTGGTCATGCGCGTTCACGGGGGGCCGACCTGGTTCGACGAGGATCGCTTCAACCCCGAAGTGCAGGCGCTCGTCGACGAGGGGTTCGCGGTCGGCATGGTGAACTACCGCGGATCCGCCGGTTACGGACGCGCATGGCGGGACCGGATCATCGGCGACATCGGCGGGCCCGAGCCCGTCGACGTGAACGCCGGGCTGGCCGACCTCGTCGCTCGTGGGATCGCCGATCCGTCCCGCGCGGTGATCGGCGGATGGTCATGGGGCGGCTACACCACGCTGATGGAGCTCGGCAAGTTCCCCGACCTGTGGATCTGTGGCGTTGCCGGGATCCCCGTCGGTGATTACGTGATGGGCTACGAGGACCTGTCGCCCTCACTGCAGGCCTACGACCGGGCGCTGCTTGGTGGGACGCCCGACGAGGTCCCTGAGCTGATGTCCGATCGCAACCCGATCGTGCACGCCGACCGGGTGCGGGTGCCCGTGTTGTTCCTGATCGGCGAGAACGACAGCCGGTGCCCGTTCCGTCAGGCGATGGCCTACGTCGACAAGCTCGCGGCCCGCGACCATCCGCACGAGGTCTACCTGTTCGGGACGGGCCACGGCTCGTACGACATCGAGGAGGAGATCCGGCAGGTCGGGTCGATCCTCGAGTTCCTCGCCGACCGCGTGCCGGGAGTGACGGTTCCGACCAGCTAGTCCGTTATGGACTAGTGCCAACCGCGGACGTGCCCGGCTGCCGCAACGCGTTCGATAGCGATCTCGTAGGCCGCCGCGCGATGGCTGATGGCGTTCTCGTTCGCCCGCTCGAGGGTGGCGTCGGTCGATGCTTCCATCAGCTCCTGCATGCGGCCGTTCACTCGGTCCTCACCCCATCGCTCCCGCTGGATGTTCTGCGCCCACTCCAGGTACGAGACGGTCACGCCCCCCGCGCTCGCCAAGATGTCCGGGATAACGGTGACGCCGCGGGCCGCGAGCGCCTCGTCGGCATCGGGCACCGTCGGGTAGTTCGCGATCTCCAGGATGACGTTGGCCTTCACCGTGTCGGCGTTGTCGGCGCGGATCGACTCTTCGAGCGCGGCAGGAACCAGCACCTCGCAGTCGACGGCGATGATGTCGGGCCCATCGATCGTGTCGGCGTGCTTGAACCCGATCACGCTTCCCGTCTCGAGTTTGTGGTCCAGGGCGTCCATCGGGTTCAAGCCCTCGTCGCAGTAGATCGCGCCTTTCGAATCGGAGACCGCCACGATCCGGTACCCCATGCGATGCGCGAGGATCGCGAACCACGAGCCTGCGTTCCCGTACCCCTCGACCGCAACGTTGATCCGCTCGCGCGTCCAGCCCCGATGGTGCGCGAGGCGATCCAAGCAGAAGAGTCCCCCGCGTCCCGTGGCCGAGTCTCGTCCGAGCGAACCTCCGACCGTAACCGGCTTCCCGGTGATCACGCCGGGCGAGTCGCCGTGGATCCTCGAGTACTCGTCGTACATCCACGCCATCTCGCGCGGCCCGGTGTTCACGTCGGGCGCCGGGATGTCGCGATACGGACCGACCACCATGTCGATCGCAGCGAAGAACGCGCGCGACAGGCGTTCGAGCTCTACCTCCGACAGCTTCTTCGGGTCGACCTTCACCCCGCCTTTGCCGCCGCCGAACGGCACGTCGAGCAGGGCGGTCTTCCACGTCATCAACGCGGCGAAGCAGCGGAACTCGTCGAGCGAGGCGTTCGGGTGGAACCGCAGCCCGCCCTTGAACGGGCCGCGTGCGGCGTTGTACTGGACGCGCCAACCCGGATAGACGTCGAGCCTGCCGTCGTCCATCGGAACCCGAACCTGGACGGCGACCTCCCGCCGCGGTGTCGAGAGCACCGTGCGCGTCGCGTCGTCCAGGTGCAGTCGGTCGGCCGCACGATCGAAGAACCCTCGGACCGCCTCGAACATCTCCATCGTCGGACCCCCTTCACGACGTGGTGCTCCCGGCGGGCTCCCGCATCGTAGCCCCTTGCCGCCGGGTACGGGGAGCCTGGGTAGGGGAGGCGCGGTGCTACGGTTGGCGCGTGCCCACCTGGCTCCTCGTGATCTCGGCCGTCGCTGTCGGCGCGTTGATCTGGCGCCTGGGGATCGGCGTGCTGCGGTCGATCTCCGGTGAGGGCGCCACGCGCGAGCGGCCCGAGGTCGAAGATGTCGAGGAGCTCGATGTCTTCCTGGTGTGCCGCGAATGCGGGACCGAGTTCCGGGTCACGCGTCTCGGTGAGCTGCAGATCCCTCGCCATTGCGGGGAGCCGATGCAGGTGGTCCGTCGCCCGACGGTGGGCTGAGCGCTCGCGACTTTTCCACCAGCGTCGCACCGTTGTTCCACAGGTTATCCACATCCAAGGAGAGGGGTTCGGGACTTCCACAGTTGTGGAGAACGCTGTGGACGGATCACATGGATGTGATTCGGGTAGGTCGGTGTAGCGGATCCGCTCAGCGGATCATGGTGGTGCCCAGGAAGCCGACGCCGATCAGCCCCAGGCCCACGAGCAGCGCGACCGGGCTCGTCTGGCTGTGGGTGAACGGCAAGATCCCCATGTAGTTCAGCACGATGACGAGCACGCCGACACCCATGAGCCCGAGCACGAGCGGCGGGTACCAGCGCGGGCTGGGCCTCTGGCGTTCCTTCTTCCGGGTGGGACCCAATTGGTAGCGACGCTTGGCGTTGCCCTGGCTGCGCGAACGGGACTTCGGCATGACGCCGATGTTACCCGGGGAGGAGGCGCATCGCGGCCACGGCGGCAGCCTGGACCGCACGGCGCGTGAACGGGAGCGGGTGCGTCTCTCCGGCGCTCCAGAGTGGCCCTTGATCGTTCCAGTGAGCGGATGCCGGGTTGCCCGAGATGCCCGCCGGGAGCACGCCGACCGACCGGTCCAGGTCGCCCAGGTCGTACACCGCACGCCAGGAGGGGATCACCGCCGGGAGGTACCCGTCGCGTCCGTCGAATCCGCCCTGCATGACGGTCTGCTCGTCCCCGCCGAGCTCCACGTCGACGGCGGTGAAGAGCGGTTCCAGCCCGGGAAGGGCGCCAAGGGGGTGAACGAGCTGGAGCCGGTGCAGCGCTCCCCAGCGCCATGCAGCGGGATCGTCGCCCAAGTGCTCGCGGAGCTCTCTTAGCGCATCGACGAGGGCCGCGCGAAGCAGATCGTGATCGAGCCAGTCGCCGGGCTCGCGCAACAGCGCGGGAAGCACCTCGCACTGCCAGGTCTCACGCCAGGCGTGGTACCGACGGAACAGCTCGTGCCCCAGCCGCGGTTCCAGAACGGCTCGCGCGATCTGCCGCGACCACGCGCTGTAGATCGCGGCCGCGGCGGAGTCTGCCGCCATGTCGCCGTCCCATCCGCGGAGGAGACCCATCGCGCGGCGCTCGTCGTCGGTACGGGGCTCGACGACGAGCAGCAGCGGGAGCGTCGTTCGAGCGGGGATGGACACGGTGTCAACCTGGATGGCGGCGAGCGACTCGACGTCGTGCGTCATCCTCGCCTGGAGCCGCTCGATGATCCGGCGGACGCGGTACGACGTGTGGAAGTCGTGGCCGATCAGATGCGGGTAGTCGGAGCCGTGGATCCGGTTGTTCGCCGTGACCAGATGGCCGCGCTCGGGGTCGACCGCCCACGGCAGCTCCTCGAACGGGATCCATCCGTCCCACTCGTGCTCGTCGGTCCAGCCGGGGACCGGGGAGGTCCCGTCGCCGCCGCGCCGGACCGGGAACCGTCCGGTGCACTGGTAGCCGATCGTTCCGTCGACGTCGGCGTACACGAAGTTCTGGCCGGGGCACTCCAGGCTCCACGCCGCCCGCCGGAACTCCTCGAAGCTACCGGCGGCCGCCGCCTCCAGGACCAGCGACGGACGGATGCCGCACTCGAGGCCGGTCCAGCGCAGGGCATACGTCTCGGTCGGGCCGAGCTCCACGTACTCGGGATCGCGCACACCCTCGAGGGCCGACTCCAGGATGGGACCGTGTCGCGTCTCGCGGACCTCGACGACGAGCGGCTCCGCCGTGCCGCGGATGTGGATCTCCTCGCGATGGAGCGTCAGCGGCTCCCAGACGCCGTCGTGTTGGGCGGCCGTTCCGTCCTCGTTCAGGCGCTCGAGGTAGAGGTCTTGGACGTCGCCGGTCACGTTGGTCACCCCCCAGGCGTGGTGCGCGGTCGTGCCGAGCAAGATGCCCGGGGAGAACGGGAGGGCCACGCCGCGGGCCTCGTACCCGGGGGCGCGGAGGTGCATCTCGATCCAGGCACCCGGCTGCTGGGCCAGGAGGTGCGGATCGTTCGCGAGCAGCGGGGCTCCGCTCCGCGTCCACGAGCCGGCGACGACCCAGTCGTTCGAGCCCTGCGACTTGGGGCGCGGCAGGTCGTCGAGGAGCCGGCCGCCGAGCGATCCGGCCGCGACGGACGGCGGGTCGGCGGGTAGCGGGGGGAGCAACGTCCCGACGGCAGCAGGCCCGAGGCGCTCCTCGATCGCGGCCCGGAGCAGCTCGGTGTCCCAGTTACCCGAGAGCCCCCAGGCCAGGATGACGTAGGCCGCCGCCCAGGCGCTCTCGTCGTCGGTCGGCAGGTCCGGCCTGAGGTCGAGCAACGTGTACTCGATGGGCACCGACGGGGTCCAGGTCATCCAGGCGGCGACCCCTTCGCGGAACCGCGCATGCATCTCCCGGGAGGTCTCATCCCAAGCCGCAGCGATGCGGATGCCGGCGCGCCGGAACCCGATCGTTCGCGCGAACCGGTCGTCGGGCACCGTGCGGTCGGCGAAGATCTCCGAAAGACGGCCCGTTGCCGCGCGGAGCGTCAGGTCCAGTTGGAACAGGCGTTCGCCGGCGGTCACGAACCCCTGCGCGAACCAGAGATCCGGCAGCGAGGCAGCCGAGATGTACGGCACGCCCCATCGGTCGCGCAGCACCTCGACCGGCTCGACCAGGCCCGGGACGGTGAGCTCGCCCTCCTCGGGCAGAAGCGAGGCCGCTGCCACATCGCGCAGCTGATCGACGAAGTCGCCCATGGGGGGCCGAGCCTACCCGGCGGGCTCGGACGTAAGGTCGTCCTCCTCGCGGACGTTGCCGAGCCAGCTCGCGTACATCCCCGCGTAGACGCCGCCGCGCGCGAGCAGCTCCGCATGCGTGCCCTCCTCGACCAGGCGGCCCTCGTGCAGGACGAGGACACGGTCGGCGTGCTCTGCGGTCGAAAGGCGGTGGGCGATCGTGATGACGGTTCGCCCGGCCGAGAGCCGGCGGAGCGCCTCCGTGGCCCGGCGCTCGGTGGCAGGGTCCACGGCGCTCGTCGCCTCGTCCAGGATCAGCAGGCCGGGCTGGTCGATCTGCGCCCGCGCGAGCGAGACGAGCTGCCGTTCGCCGACCGACAGCGCCTCCCCCCGCTCGCCCACACGCGTGTCCAGTCCCTCGGGGAGCGACGACACCCACTCGGCCAGGCCGAGCTCGTCGAAGGCCGTCTCGACGTCTCGGTCGGTCGCGCCCGGACGGCCGAACCGCACGTTCTCGAGGACCGTCGTGTCGAACAGGAACCCGTCCTGGGGGACCATGCGGATCGCGCGCCGACGGGACGCCGGCGCGACGTCGCGGAGATCCACCCCGTCGATGTCGATGCGACCGTCCGCCGGATCGGCCAATCGAGCGAGGAGCTTGGCGAAGGTCGTCTTGCCGCCCCCCGTCTCGCCGACGATCGCGAGGTGCGCTCCGGCGCCGACGTCGACGGTGATGCCCTGGAGCACGGGTGCGCCCTCCCGGTACGAATACCTGACGTCGTTCACACGGATCGCCAAAGCGCCCTTGGACAACTCGACCCCGTTCGCGGGCTCCACGATCTCGACGGGCAGATCGAGCACCGTGAGGATCTTCCGCCAGCCCGAGATCGCGGTCTGCGTCTCGGAGTAGATCTCGGGAAGGTCCATGAACACGTGCAGGAAGATGTCGGACAGGAAGATGAACGCGGTGACGCTTCCGAACGTGAGCCCCCACCCGGGCCCGAACCAGGCGCCCAAGACGACGATCGTCGCGATGGCGAACGCGTTGAACATCGTCCCCAGCGGGAACAGCGTGGCCGACCGCCAATGCGCCACGATCTGCGCCCGGTAGCGCTGGTCGATCGCGCGCTTCAGCCGAACGTCCGTCCGATCCTCCAAGCCGTAGGCGCGTACGACCGCAGCGCCCATCACGCTCTCGGAAACTTCCGAGAGCAACTCACCGACGCGCGTCCGCACCAGGTCGAACGCCTGCGTAAGACGGGACTGCATCGAGAAGACGACCACTAGCAGTGGGATCACCAGGAGCACGACGGGGATCGTGAGCTGCCACGAGTAGGCGAGCATGAGCCCCAGCCCGCCGATCACGAGCGCGAACGAGATGATCCAGGCGATCGCGCCCCACTCGGTGAACTGCGAGAGCGTGTCGACGTCGGCCGTCACGCGCGCGACGAAGACGCCGCGCTTCTCCTCGGACTGCTCGGCGATCGAGAGCCGGTGGATGTGCTCGAACGTTCGTACGCGAAGGGACATCAACGCTTGCTCGGAGGCGCGCACCAGCCGGCGCGCGGCAGCCCGTCCCGCGACGTAGGTGAGGACGACCAGTACGAGCGCCCACGCGCACTGCGTCAGCACGTAGGCGGCCTGGAAGCCGTTGGTGAAGCCGTTGTCGAAGATCCGCTTGACCAAGATCGGCGTGACGAGCTCCGCGACCGTCACGCCGAGCGAGATGACGACCGTGAAGCCCAACCCCTTGCGGAGCTCGGGGGACTCGTGCAACCCCTGACGTAGCACCGAGCGTGCGCGCTGCAGGTGCGGCGGGATCTCGAGCTCCGGCTCGACCGATGGCACGATCTGTTCGACGGTCGTGGCGCTCATCGTTGCTCGATCCGTTCGTAGGCCCGGATCATCGCGGAGTACCCCGGCATGGATGCGAGGAGTTCCTCGTGCGACCCGGTCGCGCGGAGCTTCCCGTCCTCGAGGTAGAGGATGCGGTCGGCCAGGCGGATCGTCGACAGGCGGTAGGCGACGACCACGAGGGTCGTGCGGAGCTCGTCGCGGAGCGCCCCCAGGATCTGGGCCTCGATCGTGGGGTCCACCGCGGAGGTCGCGTCGTCGAGGATCAAGAGCCGCGGCTGCCGGACCAGCGCCCGCGCGAGCGCGATCCGCTGGCGCTGACCGCCCGACAGCGTGTGCCCGCGCTCGCCCACCACGGTGTCGAACCCGCGCGGCAGCGCGCGGATGAACCGCTCAGCTTGGGCGATCCGGGCAGCCCGCTCCACCTCGTCGTCGGTCGCTCCGGTGTCGAGCGCGATGTTGTCGCGGACGCTCGCCGCGAACAGGAAGCTGTCCTGGAAGACGATCGCGGTCGCTTCGCGGAGCGAGGCCGCGCCCGCCTCGCGCAGGTTCACGCCGCCGATCAGCACGTCGCCGCGGTCCGGGTCGTCCAGGCGGACGAGCAGCTGGGCGAGCGTGCTCTTGCCGACGCCCGTGGGTCCGACGATCGCCACGGATTCGTTCGCCTCGATCCGCAGCGAGACGCCGTCGAGGACGCGCTGATCGCCGTACGTGTACGAGACGTCTCGGAGATCCGCGTCGAGCGGTTCGTCGGGCATGGTGACGGGCTTCGCCGCCGGCTCGACCGTGACCGGCTGGGCGAAGACCGCCTCCAGTCGCGCGTAGCTCACCACGGCGCGGGGAAGCTCCGAGAGGATCCACCCGATGAACCGCATCGGCCACGACAGCAGCCCGAACAGCGTGATGAACTCGACGAGGTCACCTTTCGTGACGTCGCCGGTCGATACGCGCCAAGACCCCACGGCCAGGAGCACGACGATGCCAAGGGCCGGGAGCGCGTCGAGCGCCGGCTCGAAGCTCGCGCGGATGAGCCCGCCCTTCACGCGCTGATCGCGGAGCGCCCGCGCTTCAACGGCGAGACGCTCGGTCTCCTCGGTCTCGCGCCCGAGCGTCTTCACGATCAGCGCGCCGTCGATGCTCTCGTGGGCGACCGCCGAGACGTCGCCGATCTTCTCCTGGGCGCGTCGCGCCGGTCCCTCCATCCGCCGGGCGAAGCTATGGTTCATGAGCGCGAGCGCCGGGAAGAGCAGGAACCCGATCAGCGCGAGGAAGGGGTCGGTCGCGATGAGCGCGATCATCGCGAACAGCACGAGGAAGATCACGCCAACGGCGAACGGCACGGGGTGCAGCACGTCGACGGCGGCTTCGACGTCTGCCTCCATGTGGGCCAGCAGCTCGCCCGTGGGGGTCTCCTTGTGGAATTGGAGCGAGAGCTCGCGGTAGCGATCGGCGACCCGGCGCCGCAGCGTGGCCATCACCCGGGCGCCCGCCACGCCGCTGTAGTACCGGCGGATCATGATCCCGAGCGAACGGAGTGAGCCGACGGTCACGATGGCCAGCGCCGCGAGCCAGATCTTTGAGGCCTCGACCCCTCCCGAGAACGCGGGCTGGATCACCTGGTCGACCGCCCGGCCGAGCACGATCGTGAGTCCGATCGACGCGACCGCGAACAGGAACGCTCCGCCGACCGAGATGAAGAACGGCCTCGGGTGGATCCTCACGTACGAGATGATCAGATGCAGGCCACGCGAGAAGAGACCCGGTTCATCCAGCGGCGGTACCTCGACGCGCGTCTGCAAGGGGTCCTCCTCGTGGGGCCGTTGCATCCTACGATTGCCGCGCTCGGTGGGCCCTGGAATGATGCGACCATGACGGAGCACCGGCCGTGGTTCGCCTCCTGGCCACCCGGCGTGCCGAAGACCGCCGCGCCCTACCCGATGGTCTCCGTCTTCTCGTTGCTCGCCGACGCGGCGGCGGAGTTCCCCGACAGCGTGGCGTTCGCGTTCCTGGGCGAGCACGTCACCTACCGCGGACTGCTCGCCGAGGTGGAACGCTTCTCCGCGGTCCTCGCGGGTCTCGGCGTGAAGAAGGGCGATCGCATCGGCCTCCTGCTGCCGAACTGCCCGCAGTACGTGATCGCTTGGTACGCCACGGTGCGGCTGGGGGCGATCGTGATCGGCAACAACCCGCTGTACACGCAGCGTGAGCTGACGCATCAGGTGAAGGACTTCGCGCCGAACGTGATGATCGTGCTCGACCAGCTCTACCCGAACCTCGCGGCGATCCAAGCCGAGGCGGGCTTCACCGAGGTCGTCGTGACGAAGCTCACCGACTACATGAGGTTCCCACTGAACCTGCTCGCGCCCTTCAAGTTCAAGAAGGACGCGAAGAAAGACGGCAAGCCGTGGCCGCCGGTTCCCAAGGACGCGAAGGTGCGCTGGTGGCGTGACCTGATGCGCGACACTGGTCCAACGCCGCCCGTCACCGAGGTCGATCCGTTGACCGACGCAGCCGCGTTCATCTACACGGGCGGAACGACGGGGCTGTCCAAGGGAGCCATGCTCTCGCATCACAACTTCGTGGCGAACGTCCTGCAGGTGGCGCCGGTGATCACGGACTTCACGCGTGGCAAGGACGGCGTGATGTGCGTGCTCCCGTTCTTCCACTCGTTCGGGACGGTGGCCATGAACTTCGGGGTGTCGCAAGCCGGCAAGCTCGTGATGGTGCCTCGGTTCGAGCTCAAGATGGTGCTGAAGCAGCTGGCGAAGGAGCGTCCATCGTTCTTCCCGGGCGTCCCGCGCCTCTACGTGGCGCTGAACGAGGCGCCCGAAACGCAGAAGTACGACCTGAAGTCCGTGAAGGCCTGCATCTCGGGCGCGGCACCGCTGCCCAAGGCCGTCGCGGACCGGTTCCACGAGATCACGGGCGGGGCGAAGCTCGTCGAGGGCTACGGCCTGACCGAATGCTCGCCGGTGACGCACGTGAACCCGTTCGACGCGCCCCATCCGGGGACGATCGGCATCCCGATCCTCGACACGGACTGCAAGATCGTGGACCTGGAGGATCCCGACCGCGAGGTGGCGGTCGGGGAGCGCGGCGAGCTCTGCATCAAGGGGCCGCAGGTCATGCTCGGTTACTGGAACCGGCCCGAGGCGACCGCCGAGATGATCCGCAACGGCTGGCTGCACAGCGGCGACATCGCGATCATGGACGACGAGGGGTTCTTCCGCATCGTCGATCGTCTGAAGGACATGATCATCGTGTCAGGGTTCAACGTGTACCCGACCGAGGTCGAGGCCGTCCTCTACCACCACCCCAGGGTGTCGAAGGCCTCCGTGATCGGCATCCCCGACGAACGGACCGGCGAGCGTGTGAAGGCGTTCATCGTGCTGAAGGAAGGCGAGACCACGACGGCCGACGAGATCATCGCGTGGTGCCGGGATCCCGAGCAGGGCCTCACGGGCTACCGGGTGCCGCACGAGATCGAGTTCCGAGGTCAGCTGCCCGAGACCCTCGTGGGCAAGGTGCTCCGCCGCGTCCTCCAGGATGAGGAACGGCGGAAGAGCGCGTCGCAGGCCGTCGCCGAACCCTCGACGTGACCCGCGTCGACTGGCGGATCGACGACGAGGCGAGGAATGGTCCGGCTGACCGAGGGCGGGTTCGACGCGGTCGTCTTCGACCTATTCGGGACGCTCGTGCCTGAGTTCTCTCGTGAGGAGTTCTACGACGCGGTGAGGGCGATGGCGGTCGTCCTCGATGCAGATCTCACCGCGTTCGAGGCTGCGTGGAACGGGAGCGCTCTGGCACGGCAGACCGGTGTGTTCGCGACGGTCGAGGAGAACGTGCGCGCGATCTGTTCGTCGCTGGGCGCGCATCCCTCGGACACGCAGGTGGAGCTGGCGCTCGACGTCCGGCGCGAACTGTACCGGGCACGCTTCATCCCGCGTGTCGGCGCCGTTGAGACGCTCGCCGAGCTCAAAGCGCGCAGATACCCGATCGGGTTGATCAGCATGTGCGCGCCCGACGCGCCTGCGATGTGGCGGGCATCGCCCCTGGCGCCCTTCGTGGATGTCGAGGTCTTCTCGAGCGAGGTCGGTCTGCGCAAGCCGGATCCGGCGATCTATCGGCTCGCGGCAGACGGGCTGCGGGTCGCTCCTGACTCCTGCGTGTATTGCGGCGACGGCGCGTACGGGGAGCTCGGCGGCGCGCAAGCGGTGGGGATGACCGCCTACCTGATCGCCGATCCCTCGGTGGACCCCCAGGCCTCGCTCACCCCCGAGCGAGAGGACTGGGAGGGTGCTCGGGTGGGCGATCTCCGAGAGCTGCTCGCGCTCCTACCGGGTCCGGGCTAGCCAGGCTCGGTGACGGCGGGCTTCGCGTATCGCCGGCGGTGCAGCCCGTACGCGATCGGGCCGACGATCAGGGGCATCCAGTACGACACCAGCCGGTACGCGAGGGTGGCCAGCACCGCGTCCGCGGCGCCGACCCCGGCCAGGGCGAGCGTCGCGGCGAGCCCCGCCTCCACGAACCCCAGTCCCCCGGGCGTGATCGGGATCATGCCGAGCAGCGCGGCCGCGACGTATGCGAGCAGGACGAGCGACGGGCGCGGTCGGCTGCCGACCGCGGTAAGCGCTGCGAGCAGCGCGAGGTAGTCGAAGAGCCAGTTCCCCATGGAGCTGACGAGCGCGAGCCACCATCGGGAGCCGAGCGTCTCGCGGATCTCGTCGCGCTCCTGGACGAGCGTGGCGGGCAGGTCGGTCCGCGGCGGGCGGCCCTTGCGCAGCCGGTTCTGCGTATGCTGGATGGCGCGGCCCGCGAGCTCGAGCGGCCGTTGGGTCGAAAGCAGGACCACGCCGGCCGTCACGGCGACCGCGAACAGGGCCGCCCCGAGCCACGCCGACTGCACCAGCCCGCGCGGCGCCGGCGCGCCGAAGACGATCGCCGGTAGAGCCAGCACTGGAAGAGCGAAGAGCGTCCCCGAGCTGATGAACGATGCGGCGGCGAGTCCCGTACCGATCGTCGTCGCTTCCAGGCCGGAGCTGACGAGCATCCGGTACTGGATGGCAGCGCCCGCCGCTGCCCCGCCCGGCACGATCCGGCTGAACGCGTTGCCCGAGATCTGCGCCGTGGCGATCGCGAACCACTTCCCGGTCCGGAGCGAGAGTCGCTGCAGCGTCCAGGCACACGCGAAGCTCGCGATCTCGGCGAGAAGCATCGCGCCGAACCACGCCGGGTTGATCGTGAGCAACTCCGGCCACGCGGAGAAGACCTTGAGCAGGCTCGGCCACAGGATGTAGAGCGACACGAGCGTGATCGCGAGGAAGATCAGCCGGATCGCGATGCGACGCTGGATCGTCCTTCCCTCACGCAGGCGATCACGGATGCCGGCCTCGGCACCGGCGGGGTCTGCCATGACGTCAGGGTATCCCGTGCGCACCGCCCAGCCCCGCCCAGCAACGGCGGTATCGTGTGCCGGTGGATGTGCCCACGCATCACCTGGCCCAGGTGAACATCGCGCGGCTCCGCGCGCCGCTCACGTCGCCGATGCTGACGGAGTTCGTTGAGGCGCTTGAGCCGATCAACGCCCTGGCCGACGGCAGTCCCGGCTTCGTCTGGCGGCTCCAGACCCAGGAGGGCGATGCCACATCGATCCAGGCGTTCGACGACGACCGCATCATCGTGAACATGTCCGTGTGGACCTCGGTCGAGACACTCAGCGACTTCGTGTATCGGAGCCGGCATGCGGACGTGATGCGTCGCAGGCGCGAGTGGTTCGAACAGATGAGCGATGCGTTCGTCGTGCTCTGGTGGATCTCCGCCGGCCACGTCCCGAGCGTGGACGAGGCCAAGGAGCGGCTCGCGTTGCTGGACAACAACGGTCCCGGCCCGGACGCGTTCACGTTCCGCGTGCCGTTCGGCGCGCCGAGCTCAACCGTCGTCGCCAGAGCGAGCGTCGCCGATCGCGGCGGCGTCTAGGCCTCGATCGCGTCGTCGAGCGCGAACACGCGCGCTCGCTCCTCGTCGGTCAACTCGCGCAGCGGGGCGCGGACGTCTGTGGACGTCAGGACGTCGCGCCGGACGAGCACCTCCTTCAAGGCCGCGTGGAACGGGATACCCTGCAGCCCGTTCCGGAGTGTGCGCACCTGTGCGTCGGCCGCCTGAGCTCGTTCGTGCACGAGCGCGGACACGATCCGCGGGTACGCCGTCGCGAGGCCGCTCACCGCACCCACCGCACCGCGCTCCATCCCGCGCAACACCAGCGGCTCCAGGCCGATGAACACGTCCAATCCGTCCAGACCCAGGTAGGGCTCGACCGCCTCGAACGGGGAATCCGACACCTTCAGCCCTCGGAGGTTGGGTGCGCGCTCGTGGATGCCCTGGATCACGTCGACCGGGATCGCATAGCCGCTCCGCCCGACGAACTCATAGGCGTAGAACGGCAGTGGCTCGCAGGCGCTCGCGACGGTGACGAAGTGCCTGGTGAGCTCGTCCGCGTCGAGCGGGAAGTAGGGAGGGGCGATCAACGCGACCGCGTCCGCGCCGGCCTCCCGAGCGTGCGCGGCGATCGCGACGGAGTCCGCCGTGGTCTGTGCCCCCGCGTGCACCGCGACCTGGAAGCCGTCGGGTCGTGACGCCATGAACAGCTCGGTCACCCGCAGCCGTTCGTCGACCGAGAGGAGCACGCCCTCGCCGGTGGTTCCGGCGGCGAGCACCCCGTCGACGCGGCCCTCCGCCAGGAACCGAACGAGCCGCGGGAACGCCTCCTCGTCGAGCCGACGACCTCCGTCGCGGAGTGGCGTCACGCCCGCGGCGATGGCTCCGTGCAGACGACCCATCAGATCAGGTTACGCACCGCGAGGAGGGAGTTCGCGACAGGCTTCTCGGCGACCCTGCGCATGAACCATGGGTACCAGTACGGGCCGTAGGCGATCAGCGTGCGGACCGTGTATCCCTGGGCCGCCAGGCGGCGTTGGTCTTCGGCGCGGATCCCGTACAGCATCGCGACCTCGAATCGGTCGTGCCCGCCGCCCTCGACGGCCGAGGCGATCCGTGCGATCAGGTCTGTGTCGTGCGTTCCCAGGGCGAGTCGTCGGGCGCTCGTGACCAGGTGGCACGCCAGCCGGAAGAAGCTCTCCTCGATCAAGCGCCTGTCTTGGAACGCTCGTTCTTTCGGCTCGCGGTACGCGCCCTTCACCAGCCGGATCGACGGCCCGAGACCCGCCAACCCCTGGACGTCGTCCCACGTGCGGTGAAGGTACGCCTGCAGGCACAGGCCGGCGCTCGGGTGGTGTGCGAGCAGCGAGCGGTACAACTCGATCGTGCCGTCCACGTAGGCCGTGGACTCCATGTCGATCCAGACGGCCCGACCCATGGTGTCGGAGCGCGCCGCGAGCCGTTCCAGGTGGTGCATCGTGGCATCCGGATCCACGTCGAAGCCGAGCTGCGTGATCTTCACGGAGACCTCGGCGTCCAGGCCAGACTCATCGATCCTGTCGAGCAGTCGGAGGTATTCGCCCGCGGCCGCCGTCGCCTGCGAGGCATCGTCGACGTTCTCGCCGAGCAGCGTGAACGTGACGGGAAGCCCGTTCTCGGCGAGCCGTTTGGCGGCGCCGAGCGCCTGATCGGCCGTCTCGCCGGGCATGAACCGGTCGACCGTCTTGCGCACGGCGCGGAACCGTGGAAGGTGCTCTCGGAGCGTGGTGTTCTCCGACGCCCAGAGCAAGCCCTCGCGCAGTGGGTTCATGACCGCGCGAGCCTAGCGGACCGACGAACCGGACCGCGCCTAGGCGATCAGCCGGCTGCCTCGGAGAACTGCGCCTCCTCGGTCGAGCCCGTCAGCGCCAGTGTCGAGGCGGCGCCGCCCGAGATGATCTGCGACACCGTATCGAAGTAGCCGGTGCCCACCTCAGCCTGATGCCGGGTCGCGGTATAGCCCTCGTTCTCCAACGCGAATTCGTGCTCCTGCAGCCGCACGTAGGCACTCATGCCCTCCTCGGCGTACCCGTGCGCCAGCTCGAACATGCCCGCGTTCAACGAATGGAACCCTGCGAGCGTGATGAACTGGAACCGGTAGCCCATCGCGGCCAGCTCGCGCTGGAAACGCGCGATCGCGGCGTCGTCAAGATGCTGCTTCCAGTTGAACGACGGAGAGCAGTTGTACGCGAGCAGTTTGCCGGGATGGCTCGAGTGGATGGCGTCTGCGAACGCCCGCGCCTCCTGGAGGTCTGGCTTCGACGTCTCGCACCACAACATGTCGGCGTAGGGCGCATACGCCAGACCCCGCGCGATCGCTGCGTCCATCCCTGCGCGAACCCGGAAGAATCCTTCGGGGGTGCGCTCGCCGGTCGTGAACCGTACGTCGTGCTTGTCGATGTCGGTGGTCATCAAGTTCGCAGCGAGGGCGTCGGTCCGCGCCATGAGGATGGTCGGCACGTCGAGCACGTCGGCGGCGAGCCGCGCCGCGACGAGCGTTCGGATGAACTGTTCGGTCGGAACGAGGACCTTGCCCCCGAGGTGACCGCACTTCTTCTCCGATGCCAGCTGGTCCTCGAAGTGCACCCCCGACGCGCCGGCCTCGATCATCGCCTTCATCAGCTCGAACGCGTTCAGCGGTCCACCGAACCCGGCCTCGGCGTCCGCCACGATCGGGGGAAGGAACCAGGGGTCGTGACCCTCGGCCCAGCTGATCTGGTCGGCCCGCATCATCGCGTTGTTCAGCCGGCGGACCACGGTTGGCACGGAGTTGGCCGGGTAGAGCGATTGATCGGGGTAGGTCTGACCCGAGAGGTTCGCGTCCGCCGCCACCTGCCAGCCGGAGAGGTAGATCGCGTCGAGGCCGGCCTTCAACATCTCGACTGCCTGGCCGCCGGTGAGCGCCCCGAGCGCGGCGACGTACTCGCGCGAGATGAGCATCCGCCACAGGCGTTCGGCGCCCATGCGACCGAGCGTGTGCTCGATCCGAAGGGAGCCGCGCAGCCGCACGACGTCCTCGCCGGTGTATGGGCGCTCAACGTCCCGCCAGCGTGGATCCTGTGCCCAGACGCGCTCGAGCTCTTGGCCCTCCCGGCGGATCCTTGCCTTCGTCGTCATGTCGGTGGTTTCGTTCATCTTCGGCTCCTCCATCGCTCGGTCCGGGGAAACGAACGACCCCCCGCCGAGGGCGAAGGGTCGAGGGGCGCGTCGGGGCTGAGAGAAAGCCCAGGGCCGCGCCCTAGGTACCGGCTACGCCTGCGAAGGCCCGGTGGCTCCCATCGAACTTGAACGGCTGTTCAACCATCGTCTCCATCTTTCCAGAGGCTGCCCGGCTCTGTCAATCAGGCAACCGGCCAGCCTGTCCCTCACTTCGGGAGGTAGCGGAGCACCGCGAATCGGCGGATCCCATCCACGGTGGTCTCGCCCGCGACGACGATCTTGCCGTTCGCCTGGATCACGAGCCCGTTGGCCGCGTCCGAGCCTCCGGTGACGTCTGTCAGGACCCGGCCCCCCGCCCCGAACGCGAGGTCGTGCCGGCCGCTCGGCTTCAGACGCAAGACGCCGACGTCGTCCTTCGCGTCCGCTCGGATGCGGCCGGCCACCACGATCTTGTCGTTTGGCTGCAGCGCGACGGCGCTCGCCTCGTCGTAGCCGCCGCCGAAGGCGCTCACCAGGACCCCCCCGTCTCCGAAGTCCCGATCGAGGTGCCCGCGCGAGCCGAGGCGGACGGTGCCCCAATCGCCGCTCGCGGCGCCGACGAGGATCAGCTTCCCGTCGGGCTGGAGCGCCGACGCGGTCGCTTTGTCTGCGCCGCCGCCGACGTCGATACGCGCGATCCCGTCGCCGTCGAACGTGTCGTCCGGTCGACCGTCGCTGCCGTAGCGCGCGGCCGCGAACGCCGGTACCAAAGCGAGCTCGGCCCAGCCGCTCGCCACGACCCGCCCGTCCGGCGCGACCACGACGTCGGTGAACTGTTCTGCGCTCCGGCTGATGTCGGTCGTCACGCGGCCGTCCCCGCCGAACGTGTCGTCGAGTCGGCCGTCGACCAAGTATCGGGCGAGCGCCGACCGGGACGTGGTGCCGTTCGAGGTGGAGCCGGCCACGACGATGCGCCCGCCCGGAGCGATCGCCACCGCGTTCGCGCTTTGGAACCGACGCCCGAAACCGGTGAGAACCGTTCCGTCGTTCCCGAACCCGACGTCGAGCTCGCCGTTGGGGCGGTAGCGCTGCACGACCGCCCGGTCCGCCGCGGGAGCGTTCCGCTCGCCGGCGACGATGATGCCCCCGTCCATCTGGATCGCGAGGTCGAACGCGTAGTCGTTAGCGCCCAGATCCGTGACCACCCTGCCGTCCCCTCCGAACGTGGCGTCCAGCGCGCCGGCGGGCGTGAACCGAACGAGTGCGATGTCGGGGTGGTCCCCGAGCGTGTACCCCGCGAGGACGATCCGTTCGTGGTGGTCGATAGCGACCGCGGTCGCCACGGCCCCCTTCGGGAACGCGGTCTGTATGCCGTCCCGACTGAAGAATGTGTCCAAGTCGCCGGGTGCTGCGGATGCCGACCCCGCGCTGCCCGCGACGAACAGGACCATCAAGCCGACAGAGGTCAGTCTGCCCACAGCTGCCGCCCTACGGAACGATCTTCGAGATCGGCAGCTCCAGGATGTCGGTCGCTCCTGCGGCCTTCAATCGCGGTATCAACGTGTTGACGGATCGTTTCTCGACGACGGTTTCGATCGCGTAACCGCCCTCCGAGAGCGGGGAGACGGTGGGCGCCTTCATCGACGGCACGGCTTCGATGACCTTCTGAAGCGCCTCTTCGCCCACGTTCAGCTTGATCAGGACCCGCCCCTCGGCGCGGAGTGCGCCAAGCAGCAGGGTAGTGATGTCCTCCATCGCCGCGCGCCTCGACGGGTCGGCCGCGGACTCGCGGTTCGCGACCAGGACCGGCTCCGACTCCAGGAGCGTCTCGATGATCTTCATCCCGTGGGCGCGGAGCGTGCTGCCCGTTTCGGTGATGTCGACGATCCCGTCGACGATCTCGGGCACCTTCGCCTCAGTGGCGCCGAACGACCAGACGACCTTCACCGGGATGCCGAGTCCGGCGAAGTATCGCTCGGTGATATGCAGGAACTCCGTGGATATCCGCGTACCCGGTGGGATCTCGCGAGCGCTGTTCGCGGCGTGCTCGTTCGGCACGGCGAGCACGACCTTCGTGCCGTGCCCGGTCCCGCTCTTGGCGTAGGAGAGTGACGTGAGGATCTCTACGTCCGCGTCGGTTTCCGCGATCCAGTCCTGCCCCGTGATCCCGATGTCGAACAATCCGTCTTGGACGTAGGTGGGGATCTCCTGCGGACGCAGCAACGAGACTCGATCGATCCGGTCGTCGTCGATCCGACCGTGGTAGTCGCGGTTGGAACCTCGCCGAACCGTGAGGTCCGCGGCTTCGAACAGCCGGAGCGTCTGCTCCTCTAAGGAGCCCTTCGGGATCACCAAGCGCAACATCAGGCCCCCACCGCACGGAAGAAGCACGAGCGCTCGCCCGTGTGGCATGCGGGGCCCTCTTGGTGGACGCGGACCAGGAGCACGTCGGCGTCGCAATCCACCAGCACGTCCTCCACGTGCTGGATGTGTCCGCTCGTCTCGCCCTTGCGCCAGAGTTCTCGCCGCGAACGGCTCCAGAAGACGGTGCGTCCTTCGGCCACCGTGAGCGCGACCGAGTCGCGGTTCATCCACGCCATCATCAGCACATCTCCGCTCTCTGCGTCCTGCACGATCGCCGGGATGAGCCCTCGGTCGTCGTAGGCGAGCTCGTCGAACGTCACTGCGTCCACTTACAACCTCACGGTGAGCGATCGGGTCGCGAGGTACTCCTTGATCTCGCGGATGGTCAACTCGCCGTCATGCAACCGCGACGCCGCGAGCACCGCATCGGCGCCACCCGCTTCCAGGCCCTCAGCGAAATGCTCCAGGGTCCCGGCCCCCCCGCTCGCCACCACGGGAACGTCGACCGCCGAGGTGATCGCGTGGAGGAGCTCGATGTCGTAACCCTCGCCCGTGCCGTCGCGGTCCATCGAGGTCACGAGGATCTCGCCGGCGCCGTGCGAGGCGCTCGCTTCGACGGCCCACTCAACGGCGTCTCGGTCGACCGGTGTTCGCCCGGCGTCGATCACGACCTCCCATCGATCGTCACGGCGGCGGGCGTCGATCGCGATCACCATGCACTGCGTGCCGTACCGCTCCGCGCATCGACCCAGCAGCGACGGGTCCCGTACCGCCGCGCTGTTCAGTGAGACCTTGTCCGCACCCGCGCGGAGGAGCGCGTTCACCCCGTCCTCATCGCGCACGCCGCCGCCCACCGTAAGCGGGATGAAGACCTGCTCGGCCGTCCGGGAAACCACGTCGAGCGTCGCCTGTCGGTCCTCGAGGGTCGCTGTGATGTCCAGGAAGACGAGTTCGTCTGCACCCTCGCGGTCGTAGCGTGCGGCCATCTGCACCGGGTCGCCCGCGTCGCGGATCTCCACGAACCGCGTGCCCTTCACGACCCGGCCGGCGTCGACGTCCAGGCAGGGGATCACGCGTTTGGCGAGCATCGCTAGCCCCTGATCACCTGGGAGAGCTTCAGCGTGCGCTCATACAGCGCCTTGCCCGTGACCGCCGCCTCGCACCCTAGGTCCCGGAGCGCCCAGACATCATCGGCATCGCGCACGCCACCTGACGCGATCACAGGGCGATCGGTCAACTTCAGCACCTTGCCGTACAGGGCCACATCCGGGCCTTCGAGCGTGCCATCCCTCGCGATCGACGTCACCAAGTAGCGCGGGGATCCGGCCTCATCGAGCGCCGCGAGCGCGTCGTCGAGCGCCGGCCCCTCCTCCTTCCACCCACGCACCATCAACCGGCCTCCCCGTACGTCGACCCCGACGACCACGTGCTCGGCGAACTCCTCGACCGCACGCGTCACGAATCTCGGGTCGGCTGCCGCGGCGGTTCCGAGGATCGCCCGCGCGGCGCCGGCGTCGAGGATGGATGCGACCGACTCGAGCGAACGGAGGCCGCCCCCCACCTGTACCGGGATCGCGACCGCGTGACAGATCGCCTTCACTGCCTCGGTGTTCGAGCCTTCATCCAGGGCTGCGTCCAGATCGACGACGTGCAGTCGCCTCGCTCCCTCCTCCTGGAAGCGCTCGGCGACGGCGACAGGATCGTCGGCGTACGTCGTCTCCTCCTCGGGGTTGCCTCGAACCAGCCGGACCGCGCGCCCACCACGGAGGTCGATCGCCGGGATCACGATCATGCGGCGACCGTCTTGACGAACGACTCGTAGATCTGGAGCCCGGCATCGGAGGACTTCTCCGGGTGGAACTGGGTCGCGAACACGTTGCCCTGGGCGAGCACCGACGCGAACGTGCGTCCGTGCTGCGTCACGCCGATCGTCGCGCCATCGATCACGTCGGGTGCGTACGAATGGACGAAGTAGAAGCGTGTCCCATCGGGGATGCCCTCGACGTAGGCGTGAGGCGCCGACCAGGACACCGTGTTCCACCCCATGTGCGGCACCTTGACGGTGGATGGTAGCCTGCGCGACCGACCCGGAACGATCGACAAGCCGGCGTCGGGGTCCTCGTCGCTCGACGTACACAGGATCTGCATGCCCAGGCAGACGCCGAACACCGGCCTGCCGGTCGCCACGAACCCCAGGATCCCTCGATCGAGCCCGAGCGCCACGAGTGAGCGCACACACGCACCGAACGCTCCCACGCCCGGGATCACCAACGCGTCCGCCATCGCAAGCGATCCCTCATCCCGGGTCACCACGGGCCGTCCGCCGACCTTCGCGATGGCCCGCGCCACCGAATGTAGGTTGCCCATCCCGTAGTCGAGCACGGCGATCGCGTTCCCCATGAGCTACAGCGTTCCCTTCGTACTTGGGGTCGAACCGCGTCCGGTCAGGCTGCACGCATCACCGAGCGCCTTCGCCATCGCCTTGAACTCGGCCTCAACCACGTGATGCGGGGAGCGTCCCGAACGCAGCCGGACGTGGAGGGTCATCTGGGCCGTCGTCGCGAACGCTCGCACGAAGTCCTCGACGAGTCCCGTGTCGAACGTGCCGATCATCTCCGCCTGGATCTCGACCTCGTGGACCACGAACGGCCGGCCGGACAGGTCGATCGCGACCTCGACGGCTGCCTCGTCGAGCGGCACCGTGATCGACGCGAACCGCCGGATCCCCGCCTTGTCGCCCAGGGCCTCCGCGAGCGCCTGGCCGACGGCGATCCCCACGTCCTCCACGGTGTGGTGACCGTCCACGTCGAGGTCGCCTTTCGCGGTAACCGTCAGGTCCCAGCCGGCGTGCGTTCCCAGCTGCTGGAGCATGTGATCGAAGAACGGTAGACCCGTGTCCGCACTGGCCGTTGCCGAACCGTCGAGGGCGAGCTCCACCCGCACGGCGGTCTCTTTCGTCGTGCGGTCGATGGCGGCGATCCGTGTCGCTTCGGTCATGCAGCAAGCACCTCCCGGAGGGCGGACAGGAACAGGTCGACCTCGTGCGTGGCGCCGGCGGTAACCCGCAACGCGTTCGGCACGACAGCCGAGACGTCGCGAACCAGGACGCCCCGGTCGAGCAATCCTTGCCAAACCACTCGGGCCGGCCTCGCCGGTACGAACAGGATGAAGTTCGCATCCGATGGGAAGGTGGTCATATCGGGCATCGCGCTGAGCGCGGTTTGGATCCGGTCACGCTCGGCTCGGATCGCGTCGAGGATCGCCAGCGCCTCTTTCGCGTGGTGGATCGCCTCGATCCCGGCCGCTTGGGTGAGCGAGGACAGGTGGTAGGGGAGCCGCACCCGCTGGAGATCGTCCACGACCTCGGGAGCGGCAAGCGCGAACCCGACCCTCGCGCCTGCCAGCGCGAACGCTTTCGACATCGTGCGTGTGACGACGACGTTCTGGTGCTCGGCGATGAGCGGCTGGCAGCTCTTGCCGCCGAACTCGATGTACGCCTCGTCGACGATGACGAGCGCCTCGGTTCTCGATGCCAGTTCGGCGACCGTGTCGACGGGTTGAGCGTTGCCGGTCGGGTTGTTCGGCGAGCACACGAATACGACGTCCGGACGCACGGCGAGGGCCGCGTCGATGCCGACCCCCGTCAACGAGAAGTCATCCGATAATCGGAGTGCGACAACCTCGGTCTGCGTGAGCCACGAGATCCGGGAGTGGAGGAGGTAGGTCGGCTCGAACACGACTGCCTTCCGTCCGGCGCCGCCGTATGCCTGCATGAGCTGCGCGAGGATCTCGTTCGAGCCGTTGGCGGCCCACGTGCCGGCTGGCGAGTGACCCACGTGCGCGGCGACCTCGTCGCGCAGACGCGTCATCTGTCCGTCGGGGTAGCGGTGCAGCGGGATCTCCGCGACGGCTCGCGCGAGGTCGGCGGCGAAGTCCTGGGGCAGGGGATGCGGGCACTCGTTCGTGTTGAGCCGAGCCACTACGTCGAACTGTGGCGACGCGTAGGGTGGCTGGTCGCGCAGTCCGGAACGTGGCGTCGTCATCTCTGCCCCTTTCGGGCGCCCATCGCGGCGGCATGGCCGGTCTGCACCGGCGTCAGCTCGATCGTGGCCGGGTCACCCTCGGCTCGGACGCGGCCGAGGATCTCACCGACGGTCTCGGTGACGGTGGGGTCGGCTGCGAACCTCGGTGGCTCGAGCCGCTCCCCCCGCTCGCGGAGGTCGAGGAGCCCGACCACTCAGGACCCCTCGCGGCCCTCGTGATGATGCGCGCGCCCAGGGCGATCCTGGAAGGTGGCGGGACCGGCCTTGGAGGAAGCCCGTTCTCGAGCGAACAACACCCAGCCGAAGACGCCGACGACGGATGCGGCGGCGATGAGCATGCCGAGGGCGACGAGGAACGTGGTTTGGCGGTCCATGGGCTCCGACAGGGTACACGAGCCCTTGCGCGCGATGACCTGCCGTTCCGTCTCGAAGCGCCCTTCAGATGCGCCCTCGCCGAGCCGACAACAGAATGAAGTGATATCGGCTGGTCGGCCGACGCCCGGAAGGGGTGGTGCCCAGGATGTTCGCACCCGCGCAGCGGCGCGGGGACCAGGAAGCGGGATTCACGCTCGTCGAGCTCATGGTGGTGATCCTCATCATCGGCATCTTGATCGCCATCGCACTGCCCACCTACCTCGGCGCCCGGACCCGCGCGCAGGACCGCGCCGCACAATCCGAAGTCCGTTCCGCCTACGTGGCTGCGGCGACTTTCTACGCCGCCAACCAGACCTACACCGGCTTCGACGTGACGGCCGCCCAGCAGGCCGAGCCCGCCGTCTCCTGGATCGCGGGCGGCGCCCCCCCTGCGCTCGGGGAGGTCGCGATCGAGGTCGCGCTCGGCAACTCGGTCCTGCTGATCGACAAGTCGAAGAGCGGGACCTACTGGTGCATCGCACAGGTCCCCGGGAGTCCGCTGAACCAGAAAGGCGGGAACGCGACGTACACGAACGTCGACACAACGGCCGAATGCAACCAGGGATGGTGACGGCTCCCGGCTAGCTGCCGACGGCGTTGCGCTTGGCTTCGCTGCGACGCTCGGCTTCGAGGCGCTCCAGGCCGACGCCCTCGTGGCTCATGAACGTGAACGCGGCCCCCAGGGCGGGATGGACCTCGGCGATCAGCCGATGCATCTCCTGCGCGACGCGCCGATACGTGGGATGCCCCTGAGGCTGGGATCTCAGCTCGGTGAGGTGCATCGCCTCGCGGGCATTCATCTGCATCACGAACCGGATGCGGTACGCCATAGCCACGGCGTATTGCGCCGCATCCTCGAGCCCGGCGTCGAGCAGTTCCCCCTCCATGGCGGTGCTCGCATCCATCACGCGGTCCCAATCTGCTCGGAGACCCGCTGCATCGACCTCCGCGGGCGTCTCGTGGCCGATCGTGGACGTGAGCCGCTGCCATTCCACCGTGAGCGGCCGGTGGCGCTGAAGATCGCGGAACGCGCCGAAGTCGCAGCAGACGTCGAACCGGTAGTCCGTGCGCTCCCAGGCCCGTCCCGGCTTGTGACGACGGTTCGTCCGATCGCCCACGGTGGCTGCGAGGATCTCCGTTCGCTGCTCGTCGCTGAGCTCCCTGGCGATCGCGAGGAGTTGGTCGTCTGGTAGGTCGCTCGTGGCGTAGAGCGCGGCAGCCACGACCTTCACCTCGCCGTCCGGATCGTGGTCGGTAAGCGTGACCTCGGGCCTCCGCTGGGGGTCGACCCCCGACAGGGTCTTGGCGGTCACGTCGTCGAGGCGTTCACGGGTCTCGCGCCAATACCTGCTCCACGCGGCGCCTCGGTCTTCCACGTCGACACGCTTCAGGAACGCCGGGATCACGGCGCGCAGCTCGATGAGCATCAGCTGGCCGTACTCGCGCATCTCGGCGAGCGGATGGGCAGCCAGGCGCATCAACAACTGCTCGTACGACTGACCCGTGGCGTAGATGCCCAGGTTGGACCGAGTGGCCGCCGGAAGCAGGAGCCGGAGCGTGTCGCACGTCTTGGCGGTGATCGTCGAGCGATACACGCCGTCGCTGTCGGCCGGGTCTTTCGGGAACCGCTCCTGGAACCAGACGAACAGGGGCTCGAACATCCTTCCGTACGTTTCGAACACGCTGTCGAGGTAGGCGCGGAACCGAGGTTCGAGCGCGGTCCCGCCGATCTCGGGTGGGACGGTGGCCCGCCACGCATCTCCCAGCCGGTCGTCGTAGCGCATGTACCGCGTCGACTGTTCGAGGTAGGCGGCCATGCGGCCCCACTCGAGCGCCTTGCAGAGGACCTGCGAAGACTGTTCACACGCGAGGTGCGCGCCGCCGAGCTGCGCGACCGAATCGTCCCCGTACTCGACGAAGACGCGGTCGTACAGTTTCTCGGCGCGCGCCCGGCCGGCGTTCGTCAGCTCGCCGGTCTCGCCGACGTCCTCGGCGAACTCATCGAGGAACAGGCGACGGAGCGACTTCGTGGAACGCGAATACCGCGCGAACAGCGCGCCTTTCACGACCTCGGGGAGGTTCGTCAGGGCGAACACCGGACCATCGAGGTTCGTGACGTGCCGTGAGAGGATCTGGCGTTCTTCGGCCGAGAACGACTCGACGACGAACGGAAGCGTCACGGGGTCGGGCTCTCCGTCGGCGTCGTGGACGCCGCCTCCCCCGTGTAGAGCGTGACGGTGCTGCCGACCTCGACCGACGTTCCGGCCGCGGGGTTCATGGCCGCGATCCGGCTAGTGTTCGGGCACTCCGGGAGCAGCGGCGCCGTGCCGCCGTTGACGACGTTCAGGCCGAGCGCACTCAGCTGGGACTTGGCCGATCCGTACGATAGGCACGTGACGTCGGGCAGCGCCACCGTCGCCGGCGCCGTGGAGATGACGACCTTCACGTCGCTCCCCTTCGGTACCGAAGTGCCCGGCGGCGGTTCCTGGCTGATGATCTGTCCGACCGGAACCGTGCTATCGACCGCCTCCGTGATGGCGAGGTTGACGCCGACCTGAAGCGCGAGGGCCTGGGCCTCGGAAAGCGTCATCCCGCTGAAGTCCGGGACGGGCACTTGGGGCGGGGCCTTCGCGACCCAAATCGTCACCTCCGAGCCTTCGTCGACGAGCGTCAGGGCCACGGGGTCCTGGTCGACGACGTCCCCGGCCTTGGCCGTGCTGGAGACTCGGAACTTGACGACGGCCTTCAGCTTCGCGGCTGAGAGCTCGCTCTCGGCCCTCTCCTGCGTGAAACCGATGAGCCTGGGGACCTGCACGGTGGCGACCGTGTCCGTGTTGTCGCCCAGCAGGCTCTGTGCGAGCACGAACCCGGCTCCGGCCAGCACCGCGACCGCGAGGATCCCGATCAACACCCCGAGCCAGACCTTCCGTCCGCTCCCCGGAGCGTCGGCTTGGGGCGGCAAGATGGCCGTCTGCTGCGGGCGGTTGATCACTTGGGTGGCCTCGGCGCTTGGCGGCAGGAGCGGCGTTGCCTCCACCTGCTGTCCCTGGCGCGCCCGCTCCAGATCCGCACGGAAGTCGTCCGCGGTCTGGTATCGGTTGGCGGGATTCTTCGCGAGCGCGCGCATCACGACGGCGTCCAGGCGCGGCGGAACGTCGGCGTTCACGTGCGACGGTGGGATAGGGGACTCGTTGACCTGCTTGTAGGCAACGGCCACAGGGGAGTCGCCGGTGAACGGGGGTCGGCCGGCGAGCATCTCGTACACGACGGCGCCGAGCGAGTAGATGTCGCTCCGGCCGTCGACCGCCTGGCCCTGCGCCTGCTCCGGCGAGATGTATGCGGCGGTTCCGAGAACCGCCGATGTCTGGGGCGCGGTCTCGGGACCCGCCACGATCCGCGCGATGCCGAAATCCATGACCTTCACGACACCCTTGCGGGTCACCATGATGTTCGCGGGCTTGATGTCCCGGTGGATCACACCGGCGATGTGCGCGTACGCCAGAGCCTCGCAGACGTTCTCTGCCACCTCCACGCCGTGCATCGGCGTGAACCGGCCTCCCGCCTCCATGAAGTCGGCGAGCGTTCGCCCCTCGATGAACTCCATCACGATGTACTGCGTCTCGCCGTCGGCCCCGGTGTCGTAGATCCCGACGATGTTCGGATGGTTCAGCCGTGCAGCCGCCTGCGCCTCACGCCGGAACCGCTCCACGAAGCTCAAGTCACGGGCGAACTGCGGCAGGAGGATCTTGATCGCGACCGTGCGGTCGAGGACCGTATCGACGCCCCGGTAGACCTCGGCCATCCCGCCGGATCCGATCCGCGCCTCGACCCGGTACCGACCGCCCAGAACCGACTCGCTCAACCCGTCTCCTTCACGACTCCGCCAGGAACGCCTCGATCACCTGTTTGGCGATCGGCGCGGCGACCTGTCCTCCTGTCGCCTCGTTGCCGAGGCTGCCGCCGTCCAAGACGATAACCGCGACCGCGATCGTTGGGGTCTCGCCAGGACCGGCCGGGGCGAAGCATACGAACCAGGCGTGCGGTGGCGTGTCGGGGGGGCCGTGTTGCGCTGTCCCGGTCTTGCCGGCCACCGTGACGCCCGGGATCTGGGCGGCCGTCCCGGTCCCGCTCGCGACGACGTTCACCATCATCGCCCGGACGGCGTCTGCCGTCTGAGGCGTCACGGCTCTCCCGTACTGGCGCGGTGGGAACTCACGGATCACCCGACCCTGCGGATCGCGGACCTGCGTCACGTATCGCGGTTCCATCACGACTCCCCCGTTCGCGATCGCCGCCGCGACGAGCGCCATCTGCAAGGGGTTCGCGAGGTCGTTGTCCTGTCCGATCGCCGAGATCGCCACGAGTGGATCGTTCTGTTCGAAGTACCCGGGGATCGGGAACCGCCCGGTCTCGAACGGGATCAGGGACGGGATCGTGGACTCGATGCACTCTGTCTGCGTCGGAGGGTCGGTCGGACAGAAGCCGAACGCGCGCGCCTGCGCCGAGAGCTTCTCCGCGCCGAGGGCCAGTCCGATCTCGCCGAAGATCACGTTGCACGAGTTCGTGAACGCCGTGAGGAGCGTGGTCGTTGATCCGCCGGGGCACTGCTCGCCACCGAAGTTCTGGATCGTGCCGTTCGTGAGCGGGAGGTCCAGCTCATGTGGATTCGGCCATCGGCTATCGAGGCCGTAGCCGTCGGTGATCGCCGCGGATGCCGTCACGATCTTGAACGTCGAGCCTGGTGGGTACAGCTCGTCGTTCGCGCGCGAGAGGAGCGGCTTCTCCGGATCGGCGTTCAGGCTCGCCCACGCCGAACGCTGTTCGGCCGCGTCTTGCGAGGACAGCAGGTTCGGGTCGTACGTCGGGTTCGAGACGAGGGCCATGATGTCGCCCGTGCGTGGATCGAGCGCGACGACGGCTCCCGGCAGCGATCCGAGGGTGTCGGACGCCACCTGCTGCAGGTCGGGATGGATCGTCGTGTAGACAGCGCCGCCCTTCTTCGGCCGACCGAGGAATAGGTCGGCGAACGTTGACACGGCGAGCTCGGGCGCGCTGCCCGACAGGTACGGGTTCATCGCCTGCTCTAGCTCGGCACGGCCGTAGATCCGCGAGTAGTACCCCGTGATCCCCGCGTAGAGCGGGCCGTCTGGATAGCGTCTGGCGTACAGGAACGCCGCGTGGCCGGTGGTGCGCTCGCTGAGCGCGAGCACGGTGCCGTTGGCCGCGTAGATCGCGCCGCGGTCGACCTGGTACTCAGCGATGATCTGCCGCGTGGCATTCGCCGGATTGTTCGCGATCCGCCCGGCGGCGAAGACCTGGAGGTACGACACCTGCAGGAAGAGGAGGCCGAAGAGCACGACGAGTGCGATCCCCAATCGCCGGATCCGCCGGTTCACGTGGCCGCCCGCTTGATCCACGGCCCCGACGACACGCGGATCAACAGCGCCAGGATCACGAAGTTCGCCACCAGGCTCGAGCCGCCGTACGAGACGAACGGCAGCGTGATGCCGGTGAGCGGGATCAGCCGGGTGACGCCGCCGACGATCACGAACGTCTGCACGGCGACGATCGTGGTGAGCCCGGTCGCGAGCAGCTTGCCGAACGTGTCGGTCCGCTCGACGCCAACGCGCAGGCCGCGACCGATCAGCGCGAGGTAGACGCAGAGGATGCCCGCGGTGCCGAGCATGCCGAGCTCCTCGCCGATGGCGGCGAAGATGAAGTCCGTCGCCGCGTACGGTATGAGGGTCGGCGAACCAAGTCCCAGCCCGGTGCCCACCAGACCGCCGGAGGCGAGCGCGAACTGCCCTTGTGCCAGCTGTCCGTATCCGAGCTCATACACCTTGGCAGGGTCGAGCGCATGCAGCCAATAGTCGACCCGCAGCTGCACATGAGCGAAAAGCATGTATCCGACCCACGCGCCGATCGCGAAGAGCACGAGCCCCACCAGCAGGTACCCGGGCCGCCCGCTCGCGACCCAGAGCATCACCACGAACACCGCGAAATACAGGAGCGACGCGCCGAGGTCCTTCTCCAGGAACAGGACCGCGAGCGACGCGATCCACGCGATCATCAACGGGCCGAGATCCTTCACGCGGGGGAGGCCGAACCTCCCCGAGCCGCTCGCCAATAGCTCGCGCTTGTCAGCGAGGTAGGACGCGAGGAACACGACGATCAACACTTTGGCGAACTCAGCAGGCTGGAACGACAGCGGTCCGAGCGCGACCCACAGGCGTGCTCCGTTGATCACGCGCCCGACCCTCGGGACGATCGGCAGCAAGAGCAGGATCAGGCCGGCGAGGCCGATCGTATACGTGTAGGCGTCCAGCATGCGGTCGTCGCGGATCAGCACGAGCGTCAACACGAACGCGGCGAGGCCCACGAGTAACCAGGTCGCCTGCTCCACCGCGAGATCGGGCTTCAGCCGCCAGATCACGGCGAAGCCGAGCGCTGATAGCAGGGCGGCGGCGGGCAGGAGGATCGGGTCGGCGCGCCGGGCGATCCGTCGGGAGACGTACCACGCCGCCAGGAACCCGAGGGCGATGAGCGTCCCATAGAGCTCGATGCTCGGGGGCACCCGCCCGCGCTTGCCGAGACCGACGAGCGCATAGGCGCCGATCCCGATCGCGAGCGCGAGCAGCAGGAGCAGGAGTCCCGTTGGCGTTCGGGCGGCCCGCGCCTGCGGCGCCGTTCTACTCACGGGGTGGTGGTCCCCGACGCGGCCCGCACGTCGGCGCGGATCTGTTCAACGATCGCGAGTGCCTCTTCCCGATCGTTCGCGGTGATGCCGTCGGGGAGCCCCTGATAGAGGGGCAGGGCGACGACGTCGGATGCCGGGATGTCGGACTCGAAGTCGACGTGCGAGAGCCGAAGCCCAGCGAACTCCGCGGGGATGCCTTGATAGACAGCGACCCGACCGCCCGATTCCCCGACGTACCACTGGCGATCGATGAACATCCGCCCGACGAAGAACAGGGCCAGGATGCAAACGAGCCCGATCGCCACTCGCACGGACCAGCGCTTGATCGCATCCGGGGTCGGGAGGCTCGCCTTCGAGGACGTTGTCGATACGGGTTCGTCGTCTGGGGAGCCGAGGCCCTCGCGGACAACAAGGACGACGACCGTGATGTTGTCGATGCCGCCAGCGCGGTTGGCCGCCTTGATCAGGCGGTCCGCGGCATCCTGAGGGTTCGGCGTGGTCTCCAGGATCGCTTGGATCTGTGGCTCGGGAACCATGCCGGTCAGGCCGTCGCTGCATAGAACGACGCGGTCGCCGTCGATCACGGGGATGTCTTCCACGTCGACATCGACGTCCGGTTCGGTGCCGAGCGCCCGGGTCAGAACGTTGCGGTGCGGATGGACGTCAGCCTCACCCCTCGTGATCTCCCCGGCCTGGACCATCCGGTTGACGAGCGTGTGATCGTCGGTCAGCTGCCGGAGCGCGCCGGCCCGAAGGAGGTAGGCGCGGCTGTCGCCGACGTGCGCCAGGTGGACGCCGTCCTCGTCCACGGTGACGGCCGTGAGTGTCGTCCCCATCCCGGTGACCGCTCGATCAGCCATCGAACGTTCGAAGACAGCCCGGTTGGCGGAACGGACCATGTCGCCGAGCGACGCCCTCCCCGTCTTGTAGAGCTCCTCGACACGTTCGAGTGCGAGCTCTGAGGCGACGGCCCCGCCGCGGTGCCCGCCCATCCCGTCGGCGACCGCGAAGAGCGGTGGGTCGGCCAGGACCGAATCCTCGTTGCGTTCCCTGACGCGGCCGATGTCGGTCGCGACGCCCGCCTCTACCCTCATCGGCGGAGCTCCAGCGTCGTTGTCCCGATCCGGATCTTGTCGCCGGGCTGCACCATGGCCGGCGCCGCGAGCTTCTGATCGTTCACGAAGGTGCCGTTGGTCGACCCAAGATCCTCCACGTACCAGGAGCCGTTCTTCCCGAACAGCCGCGCGTGCTGCGACGACGCGTACGTGTCGTCGATCAACAGCTCGCATTCCGGTGCACGCCCGATCGTCATGCTGGGACCGAGCTTCACCGAGCGCCGCTTACCGTCGGGGGGGTGGACGACCACGGCCGCAGGTCCCGCCGGGGTCGGCGGACCATCCCCGGCCTTCCTCTTCCCGCGCTTCGCGGTCGGGGCGGGTTCCACGGTGAGGCCGCGGACCGCCCAACGCATCGACCGCCAGATGAACAGGAACAGCAACGCGAACAGGCCGTACTTGAGCGCCGACAGCGCGAACGGCGTCACGACGCCCCCTGCCGGAACTCGAGCTGAGTCGTTCCGATCGTGATCCGGTCGCCGTCCGTGAGCGCGCGCGACTGAACCGTCTGACCGTTCAGCCTCGTGCCGTTCGTGGAGCCGAGGTCGGTCAAGGTGAACCCGTCGTCCTTGTGCCGGATCTGCGCGTGCCGCCGTGAGGCGCCCTTGTCGGAGATCACGACCTCGCACTCGGGGAGGCGTCCGATGGTGACCACATCCGCGACGAGCACCACCGATCGCGTGCCGGCGTCTTCGTGGATCACGAGAGACGCCGCCGACGCCGGCACGGGCTCCACCTTGTCTTCGCCCTCGACAAGGGAGGCGTTGCAGCGGAACTCGCCTCGCTTCATGCGTGGATCGGTCTCGAACGTGATCTCCGGCGGTCCCATGAGTCCCCAGCCGCGCTCGGCGGCGTTCTCGCGGACGACCTCTTCGAGTTCGGCGACGAGCGCGGCCTCGGCCTGCTCGAACCGCTCCGCGTCTGCGGGCGATAGCCTGAAGGCGAACGCGTTCGGCGCCCAGACTTCGGAGACACCCACGGTCCGACCGGCGTCCATCTCTTTCAGGACGCGCTTGGCGAGCTCGACGGGCTGCAGGCCGCTGCGGAACGTCTTGGCGAAGAGGCCCTCAACCAGGCCACCGAGTCGTCGTTCGAATTCGCGGAGGATCGGCACGAGTGGCGTCTGCGCAGGTTGGCGAGCCTGCGCTCCCGCGCGTAATCCTACCCTTCAGGTTGCGGCGAACCCGTCGCGTTGCCGTCGGCGCTGGCGGTGAAGCCGTAGCGCTGGTCGGGGGGGAGCTGGCGCAAGCGATGTTCACGCACCCTCAGCACGAAGTGGTGCGCGTAGACCAGGACCATGATCACGAACAAGAACCGGAGCGTGGCCAAGCGGTTCACCTCGAGCAGGCCGCCGAGCGTCCCGTAGAGGCCGATCACCGACCAAGTGATGAGGACCCCGAACCCCACGAGCGTGAGGTGGTGCAGGAGCGTGTCGAGCTGCGCCTTCTGTCGCGTCGTCATGGCTGGGCAGTTTCCAACGATGGCGATGGGTCCGCTATCGCCCGAGCGGGCGCTTTCGACGGCTCACCCACCGCGCCTACGGCGCACCGTCCGTTCTGGGTAGTCACGCATACCCGGAACCGGGTGGTTGCTACCATGAGCTTCCTCCCCACGGGCGAGTGGCGGAATTGGCAGACGCGCAGGATTCAGGTTCCTGTGTCCGAAAGGACGTGGGGGTTCAACTCCCCCCTCGCCCACCGGCCTGAGACGGATCACCGCGACGACGATGCCTCTGGGCGGCCGCCCCTGGGTCGCTCGCCGGATCCACGGTTCGTCATCCAGGCAGACGGGAGGATGATCGCCGGCGATGAGGGAGGCACGGCAAGGCCGCGGGAGCGCGACGTCGACCTTGACCCGATACGTCGTCACCTGACGTCCGTGTGAACGGACGTGGAACGTTCTCCGAAGCGTGTGCGCGTCGTACCTCGCTCCTGAGTACCGTCTACATCTCCGGGACTCCGACGTGGGGCGTAGGGGGGCCGGCCTTCGCCGTGGGAACCTGTACAACGCGACGGGAGAAGATGGTGTTAGGTGAGCCGACCGCGTTCGACCGTGAGTGGGGGCCGACGGGGCAGATGAAGGAGGCGGCGATGCCCGTGAACCTGCGGAACCGGAGCTTCGTCAAGGAGCTCGACTTCACGACCGAGGAGCTGGGGTTCCTCATCGATCTCTCGGCGGATCTGAAGCGGGCCAAGTACGGGGGGTTCGAGGTCCCTCGGCTCACCGGGAAGAACATCGCGCTGATCTTCGAGAAGACCTCGACGCGCACACGATGCGCGTTCGAGATCGCCGCCTTCGATCAGGGCGCACACGTGACGTACCTGGGGCCGACCGGCACCCAGATCGGCCACAAGGAATCGATGAAGGACACCGCGCGCGTGCTCGGGCGGATGTACGACGCGATCGAGTATCGCGGTTTCGGTCAAGACATCGTCGAGGAGCTCGCCCGGTACGCGGGTGTCCCTGTCTACAACGGGCTCACGGACGAGTTCCATCCCACCCAGATGCTCGCGGACGTGCTGACGATGCGAGAGCACTCGGACAAGCCGATGCGCGACGTCGCGTACTGCTACCTCGGCGACGCTCGGTTCAACACCGGCAACTCATTGATGATCATCGGATGCAAGCTCGGCATGGACGTCCGCATCTGTGCGCCCGAGCATCTTTGGCCCGACGTCATGCTCGTCGAGACGGCCCGGGAGATCGCGACGAAAACGGGGGCTCGGCTCACGATGACGGCCGCGGTCGACGAGGCGGTCACCGGTGTCGACTTCCTCTGCACCGACGTGTGGGTCTCGATGGGCGAGGACGCCTCGGTCTGGAAGGAGCGGATCGAGCTGCTGAGGCCGTACCAGGTGAACATGGACGTGATCGAGCGGACCGGGAACCCGCGGGTGCGGTTCATGCATTGCCTGCCGGCCTTCCACGACCGGGAGACCAAGGTGGGGGAGCAGATCTACGAGGAGTACGGGCTCGAGGCGCTTGAGGTCACGAACGAGGTGTTCGAGTCGAAGCATTCGGTCGTCTTCGATGAGGCCGAGAACCGCGTGCACACGATCAAGGCAGTGCTGGTCGCCACCCTGGGCGATTGAGCGGAGGAGGGCGAGAGGGTGCGGATCGTCGTAGCGCTCGGAGGCAACGCCTTGCTGAAGCGAGGCGACCCGATGACCGCCGAACTTCAGCGGCGCAACGTGCGGGTCGCGGCCGGGTCGATCGCTCCACTGGCTGCGGAGCACGAGCTGGTGGTGGCGCACGGCAACGGACCGCAGGTCGGCTTGCTCGCGCTACAGGCCGAGTCATACACGGCCGTCGACCCGTATCCGTTGGACGTTCTGGGGGCGGAGACCGAGGGGATGATCGGCTACATGGTCGAGCAGGAGCTCGGCAACGTTCTCCCGCAGGAGACACCGCTCGCCACGCTTCTCACGATGATCGAGGTGGATCCGGACGACCCGGCGTTCGAGGACCCGACCAAGTTCGTCGGACCTATCTACGATAAGGCCGAGGCCGACCGTCTGGGGACCGAGAAGGGCTGGCGCTTCAAGATGGACGGGAAGAAGTGGCGGCGCGTCGTCCCGTCCCCGCTTCCCAAGCGGATCATCGAGATCCGACCGATCAGGTGGCTACTCGAGCGCGGCGCGGTGGTCATCTGCGCCGGCGGCGGGGGCATCCCCACCATGTTCGCTCCGGATGACCGGCAGATGCTAGTGGGTGTTGAGGCCGTGATCGACAAGGACTTCGCCAGCGAACTGCTCGCCGAGGACATCGCCGCCGAGCTGTTCGTGATGGCGACAGACGTCGACGCCGTCTACACGGCTTGGGGGACGCCGCAGCAGGAGCGTCTCGACCGGGTGACCCCCGACGATCTCGGCGCGTACGAGTTCGCGAACGGCTCGATGGGTCCGAAGGTGGAGGCGGCCGTGCGGTTCGTCCGGAAGACGGGGAACCGCGCCGCGATCGGGTCGCTCGACGACATCGCGGGGATCGTGGACGGCGCCGCGGGAACGCAGGTGGTGCCCGCATGACCGGGTGAAGGGAGATGTGATGGAGACGTTCGGTGTCCACTCGGAGGTGGGCAAGCTGCGCAAGGTGATGGTCCACCGCCCGGAGCTGAGCCTCCAGCGGCTAACCCCGTCGAACCACGACGAGCTGCTCTTCGACGACGTCTTGTGGGTCGAGCGCGCCCAGTACGAGCACGACCGGTTCGTCGAGAAGATGCGTGAGCGCGGGGTCGAGGTCTATCTGCTCCGCGAGCTGCTCGCCGAAGCGATCGCCGCGAGCGACGAAGGCCGCCGTCGCCTGATCGAGCTGGTGGCCTCCGAGTACACCGTGGGCGTATCGATGGTGGACGAGGTCCGCTCGGTCCTTGACGATCTGAAGCCCGACGAGCTGGCCGAGCACCTGATCGGGGGTCTCACGGTAGCCGAGGCCGGCCTCGACCTGGCGAAGTTCCGGGAGTACTCCCTGCCGGCTGCCGCCCTCGACGACATGAGCACGTTCATCCTCCCGCCGCTCCCCAACACGCTTTTCACACGGGACTCATCGTGCTGGATGTACGGCGGCGTGTCGATCAACCCGATGTATTGGCCGGCCCGGCGCCTGGAGGCCATCAACGTCGCGGCCATCTACCGGGCTCATCCGATGTTCCAGGAGGCAACGTTCGAGTACTGGTACCCGGAGCTCGGCGACGATGGCCGGTTCCACATCGCGGACTTCGGCCGCTCGTCGCTCGAGGGCGGAGACGTGCAGCCCATCGGCAATGGCACGGTCCTGATCGGCCTCAGCGAGCGGACGCAGGCGCGGATGATCGAGCAGATCGCCAAAGCGATGTTCGCCAAGGGGGCCGCAGACCGCGTGATCGCGGTGGTGATGACCAAGGACCGCGCGCACATGCACCTGGACACGGTCTTCACGCTCCTCGACCGGGACAAGGCCACGGCCTACCCCAAGGTCGTGAACGCCGTGCGGGCGATCAGCCTTCGCCCCGGTCCGTCCGAGGGTCGGTTCCACGTCACGAAGGAGGAGAGCTTCCTCGGCGCCGTCGCGGATGCGCTGGGTGTCGACAAGCTGCAGGTCGTCGAGACGGGAGGTGACACGTACCAGCAGGAGCGCGAGCAGTGGGACGACGGGAACAACGTCGTCGCTCTCGAGCCAGGTGTGGTCGTGGCGTACGAGCGGAACACGTACACGATCTCGAAGATGCGCGAGGCAGGGGTCGAGGTGATCGAGATCGAGGGGTTCGAGCTCGGCAAGGGTCGCGGTGGCGGTCACTGCATGACGTGTCCGTTCGTCCGGGACCCCCTCTGAGGAGACGGATCCGCCGAGGAAGGGGGAGGGAGTGAGACGACGATGGGTGATCGCGATCGTGGTCGTGTGCGTCATCGCAGGCCTGATCGCGTTCGCACGCGGTCGTTCGCATCACCACGGAGATGACGTGGGCTCCGGCGCGCTCGGTCGCGTCGGCACGGCCGAGGTCATCACCTCGCTGTCAGCGGTGTCCGGGCGTGAGGAAGTGTCGCTGTGAGCGTCGGAACGGATGTAGACGCCGAGCCGTCGAAGAAGAAGCCTCGGTTCACGCTCCCATCGGCCTACACGATCCTATTCGCACTCATCGTGCTCGCGGCGATCGCGACCTGGGTCGTCCCGGCGGGCACCTACGACCTCAACAAGGCAGGGGAGCCGATCCCGGGCACGTACCACGAGGTCAAGTCGAACCCCCAGCGTGTGATCGTCGACTCGCTCACGGCGCCGATCAACGGTCTGTATGGGATCGAGAACAACAAGGGGAACATCAACTACTACAACAAGGGAACGCTCTTCGGAGCGATCGACGTCGCGCTGTTCATCATCGTGATCGGCGGGTTCCTGGGCGTCACCATGAAGACGGGAGCGATACAAGCTGGGATCGGGAGGCTGGTCGTTCGGCTTCGAGGCAAGGAACGATGGATGATCCCGCTCCTCATGACGGTCTTCGCAATCGGAGGAACGACGTACGGGATGGCCGAGGAGAGCTTGGCCTTCTACGCGGTCGTGATTACCGTGATGATCGCTGCCGGCTACGACGCGCTCACGGGCGCGGCGATCGTCTTGCTCGGGTGCGGGATCGGCACGCTCGGGTCGACGATCAACCCGTTCGCCACCGGCATCGCCTCCGGATTCGCGGGCATCCCGATCAGCGACGGCCTGATCGGCCGCCTGATCATCCTGATCGTGGGACTCGGGATCGGCATCTTCTTCGTGATGCGGTACGCGGATCGGGTGAAGGCCGATCCCTCGCGGTCGCTCGTGTTCGACATGAAGGACGACAACGAGGCGCACTTCCGCGCTCAGGAAGAGGAGGGCAGCAGCAGCCTCGTCATGACCGGCACGCAGAAGACCGTCCTCGTCGTGTTCGGGCTTGCGTTCGGGGTCATGATGTATGGCGTCATCCCGTGGGCGGACCTCGGGATACCGCTTCCGACCCTCTGGTGGTGGTTCCCGGAGATGACTGCTTCCTTCCTCCTCTTCGCGATCGTGATCGGGCTCATCGGCCACATGGGTGAGGGCGAGTTGACCGCCACCTTCGTGGATGGAGCGAAGGATCTCCTCGGTGTCGCCCTCATCATCGGGATCGCGCGTGGGATCACCGTGATCATGAACAACGGCCAGATCACGGACACGGTCCTGCACTGGGCCGAGGTCGCCCTGGGCGACGTCGGGAAGGCCGGGTTCGCGATCGTGATGTACGGGTTATTCCTGCCCTTGTCGTTCCTGATCCCGTCCTCGTCCGGTCTGGCGACAGTGGCGATGCCCATCATGGCGCCGTTGGCCAGCTTCGTGGACGTACCGGCGCGGTTGGTCGTGACCGCGTACCAGAGCGCATCGGGGCTGATGAACCTCTTCATCCCGACCTCTGCTGTCGTGATGGGCGGTCTGGCGATCGCCCGCGTGCCGTACGGCCGCTACCTCCGATGGATATGGCCATTGCTGATCTACCTATCGATCGTGGTCGTGATCGTCCTCGCAGCGGGAGCGGTTCTGTCATGAACGGGAACGGGGGGCTGAAGGAAGTGCAGGTATCTTGGTGCTGCCGCGTCCTGTCTCGACTTGACGAAGGATCTGATGCGATGTCGTTCGCGTCGCGAGGAACCCGATCGGTCGTGCTCGTCAGCCTCGCGTTTGCGTGCTGCCTCGCGCTGGTCGGATGCTCGGGGAACGTCAGCGAGGCGATCAAGTCGAGGGCCTCGAGCGCGGGGGTGAGTGTGAGCTTCTCGCCGAGTCGTCCGGGGGTCGTCACCAGGACCCCGGGCTCGCCGGGTACGCCGGGTACGCCGATCCCGTCGCCGACCGACCAACCGTCGGCGGTCTCTCCGACCCCAACGCCAGCGCCGTCCGTGACCAGCTCGCCGAAACCCTCACCGACCACGTCGCCGAAACCCTCACCGATCCCGTCGCCGAAACCCTCACCGACCCCGTCGCCGAAACCCTCGTCGTCACCGTCACCTTCTCCTTCTTCCTCTCCATCTCCATCGCCGACCCCGTCAACCACTGCATCGCCATCGCCATCGCCCTCCCCAACGCCGACGACGTCGCCGACCCCCCAGGGCAACGCGTCGACCTCGACCTCGACGATCTGGCTTTGGGTCCTCCTGGCCCTGGCGGCGATCGCCTTGATCGCCTACCTGGTGATCCGGTCACGCCGGTCGCCGCTGGAGGCGTGGCGCACCAAGGCCCGCGAGGCCGCCGCGCTCGGCACGTCGCTGTTCCAAAGCCTCGCTGCCGACCTGACGACGGCGAGCGCGCAGGGCCCGCCCAAGGGCGGGTTCCCGCAGCGGACCCAGGAGATCGACGTGTTGGCCGGGCAACTCGCCGAGCTGGCGGCCGGACAGGGCGACCCGGCGGCGGCGACCCCGCTCGCCGGACTGCGAGACGAGCTCGACGAGCTCCGGACCGCGATCCGAGCGCTGGAGGGACCGATCGCCGCCCCGCAGGAAGCCGTGCAACACGCGACGCAGCGACTCGGGCAGTTCGAGGCCGCGCTCCAGCGGTTCGAGCAAAGCCTGAACCCGCCACCCAGCGCGGGTGGCGGAGGGATGTCGTGAATCGAGCGATCCTACGACAGGTCCGAAGATGACCATGACCGAGCCGAATCCGGAAGACCTTGCTTGGCATGCGATGTCGCCCGCGGACGTGGCGACACGGTTGGAGGTCGATCCCGACGCCGGACTGAGCGCCGACGAGGTCGAGCGGCGACTCGCCGAGTACGGACCCAACGAGCTGCCGACGGAGCCGCCCCCGAGCGTCTGGGTCGTGGCTCGCGGGCAGCTCTCGAACCCGATGAACATCATGCTGCTGATCGTGTCGGTGGCGAGCTTCGTGATCGGCCAGGTCGCGACGGGGGTCTTCGTCCTCGGTCTCGTGACGTTCAACGTCGTCATGGGCTCGAACCAGGAGCTGAAGGCCCGGGCAAGCGTCGAGGCACTCGCGCAGCTCCAGGTTCCTCACGCCCGCGTCCGGCGATCGGGAAGCGTCGAGGAGATCGACTCCCGGGGGCTCGTGCCGGGCGACGTCGTGTTGCTCGAGGCGGGAGATCTGGTTCCGGCAGACGGGCGGCTCATCTCCGCGGCGACGGTCGAGGTTCAGGAAGCGGCCCTCACCGGGGAGAGCGCGCCGGTGCCTAAGGACACGAACCCGATCGCGGGTGACGATGTCGCTCTCGGCGACCGCACGGACATGGTGTTCCAGAACACGCAGGTCACCCGGGGCTCCGCTTCCAGCATCGTCACGGCGACCGGTCAGTCGACGCAGATGGGTCGCATCGCGGACATGGTCAGCGCGACGAAGCGCTCTCGCTCCCCGCTGCAGCGGGAGCTGGACGGGCTGACCAAGGTCTTCGGCGTCCTCGCCTGGTCGGCGGTGGCGGTGATCGCCATCGTGGGCATCGCACGAGGCCAGGATCGAGACACGCTGCTGTTGCTGTGCATCTCGACGGCGATCGCGTCGATCCCGGTCGGACTCCCCACGTTCGTGCAGGCGATGTTGTCGTCGGGAGCGCAACGCCTGGCCGAGTCGAAGGCGGTCGTCAAGACGCTGACCGACGTGGAGACGCTCGGCGGGACGACCGTCATCAACAGCGACAAGACCGGGACGCTCACGATGAACGCGATGACGGCGACCTCGATGCTCGCAGCCGGCGACTGGTTCACGATCGGGGGCGGTGGCTACCAGAAGACCGGCGCCATCCTCGGCGCGGGGGGCGGCGAACCCCCGGACTTCCGGCGATTGGCGCTCGGCCTGTGCCTCTGCACGGACGCGACCGTCGCGGGCGATGAATCCATCATCGGCGACCCGACGGAGGCGGCGCTCGTGGTGCTCGCCGCCAAGACCGGCGTGGACGCCGAGGAGACGCGTCGGGCGCTCCCGCGCCGTGCGGAGGTGCCGTTCGACTCCGAGTACAAGTTCATGGCCACGTTCCACGACGCCCCGGAGCACGTCGTGGGGGGGATCATCCAGCAGCCGCACTTCATCAGCGTCAAAGGCGCCCCCGACGTGGTCATCGAACGGTGCGACCGGGCGATGTGGCGCGGACGGGTCATCGCGATCGGCGAGGCACGCGACGATATCCTGGCTGCGAACCAGCAACTCTCGGAGCGCGGCTTGCGCGTACTCGCGTTCGCCGCTCGCGATCTCGACGACGCGGCGATGGCCGCGGCGATCGACGAACCCATGGGGGCGGTTTCCGGCCTGATCCTGGTCGCGCTGGTCGGGATCATCGACCCCCTCCGCGCGGAGGCCAAGGACGCGGTGCGGATCGCCCTGAGCGCGGGGGTCGACGTCCGGATGATCACGGGCGACCACACGATCACCGCGCGGGCGATCGCCGATGAGCTCGGCCTCGGGCCCGGCGTGATCACTGGAACGGACCTCTCGCACCTCCCGGACGCCGAGGTCGCCGAGCGCCTCCCGGAGCTCCACGTCTTCGGGCGTGTGGCACCGGAGGACAAGGTCCGGCTCGCCCGCTTGATGCAGGAGGCGGGCCACGTGGTCGCGATGACCGGGGACGCGGTGAACGATGCCGCGGCCCTGAAGCAGGCGGACATCGGTGTCGCGATGGGGAGCGGCTCTGAGGTGACGAAGCAAGCGGCGAAGATCGTGCTCACCGACGACAACTTCGCCACCCTCGTCAAGGCGATCGACCTGGGCCGAGACATCTACCGGCGGATCACGTCGTACGTGAAGCTCCAGCTCACGATCCTGTCCTCGGTGCTGCAGCTGATGCTGCTCGCCACGATCCTCAACATCAACGGCGGCGTGGCGCTCTTCCCGATGCAGCTGCTCTTCTGCAAGTTCTTCGTGGTCGTCACGGTCGTGATCGGATTCATCGTCGACGTACCCGATCCCAGCGTGATGCAACGGCCGCCGCGCAAGCCCGGCACGAAGATCGTCACCGGGCCTCAGATCGTTCGGTGGGCCGTCAGCGGCTTCGCGGTCGCCGCGAGCGCGCTCGCGGTTCTCGAGTGGGGACCCGATCAGCCGAGCACGACGCTACCGTCCATCTCGATGACGATGGCGTTCGCCATCGTGTCGATGAGTGCGGTGAACCTGGGATTGGTCATGCGGCGCGAGCGTGAGCCCCTGTGGTCGTCCCCGGTCTTCCCTTATCTCGGTTGGATCATCCTCGGGTGGACGCTCACGTGGGCTGCCGTCGAGCTGAACATGCTCCAGCGTCTGTTGGACACGGTGTCGCTCACCGGAAGGCAATGGGGGGTCGTGTTGCTGCTGTCGTTGATCGCCCCGGGGATCGTCTGGGTCGACAAGACCATCCAACTCTCCAGGTTGCGGAAACACGAGGCTGAGAGCAGCCTCGTCACGGTGAACGGCGGTGGCTGAGGCGACATCGACCGAGCCGGCGAGCCACCGCCGCTATACGGTCCGTCAAGCGGCGTTCATCGGCGTCGGCGCGATGGTGGGCGCCGGGATCTTCTCCCTCCTGGGTGCCGCCGGCGAGGTGGCGGGCGCGGCCGTCTGGGTGTCGTTCCTCATCGCCGGCGCGATCGCGATGCTCCAGGGGTACTCGTTCGCCAAGTTCGGCGCCACGTACCCATCCGCCGGCGGATTGCTCGAGTACGTGAGCCGGGGCTTCGGAGAGGGCCATGTCGCCGGCGTCACCGACTGGCTCGTCTACTCGGCGAACATCATCGTCACGGCCATGGTCGCTGTCTCGTTCGGCAGCTACGCGAGCTCCATGTTCGCCGGGGAGAGCGCGCTCTGGGCCAAGATCTTCGCCGTGCTCGTGGTGATCGCGATGACCGGGCTGAACGTCGTCGGGTCGACGGCCGTCGCGAAGGTCCAGAGCCTGATCGTGTTCATCGTCGTGGGGATCCTGGGGTTCTTCGCCGTCGTCACGATCGCCAACATGGATCCTTCCCTGCTCGCTCCCTCCCACTACCCGGGGGTGCGCGAGATCGTGTCGAGCGTGGCGCTCACCTTCTTCGCCTTCCTCGGGTTCGGTGTGATCACGTTCACGGCGAAGGATCTCCCGAACCCGTCGCGCCAGCTGCCGAGGGCGATGTTCCTTGCCCTCGGGATCGCGACCGTCGTCTACGTCGCGATCGCGATCGGGGTGTTCGGAACGCTGACGGTCGAGAAGGTGATCGAGTCGGGAGCGACGGCGATCGCGGTCGCCGCCCAGCCCGTGCTCGGCCGTGCGGGCTACTGGCTCATGAGCGTGACCGCGTTGTTCGCCACGGCCGGCGCGACGAACGCGGGCCTCTACCCGGCTCAGGGGCTCAGCGAGCACCTGGCCTCGACGGGGCAGTTCCCGCCGATGATGGGAGGGAAGGTCGGCGGGCGTGTGCCGAACGGTCTCCTGATCGCCTCGGTGACGATCATCGTGATGGTGATCGGGTTCGATCTGTCGGCGATCGCATCCATCGGGAGCGCGATCGCGCTGATGATCTTCGCGTTCGTGACCGCTGCCCACCTCCGCGTCTACCGCGAGACCGGAGCCCGACCCTGGGTGTTGGTCCTCGCTCTGCTGGTGATCGTGGTCACGCTGCTGACGTTCATCTTCACGACGCTCATCCACGAGCCCGCGTCGATCGTGACGCTGCTCGCGATCCTGGTGGTCAGCGTCGGCCTAGACCTCGGATGGTCCAGGAGACGCCGACAACCTGCCGTCGAGCCATAGCCGCCGTGAGACCACCGGCGCGTCGCGATCGGGGAACCGACCGCGTGGGACGCTAGGCCTACGCAGAAGATCGCGGGGGACGACCCAGGCTGCGTCGTCTGATCCGCGGCTCGGGAACGTCCTGGAGCTCGGGGAGCGACCCGGTCTGACCGGAGATCCATCGTCCGTAGCGTCGTGAGAACGGCGCCGCGGTCAGACCGTGGACGATGACGGAGAGCAGGATCGTCCACGTTGCGACCGGCACGATCGTGTCCAACGCGACTCCGGTCTCTCTGAGGGTTCGGATCGTCAGCATCGTGAACACGACGGACGCGAGCCCACGAGGTCCGAACCAGCCGGCGAACAGGATCGTGCGTGATCGCATGCCGAGCTTCATCCACGAGAGCCCTACGGGGATCATCCGGATGAGGGTGAGGCTGAGCACCGCGTACGTGATCGGTGCCAGAGCGATGTGGCCGGTAACGACAGGCCCGACGAGGAGCGCGCCGAACAGGGACCAGACCACGAATGTGAGGAACAGGGCGAGTGTCTCCGTGAACTCCATCCTTTGGTGGAACTCGCTCTTCGTCGTCGCCCCGAAGAAGATGCCGGCGACGAATGCCGCGACGAACCCGTTCCCGCCGATCGCCACCGCGCCGGCGTACGAGAGGAGCGCGAGCGCCAGGATCGCCAGCTGCTCCGAGACATGCGAGGTCCACCCGCGTGCCTTCGCCGCCGACAGGAGCCAGGCGCCGGCCACGCCCGCCACGAGCGCTACACCGAACGCGAGCGCGATCTGGTCCGCTGCGTGGATCAGCCACGAGCCCTGCTCGTAGCCCTCCTCGGATGCCAGGATCGCGAGGAACAGCGTGAGGAACGGCGTCGCGAGCCCGTCGTTCAGCCCGCTCTCGACGTTCAGCGCCCGGCGGAGGCGCACCGGCACCGCGACGTTGGTGAAGACCGCCAGACCCAGCGCCGCGTCGGTCGGCGCGAGGATCGTGGCCATGACCGCTGCCGCGGCCCACCCCACCGAAGGGAACATCAGGCCCGCCACGAGCGTCCCGAGCGCGATCGTGACCGGGAGCCCGAGGAACAGCAGTCGCCCGGGGAGCCGGGCATCGCCCTCGACCTCCCGCAGTCTGACCGTGGATGCGTCGGCGAACAGGAGCAACGCGAGGGCGATCTCGGCCACCGTGAGGGCCACCTCGTCCCCCCACTGGAACGGAAGGACGTTGAGCGCGCTCGGGCCCAGCAGGAAGCCGGTGGCGGTGAAGAGCATCGGTGCGCTGATCCACCACCGTTCGAGCTTCGATGCCACCAGGGCGTAACCGACGAAGACCGCGGCGAGGATCGCCAGTCCGGTCACGGCGAGCTCACCTCGAGGCCGACTCAAGCATGAGGAACCACGAACGAGCTATTGGAGCCCTCACGACTGGCCCCCAGCTCCCAGTTGATGGATCCACTCGATGTCGGAGACGAGCGCGATGCGCTCCAAGTCTTCGGATGCCGCAGGCTGACCTTCACGTCGTTCAGTCAGCGCCATCTGAGAACCGCTTGAGCCGATCCCCCAGGAACCAGAGCGAGCGGACCTTGCCATCTCACGAGCTGCGTTCACCATCGACACGAGGATGTCCCGCTAGTCGTCGTCAGTGACCTCGCCACCAGCTCCCAGCCGATCCCTTCCTCTGGAAGACCCTCGAGCGATCCGATCATCAGAACCCCCAACGTCGGCGAGACCACGATATCCGAGCGCGGTGAGCGTGGCGGAGCTGATCGGATGCCGGTGGTCCAGCGGATCGCCGCAAGCACCTCGGGTGGTGTTCATCGACCGCCATGGGAAGGGCATGCCAAACCGATCCTCGGTCTGACGAGGCGGTGTCGACTCGCGCCTCGGTCTGCTAGCCCTTTATCCAAGCGAACTACCTTTCGGGCGCGGTGTCGTGGCCTGGGCTCCCCTGCGGCGAATACGGACACGAACGCGGTCGCGACAACACCGGCGATGGGTGCGGTGATCGCGGCCATCGGGATCGTCGTCGGGTCGGTTCCGGTCACCATGTTCGGGGCGTAGATGCTGGCGAGCGCCACGACCGTCCAGACGCTCGCGACGGCGAGGCTGAAGCCCTGCCGCAGCGATCGCGTTCCAGCCAGGAGCCGGCTTGATCTCCGGGATACCGGGCAGATGGTCGCCAGCTCTCCGGATCGATCTAGCGGGCTCGGCGGAGACCGAGGGCGTCGAGCACTTCCTGTGCCGTGCGCTCGCCGCTCTCGACCGCGCCGTTCAGGTATCCCTGGCTGAGTGTGGAGGTGTGTTCGCCGGCGAAATGCACGCCCCCTTCCGGCAAGCCGACGAACCCCCAGTAGCGGGTCACATCGCCCGGGCGCCAGGTCGCGTACGACCCGCGGCTCCAAGGGTCGTCGGGCCAGGAGTCCAGCCACGCGCGTCCTGTGAACGCATCGCGCGACCCGGGCGCCGCTGACTCGAACAGCGACAGCGCCTGGCCCACCGCGGCCGGCGAGGCTTCGCCGTGAGCGCTGTCCGCGTCGAACAGCCGTCCAGCCGTGAACAGTGTGACGATGCCGCCCTCACCCTCCTGCGCCAGCGAGCTGTCCCAGAACGTCGCGGCGGGCGGATCGAACGTGATCGATCCAGCCTGGGGAGACAGCGTCGACAGGGGACGATCGAACCCGAGCAGGAGTTTCGTGTTCTGGCCCATCGGCAGCGCATCGATACAGGCCCGTTTGCGAGCGGAGAGATCGGCGTCGTCCAGGTCTACCTGACGGAGCGTGGAGAAGGGCAGTGCGAGCACCACGTGGTCCGCCGTGATCTCTCCCGAGGTGTCGGCGAATCGCAAGCGGTACGTGTCGTCACTCGCGTGCCTGAGCGCATGCAACGCCCTCCCCAACATGACAGAGCCAGGTGGTTGCACCGCGGCGAGCGCTTGCGGCACCAGATCGTTCCCGCCGCGCACGTGCATCCCGTGTGTGATCGTCTCGATGATGTCGAGCATGGTCCGCTCGCGTCCTTCGTTCCGGTCGCCGTCGTCCATCGGGTCCGGGAACTCCAGGAAGAACTGGGAGATGAGGAGGAACGCGGACAAGTGTTCAGGCGGAGACCCGGTGTCCTGCGAGATCCCGGAAGCAACCGTCCGACCGAGCGGGGACCCGCTGCCGCCCTCGAGGTTCGCGTCGAGCCAGTCGATCACCGAAAGCTCATCGAACGCGCGGGCATCGGGCCCAGCTCGGTCGTACGACATGTCACCGATCCGCTCGACCTCCACGCGGAGGCGTTCGACCAGCTTCGTGATCGCGGTCACCTCACGTCCGATCTCGCGGCCGTCGAGCACCATCCGACCGATGCTCCCCAACGTCGTGCCAGCGAGCTCCCGGTCCTCGAGCTCGAAGTGCAGCTCACGGATGAGCGAGATCACGTGCTGGTGCGAGGCGTCTATCAGCTCGCCGCCATGCTCGGCGAGCTGCCCGTCCACGATGCCCGGCGCGCTCCAGCACCGCCCTCCCACACGCTCCTGTGCCTCGTACACAGTTGTGGCGACTCCGGCCTGATACAGCCGATAGGCACACGTGAGCCCGGCCAGACCTGCCCCGACGATCGCGATCCGCGGCACGTCCATGACGCGCGAGCCTATCGGGCGATCAGGAGAAGGTCGACCAGACAGGAGCCGGAGGGAGGTCCTGCGCAACGGAGCCGTGAGTCGAACCTCAGCGCCGCCACATCTCGACGTCGCCCACCGGGGTGAGCGTGCCGGACGGCCGCGCGCTGGGCTTGTGGATCCCCGCCGACGCATCGCGCCTGGCGGCGGCCGCGTCGCGAACGAGAGCGAAGACGACGACCCCGACGGCCGCGAACCACGCCACGAACCCGAGGGCTCGGACGTCGGCGGCCAACCGATCTGCCAGGTACAGCTTGTCGTAATGCTCGGGACCGAGGATCCGTGACCAGTCGCCCAGCCCTCCGCCTCCGCCTAGGAGCATGAGCTCGCCGCGCGGAGCGTCGTAGATGTACCGCGCGGCGTCACACATCGCGTTAGCTGCCCATGCCCAGCAGATCCCCCACGCGATCAGATTGTGTTTCCCCACCGCGAACACAACCCCGAGCGCCAGGGGGAACACCACCTGGAAGCCCGAGCCCATGATCAGCATGATCAGCTCGCCGAAGGGCGAAAAGAGCTTGTGGCCGACCTCGTGCACCGCGATGTCCAGGAACTCGAGGATGGGCGTCTGCGTGTTCCGGACCAGGGCGAACCACCCGTAGAGCGCACACAGAAGGAGCGCGCCGATCGCCTTCCAGATGTCCAGCCGGCGTTGGATGTCTCGCGGCAGCGTGACCGTGTCGGGCATGTGTGAGATATCGGCTGGGTCGACGGTCGGAGTGAGTCCCTAGTGTGAGGACGCGCGAGGCCGCAGCGCTGCGACGATGAACCAGCCGACCCCGAGCTGCACACAGAGGTCGCCGACGCTCACGGCTTCGTCGATGGGCGTTCCGATGCCGATCGAGTCGGCGAGCGAAAGCAACACGGAGTCCTGGTCCGCCAGGTGATGTTTGGCGCCTCCGTTCGTACGGAGCTCGTGGAGCGTTGTGGCCTCGCCGGACGCGGCGAGTGCGCGCATGGTCACGGGCATGCCGTGGTTGGCGACGATCACGACAGCGTTCAACATCAGTCCGACGAAGATCAGGATGAACCCGGCCGCTCGCAGATTGATGAACGTGAACACGAGTAGCACCGCGAAAGAAAGCAGCAGCACCGCATACGCGAGAACTCCTGGAACGGGGACGAACTGCAGCACGACGCCGGCGATCGCGAGCCCCCACCAGCGGAGGGGGATCGACGGGAACGCGCGGAAGGATCCGCCGGTCACGAGGCCCACGATCGTCGCCAGGGCGACGGTGACGAAGATGAGGCTCACTCGCCGAGCGCCTCGCGCGCGAGACGGGTCGCCTCCTCGTACACCTCGCGCGCCGGGACCCCCGCCTCGCGCGCGATCTGCGCGCAATCCTCGAACTCGGGGGCGACGGTCACGATCTGGCCCTCGGCCCGGCCGACCTTGACGCGCACCGAGCCGTGAAGCGTGGTGACCTCGACCCATTCGCGGTCGAGCACGCGCTTCTCCACCTGCGAGGTGCGAACCCCCAACGTCCCAGCCTCCGCGAACAGCACCTGACGGATCGCCTCCTGTCGCTGCGGGGAGACCAGCACGCCGATCGTGACTGCGAGCCGTCCCTTCTTCATCACGATCGGCGTGAGCCAAGCGTCCTGCGCGCCGGCGGCGAAGAGCCGCTCGAGCACGTAGCCGTAGAGCTCGGGGTTGAGGTCATCGACGTTCGTCTCGAGCACCAGTTCGCCCCCGACGGGGGTCTCGACTCTCGCGCTCGGCGCGGGGTCCTCCTCGCCGATCAGGACGCGCGTGACGTTCGGGAAGTCGAGCCGTTCGCTCCCGGCCCCGTAGCCGACGTGCTCCACGAGCAGCCGCGGGAGATCCCCGAAACCCTCAACCAGCGCGGCCAGGATCGCTGCTCCTGTCGGCGTCACGAGCTCGGCCATCACGCCGCGCGAGTACATGGGCGCGCCGCGGAGCAGCTCGACCACGGCGGGGGCCGGGATCGGCATGGAGCCGTGCTCGGTCTTCACCATCCCGAGACCGGTCGGGACCGCTGAGGCGAAGACGCGGTCGACGCCGAACCACGTCACCGCAAGCGCGGTTCCCACGATGTCGACGATCGAGTCGACGGCACCTACCTCATGGAACGAGACCTGTTCGACCTCGCGCCGATGGACCATCGCCTCCGCCTCCGCGAGCCTGCGGAAGATGCGCTGAGCCATCGCCTTCGCGTCGAGCGGAAGCTCCGCTTGGTCGAGGAGGGCCCGGATGCCCATGTACGTGCGCGTCAGACCGACGACCGGCGCGCGAACGTCGATCTTCGTGGCCCGCAGACCTCCGGTGTCGACCTCGTTCACCTCGAGCTCGAACGGCTCGACGGGCAGGGCCGCGAGTCCAGCCCGGATCCGTTCGAGATCGGCGCCGGCATCGATGAGCGCGCCGAGTGCCATGTCGCCCGAGATGCCGGCGATGCAGTCGAAGTAGAGGAGCTTCATCGTTCGGACCCGTTGATGATCGACCGTACGATCCGGTGCGCCACCTGAGCAGCGCCGAACCCGTTGTCGATGTTCACGACCGCGACCCCCGGCGCACATGAGGCGAGCATGGTGAGGAGCGGCGCGAGGCCTTCGAACGATGCGCCGTAGCCCACGCTCGTCGGCACGGCGACGATCGGCGTGGAGGTGAGTCCCGCCACGACGGAGGGGAGCGCGCCTTCCATCCCGGCGACGACGATGACGCAATCCGACTCCTCGAACGCTTCGCGATGTTCGAGCACCCGGTGGACGCCGGCGACGCCGACATCGGTGATCCGGCTGACGGCGATCCCGGCGGCCTCGGCCGAAAGCGCGGCCTCCTCGGCGACCGGGAGGTCGGACGTGCCCGCCGCCACGACGGTGACGGTCGCGTCGATCGCGTGTCGCGCCGGCTTCACGACGACCAAACGCGCCCGCTCGTGAAACGTCGCCGAAGGGATCGCCGCGACCACGGCGTCGGCTTGTTCGAGCGTGGCTCTGGTGAGGAGCACGGCTCCCGTCGCCTGCGCCGCGAGCGCCACGGCGATGTCTGTGACCTGCACGGGCGTCTTGCCCGGGCCATAGATCGCCTCGGGATGTCCCGTCCTGAGCTCGCGATGGTGGTCCACGCGGGCGTCGGTGACGGCCTCGTAGGGGAGGGCTCGGAGGGCCTCCACCGCGTCGGCGACGGGCGTCGTGCCCGCTGCCACGTCGCCGAGCAGGCGGGCCAGGGTTCGTTCGTCCACGAGAGGGCCCATCGTATACTCAGGAGGCTGCACCGAAAACCGCAGGTAGATGGCCGTTTCCGTCGTCCTCGGGGGAACCGTTTGACCTTCTCGGACCGTACGCTCACCCTCCTTGTTCTGATCGCGCTCGGCGTCGGGGTGCTCGCGCTCGTCTTCGCCGCGCTGGGCGCGGCTGGACGCCGTCGCACCCGCGAGCCGGGTGGGCCCATCCGCCTGGACGACGCGCTGCGCGGCGTCCTTGACGGGCAGGCACGCAAGATCGATCGCTTGGAGCAGGCGGTGCGGACGCTCAACAACACGGACAAGCGCCAGCAGCGGCTGATCGACGGCTCCGTCCGTCATGTAGCGCTGATCCGCTACGACGCGTTCGAAGATGTGGGTGGACGGCTCTCCTTCTCGTGCGCGATGCTCGACGAGCACGGCACCGGGGTGGTGCTGACGTCGATCAACGGTCGTCAGGAGACACGTGTGTACGCGAAGCCGATCGCGGAGGGCCGGAGCAGCCACAACCTCTCCTCGGAGGAGGAAGAGGCGATCCGGCAGGCGCTCACGGCGCCGGCCGAGGCGGTGCAGGCGCGATGATCTTCAAGAAGGACGAGGATGAGGCGGAGGACGCGTCGGGAATGCCGGGCGAGCGACGAGAGGAGCGACTGATGGCGGATAACGGAGAGGTAACGATCGTCGGGGTCGGCGCGAGGCTCGAGGGCAACGTCGTGTCCGCTGGGAGCCTCCGGATCGACGGGCAGGTGAAAGGGCAGATCAACGCGGACGGCGACGTCGAGCTCTCGCCGCAGAGTCAGGTGGAGGCGGATATCCGGGCGCAGAACGTTTCGGTCGGAGGTCGGTTCAAGGGGAACATCTTGGTCAAGGGGAAGGCGCACCTCGCGCGCGGGGGGCGCGTCGACGGCAACATCACATCGAAGACGCTCGTGGTCGAAGAGGGTGGAATCTTCCACGGACAAAGCGTGATGGATGGCGGAGGGACAGCGCCCGCGGCAGGCGAGAAAGGTCAGGCGGCTCCGGCCGACAAGCCCGCCACCGACCAGACGGGGCAGGTCAAGGTTCCGTAGATGCTCGACGTCAGGGCGATCCGAGACGACCCGGAACCGTTCCGCTCGGGGCTCGCACGCCGGAACCTCGCCGACGTGGTCGACCAGATCCTCGCGGCGGATGAGCGTCGCCGCATGCTCACGGCGAGCGTCGAGGAACTCCGAGCCGAGCAGAACCGGGTGTCGAAAGCGATCGGTGGGGCGCAGGACGAGGAGAAGCAACGCTTGATCGCCGAGGTGGGTGCCGTGTCGGTTCGACTGAAGGAACTGGAGCCGCAGCTCGAAGCCTCCGAGGCCGAGCTGGCCGACCTCCTGGCTCGCACGCCCAATATCCCGCACGAGAGCGCACCGAACGGATTCACCGACGAAGACGCTGAGGTGCTGAGGGAGGTCGGCGTCCCGCCCACGTTCGATTTCGAGGCGCGCGATCACGCGGAGATCGGGGAGCTCCTCGGTGTCCTTGACACCGATCGCGGTGCTCGGACGAGCGGATCGCGCTTCGTCTACCTCCTGGGTGACATCGTGTTCGTCCAGTTCGCATTGGTCCGCCACGCGCTCGACATCCTGGCGGCGAAGGGATTCGTCCCGGTGGTGCCGCCGGTACTCGTTCGGGAGGAGGCGATGTTCGGCACGGGGTTCTTGCCGACGGACGAAGCGCAGCTCTACGTGACGACCGAGGATGAGCTCTATCTGGTTGGCACCGCCGAGGTGCCGCTCGCAGCGATGCACATGACGGAGATCCTCGATGGGTCGGCGCTGCCCCTACGCTACGCGGGCTATTCCAGCTGCTTCCGGCGGGAGGCGGGCACGTACGGGAAAGACACGGGCGGCATGTTCCGCGTGCACCAGTTCGACAAGGTGGAGATGTTCAGCTTCACGGCGCCCGAGAGCTCGTGGGATGAGCACGACTACCTCCTGTCGGTCGAAGAGGAGATCGTGAGCAACTTGGAGTTGCCGTATCGGGTGGTGAACATCGCGGCCGGTGACCTGGGGGGGTCGGCGGCCAAGAAGTACGACATCGAGGTCTGGCTGCCGGGCCAGGGAAGGTACCGCGAGCTGACGTCGTGCTCGAACTGCACGGACTATCAGGCTCGGCGACTCCAGACGCGCGTGCGCCGGCCGGACGGCAAGGTCGAACCCCTCCACACGCTGAACGGAACGGCCACGGCGATCGCGCGCACGCTGATCGCGCTCATGGAGAATCACCAGCGGGCCGATGGGTCGGTGGAACTGCCGGGGAAGCTGCACCCGTACCTGCCGGAGTCGACGCGGGTGCTTCTTCCGAGCGGCTGAGCCGGCGCGTCATCCCTCGGTTTCGACGGTCGGGCAGCGCGCCGTCTTAGACTCCCAGCGGGGAGGATGGCCGAGCGGACGAAGGCGACGGTCTTGAAAACCGTTGGCGGGGCAACTCGCCCGTGGGTTCGAATCCCACTCCTCCCGCTCGGCCGGTCGACCCGGCTCCGTATCCTGCTCTGGTGAGCCAAGGCCGGTTCGTCGATCGATTCCTCCGAGCGTGCCGCCGCGAGCCCGTCGATCGCACACCTGTGTGGTTCATGCGCCAGGCCGGCCGCTATCTCCCGGAGTATCGCGAGTTGCGCCAGGATCGCGACATCCTCGAGACGTGCCGAGATCCCGGGCAGGTGGTGGAGATCACGCTGCAACCGCTCCGGCGGATGGCCGTCGACGCGGCGATCCTGTTCAGCGACATCATGGTGCCGCTCGCGGCGGTGGGTGTGACGGTGCGGATCGAGCCCGGCCGGGGCCCGGTCGTCGACGAGCCGTTCCGGGACGCGACCGATGTCACACGGCTGCGCCCTCTCGTCCCCGAGCAGGACACCCCCGAGGTCGCGGAGGCCATCCGCCTGCTCCGCAAGGAGCTCGAGGTTCCATTGATCGGGTTCGCGGGGGGGCCGTTCACGTTGGCGAGCTACCTCATCGAGGGCGAGCCTTCCCGCTCGCACACCCGGACCAAGGCGCTGTTGCTCAGGGAACCGGCGACGTGGGACCGGTTGATGGAGGCGCTCGTTGCGATCGTGCTCCCCCATCTCCGTGCGCAGGCCGCCGCAGGTGCCCAAGCGTTGCAGGTCTTCGACTCGTGGGTCGGAGCGCTCGACCCCGAGACCTACGACCGAGCGATCCTGCCATGGATGCGCCGGCTGTTCGACGGGCTGGCCGACCTCGACATCCCGACGATCCACTTCGGTGTGGGGACCGGCGAGCTCCTTGCCTCGATGCGCCGCGCGGGGGGGGACGTGATCGGCGTCGACTGGCGCACGCCGCTCGACGTGGCATGGGAGCGCGTCGGACCCGGCGTCGGCCTGCAGGGCAACCTGGATCCGGCCGCGCTGAGCGCGCCGTGGGAGGTCGTCGCGGCCGAAGCAGACCGTGTGATGGATCGCGCGGCGCTCAGGGATGGCCACATCTTCAATCTGGGCCACGGTGTGCCGCCCGACACCGACCCCGACATACTCCGGCGTCTGGCCGATCACGTCCACGAACGGACCGCGCGCGCCTGAGCCCGCCCCACACGGGACACACGGTTCCGCCTCAAGGCACCCTGTCGACCTCCCGATGCCTGGCATGGAGGTCTTATCTCGCATGGACACCAAGGACGACCTCTCGTCGAACATCCGCCGCGAGGCGCGGGTCGTGGGCCTGCGCGGGTTCAACACGCCCTCGCTCGAATCGGTCGAGCGCCGGCGTCTGCAGCTATGGATCCTGTCCGCGATCTTGCTGGTCTCGGTATCACTCGGTGTCGTCGTCCTATCGATCTGGCCCGTCACGCAGCGATGGTCGCCCGTCTCACCCGGCGTCCTGCGCCTGTCGGTGGTCCTGCTGTCGATCGCGTTCTCGGTCTATGCGGTCGAACAGGAGCTCCACCTGCACCGCCTGGCACGGATGCTGATCGACGAGCGCGTGCTGTCGACGGCCCTCACGAACCGTCTGCATGAGGTGTCCCTGCTCCTCGACGCGGGGAAGGCGATCAACTCGGTCCTGGATCTGAGCGCGGTGCTCGAAACGATCCTGCGGAGCGCGATCGACCTCCTTGGCGGGACGAGCGGCTCGATCATGCTGGCCGAGGGCGACGAGCTGGTGTCATCAAGCGTCCAGGGCAACGACCTCGCGCGCGGACGACGCGTGCCGATCGGCGAGGGCATCGCAGGACATGTCGCGCGTACCCGGGAGCCCCTCCTGATCGACGGCGATGCAACGCCCGAAGACTTCCCCGGCCTCAGGCCTCGGGATACGCCGATCGAGAGTGCGATCAGCGTTCCGCTCGTGAACCGCGGCGATCTCCTCGGCGTGCTGAACGTGAACGCCGCGGTGGGGCGGACCTTCACCGAGTACGACCTCCGCGCGATGTCGGTGTTCGCTGAACAGGCCGCTGCCGCGATCGCCAACGCCCGCCTGTACGAGGCCGAACGCGAGCATGTCGCTGAGCTGATCGAGCTCGACCAGATGAAGCGCGACTTCCTGGATCTCATGACACACGAGCTGAGGACGCCGATCACTTCGGTCCTCGCAGCGGTGGAGATCGCCGGGCGTCCCGGTATGGAAGCTGAGCGCGACGAGATGCACGAGATCATCGCCCGGCAGGGCCGTCGTCTCGACGACATGGTCGGGAGTCTGCTGATGGCGGCCCGCCTCGAACGGACCGAGACGCCTCAGTCGATCGTCGTGGTCGATGTCGGAGAGCTGGCGCGGAAGGCGGCCGCCGAGTCCGGCGTATTGCAGCACCCGGTCGAGGTGACGGGTGTCGACGTCGCATGGGTGCTGGGGGACGGTGAGGCGCTCCGGCACGTACTCGAGAACCTGATCGACAACGCGTGGAAGTACGGCGTACCGCCGGTTCGCGTCGACGTGACGGTCGAGTCGGATCGTGTGGTGCTCTCCGTGCTAGACGCGGGCGTCGGGATCCCGCCCGAGGACAGGGAGCGGATCTTCGAGCGGTTCCAGCGTCTGGACAAGACCCGGGCACAGCCGGGATTGGGACTCGGGCTCCCGATCGTCCGGGGGTTCGCCCGCTCGCTCGGTGGCGACGTATGGATCGACGACGCACCCGGTGGCGGCGCGGCATTCCATGTGTCGCTCCGGCGGGCCGTCGAGGAGGATCGCGCGGCCGGTTAGCAGGTTGGTGCGTATCCTCCCAGGCATGAGCGACCCGCCGATCGGCGTGCTCGTCATGGCGTACGGCACCGCGAGTGGTCCCGACGACATCGAGCGCTTCTACACGGACATCCGAGGGGGGCGAGCGCCTTCGCCGGAGCGCCTGCAGGAGCTGAAGGACCGCTACGCGGCCATCGGCAACGTATTCTCGCTGCTCGACACCACGCGCGCGCAGGCTGAGGGCCTCGTCCGGCGGCTGAACGAAGAGGCGAGTTCGGACCGGTTCCAGGCATACCTCGGGATGAAGCACTCCGAGCCGTTCATCCGGGAGGCCGTCGAGCGTATGCACGCGGACGGCATCGAGCGCGCCGTTGGCATCGTGATGGCACCGCACTGGTCGGGGATGTCGGTCGAGACCTACATCGAGCGCGTGCTCCAAGCTGCGAACGACGAGGGCGGAGGTCTGTCCTTCACGTTCGTCCGCTCCTTCCACGACCACCCGGCGTTCATCGCGTTCCTCGCGCAGCGCGTCGCTGACGCCCTCGATCGTCTTCCGGCACGGGAACGCGAGGACGTCACCGTGATCTTCTCGGCGCACTCGCTGCCGGTGCGAACAATCGAAGACGGCACGCGACGGTGCAAGCTGTGCGACTGCGACGCGTTATGCAGGTACCACGAAGGACTCCAAGAGACGGCCGACCTGGTTGCCGGGCGGCTCGGTCTACGGAGCCACACGATCGCGTGGCAAAGCGCTGGCCGGACGGACGATCCGTGGTGGGGCCCTCCGATGGAGCGTGTGATCGAGGATGTCGCGCGTTCGGGTCGCTCCGCGGTCGTGGTGTGCGCCGCGGGCTTCGTCGCGGATCACCTCGAGGTCCTCTACGACCTGGACATCGAGGCTCGCCAATCGGCAGAGGGACTGGGTCTACGGTTCGGACGCACCGAGATGCCGAACGACGATCCTGCGTACCTGGACGGGTTGGCCGCCGTCGTCCGCGAGCACCTCGCCGGGGTGCCCGCCGAGTGAGTGCCGGCGGACGGGTCGCGGTCGTCGGGGCCGGGATCGCAGGCCTCACGACCGCCTACCGCCTGTCCGAGGCCGGCATCGACGTCGCCGTCTACGAAGCCTCGGATCGATCGGGCGGGAAGCTCGCAGACGTTCAGGTCGGCGACCTGACGCTCCCCGCCGGCGCTGATTCGTTCGTCGCGCGGAAGCCTTGGGCGGTCGAGCTCTGCCGCGAGCTCGGCCTGGGCGCCGAGCTCGTGAGCCCCGGCGTGAGCGGCGCGTACCTGTGGACCGACCGGGGTTTGGTCGCGTTCCCGAAGGAGGCGCCGTTCGGGATCCCCGGCGACGTGGCCGACGTCTTCCGGTGGCCGGGCTTGTCGAACGCGGGTCGTCGTCGGGCCGCGCAGGATCTATTGCGGCGGCGACGGAAGGACGACGTCGAGGAGACGCTCGGCGGCTTGCTCCGGCGGCGGTTCGGCGACGAGGCCACCGATCGCGCGATCGCACCGCTCCTCGCGGGACTGTACGCGGGCGATGTAGATCGGCTGTCGGCCCGAGCGACGTTCCCCGAGCTCCTCGCGTGGGAGCGGTCGCAATCGAGCCTGGTCCGCGGCTCGCAAGCGGCGGCGCGGGCGGCGCGGAACGCCGACGCGATGCCGATGTTCATGCGACCTCGCTCGGGGGTCGCGCGGCTGGTCGAGGCGCTGAACGACCGGCTGGGCGACCGCGTGCATCTCGATGCGCCCACTGCGTCGTTGGAAGCGGTCGGCGACGCGGACGCGGTCGTGTTGGCCGTCCCTGCGTTCGAGGCGGCTCGGCTCGTGCGGTCGCCGTCAACGGCGGCCGCCGACGATCTCGACGGCATCCCGTACGCCTCGACGGGCGTGGTGCTCCTGGTCTTCGGCGAAGGGACGCAGGGCGCCCTCCCCGACGGAACGGGGTTCGTGGCGCCGCGCGGGAGGGCCTCGATGACTGCGTGTACCTGGCTCAGCAGCAAGTGGCCCGATCCTGGGTTCGGATCCCGCGCCGTCGTGCGCTGCTTCGTCGGTGCGGTCGGTGACGAGGACATCCTTGAAGCCGGGGACGACGACCTGATCGACGCCTGCGCCCGGCATCTCTCGGCCGTGGTCGCGCTCCCCGAAAGACCAGAGAGCGCGGCCGTCGTGCGATGGCCGAGGTCGATGCCTCAGTACGAGCTCGGCCACATCGATCGCGTCAAGCGGATCCGCTCGAACCTCCCGCCGGGTATCTTCGTTGTCGGCTCCGCCTACGACGGCGTGGGCATACCCGATTGCGTGCGCGCTGCGGGTGAGACGGCCGATCGTGTCGTCGAACACCTCGGACTCGCCACGCTCGACAAGGAGAACGCTCGATGACGGAGCACGCTGACACGACCGACCTCACGGAGGCGATCTATGCGCTGTATCCGGTGTTCCATGCCCGCGACGGCTTCCGGGATCTCACGGCCCACGGCTTGGCCGACGTCGTGCAGGAGATCGAGAACCTGTACAAGGCGTTCGAGGACCGTGTCGAGGTTCGCGGCACGTATTCCACGGTTGGGTTCCGCGCGGACGCCGATCTGATGCTCTGGCTGGTGGGGCGCTCCCCTGAGGACGTTCAGGCGTTCATGGCCGCCTGCCGGCGGACGCAGGTCGGGCGTCTTACCGATGTCGTGTTCACGTTCATGGGCGTCGTCAAGCCGGCCGAGTTCACGGCCGATCACCGGCCCGCGTTCGTGAAGGGCGAGCCGCCGAAGACCTATCTGTGCGTCTATCCGTTCGTGCGCACGCCGGAGTGGTATCTGCTCCCCCGCGACGAACGGGCTGCGTTGCTCGCTGAGCATGGCGTGATCGGCCGCGAGTTCCCGGAGGTCCTGACGAACACGACGAGCGCGTTCGGCCTGGGGGACTGGGAATGGATCTTGGCCTTCGAGGCGGATCGGGCTGAAACGCTGGTCGACTGCATCCGTCGTCTGCGCGACGCCGAAGCCCGGATGTACACGAAAGAGGAGATCCCGTTCGTCACCGGGATCCGCAAGAGCGTGGCGAACGCGCTCGCCGACCTCGCGTGACCTAGTCCGTAGCGGACTAGCGTCCGCCTTCCGCCTTCGCGAGGATATCGGCGGCGTGGTCGGGGACGTACGTGTAGAGATCACGCGGCGGGCGGACATAGCCGTCGTCGCGCTGGCGCTGGGGCAGCGTGATCTCGAGGAGCGGCTTCTCCTCGTACGGGATCTTCGACAGCAGGTGCGCGATGCAATTCAGCCTTGCACGCTTCTTGTCGTCGGCGTCGACCACGTACCATGGCACCTCGGGGATGTCGGTGTGGACGAACATCTCGTCCTTCGCGCGTGAGTAGTCGATCCACTTCGTCCGTGAGTACAGGTCCGTCTCAGAGAGCTTCCATCGGCGCATGGGATCGGTGATCCGGGCCTCGAAGCGGCGCTCCTGCTCCTCGTCGCTCACCGAGAACCAGTACTTGATCAGGATGATGCCGTCCTCGACGAGCAAGCGCTCGAAGATCGGGCATTGGCGAAGGAACCGGTAGTGCTCGGCCGGTGTGCAGAAGCCCAGCACGTGCTCGATGCCCGCGCGGTTATACCAGCTGCGGTCGAACAGCACGATCTCACCCGCCGCGGGGAGCTGCTCCACGTAGCGCTGGAAGTACCACTGGGTCGTCTGGCGCTCGGTCGGCATCGGCAACGCGACATGCCTCGTGATCCGTGGATTCGTGTGCTCCGTGATGCGCTTGATCGCGCCGCCCTTGCCGGCCGCGTCGCGACCCTCGAAGATGGCGACGACGCGCGTGCCGGTCGCGAAGACCCACTCCTCCATCTTCACGAGTTCCTCCTGGAGACGGAAGAGCTCGCGTTCGTAGAGCTTGCTGGGGAACTTCGGTCGACGCTCGGCGCCGTGCTCTGCCATGCGCCGAACGTTACAGGAGCGGCGTCAGGTCGGTCACGACCTGGTGTCCATGCGTGTCCGCGGGGGTGTCCTCGTTCGGGCGGAGCATCAGTCGCGTTGCGAGGCCGACGACCGCACCTCCGTCGCAGTAATCCGGCTGGTCGTCGACGAAGACGGCGCGAGCAGCGGGAACGTCTCCCGATCGTTCGAGCGCGATCCGGTAGATGGCCGGGTCCGGCTTCATCGTCTTCACCTCGTACGACAGCAGCACCTCGTCGAATACCTCTTCGAGGCCGAGCCGGTCGACGACCGGGCGGGTGGAGTGCGAGCAGTTGCTGACGAGTCCCGTCTTCACGCCGCGCGACCGCAGCTCGTGCAGCACCGGGAAGACATCGTCGTAGAGGTGTACGCCGCGGTCGAGCTCGGTCCGCTCGGTGTCTACGAGTTCCTCGACGAGCGCCGGAACGGGGTCGATGCCGGCAGTGACGAGCACTGCAGACATGTCGCCCTGGACGTCGGGGTACGTGCCGACACCGCGTGCCTGCCGCGTGATCTCGAACGCCTTCAAGAGCTGCCCGGTCTCCAACCCCAGACGTGCGGCGATCAGATCACGGAGCTTGCCCCATTCGCTCCACACGATCGTGTCGTAGAGGTCCAGCAGGACGACGTCGAACGGCTCATGCACGCGCAAAGGGTACCGGTGTCACTCGGACCAGAGTCCGGCCAGGAACGCGTCGACGTCGGCCGTTCCGCGGAGCTCAGCCCCGGGTTCAGGCATGGGGAGCACGTCCGGAGGGACCTCGTCGAAGAGCGCTCGCACACCGTCGGGCAAGAAGCGTGTGACCTGCGCGAAGCTGTGAGGATCCTCCAAGCCGCGAGGCCGGCGATAGTACCGCTGCGGGAACGAGATGTGGAGCGCGTCGCGCGCCCGTGTCATGGCGACGTACAGCAGCCGGCGTTCCTCCTCGATCTGCTCGTCGTCGCCGGTCGCCATGTCGGACGGGATCATGCCGTCGGCGGCGTGGATCACGTATACGACGTCCCACTCCAGGCCCTTGGCCGAATGGATCGTCGACAAGACGAGGTAGTCCTCGTCCAGGAGCGGTGGACCTGCGAGATCGCCGGTCGAAGATGGAGGATCCAGCGTGAGCTCGGCGACGAACCGCCCGCGCGTCTCGTACCCCGAGGCAAGCATCTCGAGCTGCTCCAGGTCGCGTGACCGCGCTCCGGGTGCATCGTAGCGCCGGGCGAAGATGGGTTCGAGGAACGTCCGCAGACGTTCCAGCTGGGCCGCGGGCGGCATTTGCGCCTCGTCCGCAAGGCATTCACCGAGCGCGGCACGCAATCCCCGCACGCCGTCGCCGGCTCCTTTCGGTACCGCGACCGGTTCCTTCAGGAACCGCACGAGCGGCGAGGGTTGATCGTCGTCCGACCGCCGCACACCGAGCTGATCCATCAGCGATCGTGCCGTCGCGGGCCCGATCCCCTCCGGCAGCTGCAGCACGCGGAACCAGCTCACCTCGTCGAACGGGTTCTCGAGGACGCGCAGCAGCGCTAGCGCGTCCTTCACGTGCGCCGCTTCCATGAACTTCAGACCGCCATACTTCACGAACGGGATATTCCGGCGAGCCAGCTCGACCTCGAGCAGGTCGGAGTGATGGGCCGCGCGGAAGAGCACTGCTTGGTGTTTCAAGGGCACGCCTAGTTCCCGGTGGTGGAGCACCGCACGGCAGACCGCGTCGCACTGCTCCGCCTCGTCGAGACACGTGCGAAGGACCGGACGGCGCTCGCCTTCGCGCGTCGACCAGAGGGTCTTCTCATGGCGTTGCGGCGAGAGCGCGATCGTGGCGTTCGACGCGTGGAGGATCGGCTGCGTGGACCGGTAGTTCTGTTCGAGCCGGATCACCGCCGCCTCCGGGAAGCGTGTCGGGAACTCGAGGATGTTGCGAACGGTCGCGGCGCGGAAGCCGTAGATCGACTGTGCGTCGTCGCCCACCACGGTGAGGTTCCGCGCGGTGTCAGGTGGGCGCATCCCCTCCAAGATGTCGGCTTGAAGGGCGTTCGTGTCTTGATATTCGTCGACGAGCATGTGCTCGAACATCGTCGCGAGCTGCTCGCGCGTCTGTGGCGATGTCGCGAGGGCCTTCCAGAAGAGCAAGAGGTCGTCGTAATCCATGACGTTCTGCTCGCGCTTGCGCGACGTGTACGCCTGGAAGATCTGGCGGATACCGTCGCTCTCGTCTAGGCACCAGGGGTATTGACGCTTCAACACGTCGCCCAGCCGCTCGCCCGCGTTGACGGTCCGGGAGTAGATCGCGGTGAGGGTCTCCTTGCGGGGGAACCTCCGTTCGCGTTGGGCGAACCCGAGTTCCTGGCGCAGGAGGTCCATCACGTCGCCACCGTCGGACTGGTCGAGCACCGTGAAGTCGGGCCGTAGGCCGAGCGGGCGGCCATGGAGCCGGAGCAACCGGTTGGCGACCGCGTGGAACGTGCCTCCCCACACCCGACCGGTCTCGCGATGGCCGCTCACCCGTTCGGCCCGCGTGAGCATCTCGCGCGCCGCACGGCGGCTGAACGTCAACAGGAGGATCCGCTCGGGACTGATCCCGCGGTCGACCAGGTGACCCACCCGGCAGGCGAGCGTTGTGGTCTTGCCCGTCCCGGCGCCGGCCACGATCAGCAGCGGGCCGTCGCCGTGCAGCATGGCCGAGCGTTGCTCGGGGTTGAGATCGTCATCGAACATGCGTTCGAACACTACAGCTACCAGGTGACGGGGTCTAGGATTCGCGGCATGGGTGAGATCGGGGTGGATATGGGGTCCGGGCGCTGGGCGGGTCCTCTCGTATGGACGGTTCGAGTGGTGTTCGTCGCCGTCTCGTTCATCGCGCTCTGGGCGGCGAGGATCGCGGATGCCAGGTTCCGCGAGACCGTTGCATCTGCGTTCCGGTTCGACGTGCGCGAGTGGTCGGCGACGATCACGCCTCTGGTGATCGCGGGCGCGTTGTTCGCCGTTGCCGCTCGTTTCCCGTTCCCCCGGCCGCGGTACGCGTGGGGACGGCTGGTGCTCGCGTCGATCGCGCTCGTGCCGGCACTTCACCTGGGCTTCATCGTGTGGTCGCCGCAGTTCGATGTACATTGGCCGACCGTGCTGACCACGTCTCGCTGGTTCGACGACGGATCACTCCCCTCCGTGTGCGCGGTGCTCGCCGGCGTCGCGATCGGCTGCGGGTTCGGTGCTCGGCGAGAGGGAAAGGTGGTCGGGTGATGGAAGACGCTCCCCGCATCCGTATCACCGAAGACGGTCCCTACGAAGTGACCGGACCGCCGCTGCTGGTACGGGTGGCGCAGGTTGAAAGCGAGTACGGGGAGCCGGTTGATTGGTCGCAACCGGAGGCTCTGGCGACCGGGAAGCGGTTCACGCTGTGCCGGTGTGGTCGGTCGCGCACCAAGCCGTTCTGTGACGACTCGCACCTGGAAGAGCGATTCGATGGCACGGAGATGGCGCCCCGCTCAACGCGAGCGAGCCGCGCGTCGACGTTCGCAGGCGACGACATCACGATGACGGACGACCTGTCGATCTGCGCGAAGGCCGGATACTGCAGGAACCGCGTCACGTCGGTCTGGGAGTTGATCGACGAAGCCTCGGACCCGGAGGCCAGAGCGCAGGCGCAACGCATGATCTCCCTGTGTCCCTCGGGGCGACTCGTCGAGACGACCCCGGGAGAGGATCGAGAGCCGGTGTTCGAACCTCCCTCGATCGGGGCGATCCGCAACGGCCCGCTATGGGTCCGGGGAGGCATCCCGGTCGAGTCCGCCGACGGCTCGACCTACGAGGCCCGCAACCGCGTCACGCTTTGCCGATGCGGTCACTCCTCGAACAAGCCGTTCTGCGACGGCTCGCACGAAGCCGTGGGGTTCCGTGACGGCTGATCCACCTCGGGTCCGCGTGATCTCGGGCGGACCGCTCGTCGTGGAGGGAGCGCCGCTCGGCAGGCTGGTGAAGGGCGAGCCCGCGGTGGACGGACCACCCGCGTGGGCCGTCGAGCCGATCACCGAGGTCGGGAACCGGTACACGCTCTGCCGGTGTGACGGATCTTCGACGAAGCCGTTCTGCGACCGGTGGCCCGACCGGCTTCCGTGCTTCGACGAGCCTTCGCGCAGATCCTCCCTCACGCCGGTGTTCACCTGGCTCCCGCCAGACGGCGTGGTTGGGCCGCTCGTCGCGCTGAAGCCGAACGGGCCGATCCGCATCAGCGGTGGCGTCATCGTCGAACGCGGGGACGGTGCCACCATCGACGGACGCGGTCGCATCTCGCTGTGTCGGTGTGGTCACTCGGGCGTGATGCCGTATTGCGACGGCTCGCACAAGGAGGTGAGGTTCCGTGACGGTTGAGCGCGTGGTCCTGGTCGGCGTGGTCATCGATTGCGCCGATCCGCCGGCCCTCGCTGCGTTCTGGGCGTCGTTCACGGGTTACGCGGTCGACCGCGGCAACGACACGTGGGTCTCGCTCCGGCCGCCTGACGGCGGGGCTCGCATCTCGTTCCAGAAGGTGCCCGAGCCGAAGACCGTCAAGAATCGCGTCCACCTCGACTTCGCCGCCGACGACGAAGAGGCGACCGCGGTCTGGATCGAGTCGCTCGGCGCGACCCGTCGGTGGGTGTCTAACGACCCGGAGGATCCCTTCGTCGTCCTGGCCGACCCCGAGGGGAACGAGTTCTGCGTTGTCCGTTCAGAGGGATAAGCGCGATGGCTGGACGGTTCCTCGGCCTGCGGTTCGCGCAGTTCGGCGTAACGGTCTAGGCTCCGCCTCAACCATCGGCCCTAGGGGGGAGACCAATGGCAAGGAAGATCGGCTTGGTCCTCGTCGCGCTGCTCGTCGGGGGCGCGGCATTCGTGTTGGGTGCGGCGTCCGCATCCTCTGGCATCACGGCTCCGACGTCGTTCACCGTCGTCGAGCACGGGACGACCGACAAGGTCGTCGACGTGGGCAAGAAGGGGGATTCCACGGGAGACATCTACACGTACCACAACGATCTCTACGACGAGACCGACACGACGAAGGTGGGTTCCGACTCGGGGGTGTGTATCCGGGAAAGCCCGAAGGCCGGAACGTGGGAGTGCATGTGGACCGAGATCCTTGCCGACGGTCAGATCACCGCCGAAGGGCCGTACTCGGACTCCGCCTCCAGCTGGACCTACGCGGTCACCGGCGGAACCGGTCTCTACGAGAACGTGCGGGGGTCGGTCAAGGAGACGGTGAATGCCAAGGGCGAGTTCGTACTCACCTACAGCCTGATCCCGTAGTCCGCGTGTGGGGGCGGCCGCCGGACGCGGCCGCCCCCACACCGTTCAGGCGCCGACGAGTCCCAGCTCCCGCAGCACGCCCACGGGAACCACGTGGCAGTAAGGCTCATGCCCGTTCTTCTCGTAGTAGGCCTGGTGGTAGTCCTCGGCCGGATAGAACGGGGGCGCCGGTCGGATGTCGGTCGCGATGGGTCGGTCGAAGCGAGCTTGGGCACGCTCGCGCGACGCCTGCGCCTGTGCGAGCTGCGTGTCGTCGCTCGTGAAGATCACGCTTCGATACTGATCGCCGACGTCCGGGCCCTGCCGGTCCACCTGCGTCGGATCGTGCATGGCCCAGAAGACCTCGAGCAGCTGATCGAACGTCACGTTCGAGTCGTCGAAGCCCACGCGGCAGACCTCGGCATGGCCCGTATGGTGCGAACAGACCTCGCGGTACGTGGGGTCCGGCGTGATGCCGCCGCTGTAGCCCACCTCCGCCGAGGTGACTCCCGGTACGCGGCGGAACACGTACTCCACGCCCCAGAAGCACCCCGCCCCGAACGTTACGGTCCGCTCCATCGCTCTCGCTCCTTCCCACTCGCCCCACGGTGTCAGGCCCAACGGGAACGGTATCGGATCGTCGCTGGTAGGCTGCGCCGTCCCTCATTTGAACGGAGATTCAAACATGCGGTCGAACATCTACGACGCGGTCGTGATCGGAGGGGGGCACAACGGGCTGGTGGCTGCGGCCTACCTCGCGAAGTACGGGGCCCGGGTGGTGGTTCTCGAGAAGCGGCACAAGACCGGCGGTGCAGCGGACACCATGGAGCCCTGGCCCGACGAGCTCCCCGGCGTGAAGGTCAACACGCTCAGCTACACGATGTCGTTGATGCCGCCGTCGGTGCGGCGGGACCTCGAGCTCGAACGTCACGGGTTCAAGCTCTTGCCGCTGGGACAGGGGTACCTGCCGATGCGCGGGGGCGGGTCGATCGTTCAAGCCGAAGACGAGGCGAAGACCCGCGCGTCGATCGAGCGCCTGTCGAAGAAGGACGCCGACGCCTACATCGCGTTCTACGGATGGATCGCTCGGATCGCCGACATCCTCGGACCGATGTTGATGCAGACGCCCCCGCATCTGGGATCCACGAAGCCGAGCGACATCAAGGACGTGGCGCAGCTGGGGTGGGCGCTCCGCAAGCACGTCGACGAGAAGACCGTCGCGGATGTGACCCGTCTGTTCACGATGAGCGCGACGGATCTGCTCGAGCGCTGGTTCGAGACGCCGGAGATGAAGGGCTTCATGGCCGTCAACGGCATCATCGGGACGTGGGCCGGACCGGATGCGCCTGGCACCGCCTACGTCTTGATGCATCACTCGGTTGGGGATATCGGCGACGGTGAGGTTGCGAGCTGGGGGTTCGTCCAGGGCGGGATGGGTGCGGTCGCGGAGGCGTGCGAACGCTCGGCGCGTGCGTTCGGCGCCGAGATCCGCACGGGAGCCGCGGTCGAGCGGGTGCTCACGTTGAACGGCCGGGTCCGCGGTGTGAGCCTCGCGAGCAGCGAGGAGCTCCTCGCGCCCATCGTCGTAACCACCTGCCACCCGAAGATCGCCTTCCTGCGTCACCTCGACCGGGCGGAGCTGCCTGATGAGTTCGTGCATGACATCGAGCACTGGAAGACGCGCAGCGGCACGGTGAAGGTCAACCTCGCGATCAGCGAGCTGCCGACGTTCACCGCCGATCCCGGATTCGACCCCGAGATCCATGGTGGCGCCATCCAGCTGCTCGACGATATCGAGCAGCTGGAGGAGGCCTATCAGGATGCGCGGTTCGGCAACGCGGCGCGCCGCCCGTTCAGCGACACGGAGATCCCGACGGTCGTGGACCACACGCTCGCTCCCGAGGGGATCCACACCGTGTCGATGTTCAGCCAGTGGGTGCCGGCCGCTTGGGCCGACGACGAGGACGACCACGCGGCCGAGCTCGAGGCCTACGCCGACCGGTTGATCGCACGGTTCGACGAGGTCGCGCCGGGGTTCGAAGGGTCGATCCTCGCGCGACAGATCATCGGCCCTAAGCAGATGCAGGAAGGCTGGGACCTGATCGGCGGCAACATCTTCCACGGCGAGCTCACGGTCGACCAACTCTTCCACATGCGCCCGGCGGCGGGATATGCGGACTACCGCACGCCGATCCACGGGCTGTATCAAGCGTCCAGCGCGACCCACGCTGGCGGCGGCGTCACCGGGATGCCGGGTCACCACTGCGTCCGCGAGATCCTGAAAGACAAAGGTGCCAAGAGGCTGAAGTAGCGGCTCGCGACCCGCGTCATCTAGGCTGCGCCGATGGCGGATACGGAACGCGACGCCTTCATCGAACAGCTGAACATGTCGACCCTGGGGTTCTTCGACATCCTCTCGATCGGCCTGGGGGATCAGCTGGGCCTCTACCGACCGCTCGCTGACGCCGGTGACGCCGGCTTGACGTCCGCCGAACTGGCGGAGCGCGCAGGGATCGCCGATCGGTATGCGCGCGAGTGGCTCGAGCAGCAAAGCGTCGCGAGGATCGTCCGTCCGTTCCCCGTCTCCGGCGGGCACCGGTTCCGCCTGCCCGCCGGGCACGCCGAAGCGCTGCTCGATCGCGACGGCATGTACTACGCGATGCCGACGATCTGGAGCCTTATGACGCTCGTGCCCGTGATGGACGCGCTCGCCGAGGCCTACCGAACCGGCGGCGGCATACCCTGGGACGCCTACGGCGCCGCGGGGCGCGAAGGGGTCGGCGACGGGAACCGGCCGCTCTACCTCAAGGTGATGGCACGTGAGTGGCTGCCGGCGATCACATCGGTGCACGAGCGCCTCCTTGCAGAACCGCCTGCTCGGATCGCGGACCTCGGCTGCGGGATGGGGTGGTCGTCGATCGCAATGGCCCTCGCGTATCCGCGAGTACGGGTCGACGGATCCGATCTCGACGTGTCGTCGATCGAAGGTGCCCGGGCCAACGCGGAGGCGAGCGGCGTCGCGGACAGGGTCTCGTTCGTCGAACGGGACGCTTCCGAGCCCGCTGAGGCAGCCACGTACGATCTGGTGACATTCTTCGAGTGCCTGCACGACATGCCTAAGCCGGTCCAAGCGCTCCGCGCCGCGCGCTCCATGCTCGCCGAGGGGGGCGCGATCCTCGTTGGAGACGAGAAGACGAATGAAGCGTTCACCGGAGGGGCCGACGATCTAGAGCGGCGCAACTACGGATGGAGTGTGTTCGTCTGCCTGCCGACCGCGATGACGGATCCGGGATCGGCGGCCACGGGCGCGGTGATGCGCCCGTCCAGCCTTCGCCGATACGCCTCGGAGGCCGGTCTCGACTCGTTCGAGATCCTGCCGATCGATGACCAGAGCTTCCGTCTCTACTTGCTTCGCCCCTGAGACACTGGCGGACCGATGCCGATGCCTCGCACCTCAGCCTCCTAGGCCATCCGACCCGGGGCGTCCCTCGGCGGCGGGTCACCCCCGATACCCTCAGGATGGGCCGCCGCGCCGATATCCAGTGCGGCGCGATGGGGTCAGGATCGAGGGGTTCCCGGACTCCCGAGGGGGGCCTCATGCGTCAGTGGGAGCTGATCGGCATCACCGACCATGTGCCGGCGATGCCCGTTCCACACGCGACCGCACGGTCGCCCAGAGCGATACCCGTCGAACCCGTCGAGCGACCGGTCTTCTTCTGGAGCTGCGACGGCGCGCTACGCGTGATCGGGATCAGCGACGTCGCGGCGGACGTGATCGGACGCGCGGTCTCGTGGTGCAAGGGCCGCGACCTGCTGGAGGTGTTCGGCCTCGACGGCCCGAACGCGGGGGTCTTGGACGCCCATATCTCAGCGCTCGGCGGTGACACCGCGACATTCACGTTGCACAGCGACCGGGCGAACGTCCGCTGTCGCGTGCAACCGCTCACCGATGGCACGGGCCGGGCTTCGGGGACCTACTGTCTCGCGACATCGATCGAGAACGTCGATGTTCGCGGGGACACGGACCGCTCCGCGGTCGCGTAGACGCCTAACCGCCGAACGACGCAGCGACCCCGACCGTTCGTGAGATCTGCTCGTCGCCGTGCGCCGTGGACAGGCTCCAGAGCTCGTAGCCGGAGGGCGGGAGGTACACGCCGCGCTCGAGCATGTGATGGAAGAAGCGAGCGTACCGCTCGTGATCGGCCGCTTTCGCGTCTTCGAAGTCACGAACCGGACCGTCCGTGAAGAACAAGCTGAACATCGACCAGGCGCGATTCACCGTCACCGCGATGCCCGCGCTGCGGAACCCGTCGGCGAGTCCGTCCGAAAGCTGGATCGCGCGCGCCTCGAGCGATCCGTACGGCGCGGTCTCGTTCGCCAGGTCGAGCGCGGCAACGCCGGCGGCGACGGCTACCGGGTTCCCCGAGAGCGTGCCCGCCTGATACACGGGGCCGACCGGCGCGAGTTGCTCCATCAGATCGCGGCGCCCGCCGAACGCCGCGCACGGGAAGCCGCCGCCCATGATCTTGCCGAGCACCGTGAGGTCGGGCGTCACCCCGACGAGCGACTGAACACCGCCGTACACGACGCGGAACCCCGTGATCACCTCATCGAACGCCAGCAGCGTGCCGTGCTCGTCGCAGAGCGCACGCAGGCCGGCTAGGAATCCATCGACCGGCGGGACGACGCCCATGTTCGCGGCGACCGGCTCGATCATGACGACCGCGATCCGGTCGCCATGCTCCGCGAAGATCGCTCGGACCGCTCCGAGGTCGTTGAACGGCGCGGTGAGCGTGTCCTTCGCCGCACCCTCCGTGACGCCGGGCGAGCCGGGGATGCCGAGCGTCGCGACCCCCGACCCCGCGCCCTTCGCCAACAGCGCGTCGGAGTGCCCGTGGTAGCAGCCTTCGAACTTCACGATGAGGTTACGACCGGTGGCGCCGCGCGCCAGCCGGATCGCGCTCATCGCCGCTTCCGTCCCGCTGCTCACGAACCGGACCATGTCGACGCCCGGCACGGCCGCGACCAAGCGCTCCGCGAGTTCCACCTCGACCAGGGTCGGTGCGCCGAACGTGGTGCCGTTGGCGGTGGCGCTACGGGCCGCTTCGACGATCTCCGAGCGGGCGTGGCCGAAGAGCAACGCGCCCCAGGATTGGACGTAGTCGATGTACCGGTTCCCGTCGACGTCGACCAGGTACGCGCCTTCGCCGTGGTCGATGAACCGTGGCGTTCCTCCGACCGCCCCGAAGGCCCGAACGGGCGAGTCGACTCCGCCGGGGATCACCTCCCGCGCGCGCGCGAAGAGCGCGTCCGAGGAGGTCACCTCCGAGCGGACGACTTCTTGCTGCCCTTGATGCCGCGCCATATGAGGAGGACGATCACGGCTCCCACGATCGACCCGATGATCCCGCTCGGGCGAAGGTCCAAACCATCGCCGGCGAGCAGGCTCGCGAGCAGGCCCCCCACGAGCGAGCCCACGAGCCCGGCCATGAGCAACTCCCCCCAGTTCTTCGGGCGGCTCCCGCCGCCGAGGATCATGTTCGCGACCCAGCCGGTCGCCATACCCAGGACGATGATGCCGAGGATCAACACAGGCGTGCTCCCTTCGATGGGGTGGTGCGATTGTCCCTTACGGGCGCGACGTCGTCAGTCGAGGCAGAACTCGTTGCCCTCGGGGTCCGCCATGGTGATCCAGAACTGGCCGCGCTCCTCGAACTCGTACAGCTTCATCGCGCCGAAGCCGACGAGATGTTCTGCCTCAGCCGACAGCCGTCGCCGCCTGTCATCGCCCTTAAGGCCTGGAGCGGATCGAACGTCGAGGTGAACCCTGTTCTTGGCGGTCTTGCCTTCCGGGACGCGCTGGAAGAAGACTCGCGGGGCCGCTCCCTCCGGGTCGACGATCGCCGCCGCGTCGTTCCAGCGTTCCTCCGGGATCTCGTTCTCGCGGGCCCAGTCCTCCCATGAAGCGAACCCCTCGGGGGGTGGTTCGACAACGTAGCCGAGCACCTCGGCCCAGAACGAGGCGAGTCGATCCGGGTCGGCCGCGTCGAACGTCACCTGGAACGCGGTCATGGCTCGCGCAGCCACTCGGCCGCGTCCTTCGCGTGGTAGGTCAGGATCAGGTCGGCGCCGGCGCGCCGGATCGACGTCAAGATCTCCAGGACGGTCCATCGTTCGTCGATCCAGCCGTTCTGTGCCGCGGCCTTCACCATCGCGTACTCGCCGGAGACGTTGTATGCGGCCATAGGGAACGCAGTTGCGTCCTTCGCGCGGCGGATCACGTCGAGGTAGGGGAGCGCCGGTTTGACCATGACGACGTCCGCGCCCTCATCGATATCCGTTCGGATCTCACGGATCGCCTCGTCCGCGTTCGCCGGGTCCATCTGGTAGCCCGCCCGATCGCCGAACCGTGGCTCGCACTCCGCCGCCTCGCGGAACGGTCCGTAGAACGCGCTCGCGAACTTCGCCGCGTACGCCAAGATGCCGACCGCGTCGTGACCGGCCGAGTCGAGCGCGTCGCGGATCGCCGCCACTTGACCGTCCATCATGCCGCTCGGTCCCAGCAGATGTGCTCCCGCGTCCGCCTGAGCGACCGCGATCTCGCGGTAGCGCTCCAGGGTGGCGTCGTTGTCGACGTTCCCGTCACCGTCGAGGACACCGCAGTGACCGTGGTCGGTGTACTCGTCCAAGCAGAGGTCGGCGATCACGACGTGTTCGTCGCCGAGCTCGTCATGCAGTGTGCGGAGCGCGCGCTGTCCGATACCGTCGGGGTTCCATGCCTCGGATCCCTCGGCGTCCTTGCGTTCGGGAACGGCGAACACCATGAAGGCGGTGACACCCGTCGTCGCGATCTCGGTGGCTTCTTTGCGCAACGACTCGAGCGTGTGCTGGAACTGTCCGGGCATCGACGCGATCGTCATGGGCTCGGCGACGCCCTCCTTCACGAATAGCGGCGCGATCAGCTGACGTGGCGCGAGGTCGGTCTCACGGATCAGCCCGCGGAGCGCGGGGGTCCGGCGCATCCGTCGGGGGCGCTGCCGGGGGAAGCTCATCCCCGGATGCTAGCGCGTCCGGTGAGCGGGGCGTCGTGCGAGGGCGCGCTCGACCGCGTCGACCAGGCCGTCGATCGTGTGTGTATGCGCCACCGACGCAACACGCATGCCACGATCACGTGCCTCCCGCGCCGTGACCGGCCCGATGCACACAACCTTCGGATCGCCGCGAACCACGCCGACGGCGCCGACGAACCCTCGGACGGTCGAGGCGCTCGTGAACGTGATCGCATCGACGCGCCCCTCTCGGAGCGCCGAACGCGTCTCGGCCGACAACGACCGCGCCATCCGTGTCCGGTAGGCGTCGACCCGCTCCGGGCTCCAGCCCTTGGCGGCAAGCGCATCCTCGAGTCCGGCTGGCGCGATGTCGGCGCGCGCGCAGAGCACACGGCCGTGTCCGCGCGGGAAGGCGCGAGCGAGGGCGGCGGTGGTGTACGTCGACGGCATGAGCTCAGGGCTCCGACGGGCCCATCGGCGGAGCGCCTGCGCCGTACCGTCGCCGATCGCCGCCACCTTCGCCCGAACGTTCGCGGGGGACGAGAGCCGCGAGGCGAGCATCTCCACCGTCGACCGACTCGTGAGCACGATCCACGCGTACCGTCCGGCCTCCAGCTCGCGCAGTGCGCGCGTGAGTGCGGCCGAGCGCGCGGGGGCGATCTCGATCGTGGGGGCCACCAGCGGATCGGCTCCTGCCCGTCGCAGTCGCCGGACCAACTCGGCGGACTGATCGGCCGGCCTCGTCACCACGATGCGTCTGCCGCGGAGCGGTTCCTGCATCATGCCTCGTCGCTCAGCGCATCGAGGATGGCTTCGGCGCCCTCCGCGATCAGCTCCTTCGTCGCCGAGGCGGCCGCACCTTCCGGAGTGTCGGACACGGCCACCGCACGAGCCATGTGACTACCGTCCGGCGAGATCACCACCGCGAGAAGCTCGATCCGTGAGCCCGCGACGGTCGCGAGCGCACCGAGCGGAAGCGCGCACCCGCCGCCGAGCCGCCACATCAGCGAGCGCTCGGCTTCCACCGCCATCCGACTCGGGGCGTGATCGAGGCCCTCCAGCGCCGTGAGGGTCGGCATGTCGTCATCGCGCGCCTGGATAGCCAGCGCGCCCTGGCCGGGTGCGGGAACCATCACGTCGATCCCCAATGGTGCTGCGTGGTCCGGCGTGACGCCGAGCCGGGCGAGTCCGGCCGCGGCAAGCACGGCCGCGTCGACGACGCCGTCCTCGACCTTGCGCAGGCGCGTGTCCACGTTGCCTCGCAGCTCCGTGATCGACACACCGGGGAACGCGCGGAGCAACTGTGACCGGCGGCGGATGCTCGACGTTCCGATCACAGCGCCGGGATGGAGGGAGGGCCGACGGAGGATCAGGACGTCTGCGGGATCGGCGCGCTCTGGAACGGCGGCGATCACGATCCCGTCCTCGTCGTCGGCGGGCAGGTCTTTGGCCGAGTGCACGGCCACGTCGATCTCGTCGCGTTCGAGGGCGTCCAGGATCGTGTCGACGAACAGACCCTTCAGCCCGGCCGGCACGTCGGCGGAGGGGGCGCCCTCGTCACCGGACGTCGACATCGGGACGAGTTCGGCGTCGACGCCCTGATCCCTCAGGCGCCGCCGCACCTCGTCAGCCTGCGCGAGCGCGAGCGCGGAGCGACGGGTGCCGATCCGGAGGGTCACTCGGGTGAAGGATCGATGCCCAAGAGCTCTGCAAGGAGGGTCGCGTGCGCCTCGTCGGCGCCGGGCTCGGAGCGCTCCTTGAGCTGGACGATCGGATCGTGCAGGAGCTTGGCCGCGATGCCGCGTGCCAGCGACTCGACGGCTTCGCGCTCGTCGGGGGTGAGGAATGACAATCGGCTCGCGTGCCGGCCCAGCTCGCCCTGCACCACTTCGTCGCCACGGCGGCGGACCGCGCGGATCAATGGAGCGAGCGCGTCGGACCGACGTCGGACGACCCATCGGTGGACCTCCTCGGCGACGATCTCGTGCGCGCGCACGATATCGTCGACGGTCTCCTCGGCGTGCGTGGCCAGCCGGTCATGGATCGCGGCGATGTCGATCAGCGTCACGTCATCAAGCGCGGCGACCGCCGCGTCGACGTCGCGCGGCACGGCGAGGTCCAACAGGACCAGTGGGTGCGGCGTCCGCCGCGGACGCGCCGCCTGGACGATCTCCGCATCGATCACCGGGCCGACGGATCCCGTGGCCGAGACCACGAGGTCGGCGTTCGCGATCGCCGCCGTGAGCTCGTCCAGGCCGCCGCCCGTAGCGCCGACCCGTTCCGCCAGATCCCGCGCGCGCTCCGGCGACCGATTGAGCACGTGGATGGATCCCACACCACGGCCTCGGAGGTGCTTCGCAGCGAGCCCGGCCATCACGCCTGCCCCGACCACCACCACCTGGCTGCCGCGCAGCGCACCCAGCGACTCCGCCGCGAGGTCGGCGCCGATCGCGAGGAACGCGTCGGGGGCTGCCCCGAGCGAAGTCTCGGACCTGGCGCGGCGCCCCGCTCTCCCGGCAGCGTGGAACAGCGCTCGCACGGCCCGTCCGGACGCCCCCTCTGCGTCGGAGCGTCGCAGCGCGTCACGGACCTGCGCGTGGATCTGCGTCTCGCCGAGCACCATCGCGTCCAGTCCCGCCGCGACGGCGAACAGGTGATCGGCGGCGTCCTGCTCCCAATGTGAGTAGAGGGGCTCGGCGAGTTCCTCCGGCGCAACACCGCGCGTCTCGGTCAGCACCCGCTTCAGCGCGAGGAACCCGGCGTGGTACGAGCCGACGCTCGCGGTGATCTCCACTCGGTTGCAGGTGGAGAGGATGACCGCTTCCTCGATCGGGTCCTGGTCCAGGGCGTGCCGGTACGCCTTCGGGAGGTCCTCGTCGGCGAACGAGAGCCGCTCCAGCAGCTCGATCGGCGCGCGACGGTAGCTGATACCGATGGTGAGGATGGCCATGGGACGATCCGCCGTATCCTAGCCGCCCATGACGAGGCCTCGCGCGCGCGACCTGGGCATCACGATCGGCCGGATGGAGCCGGGACCCTTGAACGCCATCACCGATGTGACCGGCGTCCGGGTCGGCCACCGGACGATCGTTCGCGGGGTCGACGGCGATCCGCATGCCGTCCGCACCGGAGTGACGGCGATCTTCCCGCACGACGACCAGCCCTGGCGGGAACCCGTGTACGCGGGCGTGCACATCCTGAACGGGTACGGCGAGTTGATCGGGATCAACCAGATCAAGGAGTGGGGCGTGTTGGTGTCTCCCGTCGTCCTCACGTCGACCCTCGCGATCGGACGAGGCTACGACGCCACGGTCCGCTGGATCGCCGGGCAGGATCGCGTTGCCGCCGAGGTGGTCATGCCCGTCGTCTCCGAGTGCGACGATTCCTCCCTGAACGACGTCCTGTCGTTCCCTGTCATGGACGAAGACGTGGCGGCCGCTCTCGATTCCGCCGTCGAAGGCGACGTCGCCGAGGGGTGCGTCGGCGCGGGCACGGGGATGCAGTGCTTCGACTTCAAGGGGGGGATCGGGACGGCGTCCCGGGAGGTGCCGGTAGGGGCGGGGTCCTACATGGTGGGTGCCCTCGCGCTCACGAACTTCGGCGATCGCGAGGAGCTGCGGATCGACGGCGTCCGCGTTGGCGAGCAGATCTCTGACCTGATGCCCAGCGGGCACTCGGAGGGTTCGTGCGTCGTGATCGTTGCCACGGATGCGCCGTTGTTGCCGCACCAGCTTCGTCGCGTCGCGCAGCGGGCCGGGATGGGCTTGGCCCGCACCGGCTCCCACGCTTCGAACGGTTCGGGCGAGCAGATGCTCGCGTTCTCGACCGCGAACCGGTTGGCGGTCGGTTCGGCGGATGCAGTGATCGATCTCCGTGCGGTCGCCGATGCACGTCCCGGCGAACCCCGGCTCCTCTCCGCGCTCTTCGCCGCCACCGTCGAGGCGACGGAAGAGGCGGTCGTGAACGCGCTGTGCGCGGCGGAAACGACCGTGGGGCGGGACGGGAACACGTTGTTCGCGATGCCGGTGGATCGCGTCGTGCCGATCATCGAACGCGCGGGACGGCTGACGTCTCGCTGAGACCGGCTCAGCTCCGCTCGAACCGCATCGGGTCGAACGGCGCCGGGTCGAACGGGGGCTCGTTCCCGGCGATCATCGCCGCGACGAGCTTCGCCGTCCCCGCCCCCAAGATGACGCCCTCCGAGCCGTGCCCGGTCGCGACGACGAGCCCGTCGGCGACCGGGCCGATCAGCGGGCGCTCGTCGGGGGTGACCGGGCGGAGCCCCCACCATGACGAGAGCACGGGGGCTTCGGCGACCGCTGGCACCAACCGGATCGCGGCCCTGAGCTGGCGCGCCGGCACGCTCGTGTCCTCTGGCTCAGGCGTCACCCATGCCTGGCGCGACGACCCGATCAAGACCGTGCCATCGACGTGGACGTGGAGTAAGGCGCCAACCTCGGCGGTCGGCGTCCCGTCGGACGCGACGTCGCCGGCCGTGGGCGGGGACACGGCCGCCTTCCGCTGCGCCGAGTCTCGCCATCCGGCCTGCTCCACCAGGTGGGACAGGAGGCCGGGCGTCGGAGCCACCCGGACGATCCATCCTCGGGCACCACTCACTGGGAGCCTGACCCCGATCGGATCGACGAGCCGTGCCGACCATGGTCCCGCCGCGACGATCACCGTATCCGCGTCGATCCGGCCGTCGTCGGTCACGACCCCGCGGACCGATCCCTTCTTCTTCGATCAGCGCCCGTACGCTGAGGTGGTGCCGGATATCGGCGCCCGCGGCCTTCGCGGTGAGCGCGAGCGCCACCGTCAGCGACCCAGGATCCAGCCGATAACCCTGGTCCAGGAGCCACCCCGCGACCGCGTCGGGGGTCAACGCCGGCTCGACCTCGCGGAGCGACGCGGCATCGAGCGCGTCGACGCGGACCCCATGCGCGACGGCCGACGCCAGCTCTCCCGCGGCGCCGTCGGCCTCCCGGTCATCGAGAGCCACCAAGAGATGCCCCACCGGTTCCCGGTCGATCCAGACGGGGAGCGGAGCGTCGTCGGCGATCGTCAGGTACGTGGGCAGGGTCGCGCGCGCCATGGGTTCGAGCAGCGGATCCTGGGGCAGGACATACCACCCTTGGTTGCGCCCCGAGGCACCGGCCGCGAGCTCGTCGCGCTCGATGAGGGTCACGGTCGCCCCGGCCCGCCCGAGCTCGTACGCGCACGCGGCGCCGATGATCCCCCCGCCGACGACGATCACGTCAGGCACGCGCGCAGCCTAGCGCGCCCGCTCTCACCTAGAATCCTGGGCGGAGACGTGCCTGAGTGGCCGAAAGGAGCCGCCTGCTAAGCGGTTAGAGGGTGTTGAGCTCTCTCCCGGGTTCGAATCCCGGCGTCTCCGCCGGACGAGGCTCGTGGACACCGGAATCGTGGGCCGCTCGCCCGCGTCGCGGTGGATCGAGCGGTCGTTACAGGTACCCGTGTTTCAGGAGGCGGTCGGCGCTCTTGCCGTACTCCTTCGCGCTGACCGTCAGGAAGCCGAGCGAGTCGGCGATTCGATCGATCGTGTTGAACAGGAATCCGACGTACAAGGCGTCCACCACACCCGCCTCGCTCACGCCGGCTTGAAGCAGCGGCTGGATGTCGATGGCGGCGAGCTCGTGCGGCCGAAGCGTCATCGTCTCGAGCATGGCGAGCGCCGCACGAACCCGCTCACCGATAGGCGCGCTACGCCAGTCCGCGAGCGCGGCGGCCGTTTCCTCCGCCCCGAAGCTCTTCGACGCGACCGCGCCGTGAGCCCCCGTTCAGAACTCGCATCGGTTCCGCGCGGAGACGAACGCAGCGAACAGCTCCCGTTCGCCGACCGTCCACTCCGACGGACCGCGCATGACCTCCTGGATGAGCTGGTTGAACGGATCGCCGAAGAACGCCGGCCGGAACGAGAGCGTCTTCACGACGTCGAGCGTCGGCGCCCCGGAGAGGAGCCGGATCATCGCGAACTTCGCCTTCGCGCCCAGGCCCCTGCCGCGCGCGACCGCCTCGAGCCGCATCAGACGCCGTCCCGGGCCGCTCGCAAGGCTTGGAGCCCCGCGTCGAGACGCTCGCGGGCCGCGCCGTAGGCGGCCGCGACACTGATCTCGAACACGGCATCGTCGTCCGCGCCCGCTTCCGCAAAGCCGGCCACGATCCGATCGGTGACCCGATACGCATAGCGGTGGATGGTGTCGACGTACGCCGCGAACGTCTCGGGCGCTCCCTCGTTCTGCGCCGCCGCCCTGCGCGCTTCCTTAGGAAGGACGCCCGGACCCTGGAGGATCGCGGCCTCCAGCGCTTCGAGCGGCGGCCGGTGCCGGTCCTTAGGGTCGTCGGGCATCCCCCGGAGTATGTGGGAGCGGATCTCGTGTCGCAAAAGGGGCGGAGCCTGGACGCCGAGGTCCTTAGACGCCGAGGCTGTCCTCGGCGAGTTTGGTGCCCTCGATCCGCGCGCTGATCTTCTCGAAGGCGGTGTCACGTGAGGTCGACGTGTCGTCCGCGAACGGCGAGAAGCCGCAGTCGTCGGCGGTGCCCAGCTGGGATACGGGGAGGAACTTCGCGGCCTCCAGGATCCGGTCCCGGACCTCGTTAGGCGACTCGACACGTCGGTCGATCGGGTCGATCACTCCCACGAACACCCGCTGATCGGGGCGCAGGTGTTTGGCGATGATCTCCAGCACACGGCCGCGGTCCTTCTCGCCGGCGAGCTCGACGAAGACGTTGCCGACATTCGTCTTGAAGAGTTCGGGCAGGAGCCCCGCGTAATCGACGTCCGCGCTGTGCGTCGAGTCGCGGTCACCTCCTGGGCACGTGTGAACGCCGATCCGCATCCGTTCCTCGTCCGAGAAACGATCGAGCACGCGGTTGTTCAGTGCCACGAAGTCGCGGAGGAGCCCTCCGGATGGATCGAGCTTGATCGACAGACGACCCTCGGTGAAGTCGATCTGCACGCTGTGCGCGCCCGCTTCGAACGAGCGGCGGATGTCGGTCTCGCACTCCGAGACAAGGTCCTCCAGGAACGCCTCGCGCGGATAGCCGTCGATGCCATCTTGCGGGTAGATCAGGCTGAGTGCCGAGGCCGCGATGACGGCCTGTTTCACCGGGACGTGCGCGTACCGCATCGCGGCGACCAGGTATCCGTCGGCGTACTTACCGGCTCGGAACGGTCCTGCGGTGAGCTTGGGGAGCTGCCGGATGTGTCCATCGACGAAGGGGATCACCGCCCCGTCCGGTGCCAGGTTCTCCAGACCTTCGAGCGGATAGGTGATGAAGCTGGACTTGGTCTGCTCGCCGTCCGTTATCACGGGCGAGCCCGTCGCCTCGAAGCGTTCGATCGTGTCGCGAAGTGCCTCGTCCTGAAGCCCCTGAAGATCCTCGAGGGACAGAGAGCCTGAGGCCAAGGCGCTCATGCCCTCGATCAGTGACTGGGGTCGGGGGATACTGCCGATGGGCTCGGTGGGGATCATCGCGCGACTCCTTCTCGATCCGTATGGTCGACGCTGATCGGAGACGTATCCTACGGGCAGGTAACGTGCTGCGCCTCGTGCCATCGGCACGGCGATCCGTCCTCGAGCGTGACGCGAGCCACGCCACGCTCCAAGATATCCCTCTCCCTAGTTGAGGTGGCCGTGACGACCCGATCCCCGTTGGAAGTCTCGAGTGGCCCCCAGGCCGCCGAACCAGCCGTGAGGCCCGTGGCCCCTCGGACCATCAGGCTCGGCAAGAAGCGCTACCCCGTCGTCCTGCCGACCATCCGCGATCCCCGGCTGCACCTGGCGGCGGTGATCGTCTCGATCCACGTCCTGGGCCAGACCGCGCTCGGATTCCAGGTCTCCGTGGCGCAGATCCTGGTTGCCATCGTGACATGCGCGGTGATCGAAGTGGTGTGGACCCTCAACCGGACGGGCACGCTCGTATGGCCGGCCAGCGCCATGCTGACCGGAAGCGGGGTCGCCCTGATCTTCAGGGTCATCGGTACACGCAACGGGGACTACTGGAGCTGGCGAGGGTGGTACCTGTTCGCCCTGGTGGCAGGGCTTTCCCTGCTCACCAAGTACGTGATCCGATTCCGGGGCTCGCACGTGTTCAATCCGTCGAACGTGGGCCTCGTCGCGGCCTTCCTGATCCTGGGCAGCAGCCGGGTGGAGCCGCTCGACTTCTGGTGGGCCCCGTTCGCAGGTTGGATGGTGGTCGCCTATCTGATCATCCTGGTGGGCGGATCGCTCATCACCGCTCGCCTGCACCTGCTTGCCATGTCACTGGTGTTCTGGATCACCCTCGCCGCCGGCATCGGCATCTTGGCCGCCTCCGGACACTGCATGACTGCGCGATGGGCCTTCGCGCCCGTCTGTGGATCCCGCTTCTGGTGGGCGATCGTTGCGTCACCGGAGGTCTTGATCTTCCTGTTCTTCATGATCACCGACCCGAAGACGGTGCCGGCTGGACGGGTGGCGCGACTCGTCTTCGCCGTCTGCGTTGCCCTCGCCAGCACCCTGTTGATCGCGCCTCAGCGGACCGAATTCGGCGCCAAGGTCGGGTTGTTGGCAGGCCTGGTCATCTTGTGTGCAGCTCGTCTGCCCTTCGAGCGCTTCTTTCCCGCTGCGAGAACGGACCGGGATCGGCTCGGCGGCTTCGTGGCCCGGCTCTCAACCGTTGGAGATGTGAACGCCAACCCCCGACGCTCCTTCACGCGCGGTGCGATAGGGGGTGCCGCGGCTGTCGTCCTGGTGTTCGGGATCGTCGCAGCTGGTATACCGTCACGCGGGACGTCTCAAGTAGCCCGAGCCGACGCGCTGACGGTGACCGTCGCCGAGATCGATCGGTCCACACTCCCTTCCGTCACCGTCGACGCCGATGTCGCGGATCTGAGCAGCGATCTGGCGGGTCCCGGGGGGCAGGAGGTCGCCGTGAACCTTGCCGAGAACCTGGCGACCGAGTCGCAGGCCCTGCTTGCTGCGGACAAAGACCTGCTTTCGGCGGTCGATTTCGGCGACCGACTGAGCGAGATGCAGCAGCGGATCGATGATTCGATCTCGACCGGCGAAACCGTCGTGAGCAACCATGTCTTCGACTCCATCCGCATCGCCTCCGTGATCCGCTCCAAGGGACAGGGCGCTTTGAGACTGGGAGTCGAAACGCATGGGACGTTGGAGGAGATCACCTATGACGCCGATGGCCATCAGACCGGGCACGCAACATCTCCGTTCGCGCTCACGTTCGAGTTGAGCCAGCCAACCGGTGGTCGATGGCTGATCGTATCGACGCTGCCGCTGCAGTGAGCCACTCCCGGGATCGGAGCCCGGCGTCTCGGCGGGTGATCGGGGCTGGAGACGTCGGCTTCACCTACGATGCACGCAGGTGGAGATCCGCCCGGTGCAGCCGGAGGAGTGGCGCAGTCTGAAGGGTTTGAGACTGCGCGCCCTCGAGACCGACCCTGACTCGTTCGCAAGCTCCCTCACCGAGGAGCGCGCCATGCCAGACGCAGCGTGGCGAGCGTGGGCCAGTGACGAGGAACAGGTAACGCTCGTCGCGGTCGAGGGCGACGTTTGGGTTGGGATGGCTGTATGCGTCATGGATGAGGCGGCACCTCGGTCAGCCAAGGCCTACGCGATGTGGGTCGACCCTCCGGCCCGCAGACAGGGGGTTGGACAAGGACTCCTCGATGCTCTGACCGAGTGGGCGTGTCGGCAGGCGCCGCGGAACTGCTTCTGAACGTCACGGAAGGGAACGGAGCCGCGCGAAGGCTGTATGAGCGAGCCGGCTTCGAACGCACTGGCCGAAGGGACTCCGAGAAGCCCGACTCGAAGCTCACGGTCCTCTCGATGCGCAAGCTCTTGCAGAACCGACCAAAGGCACGCGCCCATCGAGCCTGATCGGGCCGCGAGCAAGTCCGCCGCATGTTCTGGGACCCTCCTCATGTGCTCCGCATCAGATGCTCCTGAGCCCGGTGTTACCCTTGGTGACCTGCGCCGGTAGCTCAATGGATAGAGCATCTGACTACGGATCAGAAGGTTGGGGGTTCGACTCCCTCCCGGCGCGCCGAATCGAGCACCGACGCGATCGCGACCGCGTTCCCCATCGCCTCGTCCACCGCGAGATGTCGTGGCTCCTCGAGACCCCGCAGCACCCGATGGATGTGCCGGATCGCGGGAGTGAACGTCGGGACCTCCGTACCGATCGCCGGGTCGGTCTCCTCCACGCCGTCGCGCACCACGGTTCGTGTGTCGTGTTCCCGCGGGTGGAACGGGTTCGTCATGCGGATCTCACCTTCGGTGCCGAGGATCCGTGTGAACGTCTGGTACGCGGCGCGGAACCCGCTCGAGAACAGCAGCCGACGGTCGCCAGGGAACGACAGCGCTCCCCAGACCTCCTCGTCGGCACCATCGTCCGACCACACCGCATCGGCAAGGGTCCGTCTCAGATCTGGCTCGGTCTCGAACAGCAGGCGCGCGAGCCGGATTGGGTAGCAGCCGACGTCTTGGATCGACCCACCGGTGAGCGCGGCGAATCCGCGGATGTTCGCAGGGTCATCCATCACGAAGTGGAAGGTCGAGTTGATCTCGCGGATCTCGCCGATGGCTCCTTGGGCGATCAGGGTCTTCACGGCGACGACTTCCTCATGGAACGGGAACACGAACGCCTCCCAGAGCGGGCCCCTTGATTCGCGCGCCACACGCAACACCGCCGCCGTCTCAGCAGGCGTGACGCACAGCGGCTTCTCGCAGAGCACCGCTTTTCCGGCCTGGAGCGCGGCGATCGTCCACTCCATGTGCATCCGGTTCGGGAGCGGGATGTAGAGCGCCTCGATCTCGGGATCCCCAACGATCCGTTCGTACCCCTCGACCGCGCTGCCGACGCCTTCCCGGGTTGCCCACGGCTCGGCGCGAGCGACGTCCCGGCTCGCCACAGCGGCGGCGATCCCTCCTCCGGCGGCTCGAAGCGCGGGGAGGAACCCGCTGCTGGCGATGCCGGCCGTCCCGAGGATGCCCCAGGTGACCAGGTCGTCGGCGCGTTCCACAGCTGGACCCTACCAACGGGCCGGTCGTCGACCCTCCGTATGCTCGGCGGATGGGGGAGCGGGGGCGTCTGGGGTCGGTCGGCATCCTGCGGCCCTTGACGATCCGCGACTTCGCGCTGCTGTGGACCGGCACCTCGGTCTCGCTGATCGGCGACGGGATCTACACGCTCGCGATCGCGTGGCAGGTCTACACCCTGTCGAACACGCCGACCGCGCTCGCCATGGTGGGCCTTGCGTGGAGCCTCCCGCAGGTGTTGCTGATGATCTTCAGCGGCGTGCTGTCGGATCGCGCGGACCGCCGTCGCCTCATGATCGTCGGGGACGTCATCCGTCTGGTCGCGATCTCGGCGGTCGGGGCCCTCTCGCTCATGGACGAGTTGTCGATCCCCCGTCTGATCGCACTCGTCGCGGTCTACGGGGTGGGACAGGCGCTCTTCGGTCCGGCGTTCTCCGCGATCATCCCGAGCATCGTGCCGCCCGACCTCTTGGTCGAGGCGAACTCGCTCGGGCAGTTCGTCCGCCCGCTCGCGATGACGCTCGTGGGACCCGTCGTGGGAGGCGTCCTGGTAGGGAGCGTCGGGGCGGGATGGGCGTTCATCGCCGACGGGTTCACGTTCGCGTTCTCCGCGCTGATGATCGTGCTGATGCGCGTCCGCCGCGCGGAACGGGAGCCTGGAGACGAGCCGTCGATGTGGGCCCAAACGAAGGAGGGCATCCGTTACGTGCGAGGGCAGACCTGGATCTGGGTAGCGATGATGGGCGCTTTCATCAGCCTACTCTGCGTGTGGGGGCCCTGGGAGACGCTCGTGCCGTTCGTCGTGAAGAACGATCTCAACGGCTCGGCAACCGATCTCGGTCTCGTCTTCGGTGCCGGCGGTGTGGCGTCCGTCCTCACGGCTGTCGTGATGGGACAGATCGGCGGATTGCCGCGGAAGGCCGTGACCGTCTTGTACCTGTCGTGGGCGCTCGGGATGTTCATGACGGCGGGGTTCGGCGTCGTCCAGACCATGTGGCAGGCGATGGCTGTCGCATTCGTCGCGGAGGGGTCGATCACGGTGCTCGTGATCGTCTGGGTGACGCTCATCCAGCGCCTCGTCCCGACGGACCTGCTCGGCCGTGTCTTCAGCCTGGATTGGATGATCTCGATCGGTGGGGTGCCGTTGTCGTTCGCGATCGTCGGGCCGATCGCCGGCGCTATCGGTGCCAGGACAACGCTGCTGTGGGCCGGGGTGTTGGGCGGCGGGATAACGCTCGCGTTCATGTTCATCCCGGGCGCCCGCGATCCGGAGCGAGACGGCTCCTTGGTCGACGCCGGCTGAGCCGCCGCCGGTAGACTTCCCGCCGATGGAGTACACGCACTTCGGTCGCCTCGGGCTCGTCGTCAGCCGCCTCTGCCTAGGCACCATGAACTTCGGGCCGCACACGTCCGAGCCTGACAGCCACGCGATCATGGACTCGGCGGTCGCGCACGGCATCAACTTCTTCGACACCGCGAACGTGTACGGACGGCACCTCGGCGTCGGCGCCACCGAGGACATCGTTGGACGTTGGTTCGCCAAGGGCGGTGGACGCCGAGACACCGTCGTGCTGGCCACCAAGGTCTACGGGCAGATGGGAGACTGGCCGAACGAGGGCCGCCTCTCGGTGCTCGCGATCCGTCGCGCATGCGAGGCCTCGCTCAGACGCCTCCGGACCGACCACATCGACCTGTATCAGATGCATCACATCGATCGAGACGCGTGGTGGGACGAGGTCTGGCAGGCGATGGAGCTGCTCGTCCAGCAGGGGAAGGTGCTCTATATCGGGTCGAGCAATTTCGCCGGTTGGCATATCGCTCGCGCGAACGAGATCGCCCACGCCCGCAACTTCCTGGGACTCGCGTCCGAGCAGAGCCTGTACAACCTGACCGCGCGGACGATCGAGCTCGAGGTGATCCCCGCTGTCCAGGAGTACGGCATGGGCTTGATCCCCTACAGCCCGCTCGCGGGTGGGCTACTGGCCGGTGCGCTCTCGAAGGTCGAGGAGGGACGTCGCTCCAGCGAGTACCTCCAAGGGGAGATCGACGAGTCACGCGATCGGCTGGGGCGGTGGGAGGCGCTCTGTGGGCAGCTCGGTGAACGGCCGTCGGACGTCGCGCTCGCGTGGCTGCTTGCGCGACCGGCGGTGACCTCGCCGATCATCGGTCCTCGCACGGTCGAACAGCTGAACGCATCGATGAGGGCGCTCGACATCCAACTTGCGCCCGACGTGCTCGCGAAGTTGGACGAGATCTTCCCCGGCCCTGGTGGCGCTGCCCCCGAAGCCTACGCCTGGTAGCCGAGCGCCTGCTCGATCTCGCGAGCCGTGCCCATGACCGCCTGCGCGTAGCGTCGAGCATCGACCCTGCGGATCCTCGACGTCGGACCCGAGATCGACACCGCGGCGATCGTCTCGTCACGTGGACCGCGGACGGGGGCGCTCACCGACGCCACCCCCGCTTGGCGCTCTCCGGAGCTCGCCGCCCACCCCTGCCGACGAACGGTGGCGAGTTGGCGACGGAGACGCTCGCCGGTCGGGGTCGCTGTCGTCAGGGCGCGAGCGCGCGCGATGTGCTCTTCGGCCCGCTGCGCCGTCATCGATGCGAGGAACACCTTGCCGGCCGACCCCGCCCAGATCGGTAGTTCCTCACCGATCGGCACGAACGTGCGGAGCTCGCTTGAGGACTCCACGGCGTCGACGCAGATGCGGCCCTCGAGCGATGTCACGAAGAGTTGGGCGCTCTCACCCGTGGCCGCCGCCAGCCGTTCGAGTGCCGGATGGGCGGCGTCGCGGAGCGAGGGCTCCTGCATCGCCATCGCGGCAAGCTTCAGCAGTCGCGGCCCAAGCCGGTACCCGTGGCCGCCGACGTATTCGAGGAAGCCGTGGGCCTCGAGGGACTTGAGGAGGCGGTGGGCGGTCGTGCGGGAGAGGCCGGTGGCCTGCACCACAGCGGGGTGGGTCCTGGCTCCGCGCTCCACGGCGTCGAGGATCGAGACCGCCCGATCGAGCACGCCGACCTCCGTGTCGGCTACCTGGCGTGTGCGTGTTCCTTCTGGTAACGTCGGGTTCCGCATATCGGTACTGTAGTTCCATATATCGGAACACGCAATGGAACGAACGCCGGGGAGGACGGAGCCGGAGATGCCGCAGACGCTCGCGGAGAAGGTCTGGGAACGCCACGTGGTCCACCGGGCGGACGGTGAGCCCGACCTTCTCTACGTCGACCTCCACTTGGTGCACGAGGTCACGAGCCCGCAAGCGTTCGACGGACTCCGACTGCACGGTCGCACGGTGCGCCGGCCCGATCTCACGGTCGCGACGATGGACCACAATGTCCCGACGACCGCGGGACCCGTCACCGACCCGATCTCCAAGCGTCAGATGGACGCGCTCTCCTCGAACACCACCGAGTTCGGCATAACGCTGTATCCGATGGGTTCGCCGGGGCAAGGGATCGTCCACGTGATCGGGCCCGAGCAGGGGTATACGCAGCCGGGGTTGGTGATCGTCTGTGGTGATTCGCACACCTCGACGCACGGGGCGTTCGGCGCGCTCGCGTTCGGGATCGGGACATCGGAGGTCGAGCACGTCCTCGCGACCCAGACGCTTCCTCAGTCCAAGCCGGGGTCCATGGCGATCACCGTGGACGGCGATCTTCCGGCCGGTGTCGCGGCGAAGGACATCATCCTCGGCATCATCCAGAGGATCGGCACCGGCGGCGGCGTCGGTCACATCGTCGAGTACCGGGGGCAGGCCATCCGCGCGCTTTCGATGGAAGGACGCATGACGATCTGCAACATGTCGATCGAGGCCGGCGCGAGGGCGGGCATGGTGGCGCCCGACGACACGACGTTCGCCTATGTCGAGGGAAGATCGCACGCGCCGACGGGCGCCGGATGGGCGGCCGCGCTCGACGCGTGGCGGTCGCTTCCCACGGATCCCGGCGCCTCGTTCGACCGAGAGGTCGCGATCGACGCCGCCGACCTCCGTCCCTTCGTCACCTGGGGGACGAACCCGAGCCAGAGCGTCACGATCGACGAGGCGGTGCCGGATCCCGATGTGTTCGAGGATGCCGGCCGGCGTGACGCGGCCGCGCGAGCCCTGAGCTACATGGACCTGACACCTGGTACGCCGATCCGCGAGATCCGACCCGACACGGTGTTCATCGGCTCCTGCACGAACTCGCGGATCGAGGACCTTCGCCTGGCGGCGAGCGTGATCGAGGGCCGGCAGGTCGCCGCGGGTCTCCGGGCGCTCGTGGTTCCCGGGTCCTTCGCGGTGAAGGAGCAGGCGGAGCGCGAGGGACTCGATCGGGTCTTCACCCAGGCCGGATTCGACTGGCGCGGGGCCGGATGCTCGATGTGCCTGGGGATGAACCCCGACATCCTGCAGCCGGGCGAGAGGTGCGCGAGCACCAGCAATCGCAACTTCGAGGGTCGGCAGGGCAAGGGGGGTCGGACCCACCTGGTGAGCCCCGTCGTCGCCGCCGCCACCGCGATCGCCGGTCACTTCTGCACCCCGGAGGATCTCTAGATGGAACCGATCAGCGTCGTCGACGGCACCGCGCTGCCCCTCGACCGCTCGGACGTCGATACCGACCAGATCATCCCGGCGGAGTACCTGAAGCGCGTCGAGCGGACGGGGTTCGGACCGTTCCTGTTCGCGGAGTGGCGCAAGGACCCGGCCTTCGTGCTGAACGACGCGCGCTACGCGGACGCGTCGATTCTGCTCGCGGGCGAGAACTTCGGCTGCGGCTCCAGCCGGGAGCATGCACCGTGGGCGATCGAGGACGCGGGGTTCCGCGCGATCGTTGCGCCGAGCTTCGCGGACATCTTCCGGAACAACTGCACGAAGATCGGTTTGCTGCCGGTCGAGCTTCGGGCTGAAAGCGTCAGGGCGTTGATGGATGCCGTGCTCGACGATCCCACGACCCGGATCGTCGTTGACCTGGATCGGCTCGTCGTGCGAGCGCCAGGTATCGACGAGGTGTTCGACATGGAGTCCTACACGCGGTGGCGTTTGATGGAAGGGCTCGACGACATCGGGCTCTCGCTCCGCCACGAGGACGCGATCGTGGCGTTCGAATCCAAGCGGCCCGCCTGGCTCCCAACCGCGTAGGCCTACCGAAGGAGACCCGCGCGGAGGATCGCGGCGTCTCGAGCCCGCATCGTGAGCGTCGCGAGCGCGTCCGTCGGGCGCACTTCCACGGGCTCCGGATCAAGGAGTCGCCGGGCCCCGGCCGGAAGGGCCTCGAGGTCCGTCTGGAACCGTGAGCGCATCTCGTCGAGTGAGGGTGCGGGACCGACGCGGCGCCCGCCCCGCATCGCCGGCTCGAGCATCGGTGTCGATCCCTCAGTGGGCGGCGGCTCCTCACGGAGGGCGAGGATGTCGTCGTTGGCTCCGCGCCACACCTGCTTGGCGCCCGGCGCCGTTTCCTTGCCGGACGAGAGCTTGAGCACCGGACGGCCACCTGCCTCGACCAACTTGTAGACCGAGTCGATGTAGGGCGCATCCGCGGATACACCCATCTGCGTACCGATCCCGAACGCATCGACCGGGGCGCCGCCACGCAGCAGCGCCTCGACCTCGAGCTCGTCCAAGCCCCCGCTCGCGAAGATCTGCGCCTCGGCCAGGCCCGCGTCGTCGAGGAGCCGTCTGGCCTCGCGTGACAGGTGATCCAGATCGCCGCTGTCCAGGCGCACGCCGATGCCTCGAGTCAACCTCAGTTCACGGATCACGTCGATCGCGGCGCGGACGCCGTTCAGCGTGTCGTACGTATCCACGAGGAACGTGGTGCGATCCGGGTGATCCTCGGCGAACGCCCTGAAGGCATCGATCTCCGACGGGAACGCCTGCACGAACGAGTGCGCCATCGTTCCGGCCGCTCGCAGGCCGTACCGCCGGGCGGCTTCGACGTTCGACGTGGCGGCGAATCCCACGATCGCACTCGACCGCGCCACGGCCATCGCCGCGTCTCCACCGTGGGTGCGCCTGAACGCGAAGTCTACGAGTCCCGCGTCAGGCGCGGCGATGCGATAGCGGGCGGCCTTGGACGCGACCGTGCTGTGGAGCGTCACCTGGTTCAGCAGGAGCGTCTCGACGAGCTGGGCGATCGGGAGCGACGCCGTCACCTCTATGAGTGGCTCGTTCGCGAACACGACTCGGCCCTCCGGGATCGCCCAGACGTCGCCGTCGAACCGCAGCGCGCGGAAGGCCTCGATATCGCGCTCTTCGAAGCCGATCGTCCGCAGGTATGTGAGGTCGGCGTCATCGAAGCCGAACGACGCCAGCGACTCGAGGCAGGCCTCGAGACCTGCCGCGACCAGGAACCCTCGCTGCCGGGGAAGCACGCGGACGAACAGGCTGAACGTCGCGGGCTCGGTCATGCCACGGCGTAAGTAGCTCGCGGCCATGTTCAGCTCGTAGAGATCGGTGAGGAGAGCCCCCGGCATACGTCAAGGCTACGCGACCCGCAGGACCGAGGTCGCGGCACCAGCGTTCGAGCGCTCGCCCGTAGGATGGATGTGAGGCGGTGGTCGAGTGTCAGGGAAGTTCGGGATCCGGGTTCCGGTGCTCGTGATGGCGTCGGCGGTCCTCGTCGCCGGGATCGCACGCGCCGATGCACCGACCCCCGTGTGGACGAAGACGATCGCGTTCGACTTACGGTCGGCGTCGGTCGCGGTCGACCAGGAGGGGAACGCCTACGTGTCCGGTTCCCGGGTCAGCGAGACCGAGAGCGTCGCCGTCCTGAAGAAGTTCGACCCCGACGGTCAGCCGCTCTGGACCCGAACGTGGTCGCAGATCCCGGCACATACGAGCGGCGAGCTCGTCGCGGTGGACACCGACAGCTCGGTGTACTTCGCCGGCTCCGTCGGCTCGAACCATTTCGAAGGCGGCGCGTGGTTCCTGCGGAAGTACGACGCGGACGGCAACCTCGAGTGGGCTCGCGACGAGCGGGGGTGGCAGCACGGGCGGACGGCCGACTTCCCGACCGGCCTTGCGGTAACCGATCACCAGGTGGTGATGTCCGGCTCGTTCCAAGGGTGCTGTGGGGACTACCGGATCCTCGACGGTTGGGTGCTCGCCTTCGGCCGCGACGGGTCGTGGCGGTGGAGGAGTCCGTTCGAAGCTCCGGGGCTCGGCGCGTTCAGCGACGAAGCGGAAGGTGTCGCGGTCGGCGAGAGCGGAGGGATCTACGTCGGAGGGTGGGCGGCTCTGGGTCCCGAGAACGACGCGGTCGCCGCGGGCCACGAGTTGTTCTTGCAGAAGCTCGATCGTGGCGGCCGGGTCCAGTGGTCGCAGGTCTACCCGGCAACCGCACACGTCGATCAACACTTCGGTGCCGATCTGGCGGTTCACGATCATGCATTGATGGTGAGCGCGCTCTTCGACGGTTCACCCGTAACGTGGGCGCGTGCTCGTCCCGGTCACGCCTGGCTCGGGCGCTTCACGCTGAGCGGAGATCTCGTTTGGTCCCGGCACTGGGGATCTTCATGGGTCCGCGCGGCGCAACCTTCTGTGGTGAGCGTTGACGAGAAGGGCCACACGTTCGTCGTCGGGACCAGGCGTGATCCGTCGGACCACGGACTGGACGCATCCTTGCGGAGGTATTCGACCTCGGGTGATCTCGCATGGAGTCTGCCGCTTCAGCATGGTCACCGACTGATGGAAGGGACCGGCGTCGCCGTGCGAGGCGGAACGTTGTTCGTCACGACGGAGGCGTTGAAGATGCGGTTCGGGCATGGTCTCAAGGGCTACTGGCTCCAGAAGTTCGCCTAGGCTGATGCGCGTGACATCCGAGGAGCGCTTCGTCGAGCTCGCTGCCGAGGCCATAGACGGACTGCCCTCATGGGTCCACGACACGATGGACAACGTCGAGATCTTCGTCGAAGACCTGCCGCCGTCCGATCAGCCCTCACTCCTAGGGTTGTACCAAGGTGTGCCGCTCGCGAAGCGAGGTATGAGCTACTCGGGGACGCTGCCCGACCACATCACCCTGTTCCGCGAGCCGATCGAACGGCAGGCAGCGGGGAACGAGGAACGCCTCCAGCGGATCGTCGCCCACACGATCGCGCACGAGGTCGCTCACCATTTCGGGATCAGCGACGACCGGCTCCGCGAGATCGGAGCGTACTAGTCCGTGACGGACCGCCGGCCAAGCGATGAGCGCATGATGCGCGCGGCGTTGGACGCCGCGGCGGAGTGCGAGGGATCGGGGGACGTACCAGTGGGCGCCGTGATCGCCCGAGACGATCAGGTCCTGGCCACCGCCGGCAACGGCCGGGAGCGCCTGCAGGACCCGACGGCGCACGCGGAGGTCCTCGCGCTACGGGGTGCGAGCACCATGATGGGTTCGTGGCGCCTGGATGGGTGCACGCTCTACGTCACGTTGGAGCCGTGCGCGATGTGCGCGGGCGCCGTTGTCCTCGCGCGGCTCGACCGGATCGTCTACGGCGCGGCCGACCCGAAGGCGGGCTTCGCCGGCTCGCTCGGGAACCTGCTCCAGGACGACCGTTTGAATCATCAGGTCGAGCTCTCGGGCGGTGTGCTCGCTGACGACTGTGGCGAGCTGCTGCGAGCGTTCTTCCGTTCGCGGCGCTAGGGCTGGCGCGCCATCCGTTCGCGGATCGCGGCCTGGATCCGAGCGGCGACCTCAGGCATCTCCGCATCCATCGCCTCGAAGTCCCTTGCTAGCATCACGATCGCGGTGACCGGCGTGGTGGCGACGACCGTCGCGGTTCGGCGCTCGTGCTCGAGGATCGCGATCTCACCGCAGAAATCGCCGGGGCCGAGATCCGTGATGTGCTTCCCGTCCTTGGTGATGGCGACCGTTCCCTTCTCGATCACGAAGAATTCGTGCGGGAAGCGGTCCTGATCCAGCAGGTGGTACCCGGCGGGCACGTCGACCTCGTCCGCCCATCGCGCGATCTTCTCCAGTTCCTTGTGCGACAGGTCGGCGAAGAGCGGGATCGCTTCCAAGCGGGTCTGGTCCACCGAAACCTCCTCTCGTGCGACGGCATCCTGTCACCTCGACTCGCCGGTCGCCACCCGGGGGGCCCAGGGCCGATTGCTAGACTCGGCGACGGAGGCGTGCCGGAGCGGACGAACGGGACCGCCTCGAAAGCGGTTGAGGGTCTAAACCGCCCTCCGCGTGTTCAAATCACGCCGCCTCCGCTGTGGGCGGGCCTGCGGGCCCGCCCGTCTTCGTCTCCGTCCTTCTACCATCCATACCGATGCGCCTTCGATCGATCGCCAGCTGTCTGGCCCTGTCAGCCGGGTTGGTGCTCGTCGCGGCTCCCGCGCACGCGGAGGTCCCGTTCGGCCGGTACGCGATCGGCGACTCCGTGATGCTCGGTGCGCGCGTCGAGCTCCGATCGGACGGGTTCCGCGTGGATGCGGTGCAGAGCCGTCGGTTCCACGACGCGGTTCAGCTCGTTCGGCGACTCGTCGCCGGCGGACATCTGCCCGTCGATCTGATCGTCGCGCTCGGGACCAACGGCTTGCTCGACGCCGCCGATTGCGACGAGATCGTCCGGCGCGCGGGGTCTGATCGGCACGTCTTCCTCGTCACGGTGAAGGTGCCGCGCTCATACCGGGACGCGAACAACATACGACTCAGCGCATGCGCGCACCGACATGACAACGCTTCGGTGATCGACTGGTACGGTTTCAGCCGTTTCCACGTCGCTTGGTTCTACGACGACGGGTATCACCTCACGCCGGTGGGCCGGCATGCCTACGCGTCGTTCCTTGATCGGAGCGCCGACGCAGCCTAAGGCTACGCCCGGTGACGCTAGACTCGTCACGGTGGCCTGCCCGAGCGGCCTAAGGGGCACGCCTGGAAAGCGTGTAGGGGGGCAACTCCCTCGCGGGTTCAAATCCCGCGGCCACCGCTAGCGACGGAGTGCACGGTCAGCTCGGGGCGGAGCCGGCCGGCACCGTCCATCCGGGACACGGCACCGGCGTGATCGGACCGGGCAGATCCGTCGCCGTCTCCAGCGCGAGGCGCACGTCGTCGAAGTCAACCCACGGGACGAAGGGCACGCCGTCGGCCATGCAGTAGTCGACGAGCTCGAGCTTCGCGAACGTGATATCGGCGTAGAGGGCACCGTACCGGTCGGTCTGGCCCTCCCCCACGAACGCGACCGATCCTCGTTCCTGGTGGTGCAGGACGGCCTGCATCTTGCACGTGCCGCACCCGACGCAGACGGGGTGCGCGTTCACGAACCGCAGGCCGTCGGGACGTCCGTCCCGCCACGCTTGCTCGTTCGTGATCACCGTGAGGTGCCCGAGTCCCGCTGCTCGCAACATCGGCTCGATGTAGAAGGCGAACCCGTCGGACACGATCGCCACGTCGAGCCGGTTCGTCTCGCACCACTCGACGAACGGCGCGAACGTCGGGTCAAGCGTTCCATGCTCCAACGCGAACGCGATCAACGTGTCCCGATCGGCGTCGAGCATCCGGTCCTGTGCCTGGATAGCCTCGCGAAGCCCGATCTCGCCCTGTGCGAACGCGCGATCGTACTCCGGCCAGGAGGGGTCGCCGAACGCGCTCAAGAGCTGCTCCGTGACGTCGACCTTCGACGCGGTGCCGTCGAAGTCGACCAGCACGGATCGGACGGGGAGCATCACCGGAGCGTACATGCGAGACTCCGCGGCATGCTCGAGACGGGAGAGCGGATCGCGCTCGGGTTCGCTGCGGCCGAGCGGATGCGTCGGGCCAACGTCCCCGGAGCCGAAGTGCTCGAGATCGACGGGCTGCTCCTCGCGTTCGCGAACGTGCCCGATCCGCCGGTGAACTCGGTACTCGTGATCTCCGAGCCGTCGGATCCCATCGCTGCGCTCGTCGCCGCCGAGGGGGCGTTCAGCGAACGTGGTCGGCCCTTCGGCTTGGACGTGGCCGTCGGACGCCATCCCTCGGTGGACCGGGCCATCCGCGAGGTCGGCCTCACGCAGCTCTTCACGTGGCCGGGCATGGCGGTGCCGACCGCGGAACTGCCCGACGCGGCGTTCCCGGAGGGCGTCCGGGTCGCGCCGGTCCTCGATGAATGGGACGCCGCGGCGATCGCACTCCTGGAGCAGGCCGCGTTCGGTTCAGAGCCTGAGATCGCCGAGCGCTTCTACGCCCCGGCGTCCTACGGTGTCGACGGCGCACGGTCGTTCGTGGCCTGGGAGGGCGACGAACCGGTCGGCATGTCGGTCGGATATCTGAACGCCGACGCGATAGGGATCTTCGGCGTCGCCGTCGTCCCGGGTGCTCGCCGGAGGGGGATCGCAACCGCGCTCTCCGTGACCGCCGCGCGTGCCTTCCCGGCCGACCTAGCCTGGCTCCACGCCGGCGACGAAGCCGCGCGAGCCGTCTACGAGCGTCTCGGTTTCCGCGAGGTCGCCGAGTGGGAGGTCTGGGTTCGATCCGAGTGAGCTCGATCCAGCATGGCTGTCCGGGGGTGCGCGTATACTCGCCCGCGTGACCGTGCTAGGCGGGGAGGTAGCGGTTCCCTGTACCCGAGATCCGCTTTCGCGGGGCTGAATCCCCGCCCGAGGCCCGGATGGTCCGGGGCAGCTCTCGGCACGGAGCGTTGATGGTCGGGTCCTACGCGACACCAACCTGCGAACCCGGTCAGGTCCGGAAGGAAGCAGCCGTAAGCGGGCCCTGGTGGGTGCCGTAGGGACGCCTGGCCGGAGCTACCGGCTGAGGAGGCGCTCGAGTCGTCCGTGGTCGACGGCGGGTGCACGGTCACCTCTTTCGTGAGGAGCGGGGTTGGCTGAGGAGCAGCAGCACCAGGCGCTGTACCGGCGGTACCGGCCGCAGACGCCGTCCGAGGTCCTGGGTCAGGACCACGTCATCCGTGCGCTCACGGGCGCGATCCGTGAAGGACGGCTCCACCACGCGTTCCTGTTCTGCGGACCCCGCGGAACGGGCAAGACCTCCACCGCTCGGATCCTCGCCAAGATGGTCAACTGCGAGAACGGGCCAACACCCGACCCTTGTGGGGTGTGCTCTCAATGCGTCGCGATCCGCGAGGGGCAACACCTAGACGTCGTAGAGATCGATGCGGCGTCGCACGGCGGCGTAGAGGACGCGCGCGAGCTCCGTGAACGAGCGCCGACGGCCCCCGCGATGGGCCGCGAGAAGGTCTACATCATCGACGAAGCGCAGCGCCTCTCTCGTGAGGCCTTCGACGCGCTCCTGAAAGTCTTCGAAGAGCCGCCACCGGGGGTGCGGTTCGTCCTCGCGACGACCGAGCCACACAAGATGCCCGCCACGATCGTCGGACGGTGCCAGCGGTTCGATTTCCGGCGGTTGACGATGGAGACCCTCGCCGCCCAGTTGCAGACGATCGCCGCGTCGGAGGGCGCCGCGATCACCGACTCGGCGGCACTCGCGATCGCGCGCCAGGCCGAGGGATCTTCGCGCGACGCGCTGTCGATGTTGGACCAGGCGAGCGTGATGGGTGGCGAGACGATCGACGACGACGTGGTGCGTGCGCTCCTCGGCGCGCCGCGCGGCGAGGTCCAGCACGAATTGGCCGACGCCGTCGCGGTGGGTGATGCACGAGGCACGTTCCAGATCGTCAACCGTTTGGTCCAAGACGGCCAGGATCTGCGCAGCGTGACGGCCGAAGCGCTGGCGCACTTCCGCAACCTCCTCCTGGTGAAGACCGCGCCCGGCCAGGACGATCTCATCGACATCCAAGCCGATGCGTACGAACCCCTCCGCGTCCAGTCCGAGAAGTTCACCCCCGGCGAGATCGCGCGTGTCATCTCCCTCCTCCTCGCCGCCCAATCCGACATGCGCTGGACCACCTCCCCGCGGCTCTCGCTGGAACTAGCCCTGGTGCGAGCCACGATCCCCGAAACCGACCCCGACCCGGCAGGCGTCGTCTCGAGACTCGAGCGCCTGGAACGCCTCGCGAACGTGGAAGTGACCTCGGCGCCTGCCGTGCAGCCCCCAGCGCCGCCCCCGCAGCTGACGTCGCCGGTCGAGCCGGAGCGCAGCCCGAAGGGAGGAGTGGCGAAGAGGGGCGACCCTGATGAGCGTAGCCGCGAAGCGGCGAGCACCGGAATGATCGCCCCGACCGCCGCTCCGACCGCCGAGGGCCCGCCGCCCGAACGGCCACATCCCGCCGATGCCAGTGCCGTCGACGTCGCCATGCTTCGCCGGGGCTGGCCTTCTCTCATGGACCACCTCCAGTCCACCCGTCAGATGATCCTCAAGGCCTCGCTCGAGAGCGCCACCGTGGCCGAATTCGACGGCGACCGTCTCGAGCTGGCGTTCCCACCGGACAAGCGGTTCACGGTGGAGAAGGTCGAGGCGAAGGCCGACGTCTTGCGCTCGGCGCTCGGCGATCTCTTCGGGATACGGCCTGCGATCGTGTGTGTCGTGCGCGAGGCGCGCGATCCGGCGGGCGGTCCCACGCTGATCGATATCGTCGACGACGAAGACGCGCCATCGGAGGAGGAGGCGCTCCGCCGCGTGCAAGAGATGTTCGGCGCCCAGGTCGCCGCCGACGCGTCGGACACCGCGGAGTAACGCGTGGCGTACGAAGGACCGATCCAAGAGCTGATCGATCAACTCGCGCGCCTGCCGGGGATCGGACCCAAGTCTGCGCAGCGCCTCGCGTTCTGGTTGGTGAAGGCGCCCGCCGATGACGCGAACCGTCTCGCGGCCGCCATCGTGCAGGCGAAGGAGCGCATCTTCTTCTGCCGCGAGTGCGGCAACGTCGCCGAGGGCGATCTTTGTCGCGTCTGCCGTGACGAGTCGCGCGATCGCACGCTGCTTTGCGTTGTCGAGGAGCCCAAGGATGCAGCGACGATCGAGAAGGCCGCGCTGATCAAGGGCCGCTATCACATCCTAGGTGGCGCGATCAGCCCGCTCGATGGGATCGGTCCCGAGGACCTGCGTGTGCAGGAACTCCTGGATCGCGTTGAGCGTGACCACGTCACCGAAGTGATCCTCGCGACGAACCCGAACCTCGAAGGGAACGCGACGGCGATGTACGTCGCAGCGCTACTGAAGCCGTCCGGGATCCGGGTCACCCGTCTGGCGAGCGGCCTGCCCGTCGGAGGTGACCTGGAGTACGCGGACGAGGTCACGCTCTCGCAGGCCCTCGAGGGCCGACGCGAGATGTGACAGGCCCTCGATGACAGACCCAAAGTCCTCGGACGATTCCTTCCCGCGCCAGCAGGCACGCACCCGGCGCTACTCGTTGGGGCGGCCCCGGACGTTCGCGGTTGCAGACAACGGCTCTCGCGTCGCGTTCCTTCGTTCTCGGGCGAGCGACGATCCCGTCGGCTGCCTGTGGGTCTTCGACGTCGCCGCGCGCGCCGAGCGGCTGGTCGTCGATCCCACCCTCTCGGGCGATGCGCCGCTCTCGTGGGAGGAGCGAGATCGGCGTGAACGTCGTCGGGAGTCTCTCGTCGGCGTCACCGACTACGCCTCGGATCGCTCCCTGTGGACGGCGGCTTTCGCGATGGCCGGCGAGTTATTCGTGGCCGACCTCGTGAACGGAGGCGCCCGCCCTCTCGACGTTCCCGTCGCCGGTCCTTTCGACCCCCGGCCGGATCCGACGGGACGCCGGATCGCCTACGTCGCGGACGGTGCTCTTCGCGTCGTGGACGCCGACGGCGCGAACGACCGCGAGGTGGTCTCGGATCCCGATCCAGACGTGCATTGGGGACTGGCGGAGTTCGTCGCGGCCGAGGAGATGGAGCGGCAACGGGGCTACTGGTGGTCGCCCGACGGGGAGCGCATCGCGGTGGCACGCGTCGACGAGCGTCCGGTGCGGATCTGGCACATCGCCTCGCTGGTGGATCCCGAAGTGGCCCCGCGAGCCGTCCGCTACCCGCGGGCAGGTACCGACAACGCGATCGTCTCGCTTTCCGTCGTGACCATGGACGGCGGGAAGGTCGACGTGGAGTGGGATCGGGACGCCTTCCCCTATCTCGTCACGGTCGAATGGGGACCGAGAGGACCGCTCACGCTGCTCGTCGCGTCGCGCGACCAGCGGACCACGCGGATCCTCCGCGTGGATCCCGATGCCGGAGCCACGGACCTCATCCGAGAAGACCACGACGAGCGCTGGCTGGACATCACGGTCGGGGTCCCGGGCTGGCTCGAAGACGGGAGGCTCGTGCGCACCGTCGATGCCGACGACACGAAGAGGCTCGCGTTCGACGACGAGCTCGTGACGCCTGTTGGGCTGCAGGTCGTCCAGGTGCTCGACGTCGCCGACGGCGTGATCTTCCGTGCGAACGAAGATCCCACCGAGACGCACGTTTGGCGGGTCGACGCAGATGGGACGCTGACCCGCCTCACGGACGAGCCAGGGGTCCACTCCGCTGCCGTCGGCGGCAACGTGACCGTACTCGCGTCTGCGACGATGAACGGCCTGCCGACGACGAGCGTGCTCGTCGACGGGGAAACCGTCGCGACGCTCGCGTCAACGACCGAATCGCCGATCCTGATGGCGACCCCCACGTTCTTCGTCGGGGGCGAGCGCGACCTCCGGATGGCGCTCTTCACGCCCGGTGGCGCCGAGCCCGCCGGGCAGCTCCCAGTGCTCCTCGACCCCTACGGCGGGCCGCACTTCGCGGTGGTGCAGAAGGCCCTCATCCTGCAGCTCGAGTCTCAGTGGTTCGCAGACCAAGGGTTCGTGGTGCTGGTGATCGACGGCCGCGGCACGCCCGGACGCGGCCCCGGTTGGGATCGCGAGGTCTACCGGAAGCTGGCGGATCCCGTGTTGCAGGACCAGGTCGACGGGCTGCACGCGGCCGCCGACCGGTACCCGTTCCTCGACCTCGAGCGGGTGGCGATCCGTGGATGGTCGTTCGGTGGGTTCCTGGCCGCTATGGCGGTCTTGCGCAGGCCCGACGTGTTCCATGCGGCCGTCTCCGGCGCCCCCGTGACCGACGGGGCCCTGTACGACACCTTCTATACGGAACGCTACCTCGGGATGCCAGACGAGGAGAAGCACGCGTACGACCGATATCGGTTGCTCGATGACGCGCCGGATCTATCGCGGCCGCTGATGCTCATCCACGGCATCGCGGACGACAACGTATACGTCGCGAACACACTGCAGCTCTCGAAGCGCCTGATGGAGGCAGGGCGGCCTCACACGGTGCTGCCGCTCTCGGGCATCACGCACGCGCCGATGGATCCGCACGTCGCCGAGAACCTACTGCTGTTACAGATCCGCTTCATCCGCGACGCGCTCGGCATCCCAGACCCGACCTAAGGTCGCTGCTACGCTCGGTCCTCCGCGAACGGAAGGGTCCGTCGACGTGCCCATCATCGTGCAGAAGTACGGCGGGACCTCGGTCGCCACGACGGATCGGATCCAGGCTGTCGCCGACCGGGTCGTCCGTGCGAAAGAGGACGGATTCGACGTGTTGGTGGTCGTCTCGGCGATGGGTCAGCACACTGACGAGCTCTTGGCCATGGCGCGCGCGATCACCGAGCTTCCCGAGCCGCGCGAGCTCGACATGTTGCTGACGGCCGGCGAACGGATCGCCATGTCGCTCCTCGCGATCGCGATCAACGCCCGGGGATGCAAGGCCACGTCCTACACCGGTTCTCAGGCAGGCGTCATCACGGATACGCAGCACGGCGACGCGAAGATCGTCGAGATCCGGCCGAAGCGGATCCTCGCGTCGATCGAGGCCGGGAACGTGGTAATCCTCGCCGGGTTCCAGGGTCTGTCCACCGACTACGAGATCACGACGCTGGGCCGTGGAGCGTCCGACACGACCGCGGTGGCGATGGCCGCCGCGCTCGGCGCGGATGTCTGTGAGATCTACACGGACGTGGCCGGCGTGTACACGGCCGACCCGCGTGTGGTGCCAGAGGCGCGGCGGCTGGAAGCCGTGTCGTACGAGGAGATGCTCGAGCTCGCTGCGGCCGGCGCACAGGTCCTGATGTCGAGGTCCGTGGAGTACGCTCGACGACACGGCGTTCGTCTGCACGTACGTTCGTCGTTCGAGGACGTTCCGGGGACCTGGGTGCAGGAGGTGGACGAAGCGCAGATGGAGGGCGTACTGATCTCGGGCGTAGCGCTCGACGACGACGAGGCGAAGGTCACGATCGATCGGGTCCCCGATAAGCCGGGGGTCGCGGCCATGGTGTTCAGGGCCGTAGCGAGCGAGGGTATCAACGTCGACATGATCGTCCAGAACGTGTCGCACGAAGGCGCCACCGACCTTTCGTTCACCGCGCCGCTTGACCAGATCCCGCGGCTGGAGGCCGTGATGGCCGCGGTGGTCAGGGAGATCGGCGCGTCACGGTTCTCGATCGACGCCGACATCTCGAAGGTGTCGCTCGTCGGCGCCGGGATGAAGTCGCACCCTGGGGTGGCCGCGGACCTATTCGACGCGCTTGCGGTCGACGGCATCAACATCGAGATGATCTCGACCTCGCCGATCCGCATCTCGTGCGTGATCCGCAAGGCCGACGCCGAACGGGCCGTTCGGTCGATCCACGCGCGCTTCGGGCTGACCGGCGAAGGCAGCGACCGAGGCGTCGACGGGGCGTGAGCCTCCCTCCGCCGCCGGCGGAGCGGCCCGCGATCCCACCGCCCCCCGAAGAGGTCTCGATCACGGTGCCCTCCCGGACTTCGCTGGTGATCGGTCTGCTCGTCGTCGCCGGCCTGCTGATCGCCTCTGGGCTGGCGTGGCGCTGGGTCGCGGCAACGTCGTCGTGCACAGCTGCGGATCTTAACTCCGAGCAGTTCGGCTACTGCATCGCCGTGCCGGACGGCTGGCGGGTGGCCGATGCAACCGGTGAAGAACAGGCCGCGGACCAGCTCTTCCTTCCGGATGGCAACGCCACCGTGATGATCCAGGCGGTCGAGACGGACCGGAGTTTGGACGTGTTCGCCGACGACGTGAGACGGCTCCAAGCAGACGAGGGACAGACGGTCGCCGCCGTGCGTTCGACGGAGGTGGACGGCGTCGCGGCTCGGCGATGGGACGCCACCATCACGTCGGGCGCTAAGACCATCCGGGCGCGCACGCTCGTCTTCGAGCGCGATGGCATCGCGTGGCGGATCCAATTCGCCGACACGAGCGGCACGTTCGATGCGCACGTCGCGGACCTCTCGCGGATCCTTTCGTCCTGGCGCTTCCGCTGACGCACCGTGAGGGTGATAGACAACGCCCGGTACGATGACCCGATGAAGGTAGCGGTCGTGGGAGCCACGGGTGCCGTCGGCGGGGAGATGACCCGCATCCTCGAGGAGCGGGACTTTCCGGTCGACACGTTCGTCCCGCTCGCTTCGTTGCGGTCTGACGGGCGCACCGTCCGCTATCGCGACCGTGATCACGAGGTCCGAGAGTTGTCGCTGGATGCGCTCCGAGGCGTCGACGTCGCGCTCGTCTCAGTGGGGGCGAGCGTGTCGAGGTCCTTCGTCCCGCAAGCGGCCGAGGCGGGCACCACCTGCATCGACAACTCGAGTGCGTTCCGGATGGACGATGGGGTCCCGCTATCCATCCCGCAGGTGAACCCGGAGGCGCTCCGCGGGCACCCGCGGATCGTCGCCGTGCCGAACTGCACCACCATCACCGCGATGCTCGCCATCGCACCGTTGCATCGTGTCGCGGGCCTTCGGGCGCTCTCGATGTCGTCCTACCAATCCGTGTCCGGTGCGGGGTGGAAGGGGACGCACGAGCTCGTGGAGCAGATCGAGAAGTTGCACGGCCGTGAGGATGAGCTGGCGCACCCGGATCTCGACGCGCTCCCGGTTGGTGAGGTCTTTGGCAAGACCATCGCCTACAACGTCGTCGCGAAGATCGGCGAGTTCGCCGAGGGTGGCTACACGGGCGAGGAGCTGAAGATCATCGCCGAGCCGAAGAAGGTCCTGGGTCTCCCCGACCTCCACGTCGTCGCCACGGCGGTCCGAGTCCCTGTTCCGGTCGGTCACTCGGTCACCATGGTTGCGGAGTTCGAGCGTGCGATATCGCCCGACGAAGCGCGCGACGTGCTGGGGCGCGCGGCCGGCGTCGAGCTCCGTGACGATCCCGCGAACGACATCTACCCGAGCCCGCTCGAGGCCGCGGGACTGGACGTAGCCCTCGTCGGGCGGATCCGGCAGGTGCCCGATCGCCCGGACGCCCTCGTGCTCCTCAGCTGCGCGGACAACCTCCGCAAGGGTGCTGCGCTGGACGCCGTGGAGATCGCCGAGTACCTCTTCGCGCGTTGAGCGCCGACCCCCGTGGACCTAGTTATCGTCTACGGGTTGCCCGCCCGGCGCCACGTTCGTGGTGAGCGGCTTCACGAACCACTCGCCGTAGTTCGACCACCCCTGCCGTTCGTAGAACGCGAGCGCCTCGGTTCGCCACGTCGCCGTCACCAGCGTCATCCGGAAACAGCCTCGCTTGCGGGCGAGCTCCTCCGCGCGGTCGAGCAGCCGGCGTCCGGATCCACTGCCGCGTCCGCCCTCGGCGACGACCAGGTCGTTCACGCGCGCCTGTGGGCGATGGTCGCCCAGCCGTTGGTGGTACTCCATGTCCACGACGCCGACGACGGCCCCATCGACCTCCGCTACCAGCGTCACGCTGTCCAGCCGACGGAGGTGCCCGGCGAACTGCATCCGGTGCGTGGGGTCCTCGGCGGTACCCTCGGCGACGCCGCGGCCGAGCTCGACCAGGAGCCCGGCCACCGTGGCCCAGTCCTCCGGCCTCGCCGCCCTGATGGTCGCGTTCACCGCGGTTCGCACGCGCAAGGGCTGGTGCCGCAACGCGGGCATCCGCGCGCATAGCGCGCCGCGGCGGCTTCCATCTCTACGCCCTCCAGATCGGCGAGCGACGTGAGCCACGCCAACACGTCGCCGAACTCGTGCACGAGGTTGACGCGATCTCCTGTGCGCAATGCTCGTGCGAGCTCGCCGACCTCTTCGGTCAGCCACCGGAAGGTGGCGTCGCGTCCCCGCGCGCGGTCACGCGCCCCGTACGTCGCGCGCATCATCGCCTGGAGCTCGTGGATCTCCATCGGGCGAGGAGTGTAGTCGTCGGCTCGCTGGGGGCGGGACTCAGCCCGATCGCGCGGCACGTGCGGCGACCTTCGCCCGCTTGTTCTCGTACATCCGGCCGTCGGCGTCGGCCATCAGACGGTCGAGCTCAGCCGGTTCTTCTGGATCGAACAACGTGAGCCCCGTCGAGAACGAAAGAATGAAGGGACGGTCGGCCTGGACGTTCGTCTCCGCCACGGCCTCAAAGAGCCGTGCCACCACAGTGTCTGCCGCATCTCGGGTGTCCGCTGCGAACAGGACGCAGAACTCGTCGCCCCCCATGCGCGCGACCAGGTCCGAGGCTCGGAACGTCTGGCGCAGGATATACGCGGTCTCGGCGATCATCGCATCCCCCGCGGCGTGGCCGATCGAATCGTTCACACCCTTCAGGCCGTCGAGGTCGATGAATAGCAGGGCGAAGGGTTCGTGCCGTCGTCTCGCCCCCTCGAGCCGATGCTCGGCCATCGGGAGGAATCCCCGGCGGTTCATCAAGCGCGTCAGCGGATCGATCGTCGCAAGCCGTCGGAGCTCTCCCTGCAGCTCGGTCACGCGGGTCCCGCTGCGTACGAGGACGCGCTCGAGCCGACCGAGCTCGTCGTCGGGAGTCTCATACGTCGTGAGGGGCACGCCTTCCTCCAGACGACGGGCGAGCTCCTCGGTCCGACGGATCCGACGGACCAAGCGTTGGGTGACCAGCGCCACGATGATCAAGGAGATCCCGAGCCCGAGCGGCATCGCCCCGAGCGCGATCAGGAACGAGAGGTTGCGGGCGGCATCCAGCCGTTGCTGACGGACGCGGAGCGCGGTCGCCGCCTCCCGTTCCTCCCGTTCCAGGATCGAACGGATGTCGTCCATGACGATCTTGCCGCTCGCGAGGTTCGCGTTCAGCTGGGCATGGTTGGTGAGGTCGTTCACGGGGGCGAGCAGCTGGAGCGACTGGAGGATGGAGAGTCGCTGGTTGGCGAGACCTCGGAGCACCGCCACCTCGCGCTGCTGCAGCGTGATGCCGCTCGCCTGCTGGCTGAGAGCCGCCATGTCCGCCGGGAGACGAGCCGCCCCATCCACGTACGGCTCGAGGAAGGTGTGGTCGCCCGTCAAGAGGTAGCCGCGGGTCCCCGTCTCCGCGTCGGTGAGGTCGACGAACACTCGGTTGAGCGCGTCGCGAAGCGCCACCACCTCGCGTTCGGCGGAGAGCGCTTCCGACGACCGTTCGCGGGATATGAGCAGCGCAGGGATCGTCGCGACGAGCACGACGAACGGCAGGGCCATCACGGCGACGATCTTGGAGCGGATCGCCAAACGAACTCCTCTGATCGGTCTCCTCCAGGCATCGGACGTTCTCCTCGAGCCTTGACCAGCGGCTACCCGGAAATGGGGTTGTCTACCATCTGGTAGAGGGGCATAATCTGCCGCATGGTAGAGAACACCGATCCGGCGAGGGGATCCTCGTCGATCGTGGGGCGGCTCTCCGGCGCGCACATCCTCCTCACGGGCGTGACCGGGTTCCTTGGCCAGGTCGTGTTCGAACGGCTCCTCGGGGACGTGCCGGGGTCGCGGATCTGTCTCCTCGTCCGCTCGCAGACCGGATCGACGTCCCGGCAGCGGGTCGAGTACCTGTTCCGCAAGCCCGCCTTCGACGGCCTCCGCGCGCGGTTCGGCGAGGACGGGCTGCTAGCGCTGTTGGACGAACGGGTCGAGATCGTCGACGGCGATTTCTCCGTGGCCGTGCCGGTGCTCCCGCGCGACATGGACGTGGTCATCCACTCGGCGGCGGCAGTGTCGTTCGATCCGCCCATCGACGAGGGGTTCCAGACCAACCTGCTCGGCGCGCGGAACCTGTATCAGGGAGTGGTCGACAGCGGTGCTCGGCCGAGCCTGGTACATGTCTCGACGGCCTACGTCGCCGGCGTCTCGAAGGGCGTGGTGCCCGAGGCAACCCTCGACCATCGCGTGGATTGGCGCGCCGAGGCAGACATGGCGCTCGAGGCCCGGCACGACGTGGAGGGGCAGTCGCGCCGTCCTGAACAGCTCGACGGCTTCATGGACAAGGCGTCGAAGGAGCACTCCCGAGCGGGTCCGTCGACGGTCGCCGAAGATGCCGAGCAGCGACGCAAGGATTGGGTGTCCAAGCGCCTCACGCAGTATGGACGCGCCCGTGCCCGGTCACTGGGCTGGCCGGATGTCTACACGTTCACCAAGGCGATGGGCGAGCGAGCGGTCGAGGAGCTTGCGGCCGAGGAGGACCTGGCCCTGTCGATCGTGCGGCCGTCGATCATCGAGAGCTCGCTGGTGCACCCCTCGCCGGGGTGGATCGACGGGTTCAAGATGGCCGACCCGATCATCCGGGCGTACGGCCTGGGCCAGATCCCAGAGTTCCCGGGTATCCCGGAGGGCATCGTCGACATCATCCCGGTCGACATGGTCGTGAACGCGATCCTGGCGATCGCGGCCACCCCACCCGACCCCAGCCGCCCCGCCTACTACCACGTGAGCTCGGGTGACCGGAACCCGCTGCGCTATCACGAGCTCTACCGCTACGTGCGCGAGTATTTCGAGGCCCACCCGCTGCCCGAGCCCGGCCGTGGCCAGCACAAGGTGCCGGAGTGGTCGTTCCCGGGGAACCTGAGCGTCGAGCGGATGATCCGCCGGGCCGAGCAGCTCACCGATGTCGCCGAGAAGATCGTGACGCATCTGCCGAAGTCGAAGCGGATGCGGGAACTGGTCTCGCGCGTCGACCGCGATCAGGCGCGCGTCGACTTCGTGAAGCGGTACTCCGATCTGTACGGGGCGTACACGGAAGCGGAGGTGATCTACACCGACGACCGGATGCTCGAACTGTTCGAGTCCCTGGACGTGGACGATCGCGCGCTCTTCCCCTTCGACTCGGCCTTGGTGGACTGGAAGTACTACCTGCAGGACGTCCACTGTCCGGCCGTCACACAGAGCCTGCGGGAGCTTTCGACGCGAACCCGCGAGAAGCCGGTCGTCTCGATCCGTGAGCGCGAGCAGCCCGTGGTCGCCCTCTTCGACATGGAGGGGACCATCATCACGTCGAACGTCGTCGAGTCTTACGTCTGGACGAAGATGGCCGACCTCCCACCCGACGAGTGGCCACGGGAGCTCGTGAGCGTTTTCGGGCGGATCCCCGGCTACCTCCAGGTCGATCGGCGCGACCGGGGCGACTTCCTTCGGACGTTCTTCCGGCGCTACGAAGGAGCCTCCGTGCAGGGGATCCAACGCCTGATCGACGGGCACGTCGGCGAGTTCATGCTGCAGAAGGCGAGCGCTGCGGCGATCCGCCGGATCCGGGAGCACCGTGCGGCGGGCCATCGGACGATCCTGATCACCGCCGCAGCCGAGGTGTTCGTACGTCCGCTGGCGCCGCTCTTCGACATCGTCATCGGCTGCGAGCTCGAGGAACGTGACGGCCGCTACACCGGGTTCATGTCTTCGCCGCCGTTGGTCGGGGAGGCGCGCGCCGCGTGGCTGCGCCGCTACGCGCTCCACGAGGGCATCGACCTGAAGCACTCCTACGCCTACGCGGATTCATACTCCGACCTCCCGCTCCTGCGGGCTGTCGGCAACCCCGTCGCGGTGTCGCCCGACTCCGCGCTCTACCGATACGCGCGGAGGCGGCGGTGGCCGATCGAGCCGTGGATGATGTCGAAGGGCATGCCGCGCGTCCGCTTCCCGAAACCGGCGATGCGATGAAAGCTGCGCGCTGATGGCCGTGTCGCTCGAACTCTTCCGGTCCGCCCCGCGATACCTGGCTGCGCGCGCCGTCGGCGCCAGGACCCCTGGTTTGATCGCGGGGCCGCTCGCCCCGCTCCGTCTGTCGAGCCTGAAGGACCCGGAGCCGCGTGGTGGCTGGGGCCGTGTGAAGCCGCTGCTCTCCGGCATCTGTGGGAGCGATCTCGCGACGCTGGGCGGGCGGTCTTCGTTCTACTTCTCGCCGTTGGTGTCCCTGCCGTTCGTTCCGGGACACGAGGTGGTGGGAGAGCTCGTCGACGACATGGGGGGCTTCGCCGCCGGGGAACGAGTGGTCCTGTCGAGCGTGCTGACATGCGCGACGCGTGGGGTCGAGCCGTGCGCGAACTGCCGCGCCGGGGCGTTCAATCGATGCGACTCCGTCACGATCGGCGACCTGGGGCCAGGACTTCAGACCGGGTACTGCGCGGATATCGGGGGTGGATGGAGCCGGCTGATGCTTGCCCACAGCTCACAGCTCCACCGGGTTCCAGACGAGGTGGATGACCGGGTGGCGGTGCTGCTCGAGCCGTTCGCGTGCGCGATCCACGCGGCGCTCCGCGCGAACGTCCCGGACGGGGGGTCGGTGTTCGTCGTGGGCGCTGGAACGGTCGGGATCCTGACGCTTCTTGCGGTGAAGCTTCTGACACGAGCCGACCACGTGATCGTCGCGGCGAAGCATGCGCGGCAGCGAGCAGCCGCGCGCCTCGCGGGTGCCGACGTCGTCGTCGTGCCGGATCACGCAGTGAAGGCGGTTCGTCGTTCGGAACATGCCATGAAGCTCACGCCCGAGCGCGGGATGGATTTCCTGCTCGGCGGTGTCGACGTCGCGATCGAATCCACCGGCTCCAAGAGCGCGCTGGATCTGGCACTCCGCACGACGAAAGCCGGAGGCCGCGTGGTCCTGTCCGGGATCCCGGGACCGGGCGCCGACCTCACGCCCGTCTGGTTCCGGGAGCTGGAGCTCGCAGGAGCCTACACGAGTGGCACCGAACACGTCGGTGACGCTGACCGATCCACGTTCGATATGGCGATCGAGCTCGCGAGCGGGCTTCCCATGCTCACCGACATGGTCGGCGCGACGTATCCGCTCGAGCGTTGGCGGGACGCGATCGATCACGCGCTCGGGGCCGGACGCCTCGGCACGTTCAAGGTGGCGTTCGCGCCGCAAGAAGGCCGATAGGAGACCGACAGATGCCCAGACCCGGATTCGTCCTCGAAGTCGACGAACGGACCCCGCCGCTGCTCGTGCATCAGGGCGAGGGGTTCCGGATGCAGCGGTTCCCGTTGGGCTCGCGCGTCGTGTATCCGCCCGACTCCCTCCCGGGGATCAAGGACGTGAACGCGGCGATCCGCCACGCGCTCCTTCATCCTGTCGAAGCGGAGCCGTTGCCCGAACTGCTCACGCCGGGCATGAAGCTCACGATCGCGATCGACGACATCTCGCTCCCGCTCCCGCCGATGAGGACCCCGGACATCCGCCAGCGGATCATCGAGCACGTGATCGAGCTCGCGGCGCGCAAGGGCGTCGAGGACGTGAAGTTGGTCGTCGCGAACGCGTTGCACCGCAGGATGACCGCCGACGAGATCAAACGGATGGTCGGCGAGCGTATCTTCCGATCGTTCTGGCCGAACGATCTCGAGAACTTCGACGCGGAGGACCGGGACGAGCTAACAGAGATCGGCGTCACCGAAGAGCACGAGGTGGTTGAGATCTCGAAGCGAGCGGCGGAGTCGGATCTGATCGTGTACGTCAACATCAACCTCGTCGCGATGGACGGCGGCCACAAGTCCGTCGCGGTCGGGCTCGCGAGCTACAGGAGTCTGAAGCACCATCACAACGTCGAGACCATGCTGCACTCACAGTCGTACATGGACCCGCGTCCGGGCCACAGCGCGATCAACGACTCGACGACACGGATGGGCCGCCTGCTCGCTGCGAGCGGCGTCAAGATCTTCCAGATCGAGACCACGCTGAACAACGACACGTTCCCGTCGAACCTCGGGTTCTTGAACAAGCGGGAGTGGGAGTGGTCGGCCTACGAGCAGGCCCTGATGATCGCCGCGAAGAAGGGGAACGACGTCGCCCCGCCTCGGGTCCGCCGCGAGTACTACCGGCGGATCGAGGCGCCGTACAAGCTGACCGGGGTGAACGCGGGTGAGGTCGAGGCGGTGCACGCTCGCACGCTGGAGAGTCTGCATCGCCAGCAATTGGTCGAGGTCGACGGGCAATCCGACGTCGTGGTGTTCGGTCTGCCATACGTCTGCCCATACAACGTGAACTCCATCATGAACCCGATCCTGGTGCACTGCCTCGGCCTCGGGTACCTGTTCAACATGTATCGCAGCCGGCCGGTCGTGCGTCAGGGCGGTGTCGTGATCATGTTCCACCCGGTTCCGTGGGAGTTCCACCAGATCCACCACCCGAGCTACATCGACTTCTTCGAAGAGGTGCTCCGAGAGACGACCGACCCCGCCACGCTCGAGTCGAAGTTCGAGGAGCGTTACGCGACCGACCCGTGGTACTCGCACCTTTACCGAACGAGCCATGCGTACCACGGCGTGCATCCCTTCTATATGTGGTACTGGGGCGCGCACGGCCGCGATCACGCCGGCGACGTGATCTTCGTCGGCGGCGATCCGAAGTCGGTCGCGCGTCTGGGCTATCGGACGGCGGGAACGTTCCGCGACGCGCTCGAGATGGCGAAGGACACCGTGGGCGGGAGTCCGTCGATCACGTACATGCACACGCCGCCGCTCTCGATCGCGGACGTGCGTTGAGGTGGGGCGATGAGCGGGATGGGCGAAGAGTTCAAGGAGATGGCTCGGGGGTTCCGTTGGGGTCGTCGGCCGCTGGTACCGCGTTCGGCCGAGCCTTACGCGCGGGAGCGCGACGATCGCGGGTTCCCGACGGATTGGGCGCGCTCGGAGGCGGGTACCGCCGTTCGCCAGTTGATCTTGAAGGGCTTCATGCATCCGCTGGTCCGCAACGAGCTCTCTCTGCGCGTTCACGGCCTGGACAACCTGGAGGATGTGGCCGGGCCGGTCCTGTTCTTCTCGAACCACTCGAGCCATCTCGATGCGACGCTGATCATGAGCACGCTCCCCGATCGGTGGCAGGCCAAGACCGCCGTGGGAGCGGCGCGGGACTACTTCTTCGATGTCTGGTGGCGGCAGGCGTTCACCGCGCTCGTCTACGGTGCGTTCCCGATCGATCGCCGGAAGGGTGCTCGAGGAGCGGTCGACAAGGCGCGCGAGGTGATCGAAGACGGGTGGAGCATCGTCGTGTTCCCGGAGGGGACGCGTTCCCAGGACGGGCACGTTCAGCGGTTCCGTCACGGCTCGGCTCGTCTCTGCATCGAGCACGGTATCGGCGCCGTCCCGATCGCCATCGTGGGTGCGTACCAGGCCATGCCCAAGGGGCGGTTCTGGCCGCAGGCCGGCCGGCCGACGGTAACCATCCGCTACGGTCGCGCCCTGTATCCGGAGGAAGGGGAGACGCACCAGGATCTCTCACGCCGGATGGCCCAAGCCGTCGCGGAGCTCTTCGACGAAGACCGCACGACCTGGTGGGGCGCGCTGCACCGGGCCGAACGCGGTGAGACTCCGTCGCTGATCGGGCCCGGCGGTCCGGACTGGCTGAAGCGATGGGAGGGCTCGCGTCCCGTCGCCGGGCGCGGCGACCCTCGGACCTGGGAGTAGTCATGACCCGGACCGGCGGCGAGAAGCGCAAGACCACGCTCGTCGAGGAGGCGATCCGCCAGTTCGGCCGCGAAGGGTACAACGGCGCGAGCCTCGATCAGATCGCGACCGCGGTCGGCGTCCGCAAGCAGACGCTCCTGTACTACTTCCCGACGAAAGAGGCACTCCTCGAGGCGTGCCTGTCGGCGGCGGGGGAGCGGCTGGCGCTCGAGATCTCGCAGGCGCTCGAAGGCAAGGAGACCTACTGGGACCGTGCGGAGGCGGTGATCCACGCGGTGTTCGGGCTCGCCGAGGAATGGCCGGAATTCCCCATGTTCGTTCGGGAGGCGGGCCGCCTGGGTCCCGCGGCGTTCGAGCAGTTCGCCGGCGTGATCGAGCCACTCCGGTACCGAGCGATCGAGTTCCTTCAGGCCGGCATGGACAACGGCGACATCCGCAAACAGGACCCCGCGATGCTCCTGTTCACGCTCTACACCGGTGTGGTCGGCTCTCTGACCGAGGCGAGCGTCCTGAACGTGGTCGTCGGTGAAGACAAGGGCCGCGCGTCGTTGAAGCGGCGAGAGCGGGAAGTGATCGCGTTCGTCCGGGCAGCCTTGCAGCCGGTCCCTGGGCCCTAGCGGGCCGAGTAGAACTCGACGATCAGTCGTTCCTCGACCGGAGCAGGAAGCGGGACCTCGTCACGGGCTGGGAGGCGGGAGAGCGTCCCGGAACCCTCGTCCTTGTTCCGGTACAGGTAGCCGGGCGGATCCGGTGTGATCTCGAGTGCCTCGCGCACCGAGATGAAGTTCTTCGCCTTCGCCGAGAGCTCGATCGTCTGGCCCGGCTTCACGCGGGCGCTGGGGACGTTGATCCGCTTCCCGTCGAGACGTACGTGCCCGTGTGAGACGAGCTGACGAGCCTGGCGCGTCGTGAGCGCGAATCCCAGTCGCAGGATCGTGGTGTCCAGCCGCGTCTCCAGCTGGCGGATCAGTTCCTCGCCGGTCACGCCCATGCTGTTGTGGGCCCGGTCGTAGTAGTTGCGCATCTGCGCCTCGGAGACCCCGTAGATGGCCCGCAGCTTCTGCTTCTCGAGCAGTCGTGTCTGGAACTCCGAGATGCGCTTGCGGCCCCGGCCGTGCTGTCCCGGCGGGTAAGGCCGTTTGTTGGCAGCACAGTTAGGACGCCCGCACAGGGGCGCGCCGACGCGGCGGCACATCTGGTGTTTGGGTCCGATCTTGTCCATACGCGACCGATAAGGCTACCAGCGGGAACGGGCCACGAACCCGTCCTTACGAGCCGTCGTCTGAAGATGGCGCCGCCTACGATGCGCAGCATGCCTGGGGCGGGCACAGCAGATCGCGCGATCGGTTGCGTGTTGGGCGCTGCGCTCGGCGACGCGCTCGGAGCACCGTTCGAGTTCCTTCGCCGCCCGGATGTGCCCTCGCCTGTCCCCGCCTTCGAGCGTCCATGGCTCGGCCTGCCCCCCGGAACCACCACCGACGACACCGCTATGGCACGGAACCTGATCGGCTCGCTCGTCGAGCGGGGAGGGCTGGATCTGGGCGACGTCCTCGCGCGGCACCGCGCATGGCTCGCGACCGACCCACCCGACGTCGGCGCGTTCACCCGCAGGGTCCTCGCGACCCCAGTAGGCGTGACCGACCCGCCCGACGAGTCGGCTCGGCTCGTCTGGGAGGAGCGTGGTCCCGAGGTGTCCGCGGGGAACGGGTCGGTGATGTACTGCGCCCCGCTCGGTGTGGCGTACGCCCATCGACCGGATCTCCTCTTCGAGCAAGCGCCGGCGCTATCGGCGATCACGCATCATGACGGGCGATGCCGTACCGCGTGTCTCTCCGTCACGCTCGCGGTCGCAGCGCTGGTGCGGGGGGAGCCCGCCGAGGACGCCGTTCGGTCGGCCGTCGATGCGGTACTCGAGCGAGAGGGCGGCGAGGAGCTCGAGTACCTCGTCCAGGAGGCCGGTAGGGCCCGGCCGGTCGATGGTCCCGATCGCGGGTTCTGTCTGTTCACCGCCGGGGTCGCGCTCCGATCGGCGTTCGAAGTCGATTCGGTCGCTGAAGGGCTGCTGCGGGTGGTCTCGTTGGGCGGCGACACCGATACGAACGCCGCGGTGGCCGGGGCGCTCCTCGGGGCGCGAGATGGCCGCTCGGGATTGCCGGAAGCCTGGCTCGAGCGACTTGCGGACCGCCGGACCGTCGAGGAGGAAGCCTCGACCCTGGCCGCCCTGGCCGAGACCATCTCGTAGCTGCGAGGATGCACGGGTGCCTGATATCGACCTTTCTGAGATGCGCGACGAGCGGCGAGAGATCACCGCGCTCTTCGCTGATCTCGTGGGTTCGACCGCGCTCGGCGAGCGACTCGACATCGAGGAACTGAAACTCATCGTCGGCGACGCGATCGCTCGGACGGTCGCCTCGGTCGAGGCGTTCGGCGGAACCGTGAAGGATCTCGCGGGCGACGGCGTGCTCGCGTTGTTCGGCGCGCCCGTGGCCCATGAAGACGATCCCGAGCGGGCGGTCCGGGCTGCGCTGCGTATCGTCGACGAGATCTCCGACTACGGTCGCGAGGTAGAAGACGCGTGGGGGATCGCCGGGTTCGGCGTCCGCGTGGGGGTTCAGACGGGGATGGTCGTGGTCGGCGCGATCGGCGGCGGCGCCCGGGTTGAGTTCGCCGCTCTTGGAGATGCCGTGAACACCGCGGCGCGGCTGCAGTCGCAGGCTGAGCCAGGCATGGTCCTCGTGGGCGATGCGACCCGGCGTCTGAGCGAACCGCTCTTCGACTGGGGAGAGCCGCGAGCGCTTGAGCTCAAAGGCAAGGCGGAGCCAGTGACCGCGTACACCGTCGAAGGTGTCGTGGCCGAGCCCGGTCGACTCCGTGGCTTCGACGACGTTCACGCACCGATGGTCGGGCGGGACCAGGAGCTCGAGGCGGGCGCCGGCGCCGTCGCGGCGGCACTCGAAGGGTCGGGAGGCATCCTGTTCGTCGTCGGTGAACCCGGGATCGGCAAGACCCGGCTGGTCTCGGCGCTCCGCGAACGATTCATCGACGGGCGCGCTGCGCATGGCCGCGCGTTGTGGCTCGATGGACGATGCGTCTCGTACGGCGGGGCGCTTCCCTACTTGCCGTTCCAGGACCTGTTGCGCTCGTGGCTCGGGGTGCAGGCCGATGACCCCGAGCTGCGCGTGCGCGTCGCGCTTCGCCGGTCGGTGGACGCGCTGTTCGGGGATCGTGCCTCCGAGGTCCTTCCCTACCTCGGCGGGCTCCTAGGCCTCCCGCTCGACCCCGACACCGGATCACGTCTGAGTGAGTTATCTCCCGAGGCGCTGCAATACCGCACGTTCGAGGTGGTGAGGGCACTCATCACACGACTGGCTGAGGATGGTCCCGTTGCGATCGCGATCGAGGACCTGCACTGGGCGGACGCGACTTCGCTGCAGCTCTTGGAGCGCGCGTTCGCCGATACGGAGGAGGCGGCGATCCTGCTCGTCCTGACGACGAGGCTGGAGCGTGACCACCCTGCGTGGCGCTTGAAGGAGGCGGCGGAACGCGAGTTCTCCCACCGAACAACGTCGGTCGCGTTGGAGGCGTTGAGCGGTGACGCCGGACACGATCTACTGCACGCGCTGGTCGGGAAGGGAACCCTCCCGGACGAGATGGAACGGCGGATCCTGGAGCCGGCCGAGGGGAACCCATTCTTCATGGAGGAGCTCATCCGCTCTCTCGGAGACGCCGGTGCGCTCGTGCGTGTGCCCGAGGGGTGGCGGTTCGATCATGCGGTTGCGGTGGAGGTGCCGGCGACGGTCGAAAAGGTGCTCCTCGCCCGGATCGACCGACTGGCGCCCGCATCGAGGGATGTGCTCGTCGCCGCGTCTGTCCTGGGCAGGCAGTTCGGATCACCTCTGCTGGAGGCCGTCTCGCCCGGTGACACCGACGTCCGTGCGGCGATCCATGACCTCCTGCGGTTGGACCTGGTGCGCGAAGGACGGCGCTGGCCGGATCCCGAGTACCGATTCAAGCATGCCCTGATCCAAGAGGCCGCCTATCGAACGCTCGTGGGCGGGGAGCGCACGCGACTGCACCGGGATGCGGCGCGGTGGATCGAAGAGCGGAACGCCGACCGTCTTGATGAGGTCGCCGGCATCCTCGCCCATCATTGGCTCGCGGGCTACGACGAGGAGAAGGCTGCCTCTTACCTCTCCATAGCCGGCGATCGCGCGCGACAGGAGTACGCGCTCGATGAGGCGATCGACCACTACCGCGAACTCGTCCCGATCCTCGAGCGACGCGGTGAGGCGCGAGAAGTGGCGCTCGTGCTGTTCAAGCTGGCGCTCGCCCTCCACATGTCGCTCCGGTTCGCCGAGGCGAACGACACGTTCCAACAGGCCTTCGGGCACTGGAGCCCGCCGGAGGCATCCGCCGTCACGCCGACCGCCACGCTCCTCGTGGCGACGAGCTTCCTCCCGAACGACCCGGACCCGAGGTCCGCGATCGCATGGCCCAACATCCAACTCTGTATGCAGTTGTTCGATCGTCTGGTTGAGGCATGGCCTGAACGGACGATCGTCCCATCGCTCGCCGATCGGTGGGAGATCGCCGACGACGGATTGCGTTACGTCTTCCACCTCCGTGACGGACTGACCTGGTCCGATGGGGAGCCGCTCACTGCCCACGACGTCGAGTTCGGGATCAAGCGGGTGCTGAACCCCGACGCACCCGGCTCATCGGTCGCCATCTACTTCGTGCTGGAGCATGGGCTGGACGCGTACCTGGGCCGCGGAGCCGGTCTCAACGAGGTGGGTGTGCGGGCGCTCGACGATCGCACGGTCGAATTCCGTCTGAGCGCGCCGGCTCCGTATTTCATGAGCGTGGTCAACCGACCCGATGCGGGACCGCAACCGCGTCATGCGATCGAACATGACGGTGACGCTTGGATCGCGGGTCGTCAGGTCGTGAGCGGCCCGTTCGAGATCGCTTACCGCGACGACGACGAGGTCGTGCTCGAACGGCGACCCGGCTACCGCGACGCGCGCCGGGGGAACGTCGCACGGGTCGAGTTCTCCCGCTCATCTATCGGCGATGCGGTCGGTCGGTACGCGCGCGACGAGCTGGACATGGTCGCGGTCCGTTACACACCGCGACTCGCGGACCTGATGCCGCCTAACGTTCCCGACGCGACGCTGGGCGGCGCCGCGTGGTCCGGCTACCTCGCGTTCGACCATGTGAGCCCGGTGACGTCGAACCTCGATCTGCGCTTGGCGCTCGCGCACGCGATCGACCGCGAGCGGCTGGCGGAGGTCGTGCCGATGAACATGGTGGTCGCCACCGGCGGGATCGTGCCGCCAGCGTTGCAGGGGCACACCCCCGATATCGCACTCCGACTCGAGCCGGACATCGCGCGAGAGCATCTGCAACGCTCCGGCTTTGACGGCGTGCTCCGCCTGGCATGCCTGGACGACGATGTCCCCGTCCTCGAGGCGGTGGTTGACGCCTGGCGGGAGGTGCTTCGGGTGGTGGTCGAGGTGCGGACATGGAGCGTGAACGCGTTGCCCCCCCGGCCGGTGGAGGTCGCGCCCATCTACTTCACGGGGTGGCTTCCCGGATACGGAGATCCGGAATACTTCCTTCGCCTGCTCTTCCAATCGGACAGCCGGACGAACGAGGGGGGGTTCGCTCACGCGCCGTTCGACGAACTCATCGAACGGGCGCGGCAGGAGCGGAGCGACCGTGGACGGCTGGAGCTATTCCACGAGGCGGACCGCATGGCGGTCGCGGATCGCGTGGCCGTGATCCCGCTCGTCTATGGGCGAAGCCTCGCCATCGTCAAGCCCTGGCTCCATGGCTGGTGGGAGTTCGGCAAGTCCTCACCGTCGTTCGCGGATCTCGTCGTCGATCCTTCATCCCCGAGGGCATAGGAGGCGACATGACCGAGGAACTCCCTACGGAACCGAACGAGATCTTCGAGCTGATCGTGAAGGCGGACGAGAAGCTGAAGTACGCAACGGCCGAGCGGGGCGATGTCCGCGCGGGGCAAGCTCGCGCGCTGTTGGAGCGTGCGCGCGATGCCGCGCGGGCGATCGGTAACGACGCGCTGATCGATCAGGCAGAGACTCGACTCAGGGATCTGGAGATCGTCGACGACTAGCCGATCCGGCCGCCACCGACGAAGTAGTCCCAGTAGATCGTTCGGATCGCCACCTCGCCACCGGGGCCGGGGTGGCTCGCATCGATCATCGAACTTCCGCCGAGGTAGATGCCCACGTGACTCACCGGCGTGTAGAAGAACACGAGGTCGCCTGGTACCAACTCGCTCTGCGAGAGGTGAGGGAGCATCGAGTACATCATCTCCGACGAGTGCGGCAGGTAGACCCCTGCCTGGGCGTAGGACCACATCACAAGGCCCGAGCAGTCGAATCCGACGCTCGGGTCGGCCGACGCGAAGACGTAGGTCGTTCCGATGGCCGACTCCGCGGCGGCGATCGCGATCTGCGCGGCCGACGCGTTCTGCGGCGGCACGAACACGCTACCGCCGCTCGATCCGCTCGAGATTCCGGAAGGAGCGGCGGCGGCCGCAGCAGCAGCAGCGGCCGCGAGCGCGTGCTTGTAGCTCGCGCTTAGCTTGTCGTAGTAGGCCTGCTGATCCGCGATGCGGGACACGATCTCGCTCTTACGACCGGACAACTCGTCGACGATCGCCTGTCGCTCCTTCAACGCGTCGGCGTATCGCCCGGCGGCCCAGTGGGCTTTCTGCCCGGCCGTCGCGGCCTGAGCGGCGAGGTCAGCGTCGTTCTGCGCAAGCGCTCCCATGAACTGCAGGCGGTCGGAGAACTCGGTGAAGCTCTCTGCGCCCAGCAAGACGTCGAGCTGCGAACCCATCCCCGTGTAGGCCGCGATGGCGCGTTTGCCCAGAGCCGATCGCGCTCGAGCCTCTGCGGCCTCGGCGGATTCCTTGGCGTGCTGCGCTTCATCCAGCCGTGTCTGGGTGTCCTGGAGTCGGATCTGCGCTTGGTTGTAGAGCTCGACCAGCTGATCCAGCTGTCGGTTCATGTCGTCGAGCTTGGCCTTGGCCGCCTCGACGTCTTGCTTCGACGGAGCGGCCGACGACACGGAGACGGAGAGGACGAGTGCGGGAACGACGAGCAAGGCGGCCGATATCAGCCGCAGCGTGCGCTTGCGTTTCCCGGTCATCTGCCCCCAAGGTGCCGGCGGATATCGGATAGACGAAAGGCTCCGTCACCGGAGCCCACCGGCTTCGAGGCTAGCCGCGCGGAGGGGCTTCGTCAAACGGTCGAGGGCGGACCGGGGTCCGCCCTCATCACCGTTCGCCCTGGTCGGGACGGCGGGATTTGAACCCGCGACCTCAGCGTCCCGAACGCTGCGCGCTACCAAGCTGCGCTACGTCCCGAGCGGTGAGCCAGTCTAGCGGCTCGCCGTTGGCCCGATCCGGGAGGGTTCCGGGTGGAGCTCAAGCAGGGTCGCTTCTGGGCGACAGAAGAAGCGGAACGGGGCGTATTTGCTGGTGCCGAGGCCGGGCGAGACGTAGGCGATCGCGGTACCCATCCTGATCAACCCGCTGACCAACCGCGTCGGGAGGGAACAGTTCGTGATCAAGGCGCCGATCCCCGGCAGGCACACTTGGCCCCCGTGGGTATGTCCGGCGACGAGGAGGTCGTACCCGAGCGCCGCAGTCTCCGGTGCGGAGTCCGGCGAGTGCATCACGGCGAACCCGAAGCGATCCGGCGCCTGTCTGGGCGCGATCCGCAGATCGTGCCGTTCGATGTGCGCGTCGTCGAGCCCCAGTAGCTCGACCGGCAACCCATCTAAGTCCACGGGCCGCCTGATGTTCGTCAGGTCCTCCCATCCCTCGGCGACGAGCTGAGTGATGAGGTCGCGCGCGCGCCCGGCCCTCGCTCGCCGTTTTCTCCGCGTTGGCCGGAAGTAGGCGAGGTAGTTGAGCGGCCTCGGCACGAAGTAATCGTTCGAGCCGAGCACGAACCACGACGCGAGGCGTCCTCGGACCGGCCGAACGGAGGCGACCGTCGTCTCCACCGCCTCGGGCTCGGCGAGGAGGTCGCCGGTGATCACGGTGACGTCGGTCTCGGGGAGCGTCGCGAGGAACCGCGCCTTTCCCGGATCCTTCCGCACGAAATGGAGATCAGACAGGTGCATGACGGTGAGCGGGGCGGCACCCGCCGGTAGGATGTCGAGACGGTGCCGCACGAGCCGGTACCGACGACGCTCGACGGCGATCCCCCATACGACACAGCAGGCGCCGACGAGCACGATCGCGAGCAGGATCCGGGCGAACATCGGGAGGCAGTGTAGTGAGCGGGTCGGGACTGAAGGACGAGATCCAGACGCAGATGCACCAGGCGCTGAAAGCCGGAGACAAGGTTCGACTGGGGGCGCTGCGGATGCTCGTTGCAGGGATCAAGAACAAGGAGATCGAGCTCCAACATGAGCTCTCCGACGATGAGGTCCGTGAGGTTGCGAGCAAAGAGGTCAAGAAGCGGTCAGAGTCGATCGAGGCATTCGATAGCGCCGGAAGGGTCGAGCTGGCCGACAAGGAGCGCGCCGAGCGCGAGGTCCTCGAGGTGTATGCGCCTACCCAGCTATCCGAGGAGGCTATCGACGCGCTGGTCGATGATGCGATCGCGTCGACCGGCGCCACCACCGGCAAGGAGATGGGCAAGGTGATGGGGTTCGTCATGTCGAAGGCCAAGGGACAGGTCGACGGGAAGGTCGTCCAGGAGAAGGTCCACGCGCGTCTGGGAGACACCTAAGGACCGGGCGTCGACGAAGGCGAGGGAGTGCCTTCGCTTCCGACCGTGAGCGTGATCGTGGTCCCCTGGAGCGCTTTCATCCCTGCGGCCGGGTTTTGCGCCAAGACGTAGCCGGCCTTGGCGGGGTCGCTCACGTGTCGTTCGACGGTGTCGACGACGAAGCCCGCCTGCTCGAGTGCCTTCGTCGCCTCGTCGACCGACATCCCGACCACGTCCGCGACCTTCACCTCGGCCGGCACGCCGCTACTGACCTCGATCGTCACGAGCGCTCCGAGCTGGGCGGACGTCCCTCCGGCGGGCGTCTGCGTCACCACCGTTCCCTTCGGCAGCGCGGAGTCGACCACGTCGACCTTGGGGGTGAAGTTCGCGGCGGAGAGCATGTTCTGCGCGCGCTCGGACTTCGATCCGAGGACGTCGGGGATCGTGCCAACCTCGGGCGCGGGCGGAGACGGGAAGCCGAGCGCGGGCAGCCCGACCATGATGCGAGCCATGTAGTCGTGCCAGATCGGTGCCGCGAGCGTGCCTCCGAAGACCGACTGGCCGAAGTAGAGCGACAGCGGATCGGGGGTTCCCGGGAATCCCACCCACACCGCCGTAGCGACCTGGCGCGTGTAGCCGACGAACCATGCGTTCGAATAGTCCTGGGTCGTCCCGGTCTTCCCGGCGACCGGCCACGGTGACAGGGTGGCCGCCGTACCCGTGCCGTGCTGCACCACCCCCTGAAGCATCGCCGTGACCAGGTGGGCGATGTCGGGCGCGACGACCTGCTTGCAGACGGGCTTGTGCCGGTACAACAACCCCCCATCGTCGACGACCTTGGCGACGGTGTACTCGACGCAGTGCTTCCCGTCGTTCGCGAGCGTCTGATAGGCGCCGGCCATCTCGATCGGTGTCACGTCGACGGTCCCGAGCGTGAGCGAGGGCACCGCCGCCAGTTGGGTCTTGATCCCCATGTCGTGGGCGGCCTTCACCACCGCGTCGGGCCCCGCCTCCAGGATCAACTGCGCGAACACGACGTTGATCGAATCGGCGGTGGCCTCCCACAGGTTCTTGTAGCCGGAATCGCCCGCTCCTTCCGCGTTCGACACGCAGGAACACGAGTTGCCCTCCCACTGCGGCAGGTACAGGGGTGACTTCGTCGAGAAGACGGAGCCGGGCGGGATGCCTTCGCGGAACGCCGCGACAAGCGTGAAGGGCTTGAACGAAGATCCCGGCTGTCTGTGGGAGTCGGCCAGGTTCAGTTGATCGTGCTGATAGTCACGCCCGGAGAGCATCGTGCGCACCGCACCGGTTGCCGTGTCCACTGACACGATCGCGGTGTCGGGATGCTGTTGGTACCCGGGGTTCGCCGCAGAGACGCTGTATGGCTCACTCGCCACCGCTTGGGCTGCGGCTTGCCAACCAGGATCGAGCGTGGTCGTGATGCGCAGACCGCCCTCGTAGAGCCGCCGGCGTCGCTGCGTCTCGGTCTTCCCGAACGCGTCGAACTCCCCGTCGGTATCCGCGACGATCTGACGCGTGATGTAGGTGACGAAGAACGGGGGTTGCTGCAGCGCGAGCCGCCCGATATCTGGAGCCAGGCCGAGGGGCGAGCGTTTGGCGCGATCGATCCGTTCCTGCGGGATCCATCCGAGCTCGCCGAGGCGGTCGAGCACCACGTTGCGACGCATCCTGGCCTTCACAGGGTGCGCGAGCGGGTCATAGTACGAGGGTGCGCGGATCAACCCGGCAAGCAGCGCGCCCTGGGTGAGCTTCAGGCGAGAAGCGGGGACATGGAAGTAGAAGTCGGCCGCCGTCCCGATGCCGTAGACGCCGTTCCCGAAGTAGATGTCGTTCAGGTAGAGCGCCAGGATCTGGTCCTTCGTGTACCGCTGCTCCACACGGATCGCCAACGCGAGCTCCTGGAACTTCCGCTGGAACGTCTGCGATGTGTCTCCCGTCACTGCGTTCTTGACGAGCTGCTGCGTGATCGTCGACCCGCCTTGCACCACGTCTCCGGTCGCGGCGTTGGTCATGAGGGCCCGGACGAGCGAGGTCCAGTCGAGCGGACCATGCCCGTAGAACTGGGAGTCCTCGATGGCCAACACGGACAGACGAGCGATCTCGCTCACGCCGTCGAGCTCCGTGATCTCCCGGTTGTCGAGGTAGAGGGTCGCGAGCACCGTCGTGCCGTCCGAGGCGTAGATCGTGGAGCGCTCGGGGAAGCGGGGGATGTGCGTGAAGTTCGCCCCGAGCCGGGTGAGACGCGCGTCAACCTCCCTCGCGCCGAATGCCGCCCCAGCGAACGGCGGGAGGATGAGCGCGGCGACGATCACAGCAGCGCCGCCGATCACAGGTACCAACAGAAGCGCGGTCAGCGGATCGAAGCGCCGCTCTGCCGCGTGCTGCCCGGGTTGCGCCGTTCGGGCCATGGGAGGCGCCCAGGATACCGCCGGTACCATGGGGAACCGATGCGCCGCCTCTCCCTCCTGCTGTCCGTGTGCGCCGTGCTGGCTTTCTGGCCGCGCCCGGCCCTGGCTGCGCCTGCGACGGTGGTCGAGGTCATCAAGGTGGAGGGTGCGATCGATCGCCCGCTCCTCGGCTACCTGAACGAACGGCTCGACGCCGCCGAGGGAGAGGGCGCGGTGGTCGTGCTGCAGCTCGACACGGCCGGGACGCTCAACGAAGACGGTGAAGGACTGGCCCAGCGGCTGTTCGATCTCCGCGTGCCGGTCGTCACGTGGGTCGGGCCGGCGCCAGCGAGTGCCAGCGGCGCGGGTCTCCTGATGATGTACGCGTCCTCGCTCGCGGCAGTGTCGCCGGGCAGTCAGACGGGCCCGCTGAATCCGGTCGACCTGGCGCACCCCGACGAGCGACCTCCTGGCCTTGACGCGACGATCGCCGGGTGGATCGACGCGCGTGGGAAGCAAACCGACATCGACTGGATCGACCGCCCCTTGAACGGCGCGGAGGCGCGTCACCTGGGGATCGCACAGGTGGCGGCCCTGTCCATCCCTGGCCTGCTCAACCGGATCGATGGGCGCACGGTCCAGACCGCCGCCGGCCCGGTGGTCCTGCACACGAAGGTGGCCGCGACCGAGGCAGAGGCGCAGGCGAACGGAACCGTGGACATCCGCTTCGAGAACCTGGGCCCCGTGAAACGCGTGCTCCACGGTGTGGCATCGCCCTCGATGATCTACTTCCTGCTGGTGATCGCGCTAGCGGCCTTGGCGTTCGAGCTGACGCAGCCCGGGTTCGGGTTCGCGGGATCCGCCGGACTGGGCATGCTCGCTCTCGGGCTATACGGCATGACCGTCGTCCCGGCGAACTGGATCGGCCTGGCGCTTCTGGTTGGGGGCGTCGGGATGATGGTGCAAGACGTCCGGATGCGGAACCTCGGAGTGTTTACCGGGCTTGGTCTGGCGGCGTTCGCGATCGGGTCGGTACTCGCATGGAACGATGTGGCGGCGGCGATCCGGATCTCTTCGTGGCTGATCGGCGGTGCCGTCGTCGCGAGCGCCCTGTACTACGGATTCGGCCTGACCGTCGCCCTCCAATCGCGCGACCGCATCGTGAACGCCCAGCGCGGGCTGATCGGCTTGGTGGGTGAGGCCCGCGGCACGCTCGCCCCGGACGGCCCGGTGTACGTGAAGGGCGCCATGTGGCGCGGCCGGTCCACCGGAGAGGAGATCGCCTCCGGGACCCCCGTGCGCGTCCGTGGCGTCGACGGGCTGGTCCTGCGCGTCGAGGCGGAGCCGGAGGCAGAGCTCGCCCACGATTGAAGGTCCCACTCCCCTCGGGAATCCTCCCGGGCGTCGGTTACGAACAACAAGGTGAACGGCCCGCGACCGGGCCGCAGAGCCATCGGGAGGAACGGCTTCGGCCGGCATCACGTGCTGGACAGCGTGTGGATGGGACCCTGGCAGCTCCGCGCCGCATGCCGCGGTGAGGATCCTTCCTTCTTCTTCGCGCCGAGCTACTTCGAGAAGCGCTGGGAGAAGAACGCGCGCGAAGCCGTTGCGAAGGCGATCTGCCAGGAGTGTCCAGTCCTCGAGGAGTGTCGCGACTATGCCCTCGACCTCCGCGAGGCTCACGGGATCTGGGGCGGATTGAACGAGATGGAGCGCCGGTCGCTGCTGCGTCAGCGGTCGCGCGAGGCTGTCTGAGACGGCGCTAGTCGTCAACCCTCGGCCACGCGTGCGAGGATGCGCGTCATGAACGATGCCGAGGTGCTCCAGCGGATCGCCGATCTGGGTCTCGAGTTGCCGACGGCTCCGGTGCCCGTCGCCGTGTACGTCCCGGTTCGGATCGCTGGCGGAACGGCCTATGTCGCGGGGCAGGTGCCGATCATCGACGGGGTCGTGCAATTCCCCGGCTTGCTCGGACGGGACGTCTCGGTGGAGGAAGGCCAGACGGGGGCGCGACGGGCGGCGCTGCAGGCACTGGCGGCGCTTCGCGCGGCGCTCGGCTCGTTCGACCGGCTCATGGGCATCCTGCAGGTCACGGTGTACGTGGCCTGCACTTCGGACTTCACCGACCACCCGCAAGTGGCGAACGGCGCCAGCGAGCTCCTGGTCGGCGTGTTGGGGGACACGGCGAAGCACGCACGAGCCGCGATCGGGATGGCGTCGTTGCCGCTCAACGGGAGCATCGAGGTTGTCGTCACGGCGGAAGTGGTTCCGGCGTAGCCGGGGCCCGAGCTGTCCTTCCCCGACGCCCTCGGCCGGGTCACGTTGCACGCGTGATCCGCCGGTCACCCTCGCGCCTCGTGATCCCCCGCTTATCCATCCATTCGAGCATCGGCACTGCATACTTCCTCGTGGTCCCCAAGGCCTCACGGAATGCGCTCACGGTGATGCCTCCGTCGCCGGCCTTCTGTACGACAGATCCGGCGCGCTTTGCGAGCGATGTGGTGACGACGAGTTCTGGTGCGATCTGCACCACCGTGCCGGCTTTCGCTGCCGCCTCGATCACGTCCCGCCCGATGCCGAGGCCGACCAGCTCCGGGATCGTTGGCGGCGTCGCCTCGGTCGCGCCCCCGATCGCGTCGAGGAGCCGTTCGACGTCGGCTGATCGTTCGCCGAGATGAACATGATGGTCCGCCAGGCGGATCGTCGAGGCGTCGCGCGCCGTGGTTCCTCGAGCGGTGAGCGACTCCAACAGAGCATCGGCGAGTGAATCGGTTTCGGGGGCACCGGCCCGCCGTAGAGCGCCGATAGCGCTCGAACGAGCGAACGCGAGGTCGGCACCCTCCTCGAGCGGGTGGTCCTGATGGTGGCGGGCGAGCGCAGCGCGCACGCCACGCTCGACGCCTTCGAGTATCTCCTGCGAGACGAACCAGTCGCCGATCTCGACCCCGCCGGAGGCGGGCGACCCTGTGAGGAGGAGAGAGTCGCCGGCCGTCACCGCACCCCGTTCGCTCACGAGCAGGTCGGGGAGATCATCGCGCCCCGCAACCGCTCGAGCCGCGAGGCGACGCGCCGGTTCTGCCCCAGGTTTCGCAGGGGGCGCTGCATCAAGGACTTCGCCGCCCCCCACCGTCTCGTGACGGCCGGACTCTCGAAGCACGAATCGATCTCCCACATCGAGGACCAGCGGGCGCGACAGCGTCAGCCGCACGAGCGACTCGCCGCCGGGTTCGAGCTTCGAGGGTCCGTACAGGCGAAGCTTCGCTTCGGCCTCGGCGGCGCCCGCGTACACCTTGAACGCGCCTCGTGACGTGACCGGATGCCCCAGACCGCGGACCGGGCGGAGCGTCCCTTCGAACGTCAGGGTGGGTTGCCAGTCGCCCGGCCGACCGACCACGATCCCTCGATCGAGTGCCTCTCGCTCGATGCCGACGAGGTTGGCCGCGACACGAACCACCGGGAACGCCTCCTCCTCGCTCTGCTTGTGCGATTGCAGCGAGCGGATCCGCACGCGCTCACCGGTCGGGTACAGCTCCACCTCATCACCGATGGCGATACGGTCGCCGGTGAGCGTGCCGGTCACGACCGTCCCCGCTCCCTTGATGGAGAAGACGCGATCCGCGAAGAGCCGGGGGCGGGCGGTCTCGGGGATCGGAGCGTTCGCGAGCATCACGTCGAGTGCGGCCACGAGCTCTCCAAAGCCCTCCCCGGTGGTGGACGATACGGCGACGATAGGCGCGCGCGCCAGCGCCGTGCTTGCGAGGCGTTCCCGAACCTCTTCCTCCGCGAAGGCGAGCGTCTCCGCATCGACGAGGTCTCGCTTCGTGAGCGCCACAACTCCGGCTTGCACGCCGAGCACGTCGAGGATCTCCAGATGCTCCTCCGATTGCCGCGCCCACCCTTCATCGGCGGCAACCACGAACAGCACCAGGCGAACAGGTCCGACACCCGCGAGCATGTTTCCGATGAACCGTTCGTGCCCCGGGACGTCCACGAAGCCGACCTCGCGGCCACTGGGCAGCGTGCACCACGCGTACCCGAGGTCGATGGTGAGACCGCGGCGCTTCTCCTCGGCCCATCGATCCGGGTCCATGCCCGTCAGGCGGGTGATCAACGCCGACTTCCCGTGATCGACGTGGCCCGCCGTCGCGACCACCCTGAGCTCGGCGCCCACGAGCTCAGTCCTCGTCGACGTCGTCGCCTTCGAGCGCATACTGGATCGCGCGCGTGAGGTGCGGGAGCTCGTCGGGCAGCACGGTCCGAACATCGAACACGACCGCGTCCGGGTCGACGCGGCAGAACACGGCCGGGCTGCCGGCTCGAAGGCGCGCGGCGAGGCTTCCCGGATCGGACGACTTCACGGCGACACCCCACGACGGAAGCGCGGAGCCGGGCATCGATCCGCCGCCCACGACGGACTCGCACCGGCGAACATGGGCGCCCTCGAGGTCGCCGTCGAGCGACTCCGCAAGGAGATGTGCGCGATGCGCCAACTCGTCGAGCGGTGTGCGGATCATGCTGTGGACGGGCAGCTGGTCCGTGTGGCCGGTGACGTGCAGCGTCAGCACCGCCTCGAGGGCCGCCACCTGCATCTTGTCGACGCGCACGGCCCGAGCGATCGGGTGCGTACTGAGGCGCCGCACGAGATCGCCGCGCCCGACCACCATCCCAGCTTGCGGTCCGCCGAGCAGTTTGTCGCCCGAGAACAGGACCAGATCGGCTCCCTCATCGAGCGCCTCGGTCACCGTAGGTTCACCGGCGGGCATGCCGTGCCCGTGGTTCATCAACCCCGACCCCACGTCGTAGAGGAACGGGATGGCGTGCTTCCGAGCGAGCGCAGCCAGGTCCGCGGCCTTCGGCGTCGCCGTGAATCCGACGACCCGGTAGTTGCTGGGGTGGACCTTGAGGATCGCGCCCGTGCGTTCGGTGGCGGCGCTCCGATAGTCGCCGATCATTGTTCGGTTCGTGGTCCCGACCTCGACGAGCTTGGCGCCCGACGCCGACAGGATGTCCGGGATCCGGAACTCGCCGCCGATCTCGATCAGCTCCCCACGTGAGACAAGCACCTCCTTGCGTCGAGCGAGCGCGGACAACGCGAGGAGCAACGCGGCCGCACAGTTGTTCACGACGAGTGCGTCCTCGGCGCCGGTGAGGGCGAGCAACATCGATTCCGCCCGCATGGATCTCCTCCCGCGGCGGCCGGTTCCGCGGTCGACCTCGAGATCGGTGTAGGAACGTGCGGCCCGGGCCGCGGCCTTCGCTGCGTGCTCGGGGATCGGCGCGCGACCGAGGTTCGTGTGGAGCACCACCCCGGTCGCGTTGATTACCGGAGTGAGGCCCGTGATGACGACTGACGCTCGTGCGATCGCCCGGGCGAGGATCTCGTCGTCGGTCGGCGGCTTCATCCCACTGGCCGCCTCGGCTCGAACCTCCGCGAGGACCTCGGCGAACGTGTGCTTGAGGAGTGGCCGGCCCAGGTTCGCGGCGGCACGCTTCCCAGGCTCGGAGCGCAGGAGCGCGTCGACCGATGGGATCTTGCGGCGAACGTCGGTCGTCATGCCCGGGAGTCTAGGACGCTGGTCGGTGGCCCGATCGCCACTCCGCTTCCGTTCCTCTTCGAGTTCGTCCTAGGATGGCCGCCCAGTGGCCGAGAGAGCGAGACCGATGCGTTCGACGTCGTCGTTGATCCTGGCCAAGGCCACCGCGTTCGTGGTCCTGCTATGCGTGGGGACCGCCGCGCCCGCGCTCGCCCAGAGCGCCTCGCCCTCGCCGGCGCAGAGGGTCACGTTCACCGTAGGGGTCCCGAGCGATCTGAACTCCGTCAACCCGTTCAAGCAGGTCGACACGTACGAAGGCTTCGTTTCCGTGCTTATGTACGACGGTCTGCTCCGATACCAACAGCAGGCGTATGAGCCCGAGGGCGAGCTTGCCGAATCGTGGGATGTGAGCGGCGACGGCCTCACCTGGACGTTCCATCTGCGTGACGGCCTCACCTGGAGCGATGGTGTCCCGATCACCGCGCAAGACTTCGTCTGGACGTCGAACTTCATCCTGGACAACCCGACCCGCGCGAGCTCCTGGATCGACGGGTACCGCCACACGGAAAGCATCACGGCGCCCGACGATCTCACGGTGGTGTGGAAGACATCGCGGCCGACGGTGACACCCGGCCTCCCCGGCTACAACCTGCTCCTGCCCGAGCACATCTGGAGCAAGCTGGGGTCCACCCAGGACATCATCAACTTCCGCAACTACCCGGATCCGGTCGGCTCGGGCCCGTACACCCTGGTCGAGTGGAAGCAGGGCGAGTACTGGAAGCTCGAGGCGCGGCCCGACTACTGGCAGGGCGCCCCGCACATCGACGACATCATCTTCCGCGTCTATAACTCCAACGAATCCGTGGTTCAGGCGCTGCTGAAGGGCGCGATCGACTACACGGGGATCCCGACGGCGGCGCTCTACGAGTCGATCAAAGACCGTCCCGGGATCGGGACCTCGGTCAACGCCGCCGAGGCCTTCTATCAGATGTCCTTCAACCTGGCCGACGATCCGTCATCCACGGCGAACCCCGCCGTGCTCGACCCGAAGGTACGGCTCGCGATCGAGTACGCGATCGATCGTCAGACCCTCGTCGACCGTGTCGCCCACGGGTACGGGACCCCGGGCTCGACCCCGATCGTTCCCGTCTACCCCTACTGGCACTGGGAGCCGCCGCCGGAAGTCGCGGCCGGATACGACCCCGCGAAAGCCAACCAGCTCCTCGACGAGGCGGGGTACGTCGACACCGACGGCGACGGGATCCGTGAGCCCCCCGGGGGAGGTGAGCCGCTCACGCTCCGGTTGTTCGATTCGGTCGCCGACCCCGACGGGCTGCGCGCCGCCCCCTTCATCCAGGGCTGGCTGAAGGACGTCGGCATCGTCGTCAAGATCCGGTCGATGACCGACCCGCAGCTCTTCCACGAGTGGTACGCGTTCGACTGGGACATGCTGATCTACTCGTGGGGCACCGGTCCCGATCCGGACTTCCTGCTCTCGAGCTTCACGGCGCACGAATGCGGCGTGTGGAGCGACACGTGCTACGCGAACGTCGAGTACGACTCGCTGTACCGGCGCCAGCAGACCGAGGTCGATCCGACGGTTCGCCAGCAGACGGTGCAGCAGATGCAGCAGATCCTCTACCGCGACGTGCCCGAGATCGTCCTGTGGTACCCCAACTCGTTCGAGGCGTGGCGAGCCGATCGGTGGACCGGATTCGTTCACCATCCGGAGCCTGACGGGTCCGTGTTCTGGGAGAACGCCTTCTCCGTGAGGTCCGTGCGACCGAAGGCCGGTGGAGGGATCGTGAAGGCGGAGAGCGGGCCGACCGGGCTCATGTGGGTGACCGCGCTCGCGTTGATCACGCTCGTGATCGTCGTCACCGCCGCGCGCCGGCGTCGCCTCGACGGGTACTACGCCTGACCTCATGGGGGGACGCAGCTACTTCCTGCGGAAGCTCGGCCAGGCCTTCTTCACCTTGATCTTCGTGCTCTGCTTCAACTTCGTCCTGTTCCGGATCATGCCCGGCGACCCCGTGCGCCTGCTCGCCAAGGAGAAGGGCATCCACCTCACGGAGAGGGCGCAGGCGGCGCTCGCCCATGACCTCGGACTCGACCTGCCGCTGCCGACCCAATTCGTCCACTACGTCGGCGACACGCTGCGTGGACACTTCGGGCTCTCGTTCATCTACCCCGGAGAGAGCGTTATCTCGGTGTTCCTCCGGTACCTCTGGCCGACGTTCCTCCTGGTCGGGACCGCCACGGTGTTGATGACCGTGATCGGCCTCTACCTGGGGATCCGTGGCGGCTGGAACCGTGGGAGCAAAGGCGACCTCGCGTCGATGGGGTCCTCTCTCGTCCTGTATTCGATGCCCGACTTCTGGCTCGCGATGATGCTGTTGATCCTCTTCTCCACCGCGCTCGGGTGGTTCCCCTCGGGCGGATACTCCTCTCCGGGTGTCGCGATGTCGGGAACCGCGCACGTCGTCGATGTGCTGAATCACATGTTCCTCCCATGCCTCACCCTCACGCTCGGCTACCTGGGCGAGTACTACCTGGTGATGCGCTCCTCGCTGCTCGACGTCATCGGGGAGGAGTACATCACCACGGTCCGCGCGAAGGGGATCCGGGAGGGGCAGGTGCTGTGGGGACACGCGGTCCGGAACGCGCTCCTGCCGACGATCTCCCAGATCGCGTTGGGGTTCGGCTTCATCCTCGCCGGAGCCATCGTCGTCGAGCTGGTGTTCTCCTACCCGGGTATCGGATTGCTGACCGTCCAAGCGATCGACTCGCAGGACTTCCAGCTCTTGCAGGGGTTGTTCTTGTTCTTCAGCATCTCCGTCCTTGTTGCCAACCTCGTGGCGGACCTGCTGTATAGCTACTTCGACCCGCGGGTGCGTGAGGCGTAGATGGCGACGTCGGGCGCACTCGTCCCACGCAGTCCGAAGGCCGTGGTCCGTGCGCGGCGGAAGATCGCGCGCCAACGCTTCTTCGAGACGTTCCGGAAGAGCAAGATGGGCGTCGCGGGCCTTGCCATCCTCATCTTCTTCTTCTCGGTCGCGATCTTGGCCCCGCTGCTCACGCCGGCGAGCAGCCTTGACGTCACGAAGGCGACCGGGCCGATCCTCGCACCGCCTTCGTGGCAGTACCCCATGGGTACGGACGACTTTGGGAGATCCGTGCTCGACCTCGTCATCTGGGGGTCACGGGTCTCTCTGCTCGTCGGCCTGCTGGCCGCGTTCGTCTCGATGGTGGTCGGTTCGTTCTTCGGGATCCTTGCCGGCTACCGTGGCGGCTTCTGGGACACGTTCCTCATGCGGTTCACCGACTGGTTCCTGGTGATCCCGTTCCTGGTTCTCGCGATCACGCTGGCGGCGATCCTGGGTCAGTCGTTGTTCATCATCGTGATGGTGCTTGGGCTCACATCCTGGCCATGGACGGCGCGATTGGTTCGCAGTCAGACGCTGTCCGTAAGAGAACGTCCATACATCGAGCGGGCTCGAGGACTCGGCGCGGGTGGGCGGCACATCATCTCGAGGCACGTCTTGCCGAACGTGTTCCCAGTGATCTTCGCGCAGACGATCCTGTCGGTCGCGCTCGCGATCTTGGCGGAGTCGACGCTCTCGTTCCTGGGTCTCGGCGATCCGTTGCGCGTGTCGTGGGGCTCCGTCCTGGAGCTGGCGTTCGAGGCGGGGGCGCCGACGCTGGGCGCCTGGTGGTGGATCGGAGCGCCAGGCGTATGCATCGTGCTCGTAGTCCTCGCGTTCACGATGTGCGGGACGGCGCTCGAGGAGATCTTCAACCCCAGGTTGCGCGAACGATGAGCCTTCTCGACGTCTCCGATCTCCGGATCGCCTACGGCACGAAGGCGGGCCCGGTGCCCGCCGTCCGCGGTGTGTCCTTCAGCATCGAGCGCGGCGAGGTTCTTGGTCTCGCCGGCGAGTCGGGGTGCGGTAAGTCCACGATCGGCCTCAGCCTCCTCCGACTCCTCCCGCACGGGACGGACGTCACCGGCAAGGTGGTGCTGAAGGACCGCGACGTGCTCCAGATGGATCCCAGCGAACTCGGCACGGTTCGGTGGGTCCAGGGGTCGATCATCTTCCAGGGAGCCCAGCACGCCCTCGACCCGGTGATCCGCGTGGGCGATCAGATCGTGGAGGCGATCACGGCCCACGGCAGCGAGACCCGGCGCGAGGCCGATATCGAGGCGGGCGGATTGCTCGAGCGGGTCGGTATCCCGCCACGGCGCGCCCGGGATTTCCCGCACGAGTTCTCGGGTGGCCAGAAGCAGCGAGTGATGATCGCCATGGCGCTCGCCTGCAAGCCCGACCTGGTGATCGCCGACGAGCCGACCACCGCGCTCGACGTGATGGTGCAGGCGCAGGTGCTTCGGCTGTTGAAACGCCTCCAGACCGAGCTGCGGCTCTCGATGCTCTTCATCACCCACGATCTCTCCGTCCTGCTCGAGGTGAGCGACCGCCTGGCCGTGATGTACGCGGGCAGGATCGTGGAAGAGGGGCCGGCGAAGGACGTCTTCGCCGACCCGCGCCATCCGTACACCCGCGCGCTGGCGGGTGCCTTCCCAACCATCGGCGACGAACGCTTCGTGCAGGCTCCGACCGGGCTCGATGGCGATCCGCCGGATCCAGGCGAACTGCCCGCCGGGTGCTCGTTCCATCCGCGGTGCCCGGAGGCGTTCGACCGATGCGACACGGTGGATCCCGAGCTCGCGTCGGCAGGGGTGGGCCGGCGTGCCGCCTGCCTGCTCCTCGATGAGGTCCGGACCCCCACGGGAGAACAGGCGTGAGCGACGTCCGGGCACTCGAGGACGCCGAAGCTGGCGCCGCCGCGCCCCCCTTGTTGGAGGTGCGCGACCTCCACGTTCGCTTCGCGAGTCGGGCCGGCCTGGTCGGTGGCCGCAAGAGCAAAGATGTGACCGTCGCCCGAGCGGTCGATGGCGTGAATCTGACGCTAGAGGAGGGCGAGATCCTCGCGCTCGCCGGCGAGTCGGGCTGTGGGAAGACGACGCTCGCCCGCTCGATCATGGGCTTCGTCCGGCCCGACCAGGGAGAGATCCTCTTCGAGGGAACGCCGCTCGGGAAGAACCTGCGCGCATACCGCCGGCGGGTGCAGATGGTCTACCAAGACCCGAGCGGCGCGCTGAACCCGCGGCAGACCGTGTACGACTCGGTCGCAGAGGGCCTGCGGATCCACAAGGTGCCGGGCGGCGAGGAGGAGCATGTGGAACGCGCATTGTCGCGTGCGGGGCTGCGGCCGCCAGAGCGGTTCTTCCTCCGGTTCCCGCATGAGCTCTCCGGCGGTCAGCGGCAGCGGGTGGTCATCGCCGGGGCACTCGCGCTGGAGCCCCGGTTGATCGTGGCCGACGAACCGGTGTCGAACCTCGACGCATCGGTGCGAGGCGAGATCCTGCGGCTCCTGTTGAAGCTCCGCCGAGAGTCGCGGATCACCGTGTTGATCGTGACGCACGACCTCGGATTGGCGTGGACGATCGCCGACCGGGTCGCCGTGATGTACCTCGGACGGATCGTCGAGATCGGGCCGACGCGACAGGTGCTCACCGATCCGGTCCATCCGTACACCCGTGCGTTGCTGGACGTCGTGCCCGAGGCCGGAGGCGTCGAACGGCCGCTGCTCGCAGGTGAGCCGCCCGACCCGACGAAGATCCCCACAGGCTGCCGGTTCCATCCGCGCTGTCCGGCCTTCGCGGATGGTCGCGCCGCCGCCGCGGGCGTCGAAGCGGCCTGCACCGGAGCCGATCCCGTGCTGGAGCGCCTCGCCGAGCGACATCTCGGCGCCTGCCACCTAGCGATCAAGGACGGCCGAGGGTTCGCGTAGGATATCCGGCGATGGTCGACACATCCGAGCGCCCGGCGTTCCAGAGCTCGCAGATCGCGTCGCTGATCCGCGGCGGCGGCCTGGACGTCGAGATCGCCACCGACAGCCTCCAGACCGAGGAGATGATCCTCAACATCGGGCCGCAGCACCCGTCGACCCACGGCGTGCTCCGAGTGGTTCTGGAGCTCGACGGTGAGGTGATCGTCCGGGCCGAGCCGGTCATCGGCTATATGCACCGGGCCGCCGAGAAGCTCTCCGAGTATCGCGACGCACGCCAGGTTCTGGTACTTATGAACCGGCACGACTGGATCAGCGCATTCAACAACGAGCTCGGATGGACGATCGCGGTGGAACGCCTGGCCGGGATCGAGGTTCCGGAACGCGCGCAGTGGATCCGCACCATGTTCGCCGAGTGGAACCGGCTCCTTAGCCACCTGATGTTCAGCGGGTCGTTCCCGTTGGAGCTCGGCGCGATGACGCCGATCTTCTACGCGTTCCGCGAGCGCGAGATGATCCAAGACCTTATGGAGTCTGCGACCGGCGCGCGGATGCATCACTCGTACTGCCGGGTCGGCGGACTCAAGGACGACCTGCCGCGTGGGTTCCTTGCGCGATCGGTTGAGGTTCTAGCCGAGACACGCAAACGGATCAAGGAGTACGAGACCTTGATCATGGGGAACGAGATCATCTTCGCGCGAACCCGCAACGTCGGCGTCCTTCCGGCGGAGACCGCGATCGCGTTCGGGTGCTCCGGGCCGGTCCTTCACGCGAGCGGAGTCCCGATGGATCCGCGAAAGGACGAGCCGTACGAGAAGTACGCCGAGGTCGAGTTCGACGTGCCGGTGGCGCAGAACGGCGATTCCTATGATCGCTTGTGGGTGTTGGTCGAACGGATGAAGCAGTCCTGCAACATCATCGAGCAGTGCATGGACAAGCTGCCCGCCGGCGAGTTCCGCGCCGCTAAGCTCCCGAAGACGTTGAAGATGGATGGCGAGGTCTACGTACGGACCGAGAACCCGCTCGGGTTGATGGGCTACTACCTGGTCGGTGACGGGAAGGCCGAGCCGTACCGGCTGAAGATGCGCACCGCGTCGTTCTCGAACGTCAGCGTGATCCCCGCGATGCTGCCGGGCAACCTGCTGCCCGATCTGATCGCGATCCTCGGGTCGATCTTCTTCGTGGTCGGCGACGTCGACCGCTAGTCCGTTCCAGACTAGTTCCCCCTCGGGATGAGCCACGGGGGCTGAGGGAGGCCCGGCGTCGCGAGGACGAGCCAGCGCATCCGTCCGAGCGCGGTCGGATCCACGAGCAGGCTCGCGCGGCTCCGCCCGCTCCAGGTGCGGACGGCTCCCAGTCCGTCGCTCGCGTCGAGCAGCTCGACCTGGTGTTCGAGTTCCGCGCGGATCCACTCCTCGAACCCGAGCGCGCGCAGCGCATCGTGTTGGGTCACCGTCGGGAACGCAACCAGGCTGAGCTCCCCGGCTCGCCGAGCGATCCGGTCGAAGTCGACGCCCACCGTGATGTCGGTGCTCCCGGGATCCGCGAGCAGATCCCCAACAACATGATGGTCGCGATACCCGTGAACATCGCCGCCCGGGGAACCGACTCCCCCGTAGTCGATGAGGAGCGCATAGCCCGGATCGAGCATCGTCGCGAGCCGATCGATGAACGCGAACGCACCAACAGGTTCGACTTCGTCGGCCTCTTCCTCGGATCGACCCGCGCCGGAGGTCACGACCTCGACGAAGCGGTCGCCGTCGAGTCCGATCTTGATCTCCCTGTCGCCGCGCAGGCGGTCGAACGGCAGGTTGTCCAGCAGTTCATTCGCCAGCACGATGTGTGCGCCGCCACCGAGCTCCGTCAGGACGCAGACGCCCTCGATCGCTCCGAGCGCGGCACGCCCTCCTGCGCTCACCTCGATCGCCGTGTAGTCAACGTGGATGTCGACGAGGTCGGCGATGAGCTGCTGAGCGAACGTGCCGTCCCCGGCCCCGACCTCAGTGATGCGGAACGGCGACGGCTCACCGAGCGCCTCGTGGAGGGTCCGGAGCGCTCGGGCGACCATCGTCCCGAAGACCGGGTGGACGTGCGGGCTCGTCACGAAGTCGCCGTGAGCACCGACCTGCGGCCGCTCGTAGTACCCGCCTGGGCCGTAGAGCGCGATGTCCATGAACTCGCTGAACGCGATCGGTCCGTGATCTCGGATCGCCGCGCGGATCGCGGCCGCGACCTGCTCGCTCATGGCGACGAGTATGGCCGGGCGACGCTGTCGCGACCGCTGCCCTGGGAGGATAGGCGCGTGGCGGAGGAACCTCGGCTTGCAGCGTCGGTGATCGCGGGTCGTGACCGACCCGACGGTCTCCAGCTGCTCGTGATCGAACGCAGCCGGTCCAGCCGGTTCCTTCCCGGGTACGTCGCGTTTCCCGGTGGCGCAACAGCCCCGGGCGACGCCGGTCTCGCAGCCGAGTGGTTCGGCAGCGAAGAGGAGGCATCTCGAGCGTGTGCGGTTCGGGAGCTGGCAGAGGAGACGTCGCTCGCGCTCACGGCGGACGGCCTCGGGCCGATCGGCGGCTGGGATCCGCTCAACCCCGTCAATATGGCGCCTCCCTCGCTCGGCCAGCTTCCTGAGATCGCGCACTGGATCGCGCCCGAAGAAGTGCCGGTTCGGTTCGACGCCCGCTACTTCGCGATCGAGTCGATCGACGGGCTCGAGCCGACGCCGGATGGGACCGAGGCCTCGGCGGCCTGGTGGGTGAGCGCGACCGAGCTCCTCGCCGATCATGCGGCCGGTCAGCGGAAGGTGTACTGGCCGACCTACCTCACGTTGACCAACCTCGAACGATGCAGGTCCGTTTCGGAGCTCCTCGCGTTGCGGTTCGAGACGGCCGAGCCGACCGACGACGACTTGGCAGCGCTCCCGCGCTCCACGTTCTGGCAGGACTGAACGTGCTCGGCATCGTGCGAGTGCTTGCACCGAACCCCAGCGTCTACACGCTCGAGGGGACGAACACGTGGATCGTCGGGAGAGATCCATCGATCGTGATCGATCCCGGACCCCTGATCGACGCGCATCTGGATGAGGTCGCCCGGGAGGCGGGCTCGGTCGCAGTCGTGTTGGTGACGCACGATCATGAGGATCATGCGTCTGGTGCTCTGGCGTTCGCCGAACGCATCGGCGCCCCGACGTTCGCGCTCCGGCTGCCTGGAACCGAGCACCTGCGCCATGGCCAACGGATCGCCGCGGGGAACATCGAGGTCACGGCGATCGCGACGCCCGGGCACTCATCGGACCACGTCGCGTTCTTCCTCCCCCCTGAGCGGGCGTTGTTCACGGGCGACTCGGTGGTCGGGCGAGGCACGAGCTTCATCGACCCGCCCGACGGCGATCTAGCCCAGTACCTGCGATCACTTCGGCGCATGCAGGAGCTGCACCCAAGGACGATCTACCCGGGGCACGGGCCGACGGTGTTCGACGCCCCAGCCAAGCTCGCCGAGTACCTTTCACACCGGGAGGAACGCGAGCGCCAGGTGCTCGACGAGATGGCGAGTGGGGCGCTGACCATCCACGACATGGTGGCTTCGATCTACGCGACCTATCCGCCCGAGGTGCACCCGTTGGCAGCCCGCTCCGTTCTGGCGCACCTGGTGAAGTTGGAGAGCGAAGGGCGAGTCGAGCACAAGGGCGCGGGCGACCGGGCCCGATGGTCGGTCTCTATTCCCAAGGCGTGCGACCGTTGCGGCCGTCCGGTGAAAGGTCGCGCCCGGCTCTGCGGTGCATGCAGCCTCGCGGTGCTGCAAGACACCGCGGACGGTGAACCCGCGGACGCCTAGACGATCCGCGGTAGCGCTTGGAGCCGGGACCGGACCACGTACCGACCCCGGGCGGCCATCCGGATCGTGCCGTCGGCAACGAGCGCGCGTAGAGCTCGGTTCGCCGACTCACGCGTCGTTCCGGCGAGCGCTGCCACCTCATCTTGTGTGAGAGGCAACAGGATCAGACGACCACCCTCCACGGATCGACCGAACCGATCGGCCAGATCGTTCAGCCGGCGTTCGATACGAGCGCGGACGCTGAGCCACGCGAGATCGGCGGCGAGGGCCGCGGCGCGGTGGGCTCGGGTGACGAGGAGGTCGGCCGCAGCCCGGTGGGACACGGGGGCCAAGCGGCACGGACGGAGCGCACGAACCGTGACCGGGGACACCACGCCGGGCGGTTCTCCGACGCCCTGACCCGGGCCAACCACGTCGAGCAGCAGCTCGTGGCCTTCGCCGGATACCTGGGCCACATGGAGCGCCCCCGACAGGACCAGCCACAGGCCCTCGCCGGATCCTCCCTGTCGCACGAGCGTCGCGTGCTGCCGGAGCACCACCGTGAACTGGGGTACGTCCATGCTGGCCGGCACCGGGCCATCCCTTCCGGGGAGCGGCGCCGACGCTACCGGCCGGCACCGACATCGCATCTGTGGATGGCGTATCGGCGGTGCCTGGCTGTACGCTGTGCGCCGACCGCACAGACGACCGACTCGGCAGGGGAGGTACGGTGGCCACGAACAAGCAGCTCCTGGCGGTGCTCAGCGCCGTCCCGCTGTTCGAAGGCCTTTCGAAGAAGCACCTCAAGAAGATCGCGGACCTCGGCACCGTCGCGGTGTTCATGCCGGGGGCGACGATCGTGAAACAGGGCACCATCGGCGACAGCTTCTACGTGGTGCTGCAGGGCCAAGCCAAGGTCACGTCCAACGGGCGCACGGTCAATCGACTTCTCCCCGGCGACCATTTCGGCGAGATCTCGCTCCTCGACGGCGACGTGCGAACCGCCTCGGTCGTTTCCGAGACCGACATGACCTTGCTGGAGATCACGCGGAAACTGTTCTTCGCGATGCTCGACAACGATCCCGAGATCACGCTCGACCTTCTCGAGGGCGTGGCCCGCGCGGTGCGGCGCATGGATCGCTCCCTCGCAGGGTAGCCTCTGCCGGATGCTGGTCGAGTTCCATACCGCTGACGTGCCCGACGCCGTGGTGGCGACCGCGTCGTGGAAGGGCGGAGACACGATCGTGGCGAGCGACGACGAGGAGATCCGGCTGTCGCTCGTTGCGTCGTTCCGCAGAACACCCGTCGTGATCGACGACGCCTCGTACCGCCGCCTGGGAACGGCCGGCGCGGTGCTGATCCAAGCGGGGAGCCTCGAGTGGTTCAGGGCGGTGATCAAGGCGCGGGTCCCGGCCGAGACCGGTCTGACCGGACGGTTCGTCCCCGGTGTCAGCGAGGGTGGGTACGACCCCGCGGCCGGCTACCGAACGTTCGACGAATCGATCGAGCGCCTCACGGAGCGGTGACGGGGGTGTCGTTCTCCGCCAGCCAGGCCTTGCCCTCCGCGCAGAACGCCCGGAAGTCGCAGTACGTGCACTGTGGTCCCGGCGTGGGTTCGAACGCACCTGCGTCGATCGACCGCAACGCCTCCAGGACGCGTTCCCGGATCGTCTCAGGATCCTCCATGGGATGGGATACCTCGTCGTCGCTCGCGAGGTAGAGGTAGGTGAGCGTCAGCTCGTCGGCTCGCTTCCCCCAGATCTCGACGCACGCCAGGCCGTAGAGGTCTAGCTGGAGCGCGGCCAGGGGGTCGTCCGAGGGCGGGCGCCGGCCGGTCTTCCAGTCGACGACCTCCCACGGATCGTCGGGCTGGCCGAAGACCGCGTCGATCCGCCCACCCACCGTGAAGCCCCCGAGACGCAGCAGGAACGGCCGCTCGACGTAGAGCGGCGTCACGTCCGCGAAGCGGCTGGACAGGAACGTCTCCCGGAGGCGCTCGACCTTGCCGGGCTCGCCAGCGAGCTCCTCGGTGGTGAGATCCGGTGCCTCCTCCATCTCGAGGAGCACGGCCTGCCCGCTCGCGCGCCGCTCGATCCACCGGTGAACCTCTGTTCCGATCCGGGCCGCGGGACCGCTGAACCGGGGGAGTGGGCGAACGGTCGTCCAGTAGAAGCGCTTGGGACAGCGCGCGTAGTCGATCACGCCGCTCGCCGAGACGGTCCGAGCGGTGCCGACGTCAGAGACCATGCCGTCGGCGCCCTCGCGTTCCAGCAGGAACGCCGCGTGGTGCCGCCGCTCGGCGGCGAGCTCCTCGAACAGCTCGCGCTCATCGGGCTTCAACGTGTCGACCAGCGGCGGCTGGACGCCTCCGGTCTCGGCGACCTCGATGGCTGCGCGCCGCCATCCGTCCGGGAAGAGCTCGTCGTTAGCACGTGGCACGGCGGCCTCCGGCCAATCGCGGACGAACCGTTCCCGGTAGCCCAGCAGCGGGTTGGTCTCTTCGTCGATATCGGCGCCAGGATCGAACGAAGCGTGTCGCGTCTCGTGCACCCACTCCGCGAGCTCCCGCAGGAACTTGCCGCCCTCCTTGGCGTTGATGTTCTCGCCGTACCAGTGGGCCCCGGTGCAGTAGAGGCGCCTGCGTGCGCGCGTCAGCGCGACGTAGGCGGTCCGCCGTTCCTCGTGTTCCTCCTGGGCTTGCAGAGCCTGCTTGAAGTGCGAGAGCACGCCGTCGTAGGTCGGCAGGATCTTCGCGTCCCCGCGCAGCTCGAAATCCATCGACTTCGCCCGCTCGGCGGGGTTGTGTTGGATCCTCGTGCTCGGCAGGAGCCCCTTCGCCAGGCCGGGCACGAACACCGTCTCGAACTCCAGACCTTTCGCCGCGTGGATCGTCATGACCTTCACCGAGTCCTCGGCGGACGGCTGGACCGGGGCCCACTCCGGCTTGTCCAGGCGTTCGACCGTGTCCACGTACTCTAGGAACGCGCGGAGGGTGAGCTCTCCTTCCACCGGCTCGAACGCGTGAACTTCGTCCACGAAGGCTGCCAGGTTTCGCTTGGTTGCGGCCGCCACCGCGGGGTCCCCGTGGGCGTCCAGCTCGGACAGGATGCCGGTCCGCCGGACGACCGCGCCAAGGAACTCCCCGACGGGCTTGCGCGCCTCGGTCTGAAGCTCGGCCAGCTCCACGCGGAACTCCTCGAGGCGTTCGCGTGCCCCGTCGGAGAGACCCTCGACCTCGTCCAGGTGTTCGAGCGCCTCGGCGAACAGGAATGGCGTGGCCTCGCCCTCCTCCTCATCCTCCAGGCGAAGGGAGACGCTCTTGATCTTCGCCAGACCGGCGACACGCGCGAGGTCCTTGAACCCGACGCGGTAGCGCGGTCCGAGCAGGATGCGCGCCAGCGCCACGCTCGCGAGCGGGTCGCTCACCGCTCGAGCGTACGCGAGCACCTCAACCACCTCCGGAAGGCGCAACAACCCGGCTAGGCCCAGGATCTCCACGGGGATGTCGTGTTCGGCGAACGCCTGCTGGAGCGAGAAGAACAAACGGCTCGAACGGCAGAGCACGGCGATGTCGGCCCAGCGTTCGCCGGCCTCATGCAGAGACGCGATCCGCTCGGCGATCCAGGACGCCTCTTGCCACTCGTCGGAGATCCGCTCCACGTGAACCTTGCCGGTTCCGTTCTCCAACCACGGCACGAGACGCTTGTCGGGATCGGGCCGTTGGTCGTCGGGGAGCTTCGAGATGATCGTGTCCGCCGCCTCCAGGATCCACGCGCCGGAGCGGAAGTTGGTGTACAGGGGGAGCTGCGCGCTGGGCGTGCCGTCCGCGCGGGGGAACCGCTGCGGGAAGTCCAGCAGGTTGAACAAGCTGGCGCCGCGCCACGCGTAGATGTTCTGGTCCGGATCGCCGACCGCGGTGACCGAGTGACCGTGACCGAAGACGCCCGCGATCAACGCGGCTTGCGCGACATTCGTGTCCTGGTACTCGTCGAGCAGCACGGCGCCGAACCGCTGCCGGTACTCGTCGGCCACGTGCGGGTGCTCCTCGACCACCTGGAGCGCGAGCGAGATCTGGTCTCCGAAGTCGATCACCTGGAGGTCGCGCTTGAGCTGGCGAAAGATCGCGGCCCCTCGAGCCAGCTCGATCCGCTCGACCGCGGACCGGTACGCTTGATCGGAGCGATGCTCCTTCAGCTGTTCCAGCCGCAGCTCGTTGAATCCGATGATCTCCTCCGGCGTGCGCCGGTGGTTCGCCGCCTGATCGTCGAGCGTCAGGATGTTGTCGATCACGGTCTGCTGCCGCTCGACGTTCACGTGCTCGAACGTCATGAGATCCATGACGCGCGCGCAGAGCTCGGTCTTCTGTGCGGGCGACAGGACCCGCTGCCCCGGTTCGATCCCAACGAGCATGCCGTAGCGATCCAAGAGCTGCGCTGCGAACCCGTGATAGTTGACGACTTCCGGTTCCTCGCCTTCCGGGAGCTCGAGCGGCGCGAGCGCATCGCGGACCCGCCGCTGCAGGTTCTCGGTCGCCTTGTTCGTGAACGTCAGGCACAGCACATTGCCGGGAAGGACGCCGGGGGCTTCCGCGGTCAGTCGTCCCGATGCCACCAGGGCCAGGTAGACGACCCGAGCCGCCATCACCGAGGTCTTGCCAGATCCGGCGCCGGCGATCAGCACGTAGGGTTCCAGCGGCCACGAGATAGCGGTCCACTGCTCATCCGTCGGCGCCCGCCCGCCCATCGCGGCCACGATCTCCGGTGCATACGCCTGCTCGGTCACGGTCGACCCTCCACGGCGAACAACGGTGCTCCCTGCGGGTAGAGCGGGCAGAGCGTCTTGAAGTCGCAGAAGAAGCAGTCGGCGCGGGGGTTGGGGCGATAGCGCTCCTCCCGGTCCAGCCGACGCAGCTCGCCGATCAACGCGGACAGTCGCTCGCGCATAAGCGCTTGGTACGCGGCCTCGCGGTCGGCCGTCCCGACCTCCCATTCGCGCATCTCGATGTCGCCGCGCCTGTAGTGGCCTTTGATGTAGGCGAGCTCGACGCCCGTGATCGGACCGATCTCCTTGAGATCAGGCGCCTCTTGCGCCGCGAGGTAGTAGATGCCGAGCTGAAGACTCTCGTTGGCTCTCGGCGCGGCATACGAGCTGCCGGTCTTGTAGTCGGTGATCCGTGTGCCGAAGCCGAGCGCGTCGGGACCGATCCGGTCGATGTATCCCACGATCGTGGCCCCGTCGAACTCGAACTCGAACCCTTGCTCGGTGCCGGTCGCAGGATGCTCGCCGTAACGCCCGAACCAGTTGGGCAGCATGCGATCCTTGGCCAGCCGGCGCCACGCCTCGGAAACGGCCGTAGATGGGAACTCCTGCGGACGCCAACGCGCGTCCACCTCGGCAACCACGGCGGGCAGTTCCCGAGGCAGCTCTCCCTTCTCGCAGTCCTCGATGATGCGGTGGATCAGCTTGCCCACCCAGGCTTGATAGCCGACCAGTCCGCCCAGCCCGAGCTCGGCGGACAACACGTACTGCAGTTCGCAGTTCTCCAACGTGGAGAGCTTCGAATACGACACACGAACGCTCTCGTGGAGTGGCTCGGCCGTGTCGGTCCAATCCCGTTGGAACCACCATCGTCGCGGGTCGACACCGAGCGCAACCAATCCCTCGAGCGCCGCCAGCCGTCGCGCCGCTGGGACATCCAGGTCCGCGAGCGTCCGCCGCCACGTGGCCGTAGCCTCGCGCACGGATACCGGCTCGTCGAAGGGACCTTCGGGGATCGGTGCCCACGTCACGGCGAGCTCGTCAACGAACCGGGAGGCGGTCGCCGACCCGTTTGGATGGGCCTGGCTAGCCGCGAGCACGACCCGGCTGCGCACCCGCCCGAGCAGCATCCGGAACAGCCTGCGCTCGTCTTCCAGCCGCGCACGGTTGCGTTCGGAGCGGCTGACGGTTCGATCCAGCGTCTCCAGATCGAACATGGGCTCCGGCCGCGACAGGCTGGGGAAGTTCCCTTCGACCGCGCCCGCGACGACGAGCGTGTCCAGCTCGACGCCGACGGCGCCATGCGCCGTCAGGACCCTGACCGCATCCAGCTTCGTCGGTTCCGCTCCCCGGTAACCGGGGCCGTGGACGCCGGCGTCGAGTGCCTCGATGAATGCCTGCGTAGAGGGCTCGTTCGAATCTCCCGCCTCGGCCACCGCCCGCGAGAGGGCCACCACCACATCGATCTCGCGCCCGGCCTCCCACCGTCGCTCGGCCTCGGCGACCAGCCTTGCCGAACAGGGGAGCTCCTGCCACAGGATCCGGAAGGCATCGAGCACCGAGTGATCGGCCACCCCCGACGCAGACGCGAGCACCTCGCGAACGGCGATCACGTCGGCGGCCTCGGCGGCCGTGATCCCATCCGTGTGCTCGAGTGCGGCGGCGATCGTCCCCGACGAGGCCTGTGCCGCGCGCATCAAACCGCGCGCGGCAGCGGGCGACAGGCGCGTGAGATCCGACGTGAGCACCGCTTCGATCAGCTGCTCGCGGGCCTCGTGGTTCGCGGCGAGCCAGCGCAAAGCCAACACGTACGGGAAGCTCGCCGGCTCCGCGGTGAGCGCCATGCCACCCTCCGGGAGCGCCCGAGGCACGCCGGCGTCGTCGAGCGCGCGGATCAGCGAGCCCAGATGCGTTCCTTGTCGGCGAACGACGACGGCGAGGTCGCGCCATGCGACGCCTTCCTCGACGTGGAGGCGTCGGAGCTCGCGGGCGATCGACGCATGTTCCTCGGACGTGTGCGGAGCGACCCACGCCTCTACGGTCACGGGAGCTCCGGCCCGGTGCGATATCAGAAGCTCCAGATGGCGGGCGCCGGCGAACCGTTCGGTGAAGCGGAGGATCGGAACATCGGTCGTTCCCTGGAACGAGAAGACGTGTGCCTGCGGGTCACCGGCAGCGACCAGATCGGGCGCCGCTAGCCCTGCGATGATCGCCTCTGCGGCGAACGTCGTGTCCTGGTAGTCGTCGACGAGCAGGTGGTCCAGGAGCGGCTCGCCGTCGCCTGCGACCTTCGCCGCACGCTGCAAGAGGGCGGCGAAGTCCACTACGTTGCGCCCGTCGATCACGTCTTGGTACTCGCGATAGAAGCGCGCGAGCTCCATCCAACCGGTGAGGCCGGCCGTGGCCGCTCGCTCCTCGATCGTGTCCGGCGTGAGGAGCGCCTCCTGCGCGCGGGACAGGAACTGGCGCACCTCGTCCACGAACGCGCGCATCCCTAGCATGTGACCGTACGCGGGCCAGTCCTGCGCCGACTGCTCAGCGAGTAGCTCCTGCACCAGCGCGAACTGGTCGGCGGCGGAGAGCAACTCGGGCGGCTCGGCGTAGTCGAGCCGACGGAACCGTGTGTTCACCACGTGGCGGGCCAGGCCGTGGACCGTGACCACGCGGAGCTCCGGCAGGGAGCCGGCGAACCGCGCTAAGAGCGCCTCGCGGGCGTCGTCGCGGGCGCGACGAGAGCTGACGACGAGCGCCACACGCTCGGGGTCGGCGCCACGTTCCAGGAGGCGAGCGAAGCGTTCGTGCAGGACGGCGGTCTTCCCCGACCCCGACCCACCGGTCACCAGGAGCGCGCCCGCGTCCTGCGCCAGGACCCGCTCTTGCTCCGGATCCGGTTGGAGGGGGGACGTCATCAGGCTCGGATGCTACCCCGAGTCGCTGACAGCCCCGCTCACAGGTCGGGCCGGGGGGGCAGAACGGCGAATCCCGTGGGTGAGGACCGTCCTTCGATCACGCGTCGGTACCACTGCTCCACGTCCCGCGGCCCGAGCGCCCCCACCAGCACGCCCTGGTCGAGCACGAGCCCGTCGCGACCCCCGAGCCATTCCAAGGCTTCGTCGAGGGTCTCGGTCGGTGCGACGACGGGCGTCTGATTCAGTGGGATCAAGGCGTCCTGCACCGGCCGCATCGGGTTCCTGGCGCCGAGTCGACGAGCGCTCGACATGCTCACCGTCCCGATAACGACCCCGGCGTCCGTCACCGGGAACGCCTGGTCGCTCGTTCCCCGGAGCACGTGGTCGAGCGCCTCCGCCAGGCTCATCGTAGCGGGAACGGCCCTCGGCGGCGGATGCATCGCTTCGGCCACCCGTCCCGTGACGAGTTGATCCCGGAAGGCGATCCGACCCTCCATCGAACGGCCGGTAGTGATCAGGATGGCTGCGAAGTACCCGAAGAACACCCCGGCGCCGAACTCGTTGCGGCCGATCATCCAGACCGCCGCGCCTCCGAAGGCAAGGCCGACGACGATCCCCGCCCATCCCGCGACGCGCATCGCCGTCCGCCGGTTCTTCGTCACTCCCCACACGGCGGCGAGCAGCATGCGCCCGCCGTCGAGCGGGAACCCCGGCAGCGCGTTCAACACCGCGAAGATCAAGGAGAGCCAAGCGAGGTAACCGATCATGTCGGAGGCGACTCCGGACGTAGCGTTGGCTGCCACCCAGAAGACCCCGGCCAGTACCAGCGTGCTCGCCGGTCCCACGAAGGCCACCAGGAACTCGCCGAGCGGGCCACGGGCATCGGCCCGCGTCTCGGTGGCCCCGCCCCAGAACACGAGCGTCACGCTTCGGACCGGCAGGTCAAGCCTGCGAGCCATGACCGCGTGCGCGGCCTCGTGGATCAAGATGCTGCCGAAGAACAGCGCCGCCGTGAACACCGACAGGACGATCGCCTCGCCGGCACTCACCTGCGTACTGTGCCCGAATCCGGTGAGGTTCGTGTACTGCATCCAGATGTAGAGGCCGGCGATCCAGACCCACGACGAGCTGACGTAGAACGGGATCCCCCGCACCGTGGCGACCTTCCATCGACGACCGGCGAGCATGCCTTCGAGCCTACCCCGCTCCGCCGCTCGTCGATCTCGACTTCGTCCGCTTGTGACGGGCGAAGAAGCGCCAGATGAACGGTGTGGCATCGAACGCCGACGCCGTCGATCGGAACCGCGTGTGGGGTCCGGGCCAGACGTGGCCGCCTCGTTCGATCGTGCACAGCGCGATCTCGGTCCCGTCGGGAGCGACCCACGTCTCGATCGTCGCCGGCTGATCGTGCTCCACGATCGGCGCGCCCGTCGCATCCACGTACCCACGCCAGCGATCGATCACTTCGCGGACCGGCGGGTTGGTGACGCGAGTGACGCTCCGCTCGCCGACGCCCCCGCCGAACGGCACCATGCGATCACGCGTGCCGTGGATGTGGAGGACCGATACCGGAGTGCTGGGCCGCCCTTCGTTCAACATGCTCGCCGCGACCGGAGCGATCGCCGCGAACCGGTCCGCGTGCTCCGTTGCCAACCGGTAGGCCAACATGCCGCCGTTCGAGATGCCGGTTGCGTACACGCGTGATGGATCCGCGTGCCCCTCGGCGATCAACCGGTCGATGACCGTCATCACGAAGCCGACGTCATCCACGCCCAGGCGTTCGGCCGGGCCGCAGCAGCGGCCAGCATTCCAGGTCCGTTGCACCCCGACCGGGTACACCACCGCGAACCTCGACCGCTCTGACTCCCCGTCGAGGTTGCTCATTCGGATGAGCCCTTCTACTGACTGCATCCCGCCGTGGAGCGCGACCACGAGCGGCGGCGGTGTCTCGTCCGCGGGGTTGCGCACCAATCGGTACGACCGATCGATGCCCCCGTGGCGGATGCCGCGAGGGCCCGTGTCTGGACGTGCGTCCATGTCAGAGGTCCAGTCGCAGGAGGTCACCCAGCTCCGCGGCGTTTCGGACCGCGAAGTCGCGGTAGCAGTTGTTCATCAGGACGTGGGTCTCCCGGGTCTCCGACGCGAGCTGCCGCAACTTTGGGACCCACTCGACGAGCTCTTCCTGTGAGTAGTCGTACTTGAACCGATCCGCGGCGCTCTCGGTCTTGACGGTCCATGCCTCGCGGCTGCGACCGTGGAAGCGGACCATGGACAGGTCGTCGGCGGTGGCCGCCGCGATCGGGGGTACGCTCGAATCGAAGCCCTGCGGCATGTCCACGCACACGAACGGCAGCCGCCGCTCCTCCAGGAACGACAGCGTCTCCTCGCGGTTCCGCTCGCTCATCCAGCTCTCGTGTCGGAACTCGACGGCCACGCGATAGTCGGGCAGACGCGCCGCGCACTCTTCGATGTAGGCCTTGCTCTTCTTCGAGATCACGAACCACTGCGGGAACTGGAACAGCACGGCGCCGAGCTTGCCGGCCGAGTGCAGCGGCATGAGCGCATCGCGGAACCGCTGCCACACTTCGTCCACGGCCTCGTCGGGAAGCTTGTCGCGGTACACGTTGCGCTTCTCGAGCACCTCGGGGGCGAGGGACGACTTGATGTCGGCGTACAGCGAATCGGGTCGAGTGGGGTGGTTCGTGAGGAGCGAGTACGCCTTGACATTGAATGTGAAGTCCGCGGGCGTGCGCTCGATCCACAGGACCGCGTTCTTCTCCGACGGCGGGTAGTAATACGTGGAATCGACCTCCACCAAGGGGAAGCGGGTGGCATAGAACTTCAGCCGCGCCTCCGCCGTCTTCGCTTCAGGGGGATAGAAGTGTCCGTCCTTCACCAGCGTCGGATCCGTCCAGGATGACGTCCCGATGAGGATCCGGCCGCTCACTGGTCCTTGTTGTTCTTGCGTAAGACCTTGTCCTTGGCGCTGTTCGCCTTCTCCCTCGCCAGGCGCAGCAGTCGCTGGGCCCAGACGTACTCCGTCGCCAAGATCCCGAGACCCACGAAGATCAGCAGCCACCCAGGGAGGACGGGTAGCACTAGACCCGCGAGGCCGATCAGCAGCACCACGATGCCGACGACCGTCACGCCGATGCGCCGGCCGTTACGGCCGACGAACAGGACGACCGCCTTGAACGGCACGACCGCCGGATGGTCGTGCCAGCGTCTCGCGAGCTCCGGTTCGGTCGCCGCGATCTCAGCGACGGTCGCGCTCGCGTCGCGTTCCTCGGGGTCATCGCCCCAGACGTCGTGTCGGTGCGGTTGCTCGCTCATGCGTTGGCACTACTCTGCCACGTCACGGCGCCAGCGTCGCCACCGGGTCAGCCGCTACCCTCGGCGTCCGGCTGCGGTGCTTAGTCGTCCGAGCCGTGTCCGCCGCCACCGTGATCGTCGGTCGGCAGGGGCGAATCCTGATGGTGCGGGATCGGTGAGGCGGCACCGTGATCGTCCGCCGCCGGCGACGAGGACGGTTGGATGGCCGTGGAGGCAGGGCTATCCGAGGAGCTCCGCGGTGGGGCGGGTGTCGAGATCTGGACCGCGGACGCCGGCTCGCCGACGGCGCGACCGGCAAGAGCGAACGCGCCCATCGAGAGCGCGACCGCCAAGACCAAGCCCGCCACTCCAAGCGCTATGACCCCCACGATGCGCCTCATGAAGGAAGCCTAGAGCGGCTCACGCAAAGCCCCGGTTAAGAGCCGCGTCACCTTCAATCAACGGTTGGTGTGACGGTCTGACCCGGTCGGACGTCGCGGGGCCACCGCTTGAACTCGAAGAAGTCGGAGCGTTCGGCCAGCCAGCGAGTATGCGTCCAGAGTTCTTCGGCCTCAGGGCCCTCGGGTGCGAGGGCCATGATCGGCCCGTAGAGCACCTTCGTGTCGGCGATCTGCAGCGTCGGCACCCCGAAGACGCTTCTATCCCGGGCGTCAACGAACTCCTCGCGGATCTCATCGGTGAGTTCGTCGATCGCGAGGGCGCGGTCGACGATGTTGGGGACCCCGGCCTCGACCGCTGCCGCGCGCACGACCTCGAGGGTCGGCTCCAGCTTCTCGTCGTGCAGCAGCCTGCCGATCGCGTCGTACAGCCGCTCGAACGCAGCATTTCCTCCCTCGCGTCGAGCGAGCGCGAGCGCGACGAGTGCCTCTCCGTCGCGCTGACATGCCTCCCAGAACGGCGTCTCGGGGGGGAGCGCGTTCAGTTCGAGGCTGAAGAGCCGCCAATCGAGCCGCACCCGCTTCGCCTCGGAGAGCCGCCGGAGCCACACGGACGCCTGCCACGCCCAAGGGCATCCGGGATCGATCCACACCCCGACCGGTGTCCGCGTCATCGATCGATGTTCCCATCGGTGCTCATCGAGGACATGCGGAACCGCACCTCGATCCGTGTGCCGCCACCTTCGGTGTCTTGCACGGAGAGCGCCCCGTCCCAGCGTTCGGCCAGTTCGCGCGCGATCGCCAGACCCAATCCCGACCCTCCCGGTGGAGCGTTCCTTCCACGGTAGAAGCGCTCCGTCACCTTGGCCCGCTCCTCGTGTGGGATCCCCTTGCCGTGATCGCGAACCTCGAGGAACGCGCGCTGTTCGACGATCCCCGTACGGACCTCGACGGCTCCACGCGCGTACGAGATTGCGTTCTCGAGCAGGTTGTCCAGGATCTGGTCGACGTCGGTGGGGTTCGCCTGAGCGCGGGACGTGACTCCGTCCACCGCGATCGTCGAGCGGTTCGCCGCCGCGCGTTCGCGCCATCGTTCCGCCGCGCGCTCGGCCGCGTCGCGCAGTTCGACATCGGTCGGGTCGCCCTCCTCGAGCTTGCGCGCCATGACCAACAGACGATCGACCGTCGCGGCGAGACGGTCGACCTCATGATCGGCGGCCTGCAACTGTTGCTTCAGGTCCTCCGTGGGTGCCTGATCGGCGGCCGTCTCCAGTCGCAGCTTCATCCCGGTGAGCGGCGTCCGCAGTTGGTGGCTCGCATTGGCGACGAACTCCCGCTGCGCCTGGACGGTGCGTTCGAGCCGGTCGGCCATCTCGTCGAACGATCCCGCGAGATCGCGGATCTCATCGGCTCCGCCCACGTCGCCCGCGCGGGCTTGGAGATCACCCGAACCCAGTCGGCGCGCGGCAGCCGCCAGCCGGGTCAGCGGTCGTGCGAGCGAGCCGGACATCGCGAGTGCGATCACGAGTCCCACGAAGAGTCCCGTACCTCCGATCACGACGATGAGCCCGATCGTGGTCCTGCGGACGGCGTCGTTCACCGACTGGATGTTCTTGGTGATCCGGGCTGCGCCGATCAGAGCCTCGTCGATCACCGGAGCGGCGGCGACCATGATGTCGGCTTGCTCGGTGTCGCTGTGGCGGATCTGAACGTTGGCCTGCGGGTTGTCGGGGTTCAACGCTGCCTGGATCTCGGGCCGCAACGGCGTGTCGTAGTTCTGCCCGACGCCGATCCCATCCGAGTCCGCGAGCACGACGCCCTTACGGTTCATGGCGATCACTCGACCGTCTACCTGCTTCGCGTAGCGCTTGACCAGGCGATCGAGCTGTGGCCCGGGGACGAGCGTGGCTGAGTCGAGGCTTGCGGCGATCGCCTGGACGCTCGCGAGAACCTCTGACTTCTTCTCTGCACGCGCGCGTTCGCGGAGACTGAACAGCAACGGGATCGTGAGCGCCACCAAGACCGTGACGACCAGGTACGTGAAGGCCAGGATGAGCCGGCTTCGGACCTTCACGAGGGCGCGGCGAACTTGAAGCCCACGCCCCGCACCGTCGTGATGTACCGGGGATCAGACGGGGTCTCCTCGAGCTTCTTGCGGAGCCACGAGATGTGGACGTCGAGCGTCTTCGTCGGTCCGAACCAGTGCGGATCCCAGACCTCGTCCATGATGTCCTCGCGGCGGACAACCTGGCCCGCGTTGGCCATCAACATGTGGAGCAGGTCGAACTCCTTCGCTGCGAGCTCGACCGGCTCTCCATCCTTGGTAACGGTGCGCGAGGCCGGATCCAGATGGATGGGTCCGACGTCGATCGGCCCCTTGCGCGCGGTGGCGCGCCCTCGGCGCATGATCGCTCGCATCCGTGCGACAAGCTCGCCGGCGGAGAACGGTTTGACCACGTAGTCGTCTGCCCCCAATTCGAGTCCGACGATCTTGTCGATCTCCTCGCCGCGCGCGGTGAGCATGATGATCGGGACATCTGAACGGGTCCTGATCTGGCGACAGAGGTCCCTTCCGTCACCATCGGGGAGCATCACGTCGAGCAGGATCAGGTCCGGAGCCCCGTTGTTGAAGGCGGCCGAAGCAGCCTCGATCGTGCCGGTCACCTCGGTGTCGAAGCCCTCTCGCTCCAGGTGCTCCGCAAGTGGCACCGCGATCGCGCCCTCGTCCTCCACAACAAGCACTCTGGGCTTCATCCAGCCATCGTATCGCCGCACGTCGCGACTCGAACTTGGCGTTCTTGCCGCTGTCGGTGCCTTTGGGTAGAACTAGCGAGCTTCCGGCGGTGCGCCTTCCCCGTCGCCAGATCGAAGGGGGGAAGGTCGATGTCTGCCACCGCAACAACCCAGGGGAAGTTGAACGCAGGAGCTGGAGCGAGTGAGCCGTTTGCCGTCAAAGCGTTGTTCTACTGCCTTGCGGTAGTGCTCGTCGCCGCTTTAGTTGGCGCTTCTGCGATTCACTGGCCTTACTTGGCGGGTGAGATTCAGACACTGGCTCTGTGGGCGGCTGTTGCTGCGGTAGCGGACCTCTTGCCGGTCAGCCTCTGGGGGGACGTTTCCCTAAGCATGTCTCTACCAGTGACATTGGCGGCGGGCATGGTCATGTCCCCTTGGCTGGCAGGCTTGGTGGCCTTTGTTGCAGCGGTTGACACTCGGGAGTTCCGGCATGAGGTGAGCCTGGCGCGTGGCCTTTACAACCGAAGCCAAGTGGCTGCGAGCGTGATCATGGCCTCAATTGTCTTCCACTCCTTGAACGGGAGCGTGTTGGTCTGGCCGCGCGTGATTGCGATTGCTTTAGTCGCCCTAGGCGCCGACTGGTTGACCAACACGATTCTGGTGGTGATTCCAGTCGCCATCATGACCAGGCTGTCGCCAACTGAAGTCCTGAGGCGAGTTCATGGGGACGCCCCAGTCGAGCATGCTCTTGGCTATGTGTGCCTCGGCCTCCTAGCCGTGGTCCTCGCTGCCATATATGAAGTAGCTGCGGCCTGGGGATTGGTGGCATTCCTCATACCTCTGGTCATCGCGCGACAGATGTTCCTCAGAGGTCGGCGTCTCGAAGAGGCCACCCTGAAGATTGAAGCGAAGGACCGCGCTCTCATTTCAGGTGCGACGCAGGCACTGCGGGAGCGAAAGGACGAGCGCATGGCCGTTGCAGGCGAATTGCACGACGAAGTTCTTCCGCCACTATTCAAGGTTCACCTCATGGGGCAAGTATTGCGTCAAGACCTGAGCTCTGGGCGCCTGCTGGACCTCGACGAAGACCTGCCTGAGTTGATAGCCGCCACTGAGGCCGCCCAAGCTGCGATCAGGAACCTTGTTCGAGACTTGAGGCACTCGTCGTTGGGCCCCGGCGGACTCAACGCCACCATCGAACTACTCGCCGCGCAACTTGAGGGCGCGGGCTCGCCTCGAATAGATCTCTCCCTCAACGACGTTGGCGGGTCACCTTTGACTCAGCTACTCGCCTACCAAGTGGTGCGTGAGGCACTCAACAACGCAGCCCGACACTCCCGTGCGACACGGATCGCGGTTCGCCTGTTCAAAGATGGAGATGCGATCCGTCTCATTGTTGAGGACGACGGAGTCGGGTTCAATCCAGTTGACGTCGATCATGAGGAACATTTCGGGCTGCAACTGATTGCAGAGCGCGTCGAGTCGGGCAGGGGCCGAATCGTAATAGACAGTCAGCTTGGCGCCGGCACGCGGGTCATGGCCGCGTTTCCTCCGGAGATTGACCTCTAGCGTCGGTCACAAGGATGCCCCTAACGCCAAAAGGCCCCCTTCGCTGGGGGCCTTAGGCAATCGCGCGATTGCTGATTGCGGGTGCTGCTACACCTTCCAGTGGGCGCCACCCGCAAGAGCGACGGCGAGAAGAGCGCTGAGCGCGATGGCGATGCGCTTAACGATCTTCATTCGTCCACCTCCTCTGATGCAATTGACGCCCCATGAAGGGGACAGCACAGCAACTATCAGGGGACCGCCTATCGGGGGACAAGCCGGGTATTGGGACTACGACGCCTGCAGTAGAAGATTTTGTTGCGGCCTATCTTGCTTCCAAAGTCCCTGGTGAGCGTCCAAGATTCCCTCATGGTCTCTGGCAACGAACGGCGGCGACCGAGCGCGCTCCTCGCCTTCGAGGTAGCAATCATCTTGCCGACCCTCGTGGGGGGAATCGCACTCGCCACGAACCAGCTTTCGGCCTTCACACCTGAGCTCCTCTTTTGGGCGGCTTTGGTCGCCGTTGTGGAACTTCTTCCTGTGCCAGCCTGGCGGGGTCTTCAGATCGGGCTTGGGTTCCCCCTGTTAATGATGGTCGGCGTTCTCCACCCGCCCATCGCGGCCGCGGCCACGGCGTTCATTGGCGAGACGGACCCGCGCGAATTCAGGCGCGAGATTGGCTTGGTGAAGGCAGTCTTCAATCGTTGCCAGGTGGCTCTATCCGTGTTCGCCGCAAGTGGCGTGTATCACCTCATTGGCGGCAGCTTCCCGGAGAATCCTGAAGCCAGTGTCTACTTGGGGATCCTCGGGGCCATGGCTGCGGCCGTTGCCGACTATCTAGTGAACAGTGGCATCGTCACGGCTTACGTCTCGATCCAAACTGGCCTCCGCCCGTGGGCGGTGATACGGGAGTTGCGGATCGGGCGGCTCAGCGAGTTTCTGGTCAGCTACCTTGGTCTGGGCGTGTTTGGGTTAGCGCTAGCGGTTCTCTTTACGAAGGTCGGGTTCTGGGTACTCCCGGCAGTCTTCCCGCCGTTGATCTTCGCCCGATTGGTCTTCCTCAGGAGCCAGGCGCTTGAGGTTGCTCACAAGGAGCTGCAAGAACGTGAGCAGGTGCTCCGGTCGCTTTCGAACGCTATGGCGGAGGAGCGGGCCGACGAACGGCAGAAGATCGCTGCGTACCTCCACGACGATCTTGCCCAGGTTCTCTTCCGACTCTCGATCCAGGTGGACGTCGCGCGGAAGCTTTTGGACAAAGGGGAACTCCCCGAAACCGCAGAACAGCTCGAGAAGATCCGGGAGTCGAAGCAGGACACGTCCGACCGCATCCGCGCGCTGATCCGAGACCTGCATCGTTCGCCGCTCGGAGCCAAGGGTTTGGCCGAAGCGCTCGAATCGTTCACTGACGAGATCGGGCGCGATTCAAACGTCCGCTTCCACCACGACGTGGAGGATGTTCCGATGCCCGCGCCGATCGCCCTGCTGATCTACCACATCGCGCGCGAAGGCCTCATGAACGCTCTGAAGCACGCGAACGCCACCGATATGTGGGTCACGGTCCGTGGGGACGACGAGTTCTTGGAGCTCCAACTCCGCGACAACGGCGACGGGTTCGACACGAGCGCACCCGGACCGGAAGGTCACTTCGGTATGGCGATGATGCGTGAGCGAGCCCAGGTCGGTGGTGGCACGTTCGAAGTCTTCAGCGTTCCCTCCCAGGGGACGACCATCACGGTGAAGTTCCCGACCTCGTTGCTCCAAGAGGAGCCGGCTTCCGAGCCCGTAGGTGCCGGGCCTGCACAAGGCATGCACCCAGCGGATGGATCCCCGGGGGCTTCCGGAGTGAGTGAGCCGGCGGCCGATGGTTCTCGCGGAACCGTCCGGGTTTGACGGCGCATCACCATCACGTGGCCCGGCCCTCGGTGAGTACGACGAAGGTAGTGTGCAGTCGTCAGGCTGCGACGTTGCGCGGAAAGGGAGGCGGTGCGGGTCTTCGTTGCCGGCGCGACCGGGGCGATCGGTCGCAGGCTCACTCCGATGCTGGTCGATGCCGGCCATCACGTCGTCGCGATGACACGGTCGGCATCAAAGGCGGCTGCTATCGAAGCGCAGGGGGCCGTGCCGATGGTGTGCGACGTGTTCGATGCTGCCGCTGTACATCGTGCTGTCGTGGAGGCCTACCCTGAGGCATTGATCCATGAGCTGACCGATCTGCCTCCCGCGCTCGATGCCGATCTTGCCCGGTTCGATGAGCAGTTCGGCGGGAACATCCGGATCCGGATCGAGGGAACGCGCAACCTGGTCGACGCCGCCTCAGCTGCCGGTGTCCGCCGGTTCGTCGCCCAGAGCATCGCCTTCGTGTACCAGCCTGTCGGCGGTCCGGTGAAGAGCGAGGGTGACCCCTTGTGGGATGACGCGCCCGAGCCCTTCCGCAGGAGCGTGGAAGCGGTTCGATCCCTCGAATCGGCGGTCACAAACGAGCGAGGTGTTGACGGCGTGGTCCTCCGGTACGGCTACTTCTACGGACCGGGGACGTTCTACGGAGCCGACGGATCGGTCACCGAGCAGGTGCGGCGCGGCGAAGTAGCGATCGCAGGAGACGGGGACGACGTGAGCTCGTTCGTCCACGTGGATGATGCCGCCGAGGCCACGGTGCTCGCGCTCACCGGACCGCCGGGTACCTACAACGTGGTGGATGACGAGCCTGCGCCGCTCCGGGAATGGCTGCCGGTGTTCGCGGCAGCGGCCGGAGGTCCGGAGCCGTTCCACGTTGATGGCGAGCCTACGAGTGGATCCTTCGAGCGAGGCGCGTCCAACGCGAAGGCGAAGCGCGAGTTGGGCTGGACGCTTCGCTATCCCTCGTGGCGCGGGGGATTCGGCGGCTCGCTCGGCTGAGTGCCCTATCGCACAGCCAGCGTTACCGATGTCCGTCGATAAGGTGGATGACATGGCGTTTGGTGCAGATCTCGGCTACTTCGGACCGAAGAGCGCAAGCTGGCAAGTTCATCGCGAGGTGACGGTGCTGTTCGGAGGGGCGCGGGCGGTTCTGATGCAAGCTGCGCACCCGCTCGTGATCGCCGGTGCGCGCGAGACGGGTTTCTACGAGCAAAACCCGTGGAAACGGCTGCAGCGCACGCTGGTCCTGACGTACACGATCACGTTCGGCACCAAGGCGGAGGCGCATGCCGCCGCCGATCGGATCAACGACGTCCATGCGCGGATCAACGGTGTCGACGACGTGACGGGCAAACCGTACGACGCGCTCGACCCGGAACTGCTCCTTTGGGTGCACGCATGCCTGGTTGATTCCGCGCTGCTGTTCGAGGAGCTGACCGTGGGCAAGCTGACCGACGCGGGGCGCGAGCGCTTCCACCAGGAGCAGATGCTCGTCGCGGAGATGGTGAAGATCCCTCGCGAGATCATCCCTCCGACCGTGCCGGCGCTGCGCGCATACATGGATGACGTGATCGCTCGCGGGGACCTTCTCGTGACCGACTCGGCGCGCAAGGTAGCGGACCTGTTCCACGATCCTCCGGCCGAGGCCGAATGGCGGCCCGTGCTGAGGGGCGTCTCTCGGTTGGCGTTCGCCACGCTGCCTCCGGCGCTCCGGGAAGGGTTCGGGATCCGGCTGGGTCCTGTGAAACGAACGGCGATGCACGCGACATTCGCCGCGACCAGGCTCGCACGGCCGCTTCTTCCGCCGAAGTACCGATACATCGCGCCGTATCAGGAGTGGCGTATGCGTCAGAGGGGTATCGATCGCCCGAGCGAGATGCGGGCCGCGCTCCGGAAGCTCGGGATCCGGCCGGACCTCTGATCGCAGCGAGTGCCTAGACTCCAGTCGATGGACGTTGACGGCTTGCTGCTCGACATCGATGGAGTGCTTGCGGTGTCCTGGGAGCCGCTGCCCGGCGCGATCGATGCGCTCTCCTGGCTCCGCTCAGAAGATGTCCCGTTCCGCCTGATCACCAATACCACCACCCATCCGCGCAACGAGCTCGCCCAGACGTTGCGGGCGGCGGGATTCGACGTGACCTCCGATGACATCGTGACCGCCGTCGTCGCGACCGCTGAGTATCTCCGCGAACGCCATCCGGGTGCCCGCGTGCTCCTGATCTCCGACGGCGACGCCCGTGTCGATCTCGAGGGGATCACGCTCGTCGGATCGAACGAGCCTGCCGACGTCGTCGTCATCGGAGGTGGCTGTGACGACTTCAGCTACGCCGCGATGAACCACACTTTCGATCAGGTGATGAACGGTGCCACCCTGATCGGGATGCATCGCAACATGTATTGGGCGACCACTGAGGGGCTCCAGCTCGACGGCGGCGCGTACATCGCCGCACTGGAGGCGGCGACCGGCGCGGAGGCCACGATCTGCGGCAAGCCCGCACCGGCGTACTTCGAGGCCGCACTAGAGATGCTCGGCGTGCGGGCGGGACGTGCCGCCATGGTCGGCGACGACGTGGTCAACGACGTTCTCGGTGGCCAGGCGGTGGGCATGGCCGGTGTTCTCGTGCGCACCGGCAAGTTCCGCCCTGCGGACCTGGAGCGCGGCGACGGCAGACCCGATCACGTGATCGATTCCTTCGCCGACCTGCCCTCGCTGCTGCGGGCGACCTAGATGTCGGATCGCACGCGGCACGCTCGTTCCCTGTTCGCCGGGATCGCGCCCGAGTACGAGTGGATGGGCGCCGTGCTCTCGTTCGGGCAGGACGCGCGGTGGCGCCGAGCCATGATCTCGAAGGTGAACGCGATCCCCGGCTCGCTGGTGCTCGACGTGGCTTCGGGCACGGGACTGGTTGCGCGCGAGCTGGCTGCTCGCAAGCGCCTTCGCGTGATCCAACTGGACCCGAGCGAGGCGATGCTTCGTGCCGGTGTCCCCGTGACACGCGAAGCCGGCTTGCAGTCGCAGGTACACCAGGTCTTAGGCCGTGCCGAACAGCTGCCGTTCCCCGACGACGCGTTCGACGCTGTGACGTTCACCTACCTGCTCCGCTACGTGGACGATCCAGAGGCAACGATGCGTGAACTGGCGCGCGTGCTTCGCCCGGGAGGCACGCTCGCGTGCCTGGAGTTCCACCGGCCCGACGACCGGCTCTTCCACGCCGGGTGGTGGGCCTACACTCGCCTGTTCATGCCCGTAGCGGGCACGTTGGTGTCCTCGGCATGGCGTCATACGGGCCGGTTCCTAGGGCCGAGCATCAGCGCGTTCTACGACCGATACCCGTTGCCCGAGCAGGTGCGCTGGTGGCAGGCTGCCGGTCTGCGCCACGTGCGAACCCGTGCGATGTCTCTCGGTGCTGGCATCGTGATCTGGGCGGTGAGGGGGGGTCCGCGTGTCCTCTGAGACGGAGCGCCCGGCCTTCTACGCACTTTCACCGGGTGGTTGGCGTGACTACTGGACCCTCCTGCACCCGCCCTACACGGCCTGGCATCTGTCGTACGTCGTCCTCGGCGCGGCGCTCGCGCCGGAGCTGAACGTCCGATTCCTGCTCGAGACGGTGCTCGCGTTCTTCCTCGCACTCGGCGTATCCGCACATGCGCTGGACGAGCTGCACGGGCGTCCGCTGGGCACGCGGATCCCCGACGGCGTGCTCATCGCGCTCGCCGTGATCGGTCTTGTGTGCGCCGTCGGGCTCGGGATCGACGGCGCGATCGAGGTCAGCCCGTGGATCTGGGCGTTCGTCGTAGCGGGGGGATTCCTCGTCGTGGCGTACAACCTCGAGCTGTTCGGGGGCGTCTTCCATTCGAACCTCTGGTTCGCCCTCGCCTGGGGTGCGTTCCCCGCACTCACCGGCTACGTCGCCCAGACCGGGACCGTCCGTCCGGAGGCGATCGTCCTCGCGGCAGCATGCGCCACCGTGTCTGCGGCGCAGCGTATCCTGTCGACTCCGGTTCGCCGGATGCGCCGGGACGTCACCGATGTGCGAGGAACGATCACGTTTCGAGATGGAACGACGCTGCCGATCCATGCCGCTTCGCTCCGGACGACACCCGAGGCCGCACTTCGGTGGCTGTCACTCGCGATGCCACTGCTCGCGGTGGCCGCGCTGATCGCGCGGCTCGGGAGCTCGACCTAGCCGCCGGTCATCGTCTTCGCGACCTCTTCGCCGGACTGGCCACCCTTGCGCAGGACGATCGCTACGCAAGCGATCGCGAACAACGTCAGGAGCAGCAACAACGTCGAGACGGACGCGACTTGTGGTCTGAGGGCGTTTCGCACGGCGCTGAACACGTACACGGGCCATGGCGATGCGCCGGCCACGCTCACGAACGAGGAGATGATCGTGTCGTCCAGGCTGAAGCTGAACGAGAGCAGAGCGCCGGCGAGCACGGCCGGCAACATGAGCGGCAAGGTGATCTGGCTGAATCGACGCCAGGGTGTCGCGTACAGGTCGGCGGCCGCCTCTTCGAGAGATTCCTCCATCCCCGCGAGCCTCGCCCGAACGATCAACGTGACCACGGCGGTCGCGAACAGCGAGTGACCGACCCACAGGCGGAGCATCCCGTAGCTCACCGCGGGGATCGACATACTGGGACCGAATGGCCCCCCCAGACGCACGTACCAGATGAGGAGCGCGATCGCGTCGACGATCTCGGGAGTCACGAGGATCAGGAAGACGAGCGCCAGGAAGAGCACGGTCCACTTCCCCTTGCGCCTGGCCAGAGCGATCCCCGCGAAGGATCCGAGGATGGTCGCGATGATCGCCGTTCCGGTGGCCGCGACGATAGAGGTCTTCACGGCATCCAGGATCGTGGGATCCGTGATGCCCGTGCGATACCCGTCCAGACCGAGCCCGGTCCACGTCAGCATCGACCTGCCGTTGTTGAACGAGTACACGACGATCACGAGGATCGGCAAGAACAGGAACGCGTACACCACGATGGCCCACACGCGAAGCGCCAGGCTGGCGAGGTCACGCTGGCGCCGCGGTCGGGCAACGCTCGTCGAGCTCATGCCGCCCCTTCAGCCGTCGCGGGCAGCGTGATCTCTCGGCGCGATCGCGCGATCGCTCGGACGATGAGGGCGACCAGACCGAACACGGCGACGGTTCCCATGATCATTGCGATCAGGATCACCGCCTGTGCAGCTCCGAGGGCCCAGTTCTGCGCTGCGGTGAATTGACTCGCCACCAGGGCCCCGGCCATGTTCCCCTTCGCACCGCCGAGCACCAGCGCGGTGATGTAGTCGCCTGAGAGCGGGATGAACACGAGGAGCAATCCGGCCACGATCCCCGGAGAGGCGAGCGGTAGCGTCACCTGCCGGAACGTCTTCCACCGGCTCGCTCCTAGATCTTTCGAGGCTTCGCGCATCGCCGGGTCCAACCGATCGAGCGCGACGAACAGCGGGAAGATCATGAGCGCAAGGTAGTTGTAGACGACGCCGAGCTGGACGGCTCCGCGGGTCTGCAACAGCTTCAGCGGCTCGTTCCGCAAGCCCAAGCTCTGCAAGAGACTCGACACGGGTCCCGCAGGCGAGAGGAGGATCAGCCAGCCGATCGTGCGGACCAGGAAGTTCACGAAGAACGGCACGATCACCAGACCGAGCAGCACGCCCCGCCACCTCGGCGACACCCGCGTGGCGAGCCAGTAGGCGAACGGGAACCCGATCAGGAAGCAGAGCGAGGTGCCGATGATCGAGATCTGCAGCGTCTGCGAGAAGACGTGCAGGAACGTGGCGGAGAACGCCTGATGGTATGTATCGAACGAGAGCTTGTCGGTGGCGATCGGATGGAAGATGTCCGGCTTGTATCCGAACGAGTAGTAGACGATCCACAACACCGGCAGTGTGAAGAAGCAGACGAACCAGATCCACGCGGGGAGCGCAAGCGCGAAGCGGGGTCCCCGGATCTTCCGGGTTCCCCGCTCCGACTCCGATACACGCTGAGCCATCCTCGGTGCGACCTATCCCCCGGCCGCGGCCTTGATCTTCTGGAAGATCTCCACCTCACGGTCGAACGCCGTGTTGATCTCCTGCGCAGTCATCGTTGCGAGCTGGGCGTCGGTGAAGAAGATCATGTCCATGTACGGCGTGTCCGCCGCCGCCGCCGCCTCCTTCACGCCGGTGATACCTGTGTTGTACCCGTGGAAGTTCAAGTCCTGGAGCGAGTTCGCCGGATCGAGGATGAAATTCATGAACGCGTAAGCCGCCTCCGGGTGTGGAGCGCCTTTCACCATGGTCCAGTTGTCCATCCACAGCTCCGTTGCAGGCGCCCCCAGGCCCCATTCGTACCGGCTGGGATCCTTGAATGAGTTGAATCCTTGCCGGGCGTCGCCGTTCCACACGTGCGACAACCCGTAGCCCAACTCGGAGAACTGGTAACCGGGGTACGACTCGAACGCCCTGATATGGGGAGCGACCTGATCGACCATGAACGCCTCGTATGCGTCGAGATCTGCGGGGTCCTCCGTGGTCCAGTCGATCCCGTTCGCCCAGAAGTACACGCCCATGACCTCGTTCTGCGCGTCGAGCAGTGAGACGTTCCCGCTTGCCTCGGTCATGGCGACGTTGAGGAAATCGCTCCAGCTGTTGATGGGACTCGAGATCTGTTGCCTATCGACGATCCACCCGACCGTTCCCCAGTCTTTGCACACCGAGTGCTTGTTGCCCGGGTCCCAGGGCTGGTTGGTGAAGGCCGTTTCTAGGTTCTTGAAGTTCGGGATCCTCGACAGATCAAGTTCCTCCAGCAGGTCGTTGGCGACCATCTGGGGGATGTACGGGCCGGTGGGCACCACGATGTCGTACCCGCTCGTTCCCGCTGCCGCGGCGAGCTTCGCGATCGCCTCCTCGTTCGACGCGTAGGTGTCGATCTGGGTCGCCGGTCCCAGCTCTTGCGTGAACCGCTTGAACAGCTTCGGATCGTCGTACTGGGCCCAGTGATAGAAGTTCAACTGGTCCTCGAGGACGGGCGAGGCGCCCCCGCTCGAACCCCCGGCACTCGTCGACGCGCCGCTCGTCGCGCTGTCGTTGCTGCACGCCGAGAGCAGGATGCCTCCCGAGAACGCGGCGACCACCGAGCCGCCCATGAACGCGCGGCGACTGATCCGCTGTGCCGACGCTGTCGAGGCGAGGATCTTCAGACCATCATCCGGTTCGCTCACTTCTCCCTCCCTTCCTTGTTCTTCAGTGGTTTCATCCGGCGATCGCTGCCGCCTCGTCGCTCGCCGGGTCGGCGAGCACGATCTCGGCCTGCTCCGCCCCGAACACGTGGGTGTTGTCTGCTTCCCACGAGCACCACACACGACCGCCCACGTCCAAGCGAGGTGCACCGGGACGCGGGAGCCGGGCGATGACCTCCTTGCTCCCCGGCGTGATCACGACGAACTGGATCACGTCGCCCAGGTGCGAGATGCTCGCCAGTTCGCCGGATATCGCGTTCCTTCCATCGGACGGCTGAGCACCGGACACCTGGACAGCCTCAGGTCGAACGGCGGCCAGGGCCGCCCGCCCATCCACCGCGCCGATCGGCTCGAGCGACGAGCGGAACGTCCATCCATCCCCTTCTACGGTGGAACCCGCATCGCGCGATGTCCCTTCGAAGAAGTTCTGCTTACCGATGAACCCCGCCACGAACGCCGATCTCGGGTGGTCGTACACGTTGTCGGGGTCGGCCAGTTGCTCGATACGCCCGTCGAGCATGACCGCGATCCGATCGCTCATCGACAGGGCCTCATCCTGGTCGTGCGTCACGAAGATGAACGTGATCCCCACCTGGGACTGCAGGAGTTTCAGCTCGATCTGCATCTCCTCTCGCAGCTTGCGGTCGAGCGCGCCGAGCGGCTCATCCAGCAGAAGGAGGCTCGGGCGGTTCACCAGGGCGCGCGCCAGCGCTATGCGCTGCTGTTGTCCACCCGACATCTCGCGCGGTTTGCGGCCCGAAAGCTTGCTCATCTTCACCATCTCGAGCGCCTCGCCAACACGTCGGCCGATCTCGCCCTTGTCCACCCTCTTCTGGCGGAGCCCGTACGCGACGTTCTCCGCGGCCGTCATGTGCGGGAACAGGGCGTAGTTCTGGAACACGGTGTTGACGTCGCGCTTGTGGGGGGGAACGCCTTGCACCGCATCACCCGAGATCCTGATCTCCCCTTCGTTGGGTTCCTCGAAGCCGGCGAGCATCCGGAGGGTGGTCGTCTTGCCACATCCGGAGGGGCCGAGAAGCGAGAGGAACTCACCAGGCTCGACCTGGATGTCGAGTGCGTCGACCGCGGTGACCGTGCCGAAGCGTTTGGTCACGCCGATCAGTTCGACCGAGCCTGCTTCGGCCACAGGAACGCGAACCCCCACCTATTCCCCCTTCATATCCGGGTGAGTCTGGCCGAGTTGCACCGGCCGTGCAAGGTGGGGACCTGCGGGAGCGAGTCTCGCTCCGAGGTAACGTCCTGGTAGGCCCTCCGCGAGGCTAGTCTGGGATAGACTAGTTGGTACCGATCACATCGAGTATCTCGTCGGCGTAGCGCTCGAGCTTCGTCGGGCCGATGCCCGAGATGGCGGCCAGGTCGGCCCAATCACGCGGCCTGCGGTCGGCGATCTCCTCGAGCGTCCTGTCGTGGAAGACCACGTAGGCGGGTACGCCGTCTGCCTTCGCGCGCGAACGCCGCCACGCTTTCAGCCGGTCGAACAACGGCCCACCGCGGGGAGGCTGACGCACGGGCGCCGACGCGGCGGGCCGAGGCGGCGCGACCGCTGATCGCACCTCCAGCTCCGTCAGGAACGGGCTCGGCTTCGCCTTCCCGTCGGTTGGCCACGTGAGGAACAGGTAGCGTCGTGCACGGGTGATGCCGACGTAGAGCAGCCGGCGCTCCTCGTCGGGGTCGGCCTTCGCGCGCCCCGAGCGGAACGGCAGCTCCCCATCCAACAGCCGAGGCAGGAACACCGCGTCGAACTCGAGCCCTTTCGCTCGGTGATACGTCAGCAGGTTGACGCCGCGCCCGCTGTGTTCGGTCGAGAAGCGGCGGCCCAGCTCTTCGACGAACCCGGCGACATCCCCGTCCGGGTGCGCGGCGACGAACTCCTCTGCCAGTGAACGCAGTCGCGCGAGGTCCGCTTGACGCGTGACCTCCTCGTCCGAGTCGGGCTTCGCCTCAGGATCGAACCCGAATGTGTCGGTCGCGGCGATCACGTTCTGATCCACGGGGCCGGCAGCATCGTGCCTCATCCGTTGCATGACGGCGCGCGGTCCCGGACGCCGCAGGAAGGCGCCGTCGCGTACCTGATACGGGACTCCCGCGGCCGCGAACGCTTCTTCGAACGCCTCCGACCGCGCGTTGATGCGATAGAGGACGGCGATCTCTTCGAGCGGTACGTCCTGGTCGCGGAGCCGTCCAACCGCCTGCACGACGGCCGCGACCTCGGCCGCATCGTCGGGGACCGAGCGGGCGACCGGTTCCGGACCCGAGGGCTGCGCCGACGAGAGCGTCTTGCGGAACCCGCCCAGGTGTCCTGCGAGCCGATTCGCGAGATCGAGCACTTCGGGCGTGGAACGATAGTTGCGTTCCAGTCGCACGACCTGTGCCGAGGGGAAGCGGTCGGTGAAGCCCAGCAGGTATCCCGGCGACGCGCCGGTGAACGTGTAGATCGTCTGGTAGTCGTCACCCACCACGCAAAGGTCCTGTCGCCGCCCGAGCCAGCGATCCAAGAGCGCGGCCTGCAGCGGGTTCACGTCCTGGAACTCGTCGACGGTGAACGCGTGGAAGCGGGCGCGGATGGCCGCCGTGGCGCCGTGGTACGCGTCGAACATCCGCACCGCAAGCCCGAGCATGTCCTCGAAGTCCATCCGGCCCGTCGAACCCTTCCGATGTTCGTACCCCTGGTAGACACGGAGCATCAGCTCCGCGGGGATCGGCGGTTCGTGCGCGGAGCGCGTGAGCTCGTCCAGATAGCCCTCGGGCGGGACCATGCGGTTCTTCGCCCATTCGATCTCACCGGCCAGCTCGCGACGCGGCAGGAACTTGTGCGGGGGCGGGAGCGCGTTCGCGAGTGGCGCGATCAGCGGCGCCTTGTGATCGATCACGTCGGGCAACGGTTGTCCGGCGTTCGCCTCCCATAGCCAGCGGAGCGACGAGAGCGCCGCCGAGTGGAACGTGCGTGCATCGACTCCCTCCACGTCGAGGGCGACGAGGCGCGTCTTCAATTCACGGGCGGCTTTCTCGGTGAACGTGACCGCCAGGATGCGTTCGGCGGGGAAGACACCGGTGGCGACCTGGTAGGCGATCCGCCGTGTGATCGTGGTGGTCTTGCCGGTTCCCGCTCCGGCCAGGATCGCGACGGGACCGGTCACCGCCAGGGCGGCCTCCCGCTGCTCGTCGTTCAGGCCGTCGAGGATCGCTTCCGGGTTCGTCACTCGCCGACCCTAGCATCGGCGGCCGACGCCCTTATCCTGGTGTCGCGCTAGGCTGGCGTGATGACGCAGCCCACGACGATCGGTGAACTGCGCGCCGGAGGCTATCCCGACCGCACCGTCAAAGACGAGCTCCGCGCGAACCTGCTAGCGAGGCTTGAGCGCGGCGACGAGGAGCTCTTCCCGGGGATCGTCGGGTTCGACGACGAGGTCCTTCCCGCTCTCGAGCGCGGGATCCTTGCGGGGCACGATCTGATCTTGCTGGGTGAGCGGGGCCAGGCGAAGACCCGCCTGGTGCGCGCGGTGGTCCAGCTGCTCGACGATCGCATCCCCGCGATCCAGGGATGCGAGATCCACGATCATCCGTATCACCCCATCTGCGCCCGGTGCGTTGCGCTGGTCGCCGAGCAGGGCGACGCGGTCCCGATCCGATGGATCGCGCGCGACGATCGCTATGCCGAGAAGCTCGCCACCCCCGACACGTCGGTCGCCGATCTGATCGGCGACGTTGACCCGATCCGTGTCGCGGAGGGCCGGTATCTCTCCGACGAGCTGACCATCCACTACGGCCTCATCCCGCGAACGAATCGCGGGATCGTGGCGATCAACGAGCTGCCCGATCTACCGGAGCGCATCCAGGTGTCGCTCTTCAACATCTTGGAGGAGCGCGACATCCAGATCCGCGGGTACCGGATCCGTCTGCCGCTCGACCTGCTGCTGATCGCCACGGCGAACCCCGATGACTACACGCACCGCGGACGGATCGTTTCGCCGCTGAAAGATCGGTTCGGAACGCAGGTGCGCACGCACTACCCATCCGAGCTCGGCGACGAGATCGTGATCATGGATCAGGAGTCGCGCGCGCCGGCCGGCACGATCCCGGTCCGGGTGCCGGCGTTCATGAAGGAGATCGTTGCCGCGCTCACCGCCGAACTGCGCCGCTCCCCGCACATCAACCACCGCAGCGGCGTGAGCGTCCGGTATTCGATCGGGAACGTGGAGACGCTCTCGGCGGCGGCGATCCGTAGGGCTGCCCGCGCGGGAGAGCCCGAGGCCGTCCCGCGCGTGTGCGACCTTCCGGCGGTTCTGGCGTCATCGGAGGGCCGTGTGGAGTTCGACACGATCGAGGACGGTCGCGAGGGCGAGATCTTGTCGCGGGCGCTCCGAACCGCCGAGCTCGAGGTCTTCCGCACCCGCCTGTCGGGTTTCGACTTCCAGCCGCTGCTCCATCGATTCGACGAAGGATTGACGGCCGAGACCTCCGACCTCACCCCGGCGGCGGGCCTGTTGGCACAGTTCGGTGATCTGCCAGGTCTCTCGAAGCTGCTCGAGCGTCTCGGTGTGGAGGAGGAGAGTCCAGGCGTGGCTGCCTCGGCCTTGGAGTTCGCACTCGAAGGACTCTTCCTGTCGCGACGGTTGAACAAAGACGCCGGCGAAGCAGTCGGTTCGGTCCGCTACGGCGGCACAGCCTCCGCGTAGGATTCCGACCCGTGGTCGAGGTCCACAAGTACGTCGGACTCTTCGTGGTCGCGGTCTTCACGGTGGGCTGGGTCTGGGGCCTCGCCGCCTGGATCGCCAAGCGTGGCCCGGGGGAGCGGTTCTGGACGTGGGTCACCGTGGCGCAGGTTGTAGCGGGAGCCCAAGCCGTGATCGGCGTGATCGTGTATCTCCTGGGCTACCGCGCTCCCACGCTGCTTCACTATGCGTACGGCATCTTCCCGATCGTGGCGCTCGTCGTCGCCCACATGTTCGCCCGACGCCCAGATTTCCGGGACCGCCCATGGATCCCGTTCGCGTGGGTGGCGTTCATCTGTTTCGGGCTGACCCTTCGGGCGGTCATGACGGGCCTCGGAGGGCCCTGACGGCGGTCCGGCCCTCAAGCCACGACCCACGCGTGCCGAGACCCGCGTGGGATGGCGATCCAACCTGATCCGCTCCCTGAAGATGGCATCGCGCGACTCTCGGGGGAACTCGGCCGCCTCGACGCGTACACGTACTGGAGCGTTCCTGCAGGGACCCTCTCCCGGGCGGGCGACATGATCGTCGTCGGCACGACCGGTGTCTTCCTGCTCGCCACCCGGTCGAACGCTGGCGCGTTCTCGATCTCGCGCGGTCGGCCTGCGATGGACGGCGTCCCCATCCCGGGGCTCCGGGCCTTGCGGTCAGACGCCAAACGGTTGGCTGCCAGGCTGTCGAAGGCCTCGATCCCGGGCCCGGTCGTCCCGGTCCTGGTTCTCACGCACGGTGTCATCGGGATGCCGAGAGACGTCCACGGAGTGCGGATCGTGATGGTCGCCGACCTGATCAGAGACCTGACCGAGCGCTCCCGAGCGCTGGAACTCTTGCGCGTGCAGCGTGCGGCCCGTGTCCTAGGCGTCGAGATCCCAGGCGACGCGAAACGACACTTCCTCTAACACGATTCTCAGGCCCTAGGGCGAAAGTTCCGGCCCCGACCTGCCGATGCTCCCTGAGTACGAGTCTGGCTGGCGGGCCATGTCCAGGGTGCCCGCTGTGATCGAAGGGAGCACTACCTTGCGAGTCACGAAGCGCGTCACGAACGGCCGGCACCGGCCAACAAGTAGGCTGCCTCTCGGTCGGATCATGGCCGCGATGATGCTCGCGAGCCTGATCTCGACCTTGTTCGCCCTCCCGGCTTCCGCGGCCGTCTCCACGATCCACGAACGTTGGATCTGCTCCGTTCGTTCTTCCGAGCGCCGCCTATTCCTACACCGTCGTCGTCACCGACGACGGCGGCGGCGACACCATGCTGTGACCGTGACCGACACGGTCGTCAGGCGGCGTTGTCGCGGTCACTCCAACCTGGGCGACTGAGCGCGCCGCTCCCTGCGACGGTTCCGTGCACCGTCGGAGCCCCGAACGTTCACTGCGCCGATCGGCAAGCCTCGCCGCGGACCATGCAGCTACCGTCACGGTCAACGTCACCGCGCCCGCGTCCGGCACAGCGACGAACAACGCGTCGGTCGTCTCTACTGGTACATCCCGTTGCGGAATGCGCCGCAACCCCAGCCACCACGACCGTTCAGAACGCGGACCTCGTAGTGACGAAGGCGCATGCTGGCATCACCACGCCGGGCGGTGCGCTCACTTACACGATCACGGTGCACAACAACGGGCCCGACCCCGCGACCGGCGTCACGCTGAATGACACCGCCCCCACGGGGATCACCTTCGGATCGGTGACTGTGAGCTCGGTTCCAGCTGGCATCTCCAGCTGTGCCCCCGCGCCGACGACCACGACGATCGCATGTGCCGGTTGGACGATCGCCTCCGGGACCACCGTCACGGTGACGGTTCCGGCGACCCTTTCGCTGACCGCGACCGGATCGATCGCCAACACCGCGTCGACGACGGCGACGTCGCTCGATGCCACTTCCTCCAACAACACGGCGACCGACACGTTCACCGTCGGGGCGGCTTCCGTCGATCTGGGCTTGACGATCGCGGTTGATCCGACCACCGCCGCACCCGGCGACACGGTGAAGTACACGGCCACCGTCACCAACCCCAACACCACGACCGACGCCACGAACGTGGTCGTGACCGATACCCTCCCCGCAGGACTCACGGCTGTCACGCCGCCGACCACTCCCTCGACGGGAACCGCCGCCGTTGCGACGAACACATGGACATGGACCATCCCGGCGGTCGCGAAGGCCACCTCGGCGACGACCCCAACGGTCGTGACCGCCTCGTTCGATGCGATCGTCGACCAGGCGACCACACTGACGACGATCACGAACACGGCCACCATGACGGCCACGCAGACGGACCCGGTGTCGACGAACAACACGGCGTCGGCCGACCTCACGATCGCCGCGGCCGTCGCAGACCTGAACCTTCTGACGGGTGTCGACAACGCTAAGCCGAACAAGGGCGACAAGATCAAGATCGGCATCCAGGTGTCGAACGCGGGTCCGGCCGACGCGTCGAACGTCGTCGTGAAGGACGTCCTGGCGAACGGACTGCAGTACGATTCGTGCACGGGCTGCAGCCCCACGGGGGTTCGGCGGTCCACCTCGCAGCAGTTCTCGATCGCGTCGATCCCGGCGAACAGCTCGGCGACGCTCGTCCTGACAGTCACGGTGCAAGCCAGCAGCGGAACGCTCAAGAACACCGCATCGGTGTTGTCGGCCGACCAGAGCGACCCGAACGGGGCCAATGATAAGGACACGCTGAACATCACGATCGGTGGCACGAACAACTCGGGCGGTGGAGGAACCGGCTCAGGGACCAGCACCGGCAGCGGTACCGGCACCTCTGGTTCGGGCAGCACGACGGCCTTCACCGGGTTCACCGCGAACCAGCTGCTCCCGTGGCTCATGCTCTTCGCGACGCTCGGCCTGGTCGCGCTCGAGTTCGCCCGCCGCCGTCCCGCCGTGGCGGCGATCGGACATACGTACGGCTTCGACCCCTGGGTCTGAGGTCGTACTCAAGGCAGCCGGACGCGGGGTCGCGCCTCACGATAGGCGCGGCCCCGCGTAGGCTGAGCGGGTGCGCTACCGGTACTCGCGCTGGGACGGGACCCAGGAACCGTTCGATCTCTCGATCGATGCCTCGGACGTCTTGGAGGAGCTCGCCGACGACGTCCTGATGGGCGCGGGCGCCGACAACGCCCTCCGGCGCCTGATGCGCCGAGGGATACAGGGCCGGTTCTCCGGGATTGATGCCCTCCGCCGCCGTCTCCAACAGATGCGCGAGCAGGAGCAGGAGGCGCTCGACCTCACCGGTCCCCTCGAAGAGATCCGCGAACGGCTCGACGAGATCCTGGACCGCGAGCGAAGCACGTTGTCCTTCGAGGCCGGGGACGATGCGCGGATGCGCGAGACGTTCCTCGACAACCTTCCGCCCGACGCGCCCGGGAAGCTTCGCGAGCTAACGGAGTACCGATTCGTGGATCCGGACGCGCAGCGCATGTTCGACGAACTGCTCGAGCACGTTCGCGAGCAGGTGATGGGCGCGTACTTCCGAGGGATCACGCAGGGCATGCGCAACATGTCGCCCGAGCAGCTCGCTCACGTGCGGGACATGCTCGCCGAGCTGAACCAGATGATCGAGCAGCGCGCGCGCGGCGAGGAGTACGACTTCGACGGCTTCATGGAGCGGTACGGCGATCTGTTCCCCGATCGGCCGAAGTCCCTCGACGAGTTGCTGGAGAACATGGCGAAGCGGATGGCCGCCATGAGCCGGCTGATGGCGTCGCTCTCGCCGGAGCAGGCGAGCGAGCTCCGGGCACTCGCCGAGCAGATGATGCAGGACATGGACCTGGCGTTCGAGGTTGATCGTCTCGGTGCGAACCTGGCCGACGCGTTCCCCGACATGCCGTGGGGCCAGCCCGCGATGGGGGAGGGCGGGGAGCCGATGCCGCTCTCGGCCACCGTCGATGCGATGGAGCGGCTGCACGACTACGAGGAGCTCGACCGTGAGATGCGCGGCGACTACGCCGGCGCGTCGGTCGATGACGTCGACGAGGACGCGTTGCGCCGGATCCTCGGCGAGCCGGCGGTCCGGGACCTCCGGAGGCTGAAGCAGATCGAACGCGCGCTCGAAGATGCCGGACTGATGACCCGTCGCAACGGCCGCTTGGAGGTGACGCCGCGGGGTGCCCGTAAGCTCGGCGAGCGCGCGCTCGTGCAGGTGTTCGAGGAGCTGAAGCGCGACCGCGAGGGAACACACGAGGCGCGTGAGGCCGGCGGGTTGGCCGAGCCCACCGGAGCCACACGACCGTGGCGGTTCGGCGATACGGGCCAGATCGCCGTGCAGAAGACGGTGTTCAACGCCGTGGTTCGATCCGAGCCCGGACAGCCACTACGGCTCACCCCAGACGACTTCGAGCTGGTCGAGGCCGAGCAGCGCACCGAGGCCGCCACCGCGCTCCTGCTCGACCTCTCGTTCAGCATGCCGCTGCGCGGACACTTCATCCATGCGAAGAAGATGGCGCTCGCGCTGCACGCGCTGATCGAGGGCCGGTACCCACACGACACGCTCTACCTGATCGGATTCAGCGATTACGCGCGGAGGCTCGAACCCGAGGACCTGACCGCGCCGGGCTTCGAGCGGGTCTATGGAACCAACATGCAGCACGCGTTCCTGCTGGCGGGCCGGCTGCTCGCCCAGCACCCTCGGGCGGCGCGTCAGGTGATCATGGTGACCGACGGCGAGCCCACGGCGCACCTCGAGGGCGAGGACGCGTTCTTCGCGTGGCCGCCCGTCCGCAAGACGATCGAGCTGACGCTCGCTGAGGCCGTGCGTCTGGCGAAGGCGGGGGTCACGCTGAACGTCTTCATGCTCGAGGAGTCCGACGGGCTGATCAGCTTCATGGAACGGCTCGCGCGCATCACGTCTGGACGGGTGTTCCTGATGGATGATGAGCGCTTGGGTGACTTCGTGGTGCGCGACTACGTGAAGCGTCGCGGCCGCCGCTGATGCGCCGGGGCCTCAAGGTGGCCGCGTGGGCGGCCGTGTTCCTTTCGTGCGCGGGCGTGGGGGCGTACATCGCGGCACACTCCGATCCGTTCCCTCCGGGCGTCGATCGACCGGGCGCGTCGCAGACGGTGTCCGGGCGGCCGACCGGTTCGCCGACACCAGCTCCCCCCGACCGGTGGGTCGGGGGACTGCGAAGCATCACCTACCATCAGCTCTACGTCGGCGGGCGCTGCACCAGCCGCTGGCGCGGGAACCTGCACTTCGAGGTCTCGGATGCCGGCGCGATCCAGGGCACGGGCGTGGCCCGACTCGTGGGTGGGCTCGAGTGCGACTTCCCGATCGCGCAGGTTCAGGCGCGCCGCGTGGCGCTCGAAGTGACGGGACGTCTGAATCAAGAGCACATCGCCCTGCATCTGGCGTCGTCGGCGATCCAACCGTCGAACGGCCGGGACTACGGCGGGTTCGTCGCGGTGCTGCCGGTCCGTGTCGCGTTGCCGGTGAGCAACGGTGCCGCGAGCGGCCGGGTCGTACGGCGCGCTGTCGACGAGGAGGGCAGGGGTACGTACTTCTGGTCGACGGGGTTCAAGCTCACTCGCGTCGAGGTGTGACCCGCTCAAGCCGCGGGGTCCCACCACAACGTGGCGATCGTGCGCTCCTTGGGCCCGACGTCCCAGACGTCGCGGACCTGCCGGAGATCGGAGCCCAGTTTCGCTGCGATCTTCTCGTCGTGTTCCGCGCTGAGACACAGTCGCTTGCGCACCAGGTGGATCGCGTCCTCTCGGCGCACGAACCCGCCGCCACCGTCGTTCCGCGCGTCGACGATCCGATCCTCTCGATGCGTCTCGATCCCGAGCTCGGCCAGCACCGATCGCGCGTCCTCGACCGTCGGTCCTTCGGGGCGAGTCAGGCCGTGGAAGTGCAGCCAGAGATCGTTCATCCATGCCAGGGGGTGTCGCTCGGTCAGCTCGAGGACCACGCGGCGCCGGGCGTGCGCGTCCAGCGCCACCGCGAACGGGCCGAGGGCGGGAACGTTGTACGCCACATGCCCCGACACGGCCACGTCCGCCGTCTCGACCTGATCCGACACGTCCGGCCATGTACCGAGGATGGTCCGCGCGCGGACCCCGGCCGATCCGGCGGCGGCGCGGAACTCCTCAAGCATGTCGGCCTGGCCGTCCACGCCCACGATCGTCCCGGCGCGCCCGGCGAGGGGGAGCGACGTGGCACCTCCTCCCACGCCCACGTCCAGCACCACCCCACCTTCCGGGAGCGCCTCGAGGGCGCGCATGGTCGTGGGGGTCGGTTCGGTCGCGATCGCCCCTTCGGCGCGGGCCCGGAACAGCTCGGTCGAGTATCCCCATGGCGTCTCCGGCGCCGCGGCGACGATCTCATCAGGGATCGCCAATGCGGCTAGCCGCTCACGCCAGCGCTCGGCGGCGGTCACGCGCCGTTCCTCCACTCGGCGCCGTCGTGCTCCCCGAGCAACGGAGGTGGCGTCCGCGTCATAGGTGCGGCGCCGTCGAAACGCAGCGGGTTCGCGACCAGTCGGAGCGGTCCGCGCACCGGGTCGGCAACATCCTCCACCAGCGCGGACCCGTCCGCCGACGCGAACACTTCGTCCATCCGCAGGATGGGCGAGCACGGGATCCCAGCCTCCTCCAGGGACCGCAACCACGACCGGGCGTCGCGACCGGCGAACGCCGTCTGCAGCAGCGGGATCAACTGGTCGCGGTGCTCGACCCGCGCGTCGTTCGTCGCGAACCGCGCATCGGCCGCCCACTCGCGGTGCCCCACCACGTCGCAGGTCCGAGCGAACAGCCGGTCGTTGCCGGCCGCGAGGATGAACGGACGATCGCTCGCGCGGAACAGCTGATACGGCACGATGTTGGGGTGCTCGGTCCCCATCGGGCCGGGAACGACCCCGCCGATCAACACGTTCGCGGCCTGGTTCACCATGGCGGCGACGCTCGCGTCGTACAGCGCCACGCTCACGTGCCGGCCGCGGCCTGTGCGATCGCGTTCGTGCAGCGCGGCCAGCACCCCGATCGCCGCGTCCAAGCCGGTGATCACGTCCAGCAGGGCGACGCCCGCCTTCACCGGTTCGCCGTCGCGCTCGCCGGTCACGCTCATCAGGCCCGACAACGCCTGAACGATGATGTCGTAGCCGGGGCGCGTCGCGGCCTCGGGCGCGTCATCACCGAAGGCCGTGAGCGAGCAGGTGACCAGACGCGGGTACTCCGAGCGGAGCACGTCCGATCCTAACCCGAACCGCTCCATGAGGCCGGGACGGAAGTTCTCGATCAGGACGTCGGCGCCTGCAGTCAGGTGGCGGACGATCTCGATCCCCTCGGGGGTTCCGAGGTCCGCGGTCACCGATCGCTTGTTCCGGTTGAGCGACAGGAAGTACGCGGCGTCGTCGCCTGCGAACGGTGGTCCCCAATGCCGCGTGTCGTCGCCTTCGATCGGGCGCTCGATCTTGATCACATCGGCGCCGAGGTCGGCGAGCATCATGGTGCAGAGCGGCCCTGCCAGGATGCGGGAGAGGTCCACGACGCGAACGCCGGCGAGTGGCGCGGGAGGCGGGGTCGGGTTCGCCATCGTGACTCGGCAGAGGCTACACGAGGGACCCCAGAAAAGCGGAACCGCCGAAACCCGAGGGCTCCAGCGGTTCCGGCGCAGTTGTACCCCGAACCCGCATCCGCGGTCAACCTATCGACCCGGGATTTGTCTTTCTTTCTTCCCACTAGCCACGACAGTGGTTGATTGGGCATGATTGTCGCTATGAACCCCCAGAGCCTGGAGCGGGCGAACGCGTTCCTATCGGCGGTCGCCGCTCGAACGGAGGTCGGCAGCGTGTTGCCAAGGTCGCCGGCAGAGATAGGTCACGAACTGTCGTTCCCGGACCCCCTCGCGACCGCCCGAGCGGTCAGGGCGCTCATCGCGCGCAAGCGACTCGAGCCTGCGGACGGCTCCTATCGGCTGCTCGACGCCCGGCCGGTCGAGGCCGGGGAGCGCGAGGTGATCGGCCGCAAGCCCCGCAAGGGCCGGTCGGCCAAACAGGCACCCTCACCTCGATCCGAAGGCCCGCGCTACTCCGACCTGGGCCGGGCGGCCGTGGACCGGCTGGTGGAGCTCGGACGTGAGGTCGGGTCCCTGCGTGCCAGCCTGCGAGCCGCCCGTGAGGAAGCCCGTGAGTCGCGCGAGGCCCGGGTGGAGGCGGAGCAGCGCGCCGAAGCCCTCGGGGCGAAGGTCCGCGAGCTGGAGGCGCGAGCCGAGATGGCCGAGTCCAACCTGCGGACCCTCCTGGCGTCGGTCCGCGGCCGCGAGTCGGGCCAGCGTGACGCCCAGGTCGGCGATTCCGAGATGGAGGCGATCCTGGGCGTCCTTAAGGGCGGCGACGAGCCGAACGGCGAGCCGCCGCCGGGCTAGGAGGGGCGCCCGGGCGCCGCAGCCGCGGCGGACGAGGAATCCAGGTTCGCGGCGTGGCACGCGGCGAAGTGCTCGTTCCCCAACTCGAGCAGCCCCAGGTCGTCGCCCTTGCACTTCGCCTCGATCCCGAGCGTCGCAGCCTCGCCGGAGGCCAACAGCGGGCAGCGCGGGTGGAAGCGGCAGCCGTCGGGGATCCGGGTGGGGTCGGGCGGTTCCCCCGTCAGGATCGGGCGGTTGATGCCGCCGGCCTCCGGGACCACGTCGAGCAGGGCCTTCGTGTACGGGTGCTTCGGGCGCAAGAGGACCTCTTCGGTGGGTCCGATCTCGACGATCCGTCCCAGGTACATCACGGCGACGCGATCGGCGATCGTCCACGCCAGGCCCAAGTCGTGCGTCACGACCAGGATCGTAAGGCCGAGCGTGTCTCGGAGCTCGAGCAACAGACGCAGGATCTCGCCGCGCACGGAGGCGTCCAGGTTCGACACGGGCTCGTCGGCGACGATCATATGCGGGTCCAGCACGAGCGCCCCGGCGATCACCACGCGCTGGCGCTGCCCGCCGCTCAGCTCGTGGGGGTAGTTGAGGAAGAATCGCTCGGGCGGGCGCAGACCCGCGCGAGCGAGCGCCCGCGAGACCTGCTCGCGTTCGTCACCGCGAACGCGGTGGATCCGAAGGGCCTCGGCCACGGACTCGTAGATCGTCTGCCGGGGGTTCAGGGCGCCGGTGGGGTCCTGGAACACCATCTGGACCTTGCGCCGGTAGGCGCGGAGGTCCTTCGTGATCGGCTCGCCCTCGTACAGGATCGTGCCGGACGCGGGCTTCTCGAGGCCCATGATCGCGCGGGCGGTGGTGGTCTTGCCGCACCCGGACTCGCCGGCGAGCGCGAGCACCTCGCCGCGCTGCAGCTCGAGGCTCACGCCGTCGACCGCGCGAGCGACGGTGGCCTGCTTCCCCTTGAGCCCCGCGCCCAGACCCACCCGTCCGGCGAACGAGATGTGCAGGTCGTTCACCTGCAGGACGGGGCCCTCGGTCGCCGGTTCCGTCTGGCTCACGAGGGCGACCCTCTTTCTGAGCGCTCGGCGGGCGTCAGCGCCCCGTCAACGAGCAGGCAGGCCGCACGGCGCCCAGCTGAGACGTCGTAGAGGTGTGGATCGATCTCCGAGCACTTGTCGAAGACGTTCGGACACCGGGGATGGAACGCGCAACCCTCCGGACGGTCGGAGGGGAACGGGGGGTCCCCGGGGAGCCCCGATGGCTTCATCCGGAACGTGCCGTCGCCGATCTCGGGGAACGCCGCGGCGAGCGCTCGCGTGTACGGGTGTGCCGGCGTGCGGAAGACGTCGTTCGCGGGCCCGTCCTCGACGATCCGGCCCGAGTACATGATCGCGAGCATGTCGCACACCTCGACGAGGACCGACAGGTCGTGCGTGATGAAGATCATCGCGAGTCCGAGGTCGCGCTGGAGCTCCTTCAGCAGGCGGAGCACCTGCGCCTGAACCATCACGTCGAGCGCCGTCGTGGGCTCGTCGGCGATGATGAGCTTCGGGTTGCAGGCGAGCGCCATGGCGATCATGATCCGCTGTCGCTGTCCTCCGGACAGCTCGTGCGGGTAGTCGTTGAGCCGGCGCGAGGGCATGCCGACCTGCTCCAACAACTCGCCCGCGCGCACGCGCGCCTCGCGCTCGCCGGCCTGGCCGTGGACGATGATCGGCTCCGTGATCTGCTCGCCGATCCGCCGGACGGGATTGAGCGCGTGCATCGCTCCCTGGAACACGATCGAGGCCTCGGTCCACCTGATCGCGCGCAGGCGGCCCGGCTTCATGCCGAGGACGTCCTCGCCCTCGAGCGTGACCTCTCCGGTGACCTCGGTACCGGGTGGAAGGAGGCGCAGGAGCGCGGCGGCGATGGTGGACTTCCCGCAGCCGGACTCGCCGGCCAGGCCGAGCACCTGCCCCTTCGCGAGCTCGATGTCGATGCCGCGCACGGCCGGCACGGGACCCGCCTGCGTGGTGTACGTGACGTAGAGGTCCTTCACCGACAGCAGGCTCATCGCGCCCTCAGCTTCGGGTTCAAGATGTCGTCGAGCGCGTACCCGACCATGGTGAACGCGAGCACCACGAGGACGATCGCGAGGCCGGGGGGAACGATCCACCACCACTGGCCGGAAACCGCGGCGCCCTTCCCGAACGCGAACTCGAGGATCGTTCCCCACGAGATGCTCAGCGGATCGCCGAGACCAAGGAACGAAAGCGTCGTCTCCGACAGGATCGCGACCGCGACGATGAGCACCGTGTTCGCGTAGATGAGCGGTCCGACGTTGGGCAGGATGTGTCGCGAGATCAGGTGCCAGTTGCTCGATCCCAGCGCTCGCGATCGCTCTATGTACGTGCGGGTCTTGAGCGATAGCACCTGAGCGCGGATCACGCGCGCCGTGCTCGGCCACGACGTCACGCCGATCACGAAGATGATCGTCCAGATCGAGGGTTTCAGCAACGTGGCGAGCACGATCGCGAGCGGGAGGAACGGGATCACGAGGAACCAGTCCGTGATGCGCATCAGCCCGGTCTCGCGCCATCCGCCGAAGTACCCGGCAACCAGGCCGATCGTTGTGCCGATGAAGACCGTCATCAGCGTCGCGACGACTCCGACCGCCAAGGAGACGCGGGTTCCCCAGATGGTGAGCGAGAGCACCGAGCGTCCCAGGTTGTCGGTGCCGAACGGGAACTGGAGCGAGGGCGGGGCGTACTGCGGGTTGTCCGGGTGGCAGGTCGGTGAAAGGTCGCACTTGCTCGCGAGGAGCGGCGCGAAGATCGCCACCAGGATGAAGAAGACCAGGATGGTCAACCCCGCCATCCCCATCTTGTTCTTCCGGAACGTGTTCCATACACGCAGCGCCGCGGCTCTCCGACGAGCCCGCGCGATCCCTCTCGGACTCTTCGGCGCAAAGGCTTCGGGGTCGATCTCGCCCTCGAGAACCTCTCGCTCGGTGTCGATCGGGGGCGGCTTGCTCATCCCGCTCTCACCCTCGGGTCCAGGTAGGAGTACATGAGGTCCGCGACCAGGTTCGCCACGATCACCGAGATGCTGAACAACAAGAAGAGGCCTTGCAACACGGGGAAGTCGGGGCCATTCGCGATCGCCGTGTACGTGAGCAGTCCGAGGCCTGGCCAGGAGAAGATCAGCTCGATCGTGATGGCACCCGAGATGATGAACCCGAGTGAGAGGATCGTGACCGTCATCGTCGGCAGGAGTGCGTTCGGCACGGCGTGCCGGTACAGCACGTCGTTCTCGCGCAGACCTTTCGACCTGGCCGTCGTGATGAAGTCCTCGCCGAGCGTGTCGAGCAGAGACGAGCGCATGATCAGCGAGTACTCGGCCAGGTAGCTGACGGTCAGCACGAAGAACGGCAGCGCCATGTGGTTCAGCACATCCGTGAACAGCGCGATACCGTGCTGGTCGACCCCCTGGGTCATCATCTGCCCGGACGGGAAGATCGAGGGGAAGATCCCGACGCCGGTCGAGAACGCCATGATCATCAACAGGCCGAACCAGAACTCGGGCATCGAATAGAGGAACAAGCTCACCCCCAGCGCCCCTTGGTCGAACCGCGAGCCACGCTTCCAGCCCTGCCGGATCCCGAGCCACAGTCCGAACCCGATCGAAGCAACCGTGGAGGTCCCGATCAAGAGCACCGTCGGCCAGATCCGAGAGGCGATCACGCTTGAGACGCTCTCGTTGTAGAAGTATGAGTAGCCCAAGTGCCCCTGGAGCGTCTGGCTCACGTAGTGGAAGAACTGCTGGAACAGCGGCAGGTCCAGGCCGAGCTCCGCCCTCAGCTGGGCGACGGCCTGCGCGGTGATGTTGTGCCCGCGCAGGAGCTGGGTCACGGGGTCCCCGATCCCCCTGAAAAGGAAGAAGTTGAAGGCGAGCACGAACAGCAGCGTCAGGAAGGCCTGGAACACCTTCGCGATGACGTAGCGCCGGGTGCTCATGCCCCCCATCCCCCGGTCAAATGACCGTCAGTCGGCGTCCTCGTCTGCCACCCGACGGCGCCTCAGGATCATGAACCCGCCCAGGACCGCGAGGGCGATGATCACCAACACGATCCACACCGTCGAGGATGCTCCCTTCGTTGCGGTCTGGCCAGTTGCTCCCTCGGCAGGCCGCATGCTGATGAACGAGAAGGGCCCATACGCCGCGAGCAGGTCTCCTTTCGTGTCTGCGGTGTCGCCGGGCTGTGGGGAGAATCCGGTCACTCGATCGGTCCGATACGCCTGGAGCACGGCGCCGTAGTACATGGTCACGTATGGCTGATCTCGCCACAAGATCGCCTGCATCTGGTGCACGATGTCCGCACGCTCGGTGGCCGATGTCGTCGAACGCTGAGCGGCGTAGAGCTTGTCGTACTCCGGGTTGCAGTAGTAGCTGTCGTTGTTCCCGTAGACGCCGGGCGCCGGGGCTCGCTCCGCGCAGGTGAAGTCCGCGAGGATCGCGTCCGGGTCCGGGTCAGGGTACCAATCCCAATCGAACATCTCGTACGTGCCGTCCTCGATGATCGTCGTCAGCTTCGCGCTGCTGACGCTCGCGATCTCGAGCTTGATGCCGATCTCCGCCAGCCAGTCCTTGATGAAGGGGGCGGTCTCGATCGAGTTCTGGTCGTTGTTCCTGGTGTAGTAACGGAAGACGAGCGGCTTGTTGTCGACCGGGTCGACGCGTATGCCATCCGAACCCTTCGTGTAGCCGGCCGCGTCAAGCGATGCGTTCGCTGCGTCGACATCGAGCGGGAGCAGGTCATCGGGCGGGGGATCCCAGTTTCCGGTCGTTGCGTTCGGCTGCACCGGTGAATCCGCGGAGGCTCCATACCCTAGGAGGACCTTGTCGACTATCGTCTGGTTGTCGACCACCTGTCGGATCGCTCGTCGGACGACAGGATCGGTGACCGCATGGGCCCCGTCACCGTGCGGCTTGAACCCCCCCGCAGGATTCGTCTGGAAGGCTGAACCGGTGTTGAAGGCCAGCTCTTCGAAGAAGGGGACGATGGCACCTCGAGTCTCGATGTTGGGCTTGGTCTTCAACGAGTTGAGGATGTTCGCCGAATCGACCTGAGCGAAGTCGATCTCGCCGTTCTGGAGCGCAGCGGCCTCAGCATCCTCGTTGTTGTAGATGACGTAGACGAGCCGATCATACGTAGGCGTGAGTCCGATCGATGTCCCCCAGTAGTTGGGATTGCGCTCAAGCGTTACCGACTGCCCCTGCTTGTAGTCGGCGATCACGTACGGCCCCGACCCAACGTTCGGGAAGTTCGCGAACTGCTTCGCCTCCTTGACATCACCGAACTTGCTCCAGATGTGCTCCGGGAGGATGTAGGTGTAGAGGAAGACGGAGTCCCCCGAATAGAGCGACGTGGGCTGAGAGCTCTTCATCACGACGGTGGTGTCGTCGGTCGCCGTGATCGAGTCGAGGAGAGCGAGGTACGACAAGTAGTTACTGATGTGGTTCGACTTGTAGTAGTTCAGCGTCCAGGCAACGTCGTTCGCATCGAAGGGTTGTCCATCGGACCATTTCATGTCAGGTCGTATGTGGTACGTGAAGGTCATCCCGTCGCTGCTGGCGTCGACGCTCGTGACGATCGAATGCTCGAGATCGGGACCGAAGTCCTTGTTCCACTCGATCGGGATGTTGTAGCTGACCGCCCAGAACGTCCAGTCGGTGCCGAGGTAGCCGACCATAGGATTCAAGGAGCTGGGTTCGCTCGTGTCGCCCCAGGTGAACGTGGTCGCTTGATCCGGCGTGTCGCTCTGGGCGAACGCGTTCGCGGCGAACAGGCCGCTGACGAGCATCGACGACGTCACGAGAGCTGCGATGGCTCCGTGGCGTCGTCCGATCGGTCGGAATCTCATATGGCCCCCTCGGTTGATCGTAGGTCTCGTCTTGTCTTACGCGCCACCAACCAGGCTCGGCCGGGACGTCCCGAGTCCGAGAGCAGCCTGTATAGCATCGCGACGCCCGGCGCCGCTAGTGGACCCACATCACGACGTGAGCTCGGGCAGATCGATCTCCGCGAACTCGGATTCGCAGGGGTTGCCCGCGGTCACCCACATCCGCCTGGCACCCACGTCGGAGATCATCGAGAACATCACGGCCGAGGCCTCCTCGCCCTCTTCGGGATCGGGGTGCAGGCAGATGGCCTGCGGGCTCGAGGCGTGGTCCCGCATGATGTCCATCAGATCCTCCGGCGCGGTCGGCTCGCGCTCGGCGAGGAGCTCCTGCAAGCGATCGAGTCGGGCGCGACTTCCCTCGGATGGGGGCGGAGCCAGGCGGGCGAGTCCCTCGTCCTGGTAGTGATTCGTGTGCGGACCGTCGTGGTGGAGCACGACGTGTTCGCGGCCGGTGGTCTCGACGATGAACGCGTCGTCGGGGAACGCGTAGACGTGGCCGTAGCCCCCGGCGCGCCCGGGCATCGCCGAACGCGCGATCGCGTCGGCGCGGTTCCGAGCGTCGAGTGAGCTCCGCGAAAGGAGCACACGAGGCACGCCCACCCCGTCATCGATCGCCGTCAGCGACCCGATGGCCTGCCCGCCACCGTGCGCGTTCAGGCCGACGGCCGGGACACAAGCCACGATCGTGGGAGAGGCCACCGGCACGCGGCCCCCATCCGGCACGTCGACGATGATGGCCACGTTGCCCAGGTCGCCTGCCAGCCAGTGTTCGTTGTGCGCGATCAGCGTCGTGTCGGGGAGTCGCACGGTGAGGCTCGAGCAACGCTCGACCGCCGGAGGGCGCACGTAGCCTTCCTTCCGTTGGAGGAACATCAGTTCGCCCTCGGGTGATTCGAGCAACGGCTCGAGCTCCTCGAACGCGTTCACCGCGAACAGCTCGAGGATCGGGACCATCGCCCCGATCGACATCCCCTTGAGGACCGCGACGGTTTCGGGGTAGGCGGTCTCGGCGGCGACGAGGTAGGGGGTCAGCAGATCCTGGAGCTGCTCGGACGACACGCCTCGACGCGCGAGGTATCGGTGGTAGAAGGCGATGGACGCCTGGATCTGGTCGGCGAGCTCTTTGCCGATCGTCGTCCCCCGCGTGAAGCCGTCGCCACGCGCCCGAACGACCCGGATCTCCGTCACGGGCGGCATCATCCCAGCAACGAGGAGGGCCCGCGGTCGGTCAGCCTGTAGGTCGGCAGGGCCTGGGTCTCGATCTCGGTGATGAATGCGGTCTTCCCGTCGGTGTACGTGTAGACGTCTCGTGGGTGCTGTTCCGCGAGGCGCCGCTTCAGGGATTCGTACGTGGCGGCCGCATCGCTGTGTGAGCGAAGGAAGTCCCGGAACGCCAGGTGACGGCGCTCCCACGTGCTCCCGACCTCACAGACGTGGATATGGACCTTCCGCGGCGCATCCGGCTCGTATCCGAGGCTGAAGTACTCGTGCTCCGCCTCGATCGGATCTATCTGATGCCGGTAGCCGATCCCCGCGAGCGCGTCGACGATCGGCGTCCGCGGTGTGAGCGATACCACCGATACCTGGATGTCGATCACCGGCTTGGCGGCAAGACCGGGAACCGAGGTGGATCCGACATGTTCGATGCGGACGGCGAGGTCGCCCAAGGCTGCGCCGATCGCGGCGGCTTCGCGTTCGAACATCACGGGCCACGCGGGGTCGTATCCGACGATCCCGTACTCGTGCGTCCGACCCTCCGTCTCCCCGGGTTTGGCGACCGTGCCTCGCCAGTGGGCGAGCTGGACGAACCCGTCGAACAAAGCCTGTTGCGCTCGGTCCGCGGCCGCGGTGTCCTCGGGGTGCCACTGGACACCGAGCATCCACGTGTCGACGTACGGGTCGTCGACCTGGAGCTCGATCGCCTCGACCAGGCCGTCCTCGCTCCATCCGCTCGCGGAGAGCCGCTCGCCCAGTTGATCGACGCCCTGGTGATGGTGGGACGAGCACGAAAGGACGTCGACCCCGGCCGTGGCCAGCAGGCGGCTCTCGGGCGCCGCTCTGACATCGTGGGTCGCGCCCGTGTCCTTCACAGGGACGCCGTGTTCGAGCATCCCCGGCACGTCGGGGAGATGTTGGTGGAGCGTCCCTCCGAACGCCACGTTCATGACCTGCATCCCGCGACAGATCGCAAGCGTGGGGATGTGGAGACGGTCCGCAGCGTGGATCAATCCGATCTCGAGCTCGTCGCGGTCCTCTTCGACGCCGTAGTTGTGCTCGAGGTCGGGCTCAGCGCCGTACAGTCTCGGATCCACGTCGCCGCCGCCGATGAGCACCAGCCCATCGAACGGCTCGAGGATCTCGCTGGGATCGTTCGTCTCGCCCGGGCTCACGAGCAGCGTGCGGGCGCCGGCGATACGGAGCGCGTCGATGTAGGAGCCGGGGACGCCGTACCCGCCGTCGGGCCAGCGGCTCACGCGCCCCGGGCCGAGGTGGTACGCGGTCACCGCCACCAGCGGCCTGTATCGCGACGTCGGCATGGGGGCGAGTGTACGAGCGAGGATCCCGTGGCGCGAACGGCGTCGTTTGACGCCTATTGTCTGACAAACTAGCCTGCGGAGATGAAGCGTCGGCTGTCGCTTGCCGTCCGCGAGGAGCTGGCATCGCGTATCGCGTCCGGAGCGATCGCCGCGGGGAGCCGGCTCCCTGCAGAGCCGCAGCTCGCGACGGAGCTCGGCGTTTCCCGGGCCACGTTGCGCGAGGCGCTCCGCTCCCTCGAGGAGGACGGCTTCGTCACTCGCACGCGTGGCGCGGGAACGTACGCGACCAGCCGGCCACGTCTCCGGAACAACCTTGATGTGAACTTCGGGGTCACCGAGGCGATCCGCGCAGCCGGGATGCGCGCGGGGACCGCCCTGAGCGAGGTCTCGAGCGCGCGGGCCTCGGCCGAGGATGCGGAGGCCCTCGACATCGCGCCCGGCGACGCGATCCTCGTCCTCGAACGCGTGAGGACCGCGGACGGTCGCCGGGTGGTCTTCTCGCGCGATGTCTTGTCTGCCGCGATCGTTCCTGCCGAGACGCTCACCCGGCTCCACGACAGCTCCGTCTACGACCTCCTCGAGGAGGTGGCCGGCGCAGCCGTGCAGCACGGCATCGTCACGCTGGAGCCCATGCGTGCCGACCGAGGGCTTGCCGGATTGCTCGACGTCCCTGCCGGCGAGCTGCTGCTCTACATGCGGCAGGTCGACTACGACCGAGGCGGCGAGCCCGTCCTGCTCTCGCACGAGTACCACTTGGCGAGCGCGTTCGAGTTCAGCGTGGTTCGAAGGGGCCCCGGAAGGAGGAACGGATGACGACCGGAAAAGCGATGCGACTGAAGCGTGTGATCGATCCTTCGGGCGTGTCGATCATCTGTGCGTTGGATCACGGGATGACCTCGCCGACGTTCTTGGAGCCGCTCGCGGACATCACGTCGCGCACCGCGGAGACGGTCGCCGGCGGCGCGAACGTCATCATGATGAGCAAAGGGATGATCCGGATCGCGCACCCGGCGTTCGCGCGCGAGACGTCCCTCGCGATGCTCCTGTCGGCGTCGGCCAGTCCCGACGGCGCGCGGCCTGAGATCGTGCAGATCGGCGAGGTGGAAGAGGCCCTGCGGGTCGGCGCGGATGCCGTGGTGCTGTTCACGGCGCTAGGAGGCGACACCGAGGCCGGGATGATCGACATCCTGGCCGACGTCGGCCGTGAATGCGCGATCCTCGGCATGCCGTTCATCGCGGAGGCGGAGTTCCCGACGACGTACGCGTCGGTCGAGGAGCTGAAGCAGCAGTACGGGTTCGAATACCTGCGCCGGAACGTGCGCCTGTGCGCCGAGCTCGGAGCCGACATCGTGAAGACGAACTGGCCCGGCGACCAGGATTCGTTCGCGAAGCTGGTCGAGGCGACGTCGGGGATCCCAGTGGTCCTCGCCGGGGGCTCCCGCCTCGAGGATCAAGAGCTCCTGATCCGGATGGAGCAGGCGGTCGCCGCCGGTGCGATCGGCTGTTCCGTCGGCCGGAACATCTTCATGCACGAGCGCCCAGAGGCGATCACGCGCGCGCTGTCTCGAGTCATCCGCGAGCGTTGGAGCGCCGACAAGGCACACGATGCGCTGAGGGAGGAGCTCGTCTCATGAGGGCCGCCTTCATGACCGACGTGAACGCCGTTCGCGTAGGCGAGGCCGAGGAGCCGAAGCTCGATCCGCGCGGGGCGATCTTGAAGGTCGAGGCCTGCGGGATCTGCGGGACCGACGCCCGGACGTTCTTCAACGGGGATCCGAAGGCGCCCGCGCCGTGGGTCCTCGGTCACGAGCCCGTCGGGACGCTCGAGGAGGTCGGCCCCGACGCCGACCTCCCTCCGGAAGTGGCCGCCGGCGATCGGGTGTTCCTGGGCTCGATCCTCACGTGCGGCGAGTGCCGCTGGTGCACGGAGGGGTTCCAGAACCTCTGCGAACACCACCTCCTCTACGGCTACGACCCGTTCCCCGGGGCATACGCCGAGTACGCGTCGGTGCCCTCGATCGCCACGAAGAACCTGATCCCGCTCCCCGCGGATCTGCCCTCGGACCTGGCCACGGTCGCCGATCCGTTCGCATGCGCGCTGAACGGGATCGAGCAGCTCGACGTGCAGCTGGGCGACACCGTCATGATCCTGGGAACGGGTCCGATCGGTTGCTGGCAGGCGGTGATGGCACGTGATCGTGGCGCCAGCCGTGTGTGGATGACGGACGTCAGCCGGGATCGGCTGGATCTCGCGCTCGGCGTGGTCGGGCGGTTCATCGACGACGCGTGGGTGGCCGGGGAGGACAACGGCGTCGAGGACGTGCTCTCCCGGACGGACGGGGTCGGGGTCGAACGGGTGAGCGTCGCTGCGCCGGCGAAGCCGGCGCAGCAGGCCGCGCTCGAGATGGCCGCCAAGCGGGCGCGGGTCGTGTATTTCGCCGGGCTGCCGAAGCATGATCCGGTGAGCCCGCTCGACATGAACCAGCTCCACTACAAGGAACTCGCGATCTTGGGCGCGTACGGCGCGACGCACCGTCAGTACCGGATCACGATGGACTATCTCGCTCGCCGGCGAGACGACCTCGCCGGTGTCGTGACGCATCGGTTCCCGCTCGAGCACATCGCGGACGCGTTCGAGACGATCCGCTCGGGTGCCGGGTTGAAGATGGTCATCCTGCCGTGACCGGCGGGCCGTTTGTCATCGGGTGCGACGTCGGCAGCCAGGGTACGAACGCCGCGCTCTACGATGCCGACGGGACACTGGTCGCATCGGCGTACGAGGCGTACGACCTGTCGTTCCCGTTTCCCTCGTGGGCGGAGCAGGATCCGACGTTCTGGACCGCGGCGATCGAGCGCACCGTGGCCCGGCTCGCGGCCGACGTTCCCGAGGGTCCGAGCGCGATCAAGGGCTTGTCGTTCGGCTCGCAGCTCGACGGGATGGTCGTATGCGACGCGGACGGCCGCGCGCTCCGTCCGGCGATGATCTGGATGGACCGGCGGGCCGAGGCGCAGTCGGCGGCGTTGGCGGAGCGGATGTCGCCCGAGGTGTTCTACCGTCACGTCGGCGCGAACCTGGACTCGTCCCATGCCGTGTTCAAGGCGCTCTGGGTGCGCGACGAAGAACCGGGGGTCTGGAAGGATGCCGCGATCCTGATGTCGCCCGGGACGTACGCACTCCGCGCCGTGAGCGGCGTCACCGCGGTCGACTACTCGAACGCCTCGTCGCTCGCGCTCCTCGACCCGCGCACACGCGCCTGGTCGCAGGAAGTGCTCGAAGCCACGCAGATCGACCAGGAGATGCTGCCCGAGCTCGCGGCGGGAACGCAGCCGGCCGGGACGATCACCGCCACGTTCGCCGATGCAACCGGGCTGTCTCCCGAGACGGTCGTGGCCGTCGGGTGCGGGGACGAGATGGCCGCGACCCTCGGCGCCGGCGTCTTCGCGCCGGGGGAAGTCTGCGACGTGGTCGGCACGGCCGAGCCGGTCTGCGCCGCATCCGCCGAACCGCGCGAGGACCCGACCATGCTCGTCGAGTGCCACCCGCACGCCGACCCCGACGTGTGGCTCTTGGAGAACCCCGGCTTCGTCTCGGGCGGGAACCTGCGCTGGTGGCGCGACCAGTTCGCCCCGATCGAACGCTCCGCGGAGGCCGAAGGCCTGGGCGACGCGTACGACTTCCTGTCCCAGGAGGCGTCGACGGTGCCGCCGGGAGCCGAGGGCCTGGTGTTCCTCCCCTGCATGCAAGGAGCCATGGCGCCCGAGTGGAACGGCGCTGCGCGCGGGACGTTCTACGGGCTCACGCTCGCGCACAGCCGCGCGCACATGACTCGGGCGGTGCTCGAGGGGAGCGCGTTCGGGCTGCGCGACATCCTGGAGGCCATGGTGAACGCCGGCCTGGACGTGCGACGCCTGACGATCGTTGGGGGCGGCGCCAAGGGCCCGCTCTGGCGCCAGATCAAGGCGGATGTCACGGGCCTGCCGGTGCGGGTGCCGGTGAGCGTGGAGACCACGGCCACCGGAGCCGCGATCCTGGCCGCGGTCGGCTCGGGGGTTCACGCGACGGTCGCCGAGGCCGTGGACGCGTTCGTCGCGTTCCAGCCCGACGAACATCAACCGGATCCGGAGCGCCGGGATATCTACGACGACGCGTACCGACGGTACCGCGACGTGTACTTCGCGTTGAAGCCGGTGTTCGACGCCGGTTGATCCTCGCTACACGGCGCGTTCGTAGCGGCCGCGTTCCCAGTCGGTGACTGTCTCGCGCCACGCCTTGAGCTCCCAGACGCGGGATGTCACGTAGTAGTCGCTGAAGCGTTCTCCGAGGATCTGCCAGAACGCCGGGTCGTCCTCGAACGCCCGGATCGCGGACTCGAGTGAACCCGGGAGCTCCGGCAGGTCGGACAGCGCGTACGCGTCCCCTTCGATCGCCGCCGGTGGCGTGAGCTCGCGCCGGACGCCGTCGGCGGCGCAGGCGGCGATCGCTGCGAGCGCCAGATACGGGTTGGCGTCGGCTCCCGGCCGGCGGCATTCGAACCGCCAGAGATCCGGCCGCGTGGAACGGATTGCGCGAACGGCGCACGAGCGGTTCTCGTAGCCCCAGGTGGCGTTGATCGGCGCGAACCAACCCGGGACGAGCCGCTTGTACGAGTTGATGGTCGGGTTCACCAACAGCGAGGCGGCCGGCAGGTGCTCGAGCAGGCCGGCGATCGCCGAAGCGAGCACCGGGGGAGCCGGGTCCCCCGGGCCGGGAGCGGCGAACGCGTTCGTCTCGCCCGACCACCACGACATGTGGACGTGTCCGCTCGAACCCTCCTCGCCCGGCACGGTCTTGGCCAGGAAGCTCGCGCGGATACCCATCGACGCGGCCAACTGCTTGACGGCGAACTTCACGAGGGCGGCGTCGTCGGCCGCGGCCAGTCCTCGGCGGGGTTCGAGGTTGAGCTCGAGCAGCCCGGGACCGGCCTCCGTGTGCACCGCGGAGAGTCGGACGCCGAGACCCTCGAGCGCGGGGACGAGTTCGTCGAGGAACCGCTCGTACCGCCCGATCTCGACCACGCTGTAGCTGATGCCGCTCGACAGGGGGTTCCCCTCCGGATCCCAGAGTCGGATCTCGTACTCGAGCGCGGACATCACGTCGTAGCCGAGGTCGGCCACGCCATCGACCGCGGTGCGGAACACCTCTCGCGTCGCGATGTCGCAGGGGGAGCCGTCGGGCCAGCTCGGCGTCGCCAGGCAGATGCGCCAGCCGGGTCGCCAGGAGAGGTCCCTGATGGTGTCGGGGTCGGGGTGCACGATCAGGTCAGCGGCTCCGGTGCGGATCCCGAAGCGCTCGTAGTCGGCGATCGGCGTGTCGACGGGGTCCAAACCTAGGAGAAGATCGGTCATCACCGTCCCGTGCCGAAGCGCTGAATCGAACGCGTCGGGACGGAGCGCTTTGCCTCGGATCGAGCCGTTGAGGTCGGGGATCCCGAGGAGCACGAACTCTTCGCTCATCGAGGCGCCCGGCCGTCCGGCGAGCCCGACAGGCTGTCCTTGATCACGCGCTCGACATCCCCGATCGCCGACGCGAACCTGCCGACCATCTCGCCGAGCTCCTCGTCCGTGCTGACGTACGCGGGGGCGAGGAGCGTCTGGTCACCGGCGAATCCGTCGGCCTGCGGGTGGGTGGATGTCACGAGCACCCCATGTTCGAACGCGGTGTCATCGACGAGGGCGGCAGCGTCGAGGTCGACGGGAAGGAACGACTCGCCATCGCGTGGATCGACGAGCTCCACGCCGAGGAGGAATCCCCTTCCGCGCACCTCCCGCACGATCTCCGACCCCTGAAGCGCGGCCTCGAGCTCGTCCCGCAGGCTCTGCCCACGGCCGCGGACCCGCTCCACCAGGCCGCGCTCCACCAGCGCGTCGAGGACGGCGTTGCCGACGGCCATGGGGAGCGGGGCACCGTCCCACGTGTGACCCAGGTCGAACTCGCGCGAGCCCTGATCGATGGCGTCGTACACGTGCTGGCGGCAGACGACCGCGCCGATGGGCGCGTATCCCGCGCCGAGCCCTTTGCCGATCGTCACGATGTCCGGCTCGATCGGGAGCTGATGGGCCGCGAGCCAGCTCCCGACCCGACCCATGCCGGAAACCACCTCGTCGAAGCAGATGAGGAACCCATGCTCGGCCCGGCGCTCGTCGAGCCCCTTCCAGAACCGTTCCGGCGGAGAATACGCGGGGAGCGCCGCCGCGCTCACGGGCTCGCAGAAGAACGCCGCGATCGTCTCCGGCCCGGCCTCATCCAGCAAGCGATCGAGCTCTTGAAGCGCCGCCTCTCCGCTCGGATCGAACCGCCACGTCGAGGGCGCGAGATGCAGGTGCGAGGCCAGGTAGGGCGCATAGGGCTCCTGGAGCGTTCGTCGACCGGAGAGGGCGAGCGAGCCCATGGTCGAGCCGTGGTAGGACTGGGCCGGCGAGATCACCCGCCAGCGCTCGGACCGGCCTTCTTCCACGTGGTAGAGCCGAGCGAGCTGGAGCGCGGATTCGTTGGCCTCCGATCCGCCCGAGACGAACTTGACCCGCGCCATCTCGGGCATCGCCACCTGCAACAGACGGTCGGCCAGCCGCTCCTGCGGCTCGCTCGTGAAGTGGTGGTTGTAGTAGTAGGAGATGCGCTCCGCTTGATCGGCGGCCGCGTCGATGATCTCGCGGAACCCGTGCCCGAGGCACGAGGCCATCGCACCACCGGAGCACGCGTCCAGGATGCGTCTGCCGTCCGTGGTGGAGAGCCAGACCCCCTCGCCCCGTTCGATGCTCGGGTATTCGAGGTCGAGGAACCGGGGGAACACCTTCGTGTCGTCGGCGCCGATCATCCCGCTCACCCCGTCGAGCTCAGACCGGCGATGTCGCTCAGGTATCGCTCCAGCAACTGGTGCGACATCTGCCGGGTCTCGGGTGCGCGCCGTTTGGTCTCCTCGAGCAACGCGTCGGGATCGACACCGTCGGCGTCGAGCTCGTGGCGGTAGACGCGAACCCAGTCGTCCATGATCTGGGTCGTCACCTCGGGGTGGAACTGGAGACCGAGGCTGCGTCCCGCGACGAACGCCTGCGGACCGACGTCGGATTCCGCGATCAACGTCGCCCCCGGTGGAAGCGTGAACGCGTCGAAGTGCCATTGGAACCACGGTCCCTCGGGCACCAGCTCGGTGTCGCTGCTGCGAACCGGCAGCCAGCCGATCTCCGAGACATCATTTCGGAATACGTCGCCGCCGAGCACGCGGGCGAGCATCTGTCCGCCGAAGCACAGGCCGAGCACCGGGACATCCGCATCCACGGCCTGCTTCATGAGATGCGCCTCGCGCGGAACGAACGGCATGGAGTCGTCGAACGCCGCGCACTCCGCGCCGAGCGAAACGATGAGGTCGAAGTCGGATGGGTCGACCTCCCGATCGTCGATGTCGATCCTGAACGTCTCGACGATCGCCCCATGTTCGTCGAGCCACTCGTTGACGAACCCGGGAGGGGTTGGCTCCTCGTGCTGGATGATCAGCGCTCGCAGTGGCGCCGTCGCCCCGCTCGTGGAACTCATCGCGGGCCTCCGCTGGCCGATGGCGTGGACAGCTCCGACTCGACCTCCTCCGCGACCCGGCGGACGGTGTCGGCGAACCGGGAGACCATCTCTCCCAGCTCGTCGTCGCTGGCGGTGAAGGCTGGGGCGAACAACGTCTGGTCGCCCGCGTAGCCGTCGCGCGTCGGCTGCGTCGACAACGTGATGAGATCCCGCTCGAACGCGGCGCCGTCGATCCGGCCCGCCACGCGCAGCTCCGGCGGGAGGAATGAACGGCCGTCGCGCGGGTCGACGTACTCGATGCCGAGTAGGTACCCGCGCCCCCTGACCTCGTGCACGAGCGGGATGCCGGCGAGGGCGCTCTCGAGCTCGTCGCGCAGGTCGGGTCCACGGTCTCGGACCCGCTCGATCAAGCGCTCGGAGCGAAGAGCGTCCAGGACCGCGAGTCCGACCGCGCAGGCGACGGACGCGCCGTCCCAAGTGTGACCGAGCGTGAACCGCCGTGAGCCACGCGCCACCGCCTCGTACACGTCCTCGCGGCAGAGCACCGCGCCGATCGCCGCATAGCCCGCGCCGAGTCCCTTCGCGGTCGCGATGATGTCGGGGACGCACGCCGTCTCGGCACCGGCGAACCAGCTCCCCGTGCGGCCCACACCGGTCACGACCTCGTCGAAGCACACGAGGAAGCCGTGCCGCTCGCGCCGCTCGTCCAGGCCCTTCCAGAACCGCAGGGGTGGCGAGTACGCGGGAAGAGCGGCGGAGCTGATGGCCTCGCAGAAGAACGCGGAGACCTTGCCGGGTCCCGCTTCGTCGAGCGCACGGTCGAGCGCTTCGAGCGCGGCGTCGCCGGACGGGTCGAAGTGCCACGTGCTCGGCGGGATGTGGAGGTGGTGTGGCAGATAGGGACCGAAGGGGCCGTGCATCCCCGGCCGTCCGGTGAGGGCGAGCGTCTCCATCGTGGGACCGTGATAGGCCTGCGCGGGTGAGATCACCTGCCAGCGCTCGGGCTCTCCCCGCTCGACGTGGTAGCTGCGCGCCAGTTGGATCGCCATCTCGTTCGCGTCCGCGCCACTGACCGTGAAGCGAACGCGGCTGAATCCCTCTGGAGCGACGTCGGTCAGCTCACGCGCCAGTCGCTCCTGGACGGGGTTGGTGAGCCGCTCGTTGTGCACGTGCGCGAGCACTTCGGCCTGCCTGCGAGCGGCAGCGGCGAGGTCGCTGCGACCGTGACCGAGCGTCGAGGCCATGGATCCTCCGCTCATGGCGTCCAGGTACCGGCGTCCGGCGGCATCCTCCAACCACACGCCGTTACCTCGAACGATGACCGGCATGGCTCGCCCGAACTCGAGGGGGAGCACGTGCGTTCCCTGGCTCTCGATGAACGCCTGTGTCATCCGGCCTCCTGCGTGACCAGAGCGGGCTGAGCGGTCGGCGAGGAGCCTAGGGGAAGGCGGGCCCGGCCGTCCAGCGGCCTCCGGCGATGCTCCGCGCGTTGCGGGTGAGTGGCTCGGCACGGTATACCCACCACCGACGAAGGAGGAGCGGATCGATGAGCGATGTGAAGCAGATCCTCGAGGACTGGCAGGAGCAGGGGATCGCGTTCGTCCGGTTCGAACTGCCCGACCTGCACGGGATCTCCAGGTCGAAGACGATCCCGATCCACCACGCGGCCGACTACGCGGAGCGTGGGCTGAACATGTACGGCGGAACGAGCGTCCTGGACACGCGGTCGGACGTGGTCGGCGGCACGCTCTATCACGAGGAGCGCGGGTACGGCGACCAGCTCCTCTTCCCCGATCCCGACAGCGCGGCGATCGTTCCGTGGGTCGAGGCGACCGGTCGGTTCATCTGCGACGCGCAGTGGTACGACGGCACGCCGCTCGCTGCCACGCCCAGGCACGTGTTCCGCAGGGCGCTGGATCGCTGCCGAGGCATGGGCTTCGAGCCGCTCATGGGGTTCGAGTTCGAGTTCTACCTGCTGAACGAAGCGACGCGTGATCCGCTCTACTCCGGCTACCACATCTTCAACACCATCAGGAACGATTACGTCCCCACGATCCGGAACGTCCTCCAGCTGATGCCACTGGTCGGTGTGGACATCATCACGTCGAACTGCGAGTACGCCGGATCCCAGTGGGAGATCAACTTCGCCCCGAGCACAGGACTCGCCGGGCCCGATCGCGGCTTCACGTTCAAGAACGGGGTCAAGGAGATCGCCCGGAACGACGGACTCCTTGCGACCTTCATGAGCAAGCCGTGGGCCGACTCGGCGGGGAGCGGATGCCACACGCACGTGTCGCTGTTGGACGCGACCTCGGGCGTGAACGTGTTCGGCGACGCGAGCGACCCCGACGGGATGAGCGACACATGCCGATCCTTCATCGCCGGGCAGCTCAGGTACGCGAAGGCGATCGATGCGGTCATCGCACCGACCGTGAACTGCCTGCGCCGACGCCGTCGCCACACGTTCAGCCCGACGAACATCTCGTGGGGTGTCGAGGACCGTTCCGCGCTGATCCGGGTGAAGAGTGGCTCGCCGGCCTCTAAGCACATCGAGTACCGGGCGCCGAGCGCCCTGTCGAACCCCTACCTCGTCGGCGCAGGGCTGCTCGCGGCCGGTCTGCAAGGGATCGAGGAAGGTCTGGCGGCGCCCGAGCCGTCGAAACCGGGCCTCCCCGCCGAGGACGACGACTCCTTCGAGAAGCTTCCGCTCAAGCTGGAGGATTCGCTCGCCGCGATGGAGGGTGAGCCCGACGTGAGGGGGTTCTTCGGGGATGAGTTCATCACCGCCTACACCACCATGCGCCGATACGAGCTGTCGCGGTTCGCAGATTGGGTGACCGACTGGGAGCGGCAGGAGTACCAGGAGCTCTTCTGACGGCCGGCGCGTACCGATGACCGAGGCCCGGTTCCTCTTCTTGTCACAGGAGGATGTCGTGGCTGCCGGCGGCCTCGACATGCCCGAAACGATCGAGGTCGTCGAACACGCCCTGTGTCTCCACGGGCAGGGAGACGCCGTGCTTCCCCGGAAGGTCTCGATCTTCTGGGGGGGCGACCCAGGCACGGAGGAGCGCGAGGGCCGCATCATGGCGATGCCCGCGTACGTAGGGGGCGACATCGACGTCGCCGGCCTGAAGTGGATCCCGTCGGTTCCCGACAACCCCTCCCGAGGCTTGCCGCGAGGGATCGGACTCATCGTGCTCACGGATCGGACCACGGGGCTCCCGCTCGCGGTCCTCGACGGAACCGTCGTCTCCGCGATGCGCACCGGCGCGGTTACAGGTATCGCGGTGCGCGAGCTGGCGAACCCCGGAGCGGAGGTCGCGACGCTCCTTGGCGCTGGCGTACAGGCGCGGACCCAGCTTATGGCGCTCCGCTGCGTGCTCGACCTGGAAGAGGTTCGCGTGTGGGACGTGGATCCGGAGCGTGCGCGCACGTTCTGCGAACGCGAGGCTTCTGAGCGTGTTGCGATGCTGCCCGTCGAGAGCGCCCACGCCGCGTGTCTGGATGCCCCGGTCGTCGTCGCTGCGACGATGGCCCCGGAGCCCTTCGTGCCGTTGTCGTGGATCTCGGAGGGTGCGATCTTCGTGTCGATCAGCTCCTTGGACCCGATGCTCGACCTGATCACCGGGTCCGACGTCCTCGTGTGCGATGTCTGGGAACACGAGACGGGTCATGCGTCTCGACCCTTCGCGCGTGCGTTGGAACAGGGTCTGGTGACGAGGGATCGCGTGTCGCAGCTGGATGAGGTCCTGCTGGGGATCCGTCCGGGCCGCACTCATCGGTCGCAACGGGTCTTCGTGTCGCCGATCGGTCTTGCCATCGAAGACGTTGCCGGAGCGATGCGGATCTATCGACGCGCCGAAGAGCTCGGGATCGGAACCCCGCTCGCCCTGTGGAAGGAGCCCCTATGGTCGTGACGCGCCCGTCGTCGCGGGCGACGGCCGCCGGGATCGCCCGGCGCCTGGCAGCCGAGGGCGTCGAGGCGGTCGCGCTCGCGGTGGTCGATGTCGCGGGCATCACGCGCGTGAAGACGATCCCCATCAGACGGTTCGCCGAGGTAGCCCGTTCGGGCGTGGGGCTTTCGAACGTGTTCTCGGTGTTCATGGCCGACGACACGATCGCATCGTCGCCGGGGATCAACGGCCCGACAGGCGACACGCGACTCGTTCCCGATCCGGCGGCGACCGTCCGATTGGATGCGATGCCTGGGTGGGCACTCGCGCCCGTGGATCAGATGCAGCAAGACGGCGAGTCGTGGCCGGCGTGCGGCCGGGCGTTCGCCGCACGCCAGCTCTCCCGGCTCGAGGACCACGGGCTCGAGCTGCGCGGCGCGTACGAGCTCGAGTTCTTCCTGGGTCGGCGCTCCCGGGTCGGTATCGGAGAGGTGGAACCGGATCCCCTCCCCGGACACACGGGCCCGGGCTACGGCGCGGCCGTACTGGACGAGCAGGAGCCGTTCGCGACGGCGTTGATCCGTGCGCTCGAGTCGCAGGGGACCGGCGTGATGCAGTATCACCCCGAATACTCCACCGGGCAGTTCGAGCTCTCGATCCCGCACGTGAGCGGCATCGGGATCGCCGATTCGACCCTCGTCGCTCGCCAGACCGTCCGCGCGGCGGCGAGGACGAATGGACTGGATGTGTCCTTCTCACCGGTCGTGTTCGCCGGACTGGTGGGCAACGGGTATCACCTCCACTTCAGCGTCTGGGACCGGAAGGGGCACAACCTGTTCGCCGGCGGCCGTGGACCGGAGGGCATGCGCCGCAAGGCGGAGATGTTCGCGGCAGGAGTGCTCGCGGAGCTGCCCGCCCTCGTCGCGATCTCGTGTCCGTCGCCGGTGAGCTATCAACGACTCAAGCCCCACCGGTGGGCCGGGGCGTTCGCGTGTTGGGGCCGGGAGAACCGTGAGGCCGGCATGCGGTTCGTGACCGGCATGCGTGGCCTTCATGAGAGCGAGGCCAACATGGAGATCAAGGCGATCGACGCCGCAGGGAATCCGTACCTGGTGCTCGGCGCGGTGGTCGCGGCAGGACTCGCGGGCCTCGAGGCAGAGCTGTCGCTCCCCGAGCCCACGTCGGAGGATCCGGCGGAGATGTCCGCCGCACGTCTGCGCCGGATGGGCATCCGCCGTCTCCCCGCGTCGCTCGGTGAAGCCATCACTGCGCTCGAAGGATCGACGGTGTTGGGCGCGGCGATGGGCGACATCCTCTTCGAGGCATTCCTGGCCTCCCGCCGGGGGGAATGGGAGCGGTACGGGGAGATGGATGACGAGGCGGTCGTCCGGGCGTTCCGCTGGCGCTACTAGCGACGAGGGAGGAACCATGGGGCAGATCGACCTTCGCGACGCCGACGTCGTCGACGCGCACACGCATCCGTATCGGCTCGAGGACCTTCTTGCCCGGGATCCGGCGGGCTTCGATACCCGGTCGACGTTCCTGGGTGAGTCGTTCCACTCGTCGTCGCAGCTCAAGCCCGAGCTCTGGCCGTTCGTGGACGGTCTCACAGAGTCGACCGTCCTCGGCTTGGCGATGCATCGATGGCTCGCGGCACACCTGGGCTGCGAACCGACGCGCGAGGCCGTCATCGCCGCGCGCGCCGAGGCGCTCAACTCCGACCCGCAGGGCTACACGAAGGGGTTGCTCGACGCCGCAGGCGTGGTCGCCGTATTGGCCGATGAGGGATATCCACAGCCACCGATCCCCGCGTCGGAGTTCGCGTCCACGATCGGTGTTCGCGTGCACCGCGTGACACGGCTGGAGCCATGGGTGCTGGACCATCGTGACGGGAGCTTCGATGATCTGGTCGCGGCCATCGACGACGAGGCCGTGACGGCGGCGGCCGATCCGAACTGCGTGGCCTATAAGTCCATCATCGCGTACCGGACCGGACTGGATATCGGTGACCCGAGCCCCGCCGACGCGGCCTCCGCCTTCGACCGCTGGCGTGCTGACAGCTGGAATGAGACACGCGAGCACGCGAAACCGGTTCGCGACTTCCTGGTACGTCGTGTGCTCGCGGTCGCCAAGGCGAACGACCGCGCGTTCCACTTCCATTGCGGGGGAGGAGATCCCGACATCGACCTTCCTCACGCCCGACCGGAGGGCCTGTTCCCGCTCCTCATCGATGTACAGGATCAGCCGGTCGTCCTCGTGCATGCGGGGTACCCGTGGGTGCGGGAATCCGCCTACATCGCATCGGTCTTGCCCCACGTGTACCTGGAGCTGTCTGAGTTGATCCCGTGGGGATGGGGCCAGGTCGAATGGGCGCTCGAGATGCTTGTCGGAACCGTGCCGGCGGCGAAGCTGATGTACGGCTCTGACGAAGCAGGTGAGCCGGAGATGTTCTGGGCGTCGGCCATCCTCGCGAAGGGGGCCCTCGGGCGCGTCCTCAACGGCTTCGTCGACCGCGACTATCTCTCCTCGGCCGATGCCGAGCGGCTCGGACGTCTCGTACTCGCGGACAGCTGCCGCTCACTGCACGGGCTGGGCTGACCCTCAGTACTTCAGGAAATGGCTCCGAGAGCGGGCATCGTCGTCCATGTCCGCGTGCGCCGCCGCCTCCGAGCGCCGAACGGCGACGTATGAGGCGGTCAGCAGCTCGCCGAGCGCGCCGGTGAGGATCTCGTCTCCCTCGAGCCTGTCCAGCGCCTCTTCGGCGGTGGTCGGGTACCGGGCGAGGCCCATCGCCTTCCGTTCGTCTTCCGCGATCGTGGCAGGGTCGACCACGACGGGTTCCGGGAGGTCCAGGCCTCGGTCGATCCCATCGAGCCCGGCGGCGATCAGCGCCCCGAACGCCAGGTACGGGTTGCACGACGCGTCCGACGGCTTGTACTCGAGGTTGGTCGAGGGCGCCTCGAGTCCCCAGTACGTGGAGGGCACGCGGACCGTCGCCTCCCGGTTGTCGGGTCCCCAGCAGACGAACGCCGAGCTCCAGTGCTGCGGAAGGAGCCGCTGGAAGGAGTTCACCGATGGCGCGGTGAGGGCGAGCAGCGCTGGGGTGTGCTCGAGGATGCCGGCCGCGAACCGCTCCGCCGTCGCCGAGAGCCCGAATCGCCCGTCTAGGTCGTGGAACAGGTTCGCTCCGGTTCCCTCATCCCACAGGCTGAAGTGGATGTGCGCTCCGTTGCCGGCCTGATCGCCGAACGGCTTCGGCGCGAGCGACGCGATCATGCCGTGCGCGGCCGCGACCCCGCGGATCGTCTCACGGACCAGGATCTGCGCGTCGGCGGCTTCGAGGACGGGGAGGTGCTCGACCGAGATCTCCTGCTGCCCGTGCCCGAGCTCCGTGTAGTACTGCTCGAGCTGGATGCCCTGTGCGTCGAGCGCATCCACGATCGCATCCGTCACGTCCTGCGACGCCGTCATGCCGATCGTGGAGAAGCACAGGCTCTCATCGATCGGCGCGTAGCCGTCACCCTCCATGCGTGCAAGGCTGTACTCGTTCTCGACGGCGCAGCGGAACAGCATGCCTCGCTCGGCGAGCGCGTCCGCCATCCGTCGCAGGGAGTTCCTCGGGCCGGCCTCGTAAGGCTCCCCATCGGTCCGCCGGTGGTCCACGAGCATCGCGGCCGAACGGGGTGCGTAGGGCAGCACGCGGAAGCTGTCCGGATCCGGCACGAGACGGATCTCCCCGACCGGGCCCATCCCCTCGACCTGCTGCAGCTGGTCGAGGGAGTTCATCGCCTGCATGGCGACGGTCAGGCCGATCCCTGTGCGGATCCGATCCGCCAGACGGTCCACGTGGGCCGCCTTCGCCCGGATCACACCTCCGTTGTCGCAGTACAGGAAGCGGACGAGCCTGACCCCCGCCTCGTTGCAGGCGGCGACGACCTCCTCGGGCGTCATGGCTCAGCTCGGGGGCGGGCTGTCTTCCGCGATCTCTTGTTCCACGGCGCCCTCGGAGATGAACTGCTCGTCCGTCTCCCCGTGTCGCGTCTGCTGCGAGATCAGGAAGATCACGATCGCGGCGATCACCGAGACCGCCGTGATGCCGACCATCCACGCGTTCCACTCAGCCAACCGCGGGAAACCCGTCGGGTACCACGAGCCGACGAAGATGAAGAGCACCGCCAGGATGTTGATGACGAACCCGACGGCACCGCAGATATAGAGCCATCCGATAGGAGCTCGGCGCTCCTGCTCGAACCGCTCCGGGTCCGCCCGCTTCGCGAAGAAGATGTCCAGGAACAGCAGCGCCGTCGAGATGCACCACACGATCGTCACGCCGGCGTACAGCGCGTAGAAGACCTTGTAGGGGTCGCTGCCGCCCGCTCCCAGGACGAAGAAGACGAGGACCGCGAGGAGGGTCGCGATCACCGTCTGCAACGTGATCGCGTTGGCCGGCACCTTGTTCTTGTTGACCTTGCCGAACTGGTGGGGGAGACGCTTCTCCAGCCCCGACACGAACAGCAGCCGTCCGAACGAGTAGTTGTAGACGACCTCCGCCGTGAGGAACACCCATGCCAGGATCAGCGAGACGAGGACCCCCGCCCACTTCCCGAGCGCGAGCGCGACGGTCTGCGGCCCTCCCGTCGTTCCGTTCGCCCCTCCCGCCTGGATCACGACCATGTTGCCCCAGGTCGCCCACAGGTAGGCGGCCATCACGATGATGCAGCCCCATTTCAGGTACGTCTTGATCGCGCTCTCTCCGCCCGTGACCTCCACGCCCATGTTCATCGGCGTTTCGATCCCCAGGAGGGCGAGGATCGCGAACGAGAAGAACGTCAGGTTCGCAGGGAGCCCGAGCGCGAGTGTCTCGCCCTGGAAGGGGTTCCACCCCGTGCCGAAGTCCGTGGCCGAGCCGTGCCCTTTCAGGAGCCACCAGACGCCCGCGAAGCCGATCAAGAAGATCGCGGCGGCGTACGCGAAGAACTGGACGTTCACGTAGTTCTGCGTGATGCGCATCCGAAGGTACGACATGCTGGCACCGAACCAGATGACGACCAGGACGACGATGCCGAGCTCCCAGTTCTTCGTCAGGATCGCGCACGGTGCGCCGCTGCAGTCGAAGAATGCGGCGGTCTGTTGCAGGAAGTTGGCCACGAGCACGCCGATGAAGACCATCGAGATCGGTCCCGGCCACCAGGCGACGAACCCCGCGAAGAACCCCCAGAACGGACCGAGGACCTTGTGGGTCCACACGTAGATGGACCCTTCCTCCGGGAACATCCGCCCGAGTTGAGCCGTCACGAACGCCCCGGTGATCAGGAACGTCGCGAACCCCACGATCCAGAAGATGAACACTGACGGCCCGGCGAACTGCAGACCGGCGGCGTTGTTGATGAACAGCACGACCGCGACGAAGATCACGACCAGGTCGAACGGTCCGAGCGTCCGGGAAACGAGAACCGGCGCGACCTTCTCCGAGATCATCACATCTTCGTTGACCTGCGTGGCCATCCAGCACCCCCTCCTCAGCGAGGACGGCGCCGTTCACACGGAGACGTCCGTCCCGCGGCTACTGTCGCCGGATGGTGGCACGAGTTGCGTCAGATGTCTAGACGCACGTATTCACGACATCTGCGAAGCGGCGGAACACCTCTCGCGCCTTGGCTTCCTGGGTAGCGAGGTACCCGTTGGCCTCTTCGATCAGCCGCTCCGTGGTCGATCCCCAGGCGCGAACGACCTCCTCACCGGCGGCCCGCAGCCAGAGCTCGAGCTCCGGCCGGTCGACCTCGAGGTGGAACTGCACGCCCCACGCCCGATCGCCCATCCGGAAGGCTTGCATCGGCACGTCGTCCCCCCGGGCCAGCAGGGACGCGCCGTGAGGAAGCTCGAACGTGTCCTCGTGCCAGTGGAACACCATGTCGCCGTCCGCGAACACGGAGAGCAAGGGATCGCCCGCTGCTTCGGGGGTCGGCCGGAGGGCGTTGAACCCGATCTCGCGGATCCCGGCAGGGTAGACGCGGCCGTCGAGCGCCCGGGCGAGCATCTGTGCGCCCAGGCAGATCCCGAGGAAGGGGATGTCGTTGCCCACCGCCTCTCGAACGAACTCGCGCTCCTCGGCGAGGTATGGGTGCTCATCAGTCATATCGACGTTCATCGAGCCACCGAACACGACGACCCCGGCCACGTCGTCCACCGGCGGAAGCACGTCGCCGGATCTCGCAAGATGGCGACGGATCGTCATCCCTGACGCCGACAAGGTGCGGGGCGCGACCCCGAACGTCTCGTTCGGGTCATGACCGATCAGCAGAACGTGCGACATGCGGGCGAGTGTAGCGGCCGACCGGGCCTCTTCCGGTCGAGCGTTAGCCGCGCTCGAAGTACCTGACCATCTCCCAATCGGTGACGGCCGTGTTGTCGAAGATCACCTGTTCCTGCACGGCGGTGTTCAGCAAGTGTTCGAACACGAAGTCGCCGAACGCTCCGCGCGCGACCTTGCTCTTGCGGAATGTGTCGATGGCCTCGTGCAGCGAGTAGGGGACACGAGGGACCCGCTTGGCCTCGTAGGCGTTGCCCTTGAACATCTCCGGTGGTTCGACCTTGTTCTCGATGCCCCACAGTCCCGCGGCGATCGTCGCCGCGAACGCGAGGTACGGGTTGGCGTCCGCGCCCGGGATCCGGCACTCCACGCGGGCCGAAACGTGCTCTCCGACCGTGCGGAAGCCGCAGGTCCGGTTGTCGCGGCTCCACACGATCGCGGTCGGCGCCCACGAGCCGAGCTGGTACCGCTTGAAGGAGTTCACGAACGGCGCGTACATCCAGGCCATCTCTCGGGCGCACGCCATGAGTCCGCCCATGTACCAGCGGTAGGTGTCGCTCATATGGTGCGCGCCCTCGGCGTCGTACATCAACGACTTCTTCCCAGACTTGTCCCACACGCTCGAGTGCAGGTGACAGCTGGAGCCGGCCTCGGACATCGTCGGCTTCGCCATGAACGTGATCGCCACGTCGTTCAGCTCAGCGATCTCTTTGACGCCGTGCTTGTAGAGCGCGTGGTGGTCGGCGTTCGACAATGCTTCGGAGTACGTGATGTTGACCTCGTGCTGTCCCCTGCCGAATTCCCCCTTGCTGAACTCCACAGGGATGCCCGCGCCCAGCATGCCGTTGCGGATCTGTCGGAGGATCCACTCGTCGCGTGTCGTCTGGAGCATGTGGTAGTCCATGATGTACGGTGAGCTCGGCCGCAGGTCGCGGTAGCCGCGTTCCGCCGCCTCGCGGTACGAGTCCTGGAACAGGTAGAACTCGAGCTCCGATCCCGTCTTGATCGTGAAGCCCGCCTTCTTCGCGCGCTCGACCTGGCGCTTCAGTATCTGTCGGGGCGCGACCTCCACCGGCTCGCCGGTGTCCTCGTCGGCGACGTCGCAGATCACCATCACGGTCTTCTCGAGCCACGGACACCAGCGGAGCGTGCTCACGTCCGGGACCATCCGGAAGTCGCCGTAACCGGTCTCCCAGCTCGCGTACTTGTAGCCGGGGAGCGGCTCCATCTCCATGTCGATCGCCAGCAAGTAGAGGCACGCGTGCAGGCCCTCATCGCCCATGACGTCTTCCAAGAAGAAGTGCGGCACCACGCGCTTGCCCATGAAGCGACCCTGCATGTCCGTGAACATGCAGAGGACGGTGTCAACGGCGCCCTCGTCGACGAGCGCCTCGAGCTGCTTCACATCGAGCGTTCCCTGCACTGACATCGGGCCTCTCCCTCGGTAGACGTCAAAGGCGGTGGGTTGTTGGCCCACCGCCCCTGACGTTCGGATCGAACGACCGTGTCACTAGCCCGAAGGCGGCGTCGACCCGGATGGAGCGGGCGGCTCCTGCGCCGTCGCCCCCGTCCCACCGGCCAGGATCGACTCCTGCTCCTCCTTCGAGGTCGTGTATCCCTCGCGTCCGGGCATCCCTCGCTCGCCCACGGTGAGGGCGAACTCTTCCTCCGGCGAGAGCACCAACCGGTGCCGCCCGGCGATCGCGAAGTAGAGCACGCCGAGGACGTAGTAGATGGCGACGCCGTACAGGCCCGGGCGATAGGCCTCGTTCAAGAAGATCGCGATGAGCGAGATCGCGGCGAGGCCGCCGGCGATCACCGCCCCGGGGACCCCCCACTTGCTCCGGTAGGGCCGCTCGATGTTCGGCATGTTCCGGCGGAGCATGACGAACGACGTCATCTGCATGATGTACGAGATCACCGCCGCGAACACCGCCATATTCAGCAGCGCCGCCACGATCTGCGTGCCGAGTTCTTTCTGCTGCAGGACGTACACGAGGTACGAGACCGCGTAGCCGACGAGCGCTCCGGCGATCAACGCGACGTGCGGCGTCTTCCGCGTCCCGTGCGTCTTCGACAAGAACTTCGGGAAATACCCGGCACGGGACAGGGAGTAGGTGTTCCGGCCGTACGCGAAGATGATCGTGAAGAAGCTCGCCACCAGTCCGATCACGAACAGCAGCCCGAGCAGCTCAGTGGCGTTCCCCTTGCCGAAGATCGCGTACAGGCCGTCCAGAAGCGGGAACCCCGACTGGCTGTACAGGGCGGCTCCGCCCGGGAGCGCGGTGTTAAAGACCAGCGTCAAGATCGCTGCGATCAGCAGCGTGTGCATCGCCAGCACCGATCCCCTCGGCACGTCGCGTTGGGGATCCATCGACTCCTCGGCGGCGAGGGGCACCTCCTCGATCGCGAGGAAGAACCAGATCGCGAACGGGAGGGACTTGAAGATCCCGCTCACGCTGAAGGGGAACCACGGACCACCCCCTCCGGGGATCGGCTCTCCGCTCTTCGAGATGTTCGTCCACAACGAGAAGTCGAGCTTCCCGGAGAAGATCGCCGCGAGGAAGAAGAACACGAGGACGGCGATGGACAAGATCGTGATCGTCACCGTGAATCGCATGGTGGCCTCGATCCCGATGATGTTGATCCCGACGAAGATGATGTAGAAGACCGCCCACCAGAACGGCAGGCTGTTCCACCACGGATTGCCGGTGATGTTGAACAGACCCGCTGTGATCTCCTGCATCAGCAAGCCGATCGCCCCGACGACCACGGCCGGGGTGATCACGTACTCCATGTTTTCGGCCAAGCCCGTCAGGAACCCGCCCCATGGACCCATGGCCGAACGTGCGAACGAGTATGCCCCGCCCGTGTGTGGGAGTGCCGGGGACATCTCGGCGATCGAGTAGACGAGGCCGTAGTACATGACCGCCATGAGCGCGGATGCGATGAGCAGACCGCCGAACCCGCCGGTGCCGAGACCGAAGTTCCAGCCGTAGTACTCGCCGGAGATGACGGCGCCCACGCCAAGGGCCCACAGCGACCACATACCGGCGTGTCGCCGTAACCCACGTTGCTTGAAGTACTCCTCACCCACCTCCTGGTAGGTGACGGAACCGACCTTCCGTTGCTCGGACATCAGAGCCCCCTCCCGAAACGGCGAATGCCGGAACACGCGTATGGAGCCACATCGGAGGTTTGTCTGTCAAACGTCCGGCGGCCGGAGGGGAGGAGTTGAGGCCCGCGGTGGGTGCACGATGAGCGCGACCGATATGAGGACGACGGCGGTCGTCAGCGTCGAGTGCCCGAGCCCGTCCGAGATGGAGTCGATCAGGCCGCCCGCCACCAGCGCGATGGGGAACATCCAGATCCTGAACGGAACACGGGTCCTGCGGATCCACAGGAGGAGGATCCCCATGTAGAGGAGCGGCGTGAAGTCGAGATCCCCGGTCGGGATGGCGGGATGACCGGTCGCGAGCATGGCCGGAGACGACCTTTCTAGTCCTCGGGTGTCACGTAGGCCGCGGTGATGCCGCCGTCCACGATCAGTGAGGCCCCCGTCATGAACGAGGAGTCGTCGCTCGCCAGGAACAGCGCGGCGTTCGCGAGCTCGTCGGCTCGTCCGAGCCGACCCATAGGGATGTGCACGTAGCGGCGCTGCCTCTTCGCCTCGTCGGAAAGGAGCGCCATCAGCAGAGGCGTCTCGATCGGCCCGGGACAGAGTGCATTGCAGCGGATGCCCTTGCGCGCGTACTCCACGGCGATCTCGCGCGTCATCGCGAGGACGGCGCCCTTCGATGAGGTGTACGCGGTCTGCGACGTGGCGGCGCCCATCCAGGCGACGAACGAGGCGACGTTGATCACCGAGCCGCCGCCCGACTCGATCATCGCCGGGATCCCGTACTTGCAGCCGAACGCCACGCCCTTCACGTTGATCCCCAGGACGAGGTCCCAGACGGCCTCCGTGTTCGTGTGGACGGAGCCGTCATCGTTCGGCATCACGCCGGCGTTGTTGTAGAGGACGTGGAGCCCGCCGAACGTGTCGACCGTCGTCCGGATCATCGACTCCGCGTCCGCTTCCTTCGACACGTCCGCGTGGACGTAGGCGGCCTGACCGCCGATGGCCCGGATCTCCGCGGCGGTGGCCTCCCCGGCATCGTCGGCGACATCGGTCAGCACGACCCTCGCGCCCTCAGCGGCGAACAGCTTGGACGCCACCATGCCCATGCCGCTGGCGCCCCCCGTGATCAGCGCCACCTTGCCCTCGAGACGCATGCGAGCTTGCCCTCCCGACCTGTCGTCTGAGCATGAAGGGTACGCCGCGCAGGTCCTCCTCGTATCATCGCGAAGTCCACCTCAGGAAGGAGTCCTGCCATGCCCGAGCTGCTGATGGTCGGGGGGGAGCGCGTCGCCGCCGCCGAGGGCAAGACGTTCGAGGTGATCGAGCCCGGCACCGCCGCGCCTATGGCCGAGGTCGCCCAGGGAGGGGTCGAAGACGCACGGCGGGCGGTCGACGTTGCCGTGAAGGCGTTCGAGGAGGGTCCGTGGCCCCGGACCAGCGCGCGTGAGCGAGGGCGCGTCCTGACCAAAGCGTCGTTCCTGATGCGGGAGCGCCTCGAAGATCTGGCACGTCTCGAAGCGCGGAACGGCGGCAAGCCGATCGCGGCGGCCCGGGGCGAGATCGACATCGTGGCGAATACGTTCGAGTATTGGGGCGGCGCCGCGAACAAGATCTTCGGGGAGTCGATCCCGGTCGTTCCTCCGGGCATCGACGTGACGATTCGCGAGCCCGTGGGGGTGTGCGTGCTGATCACCCCATGGAACTTCCCGATGGCGATCACGTCGTGGAAGGTCGCACCCGCCCTCGCGTGCGGGAACACAGCGATCGTGAAGCCGGCGTCGCAGACGCCGCTCACCGCGCTTGCGATGGCCGAGATCCTGGCCGAGGCCGGACTGCCCGATGGAGCTCTGTCGGTCTTGCCCGGGCCAGGCTCGACGGTGGCCGGCGCGCTGATCGCCGATCCACGTGTCGCCAAGATCAGCTTCACCGGCTCGACCGAGGTCGGGACCCGGGTCATGCAAGAGGCGGCGAACAACATCACGCGGGTCTCGCTCGAGCTCGGAGGGAAGTCCGCGAGCGTGATCTTCGCCGACGCCGACCTCGATGTCTGCGTGGAGAAGTCGATCTGGGGGGTGTTCGACAACGCCGGCCAGGACTGCTGCGCCCGCTCCCGTGCCTTCGTCGAACGTCCCGTATACGACGAGTTCATCGAACGGTTCGCGAAGCGTGCGGAGTCGATCGTGGTCGGCGAGCCGCTCGACGAGGCCACCGAGATGGGTCCGCTGATCTCGCGAGGCCAGCGGCAGACGTCTCTCGACTACATCCAGCTCGGGGTGGATGAAGGAGCGCGCCGTGTGACCGGCGGAGACGTGCCCGATCGGGCCGGTTTCTTCCTGCAACCCGCGGTGCTCGCCGACGTGCACAACGAGATGCGCGTCGCGCAGGAGGAGATCTTCGGTCCCGTGGCGTGCATCCTGGCGTTCGACGATGAAAAGGAAGCGGTCCGCATGGCCAACGATTCCCCGTACGGACTGTCGGGCTCGGTCTGGACGCGCGACATCGGCCGGGCGATCCGGGTCGCGAAGGGTGTTCGCACGGGCGTGATCAGCGTGAACTCGTCCTCGAGCGTGTTCACTGAGGCCCCGTTCGGCGGATACAAGCAGAGCGGACTCGGGCGCGAGATGGGTATGCACGCCGCCGAGCTCTACACGGAGCTCAAGAACATCTACCTGAGCGAGGTGTAGAACCGAGGCACCCGGACGCCGGATAGACTCGGGCCATGGAGCTGCCTGAAGAGCTGGCCGATCGCCCGGCGCGCAAGCCCGGGCAGGAACCGACGTCCCGTCTCACGCTCGACGCATACGAGCGCCTCAAGGCCGAGCTCGAGGAGTTGACGACGCACGGCCGCGAGGTGATCGCCCAACGACTGAAGGTCGCGCGCGAGCACGGGGATCTCCGTGAGAACGCCGAGTACGACACGGCGAAGAACGACCAGGGCCTCATGGAATCGAAGATCCGCAAGCTGCAGCAGCTCCTCCGGGATCCGGACATCGTCGAGGCGGCCGCCGACGCCGACGCGGTGGGTCCCGGCATGCTGGTGACGGTTCGTCCGCTCGACGACGACGAGCCCGAAGATGAGACGTACCTGCTCGCCGAGCACGCCGAGGAGAAGGCCCCCGGTGCTCGCACGGTCACGACCACGTCACCGCTCGGCTCGGCCCTCATGGGTGCGGCCACCGGCGAAGAGGTCGTGTACGAGGCGCCGGGCGGCAACTTCCGCTACGTCGTGGTCGGCTTCGAGCCCCACGCTGGCTAGCTAGTCTGTGATGGACTAGTGACCGCCCAGGAGCCGCACCCTCACCCCGACCACGAAGCTCCGCGGGTCCGCGACATGCCCGCGCCGCGCAAGAGCGAGGGCGCGGCGGGCGGCGCGATGCAGCGGATCTTCGCCTGGCCGTACCGGGGGATCCTCGCGTTCCTCCTGTGGACGGGCATCTATCCGTGGCAGCTTTCGCTGCTGTCACTCGCGCTCAACGTGGTCGTGGGGGCGTTGATCATCAGGGGTGAGTGGCTCGTGGGTGGGGCGTTGCTGATCCTTGCGGGGATCTGCGATGTGTTCGACGGTTCGGTGGCCCGACAACGTGGGATCGAGTCGCGATCGGGAGCGTTCCTGGACTCCGTGCTCGATCGTGTGTCCGATGCGATCTTGTTCTCGTGCTTGTTCTGGGCGTTGACGGCCGAGGGCGACACGTTCGACGCGGCGCTCGCGCTCATCACGCTGGTCGTCAGCCTCTCGGTCAGTCACGTCCGCGCCGAGGCCGAGGCCGTCGGCCTCTCGCTCACCGAGGGTTTCTTCCAACGCCTCGAACGCTTCCTGGCGTTGATGGTTGGGCTGTTGATCCCCGGCGCGATGCGGCTCGTCCTGATCCTGCTCTCGGTACTCGGTGCCGTCACGCTGTTTCAGCGGGCGTGGGTGGCCGTGCGCGATGCGCGATGAGCGCCGGTAGTGTTTCCACCGACCGAGAACAACCGGTGGAAGGGACGAAGGGCATGGAATTCATCCGGTTGGCGGGTATCGCGGAGGTCCCGGATGGCGAGATGCGCGCGTACGACACCCCGGCCGGGCGGGTGGCGGTCGCTCATGTGGAGCACCGGCTGTTCGCGTTCGGCGACGAGTGCACGCACGCGGGGTGCTCGCTTGCGGAAGGGGAGTTCGACGACCGGGAGGCGACGGTCAAGTGCGCCTGCCACGGGAGCGTGTTCGACGTGGAGACCGGTGAGCCTGTCGGCGGCCCGGCGCAGGACCCCGTCCCGGTCTACTTCGCCCGGCTGACCGACGACGGCTGGGTGGAGGTGGCGACCGCCGCACGAACCACGGACGACGACGCCTGAAAGTGGCGCCTGCGCGCGCTCGTGTCAGTCCTCCTCAAAGGGAGGTGGGCGGGCCCTCGTGTCTAGCCACACGGGTTCGGGACGCGCTAGGCTCGCGCACCGGTTCGGCGAACGAGGAGGCTTCCCCATGAGTGACGAGCGCACCCGTTTCGACCTTCGGCCTGAGGACGTGCCCACCGCCTGGTTCAACCTCATGCCCGATCTGGCGCAAAAGGTCACGCCGCTCCCGCCTCTCAACCCGCAGACGAAGGAGCCGATCGGCCCGCCGGACCTGCTGCCGCTGTTCCCCGAGGCGTTGATCATGCAGGAGGTGTCGACCGATCAGTGGATCGACATCCCCGGTGAGGTGATCGACATCTACCGCCTGTGGAGGCCGACCCCGCTGTTCCGAGCGACGAGGCTAGAGCAGGCGTTGCAGACGCCGGCCCGGATCTATTTCAAGTACGAGGGTGTCTCGCCAGCCGGTTCCCACAAGCCGAACACCGCGGTGCCGCAGGCCTTCTACAACAAGGAGGCCGGCATCAGGCGGATCGCGACCGAGACCGGTGCCGGCCAGTGGGGCTCGGCGATGGCCATGGCATGCAGCTTCTTCGGACTGGAGTGCACGGTCTACATGGTGCGGGCCTCCTACGACCAGAAGCCGTACCGCCGCGTCTTCATGGAGACGTTCGGCGCGCAGGTGCTCCCGTCACCGTCCCCGCAGACGAACTCGGGGCGTGCGATCCTCGAGGCCCACCCCGATTCGACCGGGTCGCTCGGCATCGCGATCAGCGAGGCGGTCGAGGACGCCGCCACGCACGACGACACGAACTACGCGCTGGGGAGCGTGCTCGGCCACGTGCTGTTGCACCAGTCGGTGATCGGCCTGGAGGCGCAGAAGCAGATGGAGATGGCGGGCGAGCAGCCGGACGTGATCGTCGGATGCGTCGGCGGCGGCTCGAACTTCGCGGGGATCTCCTATCCGTTCATGGCCGGGAAGCTCCGCGGCGAGACAAGCGACCTGCGGTTCGTGGCGACCGAGCCGGCTGCCTGTCCCACGCTCACCAAGGGGACGTTCGCGTACGACTACGGCGACACGGCACAGATCGCGCCGATCGTCCCGATGTACACGCTGGGGCACGACTTCGTGCCGGCGCCGGTGCACGCCGGCGGGTTGCGCTACCACGGCGATGCTCCGTCGCTCTCGCTCCTGGTCCGCGAGGGTTATATGGAGGCCAAGGCCTACACGCAGAACGACATCTTCGGCGCGGCGGTGCGGTTCGCGAAAGCGCAGGGCATCGTCTCCGCGCCGGAGCCGGCACACGCGATCATGGGCGCGATCGACGAGGCGGTCGCCGCGCGTGAGGCAGGCGAGGAGCGCGTGATCTTGTTCAACCTCTGCGGCCACGGGCACTTCGACATGCAGGCCTACGATGACTACCTGAACGGGCGGCTGCCCGAAGTGGAGTTCGACCCGGCCGACGAGGAGGCCGCTCTCAAGAACCTCCCCGAGGTGCCGATCCGGGTGTGACGGGGTTCGCCGTCCGAGTTCGCAGGCGTTGATCGGCCGCCGATCTAGCCCGCCTCGACCCGCGGGGTCAGCTTGAAGTCCTGCTCGGCGAGCGCCACGGCGGCCCGCGCCAACAACGTGTATCCCGTGCTGTTGAAGTGGATCCCGTCGGCCTCGCGGATCTGCACGACGTTGCCGTTCACGTGGATGTACGCCGTGTAGCCCCCGTCGGGAGTCGAGTAGAGCTTCCACGTGTCCAGGAACGAGACGTTCTTCACCTCCTGCGCCGCCTGTTCGAACAGGTCGTTCTGCCGGCGGACCAGGTCGCGGCGTGCCGTGTCGCGCACGACGGGCAGACCGACCCACACGACGCGCGATCCCCTCGAAGTCGCGACGCGCATGAAGGCTGCGACGCGCCGCTCGTAGGCCTGCGGCCAGGCGAACGTTCCGATATCGGTGTCGATCTCCCCGCCCGCCGCGCGGAGCGCTTGGTTGTCGTTCTCGCCCAACATCACGATCACCAGGTCGGGCCGGAAGCGGTCGGCGATCTCGCGCATACCCGCGGGCCAGTTGAAGTAGTCGGGCCTCGCAAGGCCGGTCGAGATCCGGCCCTGCCCCGACACGCGGACCAGGGACGGCTTCATGACCCGCGCCAGGTAGGTGCCCAGCCCCGAAGCCAACGAATCGCCGACCACGACCACACGGAGCTTGTTCTGCCCGGTGGGCTTGCGGATGGGGCCCTTAGTCTCGACCTCGCCGCCTCCTCCGGTGGAGACCGAGGGGATCGGCTCGGGCGGGACCACGATCTCACCCCCCGGCGCTGCCTCCGGATCGCGACCGAGGGCGCGTTCGATCCCATCGGTCAGCTTCGTGATCTGGAGGGCGTCGCTGATACCTGCGAACGGGGTGAGCACCGCGATCGCCACGGTTCGACGGGTGCCGTCGGGCGAGGCCTCGGCCGTGCGCTTCAGGGAGGGCGCGAACAGGAACGTCCAGAGCAGCAGACACACGAGCATGACGACGACGACCCGCCCCGCCGGCATCGTCTTTCGACCCGAACGAGCAGGCCGCTCTGGACCTCTCGCGGGGCCGGGTCGTTCGCCAGGGTTGGTCGTCGGTCGAGCCATGATTCAGAACTGGAAGTAGATGAACGGGGCTACACCCTGCGGCCCAAGCGTCGAGATGACGAACAGGACGAACGCGAAGACCGCACCCATCGTCACCGGGCGGAGGTCGGCCACACGCTCCATGATCCGCTCGGCTGTCGTGTGTGGCGCGAACTGCAACGCGAGCATGAGCGCGATCGTTCCGACGACGAGAGGTGTGACCAGGCCGTTCTGACCGGTCCACCCCGTGACGAGGCGACCCAGCATCGAGAACGCGGTGCTGATCGAGTCGGAGCGGAAGAACACCCAGCCGACACAGACCAGGTTGAAGGTCAGGATCCGCTGGCCCCAGATCAGCGACGCCGTCTCTGCCGGTTCGGGGAGGCCGAGTTTCGCCCTTCGCGTGCGCCGGTATGCACCGAGCACCTGGCCGACGCCGTGGTACGCACCCCAGAACACGAACGTCCATGCGGCGCCGTGCCACAGACCCCCGAGGACCATCGTGACCATGATGTTGATGTATGTCCTTCGTTCCCCCTTCCGCGAGCCGCCGAGCGGGATGTACAGGTAGTCGCGGAGCCATCGGGAGAGCGTCATGTGCCAGCGGCGCCAGAAGTCCTGGAGCGATCGGGCGCTGTACGGCCGGTCGAAGTTCTGAGGGAACTTGAAGCCGAGCAGCTGCGCGACGCCGATCGCGATGTCCGTGTACCCGCTGAAGTCCGTGTAGATCACGATCGCGTAGCCGTAGATCGCGAACAGGACCTCGAGCGAGCTGTGCCGCATCGGATCGCCGAACACCGGGTCGACGATCGCGGACGCCAGGAAGCTCGAGATGACCACCTTCTTGAACAGGCCTCCGAGGATCAACCAGGCGGCACCCGCGATGTCGATATGCCGAGGGTCGCGACGAACGTCGAGCTGGGGAATCAGCTCGTTCGGGCGCACGATGGGTCCGGCGACCAGGTGCGGGAAGAACGAGAGGTAGAGGAAGACGTCGATCCAGCTCGCGGGTCGCGTGTCGCCGCGCTGGATGTCCACGATGTATGCCACGGCCATGAACGTGAAGAAGGACACGCCGACCGGCAGGATCAGCTGAACCAGGGGCGGGCCGGCGTGGATGCCCAGACGCGACAGCCCGTTCGTCACGTTGATCGCGAAGAATCCGTAGTACTTGAAGATCGCGAGCGGGAGCGTCGTGGCCGCGACCGCCGTCGCCATCACGGCCCGGCGCCGCCCGGGATCCTGCTGCTTCGCGACCGCCAGCCCGCCGACCTGGGCGATCGCGCTCACGGCGGCCAGCAGCCAGACGAAGTGAACGTTCCACCAGGCGTAGAAGACGTAGCTCGCGCCGATCATGAAGAGCTTCCATGGCAGGGGACGCGGGTTCAGGAGCCAGTGGCCCAGGAAGACTATGCAGAAGAAGACCGCGAAATCGACGGTGGGGAAGAGCATCGCGCCGGCAACTCTAGAGCAGCGGGCGTAGTTCGCCGAGACGGCGTTCCAGGAACTCGCGTTCGTGTTGGTTCGTCGTCAGCTCCAGGGCGCGGCGGTAGGCGATCGCGGCCTGTTCCGGCCGATCCAGGCGACGTAAGAGGTCGGCGCGAGCCGAGTGGAAGAGATGGTACCCATCGAGCTCGGAGGCGAGCTCTTCCGTGAGCGCGAGACCGGCGTTCGGCCCGTCGGCCATCGCCACCGCCACCGCGCGGTTCAGTGAGACGACGGGCGACGGCGCTCGCTCGGCCAGCACGCCGTACAACGTGGCGATCTGCGGCCAATCGGTGTCCTCGGGCCGCGGGGCACGGGCGTGCAACGCGGCGATGGCCGCCTGCACCTGAAAGGCGCCGGGGGCGCCGATCGCCATCGCCCGATCGAGCGTCGCGGCCCCCTCGTCGATCAGGTCGCGGTCCCATCGGGAGCGGTCCTGATCCTCCAGCAGAACGATCTCGCCGGCGGCGTCCACGCGCGCGCGATGACGCGAGTGCTGCAGCAGCATCAGCGCGAGCAGGCCGAGCGCCTCGGGCTCGCCGGGCATCAGTTCCGTGAGGATCCGTGTCAACCAGATGGCTTCCTCGCAGAGCTCGGCGCGAACGAGCGGTCCTACGGTCGCGGCGTACCCCTCATTGAAGATGAGGTACAGGACAGTGAGCACACCGTCGAAACGCTCCGGAAGTAACTCCCGCGGCGGTACGCGGTAGGGGATGGCCGCGTCACGGATCTTCCTCTTCGCACGGACCAGGCGCTGCTGGATCGTCTTCTCCGTGGAGATGAACGCGCGCGCGATCTCCCGCGTCGACAAACCGCCAACCGTTCGGAGCGTGAGCGCCACTCGAGAGTCGAGCGGCAGAGCTGGGTGACAACAGGTGAAGATCAGGCGGAGCCGGTCATCGGGGATCTCCTGCATATCGCCCCCCAGAGAGTCGAGGTCTCGGATCCGCTGAGCGGCTTCGGTCTTCCCGACCCGCTGCTGCTCACGCCGGATGCGGTCGATCGCACGGTTGCGCGCCGTGGTTGTGATCCAAGCGCCGGGGTTGTCGGGGATCCCGTCGGCCGGCCAGCGCTCCATCGCGACCGCGAACGCCTCTTGCACGGCCTCCTCCGCCAGGTCGAAGTCGCCGAGCACGCGGATGAGGGTCGCCACCGCCCGGCCCGACTCACGCCGGAACAGACGCTCGACGACCTCGGCGGCACCGCTCACATGTCGATGATGGGCCTGACCTCGACGGAGCCACCCGAGGCGACGGTCGGGATCCGCTTGGCGGCCTCGATCGCCTCGTCCAGGTTCTCGCACTCGACGATGTAGTAACCGCCCAATTGTTCTTTCGTCTCGGTGTACGGCCCATCCGTCACGAGCACCTTGCCGTTCGCCTGCCGGACCGTGGTCGCCTTGTCCGTGTCGGCGAGTGGGTCGCCTGCACGGATCCAGCCTTTCTCCTCGAGCCAGGCTGAGTACTTGTCGTACTCACCCATGACGGAGTCGGTCTCCTCCGGCGACATGCCGGCGAACGCCTTCTCGTCCCCGTAGATCAGCAGGATGTAGCGCATGCCGCCCTCCTTCGGATCGACGCAGCCCCGATGGCCGCTCCACCCTACCGACGAACGACGGAAGGGGGTATCGACATGCTGCTCGTCGCTAGGCGTGAGATCCCGAGTACCGGTCGAAGTACTGCTCCATGATCGGGACGAGCGCACTGACGTAGTCCCCGTTGGAGCACCCCTGGCACCAAGCAGACGCACGGATCGCGTCGGCGGTCTGTACCGCGGGGGCGCACGCGTAAAGGGCTTCGAGGATCGCCCCGTATCCGTACGGATCGCCGCCGCCGAAGAGCGTCTCCACCGACGCTTGGACCCCTTGGGAGAGGGATCGATAGTTCTGCACGCCGACGTCGTTGAAGTCCGTTGACCCGGTCATCCGATGCGTGGTGGCGAGCGGGTTCCACCTGGCCTGGGTGAACTCATTCGCCTGCCACGCGATGACGACCACCCGGTTGTCGCGACACGTCGGGGCGTCAAGGTACCGTAGGAAGCGATCCGCCCAGTCGCCGAACGGCAGCGCACCGTTCTCGCGCGCGGCCTTGCGCTCGAGTCGGCCCACCCGCCGGGTGGCTGCCACCCGCTCGCCGACGAGCTGCTGCAGGGCCGACTGCTGTTCGGCGAACGCCGCGAGCAGGTCGGCACCCCGTGTCTCGATCACCGCGAGCAGGCGGGCCCGCTCCCGGGTCCGTCGCTCGAGCCGTGCCCGTATGGCGTCGAACCGCTCGCTGCGAGCGCGCACGTCGTCGGCCAGCGTGACGTCGGCCTGCTGCAGGTGGTCGAGCATGACGCTCCGGTCAAGGAGATCCGCGAACGAGCTCGCGCCGAGCAGGTAGGCAGCCGACGTGCCCGGGCCGAACGCCTCGAACGCCGCCCGTGCACGCTCATCCAGCTGGACCTGGACGACGTCGAGCTCCGTTCGCGCTTCGAGCAGACTGCGTTGGGCGACCAACAGCTGCGCTTGTGCCCGGTCGAGCCGCTGCCTCGAGTCGGTGATCTGGGCGGCGAGTGCCAAGATCCGAACCTGCAGCTGGGCGGCTTCTCCGCGCGCGTCCGCGACGTGGTGGCGGATGGCGTCGGCACGATGGCGGGCCTCGGAGATCGGGGCCCGGGCCCCCGCCGTGGACGTCGCGCCGATGAGAACGGCCAACGCGAGGCCGGCCGCCAAGATCCGGCCGGCCGTGCGCATCGAGCGTTCGTTGGTTCCCCTCATATCACCCCATCGACCGGGCGCGGCGGCCTCTTGACGCCGGAGCGGCGCGCTACGCTACGCGGGCCATGATGGCCCCTGATCCCCTCGATTTCGTGGATGTCGACCATCTGCTCTCGGACGAGGAGCGTCAGATCCGCGACCTGGTCCGCGAGTGGGTGGGCGACAACGTCCTGCCGGGCATCGAGGGCTGGTTCGAGGCGGGAGAGTTCCCCAAGGAGGTTGCGTCGCAGCTCGGTGAGCTCGGTCTCCTGGGCATGCACCTCGAGGGATACGGTTGTCTCGGGGCGAACGCCGTTTCCTACGGCCTCGCCTGCCTGGAGCTCGAGGCGGGGGACTCCGGGTTCCGGTCGTTCGTGAGCGTCCAGGGCTCGCTCTGCATGTTCCCGATATGGAAGTTCGGCTCCGAGGAGCAGAAGGAGCGATGGCTGCCGAAGATGGCGACCGGCGAGCTCATCGGCTGCTTCGGGCTCACCGAGGCCGACTTCGGGAGCGACCCGAACCACATGCGTACGCGCGCCAAGCGAGACGGCGACGAGTGGGTCGTCTCCGGCACGAAGATGTGGATCACGAACGGCTCGATCGCCGACGTGGCGATCGTGTGGGCGCAGACCGACGAGGGTATCCGCGGGTTCATCGTCCCGACGGACTCGCCCGGCTTCTCCGCGAGCGACATCCACCGGAAGCTTTCACTCCGCGCGAGCGTGACGTCTGAGTTGGTGCTCGACGGTGTGCGGCTGTCCGAGGATTCGGTGCTGCCCGACGTCACTGGCATGAAGGGGCCGCTTTCGTGTCTGTCCGAGGCACGATTCGGGATCGTGTGGGGGGCGATGGGCGCCGCGCGAGCTTGCTTCGCGTGCGCGCTCGAGTACTCGAAGACCCGGGTGCAATGGGGCCGGCCGATCGCCGGCTTCCAGCTCACACAGGAGAAGCTCGCGAACATGGCGACCGAGCTCAACAAGGGAACGCTCCTCGCGCTGCACCTCGGCCGCATGAAGGATGAGGGGCGGCTGCGGCCCGAGCATGTGAGCATGGGCAAGCTCAACAACGTCCGGGAAGCGCTAGAGATCGCGCGCACCGCGCGCACGATCCTGGGTGCGTCAGGGATCACGCTCGAGTATCCGGTGATCCGTCACGCCAACAACCTGGAGTCCGTGCTCACGTACGAGGGCACGAGCGAGATCCACACGCTGATCCTGGGCCAGGCCCTCAGCGGCGAGCGCGCGTTCGATTGAGGCTGCGTTCTCGGGAGGCTCAGGTAGCCTGTCGACGCATTCCTTACTCGAAGGAGTCCGATGGAGGTTCAGATGTCGCGTGAGACCGATTGGATGGTGTTCGAGAAGGCCGTCGAGGTGACAGCGTCGGCGGTGCGCGGAACCGCGGGCGGCACCCAGCCGGCGTCCTACGTGGGCGACGTGTTCCGCGAGATCCACAGAGCCCTCAAGGAGGCGGCAGACACGATGCCGTCGAAGGAGTCGAAGGCGGGCTTCTAGGTCGGCCGGCGTGTGTCAGTCGCGGGGCGTCACGTCGCGCATCGACACGATGCCGACCACCAGGTCGCCGTCAACGATAGGAACGTGACGGAAGCCGAGGTCCAGCATGAGCGCGAGCGCGTGAGCGGGGTCGGCGTCAGGCGGGAGCGTCGTGGGACCCGTCGTCATCCAGTGCGAGACCAGGTGACCCGCGGCGTCGAAGTCCGACGCGAGGGCGCGAAGGATGTCGCGCTCCGTGAAGATCCCGGCCAGCCGCTCTGCTTCCATGACCAGCGCGGCTCCGACCTTGCGCGTTCCCATCACCGTGGCGGCCTCGGCGATCGTCGCGCCCGGTTCGACGGACACCAGCTCTGTGCTCATGACGTCCCGGATCGTGGTCATGGCCCCCTCCTCCGTCGAGCGTAGCGTTCGCCTCCGCGCTCGGGAAGCTTTGCTCGCGTGGTTCCGCACGAACGGACCCAACTACCCGTGGCGGCGGATCGAAGGTGAGCCGTACGCGGTGCTCGTCTCGGAGGTGATGCTCCAACAGACCCAGGCGTCGCGCGTGGCCGAGGCGTTCCCGCGGTTCCTCGATCGCTTCCCGGACGCGGCGACACTCGCCCGTTCGTCGGGCGCCGACGTGATCCGTGCGTGGAGCGGGCTCGGGTACAACCGTCGGGCGGTGGCCCTCCATCGCGCGAGCCAGGTGATCGTTGAGAAGCACGGCGGGAAGGTCCCCCGCGATCTACCGTCGCTGCTATCGCTCCCCGGGGTCGGCCCGTACACCGCCGCGGCGGTGGCGTCGATCGCGTTCGGTGCACCGGTTGCGGCGGTCGACACGAACGTCCGAAGGGTGATGGCTCGGCTGACCCTGGGAACCGAGCAGGGCGAGATGTCGCACGCCACGATCGCGGCGTCAGCGCAAGCGTGGCTCGACGATGGTGCGCCTGGAGACTGGAACCAGGCCGTCATGAACCTCGGTCGGGAGGTTTGTCGGCGCGTCCCCCGCTGTGACGTCTGTCCGTTGGCGCCGGCCTGCTGCTTCCGTGCGGACGGTCGGCCAGGTCGTCCGTCCAGCCGGCGTCAGCCGGCGTTCGAAGGTTCGATGCGACAGCTCCGAGGCGCGCTCCTTCGCGAGTTGCTCGAACGGAACCGGGCGGCCGATGTTGGCGCGGTGGCCACCGCGCTGGGGGAGTCGGTCGAACGTGTCGCGCTCGCGGTCGACGGGCTCGAGCGGGATGGCTTGGTTCAACGGATGGCGAGCGGGCGCGTTCGTCTCCCGCGAGCCTAGTTCATCTCAGACTAGCCACCCTGCGTTTGACAGTAGATCGGCCGGCCACTACTTTTTCAATAATGAGAGCGATTCTTACTATTGTTCTTATCACGGCTCTTGTGACTGGGGGGGTGGCGTGTCGGTCGGCCGGCTCCGGTGGCGAGCCAGGTCGTCTCGACGTGGTCGCGGCCTTCTATCCCGTTCAAGAGGCGGCGGAGCGCATCGGTGGCGATCTCGTGAACGTTACGAACCTGACGTCGCCGGGCGTGGAACCCCACGATCTGGAGCTCTCACCCGATCAGGTGGAGGCGATCGCGACGGCCGACGTCGTCCTGTACCTGGGGGAAGGATTCCAACCAGCGGTGCAGGACGCGACCGGAGATGCCGAAGGCATGACCCTCGATCTCCTGGCCTCGATGCCGACCGTCGTCCCCCCAGAGGGAAGCGAAGCAGGTCTCTCCGTTGATCCACATGTCTGGCTCGACCCGGTGCTCTACGTGCAGATGATCGATGAGATCAGAGACGCGCTCGTACGCGCCGCTCCCGACCACGCGGCGACGTTCAGACTGAACGCCGCAGCTTTCGTGAAGGGGGTTTCGTCGCTCGACCGGGCCTACCGGGTCGGGTTGGCGGATTGTCATCAGACGCTGATCGTGACGAACCATGCCGCGTTCGGCTACTTGGCGAGCGAGTACGGGCTGACGCAGCAGGCGATCAGCGGTCTCGCGCCGGACGCGGAGCCGAGCGCGCAACGACTCGCACAACTCCGAGACCTGGTCGAGCAACAGGGGGTGACGACGATCTTCACGGAAGACCTGGTCTCTCCCAAGGTCGCCCTGACGCTCGCGGACGAGGCGGGCGTGCGGACCGCCGTGCTCCACACGCTCGAAGGGCTGACGGAGGCAGAGGTTGCTGCGGGCGACGACTATGGCTCGCAGATGCGCCAGAACCTCGCGACGCTCGAGGTGGCCCTTGGCTGCTCCTGAGAGTGAGCTCGCGAGCAGTTCCGATGTCACGCCCCTGTTGGAGGCGAGTGGCGTCTCGTTCGCGTACGCAAGGACGGCCGTCCTCGATCGCGTCAGTATCAGTGTGCGCCCTCGAGAGTTCGTCGCGCTCGTCGGACCGAACGGCTCGGGGAAATCCACCCTCCTGAAGATCTTGCTGGGGTCGCTGGCTCCCGGGGAGGGCCAGGTTCGGTTGTTCGGCGTCCCGCCGAGGAGCCTGCGGGAGCGATGGCGCCTCGGGTACGTGCCGCAACGTCCGGTTCTCGGCTCGGAGGTTCCCGCGACGGTCGAGGAGATCGTCGCGACGGGCCGGCTCGCGCGCCGAGGATGGTGGCGCCCGCTCAGCCAGGACGACCGAGCGGCGGCGCTTCACGCCCTCGAATCCGTCGGGCTGGCGGAGTTCGCCCATCGCCCGGTGAACGAGCTTTCCGGCGGACAGCAGCAGCGGGCATTCATCGCGCGAGCGTTCGCGAGCGAGCCCGACCTCCTCGTGCTCGACGAGCCGATCGCGGGCATCGATGCGGAGTCCCAGCGACGGTTCCGAGAATCGCTCGTCCATCTGGTGAACGACCATGGAGCCGGTGTGCTCTTGGTCTCGCACGAGCTGTCGGCGGTGGCGCAAGACGTGGACCGCGTCGTCGTGTTGAAGGGGTCGGTGCTCTTCGACGGCCCGCCCTCCCGCCTCACCGCGGAGGGCGTGAGCTTGGGAGTGCACCGTGAGGACCTGCCACTCTGGCTCGAGGGTCTTCGCTGATGCCCTACCCGTTCGAGCTCGGCTTCATGCAACGCGCGCTCGTGGCCGGGATCGCGGTCGGGGTGTTCGCCCCCATGATCGGGACGTTCCTGGTGCAGAAGCGGATGTCGTTGATCGGCGACGGGATCGGTCATGTCGCGTTCGCGGGCGTGGGCGCCGGACTCCTGTTGGGCGTCTGGCCGGTCTGGGCGGCCCTCGCGTTCGCGATCGGCGGAGCCCTCGGCGTCGAATGGCTTCGGTCACGTCGGAAGGCGAGCGGGGATCTGGCCCTTGCGCTCTTCTTCTACTCGGGCATCGCGCTCGGCGTCGTCCTGGTCAGCCTCGGCGGCGGGTTGAACGCGAGCCTGCTGACGTACCTCTTCGGCCAGCCGCTCACCGTGAACGACAGCGAGCTCGCTGTGATCTTGACGCTCGGCGCGGTGATCGTGCTCGCGATGTTGGTGCTCCGGCGCGTACTGTTCGCCGTCGTGACCGACGAGGAGTGGTCGCGCGTGGCGGGGCTCCCGGTCGGGTTCGTGAACAGCGTGCTCGCGGTGCTGACGGCCGTCGCCGTCGTGGCGGCCATGCGGATCGTCGGCATCCTGCTGATCGCCGCCCTGATGGTGTTGCCGGTGGCGAGTGGCCAACTGCTCGGCCGGTCGTTCCGCTCCACGCTCCGATGGTCGATCGCGGTGAGCGTGGGTTCGGTGATCGCTGGGCTGGCCGCGTCCCGAGTGTGGGGACTCGCGCCTGGCGGGACGATCGTGCTCATCGCGGCGGGCGTGTTCGCCGTGATCGCCGTCGTTCGGCGCGGGGTGTTGCCGCGGCTGCCGACGGCCGAATCGGCGGACGTATGATGCCCGAGGTGGCGACCGATCTCCACATGACCGTCGAGGCGCGCTTGCACGCAGTTGGACAGCGGTACACGCCGAAACGCCGTGCGCTCGTCGACACCCTTCGCCGGGCGGGAAAGCCGGTCTCGATGACCGACGTGGTCTCCGCCCGGTCGGCGCCGCCGCAGAGTTCGGCGTACCGGAACCTCGCCGTGCTCGAGCAGGCCGGGGTGGTGCGTCGGGTGATCACCGAGGGGGAGTTCGCGCGCTACGAGCTCGCCGAGGAGCTTACGAACCATCACCACCATCTGATCTGCTCTCGTTGTGGTCGGGTCGAAGATGTGACCGTCCCTTCCGACCTCGAGGGAACGCTCGATCGCACACTCGACCGGTTGGCGAGGCGCGCGGGATTCGCTGACGTCGACCACCGACTCGACCTGATCGGGACGTGCGGCGATTGTGCGTGACCGTCACGGGGTGAGGTACGGGTGGCTCGGCTGCGGGATACCGGCCACGGCGCTCGCGTCGACCAGGATCTCGCTCCCGAGCGGGTAGATCCGCCCCGTCACACCGACCCAGTCGTCGGGCTGGAACCGGCCGGGGGGAACGTTCACCACACGGACCTGCGCGCTCGTCGCATCGGCGACGCAGCACGTCACGACGTAGCGAGTCAGCAGGATCTCGTCCGCAGCTAGCCCCGGCTCACGCCAGACGAAGCCCTCGAGCGTCACCTGCTCCCCGGCGCGGGCGCGGAGCGCCACCATCCCCTCCTTCGAGGATTGCGCCGCAGCGATGTCGATGAACGAGAGCTGGCCCGAAGCGATGTCGTCCGCGGACACGCTCACGCCGGAGCCGACGAAGCCCGAGCGGCGCCCGAGCGCGTACCCCGAGAGCGTCGCCGGTGGCAGCGCAAGGATCAGCACGACGGGGAGCGCGATCACGCCGAACATCCAAGAGGTTTTCGTGGGCAACGGTTCTGGCCGTTCGACGCGAGCGCTCCGGAGCCTGCCGATCGCGGCGATCGTCAGCAGGATCGCGCCTGTGGGCACGACCCAGAACGTGCGCGTCGACAGGTACAGCGACCATCGCCCGGTCAGCAGCAGGAACCAGAACAGGATCGCCCACGCGCCCAGGAGGATCCCGGCTCCGACGCGCGTTGGGCTCCAGCTCCGCGTCATCCGAACACCACCTGGATCCAGAGCGTCCCCACCAGCGTCACGGTGAACACGACGACGACAACGGTGCGCAGGAAGCCCTTGCTGTACGTGCCCGCATAGAGCGCTCCGAGCTTCAGGTCGATCATCGGCCCCGACACCAGGAAGGCGAGCTGCGCCGCCGGTCCGAACTGCGTGAACGACGCTGCCACGAACGCGTCCGATTCCGAGCAGAGCGACATCAGGAACGCGAGTCCCATCATCGCCACGAGCGACAGGATCGGGAGGTTCGCGACCCGTCCAACGATGGCCTCGGGCACGAACGTTTGGACCGCGGCCGCGATCGCGGCGCCGAGCACGAGGAATCGGCCCATGAACAGGAAGTCGCCCGTCAGGTGCGACGAGAACCGTGCCCAACGCGGTTCGTCCACTTCGAAGTCGTCGAGGTCATCATCGTCCGGCCTGGGACGCAGCAGGTCCTCCTTGCGCGTCGCCCCGACGACCCATCCGACGGCGACGGCGACCAGGAACCCGAGCACCATCCGCCCGATCACCATGATCCACAGCGAGTCGTGTCCGCGGTACGCCACATAGGTCGACGCGACCACGACCGGGTTCAAGATCGGAGCCGCGAGCATGAACGTCACGGCGGCGGACGGAGCGAGGCCCTTCTGGGCGAGCCGTCGGGCGACCGGCACGGATCCGCATTCGCACACGGGGAACGCGACTCCGGCCAGGGCGGCCGCCGGGAGCTGCAGCGGGCGCGGGAGGTGTCCGAGCTTCGCGAACGTGGAGGTCGGGACGAAGACCTCGATCGCTGCGGAGACGAACGCCCCGAGGAGCACGAAGGGCATCGCCTCGACGAGCAGCGATCCGAAGACGATGAAGAAGTTCTGGAGCCAGGCGACGCCTTCCGGGTCGCCGATCCGGATGGCGATCGCCACGGCGATGAGTCCGCCGACGACCACGACGACGTTTCGGCGCGACGAACCCATCTGCGGGGGCGAGACCCGTGGACGCACGATGTCGACGGCCATCAGCAGTACCTCGAGAACGACACGGCGAACCCCGGATAGGCATCGGCGAACAGCGGGACGCCGTCGGCGCCCGTCGATGCGTCCATCTGCCTGACCACGTCGTCGGATGTGATGTCGTTCGCCGCCATCGCCGCGGTATCCAAGAAGTACCCGCCGGGTGTCGCCGCCGCGATCACTGCGGCACCGAGCTCGGCGTTGATGCGGCGCATCAACGAGGTCGCTGTCGTACCGGTCGCGGCGGCCGCGTAGGTGGGGCCGGTCGCCGTCAGCACGAACGTGGAGTCGGGGACGGCCCGTTCCACGGACGCGACGATCGTGCTCGTTGCCGAATCCATCCGTTGCGCGGGGCCGTTCAGGACGACGGCGAGGATGTCCGTGATCGAGTCGCTCCCGTAGTCCGAAGCCAGGAGCTGTCTGACTGCGAGCACGGGATCCCTCCTTCCCAGTTCCAGGTCGTCGCGGTCCCGATCGAGGTACCAGGTGCCACCGATCAAGCCACGGTCGGTGATGTCGGGAGCGACGAGCCCGATGCGCGCGCGTTGCCCTTGAGCGTGATCCCAGTCGTCAGCCAGGGTCCCGATGACGGAGATCGGCGCATCGCCGGTCCATGCGCGCACCGCCACGCCATCGGATCCCCGGAGCAGGGTTCCGGTGATCCCGTGCTGAGAGGGGAGGCCCCCGGTCCCGATCGTGGTCAACACCGCCGCCGGATCCGCGGGCAGGGAGCCCGTCGTCGCTCGGAGCGTCGACGCGACGTCTGCGCCTCCCGCGAGGTGATGAACCGTCCACGGCGTGCTGACCTGCGTGAACGCGTCGCTTCCCGCTCCCGACCACGCGATCTCGACGACGAGCCGTGGCGCGGCTCCGGCGTCGACCGCGTCGGGGAGCGCCGTCCCGCTTCGCACCTCTGGGTGCGGCCGCGCGTAACCGATCAGGCGCGCGATCGTGGGGGCGATCTGATCGACCCCGGTGCCCCCCGGCAGCGGTCCCGCCCGCACGCCGGTCCCGAAGAACGCGATCGGGACGCGGTTGAGGTCGAGCGTGTACGGCGAGGCGGGCCAACCGACGTCTGCAACCGTCGGGTCGCTCCCACCGATCACCGGGATCGAGGCGGTCGCGCCCATCACGTCCGGCGAACGTCCCTGCCGGTACCCTGCGACGATCTGTTGCCTCAGTGAAGCTGGGAGTGGACAGAAGGGAACGGCCGCCGACGCAGCCGCCTGGTTCTGCGTGCAGCTCTCGCCCACGCAGAACGCGCGCAACAGGACCGCCGGCGCTCCGACCAGCGCCAACGCGACGACCAGCACAGCGAGGCGTCGCCCGGATGCCACATGATCGAGGCTACACCGCCAAGGTTGTCGTTCCGTGCCCGGTCCGGCACCCTAGTCGCCCAGTGACCCCCAAGCGCCTCCTCTTGCTCGCGCTCGCCTTCGGACTGATCGTGACCTCGGCACTCACGCTGCCTCGGGGTTCAGCGCGCGCCCAGTCCGGCGACCAAGACCTGATCGATCTGGCCTGCTCGATCCCGCATCAGTACCTGCTGCGAACGTGGCGCGGGTGGCGGGCCGATCGCGGCGCGCAGCTCTCCTACATCCCGTTGGAGCCGAACTTCGTCGGGTCAGGCCTGCCCCACGTAGGCCCGTGGGGCTACGTGGAGGATGTCCCGATGCTCTGGTACGGCCCGGGGCTCATCAACGCGGGGAAGGTCATCAAGCGGCCGGTCACGCTCGCAGGCATCGCCCCAACGGTTGCGGACATCCTGAAGTTCGACGGCTTCAAGGCGATCGACGGTCAGCCGATGACCGAGGCGATCCGGAAGACCGAAGACACGCCGAAGCTCGTGGTCACGATGGTTTGGGACGCGGGTGGCCGGAACGTGCTGGACTACTGGCCCGACTCGCACCCATACCTCGACTCGTTGATCCCGAAGGGGACCTGGTACGAGGATGCGAGCGTCGGGTCCTCGCCCACGAGCACGGCGCAGGATCACGCGACCATCGGAACCGGAGACTTCCCGAACCACAACGGGATCGTCGGCCACCACCTGGAGATCGGCGGAAAGCTCACCAGCCCGTGGAACGACGGGCCGGCGTTCCTGATCGAGCCGACATTGGCGGACATCTACGACCGCGCGATGGAAAACGAGCCAGTCGTCGGGATCGTCGGCACCGTCGACATCCATTTCGGGATGCTCGGCCATGGATCGTTCTTCACCGGTGGCGACCGCGACATCGCGCTCACGCGCTCCGTCATCGGGGGGACCACCCTCACCGACGAAGGCTTCGAGTGGAACCTTCCCCCTCGCGAGCTCGCGTACTACAGGCTTCCCAAGTACGCGAACGATGTTCCCGGGTTCGCGGATGATGTCCGGCGCGTCGACCAGGCGGACGGCAAGCTCGACGGCATGTGGCGCGGCAACTCGATCGACCAGTTGCTCAAGGGGTTCGACACGCCGGCGCGCACCCCGTACCAGGAGCGTGTGATCGAGACCGTCATCAAGAACGAAGGGTTCGGCAAAGACGCGGTTCCCGATCTCCTCTACCTGAATTTCAAGGAGATCGACTACATCAGCCACGTGTGGTCCATGAACTCGCTCGAGATGCGCGATGCGGTCGTGGCGCAGGATCTGGCGCTGAAACGGTTCGTGTCTTTCCTGAACCAGCAGGTAGGCAAGGGGAACTGGGTGCTGGCGCTCACGGCCGACCACGGCGCGATGCCCGACCCGGCCGTGTCCGGAGGATTCCAGATCTCCACGGCTCCGATCGAGGCCGGCATCAACGCGAAGTTCGACACGAACGGTGACGACACGCCGGTGGTGGAGCTGGTGCAGCCCTCGCAGGTGTTCCTGAACGTGGACGAGCTCACGAAGAACGGGTTCACGGTGGGGGACGTGGCGCGCTACATCATGACGCTCACGCAGGCGCAGTCCGCGGGTCCCGGCGCGACGGTGGATGCAGCGACCGCGAACGACAGGGTGTTCCAGGCCGCGTTCCCCTCAGCGCTGATGCAAGATCTCCCCTGCCTGCCGGAGGCGCGGCAGTAGGATGAGCCCCCGATGGCTCTGACCGACACGGAACCGATCACGGTCGGCGACGCCGCGGAACCTCGTCCCCAGTGGCGCTCCGGCACGACGTGGCTGATCTTCGGCGTCGCCGGGCTCCTGCTGCTCTCGCTCGCGTGGCAGTTCCTGCTGCATCCCACGATCACGGCGCCGACGCGCGACCCCGCCTGGTACACGTGGCGGGGCAACGTGATCCTCGATTCTTCGCCGGGCTCGGTCGCGCGAGAATGGGGACCGGGGAGCGTGTTCAGCGGTGGCTACCGGGTAACGACGCCACTCTCGGCGGCACTGTTGCAGCGCGTGGCGGGGATCGACCAGTACAGCTTCAGCGCGTTCCTCATGATCGGGATCCCGGTGCTTGCCGGGCTGGCGCTCGGCGCGGCCGGATACCGCAGCCGACGTGATCCGCTGCTCGTGCTGCTCTCGATGCTCACGGCCGCCGCGTTGTTCCTCACGACGCCCTACGTCGGCTACCTGGACAACACCCTCATGCTGTTCTTGCTCTGCGCGCTCCTGCCCTTCCTGGGTCCGTCTCGAACGTCATGGGGCGCTCGATCGGCCGTCTTCCTGCTGTCCATCGCCGCCGCGTTCACGCATCCGACGACCTGTGTGATCTTCGGGGTGGTGTTGATGGCGGTGTTCGGCTGGCACTTCCTGACCAGTCGGTTCTCGCTCGGATCGGCCTTGAAGTCCGACGGGCCGATGCTGATGGCGTGCGGGTTCGGGATGATCGCAGGCCTCGCGATGTGGGTGATCGGCATATGGGGGCCGTCGGCCAAGCTCTCGGACGCTGCGCTGCCGCCCCCGTATACGAAGGCGTTCTTCGAGGAACGGCTCGCGCAGTGGGTCGGGTCGCTGCAGCCGCTGATCATCGTTCCGCTGATCCTGGTGGCGATCGTATCGACGATCCTGCTCGCACGCCGTGAGCGCAAACCCGCGGGCACGTACGAGATGGTGTCGATCTGGTGGCTACTCCCACTCGCGGGCTCGCTCACGTTCCTCACGTCGGCGGTCGTCCCCTATTACCGCTTCATGAACGCGACGGCGGCGGTCATGCCGCTCACCGCCCTGGGCGCGTTCGTCGCGATCAGGTGGTTCCTCCGGCTGGACGGTGCGGCGAAGATCGCGGGCATCGTCGCGAGCCTCCTGATCGTCGGTGCGCTCGGGTGGGTCTTCTCCGACGGCCTCTCGCATCGGTGGGCGAGCGAGAGGGCGCAGTGGATCGACGAGAACGCGCGGATCTCGCTCGCCGCCGTCCACGAGGTCGCGCTCGACGCGGGTGTCCGCCCGAACGTCTTCATCGCGAACTTCGGTGACACAGCCACGGCCTACGGATGGGCGAAGACGTTCACCAACATCTTGCGGACCGGGCTGCCAGGTGAGGACGCGCAGTACTCGGCGACCTATTTCGGTGCCCTCGAGAACTACCTCGCGGGACAGCCCACGATCGGCAAGGACGCCGGATACACGCAGACCTCGAAGGACTACTTCGAGGAGGTCAGGTCGCAGCAGGCGAAGTACCCAGGCGATCCGTTGGTCTTGGTCGTCGGGCAGTTCTACAAGGGCGATGTCGACGCGCAGGCGGCGCTCGATGCGGGCGTATCGATCGGTCCCGACGTGAGCGTGATCGGCGGCCCCGGGTACTACACGCCAGCACCCGAGGTCGTCGCGCGCGCCCAGGCCGCAGCCGCGGCCGAGAAGGCGCATCTGGACGGCCACCCCGGTCCGCTCGGCAACCCGTTGCACACGCTCCGCGTCTTGGCCGGGTTGTTCTTCTTGGTCGTCCTTCCCGGACTGATCGCGTCCGCGTGGTTCGAGCTGGAGGACGTGCCGAGCAAGATCGGGCTGATCCCGGCGATGTCGATCTGCCTGACGCTGCTCTCGGGGATCACGTTGTTGGCCGTCTGGCGCGGCCCGCTCACAACCACGAAGGCATGGGCGGTCGTGGCGTTGGCGACGCTCGTGGCGCTCGGCTTCCGGTTCGGCGCATCGCGCCTCAACCGCGCGCTCGGTTCGTTCGGCGGATTCTTCAACAACCTCTTCGGTGTCTTCTCCAACAGGGCGTTCGCAGCGCTGATGGGTGTGCAGTTCCTTGTTCAGGCCGGACAGGGTGTGATCCAGGGTGCGATCGCTAAGTCGATCGCGTTCGGCGGTGAGAAGGGGTTCGACGTCACGGTCGTCCCCTCGGCGAACTACCTGCTGAAGGTGGTGCTCGCGTTGTACGTGCCATACACGCTGGTGAGCCCGTTCATCGGCGTCGTCATCGACCGGACCGAGCGACGGAAGATCCTCACCTGGACGAACCTCGTCGTAGCGGCCGTCGTCGCGCTGATCGCGGTCGGCGTGATGCTGCCGCTCGGCAAGGACACGTCGGAAGGCAACGTCGGCGCGACCGTCGCGCTGATCGTCGGGCTTTTGTTCATCCAAGGATGCGTGCGTGTGGCGCTCGCCGTGAAGTCGGCCGCGATCCCGGACGTCTTGTCGGGCAAGGACCTGTTGCAGGGCAACGGGGTGTCGCAGGCCGGGGGCGCGCTGTTCCAGGTGATCGGGATCGGCTTCGCGTTCGGTGCCGCCGCGGCGTTCCCCACGTGGATCGTCGTCGTCCTCGGCGCGGGTGTGTTGGTCCTCGCGTCTGTCGTGGCGCGGCAGTTGGAGCGCATGGAGCGAACGAAGCCGGTGTCAACGTTCGGTGCGGAGGTGCGACGCGTCATCGCGAACATCGTTGCCGGTCTGAAGGAGGTCGCCTCACGACCGCCTGCGGCGCTCGGCCTGTCCTCCTTCCAGATGCTGCGGTACCAGTTCTGGGGATTCTGCCTGTTCACGTTCGGCCTGTACGCGAAGAACCTCGTGGAGAGCGGCGCCGACAACCTGGGTCTGGCGCTCGTCGGCGGGGGTGGGTTCCTCGGCGGCGCGCTCGGCCTGGTGCTGGCGCAGAAGTGGAAGGACCGTGTCCCGCCGATCCGATTGCTGATGGGCGCGATGCTCGCGCTCGGTGTGGGGACGATCGTGTTCGGCTCGCAGGTATCACTGCCCGGGTTCGCGGCGCTCCTGTTCGTCGGCTTCTTCACGTTCTTCCTCGGGAAGATCTCGGCCGACACGATCATGCAGCAGTCGATGCCCGACGACTTCCGCGGCCGAGCGTTCGCGCTGTTCGATATCGCCTACAACCTGGGGTTCATCATCCCGGCGTTGATCCTGTCGTTCGTTTGGATCGAGGGCGACGCCGCGCGCACGCGCGCGATCCTGGTCGTGTCCGGTGCGATCTTCCTGCTGCTGACGCTCGTGATCTATCGGTGGTCCAGGCGGATCCGCGACCAGTTCGCCCCCCAGGACGATCTGGTCGACGTCGAGTAACGGGCTCCTCAGGGCCCGGGTCGCGGCATCGTAGGCTCTCCCGAACGCCCGAGGAGTTCCCGCCAGGTGCCGGAGATCACCACCGAAGACGCCACGCTGCACGTCGAGATCGACGGCAGCGGTGAACCGGTCACGGTCTTCGCGCACGGGCTCACCAACTCATGCCAGGAGCTCGCGGCATTCACCCCGTTCCTCGGCGGCACGAAGGTTCGCTTCGACTTCCGGGGACACGGAAGATCGAGCGTCCCCGACGCCGGCTCCTACCGGTTCGTGGACTTCGCGCGGGACCTCGATGCCGTCGCAGACGAGTATCGAGCGACCAGGGCGGTGGGCACCTCGCTCGGCGCGGGCGCGATCACGAGCCTGATCGCGCGCCAACCCCATCGGTTCGAGCGACTCGTCTTCCTGCTGCCTGCAGCGCTCGATGTGCCGCTGGGGGACCATGAGGATTTCGATCGCACAGCGCATCTCCTGGAGACGTTGCCGACAGACGATGCGATCGACGCGATCCTTTCGTCGTCGGGGAGGGCCGAGAACTACGAACGGGCGCCCTGGCTCCGGGAGTTCGACCTGCTGTTGTGGCAGGACATGAATCCGGTCGGCGTGGCTCGTGCGATCCGCGAGGTCGTACGGGACGTCGCCATCACCGATCGCGAGCTGCTCCGCGAGGTGCACGCACCGACCATGATCATCTGCCGCGAAGGCGACTCGATCCACCCCGCAGAGCTCGGCCGCCTCCTGGCGCGACTCATGCCGAGCGCCGAGCTGATCGTGCTCCCCGGCGAGGAGGAGCTGATGTCCTCGATCCCGATGCTCGTCGGCCGCGTGAAGGCGTTCCTCGAAGACGGTGCCGCATGAGCGACGACGCCATCACTTCCCGCCGCGCAACGGATCCGCGCGGCGAGCTCGTGGGCTCGCTCTGCAGCGTCGCCATGGCCGTCCTTTTCGCTGCGGTCGTGATCTTCGGCAAGCAGGTCGAGGCCGGGAACCTGCCGTTCGTGATGCTCGCGATCCGGTTCGGCGGGCAGTCCGTGCTCCTCGTTTGCGCGCTGCTCCTGCTCCGCCGGCCGCTCCTCCCCGACAAGGGAGAGCGGCTGCCCCTGGCGCTCGCCGGCACGATCGGATACGGCTCCGAGGCGGCCTTCTATTTCAGCGCGCTGAACCACGGGAACACCGCCGCGATCACGTTGCTGTTCTACACCTACCCCGTCTGGGTGATGCTCCTGACGATCGGCCTGGACCACAAGGCGCCGCCGCGGGCATTGTTCGTCGCCCTGGCGCTGGCGTTAGGTGGCAGCGCCCTCGTGGTCCTCGGCGGGGGAAGCGCCGAGGTGGAAACGATGGGGATCGTACTCGCGCTCTGCACGGCGTTCGCGTATACGGCGTACCTCGTGGGCACCGACCGGAACGTGAAGACCACCGACCCGTTGACGGCCGCGACGTGGCTCGGTATCGGTGCTGCGCTCGCGAACGTCGTCTACGCGGTCGCCTTCGACGCGGTCGTGTTCCCGGCGGCGAGCGACCGGTGGCGCCTGCTCGGCATGATCGTGTTCTCCGCGGGAGCGTTCGTCGCGATGCTCGCGGGCCTCCAGCTGGTGGGGGCGGTGCGTAACGCGATCATCGGCGTGATGGAGCCGCTCACGGTCGCTGTCCTCGCGTACGTCTTCCTGGACGAGCCGGTCACGGCGGCGGTGATCGGAGGCGGGGTCCTCATCTTGGGCGGCGCTGTGCTGGCGATGTTGATCCGCACCACGAAGACCGCCGAGCCCCCGATGTGACAGCGCTCAGCGGGTGATGATCGGATCGATGTCCGGGATCCGCCGCTCGCGGTCGTAGGGGAGCGCGTGTGCCGGATCCGGGCCATCGATCTCACGCGCCAGCCGGTGCCCGTCGAAGATCGCCTCGGAGATCATCCGCGGCGCCACACAGTCCCCGATCCGGTAGACGGCCTCGATGCCAGACGCGTCCAGCGCCGCCGGGTCCCCGGCGAGCTCGAGGTACAGGCCCTCGTCGGATACCTGTTGCGTCACCAGCACGACGCCGTCGACATCCAGCGTGAAGGGATCGCCGAACTCGTCCTCACCGGCGATCGAGCTCGACGCCAGGCCGTCGATGGTCACACCTCGGTGCGTCGTCACACCGAGCTCGTGCAGATGCTGCCGGAGCATGGGCCCCTCAAGCGTCAGGTCAGAGACGGGCGAGACGACATCGAACGTCGTGAGCAGGTGGACCTCGAACCCCTCGTTCGCAAGCAACTCCGCGATCCCCGGTCCGACGAAGTAGCCCTCCGCGTCGTAGACCGCGATCCTGGATCCGGGCGGCCGCTTGCCGTCCACGGCGACCTGTTCCGGCGTCATCACGTGAGGCAGCGAGGGATCGGCGCCATCGATCGGTTCGTGCGTTCCGGCCTGAACCCCCTCGCCCGACCAGTGCGAGCCGGTCGCGACGACCACGATCGTCGCACCGTACTCACGGACGGCGTCGGCCGAGAGGCGGCTCCCCGTGACGACCGTGACGTTCGGCAGCTTGTCCAACTGGATCCGGCGCCAGTCGACGATGCGACCCCAATCGCCGAGCGTCGGCAACCGTCTGACCCACCGCATGCGGCCGCCGATCTCCGACTCGGCCTCCACCAGATGGACCGCCTCGAACCCGCGCTTGCCGAGCGTGACGGCACACTCCATGCCGGCCGGGCCCGCCCCGACCACGAGCACCGCGCGGTCGCCGTTGGTGGCGCGATCGAAGCGTTCCGGGTGCCACCCGCGCCGGTGCTCCTCGCCGGCCGTCGGGTTCTGGACACAGCCCAGGTGCCCGTGGCCGTCGACCTTCATGATGCAGACGTTCGAGCCGGTGCATTCGCGGATCTCGTCGGTGCGCCCCTCCGCGATCTTCCGAGGCAGGAATGGATCGGCGATCGACGGGCGCGCGCCGCCGATCAGGTCGAACGTGCCCGACCGGACGATCGAGGCCATGACATCCGGGTCGGTCAGGCGCGCAACACCGACGATCGGCTTCGCCGTGGCCTCACGCACCTGCCCCGTCCACTCGAGCTGGTACCCCTCCGCGAAGTAGCGCGACGTCCCGGAGTCCTTGCTCCAGGACGCGATCGACCCGACGTTCACGTCCCACAGATCCACCAGGTCGTCGGCCAGCGAGACGAACGCGAGCGCCTCATCCACGTGGATACCCGCCGGTCCAAGCGCGTCGACCGCGATCCGCGTGACCACGGCGCAATCGCCGCCGACCGCCTCCCTCACGCGTTCCAGCGTCTCCAGCCAGAACCGCGCTCGGTGCTCCAGATTCCCGCCGTACGCGTCCGTGCGCTTGTTGTAGAAGCCCGAGAGGAACTGCATGGGCAGGTACGAGTGCGCGCCATACACGTAGACGATGTCGAACCCGCAGTCACGTGCCCGCAGCGCGGCCCTGACCCAGTCGCTCTGGACCCGGCGGATATCGTCAAGCTCCATCGCCTTCGGCACCACGTGCGGCTCCAGATCCGAAGCCAGCTGGCTCGGACCGAGCCCGGGCATGCGCGTCTGCGTGTTGGCGGCGTGTCCCCCCGAGTGGTGTAGCTCGATCCCCGCGAGTGCCCCGTGCTCGTGCGCCTTCTCCGTCATCAGACGGAGTGCACGGGCATCGTCGTCGTCCCAGAAGCGCGCGGCGATCAGCGGCGCCTCGTCGGAGTCCGGAGAGATGGGCGCGTACTCGGTGCAAACCGCCGCCCAACCGCCCTCGGCCTTCACTCCCCGATGCGCAGCCTGCGTCCACGGCTTCTCCGTCCCGAACCCCGAGCAATGCGGCACCTGATAGAAGCGGTTCCGCAGCGTCTTGGGGCCGATACGAACCGGTTCGAACAGGATCTGGTGGGTCGGGTCCATCGGGCCATCCCTCACGGCTCCGGTCGGCCGGAGGGTAGCAACTCCGCACCTCCGCCCGGTACCGTGCTCCCCATGACCGACGAGATCTCCTCCCGCGACGCGTACCAGGCCGCCACCGAGGCCACCGTCATCGAGGTTCGAGAGGACGGCCTCGTGCTGGATCGAACCGTCTTCTACGCACGTGGAGGTGGCCAGCCGGGCGACACGGGAACGCTCCGCTGGGAGGGGGGCGAGGCGCGCGTCGCCGACACCGTCAAGGCCTCCGGCGAGGTCGTCCACGTCCTCGAGGAAGGGGCGGACCCACCGCCGACCGGTGGCGCGGTCACGGCCGAGATCGACTGGCCACGTCGCCACACGCTGATGCGCACCCACACGGCGTTGCATGCGCTCTCGGGCATCGTGTTCACGGACTACGGCGCCAGGGTCACCGGCGGCAACATGGAGCCCGGCGTCGCCCGGATGGACTTCGAGCTGGAAGGGATCACGCAGGAGTTCGGGCGAGAGGTCGAGCAGAAGCTCAACGCCGCGCTCGAGAACGATCACCCGGTTCACGTGAGCTTCATCCCGCGCGCGGAAGCGCTCACCGACCCCGACCTGATCCGCACGAAGGTGAACCTGATCCCGGAGGCCGTGGACCCGATCCGCGTGATCGACATCCAGGGCTTGGACAAGCAGGCGGACGGCGGGACGCATGTCCGCTCGACCGCCGAGGTCGGCCACGTCCGCGTGGTCAAGACGGAGTCCAAGGGCAAGGCCAACAAACGCATGCGGATCGAATTGGACCAGCCCTGAGCACGCCGAGAGATGACGGCCTCCGCATGCCCGCGGAGTGGGAGCCTCATCAGGCGACGCTGATGGAATCGCCGACCATCACCAGGGCCAGGTTCTGGGGCGGGCTCTTCGATCAGGCCAAGTCCGACTTCGCCGCAGTTGCGAACGGGGCGGGGGCGTTCGAGCCAGTCGTGATGGTGGTCGACCCATCGCAAGCAGCCGAGGCACGTTCGATGTGCGGCGGCAACGTCGAGATCCTCCCCCTCCCGATCGATGACTCGTGGATGCGCGACAACGGCCCGATCTTCGTCACCGACGGACGCGGCGGGGTCGCGCTCGTGCAGTTCGGATTCAACGCATGGGGCGAGAAGTATCTGCCCTACGACCGAGATGCGCAGGTCCCGGCGCGTGTCGCGGCACATCTCGGGATGCGCAGGTACCAGGCGCCGATGGTCCTGGAAGGCGGCTCGTTCTTCGTGGACGGTGAGGGCACGCTCCTCACGACCGAGCAATGCCTGCTCCATCCCAACCGCAACCCCGACATGACGCGCGAACAGATCGAGCAGACCCTCGGCGACTACCTCGGGATCGACCAGGTGATCTGGCTCGGACAGGGTCACCCGCTCGACCGCGACACGGATGGTCACGTGGATGCGATCGCCCAGTACATCCGCGCCGCGGCTGTGCTGCTCGACGTGCCGGCCGATCCGTCGGACGCCTACCACGCGCTGGGGCAGGACAATCTGGCGAGGCTCCGCGCCGCCCGCGATGCCGCCGGGCGCGCGATCGAGGTCGTGCCGTTCGAAGCGGGCACGCCGTCGTCGACCGCCTACATGAACCACTACCTGGTGAACGGCGGCGTGATCGTCCCGGCCGACGGCGAGCCGAACGACGAGGCGGCTCTCGCGCAGATCCGCGCGGCTTACCCCGACCGGGAGGTTGTCACGGTACCGGGGAGGACCCTCCTCGAGGGAGGCGGCGGTCCGCACTGCATCACCCAGCAGGTCCCGGTCGGCACACCGCTCGCGTGAGCGTCAACCCCCGAGCGCCGCGGCCAGCGCGGCGATCACGAGGTAGATCAGCGCTCCGCCCAACGTGAGCATCAGCCGGAGCTGCTTCGGGATCGGCGACCGACCGAACGCGTAGTACAGGATCGGCCCGAAGAGCGGCACCAGGATCACGATCGCCATCCAGCGTGCACGGAACGAGACCGGGACCGACTCCTGTCTGATCAGATCCCACAGGGCGATCGTCACCCACGCGGCGTAGAGGAACCCGGGCAGCACGTACGCGTACAGACCGAGGATGAGGCTCCACCACGACGTGGCGAGGGGGATCCCGAACACGAGCACCTCCTGACTCACCTGCGGCCCCGGCGCGGATGCGATGTCGACCGGCGCGCGGATCCGATAGCTCTGCGGGAGCGTTGTGGGGTCCGCCGGGAACGGCGGCGCGGTCAGCGGACGATCCATCCCTCGTTGCGGAGGCGGCGCAGCGATCGTGGTCCAGTCGCCGTGTGGGAATGTGCCGTCGATAGCGTCTAGGAACTTGATCCCCAGGTTGACCGTGGGCGCCGGGTCACCGCCCCCAAGCCAGCGGAAGGAAGGCCCTTCGCACGCGTAGAGGACCTGGATGCGTGGCGGGACGCTCGTCTCCGCGTCGTTCCCGCTGAAGCAGTCTCCGCCGTCGGACGGAGCGCCCATCGCCAGGTCCGCGTAGCCGCTGCGCCGCACCACGTTGTCGACCACGCGGTTGTCACCCGTTGGCCACACGTTGGCGTCTAGATTCGGCAGCAGAGCGATGCCGTACGTGGCCTGATCCTCCACCAGGTTGTTCGTGACGGTGTTCTGGAGACCGCCTGCGATCAATATCCCCACGCCGAACGTCGGATACTCCAGGTCCTTCGTGTCGGCTGTCGTGGAGTTGTTGTCGTGCACGTAGTTGCCCGCGATCAGGACCTCGCGCTGCGGCGGGTTCGCCTCGGAATCCAGCGTGTTCGGCGCGATGCCGGCGATGTTGTCGCGCCACTCACTGTTGACGATCGCCAGGTCTCCACCGGCGTTCGTTCCCGAGAAGCCGAGCGCGTTGTTCTCCGCGAGCGAGTCGGTGATCATCGCGTGGCACGGGCCGCACTGTCCGATGTAGAAGCCAGCGTCCGGCGAGCCGCCCGCGTACGAGTGATCGAACTGCCCGTACACCGAATCGAACGCGTAGATCCCGTAGTCGCCGTTGTCGTACGCGGTGACGTACGAGGCGCGATAGCCGAACACGCTCGACCATTGCACGCCGTTCAGCACGAAGTGGCGGGTGGTGAGGTTCTCGACCGCCACGCCGTCCGCCTCGATCACGTGGATCCCGTTCGGCAACGTGTTCCTCCCGTCAAGGATCACGTGGTTGCGGTCCTCTCCGCGGATCGTGATGTACGGCGTCGTGACCACGACGGACTCGTGGTAGACGCCCGCGGCGATCAGGACCATCCCGCCCGGCTCCGCGTTGTTCACGGCTTCCTGGACCGTCGCGTAGTCGCCCGGAACGCGGACCGTGTCGGCGAACCCGGGCGGCACCGGCTCCCTCCCCGGGCCCACGCCGCCGCCGCTCGCGCTCGGGATGTCCACGTTCCCGACGACGATGATCCCGGTCATCCCCACGCCTGGCGCCCCGTGGTACGTGCAGTGGTAGGAGTACACGCCGGGCTTCGCGAACGTCCGCGTGTAGGTGGCCCCAGGATCGAGGTTCCCCGAGTCGAACGATCCATCATCCGCCGTGACCGTGTGCGGGCTCCGGCCGTCCATCGACCATTCGATCGACTGACCCGGCTGGATCCGCACGATGCTCGCGTCGAACGCGTTGTCGATCGCGCTCACTTCGGCGTCGTAGCTGTCGGCCCCGGCGGCGAGCGCAGGTCCGAGCACCAGCAGCAGCGGGAACGCGACGGCTGCCAGGCGGCGCATCATCGGCCGGGACCCTAGCACTTCGGTACCGTGAGACCGAGATGTCACCCGAACGCCTGTCAAGCCTGGATGCGAGCTTCCTTTACCTCGAGACGCCCGCCATGCACATGCACGTGGCCGGCGTTTCCGTCTTCGCGCCGCGGGAGGACGGTCCGCTCACGTACGAGGATGTCGCGCGGGTGGCTGAGGCCCGCTTGCATCTGGCACCCAGACTGCGACAACGCGTGCTCCGCGTGCCGGCGAGTCTCGCCCGTCCCCTCTGGGTCGACGACGAGCGCTTCGACCTGGACTTCCATCTCCGCCGCGCGGCGATCCCATCGCCTGGGGGTCGACTCCAGCTCGAGCGCGCGATCGGTCGTGTGCTTTCGCGCCCGCTCGACCGGGGGAAACCCTTGTGGGAGCTCTATGTATTCGAGGGCCTGACCGAGGATCGGACAGCGGTGCTCCTGAAGATGCACCATGCCCTCGCCGACGGCATCTCGGGGATGCTGATCGCGTCGGCGCTGTTCGACCTGTCCCTCGACGCCGAGCTCGGACCCCCGCCGAAGCACCCCTGGAAGCCGAGGCCCGCGCCGAGCTCCGTCGATCTGGCCGCGGACGCCGTCGAAGATCTGCTGCTCCATCCCATGGAGGCGTTGGTCCGAGTGGCCGAGGCGCCGATGCACGCGGCTGCCGTGATCGGACAAACGCTCGACGGGCTCCGCTCGATCGCGGGGATGGGCGCGCCGCCGCGCGGGCCGTTCGACGTGCACATCGGTCCTAACCGCCGGTTCGCCACGGCCGAGGTCTCGTTCGAACGCGTCCACGAGATCAAACGCACGCTCGGTGGGACGGTGAACGATGTCGTGCTCACGGCAGTCGCGGGAGGGCTTCACGACCTCCTCCGAGAACGTGGGGAGTCAACGCGCGGTCGGACCCTTCGCGTGATGGTCCCGGTATCGGTGCGTTCGAAAGCGGAGCAGGGCGACGTCGGCAACCGCGTCGCTCCGGCATTCGTCGACGTGCCCGTCGGGAAGATGACACCACGCGCTCGGCTGAAACGGGTTCGAGCATCGACCCAGGCACTGAAGGAGTCGATGATGGCGGTGAGCGCCGATTCGATCATCGGGCTTGGGGCCTATGCGCCGCCCGCGATCCATGCGATGGCGGCCCGGATGGTCTCCCGCGGCCGGTGGTTCAACCTGGTCGTTTCGAACGTTCCGGCGCCGCAGGTCCCGCTATACCTCGCGGGGGCGCCGCTGCTCGCGAGCTACCCGTCGATGCCCCTAGGCGAGAATTCAGGTCTCTCGGTCGCCTGCACGAGCCTCGGGGGTACGTTGGCGTTCGGCCTCACAGCCGACTGGGACGCGGTCCCCGACATCGAGATCCTGGCGCGCGGCATCGAGCGGTCGATCGCTGAGCTGGAAGCTGCAGCCTCGTGATCTGTCAGCTCTCCGCGCGCGCGTCGTAGTCCGGGTTCGCGAAGGGCCAGTCGGTGACGAGCCAGTCGGTGACTGAGCGCCAGAGAACCACGTCGAGCTCGGCTCGCGACGCTCGCACCCACGACTGCACGCGCACGTCATGCTGGTTGCCCTCGGAAGGGTAGAGATAGACGCAGCCGATCACGTCCTTGTCCGCGGGGTCGAGCACGGTGTACGCGAACCCGCGACGTGCGGCGAAATCGGCTGCGTGCCGCTCCAGATCCTGCAGGTTCTCGGACGGAGACATGGGGTACGGCCAGGGGTCCTCGTGCTCTCGTCCGATGTACCCAGGCGTCGCGTGGATGTGTTCGAGGCTCGAGGACCACGCGGCGTGATCCCTCTCGTTGTGCTGCGGACCGAGCGGCTCGAGGACGAAGTCGGGCGTCGCCAACCCTGCCGGTGGTTCGAAGGAGTTGGGCACGAACCGTGCGGTCACGGTTCCAGGCTCCTGTGAGTCAACGAGTTCCGCATACCAGTCGGCGACCTCCGTCAGCCATCGGCCGGGCGCCTCCATCTGGGGCGCATGTCCGAGGTCCGGGAAGATGCGCCCACGCCACGCGGGGTGCTCGCGGAGAGCCGCTTCGGCGAAGGCGGCCGGCACGAATCGGTCGCGTCGCCCGTGCAGGACCAGCACCGGGCAACGGACCCCCCCCATCGCGCGGTCGATGAGATCGGGCCGCTTCCCGAGTCGGAGCATCGAGCGAGCCGCTTCGAGGAACGCGTCCGGGGCGTCTGGATCGTGCTGGCGCTCCCTCACCAGTTCCACGCTGAGCTGGACGATGTCATCGGGGATCGCATCTGGATCGACCGCCACCATGCGATACCCGAGCCTCACCACGTGCTCCGGCGACATGCGCTGCATGCGCGCACGGATCAATCGTTCACCCGCACCCGCCAGGTCATAGAGCGCGAAGGCTGCCATCACCGCCGGATGAGGGAACCCGCCTCGGACCCAAGGCATGACGGACGACGTCAGCACCAGACCTGCAACCGTCGAGGGCTCGACAGCCGCCTGGAGGATGCCGATGGCTCCGCCCATGGAGTTCCCACACACGATGAGGTGACCGCTGCCGAGTTCCTGGATGAGTCGGGAGAGGACGCGCCGCTCATCCATGAGGCGCGATCCGCGGCCGGCACGGGGCGAGGTTCCGAACCCGGGAAGATCGATCGCCAATACCCGGCCGAGACCGGCAAGGCCGGGGGCGACCTGGACCCAGTTCAGGTGCGACCCCCCGAGCCCGTGGATCAGGACGAACGTTGCCTCGGTAGGGCCGTCCCAGGCCCGGTACCGGACGGGGCCATCGAGGTCGATCGTGGAGAGTTCGGGGAGATCGAGCGGCATACCGGATGAGCCTAGTGGGAATGCCTGTGCGCCAGGCATCGTTCTTGATGACGGGAAGCGCCTGAACCATCGTTCAACGAGCGGCGAGCCGTCATGGATGGCTGGAGGGCAGGCAGTTGGGTGTTCGCCACAAGACCTCCATGGCCTCTGACCTTTACAGATGCAACCCTCGCCCCTACCATGGGTTCGAGCGACTGCCAAGGCGTTTCCTCTTGCGCGCCCAAACCGACGCCGTTCACCCAGAGGAACCGAGTTCCCGAGGCCCGAGCACGCTACTGGCTGCGGCCGCCCGGCCTCGAGGAGGAGAGTGATACGAAGTGCCCGAACCAGCGCGTCCCCTAGGGACCGACGACGCAGACGACCTTCGCCTCTACCTGGAGGCAGCGGCTCGCGAGCCGCTGCTGACCAAGGAGGAAGAGGTGGAGCTCGCCATGACGATCGAGGCGGGCAAGGAGGCTGAGGACCGGCTCCGCGCCGGGCGTCTCCGCTCCGAGAAGAGCATCGCGAAGGCCCGCCGCGACGTCCGGGAGGCCGAGGCGGCCCGTCAGCGATTCATCATGGCGAACCTCCGACTGGTCGTGTCCGTTGCCCGCAAGTACCAGGGCCAGGGCCTCCCGCTCCTCGACCTCATCCAGGAGGGGAACATCGGGCTGATGCGCGCGGTCGAGTTGTTCGACTGGCGCCGTGGATTCAAGTTCTCGACGTACGCCACGTGGTGGATCCGTCAAGGCATCACCAGGGCGATCGCAGATCGTTCGCGGTCGATCCGCCTCCCGGTCCACATCCACGACCGGCTGCGCAAGCTGAACCGCACCCGGTTCCAGTTCGCGCAGTCGATGGGGCGCGAGCCCAGCCGCGAGGAGCTCGCGAAGGCACTCGACACCACCGTGGAGGAGATCGACGACCTGACCGAGATGGGTCGCCGTGAGCCGCTGTCCTTGCAGTCGCCCGTGGGCGAGGACACCGAGCTGGGCGATCTGATCGAGGAGGTCGACTCCGACGCCGCGTTCAACGAGGTCGAGGACGCCCTGCTCCGAGAGGAGATCGGTGACGCCGTCGACCGTGTCCTGGATGAGCGTGAGCGGCATGTCGTTGCGCTTCGCTACGGCCTCGAGAACGGGCAGCCACTCTCACTCCGTGAGACAGGCAAGGTGCTCGGCCTCTCGGGCGAACGCGTCCGGTTGATCGAGCGCGAGGCGCTGCGGAAGCTGCGCGACTCGAACCTGATCACCGCCGTGGCGCTCGGCTAAGACAGCACATCGAACCGTACCGAGAGGGCCGGCCCTGCGGGCCGGCCCTCTCGTCGTATGGTTGTGCCAGGAGGTGAGGATGATGACGACCTCCGGCGTGAGCGGCGCGCCCCTCGCGATCGGCCCGCACCGGCTCGAAGGTGACCTGTCGGTGCCTGCGAGTGCCGCGGGGTTGGTGATCTTCGCTCACGGCAGCGGAAGCAGCCATCGGAGCGTCCGGAATCGAGCGGTTGCCGGCTCATTGAACGAGTTGGGCCTGGCAACCTTGTTGTTCGATCTGCTCACGCCGGCAGAGGCCGACGACCGGAGGCTGGTCTTCGACATCCCGCTGCTCGCGGATCGGCTGTCGGCGGCGACCTCCTGGGCGCGGACGCTTTCAAGCGTCGGCGAACTGCCGTTCGGCTATTTCGGCGCCAGCACCGGCGCGGCCGCCGCGTTGACGGCGGCAGCGGACGAGCCGGCGGTCGGTGCGGTGGTATCTCGGGGTGGTCGTCCCGATCTCGTCTCGGCTGGCGACCTCGCGCGGGTGCGTGCTCCCACGCTGCTGATCGTCGGCGGACACGACCACGTCGTGCTCGGCCTCAACCACGAGGCGGAGGGGCTCATGCGCAGCGAACGTCGACTGGAGGTCGTGCCGGGGGCGACGCATCTGTTCGAAGAGCCCGGGACGCTCGAACGGGTGATACACCTCGCGAACGCCTGGTTCATCCGATACCTGGTCGCCCGGGACGGCGGTGAAGTGGTGGCCCCGGACCCGTAGCGCAAACCGCTGATCGCCCTCTCCTCGAAGAGCTGGCGTGAGGTTCATCAGGATGTCGCGCAGATGCGGGCGCGGATCACTTGCCCCTCGATCGCATCGCGGATCCGATCGGTGAAGGCATCCACGTCAGCGGGTACGTCAGGATCCCCGGCGGGGAACACCGGATCGCCGAACACCAACGAGAGTTGGGGCCGCCAAGGACGTCTGGCTCGTGCCCCGCCACGGGGCCAACGAACGTGCGTTCCCCACATCCCGACCGGGATCACCGGCGCGCCGGTCGGCAGCGCGAGGCGTGCCACGCCGCGGCGGATGCGTTGCAGCCCGGCGTCCGGGTCGTCGTTCACCCGTCCTTCGGGCGCGATGGCGGCGATCGCTCCGGCGTTCACCACGCGGATCGCTTCGTCGAGCGCGTGTGCGTCGCCCTGTCCTCGTCGGATCGGGATCTGGTCGAACGTCCGGAGCACCCACCCGAAGAACGGCTTCGCGAACACCTCGGCCGCCACCAGGAACCGAGCTTCACGTCGGCGCCGACGTGCCACCTCGATCGCGAGCACCGGCCCGTCGAGCACGCTGACATGGTTGAACGCGAGGATCGCGGGCCCCGCGGCGGGGATGTTCGCGAGTCCTTCGACCCGCACCCGGAACAACAGGCGAACGAGCAGCATCGTGATCCAGGATCCGGCGGACCACCACGGCGTGAGCTCCGATGAGCGCATCGGCGCGGATGCTACCCCGACGTTCTCAGTCGAACATCACGACCGACCGGATCACCTCGCCCGCGAGCATCGCGCGGAACGCCTCGTCAAGGTCGGTCAACGTCAGGCGCCTCGTGACCATCCCGTCAAGGTCGAGCTTGCCTTCGAGGTACCAGGCGGCCATCTGCGGGAAATCCTCGGCTGGGATCGGGTCGCCCCCGTCGGTGATGAGCAGGGAGGCCTTATGTGGGTAGGCGGCCAGCTCCGAACCGTTCCATGGGAGCGTGACCTCGCTCGGGAGCGGGGGGACGCCGATCGCGACCGCCGTTCCCGCGTAGGCGAGCATCTCGATCGCCTGCCGGACGCACGTCGGCACACCGGTCGCCTCGAAGGCGACGTCGACGCCCTCGCCGCCCGTCAGTGCGCGTACGGCCTCGACCGGGTCGACCATGGAGGCATCAACGACGTCGGTCGCGCCGAAGCGCTCAGCCCACCCCAGCTTGTTCGAGGCGATATCGACGGCGATCAGACGAGTGGCTCCGGCGATCCGCGATCCCTGCATCGCGGCCAGGCCGATCCCACCGAGGCCGATCACGGCGATGGTCGCCCCCGGTTGGACCTTCGCGGTCTGGATCGCGGCTCCAACCCCAGTGGAGGCGCCGCATCCGAGCAGGCAGGCGCGGTCGAGCGGGATCCCGGCCGGCATCGGGATCGCCTGCGCTGCATGGACCACCGTACGGGTGGCGAGCGTGCCACAGGCGAGGACGCCGGTCAGTATGGCGCCGTCACCCGTCCGACGCATACGCTGGGGTTGGCTCCATGCGTGGGAACAACGTCTTGGCACCCCTCGTCGGCATGGCCCGCACTCGCCGCAGGGCACCGCCCAAGAGATCACGACCGGGTCTCCGACCCCCAGCCCTTCCACGTCGGTCCCAAGTTCCTCGACGAAGCCGGCGCCCTCATGTCCGAGGAGTATCGGGAACGGTGCGCCCCAGTTGCCGTTGTGCATGGCCCACAGGTCGCTGTGGCACACACCGCTCGCGGCGATGCGCACGAGGACCTCACCGGGCCCCGGCGGGTCGACCTCGATCGGCTCGACGCGGATCGCCCCCCCGAGTTCATCGACGATCGCGCCGAGCGCTTCTCGGGCCATGTGACCTCCTGATGGCCGGGCGAGGCTCCTTATACTGCCCCGCGTGAACGTCGGGACCCTACGCGACATCGCGGCGCGGCGCTACGAGGATTTCGTGCAGTCGCTCGAACAGATGGTGAACGTCGACTGCGGCTCGTATACGCAGGCCGGCGTCAACGTCATCGCGGATCTCTGCGAGGCGCGCTTCCGCGAGCGTGGTTGGGAGGTCGAGCGGCGCCCACACGTGTCGATCGGTGGGGAGCCGCAGCTGGGCGACCTAGTGATCGGGCGGCTCCGCGGTGCCGGAGGCTCCGACATCATGCTCGTCGGCCACATGGACACCGTCTTCGATGAGGGAACCGTGGCGGAGCGCCCCTTCCGCATCGAAGGCGACATCGCTGGCGGGCCGGGCGTGTCCGACATGAAGGGCGGTCTGCTCACGGGCTTCTTCGCCATGGACGTGCTTCAGGAGGCGGGGTTCGAACGGTTCGGGACGGTCACGTACATCTGCAATCCGGATGAGGAGATCGGGTCGCCGTTCTCGGGTCCCGTGATCCGCGAGCTTGCGCCGGAGCACGACGCCGCGTTCGTGCTCGAAGGTGCGAGGGAGAACGGCGACATCGTCTCAGCGCGGAAAGGGATCACGGACTATCGGATCGTGATCCACGGCCGGGCTGCTCACGCGGGGGTCGAGCCGGAGAAGGGCAGGAACGCGGTTCTTGAGGCCGCCCACGTGATCGTCGCGCTGCAGGCGCTGAACGGCCGATGGCCGGGCGTGACGGTGAACGTCGGCGTCGTTCACGGCGGGACGAGGACGAACGTCGTGGCCGAGCGGTGTGAGCTTCAGGTGGATCTGCGGTCCCCGTCGCTCGAGACGCTCGAGGAGGCCGAGGCGGAGATCGAACAGATCTGCGCCGAGCACGTGGTTCCGGATGTGACGACCGATCTGCTCGGCAACGGTTGGCATCGTCCGATGGAGAAGAAGCAAGGAGCCGCGCGATTGGTAGAGATCGCGGTCGGTGTCGCCGAGGAGCTCGGGTTCGTGCTCCGCGATGCGGCAACCGGGGGTGCATCGGACGCCAACACCACCTCCGCGGCCGGCACACCCACAATCGACGGGCTTGGCCCGATCGGCGGCGACGATCACGCCCCGGCGGAGTGGCTGGACCTCACGAGCGTCGTACCGCGGATCGCCCTCCTCGCAGGGCTCATCTCGCGCACCTGAGCGACGACGCGTCACGAAGTCAAGGGGGGGGCTGGGAACGCCGGGATCGTTCGAGGTCAAACGCCTGCGGGAACCCGGTGCTCAGCCTCGATCGCGGCGCCGGTCGCGGGGTCGAAGAAGTGGAACCGCTCGGGGTCGACGGTCAGGAGGATCGTCTGTCCGGGTTTACAGGAGGTTCTCGCGTCGACACGGGCGCAGAAGCGTGCCAGTGGCTTCGTGTCGGCCAGGAGCGACATCCCCTCCTCCTCGGCCTCGTCCGATGCCGCTGCGATCGTGTCCTCGGTGAGAACGGGAGGGGCATCGATCGCGAAGATGATGTTCACCTCGGATCCGAGTTCCTCGGTGACCTCTGCTGTCACCTCCATCGTGGGGAGCTTCTCGTTCTGCCACACGCCCGTGTCTTCCAGGTCCGATGGACGGATCCCGAGGACCACGTTTCTGCCCTCGTACGCGGAGATCTGGTGATCGACCGGGAGGGGGAGTTCGAATCCCGCGAACGAGAGGCTGCGTGGCCCCACCCTCGCCTCCACGAGGTTCATGGGAGGAGAGCCGATGAACGCGGCGACGAACAGGTTGGTGGGATGCATGTACAGGTTCTGCGGCGTGTCGACCTGCTGCAGCACACCGTCCTTCAAGACGGCGACGCGTTGGCCGAGTGTCATCGCCTCCACCTGATCGTGGGTGACGTAGACCGTCGTCGTCCGCAGCCGGTCGTGCAGGAGCGACAACTGCGCCCGCATCTGTACACGGAGCTTCGCGTCGAGGTTCGAGAGCGGCTCGTCCATCAGGAACGCCTGCGGTTCCCGGACCATCGCGCGCCCCATCGCGACCCGTTGCCGCTGGCCTCCCGAGAGCGCCGCGGGCTTGCGCTGCATCAACGGCTCGAGGCCGAGGATCTTCGCGGCGTCGTCCACCCGCCGCTTCAGCTCCGGCTTGGGCGTCTTGCGCAGCTTCAACCCGAAGCCCAGGTTCTGCTCCACGGTCATATGCGGGTACAAGGCGTAGTTCTGGAACACCATCGCGACGTCGCGGTCCTTCGGGTCGAGGTCGGTCACCTGCCGTTCGCCGATCGTGATCTCACCCGCCGTCACGTCCTCGAGCCCGGCCAGGATCCGCAGGATCGTGGACTTCCCGCACCCTGAGGGACCGACGAGCACCATGAACTCACCATCGCCGATCTCGAGCGAGACGTCGTTCACGGCGATGACATCGTTGCCGAACACCTTGGTGACGCCATCCAGGATGATCTTCGCCATCGCTCATCGCTCCTTCCGCGGGCTCAGAGTCTCGGCTCCTAGGCGCTCGTCGGTCAAGGCGCGCCGAACCTGAGCGTGGCTCGCCCTCGGCGCGCGAACGACGTCGAGCCCTATCAGGGCGGCCCCGACCACCGGCGGCGCCGTCAACACATGGACCTTCGCCTCGGACGCAACCTCACGCAGTCCGGCTTCGATGCGTTCGAAGAACACGCGGTCGCGATTCCGGAAGATGCCGCCTCCCAGGACCACATCCACATCGAGTCGCTGCATGCGCAGGCGGCGGATCGCCGTGGTCGCCATGGTCACGATCTCATCCGCCTGCTGATCGACGACACCGCGCGCGACCTCATCTCCCTGGATCGCCGCCTTGAACAAGATGGGGGCGAGTTCCGCGAGGCGCTGTTCGTCGATCCGCCCGAAGTAGACGGCCTCCATCAACTGACGAGGGCGCTTCAGCCCGAAGAAGGCTGGCACGGTTCGTTCGAGCACCGTCTTCCGACCGCGACCGTCTTCCGAGCGGACCGCGTGCCACGCGGCCATCCCACCCAGCTCACCGGCGCCACCCCAGTCGCCGGAGATCGGGCCGATCGCCGGGAACCGGGTGACGCGTCCATCTGGAGCCACGGCGGAGCAGTTCGTGCCGTACCCGCAGACGACACCGACACCCCACGAACGATCCGTACCCGCCCGCAGGACGGCGAACGTATCGTTGCGGATGATGTCGTTCGCGGCCCACCCGTTGGCGTGGGTCCAGCGGCCGAGGCGGCGGTCGTCGGCGGGGAGGTCGGCTCCGGCGAGGCAGTAGACACCGAGGTCCGCGACCGGCAGAGCATCGGCGTCCAGGCCCGCCTCTCGCGCCGCCATCTCGAGGGCTACGCCGATCGGCATGAGGTGGCGGTCCTCGACGTGCGGTGAGGTGAGCCAGGTTCGGCCATCGAGCTCTGCGCCGCGGACCCTTGCGGCACCCAGCACGGAGCCATCGCGCCTGAGCAGTGCGACGTCGACCTTGGAACCACCGGCATCGACCGCCAGGAGCGCGGCACGCCGGGCAGTCACGGCAGGACCTCGAGCTCGTCGATCGGAACGAACGTCGCGCCGAGCGCTCGCAACCCGTTGATCATCGGGGAGATCGCATCGCCGGTGCCTCCGGGCCACGTGTGCAACAGCACGACGGCGCCGTCACCGCGGGCCTCGACGGCGGGCAGGGCATCCTGGGTGATCGCCGCGCCCGTTCGGGTCGACTCCCAGTCCTCCAGCTCGACGTCCCAATGCACGTTCCGATAGCCAAGGTCGGCGAGTACGGCAAGGACACGGGCGTCGTCCGAGCCCGCGCCGAACGGACAGCGGAACCAGGGGCGTGGATCGACCCCGGTGGTGCGTTCGATGACGGCCTGGGCATCCAGGATGTCGCTCCGCAACCCGTCGTCACCCAGCAGTGGCATGCGCGCGTGGTAGTGCGAGTGGTGCCCGATCACATGTCCGTCGGTGGCGATCCGCCTTGCGGTGGCCGGCTGCGACTCCGCCCACCGTCCTTGGATGAAGAACGACGCTTGTACGGCCTCCTCCCCGAGAACATCCAGGATGCGTTCGGTGTTCCCGGGTGGACACCACGGTCGATCGGGATGTTCCGCATCGAACGTCAAGGCCACGCGTATGAGCGGCGTGTCACTCACGCGTCGTGACCTTGGATGCGCGGATGTAGGAGCCCGGCGGACGCCCGTTGAGGACCGCGAGCTTCCACGCGAGCAGCTGCGCGGGGACGATCGAGACTGCGGGAGCGAGGCCGCGATCCAGGCGGCCGAGCTCGATGCACGTGGCCCCGGAGGGCCCCTCGCCGTCTTCCACCACGACGAGGACGCCGGCGCCAGCCTGCACGAGCTCATCGGCCAACCCGAGGTCGAGCCCGCGGGTTTCGGGTTCGGTTGCGATGATGATCGCCGCCAGATCCGGTCCCGCCAGTTCGAGCGGCCCGTGTCGGAACTGGGCGGTCTCGAGCGACTCGATCGGTAGCCCTACGGACTCCTTCAGCGTCAGGGCGCCCATCTCGGCCGCGGCACGGGCGGAACCACGACCCAGGATCACGGAGTGCGGCCGCCCATCGAACCACGTTGCCAGTTCATCGGGGAGGACCGTCTGCTCGAGGAGGTGTTCGATCGCAGCCGCTGCAGCTTCGGCGTCACCGTGGATCTCGCGCTCGACGGTGTGCGGGTCGACACCTGCAAGTACCCGACCGGCCGCCGCCACGAGCACCAGCGCTGCGCCGAACGTCATCGTCGACGGTCCCGTCTCCTTCCCGACACGGGTGTCGAGTGCGAGGTCAGAAAGACCGGTCAGGGTGTTCGTCGTCCCGTTCGTTATGCAAAGCACGGTCGGACCGCGCTCGCCGGCTGCCTCCTCGACCACCTTGACCACTTCAGCGCTCTCGCCGGATTGGCTCACCGCGACGAGCAACGCAGACGGTCCGAGGAGGTTCCGCCGGAAGTGGAGAAGCTCGGACGAATCCACGTGGACGGCCGCGATCCCCGCCGCGCCGAGCCGCGTGATCGCGGGATAGCACGCGTGGTAGGAACTGCCCATCCCGGTGAAGATCAGGGTCTTGCCGACGGCCTCTTCCGCGAGTCGTTCCAACGTCGGCAACTGGTCGGTGAGACCGTTCGCGGCACGCCGAACCGCGCCCGGTTGGCCGGCGATCTCAGCAATGAACGGGTCAGGAAAGTTTCCTAACGATTTCACCGCGGGGAGTGTACGATGCCGGCGCATGGGTGTGAAGGTGGCGGTCGTCGGCGGCGGAAGCACGTACACGCCGGAGCTCGTCGAGGGATTCGTGACACGCGGCGACCGCCTGCCTGTCGACGAGCTCACGCTGTTCGACATCGATCCCGAACGGCTCGCGGTGGTGGGTGGCCTCGCGCGGCGGATGATGCGTCGCGTCGGGTGGCCGGGCACCCTTCGCATGACGGGCGACCGGGACGAAGCCCTCGATGGCGCGCACTTCGTCGTGGTGCAGCTGCGGGTGGGAGGCCAGAAGGCGCGCTTCCAGGACGAGACGATCCCGCCCCGATTCGGCTGCATCGGACAAGAGACCACCGGCCCGGGTGGCTTCGCGAAGGCGCTACGGACCGTCCCGATCGTGCTCGAACTGGCGGAAGAGACCGCTCGACGTGGCGCACCCGATGCATGGTTCGTCGACTTCACGAATCCGACGGGCCTCGTGACGCAGGCGCTTCTGGACGAGGGGCATCGTGCGCTCGGGCTGTGCAACGTCGCGATCGGCTTCCAGCGTCGCTTCGCCCGACACTTCGGTGTCGAACCCGATCACGTGCAACTCGAGCACGTCGGGTTGAACCACCTGACGTGGGAACGGAAGGTCCTGGTCCACGGTGTGGATCGTCTCCCCGAGATCCTCGACACGGCGATCGACCTGGTCGCTGATGAGACCGACATGCCGGCGGACCTGATCCGCGACATCGGTGCGATCCCCTCCTACTACCTGCACTACTACTACCTGACGGATCGCGTGCTCGAACAGCAGCGGACGGGCAAGACGCGTGCCGAGGAGGTCATGGAGATCGAGGCGGGTCTGATCGAGCTCTACAAGGATCCGACCCTCGATACCAAGCCGAAGCTCCTGGAGGAGCGGGGCGGCGCCTTCTACAGTGACGCTGCCGCGGCGCTCGTGGCGTCGCTGCACGCCGGGACCGGCGACGTGCAGGTCGTCAACGTTCGGAACGACGGCGCGATCCCGAACATCGCCGACGATGCGGTCGTGGAAGTGGCGGCGCGGATCGATGGTGATGGCGCGCATCCGCTGGCGGTGGATCCGCTCCCTCCCGAGATGCTCGGACTGGTGCAACACGCGAAGGCGTTCGAGCTGCTCACCGCTCGGGCGGCGATGAGCGGTGACCGCACGCTCGCCCTGAAGGCGCTGATGACGAACCCCCTCGTACGCGACTACGACACCGCGAAACCGCTCCTCGAGGCCTTGTTCGATGCGAACCGGCAGCATCTGCCGCGGTTCTTCCCGAACGGCTGACCTCGGCGCTCAGCCGGTCGGCAGCGAGTCGGCGTTCCGCTGGATCTTCGCGAGGGCCGCCACCGCGTCCTCCACACCCCTCGTGCCATCGCGGAAGACGTTCTCCATGAAGTACACGGACTCGCGCTGACCCGCCGCCTCCGCGACCGGGAACGACATCGTCTGCGGGTCCAACCGATCCGCATGTTCGACGCAGACGGGGAGCCGTGATAGCGACGGTTGGAAGAGTTCGTTCCGGTTCATCGACGGGTACTGCACCTCGGCCGGGATCCCTTCCGCCTCCATCGCCGCGCACACCACCGTGTTCGTTCGCCCCGCGAAGACGTCCGGGTCGATCGCGATGATGTAGTTGTAGAAGCTCCATCGGGTGATCCGCGCATCCGCGGGCATCACGCGCACACCCGGCACCTGCGCGACGAGTTCCTCGAACGACTTCCCGTTCGCCGCACGCTCTTCCTGCTGTGACGGGAAGCGGTCCATCGCGACCGCCAGGAGCGCCGCGTGGAGCTCTCCCAGCCGGTAGTTGGCGCCGAACGTGTACTCCTTCTCGTCGGCGTCCTTCGCCCGGCCGCAATCGATGAGCGAGTGGGCGCGGCGTGCGAGATCCTCATCGTTCGTGAGCAGCGTTCCCCCCTCACCGGCCGTCAGGATCTTCGACGACTGGTGGCTGAATGAGCCGAAGTCGCCGATGCAACCAGCACCACGCCCCCGCCACCGCTGTCCGTGCGCGTGCGCGCAGTCCTCGACGACGGCCACGCCGTGCCGCGTCGCGATCTCCATGATCCGGTCCATGTCGGCCATCTGATGCCCGAGGTGAACCGGCATGATCGCCTTCGTCCTAGGCGTGATCGCCGCCTCCACCAGGTCGGGGTCGATGCACCAGGTGTCGGGCGTGACGTCGACGATGACCGGAAGCGCGCCGGCGGCGATGGGTGCGTAGGCGGTTGCCGCGAACGTCAGCGCGGGGATGATGACCTCGTCTCCCCACCCGATGCCGAGTGCCTTCAGCGCGACCTCCATGGTGATCGTCCCGTTCGACATCAAGACCCCGTGCCTCGCCCCCTGGTATGCGGCGAACGCCTCCTCGAACCGTCCTCCGTATCGGCCGGGCTCCGGGTACCCGCCCCAATCGCCGCTGCGGATCACGTCGGTGACCGCCGTGATCTCCCGTTCGTCGCCGTGCGGCCAGTCGGGGTAGGGATCGGCGCGGAGCGGGGCGCCGCCGTTGATCGCGAGCTCGCTCATCGGGTCGTTCTCCTTCCGGTCCTCGTTGGTAGGGTCGCGCAATGGTGACAGGTTGACCAGGATCTGCATCGTCGGGGGCGGTTCCGCCTATATGCCTGGGATCGCATACGCGCTTGCGCATCACCACGAGCGGTTCAGGGGGGCGACCCTCGTGCTGCACGATATCGACGCGGATGCGCTCTCGTTGCAGCGGCGGCTGACCGAGAGCATCCTTCGATCGCGCGGAGCCGACAGCGTGCGGGTGGAGGAGCAACAGGATCGCCGACGAGCGCTGGAGGGCGCGGATCTGATCCTGACTTCCTTCCGCCCGGGTGGGTTCCCGGCTCGCCATCTGGACGAATCGATCGCGATCGCCCACGGGATCGTTGGTCAGGAGACGGCGGGGCCGGGCGGGTTCGCGATGGCGTTGCGCTCGGTGCCGATCGTCCTCGACATCCTCCGAGACGTGCGTGCCGTCGGAGCGTCGGGTTGCCTGGTCCTCAACTACACGAACCCGGTGCAGATCGTGACCGAAGCGGCATCGCGGTTCGCGCCGGACGTCCCGTTCATCGGACTCTGCGATCAGACCTCCGGAGAGATCGTGTGGCTCGGAGACCTCCTCGACGTCTCGGCCGATCGGATCGAGATCGACACGTGCGGCACGAACCATATGACCTTCACGCGCGCCGTGCGTGTCGACGGCCGGGATGAGACATCCCGTGTCTGGGAGCTGTTGGATACGATCGCACTCGATGCGCTCGCCGACGATGCGCACCGCCGGACGATTCGCTTATTCCGGATGCTGCGCTACATCCCGAGCGAGTACATGCAGTACTTCTTCTTCCACGATGAAGTCCTGGCGGAGCAGAGGGCGAAGGGGATCACGCGCGCACAGGAAGTCATGGCGCAATTGCCGGAGGTGCTCGCCAGCTATCGCGAGGAAGCCGATCGGGCCGAACCGCATCCGAGCATGACACGTGCCAGCGAAGGACACGGGGACTTCGCGGTCTCGATCATGGCCGCTGTGCTCGGGAACGCGCCCGGGCGGTTCATCCTCAACCTGCCGAACCGAGGCGCGATCGACGATCTCCCCGATGGTGCCGTGGTCGAGTCGCCGGGCATCGTCTCGGGTCGTTCCGCCGAGCTGCTCGATCAGGGGCCGCTCCCCGCCGAGGTGAGCGGACTCATCCGTCAGGTCGCCGAGCATGCCCGCCTGACGGCGGAGGCTGCCGTTTCCGGTGATCGGGGGGTGGCGATCGAAGCCCTGGCGATCCACCCGCTCCTTCTCTCCGTGAAGACGGCGGAGCAGCTGGTCGACGCGTACGTGGCAGTCCATGACGGACTCCTCCGGCCGCCGACGCTCGCCTGATCAGCGATACCCCCATCCACTCCGGCGCGGGCGCGTTCTTGACTGGCTGGGAAGGCCGGGCGTAGCATCCTGATTCGTTAATAGTTAGGAAAGTTTCCTTTGCCAGGGGGATCGAACGGGCTTCGAACGAACGGCGATCGGCGGCACGCCGAGCTTGCTCCGTGCGATCAACGAGCGGACGGTGCTCGAGTGCGTCAGGAGGGTCGGGCCCGTATCGCGTGCGCAGATCGCCCGGGAGACCGCGCTCTCCAAACCGACGGTGTCGCAAGCGTTGTCGGCGCTGTTCGCCGGGGGCCTTGTGCGTGAGGCCGGTCGAACGAGTGGGGGCAAGGGGCCAACGGCTCTCCTCTACGAACTCAACCCACAGGCCGGATGGGTGGTGGGGATCGACGTCGGACGCGACTGGGTCCGAGCGGCGATCGCCGACGTCACTGGAGCGTTCGTCGCACGCCGTGACGAACGCGCGCAGGTGAAGAGCGCGAAGGCGTTGATCACGCAGATCGGCTCCGTCGCACACGGGTTGGCCGCCGACGCCGGGATCAAGTGGACCCAGGTGACGTTGGCCACCGTGGGCAGCCCCGGGGTGTTCGAACCTGAGCGGGGGCAGGTCGCGTTGGCGCACGCGCTTCCCGGATGGGGGCGGCAGGGGCTCGTGGAACTCGTACAACGGGAGCTGGGGACGAAGATCGCGTTCGAGAACGACGTGAACCTGGCGGCCCTCGGTGAGCAGTGGCAGGGACTGGGCAAGGGCGTTCGCAACTTCGTCTATCTCCACCTCGGGACCGGTGTCGGCATGGGCTTGGTGTTGAACGGAGACCTGTATCGAGGGAACGCCGGCGCGGCGGGGGAGGTGGGATACCTGCCGCTCGCGGAGACCGATCTTCGCGAGCGGGCGAGCATTCGTCGCGGGGCGCTCGACGTCGCGGCGAGCGCCACCGGTGTGGTCGCGGAGGCTCGAAGGCTCCGGATGGCGCCGCCGCTTACCGCGAAGAAGGTGTTCGACGATGCCCGCGGAGGCGGCCGGAAGGCGCTGCGTGTGGTGGCCCTCGAGGCTCGACGGATCGCGCTCGCGATCGCGGCGGTGGCCTCGGTCGTCGACCCGGAGTTGGTGATCCTCGGGGGAGGGATCGGCTCGAACGGCGATCTGCTGCTCGACCCTGTGGAGCGTGAGCTGCACGCCGTATCGCCGTTCCGCCCGCGGATCGAGGTGTCCGTGCTGCATGAAGAGGCGACCCTCTATGGGTCGGTTTGGATGGCGCTTCAGGCCGCGCAGGATCAGCTGTTCGCTCGCGGCGAGGCGTCCGCATGATCCAAGGGGGCGCTCAGGATCGTACTCAGATGTGGCTGATACGGATCGACGGCGAAGAGAACGGGGCACAGGCTCCGAGATAGAGGAGGCGCAGGATGAGGCGATGGCTCGTGGCGATGGCGGCCCTCATGGCGATGGTTGCCGCCGCATGCACGGCGGGTGGGGGGAGTTCGACGCCTTCCGCGATCGACACCGGTTCAGGCGCGTCGCACGAACCCGTCACGATCGAGATGTGGACCGCGTGGACGTCCAAGGCCGAGATCGAAGACTTCAACAAGGTGATCGCGAAGTTCGAGGAAGCCTATCCCTGGATCACCGTGAACACGGTGAAGAACGTCAACGACACGAAGCTCCTCGCGGCGATCAACAGCGGGACGTCGCCCGACGCGGTCCTGTCGTTCAGCACGGACAACGTCGGAGCGTTCTGCTCTACCGGGGCATGGGAGGATCTCACCCCGTTCATCGAGTCCAGCGGGTTCGACCTGAGCCAGTTCCCGCAGTCGGTCAGTGATTACACGACGTACGCCGGCAGCCGTTGCGCGTTGCCGTGGCTCACCGACGCGTACGGCCTCTACTACAACACCGACATGTTCAAGAAGGCGGGGATCACCGAGCCGCCGAAGACCACGGCGCAGCTCTTCGAAGACGCCAAGAAGCTGACCGTGTTCAACCCCGACGGATCGATCAAGGTCGCCGGGTTCGTTCCCTACATCGGCACGTACTACTCCGGGAACACCATGTCCCCGTTCTCAACGATGTACGGGGTGAAGTGGTACAACGACGACGGCACCACCGCCGTCAACACCGATCCGTCGTGGAAGGCGTTCGCCGAGTGGCAGAAGCAGTTCGTCGACTACTACGGGTACGGCAAGCTCCAGAAGTTCGTCGCCGGTCAGGGGGATGAGTGGGGCTCTGAGAACGACTTCCAGACGGGACGCGTGGCGATGATGATCGACGGCGAATGGCGGACATCGGCCAACTTCCTCGGTGACCCGCCCGCGGTGCCGTACGGGACGGCACCGATGCCGGTCTGGGACCAGAACGTCGACAAGTACGGCATGGGTCAGATCGGTGGGACCATCATCGGGATCCCGAAGGGATCACCGCATCCGGACGAAGCGTGGTTGCTCGTCTCGTGGATGGCGACCGACACACCGACGCTGGTGTACGCCTCGAATCTGCTCCGGAACGTCCCAACGACGCTCGATTCGATGCAGTCGTCGGAGCTGGACCTCACGCCGCAGTTCAAGACGTTCCTTGACATCTTCCAGAACCCGAACTCCTACAACAAGGGGGCGTCGGCCATCGGTCAGGCCGACCAGGACCTGATGGCGAACTTCTTCGCCGACTGGCAGGCGGGGGACGTCTCGGATCTGCAAGCGGGCCTCGACGACGTGGCGAAGCAGATCAACGACCAGATAGCGCAGGCGTCGGCTCCGTAGGAGGGCTCGATCGGTTCCACGGACGTCGTAGATGTCGCCGTGGGGGCGCGGACGCGTCGCCCCCCGCGGCGGCGCGCGCGCTGGGGCACGATCCTGCTCTTCATGTCGCCCTGGATCATCGGGTTCACCGTCTTCGTCGTGTATCCGATGGTCTCCAGCCTGTACTTCTCGTTCACCCACTACGACCTGCTGAGCTCTCCGATCCCGATCGGCTTGGAGAACTACCGGTTCATGTTCACGCAGGATCCGGTCTTCTGGCAGTCCGTCAGGAACACCATCTTCATCATCGCGGTCGGTGTGCCACTGCGGATCGTGTTCGCGATCGTCACGGCGACGATGCTCACATGGCCCCGCAAGGGCATCAAGGTCTACCGGACCATCTTCTTCCTGCCCGCCATGGCTCCGCCCGTCGCGGCGGCCCTCGCGTTCGTGTACGTGTTCAACCCGAGCTTCGGACCCGTCAACCATGTCCTCAACTGGTTCGGGATGAAGAACCCGCCGACGTGGTTCTACTCACCGGGCGCCTCCAAATGGGCGCTCGTGTTCTTGGGTCTGTGGGGGATCGGCGACGCGATGATCATCTTCCTCGCCGGCTTGCTCGATGTTCCCCGTCAGCTGTACGAGGCTGCCGACATCGAGGGGGCGACCGCACCGAAGAAGTTCCGCTTCGTCACGCTCCCCATGATCACCCCCGTGATCTTCTTCTCGCTCGTGATCGGCACGATCAACGGCCTGCAGTACTTCACACAGGCCTACACCGCTGCCATCGCGGTCGGAGGCGAGCGGACGGATATCGGCGCCCCGCAGAACTCGTTGATGTTCTACGCCGTCTACCTCTACAAGCAGGGATTCAACTACTTCCGGATGGGATACGCATCGGCGATGGCGTGGGTCCTCTTCATCATCACCATGATCTGCACGTTGATCATGATCAAGACGTCGAAGCGGTGGGTGCACTATCAGGGTGGGATGTTCCGATAGCGGCGGCGGGGACCACCGTGCGGCCTTCGAGCCCTGCTCCGACGCCCATCTCCGAGATCGTTCGCAGGCCGGAACCTACGGCGAAACGACGTCACCGGCTGTTCAACGCGCTGATCGACCATACCCTGTTGATCTCGGTGTCGACCGTCCTCCTTGCGCCGTTCGTGTTCGTGGTCATGACGTCGTTCATGACGGGCGCGCAAGCGCGGACCGCCTCCCTGTGGCCTCGTCCGTTCCAGCCGTCGAACTACACCGAGGTCTTCACGACGATCTCGATCGTCCGCTACACGTGGAACACGCTCCAGATCGCGGTGCTGTCGACGATCGGCGTGTTGATCTCGTCGATCCCGGTGGCCTATGCGCTCTCCCGGATGCGTTGGCGTGGTCGTCAGGCCGCCTTCGTTCTCGTGCTGGCCACGTTGATGCTGCCGGTACAGGTCACGATCGTGCCGTTGTACATCGTGTTCGTGCGGCTCGGTTGGATCGATCACCTCACCCCTTTGATCGTCCCGGCGTTCTTCGGTGATGCGTTCTCCATCTTCTTGCTCCGGCAGTTCTTCATGACGATCCCGCAGGAGATGTCCGACGCCGCCCGGGTGGACGGCGCGAGCGAATGGCAGATCATGACGCGGGTGATCGTCCCGTTGGCGAAACCCGCGATCGCAGCGGTGGCGTTGTTCTCGTTCCTCTACTCGTGGAACGACCTGTTCGGCCCGCTCCTGTTCGTCGGCAACAACCCGAAGCTGTACACGCTCGCGATCGGTTTGACGGAGTTCACGCAGCGATACGGGACGGCGTGGGAGCTGATGATGGCGGCCTCGGCCCTGATCATGCTGCCGGTCATCGTGCTGTTCTTCCTGGCGCAGAAGGTCTTCATCGAGGGCGTAACCCTGACCGGCGTGAAGGGTTAACCCTTCAGGCACGCGCACGCCCCGGGACGCTACGCTCCCGGGGTGCGAAGGGATCGTTGAGTGACCAGGGTCGCGCTGTTCGGCTGCGGATGGATCCAGGACTTCCACGCGCGCGGCGTCCGTGCCCATGGTGACGCGCTCGTCGCGGTCGCCAACCATCGCGAGGAGAGCGGTCACGTCTTCGCGAAGCGTCATGGGATCCCCCGCGTGACCACCGACTGGGAGGCGCTCGCCGCCGATCCGGAGGTGGAGGCGGCCATCGTGTCAACCCCGAACGCTCTCCATGCCCCACAGTCGATAGCGTTGCTGCGCAACGGGAAGCACGTTTTGGTCGAGAAGCCGATGGCGACCTCGGTGGCGGAGTGTGACGAGATGGTCGAAGCGTCTCGCGCGACGGACGCCTCACTGATGGTCGCCCACTGCTGGCGCTTCAGAGACGAGGTCGTGGCGATGCGGGATCGGATCGCGTCCGGGGAGCTCGGCGAGGTCGTGAAGACCCGCGGGTACGGCGTCCACGCCGGGTGGGGACCGAGTGGCTGGTTCACGGATAGAAGCCTCGCCGGAGGTGGCGCGCTCGTCGACATGGGGGTCCACGCGATCGATACCGCTCGGTTCCTGCTCGGTGACCCCGAACCTGACCGTGTGTGCGCGACGATCGGGACCCGGTACGCGGACGGTCGTTACGAAGTGGACGACGACGGCATCCTGCTCATCGCGTGGTCCAACGGGACCAACAGCGTCGTGGAGTCCGGCTGGTGGCAGCCCCATCTCGGCGGGCTGGAAGCCGACACGGAGGTGTACGGAACGGCCGGGTACGGGCGGATCTGGCCGCCCGATCCGCCGGCCGCCGACTACGAGCACTGCACGCAGCCGATGTACAGCGCACAGGTGGCCGAGTTCCTCGACGCGATCGCGGAGGGACGGCAACCGCGGCCGTCCGGCGAGGACGGTCGCACGGTGATGCGGGTCGTCGAGGATGCCTACCGATCGGCCGCGAGCACGTGAGCGCGATCCTCGGAGTCGACGGCGGAGGCCGGAAGACGCACGCGGTCGTCATCGATGCGTCCGGGGAGCTGCTGGGCGCCGGCGAGGCCGGCGCATCCAACTGGGAGCTGGTCGGGATCCCGGGTGCCATGGATGCGATCGGGGAGGCGGCGGATCGCGCGTTGGCCGCTGCGGGTCTCGGTCGAGGCGACACGCGGGCGGCCGTGTTCGGCCTCGCCGGGATCGACTGGCCCTCGGATGAGCGACGACTCGAGGACCCGATCGAGACCCTCGGGTTCGGCGGAGAACGACGGCTGCTGAACGACGCGTTCGTGGCGCTGCGCGCGGGCTGCCCGCAACCCTGGGGGGTGGTGGTGATCTCAGGGACGGGGACGATCGCGGCCGGGCGCGATCCTGCCGGCAACGAGTATCGAACGATCGGTCTCGGCCGGGTCTTCGGCGACTACGGGAGCGAGTTCGACGTCTCCGAGCTGGCGGTCCGAGCGGTCGCCGACGCCTATACGGGTCGCGGTCCCTCCACGATGCTGAGCGATCTGCTCTGCGAGCGGACCGGTGTGGTAACCGCCGAAGAACTTCTGGAGCGGATCAGCCGGGCCGACACGCGCCTGCGTTCACCCGAGGTCTCCAACATGGCGCCGCTGGTGCTCCGGGCGACGGAGTCGGGCGACCTGGTAGCCCGGCAGATCCTGGAGGAGATCGGGCACGCGCTCGGCGAGACCGCGGGACATGTGGCCGCCCGGTTGGGGATGGAGGACCTTGAGTTCACCGTCGTGCTCTCCGGCGGGCTGTTCCGCACGCCGAACCGGTACCTCCTGGACGAGCTTGAGCTCGGAGCGCGCCGCTCGGCACCGCGTGCGAGCACCGCGATCCTGTCGGCTCCACCGGTATTGGGGGCCGCCCTGATCGCGCTCGAGATGGCCGGGCCGGAGGTTCGCGCGGGACTCGCCCCTCGGCTGGCGGCCGATATCACGCGGGCGATCAAGGACGCGGCCGGCGGGGACTGAGGCGGTCACCGCCCCTGGATCAGCTCGATCGTCGCTCGGGCGATCATCTCGTGTCGCATCCGAAGGTTCGCGTACGCCACGATGTCGGAATCGAAGGGACGCTCGCGTTCGTCGATCGGATTCAGGCGATCGGGATCCAGCTGCAGGCCGATCGCGCGGCCGGTGACGATCGCGGCTCCCGCGGAGGCCACCTCGCCGTGCCGTCGAACGATCACCGGACGGCTCGACACACCGGAGAGCACCCGCCGCCATAGCGGCATCGATGCGCCGCTGCCCGCGAGCGCCAACTCCGCGGCGTCGGGCGCGGTCCGTTCCAGGCATCGCGCCGCATCGAACGCCACACCTTCGACCAGCGCCCGCGCCAGATGGGCCGGCGTGTGCTCAGCCGAGAGGCCGGAGAACGTCAGTCCGGCGCGCGGTTCCCACCAGGGCGCCCGGGCGCCGCCCATCCATGCGAGCGCTGTGACCCCGTGCGCTCCGGCATCGAGGTCGTCGGCCTGGGCGGCGAGCTCGTCGGCCGAGTGACCGGTGAGACCGGCGAGCCAGTCGAGGGCCGAGCCCGCAGCGGCCAGGTCGGACTCCATCAGGTAACCACCGAGCGCTCCTCGCGTCACGACGATGCCAGGAACGGCCGGGGGCACGTGGCCGACCGGCACGGCGACTCCGCCGGTGATCCCCCACGACACCATGGGGCGCGAGGCGGTAGCAGCGACGCCCAGGATCTCGCACGCTCGATCGCCCGCGCCGGCGATCACCGGTGTCCGGGGAACGATCCCGAGCTCGACCGAGGGATCGGGCAGGCTCTCGCCCACCACGCTCATCGCTCCCACCAGCTCGGGGAGCAGGTGTGCGCCATCGAGCGCGGCGCCGTCGAGGGCGAGCAGTCCGGTGCGGGAGGCGACCGACGGGTCGGTGACGGCGCGACCGGTGAGGCGGAAGGCAACGAGATCGCGGGGGCCGAGGATCCAGCGAGGGCCTTCGAGTCGCTCGGGCTCGTGGCGCGACATCCATGCGAGCTTCGCCGCCACCGTGCGGGCGTCGGGGACGACGCCGGTCAGGACCTGGAAGTCTGCGCCGAGCTCGGCAGCTTCGACGGAGGCGCGCGAGTCCGACCATGAGATCGCCGGACCCGTCGGTTCCCCCGCGGCCGTCACCGGCACGAACGTGTCTCGCTGCGTCGAGAATCCGACGGCCTCTACCCCCGAGCGCCCATCCACGGGGAGTTGCGCGCACGCGTCGACCGTGGAGGCCCACCACGCTTCAGGATCTTCCTCGGACCAGCCCGGCCGAGGATGATCCGTCTCGACCGAAGCCCGCCCGAGCGCGATCAAGCCGTCTTCCGACCAGAGCGCCGCCTTCGTCGCGCTCGAACCGAGATCGATCGTGAGGAGGGTCATCTCGCCTCGCCATCCTAGGACGGTCGGGTCGAGAACACATGGAGGGGCCGTCCGAAGACCTGTCGGAAGCGGTCCGCGACCGCCCGAGGATGCCACCCAGAGGGGAGCGGTCCTTGGACGACGAACGCCGTCGGATGCCAGAAGCCGGAGATCACGGCAGGCTGCGCGGGCGCGATCCGCCGCTTCAGCTCATCGGCGAGCGCCAAGACCGTCGCCGCGCGCAGGACCGCGGCGCGATCGGCGGCCGCGATCAGTCGACGATAGGACCCGAGGCGGATGTCGTCGTCGGCTTGACGCAAGATCGCGGAGAGGATCCCGAGGGTCTCGTGCGTGAACCCCCCGAGATCGGCGGCGGTGACGATCATGGCTGCGTGCTCGAAGCGATCGTAGTAATCGATCGCGCGGCCCACGTCGAGCACCGTCGCCGCGTGCACCAGCATCTCGCGAACGGCATCGCGAGCCTCGGGGTCGAGTGACTCGTGGAGGCGGGTCGCGAGTTCGACGCGTCGTTCGGCACCCGATGGATCCCACGTGGCGAACCGGGCCGAGAGCGTTGCGACCGAGATCGTGCGCACCCAGCGAGGAGGGGGGACGGAGGCCTCGTCTCCCCCGAGGGCCAGGCCTTCACGGACCCCTCGGCTCGAAACGACGATCCGGTCGGCGCCGAGCGTTCGCATGATCTCGAGCAGGACCAACGCACCGCCGAGGATGGAGTCCGCTCGATCAGGGTTCAGCCCTGCCATCCGCGCCCGACGCTTCATCGTGCGCACGGCGAGCTCGTCGGCGAGCTCGGCGAGGTGGTCGGCGGGCAACGCATATCCGTGCAGGAGGCGAAGCGGGTGCTCAGTCCGGTGCATGTCGATCTTGGCGAGGTTGCGGACCGTTCCTCCGATGCCGACCAGGTGTTCGCCGTGTTCGAGCCGCCCGATGGCTGCCTGGTCGAGCTCAGCGGCGACCGCCCGGCGGAGCTTGCGGATCTGCGACACGCTCGGCGGGTCGCCCTCGAGGAACCGATCGCTCACGCGGAGCGACCCAAGCTCGAAGGTCCATGTCGCGTTCAGGCGCCGATCGCTGAACCGCGAGATCTCGACACTGCCCCCGCCCACGTCGAGCGTCGCGCCGCCCGACACGGCCAGGTCATGGATCGCACCGATGAATCCGAGCCGCGCCTCCGTGTCGCCGTCGATGATGTCGAGCTGAACGCCGAGCGCTCGCGCGCGGTCGAGCAGGATCGGACCGTCGTCCGCATCGCGGACGGCCGATGTCGCGACGGCGAGGATCCGGTCCGCGCCTGCCCCTTCGGCGACGGCTCGGAAGTCACGCAGTGCCTCGAGCGTTCGGTCGATCGCGTCGGCACCGAGCTCGTTGCCCGATCGGAGCCGGCGCGCCAGCCGCAGTGGAGCGCGCGCATCTTCCAACACATCGAGGTGCTCGCCTGCTCGGAGCCGGAACACCATCATCCGTGCCGAGTTGGATCCGACATCGAGGACCGCGAACGGCCGATCGTCGGTCGACATCGAGCGGTGGGGATCAGCCACGTCGCGATGCTCGCACAGTGGGAGCGATCGGTGCGGCAAGGTGACAGCCGGTTGACACGCCTCGGGGGAGCTCCCAGACTCCTCTCGGAGTGCCAAAGGTCTAGCCGACAACCCTCGACCGTGTGCCCGACACCGTCCGGTTGTTGCGTCGTGCGGCGGCTGGGCTAACTCTCGTTCCGGCGCCTGTTCCCTCCTGCACGCTCGCGCGATCATCTCGGTCTAGGGTCGGGAGCGGAGGATGAGCGATGAGCCGACGGCTGCCTGTCGTCACCGTCTACTTGGCCTACACAGCGTTGGACGGATTCTTGTTCCGGATGATGAGCGTGATCTTCAGCGTGTTCCTGATCCTCCGTCTCGGACTCGGACCGTTCCAGCTCGTCGTGATGGGAACGATCTTGGAGGGCTCCTATCTCCTGTTCGAGACCCCGACCGGGGTCGTCGCCGACACGATCAGCCGGAGGACGTCGGTCATCATCGGACTGGCCGGCGGCGGCGTCGGGTTCGTCATCCTGGGGCTCGCACACAGCTTCTGGGCCGCAGCCGCCTCGCAGGTGGTCTGGGGCATCTTCGCGACGTTCCAGAGCGGAGCCGATGTGGCGTGGCTCACCGACGAGGTCGGAGAACAGGCCGCACGGCCGCTCTACATGCGTGGCGACCAGTTCGCGCACGCGGCCTCGTTCGCGGGGATCTTCGTCGGGGTCGCGCTGGCCACGGTGAACCTCGCTCTGCCCATCCTGGTTTCGGGTGCCGGCCTGGTGCTTCTCGCGTTGGCGCTCTGGGTCGTCATGCCCGAAGACAACTTCCGGAGGCGCGATCGCGCAGACGGCGAGCGGCTGCATCGCTCCCTGATCGATACCTTCAAGGAGGCGGTGAGCGAGGTTCGCGCGCATCACGTGATGGTGCTGATCTTGGGGACGGCGGCTCTGCACGGCGCGTCGACCGAGGGGTTCGATCGGCTCGCCGACCTTCACCTCCTGCGCGACATCGGCTTGCCGTCGATCGGCAACGTGTCGCGACTGTGGTGGTTCGCGATCCTGGATGGAGGAGCGCTGTTGATCGGGTTCGGCGCGCTGGCTCTCATGCGACGCCGTTTGAACCTCGAGGGCCACGTAGCGGTGGCGCGGATCCTCGCGGTGATCGACGTGCTGCTCGTGGCCAGCGTGATCGCGTTCGCCCTTACGGGTCAGTTCTGGGTGGCCATCGCGGCGGCGTGGATCGTCGGCGCCCTCCGGAGCGTGCGCGATCCGGTGTTCACGGCATGGATCAACCAAGGGCTCGATCCTAAGACGCGTGCGACGATCAACTCGATAGGCGGACAGGCGGACGCGGTCGGGCAGGCGGCCGGCGGACCGGTGCTCGGTGGGATCGCGGCGGGGATCGGTGTTCCCTTCGCGATCGTGGTCTCAGGATTGATCCGGCTTCCTTCGCTCTTGCTGTACCGTCGCGCGATGAAGAAGGGGTCGGTGGGCACGTTGGCGCCGGATCGGATCGACCCGACCCTCCGACTTGACGACGATCCGGTGGGGTAGCCGGAGGAGGACGCACGTGGGCAGACGGACGCCCCTGATGCGTGCGATGCGAGATGTGGCGAAGGTGTATGCGTCGCTCTCCCGGGACCGCGCGGCCTCCCTGGACGAGGCGATCGCCATCCACGAACGGCTCGTCACGCGCCGCGACCTGCTGTTGGGCGCGGCGACACTCGGTGCTGCGACGGCGCTGGCGGGATCTCCCGCCGCGGCGCTCGCTCTCCCGCCGCGGCGCTTCGCGCACGACCCACGCATCGTGATCGTGGGCGCGGGCCTCGCAGGGCTCTCCTGCGCGTACGAGCTCCATGCACGCGGCGTCAGAGCGGACGTCTTCGAGGCGCGGGACCGGATCGGTGGGCGCTGCTGGACCGCACGCGGGTTCGCCTACCGCCAGACCGCCGAGCACGGTGGAGAGTTCATCGACACGCGTCACATCCACGTCAGGCGACTCGCCGCGAAGCTCGGGCTGCGCCTCGAAGACACGTTCGCCGGGTACGAAGCCGAAGGGCAGCCCAGGAGGCGCTTGGTGGTATTCGAGGGAGAACGCCGAACGTTGGCAGAGGTCCGGGATGGTCTCGAGCAGGTGGTTCGTCAGCTCGCTCGAGACGCGGCTCGCATCGGGTCGTACCGTTGGGATCAAGCAAGCCCTGCCGCACGAGCGTTCGATCGAACCACGGTGCGTGAGTGGATCGAAGAACACGTGCCGGGCGGGCTCGCCTCGATACTCGGAGAGTACCTGCAGACGATCGTCTCGAGCGAGTACGGGTTGGATGCCCAGGACATCTCCGCGATCGCGCTGATCGACTACTTCATCGCACCGTATGCGGGCGGGCCGGCCGACGAGCGCTACCACGTCCATGGGGGGAACGATCAGATCCCGCACAGGATCGCCGAGATCCTCCCGGGCGGTTCGCTGCATCTCGGTGCGCCGCTCCTCTCGCTATCGCAACGGTCGGACGGCTCCTACACGCTTTCCTTCGGAGGCTCGTCGAGGGAGGTCGTCGCCGATCACGTTGTGCTGTGCCTGCCTTTCACGACGCTTCGAGACGTCGACCTATCCTCGGCTGGTCTCAGCGCGAAACGCCTGCAAGCGATCGAAGCGCTTGGGATGGGGACGAACGCCAAGCTACTCTTGCAGTTCCGCGATCGGTTGCCGGTGTTCGAGCGATGGAACGGGGAGGTTCTCTCAGACGACCCTCGGAACTGGAGTTGGGATAGCACGGTGAACGAAGCGGGATCGGGCGCGATCTTCACGATGTACACCGGCGGGCGGACCGGTGCGAGTTACCCGACCGACGTACCCCACGCGCCGGCACCCGAGGATGTCGTGGACGACGCACTCGCATTCTTAGACCGTTGGCTCCCGGGGGTCCGGGCGTCGTTCAACGGGACCGCGTGGCTCGATTCATGGGTTGACGATCCCTGGGTGAAAGGGTCCTACGCCGCCTTCCTCCCTGGCCAATGGACGAGCTACTGGGGGTATCTAGGTCTGCCCGAGGGGAACGTCCACTTCGCCGGCGAGCACACGTCGACGTACAGCCAGGGATACCTGAACGGCGGTGTGGAGACCGGGCTGCGGGCGGCGCGCGAGGTGCTGTCGGCGACCGGGCAGCCTTCCGCTTAGCCGGACGGCTCGACGGGCGGAACGTCGATCACCTGCGTCTGAGCCTGCGGGTGTCCGTCTTGTTGGTGTTCCCAGTCGCGGATGAGCTCCGCGAGCTTGATCACGATCGCCGTACCGCCGGCGAACTCGATCATCCGTCCGATCGGCGACCGTCTCAGCCCAGGTATGCGCATGACGAGCGGCACCGAGAGGATCAATCCGGTCGCTAAGCCCTTGCGGAGGCGCCGTCCCGTCGGTGAGTCGAAGAACACCAAGAGTTCATCGACGCTCGTGTCGAACCGATCGGCCAGCTCCTGGAGATGTTCGTTCATCCCACAAGCCTATCGCGAGCTTTCATCAGCGGAGGCGGACGGGAATCGAACCCGCCTGGGAGCTCGCGCCCCCACAACGGTGTTGAAGACCGCGGGGCCCACCAGGAACCCTGACGCCTCCCTGACGCAGCCTACCGGCTGGTCGCCCGAGCTCCTTACCGATCCTTGGCCGATCCTTGGCCGGATCCTGACAGCCCGACCTGCGGGCTGACCGTAGTACTGAGGACGTGCGGACCAACACACCGAGGGCACGTCTGGAGGAGGGATCGAGATGGGGAAGCGGATGAACCTGATGGCGATCGGACTGGTGGCCGTCTTCGTACTCGCGTCGGCGCCTGCGGCGCATGCTGCTCGTGCGGACGTCGTCAGGCAAGGTCACTGCAGCGCGCAGAGCACCTGGAAGCTGAAGGCCAAGCCCGACAACGGCGGGATGGAGGTCGAGTTCGAGGTGGACCAGAACGTTGCCGGGCAGGTGTGGGATGTCGCGATCCAGCGGAACGGGTCACGGATCTTCTCCGGATCCCGCACGACACAGCCGCCGAGCGGGTCGTTCGAGGTCAAGCGGCGTGTTTCCAAAGCCGCCGGCTCCGACCGGTTCGTCGCACGCGCGACGAACGCCTCGAGCGGCGAAACATGCGTGGGGCGAGTGTCGTCGTAGCACTCGCGCATCGGGATGCCGAGCCTCGGGGCGATCGCTCGCCCCGAGGCTGGTTCGTCCCTCCTCCTCGTAGCTCACTAGTCTGGTATGGACTAGACTCTGACCCCGTCCGCCCGGCGATGAGAAGGGACGTCCAGATGATCGTCTCCAAGGTTGAGGTCGTGGTGCTGGGGTTGCTCGCGGAGGAGCCGCTGTATGGCTACGAGCTGCTCGAGCGGTTCCGTGCACGGAGCATGGGGTTCTGGGTCGAGGTGGGGAAGGCCTCGGTCTACCAGGTGCTTCGGCGACTGGAGCGCGAGGGTCTCATCGGCGGGCGAGAGCAGGAGGGCGCTGATGGACCGGACCGGCGCGTGTATCGCATCTCGAGATCCGGTCGCGATCGGCTCTCGGCCGGCCTTGAGGAACGGTTCGCATCGTTGGAGCCGTACGAGACCGACGCCGGTCTCGCGTTCGGCTACGCACATCTGCTCTCGGCGACACAGGCGCGTCGGGCCGCGGACGCGCACGAAACCGCCATGCGGGACCTGCTGGATGCGGTGAAGACGGAGCGAACGAGGACGGCCGCAGACCGCGGTCCGGGGCGCGTGGTCTCGAACGCGATGCTCGATCGGCAGGAGGTTCTCGCGAAGGCCGAGCTCGCGTGGATCAAGGGGTTCCGGAGCGCGCTCGGGCGCATCCGCCGCTGACCAGTCGCGCGCCAGAGCACGCGAACATCAAGGGAGCGGCGCGACCCGCCGATGGTCACGTCGGAGGCTCAACGTAGGATGGTAGGAACGATGGAAGCCGCGTTCTTCGATCTCGACAAGACGATCATCTCCCGCTCGTCGTCGCTCGCGCTGTCGCGGCCGTTGTACCGCGCGGGGATGGTCTCGCGTGGACAGCTGCTCCGTGGCGCGTACGCCCAGGTCGTCTACCTGCTGGTGGGCGCGGACGAGAACAAGATGGAGCGCCTGAAGGAAGGGATGCTCGCCCTCACCAAGGGTTGGGATCGCGCGCAAGTGGAGCGGTTGGTGCAAGACGTGATCCTCGATGTGATCGATCCGTACGTCTATCAGGAGGCGCTCGACCTGATGGATCTCCATCGCAGCGAGGGTCGACGCATCTACATCGTGTCGTCCTCACCGGAGGAGATCGTGCGTCCGCTCGCCCGGCATTTCGGCGTCTCCGGCGTGATCGCGACCCGGGCCGAGGTCGGCGGCGACGGCCGGTACACGGGTGAGCTCGAGTTCTACGCGTACGGCGATCAGAAGGCTGAGGCGATCCGTTCGCTCGCCGAACGGGTGGGCATCGACCTGGAACGCTCGTACGCGTACAGCGATTCCGCGACCGATCTCCCGATGCTCGAGGAGGTCGGGAACCCTGTGGCGGTCAACCCGGACAAGGAGCTACGCCGGTTGGCTGAGGAGCGGGAATGGCAGATCCGCGACTTCCGCCAGCCGGTGCGCCTGCGCTCGCGCATCGCATCCGCGGTGCCGCGTCCCCGGCCGTCGATGGCGGCCGCGGTGGGCGCGGGCCTCGCGGCTGCGGTCTTGGTATGGGTGGTGCTCCGATCGCGAGGGAGCGCGCGTCACGCCCTGGCCTGATCCGACTCGATCCGGTCGCGTTGCGCCTCGGGGGGACCGGGTGTACGGTCGAGGTGGTCCTCTTCGGAGGCCCACGAGGGGAGCAGAACCCACGCGCGAGTCACGCCGCGGGAGGCATGCTCAGGACCCGGGGGCGGGATGCCGCCCGGCTCCCGAGCACGTGCAGACGATGCGCCTGATACCTGCTCCCCTCGACTATGGGTGCGCTCGGCGATCAGGGGCCGGCCGCGGGTGGGTGCAGGTATTCGAAGTGCATCCCGTCTGGCACGATCCAATCGCCGCCCCAGGCGAATCCCCACTCCTTCATGAGCGTGACGAGCCGCGGGTCCTGCGCCGGCGGGGTGCCGAAGCGGTTCGTGTCGGCGTTCACATCGATCGCGACGCCCCAGGCGTGGTGCGAGATGGACGCCGAGGGCGACCCCAGGACGAACCGCGATGAGAAGCAGCCATCGAACGAATGGATCGTCGACGCGAGTCCCTGCGCGACCACGGCCTCCATCGCCCCCTTGAGTTGGGGGAGGAACTTCCGGTTGCACGACACGCGCCCCAGGATCGGCAGGTCCGCGGTCGAGATGTGCGCTTGGACCCAGGAGGGGTCGATCTCGATGTAGCCCGCGTCACCCGGTTGGGGTCGGCCCGACCATTCGCCGAACCGCTGTTTGATGAGTGCCGGCGGCAGGACGGCGTCGCCCATCCGTAGGTACTTCGTCTCGCCGGGGGCCCTCACCTGCACGACCGGGTACTGAATGTCGGGCGGGAGGAGCGCACGGAAGCGGTTCACGAGTTGCTGCGCTCCCGGCTGGAGACCGGTGGAGGGCTGGAAGAGCGCGTACCGGTTCTGTCTGAGGCCTATCGCGGCTCCCGTCGCGCGCGTGACGACGATCTCGGCAGCGCCGACCAACCGATCAGGGAGCACACCGATCACGGTCACGCTTGAGCCACCCTGGAACCGGATCACGCCGCCCGGCCCGAGGTTGCGGAGTCGCGCGGATGTCTGTCCCAAGATGGCCTGGCCGTCCTGGAGATGGGCGACGATCGGCCGAGCCTCCGGAGGCAGGAAGCGGGAGTACGGGAGCGGATCGATACCCGCCGCGTCGAGCGGGATCATGTACGGCTGCGGCGGCTCATCTACGACGTTCCCTCCCTCGTCGTTCGAGCCCGTCATCCACACGTTGTCCTCCGCGACGACGGTGACTCGGTCGACGATGGAGAGTGCCGCGATCCGGCCGCCGAACCCGGGGGGGAGTCCGCCTGGCACCCACACCAGATAGGCGTCGACCGACGGCCCTCGTTGTGGTTCCGGGCTCGGCGAGCCGCTCGCGCTGGGCGTCGGCGACCCGCTCCCGGCATCGGCCTGCGCGTGCTGGATCAGCCTGACGAGTACGGATCCGGCCACGGCAACGGCGACGAACGCACAAACCCCGGCGATCACCGCCCGGCGCACGACCCACCCCTTCCGTCCTCTCGGCGGGGCGAGTCTATGGCGCGGGGCTCGACCACGCGAGGGTGGTGACGCGAGTGCCCTTCCCGCTAGCCGAGCGCGGCGGGATGCTCAAGGCGGTCCGCGAGTCGCTCTGCGCGCTCCGCCGCCTCGAGGGTGTTCCCAGACGACACGGCGCGGCCGATGTCTCGGAGCTCCCGCTCTACGGCGCGGAGGAGCCGGTCCGACGAGCATCCGACCAGTGGCTCGAGACGCGCGATCGCGTCCTCCAGCCGCGACAGAGGAGCTCGCGGACGCCCGCGGAGCGCCCTGTATGTGTCGAGCGCGATCACGTTACCCATGACTTCACCATAGACCCAGGGTCTGACACGGCCGCGGAGCTGGCGTCGATCGAGCCCGGCCTTCCCGCCGGTCAAGGCGGCGGAGCGTTCGGGTCGACCGTCCAGGAGCGGGAGACCTCGATCGAGACGTTCCCGGCCCGATCGCGGACATAGAGCTGAAGGGTGTGCGCTCCGTCGGCGAGTCCCTCGTACTCGACGGGGGACCGGCATGGGACGAAATCACCGGCGTCGAGCGAGCAGAGCACGTCGCCGGGTTCGCTCTGCCAGACGTCGAACGCGGTCGTCCGATCTGCAGTGACGGCGCCGTCCTCCGGTGTTCCCGAGAGCACGAGCCCTGGAGGGATCGTGTCGATCGCGAAGCGATAAGTGGTCGGCGCGGACCGATTCAACGCTGTATCGAGACCCCAGACGGTCAATCGGTGCGGGCCGTCCGTGAGAGGGCCGATGTCGTTCTTGTCATCACACGGAGCCTCTGGCAGATCATCGAACGAGCAGAGGAAGAGGGACGGGTCTGTCCTCGACCACAACCGGAACCTGACGATCGTGTCGGTGGTGAAGCGAGCGGGTCGCGCAGGCATCCGCACCTTCGGAGGGCCGACGTCTACCGCCCACCAGACATCGGTGGATCCGAGGTTGCCGAGGCCATCTCGCGCTTGGATCCTGAGGACATGCGGGCCGTTCCTCAACCCGGTCGCCCGGAACGCGCCGGACGAGCAGTCGAGCCCGGGCCGCCCGTCCAGCCGGCAGGAGACGGCGCCGTCGACCGGCTCCGTCGGGGCGAAGCGGAGGGTCACGTCGCGAGACGAGGTGGTCTCGGGGAGGGAAGTCATCGTGAACGTTGGCCCTTGATGGTCGACCCGGACCAGCCACTCCGCCGGCGGCCGACTCCAGGTGCGGGTGAGGGGATCCTCAGCCCGAACCTCGAAGCTCCACGCGCCGTCTGCGAGGTCAGGATACGTGGCGCCGGTTGCCGCGTCGCACGGCGCCCAGTCCGCGAGCACCCCGGGTACCGCCGACATCCGGCATTCGAATGTGGCTCCGGCGACCGGACTCGAGAAACGGAACGCGGCCGATCCGGTCTGCTGCTCGGCGGGTGGATGGGCGGTGATCGACACGGCCGTCCCGCTCGAACCGATCGTGAAGTGGCGAGTGGCAGGGGTAGGGTCGACGTTCCTGAACTCGTCGGTTCCGGCGACCTCGAACGCATAATCACCGTCGGCGAGCGCACCGGTTGCGTAGGACTGCCCGTCGCACGATCGCCACTGTTCGGCGACGCCGTCACGCGTGAGCCGACACCGGTAGGTCGACAACCGCGAGGGCGAGAAGAACGTGAACGCTGCAGCACGCGAGGGCCCGCTCCCGGCCGGCCACGGGCCTGTCGCGATGGTGGTGTCCGCTCTCGGCGCGAGAAGTCCGGAGAGGGTCGAACGCATCGCGGCCGTGATGGTTGCAGCCCCGGGAGTGCCGATCAGGTTCTGCAGCTCATACGGATCGTGCTTCAGATCGAAGAGTTCGAGATCGCCGTTCACGTATCGCACGTACTTGTAACGAGACGTCTCGACCCCCACGAAACCGGCGGCTTGGGTTTCGTGTGCGACGAACGACAAGCCGGAGCATTGTGTGGTCTCTGAACTCTCGCCTTGGCAATGCTCGATCAGCAAGGCCGATCTCACGCTTCGCGCCGATCGGTCGATGAGCGGCACGAGCGAACGACCGTCGGCTCGCCACGGGATCCCGGCGAGTTGCGCGATGGTTGGGGCGATATCCACGTTCGAAACCAAAGCCTGCGACGCGAACGTCGCGCCGGCAGGGAGCAGCGCCGGGTAGCGGATGATCATAGGCACGCGGACGGACTCCTCGTAGGCGTCGGTCTTGCCGAACCGGCGATGTTCGCCGAACAGGTAGCCGTTGTCGGAGAGGTAGATCACGAGGGTGTCCCGGGACCGATCGCCGAGGCTGTTCAGCACGGTCCGCATCCCGTCATCGAGGGACCGCACATCGTGCGACATCTTCACGAACCGCTCATCCGAGGCGGCCACCTCGCCCGACGACATCGGACCCCGCCGCGCATACAGCGGGCTCGAGTAACGCATCGTGTTCTGGTCGAACGATGGAGGACGGGGGGGGATAACGGTCATCGAGTCGTATCGTGGGTCGTCGGCCGGCATGTGCGGCGAGGTCGGCGTGTACATCGCGAAGAACGGCTGGTCCGGCGCCGTGCTCTGGATGAACTCCGCCACCTGACCGGCGAGGATGTCGGTCTGGTATCCGTCGAACTGCGTCCACGTCCCGTCCTCGTTGATGATCGGATCCACCATCGAGTTCGAGGAGGGAGGCGGAGTGCTGACGCAGGCCCATCGATCGAACTCCGGCCTCGGTCCGCAGGTGTCCCAGCTGTTCAGGTACTTGCCCGCGAGCATCGTGCGGTAGCCGCCGTCATGCAGCGCCTGGGCGATCGTCGGCCGGTCGAGCGGCACGGTGTTCCAGTCGACTCCGGTGTGGTGTCCGAACAGGCCGGTCAGCATCTGGGAACGAGAGGGACAGCAAAGGGATGTGTTCACGTAGGCACGCCGGAAGAGCACACCTTGATCGACGAGATCCGCGTACACGCTCGGCATCAGCGCGCGTGAGAAGTCCGACCACGCCTGATCGTCGCTCACCAGCAGGAGGATGTTCGGTCGAGGAGTAAGGCCGGCCGCCCGTGCGGTCCCGCCGCCGCCGCCCGTCGCGAGGGAAGCCGTCAGGGCGAGCAGGCAGCAGCCAGCGACCACCGCTCGTCGCATCAACGATCACCCCCACCGCTCGACGGGCCCGCGCCATCGGGACCCTCGGTTCGACGGAGTCTCTGGTTCCCAGTCGCTTCCGTCAACCGAGGTCCGCGGATACGCGCACCGAGGTCACGGGAGCGAGCCGCTCGTGGACCGAGAACCAGCTCATCCCGCCATCATTCGATCCGAAGACGTCGCCCGAGGTGGCGCCGAAGTAGAGGCCGAGCGGGGTGCCGCCGTCGTGGTCGAACGCCTGGCGAAGGATCGTCAGGTACGCCTCGTTGCTCGGTAGGCCATCCTGGTGTGCCAGCCAAGTCGAGCCGGCGTCGCGCGTCTCGTACACGCGCATCTGCCCGTCCGGCGTCACGCGATCGCTATCCGCCGTGAGGGGGATCACGTACGCGTTGTCCGGATCGGCGGGATCGATCGCCATCGGGAACCCGAACCCCGAGGGCAAGCCCTCGGCGATGTCGTGCCAGGTCTCCCCGGAGTCGTCGGATCGGTAGACGCTCCCGTGGAACTGAAGGAACAGGCGTTCCGGCCGGAGCGGCGCTCGATGCATGTTGTGGACGCACAGGGCGTGTGAGCCCTCGCGCTCGTCCTCAGGCAGGTATCCCGGTACGAGCCCCGTATAGCCGGTGCGCCAGGTCTCGCCGCCGTCCTGTGTGAGCCAAACGCCGGCCGCCGAGATGCCGACGGCGAGCCGATCGGGATCACCGGGCCACGGGCAGATCGAGTGGAGCGCCAGGCCCCCGGCGCCCGGGTTCCACTCGGGACGCGTCGGCACGCTCCACAAGGCGCGGTTCAGCTCCCAGGTCTGTCCGCTGTCCGTGCTCACGAACAGAGCCGCCGGCGCCACGCCCGCGTACAGCACCCCGTCTGCCTCGCCCGCCTTCACGATCCAGATCCGATCGATCGTGGTCTCGGGAAGATCCTCGGGGAACACCGGTCCCTTCGCCTGGTCCCACTCGCCGGTGGGGTCGTCCGCGTACAGCAGCCGCGGTCCGTAGAACCCTGACGTCACGGACGCGAAGTATCGGCCGGTCCGTGGGTCGCGCATGGCGAACTCGACCACGTCGCCGGGGAATGCGCGGGTCGCGATGTCGAACGCCCCATCCCCATCCCCTCGCAAGACGAATAGCCCTTTCTTGGTCCCCACCAATAGTTCGGTCACTTGGTCCCTCCTCCGGAGATCGATGGCAGGACGTGGACGCGCGCGCCCCGGTCGACCGGGGTGTCCGCGGTGCCGCGCTCTCCATCCACGAAGACGTTCACGTGACGCCGGACACGACCATGCTCGTCCAGGATCCACCCTTCGAGCCGAGGGTATCGGCGCTCGAGCTCGCGCAAGACCTGGCCGATCGAGTCCCCCGGCAGTTCCACCTGAGACCGGCCGTCGGCTCGATCCTTGAGCGGCGCCCGAAGCATCACCACCGCCATGGCGGGGAGTCTAGGCTCGGGTGCCGACGCCGACCATCGCTTCCCGGATCCGCCATGTCGGTGGTCGCGGCTAGGGTTCGAGCGTCGTTCTCCTCGGAACTCCCCCGAGCGGTCGCCGACGGGAGGAGCCATGGATCAGGTCGCCAGGGTCGTGCTGGCGATGGAACAGCACGACGTCGCCGAAGAGGTCATGCACTTCCTGGACAGGAGCGGGCATGCGCGGGTCGTCGGCATGGCCGGAGACGACCGACAGCTGCTCGAAGCGATCCGTCAGCTCGAACCAGACGCGGTGATCGCGCAGCCGGCACTCGTCGGACCGGGGCTTCGGCCGGCGCTCGTCGGAACGCTGCTCGCGCTCGACACGCGAGAATCGATCGGGGCGCTTCGAACGGCGATCCAAGTTGGGGCTAGCGGCTTCTTCATCTGGCCGGCGGATCGGGAGGCGCTCTCCAGTGCGACGGCGGCGGCATCGGCTCCTCACGCTGCGCTCGAACGACGGGCTGCGGTGGTCGTCGTTCATGCATCGCGCGGTGGCAGCGGCACCACGTTCGTCGCGACCCACCTCGCCCGGGCGTTCGCGCGCCGAGGTCTCGCGTGCATCCTCGTCGACGGCGATCCCGTCTTCGGAGTGCTCGGGGCGGCGCTCGGCGCGCCGAGGGATGACGTGCACTCGGTCGCCGATCTGCTGCCGCTCGCCACGGAGCTCACCTCGAGCCACCTGGACGAGACCTTGTGGACGCATCCTGAGGGATTCCGCGTGCTGTTGGCCCCGCCGCCCTCAGAAGCGGCGAACGTAGACGCCGTTCATTTCCGACAGATCCTCGAGGTGGTCGCGACGATGTCGGACGTCGCCGTCGTGGCGGTGCGTGCCTCGCTCGACGGACCGACGGTGGAGGCGATCGACCTCGCCGACCGGGTTGTCGAGGTCCTTACGCTCGAGGTGCTGTCGTTCCGGGCGACGACCCGGGCGCTCGAGGCCCATCCTGATCTCGGCTCCGGGGACCGGCTGGTGTTCGTCGTCAACCGTGCCGCTCGCTCAGAGATCACTCCTCGTGATGTGGAGCGCGTCTTCGACCGACCGGCGATGGCCGTGATCCCACGCGATCGAGCGGTCCCGCGCGCCCAGGATCACGGACGGCTTCTCCCGGCTCGGGGCCGAACGGGCCGGACCTTCAACCGGCTGGCCTCCAGGCTGGTCGAGGGTCCGCCCGAACGTCCATCCACGCCCCAAGGGTCGGGAGCGGGCGCTGTTTCTTGAAGAAGCAACGCTCCCCGGTTCCCAGGCCTGCCGGTGTGAGAATCGGCTGTGCTCCCTTCGAGAGCCTTTGTTCCTGTGTGCCAACGTGGCGGGCGTCAGCGTAGGTCAGCGGCGTTCGCGCGCAGCCTGATCGCATCGTCCGTCTTGGTCGTAGTGGCGACGACGGCCGCCCTCGTGCCGCTGCCGGCGATGGCGGTCGAGGCTCCGCCCGCGGGGAACGCCTTCGCGATCCAGACGAACGGCCCGAACGGGCTGGTCACACTGGGCGACTGGTACTCGTCGAGCGCCATCGGAGCCGGAGCCGGATACCACTACGTACGGTTCACCGTCCCCTGCGGCTGGCCCGCCGGCCTTCCGGTGTACGTGGACCTGTTCAGTCCCGAGATGAACCGCGTGTCGGGCGCGCTCGCTCAGTCCGAAGAGCCCAACGGCGCCTACGACTCCACGCAGTTCGAGCTGTATGGACCCGGCGCGACCGTCGGACCGGGCTACACATCCCCCGCCCCGGGAGCAGGCATCCCCGGCACTCGGACCACGTTCCAGCCTGGGGCCGCCGGAGTCCCAGAAGCCTGGATGCGCTACGCGACGCTCGCGGCGCCGGTGGCGTGCGGCAGCTACGTCGTGCGCTCGCAGGTGCTGACGGCCGATCCCTTGAACCCCGCCGGCACCGGGGACGACCAGAACGGATGGCGCATCCGGGTTGGCACCGACTCGGATGCTGATCCCACCAACGCCCCGCCGGCGAACTACGACAACCCGGACGGCATAGTCGGGACCAACGACGAGCTCACGCTCGGCGTGGATCAGGCGAGCTTCCAGCAGGACAGCGGTGCGCTCGCGTGCCAGACCTTCTTCGAGTACGTGAGCCCGGGACTGGCGTCGATCGCGTTCAACAATTTCGATATGGACGGCAACACCCGCGTTCGCTACTACGCGCCCTCGGATCCCTCCTACGACCCGAACGCGAACGCCGGCGGGGTGCTCGGGACACTGTCGAACAACGGCGAATGGAACGGCGGGACGCTCGCGACGCGGGTTGGGGACTCGATCCTCAACCCGGAGTCGGGCTGGTGGCGGTTCGTGACGTGCATCTCGTCGCAGAACCAGTTCATCCAGGAGGGCGAGGTCGGACGCGCCGCCTACTACACGCAGCCGCCGACCCCCAAGCTCACGATCGCGAAAAGCGACGGCCTGGCCACGGTCGCACCTGGGCAAACGATCACCTACACGATCGACGTGAACAACGTCGCGGCCGGAGTCACTGCAGGAGCAGCGAACAACGTCGTCGTCCACGACATCCTGCCGGCCGGAGTCACGTATCAGAGTTGCGGCTCGCCCGTCCCTGCCCAAGGCACGTGGGCCTGTTCCGAGAGCGGGGGCAACGTCACGTTCACGCAGAGCGGATGGATCAACGCCGGCGCCGCCGCCCAGCTCACCGTTACGGCCCGCGTGAACCAGGGCGCCTCGGGCAGCATCGTGAACAACGCGACTGCCGACTACAAAGACCAGATCGGTGATCCGTTCCTGCAGCTCGCCGCGTCCGACACCGACACCGTGACCCCGGCGGCCGACCTGTCGATCGCCAAGACCGACTCCGCCGATCCCGTGAACCCCGGACAGGCGTTCACCTACACGCTCACCGTCACCAACAACGGCCCATCGGACGCCTCCGGCCTGACCGTTTCCGACACGGTGCCGCCGCAGTTCACCGTCACGGGGGCGAGCTCGGGGGCGGGCAGCTGCGGCAACGTCGGCAACGTGGTGACGTGCACCCTGCCCACGCTCGCCAACGCCGGGACCTGGGCGATCACCGTGAACGTCACCGTGAACGCCTCCACGCCGGGTGGCACCTACACGAACACCGCCACCGTGAGCACGACGACCGCCGACCCGGTGCCCGGCAACGACTCGGCCTCACAACCCACGACCGTGAACACCACCGCCGACCTGTCGATCGCCAAGACCGACTCCGCCGATCCCGTGAACCCCGGACAGGCGTTCACCTACACGCTCACCGTCACCAACAACGGCCCATCGGACGCCTCCGGCCTGACCGTTTCCGACACGGTGCCGCCGCAGTTCACCGTCACGGGGGCGAGCTCGGGTGCGGGCAGCTGCGGCAACGTCGGCAACGTGGTGACGTGCACCCTGCCCACGCTCGCCAACGCCGGGACCTGGGCGATCACCGTGAACGTCACCGTGAACGCCTCCACGCCGGGTGGCACCTACACGAACACCGCCACCGTGAGCACGACGACCGCCGACCCGGTGCCCGGCAACGACTCGGCCTACAAGACACGATCGTGACCCCACCGCCGACCTGTCGATCGCCAAGACCGACTCCGCCGATCCCGTGAACCCCGGACAGGCGTTCACCTACACGCTCACCGTCACCAACAACGGCCCATCGGACGCCTCCGGCCTGACCGTTTCCGACACGGTGCCGCCGCAGTTCACCGTCACGGGGGCGAGCTCGGGGCGGGCAGCTGCGGCAACGTCGGCAACGTGGTGACGTGCACCCTGCCCACGCTCGCCAACGCCGGGACCTGGGCGATCACCGTGAACGTCACCGTGAACGCCTCCACGCCGGGTGGCACCTACACGAACACCGCCACCGTGAGCACGACGACCGCCGACCCGGTGCCCGGCAACGACTCGGCCTCACAACCCACGACCGTGAACACCACCGCCGACCTGTCGATCGCCAAGACCGACTCCGCCGATCCCGTGAACCCCGGACAGGCGTTCACCTACACGCTCACCGTCACCAACAACGGCCCATCGGACGCCTCCGGCCTGACCGTTTCCGACACGGTGCCGCCGCAGTTCACCGTCACGGGGGCGAGCTCGGGTGCGGGCAGCTGCGGCAACGTCGGCAACGTGGTGACGTGCACCCTGCCCACGCTCGCCAACGCCGGGACCTGGGCGATCACCGTGAACGTCACCGTGAACGCCTCCACGCCGGGTGGCACCTACACGAACACCGCCACCGTGAGCACGACGACCGCCGACCCGGTGCCCGGCAACGACTCGGCCTCACAACCCACGACCGTGAACACCACCGCCGACCTGTCGATCGCCAAGACCGACTCCGCCGATCCCGTGAACCCCGGACAGGCGTTCACCTACACGCTCACCGTCACCAACAACGGCCCATCGGACGCCTCCGGCCTGACCGTTTCCGACACGGTGCCGGTCGGGTTCACGATCTCCTCCGTGACCTCGGCCCTGGGTAGCTGCGGCTACGTCGGCAACCTCGCCATCTGCACCCTGCCGTTACTACCGCTGTCGGGCACCTGGACGATCACCGTGAACGTCACCGTGAACGCCTCCACGCCCGGCGGGCTCTACACGAACACGGCCACCGTGAGCACGACGACCGCCGACCCGGCCCCGGGAAACAACACCGCTACGGAAGACACGGTCGTGACCCCGGCGGCCGACCTGTCGATCGCCAAGACCGACTCCGCCGATCCCGTGAACCCCGGACAGGCGTTCACCTACACGCTCACCGTCACCAACAACGGCCCATCGGACGCCTCCGGCCTGACCGTTTCCGACACGGTGCCGCCGCAGTTCACCGTCACGGGGGCGAGCTCGGGTGCGGGCAGCTGCGGCAACGTCGGCAACGTGGTGACGTGCACCCTGCCCACGCTCGCCAACGCCGGGACCTGGGCGATCACCGTGAACGTCACCGTGAACGCCTCCACGCCGGGTGGCACCTACACGAACACCGCCACCGTGAGCACGACGACCGCCGACCCGGTGCCCGGCAACGACTCGGCCTCACAACCCACGACCGTTGGGTCCTCGTCGGATCTCGCGATCACGAAGTCGGACGGAGTCGTGAGCGTCAGTCTGGGCGCATCGGTGACCTACGCGATCACCCTGACGAACAACGGGCCGCCTGCCGCTCCCGCAGGGATCACCATCACGGACACGATCCCCAGCGGCACGACGGCGACGGAGTCGGAGGTCGACTGCTCCATCAGCGGCTCGGTCTTCACGTGTGCGACCTCGGCTGTCCTGGTCGTCGGCGCGTCGGTCACGTACCGGCTGACGGTGGCCGTGCCCGCCGGGTACGGCCCGACGATGCTATCGAACTCTGCCACGATCGCGTCGTCCCCTATCCCGGATGCGAACGCGGCTAACGACACCGCGACCGACATCGACACCGTCACCGCGCTGTCGGCCGATCTGTCGGTTGCGAAGACCGATTCGGCGGATCCCGTCGATCCCGGCCAGTCGTTCAACTACGCGATCGTCGTGACGAACGCCGGACCGGATGCGGCAACGAACGTGGTCGTCACGGATACCGTCCCGCCGTCGGTCTCCGTCACCGGCGTTGACAGCACCCAGGGATCGTGCACGGCCGCCGGAAACGCGGTGACCTGCTCGCTCCCGTCGCTGGCCGCCGCCGCGACGTGGACGATCACGATCCACGCCAAGGTGCCGGTCGGTGCTCCTCCCGCAACGGTGTCCAACACCGCCACCGTCGCGGGTGTCGGCGACACGGATCCCGCGAACGATTCGGCGAGTCAGTCCACGACGATCGGGGGCGTGGCCGACTCGTCGGACCTAACGGTGACGAAGACGGTGAGCGACGCCTCGCCTCAGGAGGGCGACACGATCATCTACGACGTCACCGTCACGAACAACGGGCCGGATGACGCTACGGGCGTGCAGGTGACCGACGCCCTGCCCGCGGGTCTGTCGTTCGTGTCGGCCGACGCGAGCGCGGGCTCGTACGACGAAGCCAGCGGGGTCTGGAACGTGGGGCCGCTCGCGATGGGCGAGAGGGCGCAACTCCAGATGCGGGTGAGCGTCGATGCCGGCACCGCGGGAACCACGATCGCGAACGGTGCTGCGGTCTCCGGTGCCGACCAGTCGGATCCGAACGGCGGCAACGACGCCGATGCGGCACCCGTCGGTGTATCCCCTGCCGGCGGTGGTACGGCGTTCACCGGGTTCCCGGCGGGGCCCGGACCGTTCGCGTGGATGATCGGGCTCGCGGTCATCGGCCTGGCCGCCGTCGTTTCGGGCCGTCGCAGAGCGAAACCCCGCCGCCGGCGGCCCTCGTCCGGCCGATTCTTGGCGCAGCCGTTCTTCTTCGATCAGAGCTGATCGGGGGAGCCCGATCCTTGCCGACGCCTGCCAGGGTGCCGCTTCGCCAGCCGCTTCTTTTCTCCCCCGACAAGAACCGCGAATCGGCCGGTCTGGGGATTAACCGGGTCGGCGTGACCCGCTATGGTTCGGGCATCCCCTCCGGTGGGCGACGGTATCGCAGCCGGAACTCCTCCTCTCGAAGTGCCGGTACGTCGTGGCGTGGAAGGAGTGCACGGTGGGCATGGGGGCGGGGGCTCGGTGTTGAGCACGGACGCGTTGGCTTTGATGCGCCGTCAGCTCCGCGAGCAGCTCCGCCAGCGCGTAGATGCACGCGGTCTCGCCACCGCCCCGCGCACCGAGCGCCGGGTGAGGGTTCGCGAAGAGGCGCTGGAGCTCCTGCGCTCCAGCGGAGCGATCCTCCCCCAACGCGAGCTGGCGCGCATGGTCAACGAGGTATCAGACGAGGTCGTCGGGTTCGGTCCGATCGAGTTCCTGCTGAAGGATCCGAGCGTGACCGAGGTGACTGGAAGTGGACTTACCTCACCACCCGGTACAGGTGCCAGCGGTCGGGGACGCCCTTCAGCTCATGTTCGCCGGCGTCCTCGAAGGTGAGTCCCGAGCCCGCGACGAGGTCCTTCACGGTGGAGCTGACGAACACCTCCCGCGGGCCGGCGAGGGCTCCCACCCGCGCCCCGATGCTTACCGCGATCCCACCCACCTTGTCGTTGATCTTCTCGACTTCCCCTGTGTGGATCCCGGCACGGACCTCCACAGAGATCGGTGTCATGGCGTCGATGATCGCCTCGGCGCAGCGGACGGCTCTGGCCGGGCCATCGAAGGTCGCGAAGAAGCCGTCGCCGGCGGTGTCGACCTCGTAACCTCGATAGCGAGCGAGCATCGCTCTGACGATGGTGTGGTGTCGCTCTGCTACGTCGCGCCACCGACGGTCGCCAAGCTCCACCGCCATCTGCGTCGAACCGACGATGTCGGTGAACAGGACCGTCGCCAGAACCCGGTCGAACGCCGCTTCTTCCGCGTGGATCGTCGACGAGAAGTGCTCCAGCTCATGGATCACGCGATCCGTGTCGCCGACGAACGGCGCATGCCCGTCCCCCTCCAGCTCGACGAACCTTGCCCCCGGGATCCGATCCGCCACGTAGCGGCTCCCCTCGACCGCATCCTCGTCCCCGGACCGGTGCATGATGAGGGTGGGAACGTGGATCGTCGGGAGGACCGCGCGGATGTCGATGTCGAATCTCATCCTCGTGAGCGCCAGGGCCGTCGAGGGACTGGCGGTGAGGCGCGAGTACCGAGCGAGGGCTCGAGCGTCGAGGTCGGTTCCCTCCCACAGCCACTGCCAGAACTCCACCGATCCCCAGTGGCGCTCGACGTGTTCGTAGTACTCCGCGGCTTCCTCTTCCGAGAAAGCCCACGGGTAGTCGGGCTTGTTCCGAAACGTGGGGTTGGTCGCGAAGAGCGCGAGGCCGGCAACGCGATCTGGGTACGACGCGGAATAGAGCGCACAGAGGGTTCCGCCTTCCTCGAAACCGAACATCAGGGCTCGCTCCGATCCCGCTGCGTCCATCACGGCGCGGATGTCGTCCATACCGACCTCGAGAGAGAGCGAGTCGGTCGTTGCGGGCCGATCCGAGACTCCGGTGCCCCTCCGATCGAACTGGATCACCCTGAACGAGGAGGCGAGGTGTCGCAGGAAGCCGGCACGGTCGGCGAGTTCCCAGACGCACTCGACGTTCGAGAGGGTCCCGGGTGCGTAGATCATGTCGACGTCGCCGCTCCCGAACACCTGGTAGGCGATGTGGACGCCATCGATCGTGATCGCGTACTTGGTCTCGGGGATCTCCACCTCAGCTCACCACCAGGTAGAGGTGCCATCGGTCGATGACGCCCTTCAGCACCCTCATCGAGTTCACCTGCGCATCCTCGCGCTTGTCCTCACGGGTCCGCAAGGCGGACACAGCCCGCAGATGCGCCACGAGCTCCGAGCCTCGAGCACCGACCGCGATGTGGCGCCGGGCGTGAGTCCCGTGTTTGTCTCTTGCACGCTTCTGGCTGCTCCCACGGCAGCTCACGCTCTCGTTCCGGTCAACATCGGGTCGCTCCGAGACGCTCATCCTCGCAGCGTGCGGATCCACGCCGCTTCGGCGGCCCGTTGCACCATCTGAGCGGACGGCAGGTATCGGGTCTCGGGAATCAGGCTCCACCGCTCGACGAGCGGCCCAGGCAGAACTCGTTCCCCTCCGGGTCGAACATCACGATCCAGCTCCAGCCGTATTCCGTCACGCGCTGCCCGGGAGCCCGCCGGCCGCCGAGCGACTCCACGCGCGCACACGCCTGATCGAGGTCTTCCACCAGCAGGTCCAAGTGGAGCCGGTTCTTGGTGATCTTCTGGTCGGGTACGCGCTGGAACCGCAGCACCGGAACACCGGTCACAGGTTGGAGGTCGACGTAGTGAGGCTCGTCGCCGAGAGTCGAGTCGATCGTGGTCCCGAACAGGGCGCCCCAGAAGCGCGCGAGCTCAAGCGGTTCGGCGCAGTCAATCGTAACGGCATCGAGGCCGCCTATCGGGTCCACGACGCGATGCTATCCCTTGTCGTGAACGGACACGAACGGCGGAGCAGTCAGCCGACCAGGACTCGCGGTTCGTTCCTTCGTCGCCACCTGCTTGGGACAGGAGACGGGCGTGCACACCGCGGGGACCCGGGAATCGTCTGATCGTCGCGCATCCCGCCCAGGCGCATCCTCGCTCCGCCGAGCCCCTCGCCGACTGGCCATGGTCAATGGGTCGCGGCTCCTGTCCCGGTTTCGCGGCCGTCCCGTTGCCCGCGCTCTCTCCCTTCGTCGTTTGCATTTGACCTCGGAGAGGGCGACTCGTTGAATGAGTCCACGAAACGGCCACGGAGGCCGGAGCGACCCACCCAGCCCGCCGGGTCTTTGACGCGGCAGGAGAGGGAGCGGCGCACGGCGAGCGGAAAGTGGGACAGGGGCGGGCCCGGCAGGGATCAGCGGGAACCGGGGAGGGGCCGGAGCGCGGAGCGGCCGGGAGGCCGCGGAGCGCGGAGGCGTGCGAGGAGGCGACGGCGTTGTCACGTCGCTACCCCGGATAGTGAAGAGACTGACTCCACCTGTAAGCGCCCATGGCCTTCCGGTTGTTCAAGGCACACGATGGAAGCTCATCTTCGATCCGTCCAGGCGGTGGACGCAGTGGAAGGGGGGGTGGCCACGTCCACTCCGAGCTTCGAGGACTTCTACGAAGCTCATCACCAGCGGCTGTTCGTCGCGCTCTGCCTCACGACAGGCAACCGCCACGAGGCCGAAGAGGTCATGCACGACGCCTTCCTCCGGATGTTCGAACGATGGGATCGTGTTTCGAGGCTCAGCGACCTTCAGGGTTACCTGTTCCGAACCGCGATGAACGTCTTCAGGAACCGTTATCGACGGGCCACGCTCGGGATGAGGAAGGCGGTTCGCCTGGCGCCGACCACCGATGACCTCGCCGCCGTCGAGGCGCGCGATGAGGTCGTCCGCCTCCTCCGGGGTCTGATCCCCCAGCAACGCGCCGCGGTGATGTTGACGGCGTTACTCGACTACTCATCTGAAGAAGCCGGCCGGATGCTCGGCATGAAGGCTTCAACCGTGCGCGTGCTGGCATCGCGCGCCCGCGCCCAGATGAAGAAGGACACGGAGGCTCACCGATGACCGACGAACCCGACGTCCTAGACCGTCTTGCGACAGCGTTCCGCGCCCCGGAGCCCTCGTTCGAACGGTTCACCCGTCGGCGCGAAAGGAAGCGACGGAACCAGCGGTTCGCGTCGGCGCTCGTCGCGATCGTGTTGGCAACCGTGGCGATCGGATGGGCGATGAACGTGTTCACCCGGGACACGAGGGAGCGCCCGGCCCAATCGCCCAACGTCATCACGACGAAGAACGTCTCGAGTCTCCAACAGATGTGGGCGGGACAGGCCGGGGTGGTGGACGGTGGGATCTTCGAAGCTCCTTTCGTCGCCGATGGGATCGCCTACGTCGTGTCGGACCGTCTCTACGCGTTCGAGGCCAACTGCGACAGCGGTGAGGCCCGGTGCGCGAAGCCGCTGTGGGAATCGTTACACAAGACGGATCCATCAGCTGTCGAGGCCTGGGCGTGGCCCCCGGCCGTCGCCAACGGAGTGGTATACGTGGTCGATCGGGTGGATGGAGTGCTCTACGCCTACTCGGAGTCGTGTGGAACGGCCGGCGCAGCATGCGAGCCCTTGTGGACGTTCCAGCTCGGAGAGCCGCCCTCCCAGTCGGCTCCGATCGTGCAGGGGTCGACGCTCTACGTCGCGTCTTTCTCCCGGCTCTACGCGTTCTCGACGTCATGCACACACGCGTGCCGTCCCACGTGGACCGGTCCATACCAGGGCCATGACGGGTGGGAGGTCAACACCACAGCGGCGGATGGGCTCGTGTTCGTCACGCATGGCGGGGAGCTCTGGGCGTTCCCCGACACATGCGACGGCTCGGTCTGCGGCCCGTCCTGGGTCGCTCAGCTTCCTGCCGCGAATTTCTACGCGACCCTATCGCTCGCCATCGATCGCGGAATCGTGTACGTCGGCAGGGAAGGCGGATCCCCCCGTAGCCCGTCGCCGGCGGGTCTGTACGCCTTCGATGAAGCGTGCGGTACCGGCGGTGCCACATGTCGTCCACTCTGGAGCTGGACGAACGCCTCTGGGCAGGTCGTGGCGTCGAACGGGGTGGTGTACGTGCAGAGTGGCGGAAAGTTCCTCGGTTTCCCCGAAAGATGCGGAGCGGGCGGTGCAACGTGTGAACCATCCCGCGTCCCCCGGGCGGCTTCCTGGGGTCTAAGACGTGTGTTTGAATCGACCGGCGCCCCGATCGTGAAGTCGTGGCAGGGAGCGACCGCGATCGTGGCAGGGGACATCGCGTTCGAAGGGGGCTACCGAGGGCACTCGCTCGTTGCGTTCGACGCCTCGTGCTGGACCGGGGGTCGAAAGTGGTGTCCATACCTTTGGACCGCCACCACCCCGGGACTGGTCACGGGCACTCCGACCGTGGCCGAAGGAAAGGTCTACGTCGCGACAGGGAACAGCAAGATCGTCGCCTTCGGACTATCGACCCCCAAACGAGCACAGTCGGGTGGCAGCGGATCCATGCGCTGGGTCCTCTTCACGGTGGTGGCGGGAGTCCTGATCGGCTCGGTTTGGGCGGTAGCGCTCAGACGAACCCGCGAGCGCATACCTCAGGGGCAAACCCGAGAAGAGGACACTCCCGAATACTGGAGATGACGGGATGCTCATCGAGCAGAACCGGCGACGGTGCCGCGACTTGGATCTAGCCCGACCCGGCCGGTCCTGTTCGTAGTTCATGTAGATCTTCCCGAACGGCGCTGATTGACCCGGAAGTGGATGAGGTTGCCCGTTGACCATGATCGGACGCGCTGTGGCGCGTAGTGCCTGATCGCATGGTCTTTTCAGCCAAGGGCATTTCGCGATCTTGCGAGCATCTTCACGATCCGCCGAGGTGATGTGCGATTCCACGCGGCATCGGCGATCCGCTGCACCATCTGCGCCGGCCGGTACCCGTGGATCGCTCCAGCCTCGACGAGACCCATGAGCCGACCCCACCGGATCCACTTGCTCGGCCCGATCTCTCCGACCAGGTAGTCGCGGGCGCGCAGCTCGATCCGATGAATCAACCGGCCTCGGGCTGCTTCGGGATCGAGCACGATCTGACTCTAGAACGAGTGCAGACAGGCCGGAAGCATGGTCTAGGTTCGCCCGTACGGTCCAACTCCACGCTCGCCGGTCCCGCCTGCACGCACTGAGAGCAACGCATGCAGCTCAGCGAAACAGAAGCCCGAACTCGACGTCGGCCCCGTCCAGGGCTCGTCGCCACGTGACGCCTGGGCGTCAGCCGATGCGGATCATCTTCTTGTTCACGAACTCGTCGGCGCCGAAGCGGCCGAGCTCGCGGCCCGAGCCCGAGCGCTTGATGCCGCCGAACGGCAGCTCGGCGCCGTCGGCGAGCACGACGTTCACGAACACCATGCCGGCCTCGATGCCGTCGGCGACGCGGAGCGCCTGCTCCTGGTCGGTGGTGTAGACGTACGAGCCCAAGCCGAACGGGGTGTCGTTCGCGATGCGCACGGCGTCGGCCTCGTCCTTCGCGCGGTACACCTGCGCGACCGGGCCGAAGAACTCCTCCTTGGAGGCGGGGTTCTCGGGAGTGACATCCGTCAGCACGGTCGTCTGGAAGAACGCGCCGTCGCGGGTGCCGCCGTGCACGAGCGTCGCGCCGTGCTCGATCGCGCGCTTGACCTGCTCGTCGACGCCCTCGGCGGCCTTCAGCGAGGACAGCGGGCCGAGCACCGAGTCGGCCGACGTCGGGTCGGTCGCCTCGACCTCGGCGATCTTCGCGCTGAACTTCTCGAGGAAGGGCTCGTACAGCTCGTCGACGACGATGAAGCGCTTGGCCGCGTTGCAGGACTGGCCGCTGTTGTCGAGGCGGGCGTCGACCGCGTTCTGCACGGTGGCGTCGAGGTCGTCGGTCGAGAGCAGGATGAAGGGGTCCGAGCCGCCGAGCTCGAGCACGACCTTCTTCAGGTGGCGGCCGCCGATCTCGGCGACCGCGGCGCCGGCGCGCTGGGAGCCGGTGAGCGAGACGCCCTGCACGCGCGGGTCGGCGATGACCTGCTCGATCTGGTCGTGCGAGGCGTAGATGTTCACGTAGGCGCCGGCCGGGAAGCCCGCGTCGAGGAAGATCTGCTGCATCGCGGCGGCGGACTCGGGGCACAGCTCGGCGTGCTTGAGCAGGATCGTGTTGCCGATCATGAGGTTCGGGCCGGCGAAGCGGGCGACCTGGTAGTACGGGAAGTTCCACGGCATGATGCCGAGCAGCACCCCGAGCGACGAGCGGCGGATGACCGCCGAGCCATCGCCCGCGAGGAGCTGGATCGGCTCGTCCTTGAGGAAGTCCGCCGAGTGGTCGGCGTAGTACCCGTAGATCGCCGCGGCGAAGTCGGCCTCGCCGAGCGCCTGCGCGATCGGCTTGCCCATCTCGCGCACGATGAGCTTCGCCAGCTCCTGGCGGCGCTCGGTGTGCAGTTCGCTGACGCGGCGGATGAGGGCCGCGCGCTCCTCGACCGTGGTCGACTTCGACCAGGTGCGGTGCGCCTCGTCGGCTGCGGCGATCGCGGCCTCGAGCTCGGCGTCGGTGATGGTGTCGTAGGTCTTGACCGTCTCGCCGGTGGCGGGGTTGGTTACGGCATAGTCCATCGTGTGGGTCTCCTTGTCTGAGGTCTAACCCAGTCTTGCGATCGCTTCGTCGGTCGATACGACATCGGCGAATTCGTTGTGGAGGCTCGCGAGACTCGTGCGGTGGATCAGGTCGGCGGGGAAGACCTCTCCGTCCGGCCCTTCCCGATCGAAGGTCGCACACGCATCGCCGACGTACCACGTCTCGAATCCGAGGTTGCCCGACATCCTCACCGTGGTTGACCCACAGTGGTCGGTTGCTATCGCTGCGATCACGACCGTGGTGGCGCCCGCTGCGCGAAGCCGCTCCTCCAGATCGGTTCCGATGAATGCGGAGTTGACTCCCTTGGTCAAGACCGGCTCATCCGCCAGCGGCATCGCTTCCGGCTTGAACTCGAACCCGGGGTCACCCTCGTGGAAGAAGTGCCACTCGGGGTCGGGGTCGGGCTCGCGATGTCGAACATGGATGACCGGCGCGTCCGCGGCCCGCCAAGCTGCGAGCAGCCGGGCGACGTTCCCTTCCGCGCCGGGGTTGTTCCGCTTTCCCCACGCCGGGTCATCGAACGCTTTCTGCACATCGACTATCACTAGGGTCGGTTTCTCGGGCATGTCGAAACCCTACACGGGGAGGCGATAGGTCGTTACCGATGATTCGTAGGCGGTCACAACAGGATGGTCGACAGCCTGCACCTTCTCGCTTCTGGTGACGCAGACGAGTTCTGCGTCTGCCTCGTTTCCCCGTTCTATAGTCGCCAAGTCATCAATCAAGTCAGGGGCTGGTCTTAAGACCGCGGCCGTCCCGTGCCCCCGCCCTTCTCCCTTCGCCGCTGGTCTTTGATGGGCATCTCGCCGCCCAGTTGGATGACATCGCCAAGGTCGAGCCGCTCTTGCCTGGCTGAATCGTTGCTAGGCATCCGTTCTGACCCGCGGACGGCCGTCAGATCCAGAAGGCTCCTTCAGAAACGTGACCGAGGTGACTGGAAGTGGACTTACTTCACCACCCGGTACAGGTGCCAGCGGTCGGGGACACCCTTCAGCTCGTGCTCGCCGGCGTCCTCGAAGGCGAGACCCGCGCCCGGCTACGAGTTGCGGCGGGCTGTGCAGCGAGTCACTATCTCGCTTCCTCGTATGGGGGGAAAGTCTGTGCTGATCGGACCAGGTTCCAGGGCGATCGGAACCGATGCACTGTGAACCGCCTGCGAGGGTCTCGCCGTCGGGCCCCGACATGGCATGCGGTCCGATCGCCGAGCACTCCGGGCCTTGGCGTCCGACGCCGATCGCTCGACCGCACACCTCACATTCGACGACCCACTGTTCCTCCATGGAGGAATCATCGGGACGCGATGGGAGCTCGGTAATGGTCTCGCGGACAAACCCCCACGATCGGGTAAACACGACTACTAAATCCGCGGGCGGGGATCGGCCGATACTTGGTCTAGAGGGAGACCACCATGACCAGTTGGGGCGTCGTTATCGGCGGGCACGGGGTCGACACCGAGTCGAAGTGCTGGCGCTGCCTTCAAGTGCCGGTTCCCGAGGAAGACGAGCTGGGTCTCTGCGATTGGTGCATCGCGATACTTCAGGATTCGCCGCGCATCTCCCGCTCCCGAAGCTCGCCCAGCACGACGCCGCGAGCGTGAGGCGACTCCTCGAGGTCGATCAGGAGCTCCGCGAACGTCCGGGACCTCGTCGCCGGCTCCGGTCTCACGTTCGAGGACGCCGGCGAGCACGAGCTGAAGGGCGTCCCCGACCGCTGGCTCCACTCAAGGGAGGTGAGCAAACGAGCCTGAGCCAGCCGGAGACGCTGGTCCACGGGCTACGCCGGTGTACGCATTAGGTGCCCTCTCCGCGGGTCTAGATGGTGAGGGGTCTGGATGAAGGCTTCTCGCGCCCCCGCGAACGCCAAGCGACGCGATAGTGCGCAGTGTGCATCCGGCCAGGATCATCGGTTAGCCGAGACCCGTTCCAGTCGGAAGGGCCTGCCGTGACCGGGGTAGACCGCCCCTACTCCGAGCTTTCTCAGTCGTTCGAGGCTCGCCTCGGCCGCGGCCATGTCGTCGATGAAGAACTCCAAGCTCGGCTTACCCATGCTGTCCATCAGGTCGCCGCAAAACAGGTCGCCCTCAGTCGTCAGGATGCCGATCGAACCCTTCGTGTGCCCTGGTAGATGAAGGACGGTGGCATCGAGACCGTAGTCGGAGAGACTCTCTTCGTCCTCGAGGTAGAGATCTGGCTCGAACGTGTCGAATGGGCCTGGCTTGATGAAGAGCGACACCACCCTGAAGATCAGCCCGAACTTGTCGGGCTTGGGCTTCAGGTTCCAGTTCCAGTCCGCCCGCTCGACGCGTCCCGAATCGTCACGGTGCATGGCGACCCTGGTGCCGTGCTTGGCTCTCAGGTAGGCCGCGTTCCCAGCATGGTCGTAGTCGCCGTGCGTCAGCACGATGAGCCGCAGCATCCCGAGTCTGCATCCCGCGTCTTCGAGATCTGTGTCGAGGTCAGTGCGATTCTCTGGTTTACCCGTGTCGATCAGGATGAAGCCGTCGCCGGCCGTCACCAGGTAACAGTTCACGGCAGCCTGGTGAATGGTCCGAATCGCCGATGCCATGTCCTCACTCCCCGTGGGTGGTCCCGTTTCTCCCACCTCGCCAGTGCGGGAAAGACTGGTTGTTTCCACCTCGAAGCTGCTACTGCGGCGTCCTCCTCCACGGGAAAGACTGGTTGTTTCCACCTCGAAGCTGCTACTGCGGCGTCCTCCTCCACAGGGCCAGGTGACACGCCATTCGAAGGACTCACTGAGGTGACCGGAAACGGCCGCGCGCCCCCGCGCGATCCGCCACGTTCTTGATGTTCCCCAGCTCCGGAACGGCAACCACTACGCACCGAGTGAAGGCTGCCGCCGCCGCTCACCGAATGGGCTCTATGACCCGTACTGATGTCTACTTTGGACCCTGGCGACGCCTTCCCGCGAGGAGCGATGGTGATTTGGCAGGTATTGGACCCACGACGGTGCCACAGCATCCGAGAGGGGGACGTCAATGAGCAAGCGAGTAGAGGGCGAGATCGTCATCAACCGTCCGATAGATGAGGTGTTCGACTTCGTTGCCGACCAACGGAACGAGCCGCGCTACAACCCGAAGATGCGTCGGGCCGAACTGATCTCAGACGGGCCCATCGGCGCCGGGACGCGCTTCGAGGCGGAGACCGTGAGCATGGGCCGAGCCGTCGAGATGGTCATCGAGTTCACCGGCTTCGAGCGACCCCGGCGGATCGAGGAAACCGTGCACATGTCCTCCATGGATCTTCAAGGCGGCCTGACATTCGACCCCGTTCCGGGAGGGACGCGGATGCGGTGGTCATGGGACCTGGAGCCACATGGCGGCCTCAGGCTGATGGGTCCGATGATCACCAGCATGGGCCGGCGCTCAGAGCAGTCCATTTGGGCCGGTCTGAAGCGGCTCCTAGAGGCGCCAGAGACTTCGGTCTCTTCTGCCGGGACGTGACCGAAGAGGTAGGGGGTTGAGCGCCCCCCGACCAGCCGTTGAGCCTCGGTGCGGCCCGTGATGTCCACGCGCCCAGCACGTACTGCTCCACTCGAGCAGCCGCCTTTGGCCGTTGACACGTTGTGGTCAACGGCGTTGAGTCCTTTCCGAGGTGCTTCGGCGATTGAGGTTCCTTCCTGGCGTCTGGGCCGTCATGGTGGTCCTAGCCGCGTGCGACGGCGCTTCGACAGTGCCTTCCCCCTCGGCCCCGGCCAGGTCCCTGTCCACGTCGCAGACGGAATCAGCATCGCCTGCATCGCCCGCGACCGAGCGGGTGGGCTTCATCGGTCTCCCTCCTGAGGGTGCCGACCCCAGCACCCCTCCGAGCGGCGAGCTGCTGCTCAGTCACAACGGATACGAGCCCCCCCACAATGGGGTCCGCGTCGACCTGTACCTGTATGGCGATGGAACGATGATCTGGCAGAAGTGGAGCTTCACCAACACGCCGGTCGACGTCCGGGAAGGCGCGGATCAGTTCGGCAGCGGCTACCTCGAGCAACGGCTCACCGCTGCGGGCGTCCAACTCCTCCGGCGGAAGGTCATCTCTACCGGCCTGTTCGAGCACGACCTGCAGCTCCGTAGCAGGAGCTTTCATCCCGGGCTCACGATGGCGGTGCGGAGAGTCGATGGGATGGTGGTCTTCTCGGCGTCCCATATCCCCTCGTGGAGATCGGACGTCACGACGGAAACGCCAGCTCAGGCCCGAGCGATCGTGCGGCTCAACGCACTCCTTTCCGATCCGGCTGCATGGCTGCCGACCAAAGCGTGGGCAGACCGTGAGATCCGGGCCTACGTGGCATCCCGGTACACCGCCACCTTCGACCGAAGGCAGCCTTCTCCGTCGGAGTTCCCGCCTCCAGCCGACGAGCTGCTCTTCGACGACTGCAACGTTCTTACGGTCGAGGAGGTGCGGAGCATCTCCAACGCTTTGGAAGACGCGGGGATCACTCCCTCACCGAACGTTGAGGAGCTGGCGTACGTGATCTACGAGAGTGGTGACACGTCGTACCCGGCGTATCTGCACTTCCACCCTGTGCTTCCGGATCAGGGATCGATCCCCGGATGGCGAGGCTGGAGAGGAGACTGCTGATGCTCTTGTCACAAGGGCACACACCCGGCGCCCGCCACAGGACGTTGCTTTGATCGCACCCAACACCCATCAGGCCGAGGATTGAGAGGCTCGACGAGCAGACCCTTCGCGGATCAGTCCTCCTTGTACACGCGCTTCGTCCGCGGGTGTGACCTTCAGAGAGCGGCCCAGAACCGGTCGATGGCTCCGAGCAGGCCACCCTCCGTGTCTTCGTTCAGGAATACGACGTCGTCTTCCTCGACGAGGCTCGAGAGCCCTCCAGCCTCTAGCGCGACCACCGGACGCCCGGCGTCGAGATAGAGCGAGATCAACTCCGCCGCAGAGGTTCCGTCAGCGACGTCTTGGCCCTCGAGTCGGCAGTCGACGACCATCACGTCCGCTTCCTCGATGAGCGGGCACGATCCCGTTCGATCGCCGAAGCAGACGTATGTCGGCGGGGAGGGCCCAGAGCAGACCGTGACGTCGTAGCCAGCCGCCTCCAGCCATGAACTGAGGCTCTCCCGCTCGACCGGATCGGCTTGTACGAGCAGCACTCTCGGGTTCGCCCTCATGGCTCCTCCGATGTTCCACTAAGAAGGCTTACAGGAGGATTCGGCGCGGGAAGGGCCATCGGACCCACTCGAGCAGGGACTCCGGAGCCCAGTACGTGACCCGGGCTAGACGCCAAGCGCTGTCCCGACATCTGGATGAACCGTCCGGAATGATCCGGTCCTAACGACCCGTGCCCGTACGTGATCACGAAGGATGCTCCCTCCGCTGGGTGAAAGGCGCGCGGATGAGATCGACTCGTCTCTGCGTTGCGGCGCTCCTAGGGTGCTCCACCCGACGTCGAACTCCTGCCAATCCCCGATACCGCTCGCGGTCACGTCAGCGATAGCCATCCGATCTGCGCGACCCCAGCGTGGGTCGATCAAGCCGTCTTTGGTAACGGGAACGCAGACCACCATCTCGTTGACCTCCCTTGCCAGTCCTGCGTGAGGTCTCGGCCCAGGGATCGGATCCCCTAGCCGATCCTCGGCGCGTGAAGCGACGCGGTCGGCCGCCTAGCCTTCCCTAACAGTGACAGATCGCCCCCGGGTGTCATGGGCGACGTATCCACGCTCCACAGAGTAGGAGAGGGCGGTCCTTCGGGGCCGCCCTCTCAGAGGTCCACCATGCAAGAACACTGACCTCTTCGACCGGCCTTGCGACCGGCCAAACCGTGTCATCCTCCCCCATGGGGGGTTGCAGGTTCCGGCGCTGCGGCAGCTCTTGGCTGGCTGGCGTTATGCCCTAAGTGGGCTCTGACCGCTGGTGGCTGAACCGGCTCGCGCCGCTCCGGTACCTCGGCTCAACATACACCCGGCCACGGGAAAACGCAAAGGTACCCCTTGCGCCCTTCACGCCCGACCGCTCCGCCCCTCGCGGTCTTGTCGGATGCGCCGTAGGCGATCCGCAATGGCCTGACGGGATACGCCTAGCTCTCGCGCCACAGCCGCTTGGCCTGCCTCCTCGACCAGTTCGGCCCACTCACGGCGCGTGGCCTGTAGCTCGGCTTCGAGCCGTTTCATGCGGCCCTCGAGTGAGTGCAGGTGTCGCTTCTCGGCGGTCGTCAGGTCCCTTCGAGGTCGAGGCACGACCTCAGCGTACCCAGGTACGTTCCACCAAGGGCCGACTTGGCGAACCTCTCCGCGTGGCTGACAAGGTAAGCCTTGTCTGAATTGGAGAGGAGAGAGGGAGCGGAGTCCGCGAACACCGTGTCCTTGACTGTGATCCAGCCCAACCATCCAACGAGCCTCAACTTCGACATGAATCCGTCCCAATGCCGCCGGGTATCCGCGCGTTCCAGGAAGAAGACGAAGGGCGTCGCCAGGCTCGATCTCGAAGCACGGGTGTCCTGAACCTAGCTTTCGGAGTAGTGCGTGTCGCCAGCGAACACGGGGTGGGGGAGACGGACTTGATCCAAGCCTAGAGCGACCCCGCTCGGGGTACTCGAGATGAAGGGATGGCGACGTAGGACCTTCTTGAGCCCGGCCACGCCGAACCCAGCTGCCGATTAGTCGACGTAGATCACCAAGTTCTTGGTCTCAGTGAAGAGTTCAAGAGCTTCACGGCCCAACTCTCGCCCATATCCGCTCGTCGCGCTGAGCGGAGGGCCGGGGCCTCGTCCGCCCCGGCCCTCCCACCCAGACCATGCTTCTGCGAGCGTCGTGAGAGCCGTCTAGTCTTCGGCCGTGGCAGACTCGATCTCGTTGAGCATCCTGGCGAGAAACGGGTACTGGAGCGGATGCTCTCGCGTGAAAGAGCGCATCGCCGGCGACATCCTGAGGATGAACTTCGCCCAGTCGCCCCAGTCGGATCGGATGTCGAGTTCCGGATCCACCGCTCCCAACAACGCAACATCCTTGCCCTCGTATAGCCAATGGGTGGACTGGAGGGCGTCAGCTATCAGTTCGGTCATCGCGAGAACGCGCGCCCTGGTTGTCGAATCTTCAGGAGTCTCCACATCCTCGTAGAAGTACTGGCGCAGCTCTGGGTAATCGATGAAACGGTCGATAACGTGATCCCATAGCTCGTAACCCTGCGCCAGAGCCCGGCCGCCAGCCAGCTCGTTGGCGACGACAAACTGTTCGACTGACTGGCGCGTCTGACGTGCAAGGAACAGCAGCGACGCCACGATGGCAAATGCACTTACAAGTCCAGCGATGACGGTCGCCTCCTTCAACTGGCTCCTCCCTCGTGTTGATGGCGCGAGGAGTATGTGCCTCTCCACGCAAATGCGCAGCCCCATGCCCACGTCTGCTTCCGCCGCGCCATCGAGCCGCCGAGTACGGGGGCCTTGCCCGAGGCGCACCCACTGGCCAGCCCGGACGCGGCGCGCGCCGGGGCGCGTGGCAAGTTTGAGCGTCTGATGCAGTTGGGAAACTCTCTACTAGCGCGGCCTACCGCGCCGGAGCGCGTGTCAAGTGAGGAGTCTCCGCTCATCACCCTGGCCGTGCGCGCAGCTGCTTGGGCGTGGTTCGAAGAAGTGGCCGGTTTGCGCCGCCGACCGGTCGCAGGCGATGATGCGCCGGAGACGTCGCAGAAGCGCGACGACACTTCGAACAGAGGAGGAGAGAGTTGATCCTGGCAACGACGACAGTCGAGGATTTCGACCGCTGGGTGAAGGTCTTCTCAACCAAAGGCGCTGAGAAGCGGAAGCAGCACGGGTCCAAGGGTGCGACCGTTTTTCGCGATCCCAATGAGGACGACCGGGTTTGGGTCGTCTTCGACTGGGATGCGGAGGGCTGGCAGAACTTCGTCTCTGACCCCGATGTCCCGGCGATCTTTCAAGAAGCCGGGAGCAAAGGTAAGCCCCAGGCGGCGGAGTCCGGCAGCCAGTACGACGCCTAGTCCCGGACCCCGAATCGGACCCCTCGAGGCCGCCAGGCTTTCGGAGTAGTCACCCAACGACCTCAGAGATGGAGGGGGGAACCCGGCCGTCGCGCGGGCTTCCCGCGCC
>CAVOIB010000001.1:0-131312 GCA_963695975.1 uncultured Actinomycetes bacterium | reverse complement strand
AAGAGCCCGGTCGGGCAGATGTTCCACCAGTTCTTCGGCGAGAACATGCTGCGTGCCGACGTCTGTAACGCGGTTGATGAACTTGGGCAACTGCTCGACCATAGCGGACCGGTCGCGGCCTCCGAGCGCAATGCCGCGCGCATCTTCAACGCGGATTACTGCTTCTTCGTCACAAACGGCACTTCGACGTCGAACAAGATGGTCTGGCATGCCAATGTCGCGCCGGACGACATCGTGGTGGTGGACCGCAACTGCCACGTATCCATCCTGCACGCGATTACCATGACCGGCGCGATGCCGGTGTTCCTCCGGCCGACGCGCAACCATCTGGGCATCATCGGCCCGATACGCTGGACGAGTTCGGCCCGGAGAGCATCCAGAAGAAGATAACGGCGAACCCGTTCACCCGCGCGGACAAGCGAAAAAACCGCGCATCCTCACCATCACGCAAAGCACCTACGACGGCGTGGTGTACAACGTCGAGATGCTGAAGCAGATGCTGGACGGGCGATCGACACGCTGCACTTCGACGAGGCCTGGTTGCCGCATGCGCCTTCCATGATTCTACAAGGACATGCACGCCATCGGCAAGCACCGGCCGCGCGCCAAGGAATCGATGATCTTCGCCACGCAATCCACGCACAAGTTGCTGGCCGGCATTGTCGCAGGCATCGCAGATCCTGGTGCGCGAATCGGAGACCCGCAAGCTCAACAGCCACGTGTTCAACGAGGCCTATCTGATGCACACCTCGACCTCGCCGCAGTACGCGATCATCGCGTCGTGCGACGTGGCCGCGGCGATGATGGAGCCGCCGGGCGGCACCGCGCTGGTGGAAGAAGCATCGCCGAGGCGCTGGACTTCCGCCGCGCCATGCGCAAGGTCGACGAGGAGTTCGGCAAGGACTGGTGGTTCAAGGTGTGGGGGCCGGAGAAGATCGCCGACGAGGGCATCGGCTCGCGCGAAGACTGGGTGCTCAAGGCCAACGACAAATGGCACGGCTTCGGCAATCTGGCGCCCGGCTTCAACATGCTCGACCCGATCAAGGCCACCGTCATCACGCCGGGCCTGGACCTCAACGGCAACTTCGACGAGACCGGCATCCCGGCGGCGATCGTCACCAAGTATCTCGCCGAGCACGGCGTCATCGTCGAGAAGAGCGGCCTCTATTCGTTCTTCATCATGTTCACCATCGGCATCACCAAGGGCCGCTGGAACACGCTGGTGACCGCGTTGCAGCAGTTCAAGGACGACTACGACAAGAACCAGCCGATGTGGCGCATCCTGCCGGAGTTCTGCCAGGCGCATCCGCGCTACGAGCGCCTCGGCATGCGCGACCTGTGCGAGCAGATCCACGGCATGTACAAGGCGAACGACGTGGCGCGGCTGACCACCGAGATGTACCTGTCCGACATGCAGCCGTCGATGAAACCCTCGGATGCGTTCGCCGCCATGGCGCACCGCGAGATCGACCGGGTCGAGATCGACAAGCTGGAAGGTCGCGTGACCAGCGTGCTGTTGACGCCCTATCCACCGGGCATTCCGCTGCTGATTCCGGGGGAGCGGTTTAATCCGACGATCGTGCGTTATCTCCAGTTCGCCCGGGATTTCAACCGCAAGTTTCCCGGATTCGAAACTGACATCCACGGCCTGGTGGAGGAACCCGGCGAAGGGGGCGTTCGCTCCTTCGTCAATTGCGTCCGGCAGGCCTACAACGCGCTCCCGCGGCGCGGGGACGGCATCGTACCGGCGTCCAACCCTGGTTTGGCTTAATCGCCAGTTTCCGGCAGATCGCGCAACGCGGTCATGACACCTCAGGGCCGAAAGCGTTTGACGATGTGGGCCGCGATCTATAATGTTTGCCACACAAAAAGCCTTATAAAGCCGTGGCTTACATTGTGCAGATGACGGTATTTGCATCGCTATCAGGAGCTTCCATGCGGCAGGCAAGACGCCTCGCTCTGCTTCTCTTGTTCGCATTCGTTGTACCACTGACTGCTTTGGCTGCCGACGAGCTTCTGCTGTCGGCCAAGCAGCAACTCGAAGACGGCGACCCGCAGGCGGCCTACAACCTCCTCATCCCGCTCCAGTCGGAGCGCGCAGGCGACCCGGAATACGACTTCCTGCTCGGCTCGGCGGCTCTTGGTATCGGCAAGAATACGGAGGCGGTTTTCGCGCTCGAACGCGTCCTCGCCGTTAATCCGAATTACGCGCAGGCCCGCGCCGAGATCGCCCGCGCCTATTTCGAGCTGGGCGAGAAGGAGAATGCCAAGCGCGAGTTCGAGAACGTCCGGAACGCCAACCCGCCCGAGGCGGTGGCAGAGCATCGACCGCTATCTCTCGGCTCTCGAGGTCGAGAGTCCGACGCCCGCCCTTCAACGGATTCGTGGAAATCGGCTTCGGCCACGACAGCAACGTCAACAGCGCCACCGCCGACAGCCAGGTGGCGGTGCCCGCTTTTGGCGGTGCGGTAACCTCCCTCACGCCCAGTTCCACCGAACAGGAAGACACGTTCATCAGTTTCGGCGGCGGGTTGAGCTTCCAGCATCCGTTCACGAAGAGACTCGGGCTCTTCGGCGGTTTGGCTTACTACAACAAGTCCAACCACAACGAAACCGATTTCTCTACGTATTACTACGACGCCAACCTCGGTCTGAGTTACCGGCGTGACCGTAATACGCTTACGCTGGGGGCACAATACAACTCCTTCTTCGTGAACAACCCTCAGGTCTATCAAAAGGCCTACCGCGATGCGTCCGGCGTGACAGGTCAGTGGCAGTACGACTTTGATTCTCGCAACCAGATCAGCTTTTTCGCCCAGTTCAGTCAACTCAAGTATCCGGGTCAGAACATTCGCGATGCGGACCGCTACGTGGGGGGTGCGGGTTATGCCCATGCCTTCGGCCGCGGCACCCTGATTACCTATCTGGGCGCCTACGGCGGCGTCGAGGACGAAAAAGCCGACGGTGCGCCAGAGTTCGGGCATGATCTTTACGGCGCACGGTTGGGAACGCAGTGGAACTTCGGCGAGAAGGTCGCTTTTTTCCTTAATGTGAGCGGGGAACAGCGCGACTACGGTGGCCCCGACCCGTTGTTTGCGGTCAATCGCGCGGACACCCAGTACAACGCTTCAACGGGCCTGATCTTCTTCCCGAAGAAAGGTGTACGGGTAACGCCTCAGGCGGCCTGGACCCGGAACGACTCGAACATTCCGATCAACGAGTTCGACCGCGTGGTCTATCAGATTACGTTGCGACAGGACATGTAGGGGCAACACGAAAGAGGTGGCCGGCGAAATCTACAAGAAACATTTTGGGAACGGCGTGCGAAGGATTTGGCGCGTTTATCGCCTTGAAGGAAGGTGTGGCACAGCCGGGGCTTTCCTGGCCGAGAGCTGAGACGCCGGTCGCCGAGTAGTACGGGGCGCTGATTGATCGATGGCTGGAATCGACGAGCATATCGTCGGGGGAATAAATGTCACTTGAGTGACGGACGAAGGCATAGATCAGTCAGCGGCAAGACAAGTCAAAGGTCAGGTTGGATTTCAAGCAAGGGAGAGGTGCCAAATCATGCGCCAGATTCAGTTCCATCGAATTACTCGCGCAGCGTTGCTTGCCACAATTGCTGCTGCCTACCCTGTCACGGGTTATTCAGCGCCGGCCGCAAGGGTGGACTTTGCGGTCGGCAATGTCACTGCAGTCACTGCAAATGGGCAGAGCCGGGCTCTGGCGAAGGGAGGGCAGCTCGACGAAGGCGAGACCATCAATACCAATAACGGCCGGGCGCAATTGCGCTTCACCGACGGCGCATACGTGTCCTTGCAGCCGGAATCGGCGTTTCGCATCGACCAATACCGTTTCGAGGGGCAAGCAGGACGGCTCGGAGAGAACATTCCTGAGCCTACTCAAAGGCGGCCTTCGCACAATTACCGGGGTCGTCGGCCGCTCCAATAGGAAGAACTACCAAGTCAGCACTACGGCGGCCACGATCGGAATTCGCGGCACCGAGTACACGATCCAGTACTGGAGGATCATCGGCATGGTTGGGGAGGGCGAAATCGAAGTGTGCAATGGCGAGGGTTGTCTAGCCGTGACCGACGGCGAGTCCTACTACGTGCAGAATCAGGACGCGAGGCCGGTCATGAGCAACAAGCGCACCGATCTGCCACCGCCGCCGCCGCAGAACCCGCCGCCCAGTTTTGCCGAGGGCGAGCACGTGGACGAAAGCGGCGATCCCGTGCACTTTTCCCCGAGCAGTGCGGCCAACGGCGACCCGACGAAGCGCGGCGTCGTCTCGACCGCGAACTACGTCGCGCGGACGTTCGGGATCGGATCGGGCATGCCGCTCCGCACGGCGTTCAAGAAGAACCCCGATGCCGTGTTCCTGCCGGTGGACCGGGACGCCTACGACGAGGCGTCGAAGCGGGTGATGGACGTGCTCCGGTCGTTCCCGGCCGTCGTCGAGGTGTGGGGCTGGGACGAGGCCTTCATGGCGATCGAGGCGGACGACCCCGAGGCGTTCGCGCGCGAAGTGCAGGCGGCGGTGCTGGAGCGCACCGACCTATGGTGCTCGATCGGAGTCGGCGACACCAAGCTCCGCGCGAAACTCGGGAGCGGTTTCGCGAAACCTCGCGGCGTGTTCAGCCTGACGCGCGGGAACTGGGACGAGGTGATGGGCGCCCTCCCCACCGACGCCCTGTGGGGGATCGGCTCGAAAACCGCGCGGAGGCTCGCCCAGTTGGGGATCCGGACGGTGTCGGAGCTGGCCGCGACCGACGAGACGCGGCTGGCGTCGGCCTTCGGCCCGAAGACCGGCCCGTGGCTGCACCAGCTGGGGATGGGCGAAGGCAGCTCGGAGGTGAGCGCCGAACCGTGGATCGCGAAGGGGGTCAGCCGAGAACGCACGTTCCAGCAGGACCTGGACGATGCAGACCTGATCCGGGAGGAGTTGCTCCGCCTCACGCGCGAACTGATGGAGGACATCCGCAAGGATGGCCGCGCCGTGATGCGGGTGACGGTCAAGGTGCGCTTCGCGCCGTTCTTCACGCAGCAGAAGGCCGTGAAGCTTGCCGAGCAGACGACGGACCTGGAGGCGATCGAAGCCGGCGCGCTCACCGCGCTCGAGCGGTTCGAGATCGACCGCAAGGTGCGGCTGCTCGGCGTGAAGACCGACTTCGCCGACTAGCGGGGTGCCTTATCCTGCCGGGGGTTCCACTCAAGTCGGGAGGACGCGAGACATGAGGAAGCTGATCGTGAGCACGTTCTTGACCCTCGACGGGGTCATGCAGGCCCCAGGCGGACCTGGAGAGGACGACAGCGGCGGCTTCGCGCACGGTGGCTGGTCGGTGAACTATTGGGACGACCAGATGGGTCAGGTCATGGGCGATGCGATGAGCGCCCCGTTCGACCTCGTTCTCGGACGCAAGACGTACGACATCTTCGCCGCGCACTGGCCGCACGCCTCAGACGATCAGGGCGCCAAGCCATTGAACGACGCCACCAAGTACGTCGCGTCGCGGACTCATCCCACGCTGGAATGGAGCAGGTCGGTTCTGATCGAGGGAGACGCGGCCGAAGGGGTCGCGGCGCTCAAGGATGGAGATGGACCGGAGCTGCAGGTGCATGGCAGCGGGGACCTGATCCAGACGCTCTTGCGCCACGACCTGGTCGACGAGTTCCGTCTGTGGGTCTTCCCGCTCGTCCTCGGGTCGGGCAAACGCCTGTTCGCGGACGGCACGATCCCCTCGGGGCTGAAGCTCGTCGACAGCACGGTATCCACCACGGGAGTCGTGATCGGTACGTACGAGCGGGCAGGCGAGGTCGTCACGGGCACGTTCGCGCTGGACTGACCCCTACCGCGGACGCGACGCGAATCGGGCGGGCGTGGTGCCCACGTGCCGCTTGAAGTGACGCGTCAGGTGGGCCTGGTCGTGGAATCCCACGCTCGCCGCCACGTCGGCGATCGGCCGGCCGTCCAGGAGCCCCCGGCGGGCCGCGTCGATCCGCCGCCCCAGCAGGTACCGGTGAGGCGCGATCCCGTACGCGCGCGTGAAGCAGCGGACCAGATGCGCCGGCGACACGTGCAGGATGCCGCCGGCCTCGCGGAGCGTGAACGGTTCGAACCGCCGCTCGTCCAACAGGTCGCGCAGGTCGCTCGCGATCTGGGCATCGGGCCGCTCGGGTCGTGCGTCGGCCGCCTGCCCCAGGTGATCCTTCAGACGCCGCGCGAACACCGCGAACAGCGACTCGGCAGCGAGCGCGTCGCCCGAGTGCTCCAGCGCGCGATGCACGCGATCGAGCAGCCCGACGGTGACGCGATCCTCGACGTCGGGAGCGTCGACCGCTCGCCCGATGAGCCCTTCGTCCAACACATCGGTGCCCACGTACAGGACGCGCTTGCGGAACCCGGCACCCGTGGCGGGACGACCGTCATGCACGACGTGCGGCGGCAGGAGCGTCACCCGCGGCCCGGCCGCGCCGCGATGCTTCGCGTCCAGGTCGTACCGGATCGCGCCCTGGTCGACCATGAAGACGGTCCACGTGTCGTGCGTGTGACGCGGATACGCGTGCTCGATGAACCGCGCGTGGAAGACCTCGTGGATGCCCGGCACCGCCGGCTTCCATGCGCGGACCCACTCCTGCGCCACGCTCACGATGCGCCGATCGTACAAGACCCTCCGCACCCGACCCGCTGGAATCATGGTCGTGAAGGAACTCGCGGGTCTCGTCGCGTTCGCGTTCGTGGGGTCTGTGTCGCCCGGTCCGAACAACGCCGTGCTGTGGGCATCGGGTCTGCGGTTCGGGTTCCGCCGAACCATGCCTCACGTGCTGGGGACGGCGGTCGGGATCGGCGCGCTCGCGATCGCCATCGCAGCCGGCATCGGCGCGCTGCTCGAAGCCGTGCCCGCCGCCGAGACCGCCCTGAAGCTCGTGGGCTCGGTCTACCTGCTGTACATCGCGTACCTGGTGCTGCAGGGCGGGTCGGTGACACGGAAGGACGTCGCGTCGCCCTTGACCCTGTGGCAGGCGATCTGGTTCCAGTGCCTGAACCCGAAGGCGTGGGTGTTCGCGGTCGCCGCGGTGGCAGCGTTCCTCCCGGCGGGATTGCCCCGAGGTCTGGCGATCGCCTCGCTCACCGGCGTGCTGATGGTGGTCGTCGTCGGATCGTCGTCCATCTGGGCCGTCGGCGGCGTCGCGCTCGGCCAGGGACGACGAAGTCGCGGCGAGGTGTGAGCATCACGCTCGCGATCTGCTCAGATGAAAGGTCGAGGCGAGGCGTCAGCATCACGCTCGCGGTGTTGCTCGTAGCGTCGGTCGCGCTCATCTGGATCTAGCAAGACAGGCACACAATCGGAAGATGCGGAGCAGACGGCGTCCGCTGGTGTGACAGGCCTAATCGACTCGGCACCCGGACGAGGAACAGCTTCCTCCGTGGTGTCGCCTTGGGGTGGACGGTCGTGGGACTAACTAACACATTCAGTAGCCGATGAGCAGAATCCCTGCTAGGGGCAACTTGACTCTGGCTTGGTGCGCGAGGAGTGCTTCCAGATCCCGTTGACCCTTGTCGTATGGGGCTCCCCAAGTCTTTCTGGGTGTGGTGTATCGCTGGGGCATCAGGATCGCGCCACACGAAACACCATCGATCAACGACATCTTGATTACGTCGAACAGTGCCTTGTTTCCATAGTCGCTGCCGCCAGAGGCGTCGCATGCGCATCCCCTTTGCTCGAGAACCCGCCCATCAAGCCAGGATCCCGAGGGAACAACTGCGACGATCGTCACGATCCAGGGCTAGTTGTTGAGACTCGTTCGTCCCTCGGGAGATACTTCGCCGATGGTCACGGACGACTTCGATGACCGCTTGCGCTCGACTGCGTTTGCCTATCTCGACCGGCTCAAATCGGCGGGCGGTGGCGTGGTCTCGTACAAAGAGCTGGAGGCGTTCGAGCTAGATGGACACCGAATCGCGCTCATTCAACGGATGCGCGGCATCCGCAAGGTCACGGGCCTCGACGCTGCCCTGAGCATTCTGACTACCTACGCTGCTCGCCCTCAGGATCGGCCTTACGACGACGGGATCGGTCCCGATGGGTATCAGCGGTACAAGTGGCGCGGAACGGACGACGCCGCTTACGACAACGTGGCCCTGCGCCGCGCGATGGAGCTGAACAAACCGCTGATCTGGTTCCTGGGTATCAGTCCAGGTTTGTACATGCCCGTGTATCCGGTGTGGTTGGTCGGTGAGGAGCCCGAGCAACATCAATTCGTTGTCGCACTAGAAGACGAGATGCGCGATCAATGGACTGACAGCATGTTCCATCCCGCCGATCTCGCACTTCGTCGGCAGTACGCCGAGGCAATCGTCAGACGACGACTGCATCAGCCGGCATTCCGCATCCGCGTGCTGAGCGCCTACGGCGGATCGTGTGCCTTGTGCAATCTGCGACATCCAGAGCTTTTGGATGCAGCCCACATCAAGGAAGACCGGGACGGTGGCGAGCCCGTTGTCCCCAATGGAGTCGCCATGTGCGCGACTCACCACCGCGCCTTCGACGCCGACGTCCTGGGGATTCGACCTGACTACGTCGTGCAGGTTCGCGATGACGTCCTGGAAGAGCATGATGGGCCTACGCTGCGACACACCCTCCAGGGCGTGCACGGAGAGAAGATGCAGCTGCCCCGGCAGCGAGGGGCACGACCCGATCCGATACTGCTCGAAGAGCGTTTCGAACGGTTCCGCAAGGCAAGCTAGAGAGCGTCGGTGTCCTACCCCTCGAGCGCCGACCAACGGCGTCGGGTGACCTCCACCGCTGCCGCGTTCCCCTTCTCCTCGTAGAGACCCAGCGCGGAGTCGAACGCGGATACAGCGCCCTCACGGTCGCCGGCCGCATCCAGCACCTCGCCCAGGTCGACGAGCGTGTCGGCGCGCATGTTCAGATCGTCCGTCGCCTCGGAACGTTCGACGGCGTCGCGGGCGACGCGCTCGGCCTCATCGACCTGGCCACGCGAGGCGAGGACGCGGGCCTGGGCGCTGCGCCCGATCACCTGCGTGCTCACGTCGTCCTCCGCCCCCGCGCGGTCGCTGAGCGTGACCATCGCCTCCGCCTCGTCCAAACGCCCTTGGCGCAGGAGCGCGTGGGCGAGCAGCGCCGCGACCGTGGACTGGAATCCCTGCTCGCCCATCTCCACGGCCGCGTCGAACCCGGCGCGCCACTCGCGCTCAGCTGCGACGACGTCGCCGGCGAGCATCTCGATCGCGCCGGCGGTCTCGGAGACGAACGTCGACCGCAGGCGAAGACCGAGATCTTCGAAGATCGCGCGGGCCCGTTGGACGAGGCCACGCGCGTCGTCGAAGCGGCCCTGCATCGCCCGGACCCAGGCGAGCGCCCGGAGGGCGGGTGCCTCGTACCCCGAGCCCGTGGTCCTCTCCAGGAGCTCGTCGCATCGGCGTTCGATCTCCTCGACCGGCGCCGGCCCGTAGGTGCCCGACCCGGTGTACCGGCCGAGCGCATCGGCCTCCTCGCGCATCGCGCCGGCGCGGCGTGCGTGGTCGATCGCGCGGGCGAGGGCCTCGTCGGCGGCTCCGTAACGCGCGTGGTTCCAGTGCAGGTCCCCGATCAGACGCCAGGCGCGCGCCAGGCCGAGGTCGTCCCCCAGCGAGTCGAGGATCCCGATCAATCGTTCGGCCTCGGGGATCGACCCGCCGGACAGGCGCTGAGGATCGGTGGACTCGAGCAGGACGAGCCGGAGGATCCCGGCGTTGGCCGCGCTCGCGGCGTCGCCGGCCTCCTCCGCGAGCGTCTCGGCCTCGTCCAGGGCTGCCTCGGCAGGCTTGAGGTCGCCGGCCTCGGCCAACACCTCGCCGAGCGCGAGCAGCAGGGGCCGGCGTTCGGCGTTCTCTTGCGGCAGGAGGGCCTCGGCGCGGCCGAGGAGATCCGACGCCGCCGGGATGTCACGGCGCTCGAAGGCACGCATGCCCGCGGGGGCGAGCCGCAGCGCCGCCCGGGTCGCTAGGGCGCGCTCGCGCTCGCCGACGGGGGCCAGCTCGACGCGGTAGCGGTACGACTGCTCGAGGTGGTAACCCATCACCTCCTCAAGCTCGGTCGCGCGATCGCCCGCTACGTTCTCGACCCAGTTGGCGAACGCCTCGTGCAGGTCGGCCCGGACCTCCTTCGGCGTGCCGCGATACGCCGCCTCCTGGATCAAGATGTGGTGGAAACGGAAGGCGTCCTCGCCCGCGAAGGTCGAACGCTCTGGGCGGATCAGGTCCTTGCGTACCAACGTCTGCAGCGCGGTGCCGACCTCCGGTCGGATAGCCTCGGGCGCGAGCTCCTTCACCGCGCCCCACCAGAACACCTTGCCGATGACCGAGGCAGCCCGGATCACCAGGCGCTCCTCTTGCGAGAGACGGTCCAGTCGCGCGGACAGGAGCGCCTGGATGGACTCCGGGACCCTGAAGTCGCCGAGATCCTCGCTCGCGACCCAGCGTCCATCCTGCCTTCGGAGGAGGTCGTCGTCCTCGAGCATGCGAAGCATCTCTTCGAGGAAGAGCGGGTTGCCGCCCGCGAACTCCGCGATCCGCGCGTACACCCGTTCGTCGAGCCGCTCCCCACCGAGCAGTTCCGAGACGAGACGCTCGCTCTCGAGATCGTCGAGCGGACTGAGCGGCAACACCGTCGCGTTCGGGATGCCGGAACCCCAGGTGGTTCGGAGATCGGTGAGATCGGGCCGGGCAAGGCATAGGAGCAGCATCGCGACGCCGCGGCTCCATCCCCCGAGATACTCGACGAGATCGAGGAACGTGGGCTCGGCCCATTGCAGGTCGTCGAGGACCACCACGAGGGGACGGAAGCGCCCCGACCACTCGAGGAATCGCCGGATCCCCCAGAACGTCTCCTCCAGCCCAGCCGTCGAGTCCGCGAACCCGGTGACCGCGGCGACACGCTCGGCCACGAGGGGGCCTGCCTCGCACCCGCTGAGCGCGGCGTCGATCTTGGCGCGCGCCTCGGCGCGACCCTCGCCGTCGTCGATCCCACAGACCTGCTTCACGAGGTCGGCTACAGGCCAGAACGTGATGCCGTCGCCGTAGGGGAGGCACCGGGCACGAAGCACGAGGGCACCCGGCTCGTGCGACGGCACGAACTCCCGCGCCAGCCGCGACTTCCCCACGCCCGCAGCTCCCAGGATCGTGACCATCGCACAGCTGCGCTCACGCACCGCCCGCTCGAAGGACGAGCGCAGGACCTCGAGCTCGTCTGCCCGCCCGACCAGCGGAGGATCCGGCCGAGCGCCTGGTGCATCGGGGCCCGCACCGACCGAGACGAGACGGTGCGCGACGATGGTCCCGGCCTTGCCTTTCAGCTCGAGCGGCTCCGTCGGTTCGGCCACGACGTGATCGCGCACGAGCGCATGGGTCACCGACCCCAAGAGGATCTCGCCCACTCCCGCGGCCTGCTCGAGCCGGGCGGCGATGTTCACCGCGTCGCCGACCACGAGCGACTGGCCCGCGGCGGCGTCGCCCACGACGACCTCGCCCGTGTTCACACCGATCCGCGTCTGCAGGCGGACCTCGAACCGCCGATAGAGGTCGGCGTTCAATCCGTCGAGCGCCTCGCGCATGGCCTGCGCAGCGCGCACCGCGCGGAACGCATCGTCCTCGTGCAGGAGCGGCACCCCGAACACCGCCATCACGGCGTCGCCGATGAACTTCTCCACGGTGCCGCCATGGCGCTCCAGCGCACCGCGCATCTCGCGGAAGAAATCCGTCATGACCTGGCGGACCGACTCAGGGTCCAAGCGCTCACCGAGCGGGGTGGAGTCCACGACGTCGCAGAACACCACGGTCACGGTCTTGCGCGCCCCATGAGATGCCGGCTCCTCGACGACGAGCGGTGACGCGCACGACATGCAGAACCGCGCTCGCGCGGGATTGTCCTGGCCGCAGGACCCGCAGACCGGCATGGGGCGAGTCTAGGTCAGGTCGACCATTGCTTCGCCCCGACCATCGCGCCTAGGGTGTGGTGGTATCGGCGACGGTGAGGAGGCCAGCGATGGCGGAGGAGCGGGTACCGATCTTCGACTTCCGGCTCCTGAGCGACGAGCGCGTGTCCGCGGGCAGGACGCTCGAGGAGGCGGGCCCAGGCCAGCGGGTGTTCAGCGACGAGAAGGTCTGGGAGCTGGTCGGCGACTGGGAGCGCGGCACGGAGCTCGGCTCGGTCACGATCGAGGAGACGCCGACCAATCGACCCGGCAGGATCCTGTACCGGGCCACGTTCGACTTCGGCGACCTCGCACCGCTCGTCGTGACCGGCTTCGTGCCGGGAGGCGGCACCTGGGTCGGGGAGGGGGCAGGCACCGCGATCGGCAGGGGAAAGCACGGCACCGTCGCGGTCGCGGGGCGCAATCCCAAGCGTTGGGGGTTCTGAGCCCGCGGCCTCGTACACTTCCCGCATGCCGCTGTACGAGTACGAGTGCGGGAACTGCGGACACCTCTTCGAACGGCTCCGTTCGATGAGCGACGACGCACCCGCCTGCCCGACCTGCGAGTCCGAGCACGTGATGCGCCGGATCTCGATGTTCGCCGCCTCGACCTCGAGCGGCGGCTTCCGTAGCTCAGCGCCCTCAGGCGGTGGCTGCGCCTGCGGCGGCAGCTGCATGTGCGGCGGTCACTAGCAGGCTCCACCCGTGAGCGACGTTCGTCTCCCGCGGGTCGAGATCGACGGCCATGCCGCCTCCATCGAGGAGATCTGGACCCTCGACCTGAGCGCCTCCGGCCATTTCACCGCGATGCAGGTGAGGGACCGTCAGACGCTCGGCATGGAGTTCCACCTCGCTCGCCTCGACGACGCAACGCGGGAACTGTTCGGCGTCGAACTCGAGGGCGACCGGGTCCGCGGCTCGATCGGACATGCGCTCGCGGACGACATCACAGACGCCTCGGTCCGCGTCAACGTGTTCTGGTCGGATACCGCCGACGACGTCTCCATCGTGGTCAGCGTGCGGCCGCCGGCGTCGGCGCCGGCCGATCCCCAGAGCCTGCAGACGGTCGTGTATCAGCGTCCGGCCGCCCATCTGAAACACGCTTCCAGCTTCGGGCAGGGCTACTACGCCGGCCTCGCCCACGCCAACGGCTTCCACGAGGCGCTGTTCGTCGGGACGGACGGCCGCATCTGCGAGGGCGCCATCACGAACATCGGCTTCGTCGACGGCGACGCGATCGTCTGGCCGGATGCGCCCGCGCTCCGCGGCATCATGATGCAGGTGCTCCAGCGGGAGCTCGACCGGGCGGGCATCGCGTGGCGCTACGAACCCGTCCATGTGGCGGATCTGGCGTCGCTCGACGGCGCGTTCGTCACGAACTCGCACGGGATCGCCCGGGTCGCGCGCATCGACGACCGGAGCCTGCCCACAGATGCGAGCCTCATGCACGCCGCGAAGGAGGTCCTCGCAGCTGCCCCCCTGGACCCGATCTGAGCAGAGGCCTGCGCGGGTTCCCCTGCTCATAGCCAGGGGATCATCACCGTCGCGCGGTACGCATCCCAGCCCGCACCGAACGTCCTCGAGAGTTCCTCTTCTTCCTCGGGCGAGTAGATCCTCGACCCGACGTAGAGGGCGATCCCGATGAACGTCCACAACCACGTGTCGAACAGCAAGCCGATACCTGGAAGCACCAGAAGAGCGACGCTGGTGTAGAGCGGGTGCTTCACCAAGGCGAAGGGGCCGTTCGTGATCAGTTCTCCGCGAGGCACCTTCTTCAGGATCAAGACGACCGACCAGATCCAGATCGTGACACCAGGGATCAACAGGACGATGGCGAGCACATGGAGTGCGGTCGATGAGCCCTCGATCTGGAACAGGGATGCAAAGGCCGCATCCAAGATCAGGCCGACGATCAGGAACGGCAACGTGAAGAGCGCGATCTTCTCTCCGCTTCCTACGAGCACCTTCAGGTTCAACTTTCTGCCTTTCGCGGGGCCTGCACTCGGCGGCGTTGTCCGCAAGGTCGTCATGTGTCTCACCACCTAGACGTGTACGCGTGCGCGAGCGGCCACCGGGTCGCGCATCTTCAACAGCGGGACCCCGAGGCCGTACGTGACGAACGTGCCCTCGGGAACGATCTCGATGATCGCGGCGGCATCTCGCCGCTCGGGCGGCAGCAGCGAGCCCAGCTCCTCCAGGGTCTCCCGACGCTGCGGTGAGCCCGCCGGCAAGATCGTCGCCGTCGCGTGGAAGCTGATGGTCGCCGGAGGGATAGGCACCATGAGCGACAGCAACCCGCCCCGGCGCACCGTCACGGTCACGGCGACCCGACCGTTCGCCGCGACGTGCTTCGCCTTCCAGCTGTCGGGTGCGACCGCGACGTACAGCCGCCGGCGGAGGGTCTTGTAGACGACACCGCTCGACCGCGGCTCCCCGCCAAGGGTCACCTCGCTGAGGACCGCGAAGGACGCCTTGTCGATCGCATGCCAAGCTTGCTCGCTGGTCAACCCAGCGGCCGTCGTCGTCTCCTTGCTTCGGATCGTCTGCGTGGGCATGGCGTGCCTCCTTGGGTCGCCTTCATCCACCTTCACGTTCGCACTCGACGCGGACCGACACACGACCCGACGGACCTCCTTGGTGAGGACCATTCGGCCGTGAGAGGGCGCCTCGAACGTTCATCGAGGCGACCTTGCACTTCGGCACCGACCGGGCGTAGCTTCGGAGGGACGCCGACCCTGGGGAGGGTTCCATGAGTGATGCCGCACGGAACGTCGAGCTGGTTCGGAAGCTCGAGGACGCCTACAACGCCCGCGACTACGACACCGTCCGCGCGTGCCTCGCGCCCGACTTCGTGGCCAACACGCCGCAGCCCGGACCCCTGCCCTCAGGGGTCGAGGGCGCGATCATGGCGAACGAAGGCACGTTCCAGATGTTCTCCGACAAGGACACCGAGATCCTCGACATCTTCGGCGAAGGCGAAAAGGTCGTCTCGCACGTGCGGATGACGGGAACGAACGACGGAGCCATGCCGATGGGAGGTCCGCCGGCGACCGGCAAGAGCGTCGATTTCGACTGGATCCAGATCTCGCGTCACGCCGACGACGGCACGATCGTCGAGACGTGGGCACAGATGGATATCCCGAAGATGATGGTCCAGCTCGGAGCCATGCCTGCCCCGGAAGGGATGTGACGACATGACCACGCCGGAAGAGAACGCGTCGACCGTTCGCGAGCTGATCCAGAAGGTCCTGAACGAGGGCGACATCGGGTTCGCCGAGAAGACCTTGTCGGAGGACTACGTCGAGCGCACCCCGATGCCGGGCGGCACTGCCGACAAGGCGGGCGCGATCGCGATGTTCAACATGATGCGGGCGCAGACCCCCGACATGCACATCGAGATCGAGGACGTCATCGCCGCCGGGAACAAAGTGGCGGTCCGCAGCACGATGACCGGCACCGACACCGTCGGGATGATGGGGACGGGCGCGCCTCCGACCGGCAAGTCGTTCTCGATGGGCGCGATCGACGTGTTCACGTTCGACGACGCCGGCATGAACACCGAGCATTACGGCGTCTACGACATCGCGGGCATGATGGGCCAACTCGGCTTGATGCCGGAGGCACCTCAGCCGCCAGCCTGAAGTTCGATCGCCGGATCAGATCGCGCTGACCCGGCCCTCGACGGTCCAGAAGGAGACCGAGGGCTTGGAGGACCTGAAGGCGCGTGAGGCGCGGTTCGTCCTCCACGCTCGAATCATCCCTTCCCTCCGCATCGCGTAGGGTGCCCTCCCATGTTGGATGGGTGGTGGATGCGTAGGGCCTGGATCGTCTCGCTGATCGCGGTGGCCGTCGCCGGGTTGCTGATCGCGGCGGTGGCCCTTCGTCCGCAAGGGCCACGGACCGTGTCGCGATCCGGCTCTGAGCGAGCAGAAGGCGTCGAGCAGGAGGACCCCGAGCGGGAGGCCGGCGAGCACGCAGGCGCGCCTGTGACCGCGGCGGAGCAGGGGCGCATCACGCGCGCCGAGGCCGACGCGATGGCGCCACTCGTCCCGGCTCCTGGGTGGGCCGGTGAGATCAAGCTTGGCGTGGAGGACGCGTGGGAGCCGACGATCGCCGCCGATCCGAACGCCCCGTACGTCTACGTGATGTACAACCGGTTCGGCGGCCCCACCGCGTGCAAGCGGTGCCCATTCACGCCGATGTACGTGCGGGTCTCCGCCAACAGGGGCGTGAGCTGGGGGCCGGAGACATACCTCTGCCGATGCGCAGGTGTGAGGTTCCAGTTCGACCCGGTCGTCAAGGTGGCCTCGAACGGCGTGGCCTACGCCACCTGGATGAACGACTACGACATGATGTTCAGCGAGTCCCCGGATCACGGGGGCACGTGGACCGCGCCGATCAAGGTGTCAGGAACGGCGTGGGGCGACAAGCCGTGGATCGGCGTGAGCCCGAGCGGCACGGACGTCTACATCGCCTACTCGACCCGATCGGATGTGTGGGTTGCGACATCCCACGACGCCGGCGCCTCGTTCGCTCGCCCGGTCAAGCTGAACGACGACACCGACCGCTACCGGTATCCGAACGGTCTGGAGGTCCTGCCGGATGGAACGGCCCTGCTCTCCGCCTCGAGCTACCCGAACGGCCAGCCGTGGACCGGCGGGATCGACGTCGAGATCTGGCGCACGACGGACGGCGGGACCTCGTGGGCCCGCACGGTCCTCGCGAGGCCGTTCACCGGCGTGAACTGGAGGACGTCATCTTCCACCGCGCTCGCGAGCGACGATGCGGGGAACCTGGTGGCGCTGTACACGGGCGCCACCGGGCTGAGAGGCAACGGCCACGTGTGGGTGCGTCGCTCGACCGATGGCGGGGCGACTTGGGCGCCGGCGGTCCAGCTCGGGAACGGCTCGGCGAACGCAAGCCATCCGGCGATCACGGGCGGCGCGAGCAGTGACTTCCGCCTCTTCTACGCCGACGACCGGACGGGTTCGTGGAACACGTACTACCGATCCTCTGCGGACGGCGGGCTGACCTGGAGCACGGAGGTCGACATCGCCGACGCGAAGAGCGGCGCCGCGTACAAGACCCCGGCCGGGTTCGCCTCGGAGTACGGCGACTACGGCGCGATCGACATCACGAACAACGGCAGGTCGGTGGCGGTCTGGGGCGAAGGCGCGAGCTTCCATGCCGGCCCCGGTGCGATCTGGTTCAACCGCATGACCAGTTGAACAGGATCATCGAGCGCTCCGCTCGTCCCGGCCGCAACGGGACACACGCCTCTGTGACCAGCGCTCCCCCGATCGGATGCTCAGATCGAAGGAGGAGGCTGTGCATGGGCAGCGAGCATCCGTGCGCCAAGCGGTGCCTGCGACGGGGACCGGCGAGCGTTACGCCTATCTGGACAACCTGAAGACGATCCTGATCGCGGGGATCATCGCGGCGCATGCCGTGCAGGGTTACGCGACGTTCGGCAGCTGGACCTATCAGGACGTGCAGGAGGTCACGCTCTCGCCGGCCGTCGAGCTGGTCTCGTTGATCCTGGTCATGAGCCTGGGCGCGCTGTTCTTGATGGCGCTGTTCTTCCTCATCTCGGGGCTCCTCACCCAGGACTCGCTCGCTCGCAAGGGACCGACTCGGTTCGCGTCGGACAGGCTCCTGCGGCTCGGGATCCCGTTCGCCGTCTACACCCTGCTGATCTGGCCGCTGCTCGAGTACTCGCTCCTCGAACCGTTCCTGCATCCCGGGTTCTGGCGGTCGGTCAGCAACACAGACCCGCTGCTCGACAACGGGCCGATGTGGTTCGTCGGTGTGCTCCTGCTCTTCTCGCTGGCCCTCGCCGCGTGGCGGAAGTGGTTCCCACGGCCCGCGCCGCAGCGCGGGCCGCTCCGTGGTCGCTCCCTGATCTTGCTCGCCGTCGCAGTCGGCGTCTGCACGTTCGCCGTTCGGATCGTCTTCCCCGCGGACTCGAACCAGCCGTTGAACGTGAAGCTCTGGGGCTGGCCGGAGTACGTGGCGATGTTCGGCCTAGGGGTTGCCGCCAGCAGCAGGGGGTGGCTCCGACCCGTGGCCGCCCACCTCGCGCGGCGATGCGGGATCGTGGCGATCGTCGCCATCGCGTGCACGGCGGCGTTCATCGTGTCCGCCGAGTCGTTCGGGCTGACCGAGGACGACTATTTCGGCGGATGGGGCCTGCCCGCGCTGCTCGCAGCCATGACCGAGGGTGTGGTCGCCGTGTCCGCACCGATCTGGGTGCTGGCCTTCGCACAGCGGCACCTGAACGGCTCCGGGCGGTTGCGACGAGCGATGGCCCGGAGCTCCTACGCGGCGTTCATGCTTCAGGGTCCGGTGCTCGTCGCCCTCGCGCTCCTGCTGCGGCCGATCGATCTGTCGGGCGACGTCAAGGCGCTACTCGTTGCGACGCTCGGGATCGTGGGCTCGTTCGCCGTGGCGTGGCCGATCGTCACGAGAACATCGCTTCGCCGGATCCTGTAACACAATGTCGCCCGACCCTTGGTCGCCCTAGAGTCCCCTCCATGCAGCCGTTGGAAGACTCACTTGACTCGATGGCCCATCGCACTGCGTTCTCCGGCGTCGTGCGTGTCGACCGCTCGGGCACCGTCGAGCTCGCGAAGGCGTACGGACTGGCCGATCGCGGCCATGCGATCGCCAACACCTTCGACACGCAGTTCGCGATCGCGAGCGGCGCGAAGGGCCTGACGGCGCTCGCGGTGGTGAGCCTGATCGAAGACGGAACCCTGGCTCTCGAGACCACGGCGCGTTCCGTCCTCGGCGGCGATCTCCCGCTCATCGACGACGGCGTGACGATCGAACATCTCTTGTCGCACCGATCGGGCATCGGCGACTACCTCGACGAGGACGCGGGGCACGCGATCACCGACTACGTGATGCCGGTCCCCGTGCACGAGCTCGCGACGACCGAGCAGTACCTCGCGGTGCTGGACGGCCACGCCACCGTGTTTCCGCCCGGCGAGCGGTTCGCGTACAACAACGGCGGCTACGTCGTGCTGGCGTTGATCGCCGAGCGCACGAGCGGTACGCCGTTCCACGAGCTGGTGCGTCGACGCGTATGCGAGCCGGCGGGCATGGAAGACACCGAGTTCTTGAGGTCCGATGAACTGCCCGGGCGAGCCGCGCTCGGGTATCTCACGGTCGATAGCCCTAGGACGAACGTGTTCCACCTGCCGGTACGCGGCAGCGGTGATGGCGGGATCTACTCCACCGCGGCGAACGTCAGCGCCCTTTGGGTCGCGTTCTTCGCCGGACGGATCGTGTCGAAGGACTGGGTAGCGGAGATGGTGCGGCCGCGCAGCGACTGGCCGGAGGAGTCGAAACGCTACGGCCTCGGCTTCCACCTTCATGCGTCCAGCGACGTCGTGATGTTGGAGGGCTACGACGCCGGCGTCTCGTTCCGCAGCACGTACGACCCGGTGTCGACGACCACCTACACCGTGATCTCGAACTGGACGGACGGAGCGTGGCCGATCACGGATCTCCTCACGTGAGGAGGGCTCCTCGATGCGACGCTCAGTCAGAAGTGGATCCGCATCACGACCCGCCTGCAGTCATCTGTCTACGCCACCGTGGCACCATAAGGGTGGCGTACTCGGTCTCGCTGAGAGCGCCGTCGTTCAGCCGGTGAGCCTGGCCCCAGCCTGCACCAGGAACTTGAGGCTCCCCACGTAGTCCTGTTGCAGCTCGACGCGACCTTCGATGTGTTCGGCCACCCACTCGGCAGCCATGGCGGTGGCAGCATCGGCTTGCTCAGCCGAGTCCCAGACGGAGATCGAGATGAGGAACTCGTCCTCAGTGACCCCCATGCCGTACGCGACGAACCCGGGATGCTGCTGGAAGACCTCCAACATGCCGCCCTTCGATCGCACACGCTCGATGATCTGATCGGGCGTTCCTCCTGTGAGGACATAGAGCCCGACGCGTACGTGCTGCATCCCGATCCCTCCTTAGCTCGACCGGTCCCGACGGTGTCGCGATCGTAGCCAACCGCGGGCCAGCTCGACGCGGCCGGGTGACTCCTTGCACGTCGGAGGCAAAGTCAACGAGGCACGACGACGACGATCTCTGAGAAGCGGACGGGGGAGTCGACCGCATCCGGGCTGCGCTTCTCGGCCACCGCTCAGATCTGGCCGATCACCTCTCGGATCTCGACGCTCTCGACGGTCACGCCGGGGGCTGGACTCTCCCCGGGCTGCGCGTTCGGCACAGGCATCGCCGCGACTTCCTTGCTCTCGCAGACGATGATGTTCAGGCCCTTTCCGTCGACTGGCTCCAGCCAATACCCCGCCACCACACCTGGGATCTGCCGAACACGGGGGAGGACTTCGGTTTCCAGGACCTTGCGGGCGGTCTCATACTGGTCCGGGTCCACTGTTGTATGGGCGATTCTCGCGTGCATAGTGCCCCCCTCAATAAAAGGAAGTCGTGCGAGGCATCCTCATGCGTTCCCCAGTTCCATGTCAAACCGGCCGACGGACGCGATATGGCCGCGTGGGCCTTCCCCTCTGATGTCCCGTAAGCGCAGTGGCCTACTTCACCAACCGGCACAGGTGCCACCGGTCGGGGCCCCTTCAGCTCGTGCTCGCCGGCGTCTTCGAAGACGAGGCCACGGCCTCAGCCGCGACCAGGTCCTTTACGACCACGTGTGCCGTAATCTCGAACACGTCCGACGGAGCGTGGCCGATCACGGATCTCCTCGACGAACTCGTCAGCCTTGCGGGAGGCTGATGGTTCCGTCGCCTCGCAGTTCGAAACCGGGGTTGTGGGCGACCTCCCAAGGATGGCCGTCCAGGTCGACGAATACGCCTGCATATCCCCCGTAGAAGGTTTCCGCCGGCTCCCGACCGATCCGCGCACCGGCCACCCGCGCCTCCTCGATGACGCGGTCGACCTCTTCGCGCGAGCGAACGTTGTGCGCGAGCGTGATCCCACCCCACGATCCACCGTCGATGACGCCACTATCCGCTTCAAGCTTGTCCCGGCCCCACAACGCGACGATCGAGCCACCCGTCTGGAAGAAGACCGTCTCTTCCACATCGAGCCCGACCCGCCAGCCGAGCCGTTCGTAGAACCCCCTCGCGATAGCCACGTCTCTCACGCCGAGCGTGATCAGACTTACTCGTTGATCCATCGAGTTGACTCTACCGACAGCCCATCACGGTGCGGTCGCGGACGCTCGGTCGGGCCACGGCTCGAGGATGCCGCCGAAACCCGCCGGGTTGTCGATCACGCCGTCGCGGATCTGGACCAGCCACACCTGCGGCTCCTCGTAGCCCGACACCCAGTCGAACCGGGTCACGTTGACCATCAGCCCGACGCCGTCTACCCCACGGACCACCACGCCGCCCTCGCACCGGTCGTCGACGACCTGCGCGCAGAGCTGGACGAACCCGTCCCGATCGACGTCCATCGTCGCCCACACGAGCGCCCATCCCGTCGGGGCGGCCGCGACGACTTCGGCTGGGGTATCCCAGACCTGATCCGGATCGACCTGGTGCCCCACGACCATCGCGGTATCGCCCGAGTACCCGCCGGTGACCTTGATCAGATCGGCGTCGCCGACCACGCCACCCGGGGGGCAGAGCGGCGGCCGGTCGGGACCCGAGTTCCCGCCACCCGGCGTGCCGTCGCGCATCGCGCCGACCACGATCGAGCTGGGGTCGCCGACCGGGTCGGTCTCCATGACCTGGAACGCGAACGTCGCCACACCGCCGGACGCCGGGGGCGAGGCGAACTCCCCGTACTCGTCGAAGCGCGCCTCGTGCGCGGCCTCTACGAACTCGCGCGTCGACGGGCACCACACGATCAGTTCCTCGACCCCCCAGGCGCGGTGGCTCGAGAACCCATCCACGACCGACACCATGCCGTCGAGGTGATGCACGACGAACACCGGACGCCCGTCGGCCAGGAACACCGGCGACGTCTCGCCGCGCGGGGGAACCGTCACGACGTTCGAACCGGCGGGCGTGGACACGGGCGCCGCTTCGGTGAACGCCTTCCACATGAAGAACGCCGCGAGCCCGAAGACCGCGAAGGCCACCACCGCGGCCGTCACCCTCGTCCGGTTGCGTGGCGCGAGGGGCGCCAGTCGCGGACCCTCCTGAACGCGGTCCCACAGGTCGTCGGGGAGCCGCGCGCCGTGCAGCTTCGTCAGTTCTCGGCGGTAGCGGTCATCCATCGGAGTCCTCCTCGGTGCTCAGCAGCGCTCGCAGGCGCCTGCGTCCCCGGAACAGATGGACGCGAACGGTTGCGGCCGACATCCCCAAGAGCCGTCCCACCTCCGGACCGGTGAAGCCCTCCTCGTCATGCAGCAGCACCGCGGCGCGCTGGTTCGGCGAAAGGTGCGCGAGCGCCCCGAGGATCTCCTTGACATCGAACGGATCGATCCCCGGGGCCGGGTCGGGCAGCAGCGGCGGCTGGCGCTTCTCGCGCTGAAGCTCGCGGGTGGCAAGCCGGAACGTCGTCCTGTAGATCCATGCGAGCGGCTCGCGGATCCCGTCCGCGTGCTCGATCGCGCGGGCGAACGCCTCGGCGACAGCGTCTTCCGCCAACTGCCGGCGACCGCCCGTGAACCCGTAGATCGCTCGCCACAGCTCCGGCCCGGCGTCGCGGAACAACGCCTCCAGGTCATTGGCTGCGGCCGGTGGCCGCTCCACCTCGGAAGACCCCACCTCCCGCGACCGCGGGTGCCCCTCCACGTCGCGCACTCTAGGCTCATGCATCGCCATCTCGCGCGTACAGAGCGTGCACAGCCCAAGATCGTTTACATGTGCACTAAGGAACTCGGGGACTGAAGTACCTGAACTTCGCGGACGCTCTACTCGGCGCCCAGGAACGCGTACAGGTGCTGCGACCCACCCAAGCCTTTGAGCTCATGAGAGCCGCGGTCCTCGAAGACCAAGCCGGTCTGCGCCGCCAACGCCCGGGTGATCTCTGAGACCAGGATCTCGTCGGGGTTCGAGGCAGCCATCACGCGCGAGGCCTCGTGGACCGCGATTCCACGGATGTCGCTGCCCGAGGACTCGACCTCGCCCACGTGGATCCCGGCACGGATCTGAAGTCCCTGCTTGTTCGCCGCGATCCTGATCGCGGCGGCGCATCGGACGGCGGAGGCGGGACCCTCGAAGACCGCGAGCACGCCGTCGCCGGTGTTCTTCACCTCCCGACCGTGAGCGCGTTCCAGCTCGCCCCGGACGTCCTGTTCGTATTCGGCGAGCAGCTTCGTCCACACGGTGTCGCCGAGCTCGGAGGCCTTGGCAGTGGATCCAACGATGTCGGTGAAGAGGATCGTCGCGAGGAACCTCTCCGGGAGTAGGGCCTTGGTGGCGAAGAACCGCCTCAGGCCGGTCCAGTTCAATGTGACGCAGGGTTCGTCCCCGATGGTCCAGCTGTCGTGACCGGCCGGGACGTCGAAGACGTCGCCCGGGCGGAAGTCGAGGGTCCTTCCATCCTTCAACGCCACACCCCATCGCCCCGACATGGTGAACCCCACGTGATGAGCCTCGCACCACTCACCTCCCACCACGGGCTTCGTGTCCTTGGACCAGCGCCATCCGGGGGCGACCACCTCGCGCCCAACCACGAACCCACCGACCTCGACGACCTCCTCGAGGAGGCCGGGAAGCTCGATGGTCTCGTCCGGCTCGTCGAAGTTCTTGGCTGACAACTCCATGCCAGCCATCATCAACGGCAGCTCGACGGAGGGTCAACTCGGCCAGGCGGAGAGCGCGAACGCCCCGTAACCCACGACCCGCGACGGATCCCCCGCCGTATCGGCGGAGTTCCGCAGGTCGAGGAGCCGGATCTCCAGGTCGTTCCGGCGTGCGTACTCGATCGCTCCACGCAGCGCGAACACGCCGCAGGCGTCGCCGGGTCCGATCGCACCGACATCGCGGGTCAGCACAGCGTCGGCGGTCCGACGGTCGAGCCTCCGAGCAGTCGCGGCATCGAGATAGTGGCTGAGGTCGGTGCTCACCACGACCAGCCGGTCGGCGGGACTCCCCAGCGTCTCGATCAGGCTCGCCACCTCGCCGGGCTCGCTCTCGCCGACCGCCACCGGCAACACGGTGAACCCCTCGTGCATGCACATCTGGAGGAACGGCAGCTGGACCTCCAGCGAATGCTCCGGCTCGTGCGGCTCGTCGTCGACGACGGCACCGCTCGCGGCCGCCTCGTCCCGCAGTTCCGGATCGATCGGCACCTCGCCGAGCGGCGAAGCCCAGGCTGCCGCGGCCGGCACCGCGCAACCGAAGAGCGGGACGAAATGCGCGGGACCGAGGAGGATCACACGCGGAACCGGCCGCAGGAGCGCATACGCCGATGCGGCGACAGGACCCGAGTACCGGTATCCCGCGTGCGGCACGATCACCGCCGCCGGAACCGGCTCCTCGACCCCGGGGCGCGCGGCCCCCGCGAGCAGCCGACCGACCACGCCCGCCAACTCCGCTCGATGGCCGGGGTAGAACGTGCCGGCCGCCACGGGCATCCGAACACGGCCGGTCTTCATCGGGCCGCCATCCTGACCGGCAAGCGGCGGCTCCCCCAGGAACCGGCGTGCCCCTCGAACACCCCGGCGCATCGCTCCGCGCACCTCGAGCACCGCCCGTCGTCGGTGAGGTTCCACGCGCCCAGCTCATACCAGTCACGTTCGATCAAGACCGCGTCGCACGCGTGGCAGTAGGTGCTCTGGCCCTCGACGTCCGAGACGTTGCCCGTGTAGGCGTACCGGACGCCGTTCTGAAGCGCGATCGCGCGTGCCCGTGTGAGCGTCTCGGGCGGCGTCGGCGGCCGGTCGAGCATCTTGTAGTCGGGGTGGAACGCGGTGAAGTGCATCGGGACGTCGGGTCCAAGGTGTTCGACCACCCAGCGCGTCATCGCGCCGACCTCGTCGTCGGAGTCGTTCAGCCCCGGGATCAGCAGGTTCGTGATCTCGAACCACACGTTGGTCTCGTGCTTCAGGTACTCGAGGGTTTCGAGCACCGGCGCCAGGTGACCGGCGCAGATCCGGTAGTAGAAGTCGTCGGTGAACCCCTTGAGGTCGACGTTCGCCGCGTCCATGTGCCGGTAGAACTCGGCCCGAGGGTCGGCGCAGATGTAGCCGGCCGTCACCGCCACGGTCTTGATCCCAAGCTCGTGGCAGGCATCGGCCACGTCGACCGCGTACTCCATGAAGATCACCGGGTCGTTGTACGTGAAGGCGACGCTCCGACAGCCCAGGTCGGCCGCCGTCCGGGCGATCTGCTCCGGCGAGGCACGGTCTGCGAGCGTGTCGATCTCGCGGGACTTCGAGATGTCCCAGTTCTGACAGAACCGGCAGCCCAGGTTGCAGCCCGCCGTGCCGAACGAGAGCACCGGCGTCCCCGGCAGGAAGTGGTTCAGCGGCTTCTTCTCGATCGGATCCACGCAGAACCCGCTCGACCGGCCGTAGGTCGTGAGGACGATCGCGTCGTCCTCGCGGGCGCGGACGAAACAGAACCCGCGCTGGCCCTCATGCAGGCGACAGAAACGAGGACACAGATCGCACTGGATCCGCCCGTCATCCAGCTCATGCCAATACGTGGTCGGGTGGCTCCCGTCGTCCCGCATCTCGGATGCGCCTCCCTCGACTCCATCATGCGACCGGAGCGAGGGGGACGACTACACCACGAGCGCGAGGGCCCCCTCCACCGTCCCCGAACGGAGCGCGTCCAACGCGTCGTTCGCTCGATCCAACGGATATGGCGTCACGGTGGTGCGAACCGGGACCTGGGGCGCGAGTGCCATGAACTCCGCGCCGTCCGCCCGCGTGAGGTTCGCGACGCTCCGCAGCTGACGCTCGCCCCACAGCAGGTCGTAGGGGAACGACGGGATGTCGCTCATATGGATCTCGCCGCAGACGACGGTTCCGCCGGGCGCCGTGGCCGCGAGCGCCGCCGGCACCAGCTCTCCGGCCGGCGCGAACAGGATCGCGCCATCCAGCTCCTCGGGCGGATGCTCGTCCGAGCCGCCCGCCCACTCCGCGCCGACCTCGCGCGCGAACACCTGCGCTTCGGTATCGGCGGGCTTCGTGAACGCGAACACCCGCCGGCCCTGCCAGCGCGCGACCTGCGTCACGATGTGCGCCGCGGCGCCGAACCCGTAGATCCCGAGGCGCTCGGCCTCGCCGACCATCTTCAGACAGCGCCATCCGATCAACCCGGCGCACAGGAGCGGCGCGACCTGCAGATCCGGGTACCCCTCCGGGAGCGGCAGGCAGAACCGCGAGTCGGCGACCACGGTCTCGGCGTAGCCGCCGTCGATCTGATACCCGGTGAACCGCGCTCGTCGGCAGAGGTTCTCGCGGCCGCTCGTGCAGTAGCCGCACTCGCCGCACGTCCAACCGAGCCACGGAACGCCGACCCGGTCGCCGACCGCGAGGTCGGTCACCCCCGGGCCGAGCGCTTCGACGACGCCGACGATCTGATGACCGAGGATCAACGGCAGTTTCGGGTCGGGGAGGTCGCCGTCGACGACGTGCAGATCGGTCCGGCAGACGCCGCAGACGGTCACCCGCAGACGGACCTCGCCGACGCCCGGCGCTCGCGGTTCAACGTCGATCAGCGACAGGGAGAGCCCAGGCGAGTCGAGCACCAGCGCGCGCATCGCGTCACCGGACCGACATCGCCAGCGCGACCAGCGCCATGAACGTCCCGAAGAACAGGACCCGCCACCCAACGAGCGGCTCCATGGCGTCCCGGATGGCGAACGGGTCCGACCTGCTCACCGAACCAGGCTACGCCAGCCGATCGCCAGGGCGCACTGGTCAGACCCGCGGCCGGTACCATCGCCTTATGCCAGGGCTCCAGCACGTGCCGCCCGACGTTCGGACGGTTCACCTCGGCGAGTTCTCGTGGGAACACGCAGACCTGATCGCCGAGCAGCTCTCGACCCATGGGATCGTGTGGTGGTCGAAGGAGCCCGGCATGCTCAGCCGGGTTTGGCAGCTGGGCGTCGAGCTCTTCGTCGATCGCGAACGGCTCGACGAAGCTCGGGAGCTGGTGAACGCGGTGCTCGGCACGGCCTAGACCGGAGTGAGCGCGGGCTGATCGCGCGGCGTTCCGATCTGGCTGAGGGAGCGTCGGTCACGCGGCGGTTCGGGCACGCCGGCGTATACCGTTACCGATGCACCATCCACTCGACGCTCGTGAACGATCAGTGCGAGGGGATGTGCGGGAAGATCGTCGTCCACTGAAGGGGTTAGGTGCCACAGCGCTCGATCGCGACCGACTTCCCGATCGACCTCGCGGGCACCCTCTCCCCTCTGTGTCGCGGCGCAGGGGATCCGACGATGCGGGTCGGCTCGGGCGAGGCTTGGCGCGCCATGCGCACGCCCGACGGGCCCGCCACCGTCCACGTGCGCTCGTTCGGGCACGACGTCCGGGCCGAGGCGTGGGGACCCGGTGCCGGCTGGGCGCTCGAGCGTACGCCCGGCATGATCGGCGCCGACGACGACGCCTCCGGCTTCGAGCCGCAGCACGACGTGATCGAGAAGCTGTGGCGTGACCACAAGGGCGTCCGCATCACGCGCACCGGCGGCGTCATGCAGGTCCTGATCCCGACGATCCTGGAGCAGAAGGTCACCGGCCACGAGGCGCGGCGCGCTTATCGTCGGCTGGTGATGTCGACGAGCGCCCCCGCTCCCGGCGACGCCGGTCTCTACCTGCCTCCCGATCCCGATCTCACGGCCGAGACGCCGTATTTCGCGTTCCACCCGTGGGGGGTCGAGCGGCGGCGGGCCGAGACGGTCCGAGCCGCATGCGCGCAGGCCGCGCGGCTCGAGGCCGCCGCGGGGCTGCCCCTCGACATGGCGAGGGCGCGTCTGGGCGCGCTCCCAGGGATCGGGCCGTGGACCGTGGCCGAGGTCGCCCGCATTGCGCTCGGCGACGCCGACGCGGTGTCGGTCGGCGACTTCCACCTGCCGAACACCGTCTGCTGGGCGCTCGCGGGGGAAGATCGCGGCGACGACGGCCGGATGCTCGAATTGCTCGAGCCCTACCGTGGACACCGGGGCCGTGTGCAGGTCCTGCTGGACGCGGGTCACATCAGCGCGCCGAAGTACGGTCCGCGCGCCGAGATCCACCCGATCGACCAGCTGTAGCGCGCTACGAGATGAACGCGCAGCCGTTCCAGAAGGCCTCGATCCGGCGACGACGCAGCCGGCCACGGACCTCGATGTGCAGCTCCTGCGGGGGCCGGAGCGCGGGCGGGAGGAAGATCAAGAGCCCCTTGGTCTCGACGCGCTGCCACTCGAGCGCGTCGGGCGGCGGCTCGGTGGAGACGCGCAACAAGCGCAGCGCACCGCGTAGCGCACCCCCGCGCACCACCCACACGAACAGCAGCCCGCCGCGTTCGCGGATGTAGGAACGTGCCTCTGGGGTGACCTTCACCTTCATGCCGAGAGCTATCGGCAGGAACGGGGCTCGGGGTTGAGCCGGATCCGGCGATCGCCGCTATCGGGCGTCGTCGGTTGTGCGCCGTTGCGCCCTTCCGGCGATCTTCGACGCGGTCGTTCGCGGCAGGAACCGGCTCCCGAACGCGAAGAGCTTGCTGCTGCCGCCCGTGACGAGGTAGGGCCGGCCCTTCTTCATGGCCTCGTACCCGGCGCGGACGACTTCATCGGCCGGGTCCAATCGCCGCCCGGCGATCAGCGAGGAGTCCGCCATGTCGGCGCGCGCCTGGAACCCGGTCTCGGTGGGACCCGGGCAGAGCGCCGTCACGGTGACACCCGTCCCCTTCAGCTCCTCGGCGAGCGCCAGCGAGAACGAAAGCACGAACGCCTTGGTCGCCGCGTAGGCGCCGGTCATGGGCGCGGGCGCGAACGACCCGACGGAGCCGAGGTTCACGATCCGCCCCCACCCCCGTTCGACCATGCCAGGGAGGAGCGCGCGCGTGAGCTCGGTCAGGGCCACGACGTTCACCTGCAGCATGTCGACGAGCTCGTCCGGCTCCGCCTCGGCGAACGGTCCGTACTGGGCGAATCCCGCGTTGTTCACCAACGCGTCGACCGCCATGCCGCGCTGGTGGAGGTTGTCGACCAGATCGCCCGCAGCGTGCGGGTGCGAAAGGTCCTTCGGCAGGACCGTCGTGGTGCCGCCGAACTTCCCGTCCAAGACCTGAGCGAGATCCTCCATAGCCGCGCCGCTCCGTGCGACGAGCACGCGGTCGAACCCGTCCCGTGCGAACAGACGCGCGAACTCCGCGCCGAACCCGCCCGACGCGCCCGTGATCAAGACGGTGCGACGGTCCCCCATCAGGCCTCCTCGTGGAAGACGCGCTCCATCGCCCTCCGGGCGCGGCGTGTCACGCGCAGGTAGTCGTCGATGAACCGCTGCCGAGGGTACTCCTCGTAGCCCAGACGCCGGGCGAGCACCGTCTGCTCCTGAGGGGACGCCGGCACCGCCTCGGCGTGCAACCGGCGATCGACCTCGAGCGCGTTCTTCACGTCCGAGAGGAACACGAACGCCTCGCCCAGGTCGCGCGCGACGCTCTGCTCCACCAGATGACGTTCCGCCAGCCGCTCGATCGCCTCGAGCGTACGGTTCGTGCGCAGACCCGGATCCGCGCCACCGAACCGCATGAGCGACACCTCCACCGCGAACTGCACGTCGGCGAGCGACCCGTAGCCCAGCTTGAAATGGAACTTCGCCGCCTCGGGCGGCTTGACCCGTTCGCGCTCGATGCGCTCGCGCATCCGGCGGATCTCGCCGACGCGGTCGACCGTGATCCCTTCGGGCGGATACGCGAAGTCCGCGGCGTTCAGCACGAACCGCCGGCCGAGCTGTTCGTCGCCCGCGACGTGGCGCGCGCGGAGCAGCGCCTGGAACTCCCACAGCTCGGCGTAGCGCTCCCAGTACTCGAGGTACCCGGCCAGCGAGCGCGCGAGCGGGCCGCTGCGTCCCTCGGGCCGCAGGTCGGCGTCGGGCTCCCAGCCGGCGTCGCGGATCGCGCGCATCACGCGCTCGGCCGCGTCGCCGGCCCGGCGCATGTCGTCGGCCCCCTCGCCCTCGTAGACGAACAGCAGATCAAGATCCGACGCGAAGTTCAGCTCACGCGCGCCCAGCTTGCCCATCCCGATCACCGCGAACGGCAGGTCCGGCTCGGCCGCCTCGACCGCCTCGTGCACCGCCCGGTCGGCGACGTCGGCGATCGCCGAACCCGTCTCGCGCGGCTGGAGCTCGCGGGACGCGTACCGGCCGACCGCGGCGACGAGCGCGGCCTGCGTGTCGATCGCGCGCCCCCGGTCCGAGAGCGCCGCGATCCGATCCGGGTCCCCGACCACCAGGTCGGTCGCGAACGAGCTCGCGGCGACGACATGAGCCAGCCGCTGCGCCGCGCTCGGATCCGCCGCGAGCGTGTCGGCGGGACCGTGCCGGTCCCCCACCGCCTCGGCGACGCGCTCCAGCCGCACCAGCGCCTGGTCGGGGTTCGAGGCCAGCGCCAACGCCGGCGCCATCACCGGGAACACGTGCGCGAGCACCTTCCCCAGGCGGGTGACCGGGTCCACCAGGCGGCGCAGGACCTCGAACGACTGCGACGGCGCCTCGAACCCCAGGCCCGCGAGCAGCTCCTCGGTCGCCGGGCGATCGACGCCCGGGCTCGGCGCAGGCCGTCCCGCGAACGCCTCGAGCAGCGGGCGGTAGAACAGCCGCTCGTGGATCCCGCGGACCCGTCCCGTCTCCCGCTCGTACTCGGACGCGCAACGCGTCCGCATCCGCCAAGCCGAGGGAGCGCGCGAGCGTGAGCCGTGCGTGCGCGTCGGCGGGCAGGTCGTGCGTCTGCAGGTCGCGCACGATCTGCAGCCGGTGCTCCAGCCGCCGCAGGAACCGGTACGCGTCCGCGAGCGCATCGGCGTCGGCCTGTGCGACGTATCCCTCCTCCGCGAGCGTCGCGAGCGCGCGGAGCGTGTTCGGCTCTCGCAGGAGCGGGTCGCGCCGCCCGTGCACGATCTGCAACAGCTGCACCGCGAACTCCACGTCGCGGATCCCGCCACGACCGCGCTTGACCTCGGTCAGCTCCTTGCCGCGACGCCGGATGTACTCCTCCAGACGGACCTTGGTCCGGCGCACGTCGTCGATCGCACGCGGTTCGAGCTCGTCCGGATAGACGAACGGCGTCACGCCGGTGACGAACGCCGAGCCGATCCACGGATCGCCCGCCACCGGTCGCGCCTTGATCATCGCCTGCCGCTCCCACGTGGCGGACCGGCGCTCGTAGTACTCGAGCGTCGACTCGAGGCTTCGTGACAGGACACCCCCGCGTCCGCCGGGACGAAGGGCCGGGTCCACGCGGAGCGCGATCCCCTCGGCGGTGGGTTCGGCGAGGAGCGCGATCAACGTAGCCGCGGCGCGCTCGGCGGCATCCTGCGAGTCGGAACCGCCGTCCGCATGCACGAACAGCAGGTCGACGTCGCTCGCGTAGTTCAGCTCGGCGCCGCCGAGCTTGCCCAGGCCGATCACGGCCAGCCGGTGCTCACCGGCCGCCAGCCGGCAGGCCTCGGAGAGGCACGCCTCCGCGACCGACGAGATCTCGGCGACGACGTCCTCGAGCGTCGCCCCGCCCAGATCGCGCGCGGCAACACGAAGCATCGCGCGACGCCGGAAGAGCCGGAGCCCGTCCTCGGGGCCGACGCGCTCGACGTCGCCTCGGAGCTCGGCGTCGAGCTGCTGGCTGGTTCGCGCCTCGACGTCGGCGAGCGTGGACGTCTCCTCCGGATGGCGAACCAACAGGTCTGCGGCGGCCGTGGAGAACCCCAGGATCCGCGCGGCGACCGGAAGCACGTCTGGTCGTTCCAGCTGCTCACGAGCAGCGGGGTCCGCTCCGACACGCGAGAGCGCGGTCCGGGCGAGCTCGGGGTCGGGCGCGTCTCGCAACGCTCGATCCAGGGTCTCGGAGCCCGACGTAGCCACGACCCGAACCGTAGCGGCTCCGGCGGTCCTTCGGCTCAGTCCGAGCACCGCGTCGGCCTCGACCTCGACCCGCCATCGCGGATCGAGGAGCGCGCCCACCACCACCATCGTGCTGGCCGGCCGCACCTCGGCGAAGACCTCACCGTGGGCGCGGCCGACCTCCTCCCAATCGCCGGGGTCGCTCAGGTACATGCGCGTCCGCACGACGTGCTCCGGTCCGGCACCGGCCTCGCGCAATGCGGCGATCACGATCTCCCAGCAGCGCGCGGCCTGGCCGTACGCGTCGACGGGCGGGTCGCCGCCGTCGGGCATGACGGGCGCGGTCCCCGAGACGAACACCCGATCACCGACCACGAGCGCCCGCGAGAACCCGATGACGGGCTCGTAGGGCGACCCGCTGCTGATGTTTCGCCTGTCCACGGCGGAACCGTACCGCGTGTCGGTCCTGCCGCGCAGCCACCGTCAGAGGAGAAGATCGAGGTCGTCGTCGTCCTCGTCCTCGTCGTCCGGGCCGACCACGATGGGCTGGGCCACGTTGTCCCATTCGAGCAGGCGCTCCATGTCGTTCACCTCCCCTCCTGATCGGACGGAGCCACGCTAGACCCCCAGCGTGAACGTGAGACGTGCGGGGAGTTAACGCCCGCGTAACCGTGGGTCGGCGGGTCCTCGCTACCCTCGATGCATGTCGCCGAGCGCCGAAGCCGAGTACGTCCTGCGCACCATCGAGGAGCGAGGGATCCGCTTCGTCCGTCTGTGGTTCACCGACGTGCTGGGGTTCCTGAAGTCGTTCACGATCACGTCGCAAGAATTGGAGGGCGCGTTCGCCGAGGGGATGGGGTTCGACGGCTCGTCGATCGAGGGGTTCAGCCGCATCCAGGAGTCGGACATGATCGCGATCCCCGACCCCTCCACGTTCCAGCTGATCCCCTGGAAGACCGAGCAGGCCGTCGCGCGCATGTTCTGCGACGTCTACGACCCCGACGGCACGCCGTTCGACGGCGATCCGCGCGGCGTGTTGAAGCGGCAGCTGCAGCGCGCGGCCGACCTGGGGTTCACGTTCTACGTTGGGCCGGAGCTCGAGTTCTTCTACTTCAAGAGCGTGGACGACCCGACGCCGCTCGATCAGGGCGGGTACTTCGACGAGACCCCGCTCGACGTCGCGACCGACTACCGCAAGCGCACGGTCCTCTATCTGGAGTCGATGGGCATCCCCGTGGAGTACGTGCACCACGAGGTGGCACCGTCGCAGCACGAGATCGACCTGCGCTACAGCGACGCGCTCACCATGGCGGACAACGTGATGGCGTACCGCCTCACGGTGAAGGAGGTCGCGCAGGAGTACGGGATCTACGCGACGTTCATGCCCAAGCCGATCGCCGGCATCAACGGCAGCGGGATGCACACGCACCAGTCGCTGTTCGAGGGCGACCGCAACGCGTTCTTCGACGCGACCGACGAGTACCACCTATCGAAGACCGCGAAGGGCTACATCGCCGGGCTACTTCGACACGCGCCCGAGATCACGCTCGTCACGAACCAGTGGGTGAACTCGTACAAGCGGTTGGTCCCGGGGTTCGAAGCGCCCGTGTACGTGTGCTGGGCCCGGCGGAACCGCAGCGCGCTCGTTCGGGTCCCGATGTACAAGCCGGGGAAGGAGGGAGCGACGCGGATCGAGTACCGCTCACCGGACCCCGCGTGTAACCCCTACCTCGCGTTCTCGGCGATGCTCGCGGCGGGCCTCGCCGGGATCGAGGGCGAGTACGAGCTCCCGCCCGAGGCCTCGAACAACATCTACGAGATGAGCGAAGGGGAGCGGGGGGTCGCGGGGATCGCGTCGCTCCCTGAGGATCTGCACGAGGCGATCCGCCTGGCCGCCGACTCGGAGGTGCTCCGCTACGGCGCTCGGGGATCACGTCCACGAGTACCTGATCCGCAACAAGCGCCAGGAGTGGGACGGGTACAAGGCCTACGTGTCACCGTACGAGCGGGAGCGCTACCTCCCCATCCTGTAGCCGTCCAGGAACATTAAGCCGAAAGGCTTACCTGGGACTGGTCCTCTTGCGTTGACAGTTCGGTCGAAAGAGAGGGATGCTCCCCCCTTGACGGCATCCCCCGATAGATAGGAGATCGCTCGATGGCCCTACGACGTCGCCAGTCCCCGCGCGCCCACCGACTGTGGACCACGTTTGGAGTCAGCTTCGCCCTGATCGTCGGCTTCATCGCCTCCCCAATAGGTGGGTCCGTGGCCCACGCGGCCCCCTCCCCGACGACGATAACGCTGAACAGCGGCAGCGTGCTTCCCGAATACCAAGTGGTAGTGGGCGGGGACGAGAATGGCGGGACGGCGACCGTGTTGCCTTGTGGCGGCGGTGGGGCCACGACTGCAACCGTGGGCCAATACAACACCATCGATGGTACGGACTGGGTGACGCCTTGGGACGGCGCCGGGGACATGCCCTTGCAGTGTTATCACGACTCCCCGATCGGGGGCGGGGATGGAGCCGTCACTGAATATACGGTCCCGTTCTCCCTTTCGCCGGCGCACATGAACGAATCGATCGACGTGAAGCTGTTCGCGGACAACGCCGCCGAAGTGAAGTTGAACGCCAACGAGGTCGGAAGTCAGCCAGGTGGTGACAACGAAGCGAACTACGGTGGTACCGCAACGGAGTATCAACCCCCATCGTCGTTCCTTAACTCTGGAGCCAGCCAGGAGTTGGTATTCCGGGTGACCAATGTTAGCGGCCCGACAGGGCTCGACTTCCAGGTGACCATCACGTACACGCCGATAACGGTGCCGGATGCTCCCGTGATGAACCAGGTGCTTCCCGGAAACGCTCAGGCCAGCTTCAACTTCTCAGCTGGCGCCAGCGACGGTGGATCGGCCGTTACCGGCTACAAGGTCTTCTCTCGGCCGTGCCCGAATCCCGTAGGCCCAGGGCCTTGTCGGTCAGCACTACCCCCCGACGCTTGGACCCACGACCTTCAGCGGGACGGTCTCGGGGCTCACGAACGGCACCGAGTACTGCCTTACCGTCAAGGCGACTAATATCGTCGGTGACAGCCTCCCGTCGAACGAGAAGTGCGCTACGCCGAGCGCAGCTAGCTACACACAGGTCCTCACCGGCGCTGCGACCACACTCACCAACGGGCAGCAGCTGAACTCGATCGCGAGCACGATCAATCTGCTTGCCGATCCGAACAACGCGGGGAAGATCGCAGGACTCACGGTCAAGGCCTCCGGCACGGATTTCCAGTGCCTCAAGCCGGCGGCTCCGACGACGACGTGCCTGGCGAACAAGTATGTCGAATCGATCTACCCCACCGGCGACATGACCCGCATGCATCTAGAGACCTACACCTTCAACCGGGCGGACTCGATCGACACCAACGGGTTGCCGTGCTTCGCGGCCTTGCTGGACAAGACTGGCAAGCCGGTGAGTTGCTTGTTGCCGCCGCTGCCACTCTGCAAGACGGGCGGCGGACTGAAATGCGCCTCCGTCTACTACGCGACCTATCAGATCCCCGGCTTTACCCTCGGAGGCCCACGTCCGGTGGCCTGCAATCCCAATACCACTCCAGGCTGCGACGCGCCGAAGATCATCGGATCGTCGATGATCCTCGGCTACTCGAAGTCGGGGAGTCCGTACAACGTCGCGCCTTGGTGCTTGAGCTCGAGCGGCAATTGCCCGGTCGCGCCCGCGATCTCCAAGGTCGAGATCACATGGCAATACCCCGGCTCGCCGATCATCACCGGGCTGAAGTTCTCCCTCTGGGTTCCCGGCGATGGGAAGGCTGGGATGGGTCGGGGACCGTGAGCTAAGAAGGATCACGCGAAGAGGGGGCGCTTCGGCGCCCCCTCTTCTGTTACACCGTCAGATCGGGAACGACGAGCTCACTCCGCGACTGACGCCGAGGATCGGGACAGAAGGATCGTCGGCACCGAGATGACGCTCAGGCGTTCGAGGATCTCCCCACTCTCTGCGCGCAGGGCGGGATCTGGATCGTCCCCTCGTCGCGCCTGCAAGCGCCACCGAGCCTGCATCGTCAGCGCCGCCTCGTAGTCCGCCTTCCTGGCTCGAGCTTTATCGAGGCTCGCTTCGAGAGCCTCTTCGGCGGCGTCGAAACGACCCTCGCAGGTCGCGACCAGGCCCACGATCCGGAACAGGAGAGGGGTGGAAAGGGAAACGGACTCGAGCGCCTCCGCCTTCTTGATGGTGTCCTGTGCCCGCCGAAGCGCGTCCGCCCAGTCGCCGCGAAAGAGCAACATCTCGGCGATCCGCGCCTCGGTCTCGATGACCTGGTCCTTGTCACCGACCTCTTCGAAGGCCGCGAGCGCATCAGAGAGGAACCTTTCGGCATCCTCGAACCGGCCCTTACGAGCGGCGACGCGACCGAGGAACTCCTTGACGAAGGCCATATCCCACTGGTTGTCGGACGCCTGGAACATGCGTAGCGGGATCTTCAGCGCGTCGGCTGCCTCGTCCAGGCGGCCTTGTTCGCAAAGAACCTCACCGAGATTGCTGGAGCAGATAGCCGCTTCATCCAAGTCGCCCAATCGCTTGTTGATCGACCTCGCCCGCTCATACAGCTCGATCGCGCGATCCCATCGTCCTGTCGAGAAGGCGTACACACCCATGTTGTTCAGCACCTCAGCTTGGAGCGGAAGATTGCCTAGCTCCTCATAGATCGCGAGGGCCTTGGTCGAGTAGACGGCCAGATCTACACGGCCCGAGGCCATGTACGCGAGGTCGACCGTGTAGTACGCGCGGGCGATGATGCTCCTGTCTTTCAGTCCCTCGGTCGCGATGACCTTGAGACACCATGACTCAGCCTCCGGATAACGCCCCTGCTTCGTGCGGACGCCGCTGTAGTAGACCGCCAATCGAGCCCAAGCCTCCTTCGCTTCGCGCCCTTCGGCCCCCTCAAGGACGCGGAATCCGCGCCGTACCAATCGGATGGCTTGCGTGAAGCTCGCGAAGCGGGGGGTGATCTGAGCCCGCTTGAGGTAGAGCCCCGCCTGACGAACGCGGTCGCCCTCCACGGCCCGGCACGCCTGAGCGTAGGAATCCCCCGCCTCTCGGGACAAGCCCATCACTCGCCTCGCGTCCCCGAGGGCCTCGAACAGCGTGGCGAGATCGCTGAGCGACTGCCCCACCTTCCGGGCTGCATCGATGGCGCGCTCGAAGAAACCGACGGCCTCGACGTTCGCGAACTTGGAGACCGCTCGCTCAGCGGCGAGCTGTGAGTACTCGAGAGCGCGCTCGTAGCTCCCCGCGAAGAAGAAGTGGAGGGAGAGGAGCTCGGCGAACTCCGCCGGGGAGCCTTCCGCCGACGCCAGTATGGCTTCGCCCGCCCTCGCGTGCAGCTGTCGACGACGCCGGTACGGCAGTCCCTCGTAGGCCGCGTCCCGCATCAAGGCGTGGCGGAATCGCCTGACTCCCGGCCCCAACTCAACCACGAACTCCGTCACTCTGGACCACGACGAGGGATCGAACGACAGCTCCTCACCGGAGAGGAGCGCTTCGACGAGATCGTCAGTGAAGCTCGCCCCGAGCACGGACGCGTATCGAAGCAGCCGCCGATCGTGCGGAGACAGCCGGTCGATCTGGGCAACGACCATCGCCTCGACCGATCCCGGGAGGTCTTCGACCGATCCGGCCTGCTGTGCGGCTCGAAGCAACTCCAGGAGGAACAGTGGGTTCCCGCCGGATCGATCGGCCAACGCATCCACGTCGTGCGGGCGAAGCGGCGAGTCCTCGGTCGCGGCGGTGAGCAATTCGTGTGCACTCCGTTCGTCGAGCGCGCCAGGATGCAGCGACGTGCACCGCTCGCTCGCGGGAGCCGAGAAACCGGTCTCCTCGTCGCGACGCGTCACACAGACGAGCCAGGGCCGTTTCGTGATGTGTTCAGAGAGGTGCCGAAGCAGGTCGGCGGATGCCTCGTCCATCCAGTGGACGTCCTCGATCACCACCAGGGTCGGCTCGGAGATCACTCTGGCCAGGAACTCCACGGTGACCTCTTCGAGTTTCGCCTTGCGGAACTCCTCACCGAGCTCCTCGACCTCCATGGTTGGCGGCACCTCGACGTCGGCCACCACACCCAGCAGCGGGAGCCACGGCAGCAGAGCCGGTGCTTGCTCCTCGACGCGCTCCTGGAGGCGTTCGGTGAGGATCGCCTCCTCGTGTCCCGGAGGTGCCCCCAGCAAGAGTCGGAACAGTCGTCGGAACGGCAGGTACGGGGTCGATGCCTCGTAGCGCTCGCACGTTCCCATCAGCTGCGGCAGATCGGCTCCCATGCGACGCAACTCATTGACGAGACGCGTCTTGCCGATCCCGGGCGGCCCGACGATCTCGATCAAGGAGCCGCGCTCGCGCGAGAGGCCGTCCAGGGCTGTACGGAAGAGGGCCGTCTCCTGCTCGCGTCCGACGAGGGGCAGGTCGTCCAGATCCTCAGCGCTCGACTTGGCCCCGACCGGAGCCCCTACGACGAACGCATGAACCGGTTCCCTCTTCCCCTTCACCATGAACGGCTCGAGCGCGATCTCGTTGAAGCCGAGCGACGACGCTTCCAAGACCCCTCCGGTCGCGAGCACCTGACCCGGCTCGGCCTTCGACATCACACGGGCGGCGAGGTTCACGGCATCGCCCATCACCGTGTACGTGCGGCGGTAGGGTGGACCGATCTCGCCGGAGAACACCGGACCCTTGTTCACGCCGATCCGGACCGGGATCGTGGTCTCAGCATCGATGATCGCCCGCACCGCGAGGAGCATCCGCTCCTCGTCTTCGCCCACCGCGGAGGGAGCGCCCGCCACGAGGATGATCTTGCCTCCGTCCTTGTCGGCGTCGGTGCCGAGGAACGTCACGCCGTGCTTCTCGCACGCTGCCTGGACGTCCCTCACGAGCTCGTCCAGCCCGTAGGCGACGGCCTCGGCGCCGGCCTCTCGGATCAGCTCGTCGGTGCCGTCGTAGTGGATGAACGCGACCGTCACCTGTCGATGCTCCGGATCGGTCGCGCCCGACAGCAGGTGTTCGCGCAGGGCGACCGGGATGCACGAGAGCAGATCGACGCCCTCGAGCGAGTGCTCCGGCGATGGCCATTGCTGCGATAGCCCGGTCGGGGTGCTCCGCAGCAGGACGCCGTCGTCCTTCGGCTTGCCGAGCACGGCTGCGGGCAGCCGCTCGGCGGTGGCCCGGCTCGCGAGGATCTCTCCGGCGACGGCCGTTCCTTCCATCGACGCCGTCTCGGTCGTGGCCGGACCGGTGATGATCAGCTCGCGATGCGTCTCACCGACCAGGAAGAAGTGGAACGTGCCGCTGTGCAACCCCACCGACATCCGCAGCGTGACCTTGCCGGCGGTCGTCTCGATGGCGCCGATATCCCTGAGAGCCTTCCGCATCCCGACGGCCGCGCGAGCGCCCTTGACGGGATGATCGTGGCCGGTGAACAGCAGCAGCAGCGCGTCGCCTCCGAACTTGATCAGACCGCCGCCCTCGCCGTAGGCGACGGAGAGCAGCCGCGCGAACACCGAGCCGATCACCTCGGTGACCTCCTCGGCGCCCACCTTGCCGTTTCGCGCCAGACGCTCGGACATCTTCGTGAACCCCGAGATGTCGACGAACACGATCGTCCCGTCGACCTCGCGGAGCATCGTCCCGGGGGCCTCGGCTAGCCAGTCGATCAGCATCCGCGGGAGGTAGGGGCGCAGCGCGGCGGCGCGGTCGAGCTGGGCTTCTGGCACGGCTACCTCCGGGGACTGGGGCGCCTCCGGAGTCTAGCCGCGGGGAGCGCCGAGAGGGAAGCCGTCGTCAGGCTGAAACGACGACCTTCCCGCACATCCCGGTGCAGGAGTTGCCCACGAGCGATGAATGGAACGTGCAGCGGAACTTGAACGTGCCCGCCTTGGTGAACTTGTGAGTGACCGTGCTGCCCTGGTTGAGGCTGTGGTTGAAGTTCCAGTTCCCCCCGTAGGCGGTCACCGTGTGCGTGCCGGACACGCTCTTCCACTTGATCGTGTCGCCATCGGAGATGCGGATCGCCGACGGCGACCAGCTCGTGACCACGCCCTTGACGATCTTGGTGTCGCGCGTCGGCAGGCCGCGGGTTGCCGGGTGGGCGGCGGCGGTCGCCCCGACCGTCGTCGTAAGCGCGACCGTCGCGAGGACGGCGATAAGCGTGCGGATGCGGGGAGCGGTCATCACGTGCCTCCTTGGAGTGATCTGCCACGGAACGATACCCGCAAGCGCCCGGCTTGCGCACGCTCGACGAGGCCCCGTAGAGTGGGTGGATGGAGCCGAACGAACGACTCACCAGAGCCCTGGGCGAGGCCAAGAAGCGCCGCCAGACCCTTCACGACGCGATCGTGCAGCTGGAGATGGCGATCAGCTCGCCGGCCGCCGGCCGCGTCGAGGCGTGGAGTGCCCAGGTCACGAAGGACATGGTCGGCGTGCGTGACGCATTCGATCAGCACGTGATCGTGACGGAGAAGCCCGGTGGCCTGTACGAGGAGATCATGGAGCGCGCTCCGCGGCTCGTGGGTACCGTCGGCCGTCTCCGCGAGGAGCATCCCACGATCGATCGGTCGATCGGGACGCTCCTGGCCAAGCTGGAGCTGGGAGAGGTGGGGACCGACGTCTGGCCGCTCGACAAGGCGCGCGACGACCTGCAACGCCTGATCGGCGCGGTCGTTCGCCATCGGCAGAAGGGCGCCGACCTCGTCTGGGAGGCGTACAACGTCGACATCGGCGGGACCGAGTAACCAGCGGTAGCAGGGTGGAGGGCCCGGTCGCGTAGGCTTCCGTCGTGGTCCGCGTCGCGCTCGGCCAGCTGAACACGACCGTCGGCGATCTCGACGGGAACATCGAGCGCATGGGCGAGTGGACGGCCAGAGCGGCCGTCGCGGGCGCCGACCTGATCTGCTTCCCCGAGCTCGCGATCACCGGTTACCCGCCGGAGGATCTGGTCCTTCGGACCGCGTTCGTGGACGACAACCTCGCCGCGCTCGATACCCTGGCGACCGCCACGTCGACGGGTTGCGCGGTGCTGACCGGGTTCGTCGATCGGTCGGCGCACGGCCTGCACAACGCGGCCGCGCTCCTGCGCGACGGTCGTGTCGAAGCCCGCTACCACAAGATCCAGCTCCCGAACTTCGGCGTGTTCGACGAGAAGCGCTACTTCGTTCCGGGCGAGGACGCATGTTCGGTTCGTATGGGCTCATCCGAGCTGGGCCTGTCGGTGTGCGAAGACGCGTGGCACGGCGACGCGCCGTTCGACACCTACGCCCGCACCAGGCCGCGGGTCATCCTGAACATCAACGGATCGCCCTACCACCACGGGAAGGGCGAGGACCGCCTGGAGATCTGCCGGGCCCGAGCGAGACAGACCGGCGCGTGGATCGTGTACGTGAACGCCGTCGGCGGACAGGACGAGCTGGTGTTCGACGGCGGCTCGATGGTCGTCTCTCCCGCCGGAGAGGTCGTCGCCCGGGCGCCGATGTTCGACGAGGACCTCGTCCTGGTGGAGATCGGCGACGAGGGTGAGGTGACCTCGGATCACGGCACCGTGTGGCCGAGCGGCGCGGAGGAGGTCTATCGGGCGCTCGTGCTGGGTCTCGGCGACTACGTGCGGAAGAACGGGTTCCGGGAGGCCGTGGTCGGGCTGTCGGGCGGGATCGACTCGGCTCTCGTCGCGACGCTCGCGGCCGACGCGCTCGGTCCCGCGGCCGTGCGCGTGCTGGCGATGCCCTCGCCGTACTCCTCCGCCGAGAGCGTCGAGGACGCCCTGGATTGTGCGGAGCGGCTCGGCGTCCGGATCGACGTCGTGCCGATCACCGATGTGTTCGAGGCCTATCGGCGGACGCTCGCGGAGCTCCTCGCTGGCACCTCGGAGGGCATCGCCCAGGAGAACATCCAGGCCCGCGTGCGCGGCAACCTGCTCATGGCGCTGTCGAACACGTTCGGATCGCTCGTCCTCGCGACCGGGAACAAGAGCGAGTACGCGGTCGGGTACGCGACCCTGTACGGCGACATGGCCGGGGGGTTCGCGCCCATCAAGGACGTGCCCAAGACCCTCGTGTACGAAGTCGCGAGATGGCGGAACGAGCAGGTCCATCCATCGAGCGCGCCGATCCCCGAACGGACGATGACGAAACCCCCATCCGCGGAACTCCGGCCCGGTCAACTCGATACCGACTCGCTGCCTCCGTACGACGTGCTCGATCCGATCGTCGAGTCCTACGTCGAGGACGACTTGGACGTGGACGCGATCGTCGCCCGGGGGTTCAACCGGGCGACGGTGGAACGCGTGACGACGATGATCGATCGCGCCGAGTACAAGCGACGGCAGGCCGCGCCCGGGGTGAAGATCACGCCGAAGGCGTTCGGGCGCGACCGCCGCCTGCCGATCACCAACCGCTACGGGACGACGTAGCGGGACCTACACCAGGGACCACACCACCGTGATCGAGACCTGGGTCTCGAGCGTCGGCGGCTCGATCGGGTGTCGGCGCCGACGCTTCGGCGGCTCCCATCGCCATCCTGTCGTAGTAGATCGGCGGGCCCGTGGGCACCGACGTCTCCTGGATCGTGACGACCTGTCCGAGCTGCGCGTCACCGGCGGCGGCGAGCGTCTCGGCCTTCGACCGGGCATCGGCGACGGCCGCGGTGAGTGCCTGGTTCACTCCCTGGTTCTGATCGGACAGGCGGAACGTGACGCCGTTCGTGAAGTTCGCGCCCGCGCCGACCGCCGCGTCGATCACCGGTCCGACCTTGTTCATGTCGTGCAGCGTCACGTCGACCTGGTTCGAGGCCTGATAGCCGGTGATGTCCATGCCGTTCTGTCCGTACGTCGGATACAGGCTCACGGAGGTGGTCGCGATGTCGTCCTTGCTGACGCCCTGGTCCGCGACCGCCTGGAGGACCTTCATCATCTTCTCGGCGTTCTGCGACAGTGCGCCCTGGGCGGTGTTGGCCTGGGTCTGCACGCCGAGTCCGACGACCGCCTCGTCCGGCGCCGACGAGATCGTGGCGGAGCCGCTCACGGTCACGGTGCGCTGCGTGGTGCTGGGGTCCGACGAGCCGGTGTCCTGCGCGAACGACGGCGCCTGCAGGGCGACGATCGCTCCGAGCACGACACCCGCGATCACGTAGCTGATCCGTCTCACGGGGGCCTCCTTGTGGCCGGGCAATGTTCCTGGGACGCCCGCAGGCCTGCGGAGGGTTCCCCGAGGATCTTTCCGAGGTGCGCGAGGAGACCTTCGTCAGGTCAGGGCCGGAGGAAGGACACGGCTTCTGGCCACGGCAGCCACCATCGCGAGGAGCTCGTCACCGTACCGTTCGAGCTTCGCCGGATCCATCCCTGGGATACCCGCGAGGTCCGCCCAGTCCTTCGGCATCTTCCGGACGATCCCGTCGAGGGTCCGATCCGGTAGGAGGACGCGCGCGGGCACCCCTTCGGCTTTCGCACGCTTGCGCCGCCATTCCTTCAGTCGATCCGTGAGCAATAACGTTCCCGACCGGCTTCAGCCAGACATGCGCCGGGGGGCCTCCTCGATATACATCACCCTAGTACTTCTCGGCACAGGCCGGGCGACCGAGCACTAGGGTGCCGGAGCCGAGTTAGAGATCTCTGTGTTGGCGACATGCCCGAGGAAACGGTCGACCTCGCGCACCACACGCTCCGGGTCGTCGATCCAGGCGATGTGTCCCGCACCCGGGATGCGGATCACGCTGAGATTCGCATTCCTCCGAGCGATCGCCTCCCCCTTCTCGGGTCCTCCGAAGAACGTGTCGCGGTCGCCCCACAGCATCAACGTCGGCACCGAGAGCTCCATCCAGCGCTCGCCGAGGATCAGATCACGCGACAGACCTCTGAAGTCACCGAGGCGGAAAAGCAGGCTGAGGCCGCTGACGGAATTCCGACGCGCACTCGCTATGTCCTCATCGAGCAGCGAGTCACCGAGATACGCGGGATGCGTCACCAGCACCTGGCCCCAGAACTTCCGGTTGCTCTGCCGCGTTAGCTTGGATGTCATCGACCGAGCGAGCGGGTGCCCGACGAGCGGAAGGCCCAGTATCCGCAGCGGCAGCGGGACCGCCCGATCCACGCCGGCCGGAGCGCCGACGAGGACGACCCGCGACACCCGCTCCGGATGTTCGATCGCGAAGATCGCGGAGAAGAGCCCGCCCAGCGAGTTCGCGACCAGGTCGACCGTTGGGACCTCCAGTGCATCCAGGATGTCGCGAAGGAACGTCTGAGCAAGCCCGAGTAGATCGACACCCGTGTAGTCGAACGGGTCGGCCAACCCATGTCCCGGCAGATCCACGGCGAACACCCGGCGGTTCCGTGCGAGTTCGGGCAGGATCGGCACCCATCCGGCGGCACCGCTGAGGGCGCCGTGCACCAGGAGCAGGGGGGGCCCGCTGCCGAGCTCGAGCACGTGGGTCTCTCCCTGCGACCAACGCACGCGGCGAACGCGCGTCTCAGGGGCGAGTTCCGCGAGCAAGACCGCCTGTGCGGCCTCGAGTTGCCTGTCCCGCTCGGCACCCGTTTCCATGCGACCCTCCATCTCTCGGCGACGAGCACACGCTATGGGGGCGCCGGGGGTCACACATCGGGAGGAACACCCAACCTCTGGATCGAGGCGGGATGGGTATTCCTATGTAGTCGTATCGACGAGGCCGTGCTGATAGGCGTGCGCTGTGGCGGCGGATCGGGAATCCACCCCCAGCTTGGTGAAGATGTTGCTGACATGACGAGCGACCGTCTTGTCGCTGATGAACAGCTCAGCGGCTATCGATCGATTGGTCTTTCCGGCGGCCACGAGGCGAAGCACCTGCAACTCGCGCGGGGAGAGCTCGCCCTCGGCCTTCGATCCAGGCTTCAGCATCAGCCCCATCACACGGCGGAGATCTGGCGCCGCGCCCAGACGCTGGAAGATCCGCCGAGCGGCATCGAACTCCATCTCTCCCGCGTCCTCATCTTCGAGTTCGCGGCGGGCAAGACCCGTCAGCACCCGAGCGCGCGCAGCTTCGTACGGCGCTTCGAGCTCCTGCCATATCTCCCACGAGCGCCGTAACGGCCCGAGCGCGGCTCGCGCCTCGCCTTCGGATAGAAGGACTGCTCCCGTGGCGTACGCAGCCGCGGCAAGCAAGAGAGGCGAGTCGATCTCAACGGCGAACTCCGACAGCTCAGCGGCTGCCTCCCCTGCCGCAGCGGTGTCTCCGGCGGCGAGCATGATCTCGATGTAGGCAGGGAGCACCTTGGCCCGGGTCACTCCGGCATCTGCTTCGTCGACCACGCCGCGAACACCCGCCTGCGCGGCATCGACCCGACCCTGCGCCAGTCGCAAGAGCGCGAGACCCGGATTAGGGCTTCGACCCCACTGACTGGCTTGGCGGTAATTCTCTTCGGCCTCAGCGAATTCACCGCGCAGTCGGTGCAGCTCGGCAAGTCGGTAGAGGGCCATCCCCACCGCCGGCTGGCCCTCCGGCTGGGAGAGTCGATCACGAGCGAGATGCGCCTCGTTCATGGCATCCGCCCACGTGCCGTGCAGCTGCATGATCTCGGCGCGGTACACCAGACACTGACCGCGATAGAGCACCAGATCCGGCTGAGACTCGCACCAGTGGCTCAGTGCCGCGGTCCACCCTTGCGCGCGACGCAGGTCGAAGACCTCCTGGCAGGCCTCGATCACCCCGCAGTAGACCGTCCCGGCGATGATCGGAGAAACCTCGCCGGCCGTGACGGCGACCATAACCTCGTCGAGCAGCGCCATCCCCTCCGCGGGCTTGCCCAGCGCGATCAGGGCCTGCCCAAGGCCGTGCCGGGCCAGGGTCACGAGATCCTGGTCGCGGAAGCGATCGCCGATCTTGGCGGCCTGTTCGAACATGGCATACGCAGCCGCGACATCGCCTTCTTCGAAACTCTGGAGGGCGGCCGGCAAGAGCAGATAGCCCCGCTCGACGCAGTCAGGCTCGACGTCGACGAGCAAGCGACGGGCTCTTGCGATCCAGCCGCCGGCTTGGGTTACCTCCCCGGCGTTCAGCAGCCCGAAGGCCAGCCATAACGCGCAACGGGCAGCTCCGGGCACGTCCTCCCGGCTGAGGAACCCTTGATGCGCACGGGTCCACACTTCGGCGCTTTCGATGTCCTTGCCGACCAAGTAGGCAGCCGTCGCGAGCAACTCGAGATCCTCGGGGTCGAGGAACGCTTCGCGATCCGCTGACGACAGTTGGGCGTACGCATCCCCCCACGCGTGGCGTGCGAAGGACTCGTGACCGCGATGGAGAGTGTCCTTCGTGACCAAAGACTCCTCCAAAGAAGGCCGCCAGACGTGGATGCATCCAGGCAGCCCTGGCATGCACTCGGAAACCCTACAGGAGCCGACCCAGACGTCGGAAGATGAGCCGCCTTGGTCACAGACCGCATCCGTACAATCCCGCGGGAAGGGCCTGTAGCTCAGCCCGGTCAGAGCAGGGGGCTTTTAACCCTCGTGTCGCAGGTTCGAATCCTGCCAGGCCCACGTCATCCGGCGATGTCGGCGCCGCGCCGTAGCGTGTTTCCCGTGAGCAGCACGTTGTCGGGACCTCGGGGTCGGTGGCATGTCGAGAGCGCGAGGTCCTCACGGGAACGAGCGATCGGCTTGTTGGGTCGGGTCCCCAGCCCGGTCACGCTCTCCTGTTCGAACGGTGCCGCTCGGTCCACACCTGCGACCCTCTTACGAGTAGTCTCCGCACCGATACTGGAGCATGAAGGACGCCGATCTTCGCCGAGTGCTGACGAAGATGCCCGCATCGGGCCGCGATGTCCTGCGTAGAGCCGCTGGTCAGCGGCTTGCCACTGTCTTTACCACCGAACCTATCGCCCGGCCTATTGCTCGAGCCGCGGACGACGTCGATGCCCAGGCTGGAGGCGTTCGGGTTCGAGCACGCCCTGATCCGCGAGGTCGCGTACGGCCGGCTCCCCCGGGCGGCGAGGGCGCGGCGCCTCCTCGCGGCCGCCGAGCCCGCGGGTGCGTCGAACGACGCCGAGGTCGTCGACGCCCCCGCGAGCGATGCTGGCCGATGCCGACGGCGATCCCGACGCCGGGGTCGCGTACGCCAAGGTGGCCGAACGGTGGCGCGTCCACGGCGATCCGTTCGAGGAGGCGATGGCGTTGCTCAGCCACGCCCGGCTGGCCGGCGACGACAACGCCCGGGCGCGTGGCGAAAGGCTCCTCGCGTCGCTCGGGGTCGGGCTAGCTCCCGACTCGCGCCGGCCACCCCGCGGGCCTACCCTGCCGCCATGCCTGCCTGCTCGGTCTGCGGCGCGTCGAACCCGGAGGGCTCGCGGTTCTGCAACGCGTGCGGCGCGAAGCTCGCGGAAGCGGCCGATGAGCGCTCGGGTGAGCGTCGCGTCGTGACGATGCTGTTCTGCGACGTCCGCGGCTCGACGGCGATGGCGGAGACGCTCGACGCCGAGGCGTGGACCGACATCATGAACTCGGCGTACGAGCTCCTGATCGAACCCGTCGTGCGCCACGAGGGCACCGTCGCGCGACTGATGGGCGACGCGATCCTCGCGTTCTTCGGCGCTCCGACCGCGCACGAGGACGACCCGCAGCGAGCCGTGATGTCGGGGCTCGAGATCGTCTCGGCGATCGCGCCGTTCAAGGAACGGCTGAAGGCGGAGCGAGGGCTCGACCTCGACGTCCGGGTCGGCATCAACACCGGACCGGTCGTCGTCGGCCAGGTCGGCTCGGACCTCCGTTCCGAGTACACGGCGATGGGCGACGCGGTGAACGTCGCCGCCCGGATGGAGCAGACGGCCGAGCCCGGAACGGTCCAGATCACCGAGGACACGTTCCGGCTCGTCGCGGACCTGTTCGACGTCGAGGACCTCGGGCGCATCGAGGTGAAGGGCAAGCGCGAACCCCTGCCGGCGTACCGCGTCCGCGGGCGGCTCGCGGCGCCGTGGCGGGTGCGCGCGGGACGGACGCTCGAGACCCCACTCGTCGGCCGCGAGCGCGAGCTCGAGCGCGTGCGCTCGGCGCTCGAGCGCACCGGTCAAGGGGTCGGCACAGTGGTGCTCCTCGTCGGTGAGCCCGGCATCGGCAAGAGCCGGCTCGTCGAGGAGGCGGACGCGATCTGGGCCGAGCTCGAACCGGAGGACGACCGGCGGTGGGACCGCTGGTATTGCGTGCCGTACGACGCCATGCAGCCGTATGCGCAGTATCGGCGTCTGATCCGCGAGCGAGCTGGGATCGACGAGCGCGATCCACCGGACGTCGCGCGCTCGAAGATCGCGGCGTTGATGGGCGCGCTCGCACACGAGGACTTCCGCGAGCAGAGCGAGCGGGTGACCCGCGCGCTGCTCGGTGTCGAGCTCGAGGACGAGGAGCCGCTCGAGGGCGAAGCGTTCCAGCGCGCCGCGACTGAGCTCGTCGTAGGTGCGACGCTCGTGCACGGCGGCCGGCACCTGATCGTCTTCGAGGACCTGCATTGGTGCGACCAGGCGTCGCTCGACCTCGTCCGCGCGACGACCGCGCTCGTCGCCGAGCAGCCGTACGTGGTCGTGGCGACGTTCCGTCCCGATCCGAACGCCGTCTCATGGGGCTTCAAGGAGTGGCTCGAGCGCGAGCTGGCGGATCGCACCGAGACGATCGCCCTCGAGCCGCTCGACGGACGCGAGAGCGAGCGGCTGATCGACGAGCTCCTGCCCGGCGCCGAGCTGCCGCCTGAGCTCCGCGACCGGATCCTCGAGCGCACCGAGGGCAACCCGCTGTTCGTGCAGGAGGTCGTCCGCTCGCTCGTCGACGCGGGTGCGCTCGAACGCGCGGGCGAGGTCTTGCGCCTGACCGACGACATCGCCGTCCGCTCTATCCCGAACACGGTGCAGAGCCTGATCACGGTCGGGTTCGACCGGTTGCCCGAACGCACCCGGCGCACGCTCCAGACCGCCGCCGTGATCGGGCGGACGTTCGACGAGGACGTGCTTCGGTCGGTGATCGGGGACGGCGAGGTCGGCGGCGACCTGCGCGAGCTCGAGCGGCGCGACCTGATCCGCGCCGTCACGGGATCGCCCGGCGAGTACACGTTCCGACACGCGCTCACGCAGGAGGCGGCGTACGACTCGCTGCTCGTGAAACACCGCCGCGAGATCCACCACCGGGTCGCGGAGGGGATCGAGGCCGGCAGCGCCGACCGGCTCGCCGATGTCGCCGCGCTGCTCGTGCACCACTACGTAGAGGCGGGGGACGACGAGGCGACCCTCCGCTTCGCGCTGCTCGCGGGCGAGACGGCGCGACGGCTGTACGCCAACAGCGAGGCGGCGGCGCACTACCGGACGGCGATCGACGCGGGGCTCCGGCTCGGTGCCGACGCCGAGGTGCTGCGATCGGCGTTCGGCGAACGGGGCGGGTCGCTCGAGGTCGCGGGCCGTCATCACGAGGCGGTGGCGGGGTACGAGGAGATGCGCAAGATCGCGCGCGAGCGCGGTGACGAGGCGATGGAGCTCGACGCGAACATGGCGCTCGCGCTGCTGTACGGAACCCCCTCGCCGCTGTTCGACCCCGAGGTCGGACGGAAGCTCTCCGAGGAGAACGCCGTCGTGGCGCGGCGCCTCGGTGACCGGGCGGCCGAGGCGCGTGCGCTCTGGAACGTCGTCGTCTCGAACATCTACGGGAACGGCGACGACGACCGCGCGGTCGAGGCCGGCGAGGCGTCGCTCGCGATCGCGCGGGAGCTGGGCGCGCGCGAGCAGGTCGCGTTCACGCTCCAGGACGTCTCGCGCGCCGACATGAGCAGGGGCGACTTCCCGACCGCCTGGGAGCGGCTGTCCGAGGCGCGCGGCATCTGGGAGGAGCTCGGGAACATCCCGATGCTCGGGGAGAACCTCACGGCCTCGAGCCTGATGCGGTTGATCCGGGGCGAGCACGCGAACGCGATGGAGGAGGCGCGCCGGGCGTTCGCGATCTCCGAGGAGATCGGCAACCGCTGGGGCGCCTCGTACGCGCTCATCCCCGTCTACCGGATCGAGCTCGACCTCGGGCGGGTCGGCGACGCGATCGCGTCGATCGACGGATCCCGCGAGCTCGGTGAGCAGGGTGGCTTCGCGTACGCCGCCGTCGAATCCCGAGCCGAGTTCGCCAGTGTGGTGGCGTGGGCCGGCGACGGCGAACGGGCGCTCGCGCTCGCGGACGAGGCGTACGCGATCGCGCTCGAGCGGATCGCGCCGGGCGTCATGGTCGCCACCGTGGCCCGCGCCGAGGCGTTGCTCGCGCTCGGCGACCTCGAAGGAGCGCGGGAGGCGTTGGCGGGGTTCGTCTCGGCGAAGCTGCCCGAGATCCAACGATCGTTCACGGTCGCGGCGGCCGGGCTCACCCGCTCCAGGCTCGAGCTCGCGGCCGGCGCTCCGGCCGCCGCGGCCGGAGCCGCCGAGCCCCTCCTCGAGCGGCTCCGGGCGACCGGCGCCGAGATCTTCGTCGCGGAGGCGCTCGCGACGCTCGCGAGGGCGCGGGTCGCCGCCGGCGAGCTCGACGACGCCGAACGCCTCGTCGGCGAGTCGCTCGAGCGCTCGAGCCGGCTGGGCGAGCGCCTGGCGCGATGGTCCGCGCTCGAGGTCCTCGCCGAGATCCGCGGTCGGCGCGGAGACGCCGACGGCGCCGCCGATGCTCGGCGCGAGATCCGTGCGATCGCCGACGAGGTGACGCGCCACATCGATGACGATGCCCTCCGGCGCGGCTTCGCCGCGCGAGCTGCGGCGGCCGGCGGCTCGACGAGATGAACCTTGCGCGCGTCGAGTACTACTTCTCGGACCTGTCGAGCGTTCTTGAGTCAGGTCGTGACGCCCAAGGGCGGACGCAGGAGGGAATTTTCGGCACAGTCAATGCGGACGAGACGACGTACGCGTCTAGCCCAAAGGTCTTGGATCGAGCGTTCACGCTCGAGCTTGGCGACGTCGACTTCGCTAACTAGCCGATTCACTGGTGGAGTCCGGCGAAATGGCGCCCGGCCGACTCTCGGTCACCCGAGCCGAGATCGCATCGCTCCAGGATCGTTGGCAGGTCGCGGAGGAAGCAGGGATCCAGGGGATCGAGATCGCTCGAGCGATCGGCCGTGAGAAGTACGAGACCTCGGCGCGGATCGTGCTCGGCTCGGCGCTCCTCGAGCAGGGCTCACGACGGCCGACCGTCTCGGTCATCCTCCGACGCGATGGCGTGCGTTCGCTGGACGCCGTTGGCGATGACGGCGGCGCAGCCGACGCTGGCCAGGACGCGGTCGAGAGCGTCACGTCGTTCGTTGCAGGCATGAGCTCAGAGCACGCGGCGTCGGTGCTTGGCTCGAGGGACGTCAGGGAGATCGTTCTCCGCTGGGCCGATGTCGGCCACACCGCCTAGGTTTCGAGCGGTGCGGACCATGGTGGTAGCCACCCAGAGTCAGCGCGCGTTCGATGCAGCGATCCCTCGGACGCATCGCGAGCGGACGCGCGGGTTGCGCGGCCGCGATCGCCTCGCCCCAGACGAAGCCCTCCTCATCGAACGGTGCCGCTCCGTCCACACGTTCGGGATGCTGACACCGATCACCGTGGTCTTCCTCGATAGCAGCTGGCGGGTCATCCGCGTCGTGCGAGCGCCGAGCGGACGCGTCTTGTTCTGCCGCCGCGCTCGGCGGGTCCTCGAGTCTCACATCGGCGCCGACGTCCGGGTCGGCGACCATCTCAAGCGGGTGGGGGCGCACCGCCGTCGCTATACTCTTCCGGCTGCGCCTCTCGTGGCCGTTGAGCAGCTGGGCAGGCAAGCCCCCATCGTCTAGCGGCCTAGGACACCGCCCTTTCAAGGCGGCGGCACGGGTTCGAATCCCGTTGGGGGCACGCAGCACAACCGAATACACGCGGGTGTGGAGGAGTCCGGAGTCCTCATCGCCCTGTCAAGGCGAAGATCGCGGGATCGAAGCCCGTCACCCGCGCCAGCTCCACCGGGCCAGGTAGCTCAGATGGCAGAGCACGCGGCTGAAAACCGCGGTGTCGGCAGTTCGATTCTGCCCCTGGCCACGATCGTCTGTCCGACCATCCCGTTCCGAGCACGCCGATCTTCATGCTGTGCCTCCCCTCCGGTCGTGAACTGGCGTCCCGTCATCCTGGTCAGCCCAACCCCGTGAGGCGGGCGCTCTCTTCCCACAGCCGTTCCTGGGCGGCTTCGTCCGAGGCCACCTTGGGTGGTTCGATCGGGCGCGTTCCCTTGAAGAAGCGACCCGTAACGCCCGCGAAACGCGGTGAGGTCATGAGCTCGCCGATCGTGTCACCCGCGTGGGCCGGCTCTGCCGAGACCAACCGCATGACGCCGCGGGCCGGTCCGGGCATCTCTCTCGTGAGCGACGACTTGACGAGTCCGGGATGCAACGCGTTCGCCGTCACTTCGGCTGGGTCGAGTCGCCGCGCGAGCGCGAACGTGAACAACAGGTTCGCCGTCTTCGAAGCGCCGAACGCACGCATCCCGCGGAAGGATCGCTCGCTCTGCAAGTCATCCAGGTCGACCGCAACCGTGGACGGCGCTGACACCGTGAGGACCCGAGCCGGCCCGCCGGTCTCCAGCGACGGCAAGAGGAGGTTCGTCAGGAGGAACGGACCCAGGTGGTTGGTCGCGAACATCAGCTCGACGCCCTCCGGTGTCAAGGTGCGGTCCCGCGTCATGACCGCGGCGCAGTTGACCAGTCCGTCGAGTCGCTCGTGGGCTTCGCGGAACGACGCGACGAACGCTCGGACCGACTCCGGTCGCGCCAGGTCGGCCACCGCTATCTCGGCCGTGCCACCGGCACGTTCGACCCGCTCACGAACCGGCTCCGCTCGTCCTTCGTTGCGGGTCACCAGGACGACGGTCGATCCACCATTGGCCAGCGACTGCGCCGCCGCGCCCCCGATCGCCCCGGTCGCGCCAGTCACGATGAACGTTGCCGTCGGCATCGCGCCACGGCCCTTTCCAGATCAGTTCATGATCTCGCGGCTGCGGACCTCGGCCCAGTGCGTCAACACACCCTGGTAGATGTCCGCCGAGCGCGGGAACTCTTCGCGCTCCAGCGCGTCGAGCGCCTCGTGAAGATCGCGCGACGACCGATCGTCGTCGAGTTCGTCCCACGTCATGAAGTCGCAGAGCGTCGCGTAGTCGAGCTCCAACAGCGAGGCTTGATCGAACGCCGCGAGCCACTGGTGCAGGTCGACGATGAGCTCGGAGATCGGGCCCAGGTCGGTCCGCCGTAAGACCGGGACCGCGCGCTCCGCCCTGCGCATCGCCCGGCGCGCCGTGGTCCGATACCGGAGTCGTGTCCGCCCGAACTCGTCCTCGCCCAGCCACCGTTCGCCGTCGTCGAACAAGACGAACCACCGGATCGGCACGTGCCAGGGGCTCTGATGCACGAACGCGACGGTATGCGGGTCCCGCCGCCGCATCTTGTTCAGCTCCTTCGCCGCACGTTTCGCGTCCTGCTTCGAGACGAACTGCTCAGAGAGCTCCAGCGGCGCCGACTCCACGAACGACAGCAGCGAGGCCAGCACGCGGAGACGCATCCGCCACGGGCTCACGTAGGTCCGGCCGTCGATCACTCTGACCTCCGCGTGTTCGCCGTCCGCCGGCGCCATCATCCCCAGGCGTCCGCTCGTCGCACGGTCGACGTATCGCGGGCGGAAGGCCACCGAGCGTGTCCCATCCACCAGGTAGCGCTCCCAGTGCGCTTGCTCGTGACGCTCGAACGCATCGATCGGCTGGAACACCCGGAGGTAGGCGCTGGGAACCACGTTGCGGAGTCTAGCGAACGGCGCCATCCCCTATGCTCTCGGCGTTCCCGGCGCAGGAGCTGAAGCCTTGGCAGCAATCGATCCCCGGGGCGGCAGCGAGCCGTTCCGTCTCATCGCGCCCGACGGCACCCCCACCGGGGATCCCGACGTCGGGCTCGAGCCCGACGAGCTCCGAGAGCTGTTGCGCTGGATGCTGCTCGCGCGCCAGCTGGATCGCGCCTGTTTCGCGCTCCAGCGCCAGGGGGAGCTGACCGTCTACCCGCCGTTCGAAGGCCAGGAGGCCGCCCAGGTTGGCTCGGCGTTCGCACTCGGGGCCGACGACTTCGTGTTCCCGTCCTTCCGCGAACTGGCGGTGGCCCTCGTCCGAGGGGTGGATCCCGTGCAGTACCTCCACTACCACCGGGGAACCTGGCACGGAGGCCCGTACGATCCGCGCGCCACGCGGTTCGCGCCGATCTGCGTGCCGACCGCGACCCAGATCGCGCACGCCGTCGGCTACGCGATGGGGCTCCGGCTCGACGGGATCTCGGCGTGCGCGATCGCGTACTTCGGCGACGGCTCAGCGAGCGAGGGCGACTTCCACGAGGCCGCGAACATGGCATCGGTGTTCGGCTCGCCGGCGATCCTGTTCTGCCAGAACAACGGGTGGGCGATCAGCGTGCCGACCACGTCGCAGACCACCGGCGAGATCTGGAAGCGCGCCGAAGGCTACGGCTTCCCCGGGGTACGCGTGGACGGGAACGACGTCCTCGCCGTCTATCAGGTGACGAAGGAGGCCGTGACGCGCGCGCGCGCCGGCGAGGGACCCACGCTGATCGAGGCGATGACCTACCGCATGGGACCGCACACGACCGCCGACGACGCCGGCCGCTACCGTGACGAGGCCGAGGTCGAACGCTGGCGCGCGCAGGATCCGATCGAGCGGTACCGGGCGTGGCTCCTCGCGGCCGGTCACGCCGACGAGGTGTTCGTCGCGGACTGCGAAGCGCAGGCTGGCGCGCGCGTCGCCCAGATCCGCGCGGACCTCGTCGCCACCGAGGCGCCGCCAACCGAGTGGATGTTCGACTGGACGTACGCGGATCCGCCGCCGGCGTTCCTGCGCCAGCGAGCGGAGGCGCTCGGCGATGCCTGAGATCACGATGTCGGCCGCGCTGAACGCCGCGCTCCGGCACGCGCTCGCCGAGGATCCGCGCGTCCTCGTCTACGGAGAGGACGTCGGGGCGCTCGGCGGGGTGTTCCGCGTCACCGACGGGTTGCAGGAGGAGTTCGGCGCCGAGCGCGTGTTCGACACGCCGATCGCGGAGGCGGCGATGACCGGCGCCGCGGTCGGCCTGGCGCTGGCCGGATGGAAGGCGGTCGTCGAGTTGCAGTTCGACGGGTTCAGCTACCCGGCGCTCGACCAGGTGATCAGCCACGTGGCCAAGTACCGCGAGCGCACGCGCGGCCGCGTCGAGATGCCGATCACGATCCGGATCCCCTCGTTCGGCGGGATCCGCGGGAAGGAGCACCATGGCGAGAGCCCGGAGACCTACTACGTTCATACGGCCGGCTTGAAGGTCGTCGTGCCTTCGTCGCCGCTGGACGCGTACCGGTTGCTCCGCCTGGCGATCGCCGACCCCGACCCGGTGATCGTGCTGGAGCCCAAGGCCCGCTATTGGACGAAGGAAGACGGCGAGTTGACCGTCGAGGGCCCGGGCATCGGCGAGGGGCGGATCGTCCGCGGGGGCGACGGCTGCGCGATCGTGACGTACGGCGCGATGGTCGCGCGTTCGGTCGAGGCGGCCGACGCGCTCGCCGCGGAGGGGATCGAGGCCCGCGTCGTCGACCTTCGGTCGCTGTCGCCGCTCGACCTGGGCCTGATCGGGCGGTGCGTCCGCGAGACGGGGCGGGTGGTCGTCGTGCACGAGGCCGCGCGGACGCTCGGGATGGGCGCGGAGATCGCGGCGCGCGTGATGGACGAGGCGTTCGATCATCTGGAGGCGCCGGTCGCGCGAGTGACCGGGTGGGACACGCCATATCCGCCGGCGTCGCTGGAGCAGCACTACCTGCCAAGCGTCGAACGGATCGCCGAGGCCGTGCGCCGGACGGTGACGTACTGATGGCCGAGCGGGTGTTCGCCATGCCGGATCTCGGCGAAGGGTTGGAGGACGGCGAGATCGTGGGATGGCTCGTCGCCGAGGGCGACGACGTCGAGCTCGACCAGCCGCTCGTCGAGGTGGAGACCGCGAAGGCGACCGTCGAGATCCCATCTCCCATGAGCGGGCGTGTCGCTTCGCTGCACGGGTCGGTCGGCGAGACCATCGCGGTCGGCGCGCCGCTGGTGACGTTCTCGGTGGCGAGCGAGGAGGCTGCCGCCGCTGTTCCGGCAACGGCCGCGCCCGCCGGCGCCACCCCGGCCGTGCGGAAGCTGGCGAAAGAGATCGGCGTCGAACTGGGGAACGTCTCCGGATCCGGGCCGGGGGGCCGCGTCACCGCCGACGACGTTCGGGCGGCCGCCGGGGGCGGCACTGCGGCGTCCGGATCCGAACGGATGGCCGTGAACGCGGTCAGGCGCACCATCGCGCGACGGCTGTCGGAGGTCGCCGCCATCCCCCAGGTCACCACGTTCCGGACGCTCGACTGCACGGCGCTCGACGCCTACCGACGCGAGCTGGAGGTCTCCCCGTTGCCGGTGTTCGTGGCGGCGCTCGTACGGACCTGCGCCGGCCATCCGCTCATCAACGCCTCCTGGGCCGACGACGCGATCCGCGTGCCCGATCACGTGCACGTCGGGATCGCCGCCGACACCGATCGCGGGCTGGTGGTCCCGGTCGTGCGGGACGCGCAGGCGATGGGCGTCACCGCGATCGCCGCCGAGATCCGGCGGCTGGCGGAGTCCGCCCGGGGCGGACATCTCCACCCCGACGAGGTGACGGGCGCCACGATCGGCGTCAGCAACACGGGCTCCTACGGTTCGGAGGCGGGCACGCCGCTCCTCAATCCCGGGAACGCCGTGACGGTGGCCCTCGGCGTGATCCAACCGAGGGCGCTCGTCGTGAACGGCGCCGTGGTCGCACGGCCCGCATGCACGATCTCGCTCACGTTCGACCATCGGGTGATCGACGGCGCGGCGGTCGGCCGGGCGCTCACGGAACTGGTGACCATCCTGGAAGACGATCTCCGACTGCGAGATCTGCCGCGATGAGGATCGCCTCGCTCCTGCCGGCCGCCACGGAGATCGTGTACGCCCTCGGGCTGGGCGACGATCTGATCGGCGTGACCGACGAGTGCGACTTCCCTCCGGACGCGGTGACCAAGCCGGTTGTGTCGCGAAGCGCGCTGCCCCAGGGCCGGCCGCTCATGTCGCGCGAGATCGACGCGGCCGTCCGCCGGCGCATGGACGCCCGGGAGCCGCTCTATGTCTTGGACCGTGACCTCCTGCGCCGCGAACGACCCGACGTGATCCTCACGCAGGATCTATGCCGCGTGTGCGCGGTGCCGAGCGGTGAGGTGCAACGAGCGCTGGACGAGCTCGGCCTGCCCGACGCCACGGTGCTCTCGCTCGATCCCCACACCCTCGACGACGTGGTCGGTCAGATCACGACCGTTGGCGCCGCGCTGGACCGAAATGAGCGAGCCAGCGAGTTGACCGCCGCTGCGCGGGCGCGCATCGCGCACGTGAAGGAGGTCGCCTTGCGCCTTCCGACGATCCGTGTGTTCTGCCTGGACTGGTCGGAGCCTCCGTTCGTCGCGGGCCACTGGGTGCCCGAGATGGTCGAAACGGCCGGCGGCGTGAACGTACTGAACACCAAAGGCGAGCCGTCCAAAGTGGTGACCTGGCGCCAGATCCGCGACGAGAACCCGGAGGTCATCATCTCGATGCCGTGCGGCTACTACCTGGAGGAAGCCGAGGAGGAGGGTGCCGCCCTCCTCGCACAACCGGACTTCGCCGACACGCCCGCCGCGCGTAACGGCAACGTGTTCGCGGTGGACGCCACGTCGTTCTTCTCGCGACCCGGCCCGCGTATCGTTGATGGCTTGGAGATCCTCGCCTGGGCTGTACATCCGGAGGCATATCCGGAGCCTCCCGCGGGTTCCATCGCACGACTCCGATGAGCGCATCCGAACCCGCACGCGGCTCGACGCGTCGTGTCGTTCTGACCACCAGCCACGGGACGCACGCCGGCGCGTTCACGCCGCTCGACTGGGGCCTCTTCCTGGCGATCGGTTGCATCTGGGGGTCGTCGTTCCTGTTCATCCGGATCGGGCTGGACGCCTTCGCGCCAGGCTTGATCACGTCGCTGCGGATCCTCTTCGGAGCGTCAGCGTTGTGGCTCGTGCCCGCCGCAAGGTCGCCTGTTGACCGCGCCGACCGGCGCCGGCTCATCGTGCTCTCGGTGCTCTGGGTCGCGATCCCGTTCACGCTCTTCCCACTTGCAGAACAGCACATCACCTCCGGCCTCACCGGCCTGTTGAACGGCGCCCTGCCGATCTTCGCGGGCGTCATCGGCGCCGTGATGCTCCGCCGGCCACCGGGTCGGATCCAAGCCATCGGCCTCGCGATCGGCTTCGTCGGCGTCGCCGCGATCGCGCTTCCCTCACTCAGCGCCGGATCCAGCGAGGCGATCGGCGTCGTCATGGGGCTCCTCGCGACGGTCTGTTACGGGTTCGCCATCAACATCGCGGCTCCGCTCACGCAGCGGTACGGGTCGCTTCCTGTTATGGCCCGGATGTTGGCATGGGCGTCGATCTGGACGGCGCCGCTCGGGATCGTTGGCCTCGGCGACTCCACGTTCGCCTGGCCATCGTTCATCGCGGTCACGGCTCTCGGAGTCCTAGGGACGGGCCTGGCGTTCGTGCTGATGGGGCACCTGGTCTCCCGCGTCGGTTCGACGCGAGCATCCATAGCCACTTACCTCATCCCCGTGGTCGCGCTGCTGCTCGGCGCGATCTTCCTCGGGGAATCGGTCCATCCTCTGTCGGTCCTCGGGATCGGGCTCGTGATCCTCGGCGCCGCGCTCGCCTCCCGGCGGGAGCGCGTCTCGTGAGCGAGGAACGCCCACCGATCCTCGAGTTCGATCCCGCGCCGACGGCCGTGATCGAGCCCTCGGAGATGATCGAACCGATCGACGTGCCCACCCACGCGGTCCTCTGCTTCTTCCAGGACGTGATCGAGCAGGTCGTCGCCGAACACGAGTCCCGCGTCGTGGATCACGTCGAGTCCGAGATCGGCCGCAACCCGATCTACGAGCTTGAGATCGAGGGCCGACGTCTGGCGCTCGTCCATCCAGGCGTCGGGGCGCCGCTCGCCGCCGGGTTCCTCGAGGAGATGATCGCGCGGGGGTGCAGGACGTTCGTCGCGTGCGGCGGCGCCGGCGTGCTGGTACCCGATGTCGCTCTCGGCCACGTCGTGGTGCCAACGAGCGCGATCCGCGACGAGGGCACCTCCTACCACTACCTGCCGGCCGCGCGCGAGGTGGAGCCGACGCGTCAGACGGTGGACGCGATCGTCGCCACCCTCGAGCGTCACCACGTGCCGTTCGTCACCGGGAAGACGTGGACGACCGACGGCCTCTACCGCGAGACACGGGGCAAGGTGGATCGCCGGGTTGCCGAGGGCTGTCTCACCGTGGAGATGGAGGCGGCGGCGTTCTTCGCGGTCGCGGCGTTCCGCGGCGTCTCGTTCGGACACCTGCTGTACGCAGGCGACGATCTGTCGGGGGACGCCTGGGATCCGCGCGACTGGAACGATCACGCCTCCGGCCGCGAGCTGCTGTTCCGCCTGGCGGCCGAGGCGTGCCTTCGGATGCCGCCCGACTGAGCGGGCTCGCACGTCCGGTATCCTCCCGCCATGCGCGGCACGAACCTCGTGACACCCGATGACGTGGGCAGACGCGTGACGTTCCAGTTCGAGCTCCCCAACGGCTACCTCTCTGAGGCGGTTGGGGTGTTCGAACGATGGGATCAGGGCGCGGAGACGTACTTCGTCCGAAGGAAGACGGGCGAGGTGGTCCGGGTGCCAGCACGCGGCGTGCGCCACGGCAAGGTGATCCCCGAGGTCGCGAAGGAGCCACCGTGAGCGAGAACGACCTTCCCAGCGCGTTCATCCGGCGCCGACTCGGGAGCGAGGACGCCCATTACGGCGGGAACCTCGTGGCAGGCGCCAAGCAGCTCGAGATCATCGGCGACCTGATCACCGAGCTCGCGATGCGCTACGACGGGGACGAAGGACTCTTCCGCGCGTACGACTCCGTCGAGTTCCTCGCGCCGCTGTACGCCGGCGACTGGATCGAAGCGAAGGGGCGGATCGTGCGAGTCGGCAACTCCAGCCGCACCTGCGAGTTCGAGGTATGGAAGATCGGAGGACCGCGGGGCGACATCAGCGAGTCGGCGGCCGAGTTCCTCGACGAACCCGTGCTCACCTGCCGCGCGGCAGGAACGACGGTGGTGACGTCACCGAACCAACGGTTCGCGCACTAGTCTGTAACAGACTAGACGGCGAGATCCAGATCGTGCAGCACGCCGAGCAGGTCGTCGACGTTGAACGGCTTCGGCACGAACGCATCCGCGCCCATCTCGGCGGCCTTCGCGCGGTCGCGCAGGTTCGACATGGCGGAGACGACGATCACGCGTGGCCGCTCCTCGCGCGGTAGCTGCATCATCTCCTCGAGCACGCTCCACCCGTCCATCGTCGGCATCATGATGTCGAGCACCATGAGCTTCGGGTGGTGCTCGGCGATCGCGGTGAGGGCTTGCGCGCCGTCCCGCGCCGCGAACGTCGTGTAGCCCTCGGCCTCCAGGCTGAACTGGAGGACCCATACGACCTGCGGCTCGTCGTCGACGACGAGCACGCTCGAACCGAGTGATCCAAGTTGGGACATGGGTCGAGGGTAGGCGCCTTGGGGCGCAGGCGGTATCGGTCGCGCGGGCGGTTTCTGCCGTGACCCCTCGGACTAGGGAACGAGTCCGGGCTCCCTTCCCCTGGGGGAGCCCGGACTAGTCATGGCGAGCCAGGACGCCGTGGCAGCGGAGCCTTCAGGTGATGTCGTCCAAACGGTCGAGCTCGTCCAAGTCCTCCAGATCGTGCACGAGGCCGATCAGGTCTTCCACGTTGAACGGCTTCGGGCAGAACGCGTCGGCGCCGAGCTCCGCGGCGCGGGCTCGATCCTGGAGACTCGTGAGCGCCGACACGATCACCACGCGTGGACGGACGTCCTGCGGGAGCTTCCCCAACTCCTCCAGCACGCTCCACCCGTCGAGCGTCGGCATCATGATGTCCAGCAGCATCAGCTGCGGATGGAACAGATCGACCGCCTCGAGCGCTGCAGCCCCGTCGCGCGCCGAGAGCGTGGTGTACCCCTCGGCCTCCAAGCTGTACTGGAGGACCCAGACGACCTGGGGCTCGTCGTCCACCACCAGGATGCTGTGATCGAGTGTTTGCGAGAGCGTCTGCATACTTGATTCAAGGTACGGCTCGTTGGACCCATCTCTGTATCGGCCAGGATGGCGTTTCTCGTTCGAGACCGTGGACCTAAGACCTCGACGCGTTCGGCGGCGTTGGGCGAGGACTACGTAGTCACAACGGGTCAGGCGCCGACGACCGCGAACCCGCCACCGTCGACCACCTGGCCGATCACGAACGGCTCCCGTTCGCCGTTGCGACGCAGGATCTCCGCGGCGCCTTCAGGCGTCGCGACCAACACCATGCCGATGCCCATGTTGAACGTCGAGAACAGGTCGTCTTCGGTGGCGGACGCCGCTTCGGCCACGAGAGCGAAGATAGGCGGTTCCGGCCAGGAACCGCGACGGACCAGGGCGCCCGTTCCTCGAGGAAGCGCGCGCGGGATGTTCTCGACGAAACCGCCGCCAGTGATGTGCGCCGCAGCATGCACGAGGCCGTCTCGAGCGAGCGCGAGCACCTCGGGCGCGTAGATCGCACACGGTTCCAGCAACTCATCGACGAGCTTCCGGCTGAGGCCCGGCGGCGTCTCATCGAGCGCGAACCGGTCAAGCAGCGCGGCGCGCACGAGCGAGTAGCCGTTCGCGTGGAGGCCGCTCGAGGCGAGCCCGATCAACACGTCGCCGACCTGCACCCGAGACGGCCCCAGGAGATCGGCCTCGTCCACCGATCCCACGCAGAAGCCGGCCAGATCGAACTGATCGTCGGGCATCACGCCGGGATGCTCCGCGGTCTCGCCCCCCAGCAGCGCGCATCCTGCGCGGCGACACCCCTGGGCGACGCCCTCGACGATCGCCTCGACGCGTTCGGGGACGACGCGCCCGACCGCGAGATAGTCCAGGAAGAACAAGGGCTCGGCGCCCGTGCAGACGACGTCGTCCGCGCACATCGCGACGAGGTCGATCCCGACGGTGTCGAGACGCCCCGTTAGGCGTGCGATCTCGAGCTTGGTGCCCACGCCGTCGGTCGCCGCCGCCAGCAACGTGGTGCCTCCGGCGCGGAACAAGCCCGCGAACCCGCCGACCTCGTCCACCACCTCCGGACGCCGAGTACGGGCCGCGAGGTCGGCGATCAGCGTTACGGCCTTGGCGGCGGCCTCGGTGTCGACGCCCGCCCGACGGTACACGTCGCTCACGGCTGTCTCACTGACGCTCAGGCGGTCGGCAGTTGCAGCTGGTCTTCCAGCACGAACTTGCCGGCATGCTCCGGGATCGGGACCGGGTACTCGCCGTCGAAGCAGGCGCGACAGAAGTCGTCCCTCGGCGAGCCGGCAGCCTGCACCATGCCTTCGAGCGAGAGGTAGCCGAGGGAGTCCGCCCCGATGAACGCGCGTATCTCTTCGACGGCCAGATCTGAGCCGATCAGCTCGTGCCGGGTGGACATGTCGATCCCGTAGAAGCACGGCCACTTGATGGGCGGGCTCGTGATGCGGACGTGGATCTCGGTGGCGCCCGCCTCCCGAAGCACACCCACCACCTGTTGCTGGGTCGTTCCCCGAACGATCGAGTCGTCGATCACCACGAGGCGCTTCCCGCGGATCGAGTCCGGGAGCGGGTTCAGCTTGAGCTTCACGCCGCGGTCGCGGAGCGACTGTGACGGCTGGATGAACGTGCGTCCCACGTAGTTGTTCTTGATCAGGCCGTCGCCGTACGGGATGCCGGAGACCTCCGCGTAACCCTGTGCCGCGGAGTGGGCCGTCTGCGGGACGGCGATCACCAGGTCCACGTCGGCCGGATGTTCGCTCGCCAGGATCCGGCCCATCTCGCGGCGGGCCTCGTGCACCGTGGTCCCCGACAGACGCGAATCCGGGCGGGCCAGGTACACGAACTCGAAGATGCAAAGAGCGGAGCGGGGCGACTCGGCGAACCGCGAGGAGTGGAGGCCTCGGTCGTCGATGCGTACCAGTTCACCCGGCTCCACATCGCGGACGAGCGTCGCGCCCAGGATGTCCAGCGCGCAGGTCTCGGAGGCGACCACGAACCCGTTCGGCAGCCGCCCGATCGATAGCGGTCGGATCCCGTGCGCGTCGCGGGCGGCGTACACGCTCCGCTCGTCCATCATCACGAAGCTGAACGCCCCCTTCAGCGTGGGCAGGATCCGCAGGGCCGCGTCCTCGAACGTCCCGCTCGCCATCTCGTTCGCCATCAGCGTGGTGACGATGTCGGTGTCGGTCGTGGCGGCGGAGCGCGAGCCGACCATCTCCGCCAGCTCATGCGTGTTGACGAGGTTCCCGTTGTGGCCCAAGGCGATCGACCGGACGCCGTCGGTCTTGAAGACCGGCTGCGCGTTGTCCCACGTGGTCGAACCCGTGGTCGAGTAGCGGGTGTGGCCGATCGCGAGGTCGCCGTGGAGGGTCGTGAGCGTGGCCTCGTTGAAGACCTGGCTGACCAGACCGAGGTCCTTGTAGACCAAGATGTTGGTGCCGTCGCTCACCGCGATGCCGGCGGATTCCTGGCCGCGATGCTGGAGGGCGAAGAGTCCGAAGTACGTGAGCCGGGCGACGTCTTCACCCGGTGCCCAGACGCCGAAGAGCCCGCATTCCTCTTTCGGTGATTCCGCGCCCACGAGGCGTTCAGCGTATCAGGCGCTCGCGAGCTCCCGGACGATGCGAGCGTCAGCCCGCGGCAAGGACCCCTTCGAGTTCGAGGAGGGCGATCTTGCGGTCGAGACCGCCCGCGTAGCCGGTGAGCTTGCCGCTCGCTCCGATCACCCGGTGACATGGGATCACGATGGGGATCGGGTTCGATCCGAGCGCGCGGCCGACGGCGCGAGCGGCGGTCGGATGACCGATCCTCTTCGCGATCGTGCCGTACGTGGACACCTCCCCGTACGGGATCCTCGCGGTCTGGCGCAACACGTCCCGCGCGATCCCATAGATCAGCCGGCGATCGACGGGAAGGTCGAACTCCGTGCGCCGAGCCGCGAAGTACTCGTCCAACTCCCGGCGCCAGGCGTCCGTGCCCCTGGGGGATGGCAGGATCCGCGGGGAGATCCGGCCGGCGATACGCCCGAGCAGCTCCTCACGGTAGCTGTCGCCCTCGAACGCGATCGCCGCCAGGCCCTCGACCGTCACCGCCACGAACAGTTCCCCGATCGGCGAACTCATCGTGCCGACGGCGACGTCGAGCAGCCCGGCGGAGACGGCCGCATCGGGGAACGCGAGCGCCGCCTCGCGCGACCTGGACTCCGATCGGGCGCGATCCGCCAGCCGCTTCAGCTCGTTCGGGTTCATCCGATCAGCTCCCTCAATCTCTTGACGCCCTGAGACACGTTCGCCCGGGCGGCTTCCTGGCTCGAGCCCATCAGCTCGGCGATCTCCGCGTACGGCCGGTCGAGGACGTGGCGATGCACCACCGCCACCCGCTGCCGAGGGGGGAGAGACGCCACCGCCTCCCACAGGGGATCGTCCGGGTGCGAGACGACCTGCGGAACCGCAGCGTGCTCCGGCACCTCCGCGACCGGCATCGCCCGTCGCCCACCCGCTCGGTGATGGTCGATCGCCTTGCGCGACGCGATCCGCAGGATCCACCGGTCCAGCCGTTCTCCGTCGCGCAGGCGCGGGTACGCGCGCAGCGCGGCGAGGAACGTCTCCTGGAACGCGTCGTCGGCGTCGGCCGGTCCGACCGCTACGCGGAGGAACCGGTACACGGTCGACCGATTCGCCTCCAGGAAGTCCTGGAACGGGGGGACGATCGTTAGGCTCACGCCCACCACGTCGTGCGGCGCGGCGGGCTCGACGGTGTGCGCGTCCAGCGCCGGCGCGCCGCCGTCCGGAAGTACTCAGGGTCCGGTTCCACCACGCGCCACCACCGCCATCGGTCCTCTCGCTCCATCGTCGCCTCCTTCTGGTCGTCACCCCGAACAACGACGGGAGAGACCGTTCCGTGAGACGGCGCTCAGGCGATCCCGAGCGTCGGCGGGATCTTCCCGTGGTCGTCCACGACGTAGTCCCCTTCGGGCCCGGTCTCCGCCGGCGCGTCGTTGAAGAACGTGTACCGGATCGTCGTCATCCCCATCGCCCGGGCCCCTGCCATGTCCGTCCGCCGTCCGTCGCCCACGTGTGCCTGACGCGCGGGGTCGTCCATACCGAGCCCGGCCATCGCGTGGCGGAAGACCGCCGGGAACGGCTTGAAGCACCCCACCTCGTCGGAGAACGACCAATGGTCGAAGAGATCGAGCACGCCGAAACCCTCGAGGCGTGCACGGAGCGTCGGCGAGTTCGTCATCCCAACGTCGCAGATGATCCCGATCCGAACGCCGGACGCCTTCAACGTACGCAAGCACTCCTCGGCGCCGGGCGCGAGCTGCAGCGGCGCATCGCGACCGACCTCATCGAACGACCCCACGAGCGCGGCGACGACCTCCGCCGGAGGATCGATCCCGAGAAACCCGCACATCGTCGGAGCGGCCTCCTTCGACCCGTACTGCACGTTCGCGCGCCAGCGCTCGTGGAAGACCTCCCAGTTGTGGGTGAACGCCTGCTCGATCGCGACGTCGTCGAGAGGGAAGCCGGCCTCATGGAGGATCGCGGACCAGGCGCGGAGCTGGCGCGACCGCATCGAGCCGTCTTCCTCGGCGTCGATGCCCGCGCCCTCGGAGACGAGCGTCTCCCAGTAGTCGAACGTGACGGCCTCGATCACACGGCCTCGCCGAGCAACCGGGGGATCGCCCCTTCGTACGCGTCGCGGAGGTCGTCGACGGTCGTCTCGACCAGCGCGTCGAACACCACGCGCGGACCGCCCGTTTCTCCGATCACGGCGAACGGGACGCCGTGACCGGCGGCGAGCTGCTCGAGGGCGTCCACGCGCTCCGGCGCCACTGCCACCACCGCCCGTGAGGCCGACTCCGAGAACAGCGCGACGTGGGACGGCAGGTCGCCCGGGATCGTCACCGCGAACCCGTGGCCGCCGAGGATCGCCTGCTCGGCGAGCGTGACGGCGAGCCCGCCGTCGCCGCAGTCGTGCGCGGCTGCGAGCAGGTCGGCCGTCGCCGCCTCGTGCAGCAGGATGTGCAACGCGTGCTCGCGTTCCAGATCGAGGGCAGGCGGGCGACCGGCGATCACACCGAGTACCACCTCGGCGAACTCCGACCCACCGAGCTCCGCGAAGGACTCCCCCAGGAGCACGATCGTCAGCCCTGCGCGTTCGAACCCGCTCGGCACGCGCAACCGGTAGTCCTCGAGCAGCCCCAGCATGCCGATCACCGGCGTCGGCCAGATCGCGGAACCACCCGACTCGTTATAGAAGCTCACGTTCCCGCCGGTGACCGGCGTGTCGAGCGCGAGGCATGCCTCGCGCATCCCCCGGATCGACTCCGAGAACTGCCACATCACGACCGGCCGCTCGGGGTTGCCGAAGTTCATGCAGTTGGTGATCGCTAGCGGCAGGGCGCCGGTGACCGCGACGTTCCTCGCCGCCTCGGCCACGGCGTGCATCGCGCCCAGGTAGGGATCGAGGTGTCCGAAGCGGCCCTTGCCATCGCTCGAGAGCACGATCCCCTTCAGCGTGCCGGGGATACGGACCACGGCCGCGTCCGACGCCTCCGCCGTCACCGTCTGTCCCTGGACGATCGAGTCGTACTGCTCGTAGATCCATCGCTTGCTGGCGACGTTCGGCGACGAGAGCACGGCGATCAACGCATCGTCTAGATCGCCCTCGAACGGGACGAACGCCGGATCGTCGTGCGTCTCGGGAACGGCCTCAGCCTCGATCGCTCGGTCGTACTCGGGCCCGTCCTCGGCGAGCGACGATGCCGGCAGTTGCGCGACGACCTCCCCCCCGCGCCGCACGGTGAGCGCTCCCCCCGGCACGAGGGTCGCGATGACCGCCGATGCCAGTCCCCACTTCTCGCACACGGCGTGGACATCGGCCAGCCGCTCGGGGGCGACGATCGCGAGCATCCGCTCCTGCGATTCGGACGTCAGGATCTCGAACGCCTTCATCGCCGGTTCGCGGAGCGGCACGGCGTCCAGATCGAGGTCCGCGCCCATCCCCGCCCGCGCAGCGGATTCGCTGACCGCGCACGTGATCCCGGCGCCCCCCAGATCCTGCAGCCCTTCGAGCAACTCTCCCTCGACCATCTCCAGGGAGGCTTCGATCAGGAGCTTCCCCGCGAACGGATCCCCGATCTGTACGCTCGGCCGTGACTCCTCGGCGCCCTCCTCCAGCGTCGCGCTCGCCAGCACGGACACGCCGCCGATCCCGTCGCGGCCGGTCGACGCGCCGTACAGGACCATGAACGAGCCGGCGTGCGGCTCGTGCGAGGTCGACGTCATCAATCCGTCCGCGCGCGCGATCCCCACGCACATCACGTCGATGCTCGGGTTCGCACCGTGCGGCTCCGCGAAATGGATCTCGCCACCTACCGTCGGCACGCCGATGCAGTTGCCGTACCCGCCGATCCCGGCGACCACGCCGCCGAGCAGCCACCGGTTCCGGGCATCGGAGAGCGGACCGAACATCAAGGGATCGAGCAGCGCGACCGGCCGCGCGCCCATGGAGATGATGTCACGGACGATGCCGCCCACCCCGGTCGCCGCGCCCTGATATGGCTCGATCGCGCTCGGATGCGAGTGCGATTCCATCTTGAAGACGACGGCGTACCCGTCGCCCACGTCCACCGCCCCGGCGTCCTGGCCGGGGCCGACCAACACCGCGGACCCCTCGGTCGGCAAGGTGCGCAGGTGGATCTTCGACGACTTGTACGAACAGTGCTCCGACCACATCGCGCCGTACATCGCAAGCTCGGTCGCGTTCGGGTCTCGCCCGAGGGTCTGCCTGATCCGCGAGAACTCGTCGTCGGTGAGCCCCAGGGCACGGTGCAGGGGCTGCTCCACGATCGCCACGTTGCTAGACCTTCGCCAGCGCCTGCGTGAGGAGCGACGCGAACAATGCCTGTCCCCCGGTCGGCCCGACGTCGGGATCGACCGCGTGCTCGGGATGCGGCATGAGACCGACGACGTTCCCGGCCGCATCGCGCACGCCGGCGATCGCGTTAGCGCTCCCGTTCGGATTGTCGGCGTCGGCGCCGACGGATCCGTCCGCGGCGCAGTAACGGAACACCACGAGCCCGTCGTCCTCGATCCGCACCAGGTCGGCTGGTTCTGCGACGAACTGCCCCTCGCCGTGCTTGACCGGGATCTCGAGCACCTCGCCAGGAACGACGTCGAGGGTTACAGGCGTCACCGTCGTCTCGACACGGACGTGCACGACCCGGCGAACGAACCGCAGCGAACGGTTGCGGATCAGCGCGCCCGGCAACAGTCCGCTCTCACAGAGGATCTGGAATCCGTTGCAGATGCCGAGCACCGGTCCGCCCCGCTCGGCGAAGCCGCGCACCGCATCCATCACTCGAGCGAAACGCGCGATCGCCCCGGTTCGCAGGTAGTCCCCATAGCTGAACCCACCGGGCAGGATCACGGCATCCACTCCGTGGAGATCGTCCTCCGCGTGCCACAGCGCGATGCCCTTTCCCCCCATCGTCTCCACGGCGCGCAGCGCGTCGCGGTCGTCGAGCGACCCCGGGAACGTGATCACGCCGATCCGCGGCGTCGCGACGGTCACCCGCTCAGGCCTCCTCGGTCTCGAGGACCCGGTACTCCTCGATCACGGGGTTCGACAAGAGACGTTCGGCCATCTCGCGGACCTGCGCTCGAGCCGCCTCCTCGTCGGCAGCCTCGACGCTCAGCCGGATGTGCTTCCCGACGTGGACGTCCCGCACGTTCGTCCACCCGAGCGCCGGAAGCGAGCCCTCCACGGCCTTGCCTTGCGGGTCGGACAGCCCCGGCTTCAACATCACCAGCACCTCGAACACGAACGTCACGCCGTCGCTCCCATCCTGGTCAGGTAGGCGTTGAACGGCTCTCCGGTTAGGCGCTCGTGCGCGTCGCGGTAGCGCGCGGCCGTCTGCGCGACCACGTCGGCCGGGAGCTCGGGGGCCGGCTGCTCATGGTCCCAGCCGCTCGCGTCGAGCCAGTCCCGGACGAACTGCTTGTCGAACGAGGGCTGCGGCCCTCCGGGCTCGTAGCGATCGGAAGGCCAGAACCTCGACGAATCCGGAGTGCACATCTCGTCGATCACGAGCAGCTCGCCGCCCGCGAACCCGAACTCGAACTTCGTGTCCGCCAGGATGATCCCGCGTCTGAGCGCCGATGCCGCCGCGCGCTCGTAGATCGTGAGCGTCAGCTCCTTCAGCCGCTCGGCCAGACCCATCCCGATGAGATCCCGCATCTCGTCGGGCCGGAGCGGAAGATCGTGCCCGGCCGCCGCCTTGCTCGTCGGCGTGAAGATCGGCTGGGGCAAGCGGTCGGACTCGACCAGCCCTGCCGGCAGCGACACGCCGCAGATCGCCCGCTCCGCCTGGTACTGCTTCCATCCGGACCCCGAGAGGTACCCGCGGGCGACGCACTCCACCGGGATCACATCGGCTCGCCGCACCAACGTCGCGCGGCCCGCGAGCGACGGATCGTCGGAGAACGGCGCCGGGAAGCGGTCGCGCTCGGCCGTGATCACGTGGTTCGGCACCAGATCGGCCGTCTGTGCGAACCAGAAGAGCGACAGACCGGTGAGCACGAGCCCCTTGCCGGGGATCGGCGTCGGCAGTACCACGTCGAACGCGCTGATCCGATCCGTCGCGACGAGCAGCAGGTCGTCACCAGCTTCGTAGACGTCGCGGACCTTCCCGCGCGCGTACAAGCCGGCGCCCGCGCTCACGCGCCTTCCACCGGCAGCTTCTCGAGCTTCTCGAACACGCCCCCCAGGTTGAGCAGGAACCTCTGCGGATCGAACAAGGCAGTCAACTCCTCGGGCGAGAGACGGCTCGTTACCTCCGGGTTGGACCCGAGGGCGGCGCGGAAGTCGGCGCCCTGATCCCATGCGCCGGCGGCGGCCAGCTGCACCACGCGGTAGGCCTCGTCGCGTCCCATGCCAGCATCGATCAGGGCGAGCAGGACTGACTGGCTGAACACCGATCCCCCATCGGCCTCAAGGTTCGCCCGCATCCGGTCGGGGTAGACGCGCAACCCGTCGAGGACGGTCGTCATCTCCGCCAACATGAAATCGAGCAGACCCGTCGCGTCCGGGAAGATCACCCGTTCGGCCGACGAATGCGAGATGTCACGCTCGTGCCAGAGCGCAACGTCCTCGAGCGCGGCCTGGGCGTAGCCGCGGATCACCCGCGCCAGCCCACTGACGCGCTCCGAGGCCACCGGGTTTCGCTTGTGCGGCATGGCGCTCGAGCCCTTCTGGCCCTCGCCGAACGGCTCCTGGACCTCGCGCACCTCCGTTCGCGCCAGATGACGGATCTCGGTGGCCATCTTGTCGAGCGTCGACGCGCAGATCGCGAGCGCGGCCATGAACTCCGCGTGGCGGTCCCGCTGGATCACCTGCGTGCTAGCCTCCTCGGGCCGGAGGCCGAGCTTCGCGCACACCAATTGCTCGACCCGCGGATCGATCGACGCGTACGTCCCCACCGCACCGCTGATGGCGCCGACGCTCACGGCCTCGCGCGCGCGGCGGAGACGCTCGCGGTCGCGATCCAACTCGAACGCCCAGACCGCCAGCTTGTGACCGAAGCTGATCGGCTCGGCGTGCACCCCGTGCGAGCGGCCGACCATCACGGTGTCGCGATGCGCGAGTGCCATCCGCTTCACGACGGCGAGCAACCCCTCCAGCCGTGCCAGCAGCAGGTCCGCCGACGCTCGGAGCTGCATGGCGAAGCCCGTGTCCAGCACGTCTGACGACGTCATCCCGAAGTGGACCCACCTGCCCTCCGTCCCGACGGAGTCCGCGACGACCTGGACGAACGCGGCCACGTCGTGACGCGTTACCCGTTCGACCCGGGCGACCTCGTCCACGGTGAACGCCGCGCGCTCGCGGATCGTGCGTGCATCCTCGACGGGAACCTGCCCCAGCTCGGCCCACGCCTCGACCGCAAAGACCTCGATCTCCAGCCAGTTCCCGAGCCGCGACTCGTCCGACCACACCGCGGCCATCTCGGGCAAGCTGTACCGCGGGATCAAAGTTTCAGGCCCTCTCCCAGGTCGTCCTTGAACTTCCAGAGCATGGCCTGCACGTCCGGGTCGTTGATCGCGATGATCTCCGCCGCCAGGACCGCGGCGTTCACGGCGGCGTCGACGCCCACGGTCGCGACCGGGACGCCCGTCGGCATCTGAGCGGTGATCGCGAGTGCCTCGTTCCCCACCATCTGCGGCGAGGATGCGATCGGCACGCCGATCACCGGCAGGATGGTCCGCGCCGCGACTGCGGCCGCCAGATGCCCCGACATCCCGGTGGAGCAGATCACCACCCGGAGCCCTCGTTCGAACGCGGTACGCGCATACTCGTCGACCAGGTCGGGGTTCCTCGACGACGACATGATGCGGACCTCGTGCCCGATGTCGAACTTCTCCAGGATCAGGCCTGCCTGGCGCATGATGGGCAACTCCGACGGCGAAGCCGCCAGCACCCCCACCCTCGGTGTCTCGTCGATCACTCCGGCTCCCATCCCGCCGCCGTCAGGGCGATGTCGCGCCGGTACTGCATCCCCTCGAACGCGATCCGGCCGCACGCATCGTACGCACGAGCGCGGGCGTCGCGGAGCGTCGATCCGAGCGCGCTCACAGCCAGCACCCGCCCCCCGGCGGTGACCACTCTACCGTCCCGCTCCGCGGTGCCGGCGTGGAAGACGGTCACGCCGTCCACCTGCGCGGCCGCCTCCAACCCGTTGATATCGAAACCCGTCTCGCAGGGGCCCGGGTACCCGCCCGACGCGAGGACGACCGAGACCGCCGCCTCGGGGCGTTCGCTCCGTGCCCATCCTGCGAGCCGTCCCTCCGCACATGCCAACAGGAGCTCAGCCGGGTCCGCCCCGATCCTCGGCATCAACACCTCAGTCTCGGGGTCGCCGAACCGGCAGTTGAACTCGAGCACCTTGGGTCCGTCGTGCGTGAGCATCAGGCCCGCGAACAGGCAGCCGCGGTACCGGATCCCCTCGTCCCGGAGAGCTCGGAACGTCGGCGCCACCGTGTCCTCCCAGATCCTGGCTTCGAGGTCGGCGTCGAGCCACGGCAGGGGTGAGTACGCACCCATCCCGCCGGTATTCGGACCGGTGTCGTCGTCGCCGATCCTCTTGAAGTCCTGCGCGATGCCGAGCGGCACCAGCGAGTCCTCGTCGATCAGCGCGAACGCCGAAACCTCGGGACCCTCCAGGATCTCTTCGACAACGACGGTGGTGCCTGCGTCGCCGAAGGCGCGATCATCCAACGCATCGCGCAACGCGACGGCAGCCATCTCGCGGTGTTCGGCGACCGTCACGCCCTTACCGGCAGCCAGGCCGTCCGCCTTCACCACGGCACGCCCGCCGAGCTCGTCCACGTACGCGGCAGCCTTCTCGACATCCGTGAACGTGCCCGAGCGCGCGGTCGGGATCCCGTGCCGCTGCATCAGCTCCTTCGCGAACGCCTTCGAACCCTCGAGCGAGGCGCCCGCTTTGGACGGTCCGAACACGCGACGCCCTCGGGCCTCCAGCTCGTCTGCCAGACCGGCGACGAGCGGCGCCTCGGGACCGACCACCGTCAGATCGACGTCCTCGCGTTCGACGAGCGCGACGATCGCGTCGAGGTCGTCGGCACTCACCGGTGCGCAACGGGCGACCTCCGCGATCCCAGCGTTGCCTGGCGCCGCCAACAGATCGTCGATCAGAGGACTCTGACGTAGCCGCCAGACGAGCGCGTGCTCTCGCGCGCCGCCCCCGACGACGAGGACCCTCATCCGACCGGCAAGCTCTGTTCGCGCGCGGGGCCGACCGAGACCACCGACGCCGACACACCGACCAACTCCTCCATCCGATGGACGTAGGCGCGTGCAGCTTTCGGGAGATCCTCGAACGTCTTCGCCTCGTCGATCTCCTCCATCCAGCCGTCCATCTCCTCCCAGATGGGCTCGGCCTTGTGCAGGAGCGACTGGTGCGGCGGGAAGTCGTCGTAACGCTGGCCGTCCGCCAGGTACCCGGTACAGACCCTCAGGTACTCGAACCCGGATAGCACGTCCAGCTTCGTGACGAAGAGCTCCGTCAACCCGTTCAGCCGAGCCGCGTATCGGCCGAGCACGGCGTCGAACCAGCCGCACCGCCTCTTGCGCCCCGTGACCGTCCCGAACTCGTTGCCCCGCACCCCGAGCCTCTCGCCGACCTCATCGAAGTCCTCGGTCGGGAAGGGTCCGGCTCCCACGCGGGTCACGTACGCCTTCACGATCCCGATCACCCGGTCGACCTCGCGCGGGCCGATCCCCGCCGATGCGAGCGCGTACCCGGCGACCGGGTTCGACGAGGTGACGAACGGGTACGTGCCGTGGTCAAGGTCGAGGAGCGTACCCTGCGCGCCCTCGAGCATCACGTGCTTCCCGTCGCGCAGGCCCTGGTGCAGGAGCGCGCCGGTGTCGGCGACGTGCGGCTCCAGCTGTGCCGCCAGGTCCATGTACTCCTCGACGATCCGATCGGCGTCGAGCGGCAGGCGGTTGTAGATCTTCGTGAGGATCAGGTTCTTCTCACGCAGGACGACGTCGAGCTTCTCCCGGAAGATCTTCGCGTCGAACAGATCCTGGACCCGCAGGCCGATCCGCGCGGCCTTATCGCCGTACGCTGGGCCGATCCCGCGCTTCGTCGTGCCGAGCGCGTTCTTCCCCAGGAACCGTTCCGTCACCTTCTCGAGCTCCAAGTGGTACGGCATGATCAGATGCGCGTTCCCTGACACGACGAGCCGGGAGACGTCGATGCCCAACTCGCGGAGCGACGCCATCTCCTTGATCAGGTGGCGGGGATCGACGACCACGCCGCCCGCGATCACCGACGTGATGTGGTCGTACAGGATCCCCGAGGGGATCAGCTGGAGCTTCAGCAGCCGGCCCTCGGCGATCACGGTGTGGCCCGCGTTGTTCCCGCCCTGGTAACGGACCACGTAGTCCATCCGGTCCGCGAGGTAGTCGACCGCCTTGCCCTTGCCCTCGTCCCCCCACTGCGTCCCGAGCACGATCGAGGCAGGCATGGCGGCGACAGTTTAGATGACGCGAGCGCGCTACCGGACGAGCAGCACCGGACAGTGCGCGTGGTGGACGACCTTGTTGGCCACCCCGCCGAGGACGATGCTGCGGAACTCCGACATGCCGCGGGTGCCCATCACGATCAGGTTCGCGTCCGCCTGTTCCGCCACCCGGACGATCTCATCTGAGGTGAGTCCCGGGGTCACCCGCCGGATCTCGCCCGTCGCCTGTATGCCCGCCTCCGAGAACCGACCGACGACCTCGTTCACGAGTGACTGCGCATCTTGCGGCGGACCGAGGTCGACGTCGCTCCCCTCGTACTTCTCGAACTCCCGGACGTGGAGCACGGTGACGGTCGCACCATACCTCTGCGCAAGGTCGATGCCGGCCAGGATCGTCTTGCTGCTCTGGGAGGAGCCGTCCACCGCGACGAGGATCCGTTCGAACATGCGGACAGGATACGCACGGACCCATGGCGCAGGTGTTCAGACGGATGGCCACGAGGCCCGGTGGCCCGGCTCATGGACGAGTCCCGGGCACGTTGTTACTGTCGAGACCTCCAGCGGGAGATCGCTTGTCATTCGACCCACACATCACGCTCGCCGCATTGATCGTGGGCTTCACCGTGGGCATGACCGGTATGGGCGGCGGCGCGCTCATGACGCCGATCCTCGTGCTGTTCTTCGGGATCACCCCGAGCGCCGCGGTCTCGAGCGACCTGGTCGCCGCCATGATCATGAAGCCGATCGGCGCCGGCGTTCACATCCGGCGCCGCACGGTCCGCTGGGAGTTGGTCAAGTGGCTGTGCATCGGATCGGTTCCCGCCGCCGCATCGGGGGTGTTCATCATCCGCGCCCTGGGAAACAGCGAGGACGTGCAGAACATCGTCAAACTGCTGCTGGGGGCCACCCTGATGGTCGCCGCGACCGCCATGGTCGTGAAGTCATGGCTGCAGGGACGTCGAGCAGCCGCGGAGCGAACCGCAGGATCCACCATCGAACGACCACCGCTCCGCGTCAAACCCATCCCCACGATCCTGGTGGGCGCCGTCGGCGGCCTGCTCGTGGGCCTGACGTCCGTGGGCTCGGGCTCGATCATCATCATCGCCCTGATGCTGCTCTACCCCGCGTTGCGGGGCGCCGAGCTCGTGGGAACCGACCTGGTCCAAGCAGTGCCCCTCGTGTCTGCGGCCGCGGTGATGCACATCTTCTTCGGTGACTTCGAGCTGGGGTTGACGACGTCGATCCTTGTGGGCTCGATCCCCGGCGTCTACGTGGGCGCCCGCATGTCGTCGAAAGCTCCCGATGGCGTGATCCGGCCCGCCTTGGTGTTCGTGCTCGTCGCGTCGGGACTCAAGCTGATCGGCATGTCGACGGAGGCTCTCGGTATGACCCTCCTGGTGTTCGCGCTGATCGCGTTCCCGGTCTGGGGGGCGGTCGACGCGGCCGGGCATCCCGACGCCCAGTGGGAAGCTACGGGCCGCAACCGTAACTCCTGGATCTGGACACAGGCGATCGGTGCACTGTTCGTGGTTGGATTCGCTGCGGCGGTAGCGTACTTCGCCCGCGCCCGCCCGGCGCTCGAGGCCGTGGAGGTGGCCGTCTCGGCTGACCGACCCGTCTAGCCACCCGCGGCCGATGGACCAGGCTCGAACATCCCCGAACATCGAGGTATGCTGACCGACGCAGCTGACCAGACGACTGGAGGCCGCGACGCTTCGTGCGCCGCGGTCTTCTTCGTTCTCGAAAGGGGACAAAGGGCGATGCAGGAGCTCCGTTACCTCGTGGCCTCGAACCGTCGCCTGGCGCTGTTCGTCCTGCCGATCACGTACCTCCTGTCCGGTCTCGTGGTCGGAACGGCGGCCTAGGGAGCGCCGGGGACGAGGCTAGTATCCGCTCATGGCCGACGAGCCGAACCTCGAGCCCAGCGTGCAGGAACGGCTCGCCGAGCTGACCGACGACGAGCGGCTAGTGCTCGCGAAGGTGGCCGACATCGTGCGCAAGATCAACTTCGGGACCGTCGTGTTGGTGATCCAGGACGGCAAGGTCGTGCAGATCGAGATGGCCGAGAAGTTCCGGTTGCGCTGATGGCCGATCGACACGAGGGCGCCGTGGCGACGTTGGGTGGGCGGGAAACGCCTCCGTCGAAGCTCGCGCTCCACGACCTGGTGAAGACGCGAACGTCGACGGCCGGCACCGAGCTCACCGTCGTCGACCATGTCTCGTTCGATGTCCATCAGGGTGAGTTCGTCTGCCTGCTGGGGCCGTCGGGGTGCGGCAAGACCACGATCTTGAACATCCTCGCAGGGCTGGACGCGCCGACGTCCGGCGACGCGCTGATCGACGGTCGGCCCATCCCCGGTCCGGGTCCCGATCGCGCCGTGCTGTTCCAGGAGCCGGCGCTGTTCCCGTGGCTCTCGGTCGTCGCCAACGTGGAGTTCGCCCTGAAACACATCGGCGTCCCGCAGGCGGAGCGCCGCGATCGCGCGATGGGCTGGCTCGAGAACGTCCACCTCGCCGGGTCCGCCGACGCGCAGCCGCACGAGCTATCGGCAGGTATGCGCCAGCGCGCGGCCCTGGCAAGGGCGCTCGCGTGCGATCCCGATGTGCTGCTCGGCGACGAACCGTTCGGCGCGCTCGACGCCCAGGCACGGGAGCTGCTCCAGAACGAGGTCCAGCGTGTGTGGGTCGAGAGCGAGGGACGCAAGACGTTCGTGTTCGTAACACACAACGTGCGGGAGGCGGCCCTGCTCGCCGATCGCGTGCTCCTGATGACGACAGCCCCAGGCAGACTGCTCGAAGAACAGCGGATCCACGCGCCGCGACCGCGGGCGCTGGACGACGCGCTCGTCTCGCGGGTGGTTTCCGAGATCCACGACGTCTTGATGGCCGAGGTTGGCAAGGGCGGCGAACGATGAGGCGCCTCGGACGCGAGCTCGGACCACCTCTCGTCGGTGCCGCAGGGCTGCTGGTCGTATGGGCGATCGTGGCGGCGTTCGCCTCGACGAAGGTCGTTCCTTCGCCTGCTGATGTCTGGTCCGCGTTCGTACGGGGGATGTCGGATGGCACGATCCCCGAAGCGGCGGTGAAGACGTTGATCAGGCTCGCGTTCTCCTTCGCGGTTGCGATCGTGATCGGCACAGCGCTCGGGTTCGGCCTCGCATTGAACGAGTTCGCGCGCCGAGCGGTCCGGCCGCTCGTGGTCGCGTTGCAGATCACGCCGTTCATCGCGTGGCTGCCGCTCGCCGTGGTGTGGTTCGGCCTGTCGGAACGCGCGGTCGTGTTCGTGGCGATCGTCGGCGCGTTCCCGTCGGTCACGCTCGCAACGATCTCGAGCTTCGGGCAGGTGCCGCCGCTCCTGAAGCGAGCTGGACGGACGCTCGGCGCCGAGGGGTGGCCGCTCTACCGCGAGGTGATATTCCCCGCCGCGTTGCCCGGCTACATGGCCGGACTGCAGCAGGCCTGGGGGTTCGCGTGGAAGGCGTTGATGGCCGGCGAGCTGATCACAGCCGGACTCGACGCCGTCGGATTGGGACACCTTCTCGCGCGCTCGCACAACGACGTCCCGGCGCTCGTCGCGACGGTCGCGGTGATCGTCGTGATCGGCGTTCTCGTGGAGTACCTGGTGTTCGTGCCGCTCGACCGGCGGATCCGCAAACGGCGCGGCCTGCTGACCACGGCCTAGCCCTCGCCCGTGTACACCTTGACGAACCGCGAGTAGTTCATCGCGATCTGCGCGGACGCCGCCTCGCGCGCGAGCGAACCGTCCACGAACCCCTTCAGGGGCTCCCACCAGATCGACCGGCCGATCGCGAAGCCCTGGTAGCCGGGGACACCGCTCGCCGCCCTCAGCCAGCGATCGACCGCATCCTGATCGGCGCCGCGCCCCAAGACCACGCATGCCACGTGGTCGCGCCCGGCTACGCGGCACTGCTGCGCGATCACCTCGCAGTCTTGGCGCTCGTCGATCCCCTCGATCTTCCAGATGTCCGGCTCGATGCCGGCTTCCTGGAGCTGCGCGATCGCGCGGCGCATCAGGTTCGGCCGGAGCTCCGTGTCGAAACGCGCCACGTCGCCGTCCACCGTCTCCATCTGATGCGCCTCCGCCGGAACCAGCAGCTCGAACAGGAACTTGCGCTCGCCGTGGTGCAGCCAATCCGAGAGCCGTTTCAGTCGCTCCGCTTGCCGCGCGTTCAGCGTGCCGTCGCCCTCGGGGTTGTAGCGGACGAGGACCTTCGTGAACGTCGGCGCGTTGAGCTCGATGTGCTGCCCGAACTCGCCCCCATATTCGAAGTCGAACTCGTTCTGTCCTGACTTTTCCGCCGGCATCGCCAAGATGAACTCCTGCTGCCGCGCGCGCTGGGCGACCGCGGCGCCGAACTGCTCGTCGACCAGGACGCCTGCCGATGCCTTCAGGACCCCCTCGCGCTCGACCGCGCGCAGGAACCCTTCGAAGATCGCGGTCTTCGCATCGGCGATGCGCTGGGTCTCTTCCGGCGTGGGGGTCCCCTCGATCCCGAAGAACGTCTTGACGAACGACCCTCTGTGGTCGAACGCCAAGATGAAGAGGTCTGAGTCATAGCCGAGCCCGAGCATGGTGGTCTCCCCTCGTCTGGTCGTTCGCGCTGGATGCTAGCCGCTGACGGAGCCGGCTCCCGGCTCCGGATCCGCGGCCCGGCGCTCCTCGTCCATCTCGGCCGTCCGCAGTAGCCCAGCGGCCACCAGCTCCATCACCAGGACCGCCACGGCGGCGACCACGCCGACCCGGATCGCGAGGCTTCCCACCAACACCCGGCAGCTCGAGACCACCCGGAGTAGGTCGTGGGCCGGGCAGGAACCCGCCGCGAACGCGCGAGCGCCCAGCCATACCAGCACACCGACCACACCTGCGACGGCGAACGAGCCGACGTGCAGCGAGGGGGGCCTTCCCCTGTCCGTGTCGGTCACGGGCACTCGAACGGGTTCGTCGGCGTGAGGATCTCGACCGCGACGGGGTCGGCGGCCGCGCGGAAGCGCTCGCCGTCATCCGCCGAGCCCACCACGAAGCCGAAATGCATCGGCACCGCGATCCTCGGAGCGATGGAACGCGCCAAGCCGGCCGCCTCGGACACGTCCATCGTGTACGTCCCACCGATCGGGAGGAAGGCGACGTCGGTCGTGACATGGTCGAGCTCGGGCGCGTGATCGGTGTCGCCCGCGTGGTAGTACGTGCCGCCCGGGAGCTCGATCACGTAGCCGACCCAGCGGTTCGCACGCGGGTGCATCTTCAGGCGCTCCTCGGCGATGTTGTACGCGGGAACCGTCACGAACCGAACCCCAGCGACCTCGTAGGACTCGCCCGGCACCACCGGCGTCACGTCGCCCGAGAGCTCCGCCGCCACGTCGCGGGGTGCCACGAGCCTCGTCCCCGCCTTCGACAGACGCGCGATCTCGTCCGGCTGGAAATGATCGAAGTGTGCGTGCGTGATCAAGATCAGGTCGGCGGGCGCTTGGTCATCGCCGGTTCCCCAGGGGTCGATGTAGATCGACCGTTCAGCGTCGGCGTAGCGGAACGCGGCCTGGCGGAACCAGGTGAAGCGCTCGAGCATCCAAGCCTCCATCGATCGGCACCGGTAGTCTGGCAAATCCTGTGGAAGACCGTGGCCCCCAAACCGGCGTCCGCGAGGGCGGCGTCCGAGCAAGCGTCTCGCTCCTTCGGCGCAACAAGGACTTCCGTCGCGCCTACCTTTCGTCGATGATCTCGCTCGGCGGGGACTGGTTCCTGATCGTCGCGCTCTTCGGATTGGTCTGGGACCTTTCCGGGTCCGCGCTCGCGGTGGCGTTCCTGCTCGCGGCACAGGATCTGACCTACTTCGTCGTCTCGCCGGTGATGGGGATGCTGGCTGACCGGCTGAACCGCAAGCACCTGATGGTGACGGCCGACCTCGGCCGGGCGGTGCTCTGCGTCGGGTTCCTGTTCGCGCAGACCGAGAGTACGTGGTGGATCGTCTATCCGCTGCTGGCCGCGATGGCGTGCTTCAGTGCGGCGTTCGAGCCGGCCTCGGCGGCGGCGCTCCCCAACCTGGTCGACGGCGATGACCTCGCGACCGCGAACGCGCTGAGCGGCTCGCTGTGGGGAACGATGCTCACGGTGGGGGCGGCGCTCGGCGGCGTGGTGACCGCGGTGCTCGGCCGCGACGCCGCGATCGTGATCGACGCCGCTTCGTTCGTGGGCTCGGCGTTCCTCATCATCCGGATCCACCGTTCCTTCCAGGAAGCGCGGGTGCAGGAGACGCCCACACGCCTGCGAGAGGCCGCGAGGGAGACCGTCCGCTATACACGGCGTGACCACCGCGTGCTCGCGCTCCTCGCCGTGAAGTTCGGGTGGGGGCTAGCAGGCGGTGTGCTCGTACTGGTTCCGCTGCTGGCGAAGGGGAAGTACCACACCGGCGAGATGGGGATCGGCTTGCTCCTGGCGGCTCGCGGGGTCGGCGCGTTGATCGGTCCTTTCGTCGGACGGTCGGCCCTCGGCGACAAGGACCGCCGGTTGTTCCTCACGATCGGGATCGCCCTCGGCGTGTTCGGCGCCGGCTACATGTTCCTCGGCGTCGTCCCCGGGCTGGTGTTGGCGTTGCCGGCGGTCATGCTCGCACATACGGGCGGAGGCGCGCAGTGGATGCTCTCTTCGTACGGCCTGCAGAAGATCGTTCCCGACCACATCCGCGGGCGGATCTTCGCGTTCGACGGGATGCTCGTGACGCTCACGTTCGGTACATCGAGCCTGCTCACCGGCTGGCTTGCGGAAACGTACGACGCGCAGGTCGCGGCGATCGTGATGGGCGGGGTCGCCGTGGTATGGGCCGCGGTGTGGATGTGGCTGACGACCGACGTGCGACGCGCGACACTCATGGACGGATGCGGCGGTCCGCCACCTGAGGCGTACGACGTCGCCGCGTCCCCCGCGCTCGCCGAGTGAAACGGTTAGCCGTTCGGTGGAGCGGGGGGCGCCGGAGGCGCGGGGGGCGCTTCCGAAGCCGAGGGCATCTCGGATGTGGGCGGCGCGTCCATCGAGACCGTCGGCGCGTCCGCGAAACTCACCTGCGGCGGCCCGGCCTCCCGGATCGACTCCGGGATCTCGAAGAACTCGGCCGGTTCGAAGTGGAACATCCCGGCGATCACCGATGACGGGAACTGCCCCACGCGCGTGTTGAACGTCCGGACATTGGCGTTGTAGAAGCGCCGAGCGGTCTGCAGCCGGTCTTCCGTGTTGGACAGCTCAGCCTGGAGCGCAAGGAAGTTCTGATTCGCCTTCAGGTCTGGGTAGGCCTCGGCAACGGCGAACAGCTTGCCCAACGCGGCCATGAACGGACCCTCGGCGGCGGCCTGCGCGGCGGGTGATCCGGTGGCTCCGGCGGCGGCCGCGCGGGCACGCGTGACCTCCTCGAAGACCTCGCGCTCGTGTGCGGCGTAGCCCTTCACGGTCTCGACCAGGTTCGGGATCAGGTCGTACCGCCGGCGGAGCTCGGTGTCGATGTTCGCCCACGCGTCTTTGATCAGCTGACGCTGCGAGACGAACCGGTTGTACGAGACGATGGTGCCGATCCCCAGGATCACGATCAGGCCGAGCAGGATCCACACGACGATCACAGCAGCGTTCCTTTCCGACGATGTCCGGTCAGCTTAGCCCTTGCCTTCAGGTGGAACCATGGCTTCGCCGTCCGAGTTGTCCGGCGTGTAATGGCCCGACAGCCACTTGGCTTCGTTCGCCGCTTCCTTGTCGGTCCCCGGCATCGGCAGGATCGGAGCGGCGCGCGCGTAGAGCGAGTAGACGACGCGCGGCACGTGATCCAGGAACGCCTTCGATAGGCCGAGCAGCGTGACGATCTGCATCGGCGGCAGCTTGCGCCGGTAGCAGAGCAGCCGGTCGCCCATGATTTCGAACGCCGTGCCTTTGCCGTACTGCAGCAGCCATCGCATCATCCGTGCGTCCACGAAGTCGTTCGCGAACTTCTTGTCGGACGACTTCACGGTGAACGCCCGATTGAAGTCCTCGGACTCGAACTCGATGTCGTGGAAGCTGAGCGCATCCGCCAGGCGCGTCAGGACGTTCTCGTTGTCGATGGTGAGTGGCGAGCACGCAGCGTCGATCGGCACGACCACGCAGTCGAATCGGTAGTACGTCTTGGTCCTGTGGCCGTTCCGGTCCGTCGACTCCTCGTAGTACCAGTAATCGAATGCCTTCGTGTCGATCGACTGGTATGCGCCGGCGATGACGTTCTCGACCCCACGGCCGTCGCCCTTCTGGAACAGCGCGAACGGCTCCTGCAGCAGACCGAACGGATCCTCGAGCCAGTACTCCATGCCGAGCTGGGTGGCGATGAGGGCGAACCCTTCGCGACGCTTCTTCTTCGCCAGATACGACCCCACGACGATCGCGACCGCCCCCACGACGAAGGCGAAGAAGATCAGGTACGACTCCATAGGTATCAGTATCGGATGATGCAGGTGCGACTCAAGCAGCAGGGCACTCGTCAACTCACGACGAACACCAGGGCCTGTTCACCGACGTCGATCCCGACCGTGTCGCCATCGTGGATCTCACCCGACAAGAGCTTCATCGCGACGGGGTCCTGTATCTCGTGCTGGATCAGGCGCTTCAACGGCCTCGCGCCGAAGGCCGGGTCGTAGCCCTTGTTCGCCAGGTAGTCGCGAGCCGCGTCCGTAAGCGTAACGGTGAGCTTGCGCTCCACGAGCCGACGCTGGAGCCCACGGAGCTGGATGTCTACGATCTGCCGGATCTCGTTTCGCCCGAGCGGCTCGAACACGACGATCTCGTCGATCCGATTGATGAACTCTGGGCGGAAGTAGCCGCGCACATCCTCGAGCACGGCGTCCCGCTGTTTCTCCGGCGAGATCGACGTGTCATTGAACACCGCCGAGCCCAGATTCGACGTCATGATCACGATCGCGTTGCGGAAGTCGACGGTCCGGCCCTGCCCATCGGTCAGGCGTCCGTCGTCGAGCAGCTGGAGCAGCACGTTGAACACGTCCGCGTGCGCCTTCTCCATCTCGTCCAGCAGCACCACGCTGTACGGGCGGCGCCGGACCGCCTCGGTGAGCTGTCCGCCCTCCTCGTATCCGACGTAGCCGGGCGGCGCACCGACCAGCCGCGATACCGTGTGCCGCTCTTGGTACTCGCTCATATCCACGCGCACGATCGCGCGCTCGTCGTCGAACAGGTAGTCCGCGAGCGCCCGCGCGAGTTCGGTCTTGCCCACACCGGTTGGCCCGAGGAACAGGAACGAGCCGATCGGCCGGTTCGGATCGGACAGACCCGCGCGCGAGCGGCGGATCGCGTTGGCAACGGCCTCGACGGCCTCTGTTTGATCGACGACCCGGTCGTGCAACGCCGCCTCCAGGTGAACGAGCTTCTGCATCTCGCCTTCCATGAGGCGGCTCACCGGGATGCCGGTCCACTTGCTCACGACCTCGGCCACGTCCTCCTCGGTAACCTCCTCCTTCAGCATCGCGACGTCGGACTGCAGGTCGGCCAGCGACGCGTTCTCGGCCTCGAGTTGCCTCTCCAGCTCGACGAGCCGGCCGAACCGCAGTTCGGCGGCACGCTCAAGATCGCCGTCGCGTTCCGCCCGGTCGAATTCGCCGCGGGCCTCCTCGATCCCGGCCTTCAGGTGTCGGATCCGGTCGATGACGTCCTTCTCCCGCCGCCAGTGCGCCTTCATGCCGGCCGAGCGCTCCTGCAGGTCGGCGAGCTCCTTCTCGAGGCGCTCCAGACGCTCCTTGGATGCGGGGTCGGTCTCCTTCTTCAGTGCGGCGCGCTCGATCTCGAACTGCTTGATCCGCCGCTCGACCTCGTCGATCTCGACCGGCATCGAATCGATCTCGATCCGCAGCCGGCTCGCGCTCTCGTCCACCAGATCGATCGCCTTGTCGGGAAGGAACCGGCCGGTCACGTAGCGGTCTGAGAGGACGGCGGCCGCAACGAGAGCCGGATCCTGGATCCGCACCCCGTGGTGCACTTCGTACCGCTCCTTCAGGCCGCGAAGGATCGCGATCGTGTCCTCCACGCTCGGCTCTTCGACGAGCACCGGTTGGAACCGTCGCTCGAGCGCCGGATCCTTCTCGACGTTCTTGCGGTACTCGTCGAGCGTGGTCGCGCCGATCGCACGGAGCTCACCCCGCGCGAGCATCGGCTTCAACATGTTGCCGGCGTCCATCGCACCCTCGGCCGCGCCGGCGCCGACGATCGTGTGGAGCTCGTCGATGAACGTGATGATCTCGCCCTCGGAGTCGGCGATCTCCTTGAGGACGGCCTTCAGCCGCTCCTCGAACTCCCCGCGGTACTTCGATCCGGCGATCATGGAGCCCAGGTCGAGTGCGATCACGCGCTTGTTCTTCAGCGACTCGGGGACGTCGCCGGCCACGATCCGCTGTGCCAGGCCCTCGACGATCGCGGTCTTGCCCACACCGGGCTCTCCGATGAGGACCGGATTGTTCTTCGTGCGACGCGACAGCACCTGGATCGTGCGACGGACCTCCTCGTCGCGCCCGATCACCGGGTCCAGCTTGCCCTGGCGCGCCTGCTCCGTCAGGTCGCGCCCGTAACGCTCGAGCGCTTGGTACTTCTCCTCCGGGTTCTGGTCGGTCACGCGCTGGCGCCCCCGCACCTCCGCGAGCGCGGACAGGATGCTCTCGCGCGTGAGCCCGGCCTCCTTCAAGATGCGCGCCGCACCCGAGTCCACCTCGAGCAGCGCCAACAGCAGGTGCTCGGTCGAGATGTACTCGTCGGTGAGCGCCTCGGCTTCCGCTCCGGCGGTGTCGAGGACCTTGCCCGTCGCCGGAGAGATCCGGACATCGGCCGCCTCGCCCTGCGTATACACCTTGGGGATCCGGTCGAGCGTCTGGTCCAACTGATCCCGCACCGTCCTCGGGGTCACACCGATCTGGTGCAGGAGCGGGTAGACGACACCCTCCGCATCCGAGAGCAGCGCGAACAGCACGTGCTCCGGCTCGATCGTCTGGTGGTTCCGCGCGACGGCCTGTTGGTGGGCGCCCTCCAGTGCCGCTTGCGACTTGATCGTCAGCTTGTTGAGGTCCATCTCGCTTTCACGTCCTCGTAGTCGTCCCTCGTCATCCCGTACATCACGCAATCCATGCCATCGCCGTCGTCGGATGGGTACCAGCGGCGAAGGATCCCCTCCTGAACGAACCCAAGGTGCTCAAGCGCCGCCCGCATCGCGACGTTGTCTGCGGCGGTTCCCGCTTCGAGCCGCCGCGCACCCTCATCGTCGAAGAGCCGGATCGCGAGCGCCTGCACCGCCGCCGTGCCATGGCCCTTCCCGCGATCGGCCTCGTCGAACAGCTCGATGCCGATCCCGAACACGCCCTCAGGGAGACCGTCGCGGTAGGCCTGGATCGAGCCGATCAGGCGATCGTCGGCCTCGATCGCGAGCAGCAGCTCGCGCTCCGTCACCAGGCCAGATGTCGCGACGCGACGGCGGAGCAGCTCCGGATCCACCGCCCCGACGACGCCGGAGGGATCGGCCCAGACGACGGCGCTCCAGAGCGCGTCGAACTCCTCGGGCGCGAACGGCCGGAGCGTCGTCACCTGGCCTCCCAGTCGTCCTTCGTGATCCCGTACATCGCGTAGTCCTTGGGGCCGTCGGTGGACGGCATGAAGTTCCGCAAGACGCCTTCGAAGACGAACCCGCAGCGCTCGCTCAGCGCGCGCATCCCCGCATTGTCCACATCGGTCGTGGCCTGCACGCGGTGCGCTCGCTCGCGTTCGAAGAGCCGCTCCAGGAGCATCGTCATCGCGGTCGTCCCGATCCCCTTGCCGCGGTCGGCGGAGTCGTACAGGTCGATCCCGATCTCGTACACACCCGGGGGCAACCCCATGCGTGGCTGTCGCGCCTGGACCTCGCCGGCCAGACGGCCGTCGACATGGATCCCAAGCAGGAGCTCGGTCCCGTCGAACTCCCCCGAACGCTCCACGCGTTCACGGAGCTCCTCCCGCTCGGTGGACCCGAACGCATCCGGGAACCCCATCTCTTTGGCCTCGCGTGCGCGGACGTCGGCGAGGACGCCCAGGTCACCCGGCCGGAGCTTGGCCAGCCGTACGTTCGTCACGAGCGGCCCTCTTGCCAGGGGAACCGCACCAAGCTCCGGAGCGGCACGATCTCCTCGCTCGCACGACGGCCCGGCATCGCGATCGCGCGTCGGTGCGCGAGCTGTTCCTGCAACTCCTTCACGCGTTGCTGCAGTTCGTCCATCTGCGCGCGCAGTTCCATGATCCGCTTCACGCCGGCGAGGTTGACGCCTTCGTCCTGCGTCAGCGCCTGGATCGACCGCAGCAGCTCGACGTCGGCGTCTGAGTATCGGCGCGTGTTGCCCTGTGTCCGCTTGGGCCGGAGCAGCCCTTTGCGCTCGTAGATCCGCAACGTCTGCGGATGCACGCCAGCGAGCTCGGCCGCCACACTGATGATGTAGACCGCGCGCTCGTCGTCGTTCGGTCGCGAACCCTCGGTCATCAGGCCACCCCCAGTCGCCTCCGCGGGGAGTCCTTCTGGACATCCTGCAGCTGCTTCAGCAGATGCTTCTCCTCACGTGAGAGCTTGGCCGGTACGTCGACCATGACGGTGACCAACAGATCGCCGTGACCGCCCCTCTTGGGCGCCCCCTTGCCGCGCACGCGGAACGTCTTGCCGTTCGTCGTGCCCGCGGGCACCTTCAGCGTGACCGGCCCGTTCAACGTGGGCACCTCGACATTGGCTCCCAACGCCGCCTCCGGGAACGAGATCGGCAGATCGACAGTCAGGTTGTCGCCTCTGCGGCCGAACACCGCGTGCGGTCCAACGCGCACCTTCACATAGAGGTCGCCGGAGTGCCCTCCCGCGGGTCCCGGCTCACCGCGGCCGGCCAGCTTGATCCGAGCGCCGTCCTTCACGCCGGCGGGGACCTTCACCTGGAACTTCCTCGTGCGCCGCTCCGCGCCGGTTCCCCGGCAGGTCGAGCACGGGTGCTCGATGATCCGCCCAGCGCCGCGGCATTCCGGACATGGACGCTCCATCGAGAAGAACCCCTGGTTCACGCTGACGGACCCGGCGCCACCACACGTGGGGCACGTCACCGGGTTGGTGCCCGGCTCCGCGCCGCTCCCGTGACAGGTGTGACACGACGCCGGCCCCGAGATCTTGACGGGCACCGTGGTCCCGGTCATAGCCTGCTCGAACGACACCTCGACATCGGTCTCGAGATCGGCGCCCCGCTGGGGCCGCTGCTGCTGACGCTGGCGCCCGCGGCCGCCTCCCCCGAACCCCCGCAGGAGATCGCCGATGTCGTAGTCGACCGTCTCGTAGTGGACGGCGCCCGGGCCGCCGGGCCAACCGGCGGGACCCGCGCCGCCGGGGCCGTATCCCGTCGCGGCCATCTCTCGGACCTGGTCGTAGCTCTTGCGCTTCTCCGCGTCCCCGACCACGTCGTAGGCGCTCGAGATCTCCTTGAAGCGATCCTCAGCGTCTTTGTTGCCCGGGTTGGCGTCCGGGTGGAACTGCTGCGCCAGCTTGCGATACGCCTTCTTGATCTCCGCGGCGGTGGCGTTCTTGGGCACGCCGAGGACCTGGTAGTAGTCCTTGTCGAACCACTCCCTGCGGACCTCGTCTGCCATTCTTGCCTCACTCTCGATCCACACGCACGCCCGCGGGACGGATCACCCGTCCGCGCAGTGTGTAGCCGGGCCGCAGTACGTCGGCCACGACCAGGTGATCGCCCTCGCCCGTCTGCATCAGCGCCTCGTGCTGTTCGGGATCGAACGGCTTCCCCTGCGCCTCGATCCGCTCCAGCCCTTCGGCCTTCAAGGTGTCGGCGAGCTTCGCGTACACCAGCTCGACGCCGTGAAGGAACCGGTCGAAGTCCGGCTTGTCGGTCGCCGACATCAGCGCCAGCTCGAAGTCGTCCAAGACTTCGAGCAACCGCTGCATCACGGGCGCGGCCGCGCGCTCGAGCGCATCGGTCTGCTCCTTCAGTACCCGCTTGCGGTAGTTGTCGAACTCGGCCTGGAGGCGACGGAGGTGATCCAGGTATTCGGCCGCCTCCGAGCGCGCCGCGTCGATATCGGCGGTGACGTCCGCTCCCTCCTCGTCAAGCGTCTCGGAGGAGGGAGGGGTTGCGGCTTCAAGGTTCTCGTCGTTGAACCGGCGCTTATCCGTGATCTTTATCGTCGGACGGGCCGTGTCATCGGGGGCCACTTACGAGGCACCCCCTTCGTCGACGATCTCGCCTTCCACGACGTCGTCCTCGGACTCAGGTTCAGCCTGCGGTTCGCCGCCCGCCGCGGCTCCGGTCTGGGCGCCTTCGCTCGCCTGCGCGGCCTGCTGGCTCTGATACATGGCTTGGCCGATCCGCTGGAACACCTGCATCGTGGCCTCGGTCGCCTGGGTAAGCTTCGTGGCCTCGGCTCCCTCGTCCTTCAGAGCCTCCCTCAGTGCGTCGTTCGCTGTGGCCAGCGCGGTCTTGTCGGCCTCGGGGATCTTGTCCCCGTTCTCCGCGACGAACGTGTCCACCTGATAGGCGAGCTGGTCAGCCTGGTTGCGGGCCTCAGCGGTCTCGCGGCGCTTGTGGTCCTCGGCCGCGAACTTCTCCGCGTCCTGAACCATCTTCTCGACCTCGTCCTTCGACAGAGCTGTGCCGCCGGTGATCGTCATCGCCTGCTCCTTGCCGGTGGCCAGGTCCTTGGCGCTCACGTTCACGATGCCGTTCGCATCGATGTCGAACGCCACCTCGATCTGGGGCACGCCGCGCGGTGCGGGAGCGATCCCCATGAGGTGGAACCGGCCGAGCGACTTCACGGCGGGCGACATCACGGTCTCGGCCTCGCCCTGGAGGACGTTGATCTCCACCGTGTTCTGGTTGTCGTCGGCGGTCGTGAAGATCTCCGACTTGCGGCTCGGGATCGTGGTGTTGCGTTCGATCAGCTTGGTGAAGATGCCGCCCTTCGTCTCGACACCGAGCGACAGCGGCGTCACGTCGAGCAACAGGATGTCCTTCACGTCACCCTTCAGAACCCCGGCCTGGACCGCAGCCCCGACCGCGACGACCTCGTCAGGGTTCACGCCCTTGTGCGGCTCCTTGCCCCCGGTGAGCGTCTTCACGAGCTCCTGCACCATGGGCATCCGCGTGGAGCCTCCGACCAGGATCACATCGTCGATCGCCGAAGCATCCTTGCCCCAGTCCTTGATCGCCTGCTCGAACGGCGTCTTGCACCGCTCGACGAGGTCCTCCGTCATCCGCTCGAGCTCGGCCCGCGTGAGCTTCTGCTCCATGTGCAGCGGACCCTCTGCGGTCGCCGTCACGAACGGCAGGTTGATGGTGGTCTCGGCCACTTGCGACAGCTCGATCTTGGCCTTCTCGGCCGCCTCCTTCAGCCGCTGCATAGCCATGCGGTCGTTGGACAGGTCGACGCCGTGGTTGTCCTTGAACGTCTTCACGAGCCAGTCCATGACCCGCTGATCCCAATCGTCTCCGCCCAGGTGGGTGTCGCCGTGCGTCGCCTTGACCTCGAACACGCCTTCGCCGATCTCGAGCAGGGAGACGTCGAACGTTCCTCCGCCCAGGTCGAACACCAGGATCGTGTGGTCGACGGCCTGCTTGTCGAGGCCGTAGGCGAGCGCCGCCGCCGTCGGCTCGTTGATGATCCGCAGCACCTCGAGGCCCGCGATCTGGCCGGCCTCCTTGGTGGCCTGACGCTGCGCGTCGTCGAAGTACGCCGGAACGGTGATGACGGCCTGGGAGACGGAGTCGCCGAGGTATGCCTCGGCATCTCGCTTCAGTTTGCTCAGGATCTGGGAGCTGATCTCCTGCGGGGTCCAGCCTTTCCCGTCGATGTCGACGGACCAGGATTTGTCGCCCATATGCCGCTTGACCGAACGAACCGTTCGGTCGGGGTTGGTGATCGCCTGGCGCTTGGCAACCTCACCCACCAGGATCTCGCTGTTCTTCGCGAATCCGATCACGGAAGGAGTCGTGCGCGCCCCTTCGGCGTTCGGGATAACGACCGGCTCGCCCGCCTCCAGCACTGCTACCACTGAGTTCGTCGTGCCAAGGTCGATGCCCACTGCTCGTGCCATGAGATTCCTCCCTCTGCAGCCCGACAGTTCCCGATATCTGAGTCTCATCGCAGGATAGAACCTGCCTACTCTATTGGCAACTTAACAACGAGTGGAGCCATTCCCACGCTTGGGGGTACACTCCGCCCCGATGGTGGCTCGAACCGTCGTGCTGCTGCTGGTGCTCGCGATCGCCGCCGGCTTGTTCACCCGGCGTGCGCGGCTGCTCTCGCGATTGATCGGCCTCGGCCGGCCGGTCGACCGCCGCGGCGATCTAGGGCGACGGGTTGCGCGCGAGACCGGTCAGGTCCTGGGGCAGCGCAAGCTCTTCCAACGGGCCCTCCCGGGCCTGATGCACGCGTTCATCTTCTGGGGCTTCCTCGTCCTGCTGACGACGATCCTCGAGGCCCTCGGACAGGCGATCATGCCCGACTTCGCGCTCCCGTTGATCGGCCACGCGGGGTGGCTCGGATCGCTGCAGGATGTGTTCGCGGGACTCGTGCTCGTGGGCATCGCGATCGCCGTCTGGATCCGGGTGCACCAGCGGCCGGAGCGGTTCATCGGCTCACACCGGATGGAGGCCTACCGGATCCTCGGCCTGATCACGTGGATCATCTTGACGCTCTTCCTCCTGCGCGGCGCCCGCATCGCGCTTGGCGACTCCGACTACCCCACCACGTGGACGCCGGTGTCGACGGCCGTCTCCCATCTGTTCACGTGGATGAGCACGGGCTGGCAGTCGTTCTTCGCGTGGTTCTTCCTGTGGGCGCATCTGGCGCTCGTGCTGGGGTTCCTCGTCTACCTGCCCTATTCGAAGCACCTGCACATCCTCACGAGTGCGTTCAACGTCTGGTTCGCGAGCACACGACCGCGCGGAACGCTCGAGCCGCTGCGGATCGATATGGAGAAGCTCGAGGCCGGTGAGCAGTCGCTCGGCGCCGAGGTCGTGACCGATCTCACGCAGAAGGAGCTGTTGGACCTCTACGCATGTACGGAGTGCGGGCGTTGCCAGAGCGCCTGCCCCGCATGGAATACCGGTAAGCCGCTATCGCCAAAGCTGCTGATCATGGATCTCCGCGATCACCTGTTCGAGGAAGGGCCGCGCATCCTCGAAGCGATCGCGGCCGGCGAGACGCCCGACAGGGTCGCGCTCGTTCCCGGCGTGATCGATGACGAAGTGATCTGGTCATGCACCACGTGCGGTGCCTGCATGCAGGAGTGCCCGGTCGACATCGAGCACATCGACACGATCGTGGATCTGCGACGGGCGCTCGTGATGGGTGAGTCACGGTTCCCGACGGAGGCCGGCGCGATGATGCGCAACCTGGAGAACCAGTCGAACCCGTGGGGCGTGCCGCAGGCGCAACGCGCCGACTGGGCCGACGGACTCGGTGTCCCGATCGTGAACGGATCGGCGCCGGAGTACCTGTACTGGGTGGGCTGCGCGGGATCGTTCGACGAACGGGCCCGCGACATCTCTCGTGCGGTCGCCGAGCTCCTCCAGCGCGCCGGCGTGTCGTTCGCGATCCTTGGGCCACGCGAACTATGCACCGGCGATCCCGCGCGCCGGATGGGGAACGAGTTCCTGTTCCAGACGCTCGCCGAGGGGAACGTGGAGACCATGAACGCGGTGGGGGTCACGAAGGTGATCGCGAACTGCCCCCACTGCTTCAACACGCTCCGCAACGAGTACCCGCAGTACGGAGGCACCTACGAGGTGATCCATCACACCGAGCTGCTTGGCCGGCTGGTCGCAGAGGGCCGCCTACGGCCCACGGAGCAGGTCGAGACGCTGCTCGCCTATCACGATCCGTGCTACCTGGGACGCCACAACCAGGTGTACGACGCGCCGCGAGACGTCCTGTCCAAGGTTCCGGGTCTCACGACGATCGAGATGCCCCGCCACAAGGAACGCGGGTTGTGCTGCGGAGCCGGCGGCGCCCGGATGTGGATGGAAGAGGGCATCGGCAAGCGCATCAACACCGAGCGGATGGACGAGGCCGTCGCCACGGGCGCCGAGGCCGTCGGGGTGGCCTGTCCGTACTGTCTGATCATGTTGGACGACGGGGCAAAGGACCGCGGGGACGGAACTGAGGTCCTAGACATCGCCCAGGTCGTCCGGCGATCCCTCACGCACGAGGCGCCCGCCGCCCCCTAGCACGGCCGGTTCCTCCCATCCAAGTCCCGCCAACGGGTCAAGCCCTGCGTCCTTCCAGCCGATGAAGGGACTAGAACCAACGGCCCCGACCGAAGGGATGGAAGCATTTGAGCGCGACCAGCGCTTCCGTGCGATCCGCGCATGCGCCGAAGACCGTGGACCAGACGGTCGAGGCTCGCGTGCTCGAGGAGCGCGCCCGGTGGGCGATGCGGATCCACGACGGCCTCACCCAAACGGTGACGAGCGCCGTGCTCGAGCTCCAGTCGCTTCGGGCGCGGATCTTGGCTGACCCGGCCGGGGCGGCGGCGTCCTTGTCTGCGGTCGAAGCCGCCATCCGGGCCGACCTGCGTGAGATCCGAGACATCTTGTTCGAGCTGTACGAGGAGCAGCGTCCACCGGAACCACCGTTCGCGACGTTCATCGCGGAGCTGGTGGAGCGCTGGGGGTTGCCGGCGCACGTCTCCATCGAGGGAGATCCCGACGCTGCGCCGCCGCTGGTGATCGAGACCGCGCATACCGTGATCGCCGAGGCGCTCGCGAACGCAGCGAAGCATGCCGGAACGCCCGACGTCGACGTGCGTCTGCGTGTCGAGGAGGGATGGCTCCGGATCGAGATCGAGGACCGTGGCCGGGGCATCGGCGAGCCGCAGGACGACGACCATCATTTCGGGCTTCACATGATGCAGGTTCGAGCCGAAGACATCGGGGGAACAGTGGAGATCGGATCGACGCCCGGGGGCGGGACCTGTGTGGTCGCGCTCCTTCCCGTCGGAGGGCGAGGAGAGGAACGATGAGGATCTTGATCGTGGACGACCACGCGCTCGTGCGCCGTGGGATGGGATACGTGGTGAAGGAAGGTTTCCCGGAGGCCGAGGTCGTCGAGGCCGACGGTGCGGCCTCGGCGCTCGACGCGATGCGGAGCGGCGGGCCGATCGACATGGCGCTCGTCGACGTTCGTATGCCGGATCTGGATGGGCTGGAACTGCTGCGAGCGATCAAGGCCGAATGGCCCGAGGTCCCCGTGATCATGCTGTCGACCTACGAGAACGCTCCCTACGTGAAGCGCGCGCTGTCGGATGGGGCCGCCGGCTACCTGTTGAAAGACGCCACCCCCGAGGATCTCGGACAGGCGATCAACGTGGCGATCTCCGGCGGCGGGAACGTGTTGTCACCACGGGTGATCCAGAACCTGTTCGAGGACGTGGAGTCCTCGTCACAGACGACGAACGGCCACGGTCGCGTTCGCCGCACCGAGTACAACCTGACCCAGCGTGAGCACGACATCCTTGCGCTGCTCGCAGAGGGCCGGAGCAACCGATCGATCGCGCAGAACCTCTACCTGTCGGAGAAGACGGTGAAAGCTCACCTCGCGGCGATCTTCCGCAAGCTGGGCGTCACGAACCGGACGCAGGCCGCGATGATGGCCGTGCAACTCGGGGTTGGGCCCATGCCGGGAGCGGTGACCGGCACGGAGTAGCCTCTACGACCCAGCTCCGTCCGCGAACTCCTGGAAGAACTTGCTCGCTGTCGGGCCTCGCTGGCCTTGATACTTGTTGCCCGCCGATCCGTAGGGCGTGTCGGCTGCGGTCGTCAGACGGAAGAACGAGATCTGACCGATCTTCATCCCCGGGTAGATCGTGATCGGCAGGTTGGCGACGTTCGACAGTTCGAGCGTGAGGTATCCGTCCCACCCCGGGTCCACGTACCCCGCGGTCGAGTGGATCAACAGGCCCAGCCTGCCGAGCGACGACTTCCCTTCGAGACGGGCAACGAGGTCGTCCGGAAGCGCGACGCGCTCGAGCGTCGATCCCAGCACGAACTCGCCTGGGTGCAGGATGAACGCCTCCCCCCCATTCACCTCGACCAGCTCGGTTAGGTCCGGCTGTTCCTTCATCACGTCGATGAACGGATGCCGATTGTTCTGGAAGACGCGGAACTGCCGATCCACATGCAGGTCGATCGACGATGGCTGGACGCACGCGTCGTCGAACGGGTCGACGACGATCCGGCCGGCGGCGACCTCCTCGCGGATCGAACGGTCGGACAGGATCATCGGCCGGTGATGCTACCGGGTCCGGGCACCCTCACGCGTTCGAGACCGAAACCCAGCGATCCAGGGCCGCGGAGGCGCCGCCGGTGTCGATCGCGGCGGCGGCGACCTGGATGCCCACGACAAGGTCAGGCACCCGGCCGGCCACCTCCAGTGCGGCCGCGGCGTTCAACAGGACGACGTCGCGTCGAGGACCGGGCTCGCTCGAGAGCACCGAGCGCGCGATCGCCGCGGCTTCGGTCGCATCGCCACCACGGAGGTCCCCGAGCGAGGCACGCGCGAGCCCGAGCGTCTCCGGATCGAGGTGCCCTTCCCGCACGTCGCCGTCGCGGACGTCGAAGACGGTGGAGATCCCGGTCGTGGTCAGCTCGTCGAGGCCGTCTTCGCCGCGGAAGACCTTCGCGCGCACGCCGCGGCGGGCGAGCACCTCGGCCATCAAGGGCAGCATCCGTTCGTCCGAGACGCCGACCACCTGCGCGAACGGGCCGGCGGGATTCGTGAGTGGCCCGAGGAAATTGAAGACGGTCGGGACTCGGAGCTCGCGACGGACCGGACCCGCGTTCGCAGCGGCGGGGTGGAAGACCGGCGCGAACATGAACCCGATACCCGCGTCCGCGAGGCAGCGCTCGACACCGGGCGACTCCAGATCGATCTTCACGCCGAGCGCCTCGAGCAGATCCGCCGAGCCGCAATGGGAGGATGCGGCGCGATTCCCGTGCTTGGCGACCGGCACCCCGGCACCGGCAACGACGATGGCCGCGACGGTGGAGATGTTGAACGTCCCGCTGCGGTCGCCGCCCGTCCCGCACGTATCAACGACCGGCATCGGCGCACTCACCCGGTTCGCGAAGCCGAGCGCCGTGCGTGCGAGCCCTTCGAGCTCGTCGACGGTCTCGCCCTTCGTTCGAAGGGCCATGAGGAACCCACCGATCTGCCCCGGTGAGGCCTCGCCGCTCATGATCGCGCGCATCGCCTCGGCGGCTTCTTCGGCGGAAAGTGCCTGGTGAGAGACCACGCGTGAGAGCGTGTGCGGCCAGAGATCGGGGTCGGGCTCAGCCATGGGAGGGCAACCTAGCAGGTCGTACGCGGCGCCCGAGGCTCGCTACACTTAGGGCCCGCCGACGCCACCGGCCGGGCCACGCGGGTGTGGTTCAATGGCAGAACGTAAGCTTCCCAAGCTTGAGACGGGGGTTCGATTCCCCTCACCCGCTCCAGCATCGGAGTCTTCCCTCGCGCTCGGGTGAGGGGGTCGGTCATCGATCCGAGAACGCGCCTGCCACCCATCATCGAGATCCGAGCCGTCCGGAACCGCCGCGCAAGCTCCAGCTTCACCAACCGCGTTAGCGGATAGGAAGGAGCGGCCGATGTCTTCATGCTGGGCTACGTGAGCGGAACGCGCCTCAGCGGCTTGCTGTCCGACCTCGCTCACACCTACCCCGCCCCGGCGGTCGTCGCGGGCACCGGCCTGTTGGAGGCAAGCGATCTCTTCACTGCGGTCGGGCTGGTGTTGGTTCGCCCATATCGGTATGGACCGCGCGGGGGGGTACGGGCTGAAGTCCGACGATGCTTTTGGCCACGCACCTTGGGTGGCTTGGACGGCGAGCCGAGAGGACGGCAGACGCCGACTGAACGTCGGTTCGCACGGGATCCGAATAGCGGCGACCGGAAGAATCAAGGGTTGCGTCAGGCGCCTGGTGGCTCCAAGCTGTCCCCACGGTACGGAAAGGAGATGCAGATGCCTGAGTTCATGGACGTGCACCACGGGATGGTGGGGATCACGCCGGAGGGGCTCCACGAAGCCCATCAGGCCGACCTCGACATCCAGGACGAAGAGCACGTCAACTTCAAGCAGGCTTGGGCCGATCCGACCACAGGGGTCGTGTTCTGTCTGTCAGAGGGGCCCAGCGCTGAAGCGGTGAGGAAGATCCACGAGCGGACCGGCCACCCGGCGGACGAGGTCTACGAAGTCCCGGTCCAAGCGTGAGACAAGGTCGTTAGGACACGATCCATCGTCAGGACCCCTCTGCGCGGATGTACCGGGGCGCCGCCGGGCAGATGTCCTTCAGCGGGCACTGACGACACAGCGGCGTCGGCGCCCTGCAGATCTCGCGCCCCAATCTGATCAGTGCCACATGGAGCGGTGTTCGCAGTCCGTCGGGGACGAGATCGTGCAGCAGCCGGTCCGCTTTCTCTGCGGTAGCGGTCGCTGGGACCAGGCCGAGCCGTCTCGAGACGCGATGCACGTGCGTGTCGACCGGGATGGCGTCGCGGCCAAGTGCGAAGGACAGCACTACCGCCGCGGTCTTCGGACCGACCCCGGGCAGTGACGTGAGGTAGGACCGTGCGTCCTGGTCCGTCATGCCGCGCAGGCTCGACAGGTCGAACGCTCCCTCACGTTCGCGGATCTCGCGCAGTATCGCCTGGATCCGCGGGGCCTTCGAGTCGGCGAGGCCGCCGCTCCGGATCGCGTCGGCCACGCTGGTGATCGGCGCGTCCACGACCCGCTGCCATGCCGGGAACGCCGCGCGCAGCTGCCGGAACGCGCGCTCGGCGTTGAGGTCGCTCGTGTGCTGCGACAGGACGGTGAGGATGAGCTCGTCCAGCGGGTCGACATGACGCGGCGGCTCCATGGGCCCCCAACGCTTCTGGAGCCGGTCGAGGATCGCACGCACCCGGCGGGGGGTGGCCGTGGCCGGCGACGCGGTCACTGGGGGGCGTCGCGCGCCGCGTTGCGGAACTGGGTGAGCGATGGTTCGAAGTCCAGCCGGATATTGCCAGTGGGTCCGTTCCGATGCTTCGCCAAGATCAACTCGGTCTGACGCTTCTTCTCGGGATCGGCGTCCTCGCGGTGGATGAACATCACGAGGTCTGAGTCCTGTTCGATGGCGCCAGATTCCCTAAGGTCCGAGAGCTGCGGGCGCTTGTCGGCCCGGGCCTCCGGGTTTCGGTTCAGCTGCGAGAGCGCGATCACCGGGACGTGCAGCTCCTTGGCGAGCAGCTTCAGCGAACGGCTGATCTCGGCCACCTCCTGCTGGCGGTTGTCGGGGCGGCGAGACAAAGCGCTCGTCATCAGCTGGAGGTAGTCGACGATGATCAGGTCGAGCCCCTGCCGGCCGGTCCGCATGCGCCGAGCCTTCGCGCGGATATCCACGATGTTCACGTTGCCGGCGTCCACGATGTGCAGCGGCGCGTCGTGCAGGACCTCGGCGGCCTGGACCACGCGCGACCAGTGGTGCGCCTCGACGCGCTTGCTGCGGATCCGGTCCCAAGGCACGCCGGCCTCCGAGCAGAGCAGGCGCATCCCGATCTCGTTGCGCGACATCTCGAGCGAGAACATCGCCACCGGATGTCCCGCGACCGCGACGTTCCGCGCGATGTTCGTGGCGAGCGAGGATTTCCCCACGCCCGGACGGGCGGCGATGATCACCAGGTTGCCCGGCTGCAGGCCGGAGGTCAGGTCGTCCAGGTCGAGGAACCCGGTGGGGAGCCCCGTGTACCGCGCCTCGCGGTTCTGGATGTTCTCCAGGTCCAACATGGCCTGGTCGACCAGATCGCGGAGCACGGCTACCTCGTCACGGTCTTCGCGCCGAGCCACGTCGTAGATCCGCTGCTCTGCCTCGTCGGCTACACCCTCGGGGTCGGCGGGCGCCGTGTAGGCCATGTCCATGATGTCGGCGGCGGCGCCGATCAACCGGCGAAGGAGCGCGGTCTGCGACACGATCCTCGCGTAGTGGGCCGCCGAGGCTGGCGTCGGCACCTGATCGACCAGGTCGCGGAGATACAGGTGGCCCCCCACGTCCTCCAGGAGGTTCTCGCGCTTCAGCGCCTCGACGCCGGTGACGATGTCGACCGGCTCGCCGCGGGCGTACAGGCCTCGGAGCGTCTCGTAGATGCGGGCGTTAGCCGAACGGTAGAAGTCGTCTGGCTGCAGGATCTCGACGACGTCGGCGATCGCCTCGGCCGAGAGCATCATCGCCCCAAGGACCGATTCCTCGGCCTCCAGGTTCTGGGGTGGGACGCGATGCTCGGGCATGCGCCGTACGTCATCAGCGGTACGCGCCAGAACCTTCACCCCTCTCCGACATCTCGCCCCTCGACCTCCGGAGGCTACGCTTCGTCCTCGAACGTTCACATCGGATAACTCGGTGGATTCCCATCGCCGCAGGTGGGGATCCGAGATTCCTTGTCACTCCGCCTGTGACCTGCGCGTTCGCTGGGTGGACAAGCATGTGGACAAGTGTGGACACCGCCTCTGACACGCCCGCTCCGCGATCCGAAGAGGCCGGGCGTATCGCCGCCCGGCCTCCCGTGTTCCGTTGCGTTGCAGGTTCCTACTCCTCGGCCGTGACCTCCAGGGTCAGAACCGGGTCGACGTCTTGGAACAGGTGCACGCGAACCTCGTGGGTCCCCAGCGAGCGGATCGGCTCGTCCAAGTGAACGTCTTTGCGGTCGACCGAGATCCCGGCCTGCGCCCCGATCGCCTCGGCGACGTCGGCGGCGGTCACCGAGCCGAAGAGCTTGCCCTCCTCGCCGGCCCGGGCTGAGATCGTCACCTGCGACGCGATCAGCTTCGCCGCGAGCGCCTCGAACTCGACCTTCTTCTGGTTCTGGCGAGACAGGTGCGAACGCCTGAGCGTCTCTGCCTGCTTGTCCGCGCCGCGGTGGGCACGGATGGCGAGCGAGCGGGGGATCAGGTAGTTGCGCGCGTAGCCGTCCGCGACCTCGACGACGTCCCCGGGGTCACCGAGCTTCTCGACGGGCTTCTGCAGGATGATCTTCATCGGCTCGAGTACGGGAGCAACGCCATCTCGCGGGCGTTCTTGACGGCGGAGGCCACGTCTCGCTGATGCTGCACACAGTTACCCGTCACGCGCCGAGCACGGAGCTTCCCGCGCTCGGACACGAACTTCCGTAGCGAGACCACGTCCTTGTAGTCCACGTAGTCGATCTTGTCCTTGCAGAAGACGCACGGCTTGCGCTTGACCTTCTTCCAAGGCTTGTCGTCCTTCTCGCGCTTGGGGCGCCTGGTCCCCTCGCGTGGCTTCCCCTTACCCGCCATCCAGTGGTGTCTCCTCGCTCATGCCGCCGACCGGTGCCGCCACCTTCTCGCCCCAGTCGCCGCCAGCACCAGCGCCGGAGGAACGGGGGTTGCGTTCGATCTTCGCGGTGGCCCACCGAAGGCTCGGACCGATCTCGTCGGCCTCGATCTCGACGGCGCTCCGTTTCTCTCCGTCCTGGCTCTCCCAGGCGCGGTACTGCAGACGGCCGGACACGACGACGCGTGTGCCGCGGGTCAATGTCTCGGCCACGTTCTCGGCGAGGCTCCGCCAGCAGTTCACGGAGAAGTACGACGCCTCGCCGTCCTTCCACCCGCCGGCGCCGTCGGGCATCCGGCGGTTCACGGCGATCCGGAACTTGCACACCGCGGCCCCGTTCGGCGTGTACCGCAGCTCGGGATCGTCGGTCAGGTTGCCGACCACGGTCACCTGGTTGTCGTTCGCCATGTCAACTCACCACCTTGTGGGTTCCGCGCTTCCTGCGTGTATGGCTCACGCGGAGGCGGGGGAAGGCGTCTTGTCGCGGTCCTTCACGCGCTTCTGCTTCTTCTCGGGCACGACCAGCACCTTGTGCCGAACGACTTCGTCGGCCAAGTTCAACGTGCGATCGAGATCGGCGATCACGGACGGATCCGCGGTGAACTTGGCGACCACGTAGTAGCCCTCCGTCTGCTTCGCGATCTCGAACGCGAAACGACGGCGGCCCCAGCGGTCGATGTTCCCGACCTCGCCTCCGGCGACCGACACCACCTTGGTGATGCGGTCGATCGCCGTGCCGACCAGCGCTTCGTCGGCCTCAGCGGGCAGGATGAGCATGATCTCGTACTCCCTCAACTCCACCTCCTCTGGTCTGGACGGCCCCCTCGCGAGAGGGAGCAGGGGGTTCTACGAGGGCGTCCAGAGTGTACGGGACACGAGCGCAACGTAGCACCGGGTGGTGACACGTGGGCCCGCTCCACGATTAGACTGGTGTGAACTGCCGTGCACTCGACCTGCAAGGAGGCGCGAGCGATGCGAGTTTCGATCCACGACCTGCGTGCGTGGAAGGCCGACGGCAAACGGTTCACAATGCTGACGGCGTACGACTTCCCCACCGCCCAGATCCTCGACCGCGCGGGCGTTCCCGTGCTCCTGGTCGGCGATTCCGTGGGCCGCAACGTCCTTGGCTACTCGAACGAGCTCCCGGTCACGATGGACGAGATGCTCCATCACGTGAAGGCGGTCGCGCGCGGCACCGAGCACGCGATGGTCGTCGGCGACATGCCGTTCATGTCGTTCCAGGCGAGCGTGGAGGACGGCGTACGCAACGCCGGCCGCGTAATCAAGGAGGGCGGCGCCCAGGCGGTCAAGGTGGAAGGGGCGCAGTTCGAACTCATCCACCGACTCGTCGAGATCGGCATCCCGGTGATGGCGCATGTCGGGCTCACGCCGCAGTCCGTCTACGGGTTGGGCGGCATGAAGGTCCAGGGTCGCGGCGAGGAAGGCACGAAGGTTCTCGAACAGGCGATGCAACTCGAGAAGGCGGGTGCGTTCTCGATCGTGCTCGAGGCGATGCCCGCGGAGCTCGGCGCGGAGATCACACGCTCCGTGCAGATCCCGACGATCGGGATCGGCGCAGGAGTCGGCTGCGACGCGCAGGTGCTGATCATCCATGACCTCCTCGGCATCACCGAGAAACCCCCCAAGCTCGCCAAGGCCTATGCGAACCTCCGCCAGACGACGACCGAGGCGGTCGAGGCGTTCATGGAGGACGTCGAGACCGGCGCGTTCCCGGACCTCGATCACACGTACTCCTAGAGATACCGGTCGGCAGCGGGGTCGGTCCTAGACTCGCCACATGGCTGCCTCGCGCGATGCGCGCGCCACGCTGCTCGACGCCGCCGGGATAGTGGTCGCCGTTGTCGGACTCGCCACAATCGGTGTCCACGCCCACTGGTCCCCCGACGGCCGAGCGGCGAACGACGCAGCGCTCGCGGCTCTCTGCGTCGCCGGCGGCGCCGTGTGCTTCACGCGCTACCGGAGCACGGGCAACACGCATCCGTTGTTCGTGTGTGCGGGTCTTCTCGTCGTCGCCGGCCAGACCGTCGTGTTCGACCAACACTGGATCCTGTCCGACTCGTACTCGGGGTGGGAGCGGCTGACGTTCCCCGCGCTCGGGTGGTTCGCGGCCTGGCTCCTCGCAGCCGTCGGCTTCGTGCTCGCGAGGCCGTGGTGGGACCGCCGCGGGCGCAAGCCCATCCACGCCCCGCTCGTGCTCGGTGTCGCCGCGGTCGCACTCGTCGCTATGGATCTGCTCCTGGTCGTGCTGGGGCACTCGCTCGCCCATGCCAAGAACATCGACCTGAAGCGCGGGGGTCCGTTCGCGCTGACCACCCCGGCACTCTGGATCGTCGGCGGCGCGACGATCGCGCTGCTAATCGTCGCCGCGTGGCGCGAGTGGCGGATCGGCGGCGACGTCCGCACGCCGGCGCCCTGGCTCGCCGCCGCCTGGATCATCGCCGCCGCAGGGCAGGTCGTGCTGCTCGCTCACCCCATCTCGTACCGGCCGTTCATCGTGCCTGCCGACCTGCTTCCCTGTGTCGCAGGCGCGCTCGCGCTGATCGCGTTCCTCGCGCCGCAGCGCGCCGAGGCGTCTCGCGCGCGCCGCGCGACCGACCAGGCGCAACAGGTGATGGGCGGGCGCGCCGAGATCGCCGCCATGATCGCGCACGAGGTCCGCGGTCCCGTCACCACGATCCGCGGCCTGGCCGGCACCGCGCTCGCCCACTACGAGCGCCTGGGCGATCCCGAGCGACGAGAGTTCCTGGACCTGATCGAACAGGAGTCGCGGCGCCTGCTGGCCACGGTGACGCAGGCCTCGACCGCGCTCAAGGTCGACGCATCCTCCGTGAACTACGACATCCGCCCGCAGGACCTGGCGGCGACCGTGCGCGAAGGCATCGCGCTCGCGGAGGTCGGCAAGCATGCCGTCACGGTCGACGTTCCCGACGGCGTGGAGACACCGCTCGATCGTCGTTGGGTCGCCGAGGTCGTACGGCAGCTCGTGGACAACGCAGCCAAGTTCTCCCCGCTCGAGGCCTCCATCTCCGTAGGTGCGCGTGCCGATGATGAGTGGGTGACGATCGAGATCACGGACGGAGGGCCGGGTATCCCCTCCGAACAACGCGAAGCCGTCTTCGAGAAGTTCACTTCGTGGAGACCCGACGGCTACGAGACCGCCGCCGGCTCGGGTCTGGGCCTATTCATGGTGCGCGGCATCGTGCAGGCGCACAACGGCACGATCGACATCGCCGACGCCCCCGGTGACGGGGGTACGATGGTTCGCGTCAGGCTTCCAATGGAGGAGTGATGCCAGACAGCAAGCACGTGACACTCCTGATCTGCGACGACCATCGCGTGCTGACCGACGCGCTCGCCACCGTGGTCGGGTTGGACGACACGCTCGAGTTGGTCGCGCCACCGGTGCATGACGCGGAGTCCGCGATCACTCTCTGCCTGGAGCATCTGCCCGACGTCGTCCTCATGGACATCGAGTTCAAAGGGGACGGCATGTCAGGGATCGAAGCGACGCGCAAGATCAAGGAGGCGTCTCCCTCCACCAACGTGGTGATCATGACTGCGCACGACGACGACCGGTTGCTCGTCGACGCGGTCGAGGCGGGCGCCTCGGGATTCCTCGGAAAGGACGAGGCCGCGGAGGAACTGCTCTCGGCCGCGAAGGCGGCGGCCGACGGGGAGGTCCTGATCGACCCGATGACGCTCGCGCGGATCCTGCCGCAGGTCGCGCGAGAACGCGAGCAACAGCGCGACGCGCTCGCGCTGCTCAACGACCTGACCGATCGCGAGCGCGAGATCCTGTCGCTCTTGGCCCAAGGCAAGCGGAACGACGACATCGCGTCCCAGCTCTACATCAGCCCACAGACCGTGCAGACGCACGTCCGCAACATCTTGGGCAAGCTTCGCGTGCACTCGAAGCTCGAGGCCGTCTCGTTCGCCGTCAAGCACGGCGCGATCTCCGTCTAGCTCGAACGTCCTCCGTTACGCCTTCCTGCGGGCGGCTCGGCCGTGGCCTGGTCCCCGAAGGGGGTGACGAGTGACCGAGACCTTCGGCCAATACCCGTTCGGGGGTATCAACCGCGATGGGTGAACGGGCCGAAGAAAGGAGTGCGGACGCCTTGGCAGCGGAGCCGCAGCGTGGGGTCACCACCCCCTCGGTGATCCCGCAAGGGATCGGATGGCCCGAGCCCACCCCTCCCGGGCTCGGGCCTCCGTCTTGTCCGGATCAGCGCCGAAGGGCCGACCGCCTGAGCTTGCCGCCGGCCGTCCTCGGGAGCGACTCGACGAGCATCAGCTCACGTGGTGCCTTGAAACGGGCGAGGTGGATCGTCACGTGGTCGCGCAGTTCCTCGATCGTCGGGGGGTCGCTCGGATCCGTCGGCACGACGAATGCAGTGACGTGGTGGCCCCATTCGGGATCGGGACGGCCGGCGACCGCCACCTCGCCGACCTTCGGATGGTCCTCGAGGGCGACCTCCACCTCTTGGGGCCAGACCGTCTCGGCGCCCGTGCGGATAGCGTCGTCAACGCGGCCGAACACCGTGAGGAGCGCGTCGTCTCCGACCGCGCCGGCGTCGCCGGTTCGTAGCCAGCCGTCGCTCGCGAACGCGTTCGCGGTTGCTGTGGGATCCCCACGGTAGCCCTCCATCAAGGTGGGGCCTCGGAGCTCAACCGCCCCTTCCACGATCCGCGCCTGGGTCTCGTCGAAGAGTCGTCCGTCGTACGCGATGCCTCCGCATGACTCCGTAAGGCCGTACGTCGTGACCAGGCGGGCGCCGAGCTCGCGCGCGGCCACGGCCAGATCGCCGTCGACCGATGCCCCGCCAACCAAGAGCACGCCGAACCGTGTCAGGTCGGCGTTGGTGGCGACCAGGCGCTTCAGCAGCGGTGGGACGAGCGCGACGTGGGCGCCGGGGGGTGCTTGATCCGTGAGCGTCCCGACGTCGAACCGTTCCAGCACGGTGACCGGCGAACCGAAGATGAGGCCGCGCAGCAACACGAGGAGTCCGCCGACATGCGCGGGCGTGAGGCAACACACCCACGGCTCGGACGGATCCACAACGGTCTGCCCGATCGCCGGACCCAAGGCCGCGAACGAGAGTCCGATCGCCCTCCCCACCGCCATGCGCGTGAGCTCGACGAGCTTCGGACGTCCCGCGGTACCCGATGTCGGGATGACGAGCGCCAGGTCCTCGGTGGTGCTGCGCCCGGGGTCCGGGAAGATCATCGTCTCCCGTTCGTCGATCACGGCGGCCGGGCGGGCAAGATCCACGATGGTGCGGCGTTCGCGATCGGACAGGCGTCGATCGAGTGGGAGGATCGGATGCTGCTCGGCCCAGAGGTCGACCAGAACGTCGCGCCACGCCGGACCCGGCGGCAGATCGACCGCCACCAGGGAGCCGGGTGCAACGCCCAGGTACCCGCTCACGTCGGTTAGGCTAGCGGAAACGTTCGAGCGTACGCTCTAGGAGTGAACGGTCCTATGGACGATACGGTTGCGTGGCAGACTTCGGGCGAGTACGCGGACATCCGGTACGAGACCGTCGAGGGCATCGCGAAGATCACGATCGACCGGCCCGAAGTGCGCAACGCATTCAGGCCGCTCACGGTGAAGGAGCTGATCCGGGCGTTCGGCGTGGCGCGCGACGACCCCGCGATCGGCGTGATCGTCCTGACCGGGGAAGGCCCCGACGCATTCTGCAGCGGCGGCGACCAGAAGATCCGCGGCGATGACGGCTACGTCGACGAGCAGGGCATCGGCCGGCTGAACGTGCTGGACCTGCAGATCCAGATCCGCCGTCTGCCAAAGCCCGTGGTCGCGATGGTGGCCGGCTACGCGATCGGCGGCGGCCACGTGCTGCACATCTGTTGCGATCTGACGATCGCCGCCGACAACGCGCGGTTCGGCCAGACGGGCCCCAGGGTCGGCTCGTTCGACGGCGGATATGGGATCAACCTGCTGGCGCGTCAGGTCGGCGAGAAGCGCGCGAAGGAGATCTGGTTCTTGTGCCGCCAGTACGACGCGCAGACCGCGCTCTCGTGGGGGTTGGTGAACGCGGTCGTGCCGCTCGACGAGCTGGAGTCGACGACAGTGGGGTGGTGCCGCGAGATGCTCGGGTTCTCGCCGCTCGCGCTTCGGTTGTTGAAGGCCGGCGCGAACGCCGGCACCGACGGTCTGGCCGGCGTGCAGCAGCTGGCGGGCGACGCCACACTCCTCTACTACATGAGCGAGGAGGCGCAGGAGGGGCGCGACGCGTTCACCGAGAAACGTCCCCCCGACTTCTCGCGGTTCCCGAAGCGCCCGTGAGCTCGCTCCACGTGTGGTGGCGCGGTGCGCGGCCGCGGACGCTCGGGCTCGGCGTGGTGCCGGTGCTGGTCGGGGTGGCCGCAGCCGGTCACGTGATCGCGTGGCGCATGGCCGCGGCGCTCGTGGTCGCGGCCGGCCTGCAGATCGGCGTGAACTTCGCGAACGACTATTTCGACGGTGTGCGCGGCGTCGACACGCACGAGCGGATTGGACCGCCCAGGCTGACGGCGAGCGGTGCCGCGTCGCCTCGTGCGGTCCTGACGGCGGCACTAGTCTCGCTTGGACTAGCAGCGGTGTGCGGGCTGGCGCTGGCGATGGCGACGACTCCCGTACTGATCCTGGTGGTCGGCGCGCTGGCGCTGGGCGCGGCGATGCTGTACTCGGGCGGACCGAGACCGTACGCGGGGCTCGGTCTTGGCGAGCTCATGGTGTTCCTCTTCTTCGGGCTGATGGCCACATGCGGCTCCGCGTACGTGATGGTCGAGACGGTGCCGGCCGCGGCGTGGTGGGGCGGCGCGGTGATGGGGTTCCTGGCGGTCGCGGTGCTGGTGACGAACAACCTCCGGGACATCCGGACCGACGGGGCGGGCGGAAAGCGCACGCTGGCGGTACGGCTCGGCGACCGCCGGACCCGGCGGTTCTACCGGGCGTGCGTGATCGCCGCGTTCGCGACGATCGTGGTCGGTGTGGCGCTGTTCATACTCGACGAGTCGATCGGCATCACGCAGTGGTCGCTGCTCGGGCTGGCTGCTTGGCCGCTGGCGATCCGTCCGATGGAGCGCGTGGGAACGGCGACGGGCCGAGACCTGATCCCGGTCCTGACGGGCACAGCGGCGACGCACGCGGCGTGCGGGCTGTTGCTGGCGCTCGGCCTGACACTCTCGCTCATCCACTTCACCGTGAACGCCGTCCCGGCGACATGACCATGGGTGCCGGTGATATCTCCCTCCGGTGCACGTCCGCGCTGGTGGACGAACTGATTCGCGGTGGGATGCGCCACGCGTGCGTGTCGCCCGGGTCTCGGTCGACGCCGATCGCGCTGGCGCTCGCGCGTCGCAACGACGTCGAGGTCCATGTGCACCTAGACGAGCGCGCGTCGGCGTTCTTCGCGCTCGGTATCGCGAAGGCCAGCGGGTCACCGGTGGCGGTCGCCTGCACGAGCGGCACGGCCGCCGCGAACTTCTACCCTGCGGTCGTCGAGGCTTCGCAGGCGCGGGTCCCGTTGATCGTGCTGACGGCAGATCGTCCGCCACGGCTCCGAGGCACCGGCGCCAACCAGACGATCGATCAGGTCGATCTCTATGGGAAGTTCGTGCGGCTGTTCGTGGACGCACCGGTTCCGGTCGAGGAGGACGACAGGGCCGAGTGGCGTGGGATCGGTCTCCAGGCGCTCTCCGCTGCGCTCGACGGCAGGCGCGGGCCGGTCCACCTGAACCTTCCGTTCGAGGAGCCGCTCACGCCGGACGAAGGGTCGACGTCGGCGGCGAGCGTCGGGGTCATCCCGCGGACGGCACGCGCAGAACAGATACGTCGTCCTGATCTGAACCGAGCCGACCGAGAGTTCGCGACCGAACGCGGCCTGATCGTGATCGGGTCGATGCCCGAGCCGCCGACGAACGTGCCCGCGCTCGGTCATCGCCTCGGCTGGCCGATCCTCGCCGAACCGATCTCGGGAGCACGGGTCCCCGGCGTCCTCAAAGCAGGACAGGCCCTGCTGTCGAGCACGGCGTTCATACGCGACATGTCTCCCGACGTGGTGCTGCAGGTCGGAGCGACACCGACGACGCGCGCGACGCAACGGTTGGCGGTGAGTGTCGGTCAGCTCGTCGTCGTCGACGACCATCATCCTGACCCGGATCCAGAGGGTCGGTCATGGAGGCTCCAGGTCGATCCGGAGGTGTTTGCCGGCGCGCTCCTCGAACGGTTCGTCGCTCGACCCGCGAATGCGTGGACCGACAGGTGGTTGGAGGCCGATGCTGCGGTGAGGGGAACGATCGACGCGCTGTATGACTCATGGGACGAGCCGTTCGAGGGTCGGGTGGCACGCGATCTGGCATCCGGAGTCCCGAGCGGCGCGACGCTCGTCGTCGGGTCGTCGATGCCGATCCGCGACCTCGACTACTCGATGGCGCCGCGCGATGGCTTGCACGTGATGGCGAACCGAGGGGCGAGCGGCATCGACGGGTTCGTGTCGACCGTGCTCGGCGTCGCGGCGTCCGGCGCCCCGACGTACGCGCTCTGCGGCGATCTGACGCTGCTGCACGACGCGGGTTCGCTGCTGTGGAGCTCGCGGCGTAGCCTGAACGCGGTCTTCGTCGTCCCGAACAACGGAGGGGGCGTGATCTTCGACTTCCTTCCCCAGCGGACGCTACCCGAACACGAAACCCTCTTCATCACACCGCACGGGGTCGACCTCGGAGCCCTTTGCGCGGCCGCGGGTGCGGGCCACACGCGGATCGAGCGCGCGACCGACCTGATCCCGGCGGTCGAGGCAGCCGTGGCATCGGGAGGCGTCCACATCGTGGAGGTTCCGTCCGATCGCGCCCGGAACGTGGCGCGGCACGCCGAGGTCCAGGCGGCCGTGGACGCAGCACTCGCGTAGCCTCCGTTCATCGAGGAAGGAGGCCGGCCATGGAGCTCGAGTTCAGGCGGTTCGAGGAAGCCGATGAGGTGCGGACGTTCGAGAAGGGAACGTTCGAGGTAGTAGCGATCGGTGGCAGGACGATCGGCCGAGCGACGTACGAGCCGGGCTGGAAGTGGTCGGAGCACGTCGGCGCGACCACCGGGACGGCGTTGTGCGACGTAGAGCACCTCGGTCTGGTGGTCTCGGGTCGTGCCATGTGCTCGATGGACGACGGCCGGGAGATCGTGATGGAACCCGGGGACCTGTTCGCCATCCCACCCGGACATGACAGCTGGGTGGTAGGCGACGAGCCGTATGTATCGCTCCACTTCTTGGGCGCGGCCGACTACGCGACGGCGCACAACTAGTATGGAGACCGAGGTCTCCATGGAGAGGAGCAGCCGCGCGGGAGCGATCGCGTACTGGGCGCTCGTCGTCTTCCTGATCGGGTTCGGCTACCTCGGGCTCTTCAGCATCGGGTTTCCGTTCCTCTTGCTCGGGATCGGGTTGGCGATCGTCGCGCGTCGACGGCACGAGACGGGCGTCGTCGCCGCAACGGTCGCGGCGGTGATCGGCTTCACGCTCGGATACATCCTCGTCGCGCCCCTTGGGTGCACCTCCGGCTCCAGCTCTGCTCATCCCGTGGCACACACGGTGTGCACGAACATCCTCGGGATCGACTACTCAGGGGCGAACCCGTACAACCAACCCCTGCTTCCCGGCATCCTCGCCGGCCTCGCCACGGCGGTCTTGTTCGCGCTCTTGGCTCGCGCGATCGCTCGACGGATCGCGAACGACCGGCACCACGTCTCGACATCGTCTGCATGACGTCGGACTTCACGGTGCGCGCCGCGACGTTCGAGGACATCACCGAGCTCGCTCGGCTGCGCTGGCACCTGTACACCGAGCGTGGGCCGCACGACGAGCCGTACGAGGCCTACGTTGAACGATTCGCCGCGTTCGCCAGGGAGGCGCTCGCGCGGCCGGAGTGGCACGCCTGGCTGGCCGAGTCCGAAGGCCGTGTGATCGGTGCGATGTGGCTCCAGAGCGTGCCACGGGTGCCATCGCCGGGGCGAGGCGATCCTCGCCCGATCGGCTACCTCACGAACGCGTACGTGGAGCCCGAGCACCGATCGCAAGGGGTCGGCTCACGGCTCGTGACGAGCGTCATCGACCACTGCGAAGCGACCGACCACGTACTGATGGTGGCGTGGCCAGCCGACGACGCCTACGCCTTCTACGAGCGCCACGGGTTCACGCGTCCGCCCGATCCGGTGGTCCGCTACGTCGATCGCTGGATGACGCCCACCGCTGACGCGTCCGCAGACAACGTTGGATGATGGGTTCCCATGCCCCGCGCCAAGCCCATGCTCGCGAAGTCCGAGGAGGAGCTCCCGCTCGGTGACGGCTGGCGCTACGAGCCGAAGTGGGACGGGTTCCGCGCGATCGTCACCCGCGGCGCCGACGGCATCCGGATCGATTCCCGCGGCGATCGCCCGCTAGGTAGGTACTTCCCTGAGCTCGTCGAGCTCCTGGAGTCACAACCGGCCGCCGCCTATGTCCTGGACGGCGAGATCGTGATGATCGCGAACGGCATCATGGACTTCGAGACGCTGCAGCTCCGGCTGCATCCGGCGGCGTCGCGCGTGAACAAGCTCGCGGGTGAGATCCCCGCGACGCTGGTCGCCTTCGACCTGTTGGAGCTCGACGGACGGGATCTCCACGCCCTCACGACCGACGAGCGCCGCGCCGAACTCGAAGGGCTGATCGCGCGTCTCGGCGCGGAGCTCGCCCCAGACTCGCCCGGCGGCCTGCACCCCGGTCCCGCGCTGATCCTCACGCCGCAGACGGCGGACGTAGACACAGCGCGCCGCTGGTACGAGGACGTCGACGGGATCGGGCAGGATGGCATCGTCGCCAAACGCGCGGAGCAGCAGTACCGCGATGGCGAACGGGTGATGGTGAAGGTGAAGCACCACCGGACGGCCGACTGCGTGGTCGGCGGCTACCGGCTGGAGCGCAACGGCGACGGCGTGGGGAGCCTCCTGCTCGGCGTGTACGACGAGGAGGGCAACCTCCACTACGTCGGCCACACGTCGGCGTTCAAGGCGAAGGAACGCCGCGAGCTCCGCGAGGTCCTCGCGCCGCTCGTGGGCGGTTCCAGCTTCGGCGATGCGGCGCGGTCGCCCGGTGGGCTCAGCCGCTGGAGCGGTGGCCGCGACACCGAGTGGGTCTCGCTCGAGCCGACGCTCGTGTGCGAAGTGCGGTACGAGCGCCTGCAGGGCGGCCGGTTCCGTCACTCGGCGAGCGTGCTCCGGTGGCGCCCCGACCGGGACCCGAAGAGCTGCACGTTCGAGCAGCTTCAGCCCGGCTGATCGCCGTCCTTGTGCACTCGACGCGAGGCCTCCCACTCGGCCACCTTGCGGGCACGCGACGGATTCACGCGCACCGGCTCGCTGTCGCCCTTCGGGAAATGCGGCGGCCACGGCGCGTCGCCAAGCCCGCCGGCCTCATCGCGCGCCGCGAGCTCCAGCAGCCCATCGAGGCTCGATCGTTCGACCGGGTCCGCGCCGGCGCCCGGATCGCCGATCGAGGCCAGCCGCCCGGGCACCGTACGGATCGTGAAGACCGACGGATCGACGTCAGGGACCTCGTCCCACCACAGGGGCGTCGCCACGCGGGCGTCGGACACGGGCCGTACCGAGTACACGGATGCGACGGTTCGGTCCCGCGCGTTCTGGTTGTAGTCGACGAACACACCGTGGCGCTCCTCCTTCCACCACGCGGTCGTTGCGATCCGGGGAGCACGACGGGTGACCTCCCTCGCGAGCGCGAGCGCCGCGCGGCGGGTGGTCGTGAACCCGTGCTCCCGCACGATCGGAACCACCAGATGCATCCCGCGCTTGCCCGACGTGGCCGGGAACCCCACCGCCCCGTGCTCATCCAGAACGTCGCGCACGACGAGCGTCACCTTGCGCACGTCGTCCCACGGAACGCCCGGCGTAGGATCCAGGTCCACCCGGAGCTCGTCGGGGTGATCCACGTCGTCGCGTCGCACCGGCCACGGGTTCAGGTCGAGACAGGCGAGGTTGGCCATCCACACCAGATGTGCGACGTCCGCCGGAGCGATCATCTCCGCGTGGCGACCGCTCGGGAACGCGATCGTCGCCGTCTGAACCCACGGAGGCCGCTGGGTCGGCACCCGCTTCTGATAGAAGGGCTCACCATCCACGCCGTTGGGGAACCGATGCATGATCGTGGGGCGGTCGCGGCATCCGATCAGCGCCGCGTCGGCGACCGTCAAGTAGTACTCGACCAGCTCCATCTTCGTGACGCCGAGCGCTGGGAACAGGACCTTGTCGGGGTTCGACACGCGGATCTCGCGCCCTTCAACCTCGATCGTCGTCGCGGCCGCAGCCATGTGGCTATCCCCAGCGCAACGAGTCGAGGAACGCGCGGAACTTCCGCTCGGTCTCGTCCAGTTCGCGCGCGGGCTCGGAGTCGGCGACGATGCCCGCTCCGGCGAAGAGGCGAGCCGTCTCCCCGTGGAGTTCGGCACAGCGCAGCGCGAGCGCCCACACGCCATCGCCGTTCGCGTCCATCCACCCGACGGCGCCCGCGTAGTGGCCGCGTGCCACCGGCTCCAACTCTCGGACGAGCTGCATCGCCTCGCGCGTTGGGTCCCCGCAGACGGCGGGCGTCGGGTGGAGCGCCGCGACCAGGTCGAGCGAGGTTGTCGAAGGATCCTTCAGCGTCCCGCGGAAGCGGGTGGAGAGATGCCACACGTTGGCCGTGGCGAGGAGCGTTGGATCTACGTCGTAGCGAAGGTCCTCGCAGAGCGGTTGCAGCGCACGGAAGACCGCCTCCACGACGATCGAATGCTCCTGGCGGTTCTTCGCGCTCGATCCGAGCTCCCTCGCGTTCGCGCGATCATCGTCCGGATCCCCCGCTCGCGGCGCCGAGCCCGCCAGCGGATTCGCTCGTACCTCACGCCCGAACCGCGAGACCAAGAGCTCGGGACTCGCCCCGACGAGCGTGCGATCCTCGCCGACGTCGACGGCGAAGGTGTAGCAGTCGGGTTCGACCGCCCGCAGACGCCGGAGGAGCAGCACGGGATCCAGTCGTCGACCCGCCTCCACACGAAGCGTCCGCGCGAGCACGACCTTGCGAAGCGAACCTTCTCGGATCCGCGCCACCGCGGAGGCAACCGCCGACTCGTACCGATCGGGCTCTGGCTCGGGGAAGACCTGCAGCGCTGAGAACGGCTCGCCTGGTTCACTACCTGAGGCGGAGCCCCGTACCTCCGTGGGTTCAGCGCCATCGCGGATCAGCTCGATCGCCCAGGTCTGGCCCTCACGATCACGGCGGATCGTCCGCGCCGGGAACATGAACCGACCGCTCCGTTCCGGCTCGAACGGGATCGTCCCGAATACGAGCGGCGCGGGCGCCTCAGGATCCAGCCCTCGCCGATCGAGATCGGCGAAAAGCTCCACGGTCGTTCGCGGGCCGTTCAGATCCAGGACCCACGGGCGCGTTCCGGGGAACGGCGTGCCCACGACGCCCAGCCCCGAGCGTTCCATGAAGCAGCCCCCTGGGGCGTACCCGGCGGTCAGGTCGAACGCCGGCCCGAGCCGCTCGACGCGGACGCGGTCCGGGTCGGCGCTCACCCGCGCGTCCCGACGAACAGTTGCGCGATCCCGCCCGACAGTTGCGTCCGTTGCGCGTCGGAGAAACCGGCCTCGGCGAGCTTGGCGATCGTCTCCTGCGGTGATGGCAAGTACGCCATCGACCGAGGGAGATACGCGTACGCGGTCGGATCGGAGAGCAGCCCACCGATCCGCGGAACGATGTGTCGGAAATACACGCCGTGGCCCGCTCGCATCACGCGGTTATCGGGCTCACTCGCATCGAGCAGCGCGATCCGCCCTCCGGGCCGCACCACGCGTCCGAGCTCGGAGAAGAACGCGTCGAGGTCGGTCAGGTTCCGCAGCGCGAAACCGCAGGTGACGCCGTTCGCGACTTCGTCCCTGATCGGCAGTCGCAGCACATCGGCCTCCACGAGCGGCGCGTCCGTCGTGGCTGCGACCAGCATGCCGTGCGAGAAGTCGACGCCGATGGCCCGATAGCCGTTGCGCCGCAGCTCGGTACAGAGGTCACCCGTTCCACAAGCGAGGTCGAGGACGAGGCCTCCTCCCGGCAGGTGGAGCGCCCATACCGCTCGTCTTCGCCAGCCCACATCCATCCCGAACGTCATCACACGGTTCACGAGGTCGTAGCGCCCGGAGATGGTGTCGAAGAGCGAGCGCACCGCACGGCGCTTCTCCTCGCCCTGAGGCAACGGGAGCTCAGACGCGTGCGTCACGGCGCCGAACCCACCTCGATCTGCGCTTCAGCCGCCTCGAGCAGCACCCGTCGGAAGTGGTGTGACACGAGCTCCGTGACGGCTGGGAGCAGCTCGTCGAACGCGGTCACCATCAGCTCGGCGGCTGCCGGATCCGAACCGGCGGTATCCCGGATCGGCTTGCGCACGTGCTCGTCGAACAGGTCGACCGCGCGCTGCGCCAATCCCCGCAACGCGTCGTCCGCGTCGCGCGCGAGCGTGAGCAGTTCGCTCAGCGGGAGCCCGAATTCCAACAGCCGCAGGGCGGTCCGCACGAGCGAGATGTCATTGGAGGTATACCGGTCCTCGCCGTCGACTGAGCGCCCCAGCCGGATCCCCTCGCGCTCGACGGCTTGGATCAACGACGCCGGGACGCCGCTCCGGTCCGCGAACTGCTCCAAGGTCAGAAGTTCGTCGGGCTCCCCACCGCGCGCCGCCGACACCGCGGCTGCGAGGTCGGCGTCGGCAGAACCGAGCTCCCCTTTCACGACCCGGCGGATCGCGGCGAGCGTCAAGCCCTTCCGCTGCAGCGACCTCACCTCGCGGATCCGCTCGGCGTGCTCTGAGCCGTACCAAGCGACGCGACCCTCCCTGACGGGAGGCGGAAGCAATCCGCGCGTTTGGTAGTAGCGCACCGTGTCTACGGACACCTCGCACACCGCTGCCAGTTGCTCGACCCGATACCTCACGACCAACCACTCTACGAGTGTTCGCTCGCACGGTCCATGCGCACCGGCCGGGCTAGGATGCCCCGCGTGGAGCGCGTGTCCCGGCCCGTGAGCCTGCTCGTCGTGCTCCTGTGTCTGTTGGGCACGCTCGCTCTCGGCGCGGCCGCCAAGTCGCCCTGCGCCTCAGGGGACTGGGGCGACGGCCGTCAGTACCGGCGGTTCTGCTACTCGGACATCGTGCCGCTGCTCAGCACCGAGCAGCTCGCGGCCGGGCGCCTGCCTTTCTTACAGCCCTGCGTCCAGACGACCAACCAGTGCGACGAGTATCCGGTCCTCACCATGTACTTCATGCGCGCGGCCGCGTGGATCGGCGGCAACACTCCGGGAAGCTTCTTCACCGGGAACGTCCTGCTGCTCTGGCTGTGCGCAGCCGCGATCGCCACCTGGCTCTACATGCTCGGCGGACACCCGCTCCGGTTCGTGTTGGCCCCTACGTTGCTCATCTACGGCTTCATGAACTGGGACCTGCTCGCGGTGGCGTTCGCGACGGCCGCCCTGTTGGCGTTCTCGCGCAAACGTGACGTGGTGGCCGGCGTGCTGCTCGGCCTAGGAGCGGGCGCGAAGTTCTACCCCCTGCTGCTGGCCATCCCCCTGGTCGCCGATCGCCTGCACGACCGTGAGCCCGACAGCGCGATCCGGGTCGGCTGGGCCACGGCCGGCACCTGGGTCCTGGTCAATCTGCCGTTCGCGCTCGCATCTCCAGGGAGCTGGTGGACGTTCTTCCGGTTCAACTCCGAGCGACCGGCCGACTGGGACAGCCTCTGGTACATCGGCTGCAACCATGTCCACCTGTCGGCGCTCTGCGGGAACGCTTCCAGGATCAACGTGCTCTCGCTCGTCGTGTTCTTGGTCTCGTTCGGGTTCGTCTGGAGGCTGAAGGCGCGGCGCGAGCCCGACTTCTCCCGATGGGCCCTCGGCTTCCCGCTGCTCGTTCTCTTCCTCCTGTCGAACAAGGTGTACTCACCCCAGTACGGGCTGTGGCTGCTCCCGTGGTTCGCGCTCGGGATGGTGGACCTCCGCGCGTTCATCGCGTTCGAAGCGATCGATGTGATGGTGTTCTTCACGCGCTTCTCGTTCTTCGGCCGAACCTCGGGATACGGCGGGCTACCGTTCGGTGTCTTCGAGATCGCGATCGTGCTTCGAACGATCGTGCTGATCTGGTGTGTCGCCCAGTGGGTTCGCCGGCGGACGCGGGAACTCCCCGAGATCCATCTGACCCCCACCGCACCGAGCGCCGCCCCAGGCGCTGAAGATCCGGCGACCGGATGATCGACCAGGCGGCGCCGCGGTTGCGCGACGGCCTTCGACCGGCGCTCGTCGTGTTCATCGGGCTCCGCGTTGGGTTGCTCGTCCTGACAGGGATCGCGGTCGGCGCCATCGTGCCTCACGACGCCGTGGGCGTCCCGGGATGGCCCGCGACGACGTTCGGTCACGGCTGGCACGCCGTGTTCACCGCCTTCGAACGCCAGGACGCCCTGTGGTTCCTGCGGATCGCGACGTCCGGCTACCGCGCGACGGACGGGAGTGCAGCCTTCTTCCCGCTGTATCCGCTCGCCGTGAGGGTCGTGTCGTCGATCGTCGGCGGCAGACCCCTCCTCGCCGCCACCCTCGTTTCGAACGGCGCGTTCTTCGGCTCGCTGGTGATCCTCTACGACCTCACCGTCTTCGAGTTCGACGAGGCGATCGCCCGACGGACGCTCGTCTACCTGGCGATCTTCCCCACCGCCTTCTTCTTCCTGGCGCCCTACTCGGAATCGCTTTTCCTGCTCTTATCGCTGATCGCGTTCCGTCAGGCGCGACGCGATCGATGGGCGACGGCCGCCGTGGCCGGCATGCTCGCCGCCCTCACCCGGAGCATCGGGATCGTCATCGCCCCGGCGTTGGTCGTGATGGCGTTCGAACGCGCACGCACCGACGGCAGATCACCCTGGGGTCGTGCGGTTGCTGGTGCCGCGGTTCTGCTTGGCCCGCTCGCGTACCTCGCCTGGTGGGGCATCGCACTGGGCGACGCCTCCGCTCCGCTCCGGGCGCAAGCTAACTGGCAGCGTGAGGCCGCGATGCCCTTCGTCACCTTGTGGCGGGGCGCCGCGATGGCGTTCGGGTTCATGGGACATCCCGATCCCGCCTACTGGACCATCGACCTGCTCGTCACCGGCGTCGCGATCGTAGCGGTCGCATGGGGCTGGCGCCGGATCCCGTTCCCGTACCTCGTCTACGCGGGGGGAAGCCTGCTGCTGCCCTTGTGTTACCCGTTCCCTTCCCGCCCGCTCCTGTCGATGCCGCGGTTCGTCGCGGTCGTGTTCCCAGCGTTCTGGGTGATAGCGGACGCCACGGAGCGACGCAGGCTCCCGCACACGGCGGTCGTGGCATCGTTCGCGGCGGGCCTCGGGCTTCTGGCAACCCTCTTCGTGAACTGGTGGTACATCTTCTGAACCGGCCATCCGTAGCGGCTAGGATGGTTCGGACCGCGGCCCGGCCGTGGACGGAGGACGGGGCATGATCAAGGTAGCGATCGCCGACGACCATTCGTTGGTGCGTCAAGGACTCCGCCGATACCTAGATATGGCTGATGGGATCGAGGTCGTCGGCGAGGCGTCCGACGGCCGCGAGCTGCTCACCCTTATCGAAAGCGAGGGCCCCGACATCGCGCTCGTGGACATCCGGATGCCTGAGATGGACGGACTCGAGGCTGCCCGCGAGATCCGCGATCGATTTCCGAACGTCGGCGTGATCATGCTGACCGCCTACGACGACCGTCAGTTCGTCGTCGAGGCGGTGCGATCGGGGGCTCGCGGCTACGTACTCAAGGCGCGAGACGCCGAACACTTGATCCAGACCGTCCGCCTCGTCGCAGGCGGCAACATGGTCATCGACCCGCAACTGGTCGTGGCCTTGGCCGAGGAGCTCTCGACCGCGAAGGAGCGCGATCGAAGGGCGGAGACCCTCACCGCACGCGAGATCGAGGTGCTCCAACTGCTCGCCTTCGGCCACACGAACCGCGACATCGCCGAGCGCCTGTACATCTCGCCCGATACCGTGAAGACGCACCTCGAGCACATCTTCGAGAAGCTCGGAGCGTCGGACCGTACCGCGGCCGTCGCCGAGGCGCTCCGTCGCCGGTTGATCGAGTAGCGACCGCTCGCAACGGAGCCACAGGCCTACCTCACCTCATCGTCGGTCACGACCTAGTCCGTCCGTCCATGGATGTCCGACGGGTGGGTGATGGAGCTTCGGGGACCGAACCGGCAAGATGACACACACATGAACGACGCGCTTGCCGCCCGCCGGCCGCGGTCCCTGGCCGTGGCGTTGTCCGTCGCTGCCGCTGCGGCGGTGGTCGTCTACCTGCTCGTCCCCGCGGGACATGATCGGGAGCTCGCGGGTGAGGCGCTCGTGATGATCATGAACGCGCTCGCCGCGACCGCGATCTTCCGTCGCGGGCGCCAGGAGGGGTCCTGGCGTTCGTCCTGGTACCTCGGGGTGGCTGCGGCGTTCCTCGCGATCGCGTCGGGGATGTTGTTCCTGATCGATCTGGAGCAGCTGACGCCTGAGCCGGGGTTCCTCGACGTTCTGTTCTTGCTGTTCCTGGTCCCTCTCCTCGGGGCGGCGCGTGAGGAGTTCCGCGACCACTTCCCGGAGGAGGACCGGCGCGAGATCGCGATCGACGCGGGGCTTATCAGCGCCTCGCTCGCGGCGATCTGCTACGTGATCATCCGGCCGGTCGATGCCACGGGTACCGCGTCGCTCTCGGCCGCGACGTTCGCGATCCTCGCGACCACCCAGTTCACCGTGTTCGGCGTCCTCGCGCTTTGGGTGCCGTCGCCCGCCCATCTGCTGCAATGGGTCGTCTTCGCCGCGGCCGCGGCCGCGACCATCGCCCTCGGGTGGGAATGGACCCACGGTTCGTTCGACGGAGCCTACCCGGCCATCGACATCGTGTTCATGATCGCGGGACCGCTGCTCGCCGCAGGTCTCCTATGGATCCCCTCACGGCCGGACTCGCACCTAGCGGAGCAGCCGCTGCAGTTCGCTCGGCCGATCCTGACCAGCGTCTCGGTCGTCTCCGCGTGCGCGGCGCTCGCCGCCGTCGCAGGCCTCGACGAGGCACGCGGCCTCTCAGCGACGCAGTCGACGATCATCATCGCGCTGCTCGGCGTCGGAGTTGCAGCGCGCATCTTGGCCAACCAGATCCGCAGCACGCAGGCGCACACTCAGGCGCGCGTGGCGCTCAGCGACAAGGAGCGCGCGCTTTCAGAAGCGGACATGGCACTCGAACGCGTGCGCGACACGAACGAGACCCTTCGCCAATCCGAAGAGCACCTACGGCTGGTGTTCGAAGCGGCCGTCGACGGCATCGTAGAGCTGGATCACAACGACATCATCTTGCGAGCGAACGATGCGTTCTGCGGCATGGTCGACATCGACCACGAGGCCATCGAAGGACTCCGCTGGAGCGCGCTGGCCGCCTCGGTCTCGGGCGCGGACGACTCGTTCGCATCCTTGCTTTCGACCGGGCAGGCAACGATCCAGCGGCCCGAGGGCCAGCCGCTCTACCTGGAATCGCGGATCTCGGAAGTGCCGATGACACCACCTCGCCGCCTCCTCCTGGTGCGCGACGTCACTGCGGGCCGGATCGCCGACCAGACGATCCGCTCGCTATTCAAGTTCCTGCAGGATCGCGACGAGGACCGCACGCGCCTGCTTCGGCGGACCAACAGCGCCATCGAGGCCGAGCGCAACCGCATCGCGCGCGATCTGCACGACGGTCCCGTGCAAGGCGTCTCGGCGGCGTCGCTGTCGCTCGAAGCGGCTCTGCTGATGATCAGAGCCGGAGAGATCGATCGCGGCATGGAGGTCCTGTCGAAGATCCGCACGGAGCTGGCGAGCGAGGCCGACGGACTCCGCGCGTTGATGTCAGGCCTTCGACCGCCGCTCCTGGAAGAGCGAGGGCTGATCCCGGCGATCCGTGAAACGCTCCTGCGTTTCGGCATGGAGCAGGGTGTGCAGACGGAGTTCAACGGCGTGCTTGGACCGGAGATCCCGGACGACCTCGAGACCCTTGCCTACCGTGTGGTGCAGGAAGCGCTCTCGAACGCCGCGAAGCACGCGAGCGCCGGCTTCGTCTCGCTGACCGTCGAGTCAGACGGCTCGCAGCTCCGGGTCGAGATCGTCGACGACGGCGTGGGATTCGAAAGTGGCCGTGCGCGCGAGTTCCTTCGGATGGGTCGGGTGGGCCTCGCCTCGATGCGCGAGCGCGTGGAGCTCGCGAGCGGGACGTTCGTCGTGCGATCGATGCCAGGGCGGGGAACCACGATCGTCGCGACCCTCCCCGTGGACAGCACTCCGGTCGGTCACGCGTTGTCGGTCAACGACGCCACCTGATCGACGGCGGCGGACTCGGAAGCGGCGAAGGCGAAGGACTCGGCGTCGGCGTCGGCGTCGGTGTCGGGCTGGGCGTTGGCGTCGTCGAAGGGCTCGGTGTTTCACTCGGAGACGGCGTCTCGCTCGGCGACGGAGTGGGCGTTGGGCTGGGTATAGGACTCGAGACCGGCGTCGACGGACCGATCGTGTGTCCTTCATAGGAGGGCACCGTGAACGATTCGACGGGCTGACCTTGCATCGCGACCGTCATGAAGTCCTGCCAGATGGCCGCTGGGATCGTTCCTCCGAAGACGGGCGAGACCCCTTCGACGCTCGTCATCGGGATCTCCCCGTCGGGGTACCCGATCCACACGCACGTAGCGAGCTGCGGCGTGTAGCCGCAGAACCATGCGTCGACGTATTCCTGGGCGGTGCCAGTCTTGCCCGCAGCGGGACGTCCGATGTTCGCGGCTGTTCCCGTCCCGTAGCTGATCACGTCTTGCAGCGCAGACGTGACCAGATCGGCGTCGTTCGAAGCGAGCACCTGCTTCGATCGGGTGCTGACATCGTCGATCACCTTGCCGTTGCGGTTCGTGAGCAGAACGAGCGGATCTGCCCACCGCCGGACGCCGCGGGCGGCAAGTGTCGCGTAGGCGTTCGTCATCTCGAGCGGGTTAACCGCCTCGACCCCCAGCGTGATCGAGCAGACCGGTTCGAGCTCGCTCCGGATACCCAACAGATGCGCCATGTCGACGACCTTCTGCGGCCCGAGCTGCGCGGCGACCTGCGCGAACACGGTGTTGACGGAATGCGCGGTGGCCGCACGAAGCGTGAACGTGCCGGCCTCGGAGTCCGATGCATTCGACAGCTGCCAAGGCGCGCCGTTCGTGTAGCAGTCGGTGTTGGGGATGGTGATGGTCCCGGGTCCCTGCCAGTACGCGTTCAGGTTGTAGCCGTCGTGCATAGCCGCCGCGAGCGTGAACGGCTTGAACGCGGAGCCGGCCTGGCGCCCCGTCCCACCGAACGTTTGGGCCCCGAGCTTCATCCCCGACACGGCCAGGTTCACCTGCGATTCCCGGAAGTCGCGCCCGCCGACCATCGCGAGGATCTGCCCCGTGCTCGGGTCGATCGAGACGAGCGCGGCCTCGGGGTCCGACGGGCTCGGAAGATGGGCGTTCACGACGGCCTCAGCCGCGCGTTGCAGTCCCAGGTCGAGCGAGGTGGTCACCCGCAGGCCGCCACCGAACACCCTCGGCTCTCCGTACTTGTGGATCAGGTACCGCTTCGTGAAGTCCACGAAGTACTCGGAGTTCGCGGGAGTGTTCAGGATCTCCTTCTTCGGGTTGGTGAGCACCTTGCCCCGCGAGAGACGATCCGCCGTGGAGGAGTCGAGGTAGCCGTACCTCACCATCTGGTCGAGCGCATAGTCGCGACGGATCTTCGCGTCTGCCGGGTACGTGATCGGATCGAATAGGGAGGGAGACGTGATGAGACCGGCGAGCGTTGCCGACTGCTTCACGTTGAGGTCCGAAGCGTCGATCCCCCAGTACGTCTGGGCTGCGGCTTGCACCCCATAGGCGCCGTGTCCGAGGTAGATCGTATTCAGGTACCGAGCGAGGATCTGATCTTTGCTGAGGGTCTTTTCCAGCTTGACCGCCAGGAGCGCTTCCCGGATCTTCTCCTTGATCGTCCGGGGAGGCTGCACGTACTCGGTCGTGCCGTCAGGCTGCTGCACGTAGCTGCCCGCGTAGACGTTCTTCACGAGCTGTTGGGTGATCGTCGAGCCTCCTTGCACCGTCTCGTGCTTCACGAGGTCGGTCCATGCCGCTCGAAGGATGCCAACCGGATCGATCCCGGGATGCCGGTAGAAGTCGTGATCCTCGACCGCGATCACGGCGTTCCGCAGCGACTCCGGCATCTGGTCGATGGGGATGATCGTCCGGTCGACCGGCCCGTGGATCGACGCGAGCATGGTGCCGTTGCGATCGTAGATGAACGTCGATTGGATCGGCGGCAAGGTCTTCGGGAGCTCGATCTGTGTATAGGCATAGACGAGCGAGCCACCGGCGGCGACGGCGACGACCACCGGCGCCAGGACGAACACCCACCAGAACCGACGGAAGAAGCCCTTCTTCTGCTTCCGTGCTCCCGGCGCGTGTTTCGGCGCATACCCACGCCCTTGCGTGGAAGGAGGAGTGGTATCGACGGACAAGACATCAGGATTCTATCGAGGACGGCGGCTGAGCTCGGGCGTGAACCGCGTGGCGTTCCTGTGCGGATCGCGGTCAAACCGCCGCCGACCGGCGAGCGGTGAAAGCCTCTTTGAGGTGGTTCCACTGACACCCGCAGCAGACCTCGACCACGAAGCAGCGGGCACCCGGGTTGGCGGCGGCCATACGGAGTCCGGTCTCGATCGACCAGACGCGTCCGTTCTCGGCTTTCAGCCCGTCCCCGTACACGTAGGCGAGCAGGACGAGCTTCTCCTTGCCGCAAACGGGGCAATCGTTCTTGGTCGGCTCGCCGACGTGACGCGCTGCGCGCATGAGCTCTGGATGCGCGTCGCAGATGTCGGTCATCCCCAGCACACCGAGACGAGCATCGCGCAGGAGCACCCGCTTCGCGAGGGTGAAGTCGATGACCCCGAGCTCAGCTCGACGGTCCTTCCCGAGCGGCGTTCGCCTCGTCGCCATGGTGGGCAAGTCTACCCCCAGCTTCCGACGCGGGGGACCCGCCGTTGGACGTACACCGTTGGGTAGGCTCGGAACATCGAGAGCGAGGAGCCGTGATGAACGAGATCACCGTGGTGCGAACGACCGACCGGACGTCGTGGAAGCCGCTTCAGGATCCTCCCGGTGCGATCCCCTCCCCCGGCCGCGAACGGGAGGTGTTCGCCTCGGGGGACGGCACGTTCGCCGGCGGCTTGTGGGAGCGCGAGCCCGACACATGGTCGTTCACGCGACCGTACGACGAGGTTGCCTACATCTTGGAGGGCTTGGCACACGTCGAGACCGAAGACGGCCGGATGCTGCGCGTCGGCGTGGGCGACATCCTCGTGACGCCGAACGGTTCGAAGGGAACCTGGCACATCGCGGAGACGCTGACGAAACTCTACGCCATCTACTCGGGCGCGCCGGTGGGCGACACGACCGTGCGCGTGATCGGCAAGGACGATCCCGTCGAGTGGGTGGAGCTTGAGAACGAGCCCGGCGACGAGTACCCACCCGGTGAGGAGTGGTACGCGTACCGCAACTCCGACGGCCGGTTCTCCACCGGTGTGTGGCGACGCGTTCCAGAGACAGGCGGGCTCGATCTCACGTACAACGAGCTCGCGTGCCTGATGGAGGGGAACGTGGACATCGAGGCCGAGGATGGGAGCACACGCGCGATCGGACCGGGCGACGTGCTCTCCACGCCGATCGGCTCGAAGGGGATCTGGCGCGCGCGAACCCCGGTGAAGAAGTTCTGGGCGGTTCACCACGAGTAACCCGTACGGCTCGCTCGACCCGACGCGTGATGGTGAAGACACCATCCTCCGGCTCGCCGAAGCGGGCGCTGCTACGGTGTTCATGCGTGGCCTCCGCAAACGCTGCCCCCGGTGCGGCGATCGGCGGATCTTCCGTACCTGGTTCCGACTGCGCCAGCGCTGTCCTCGTTGCGATCTGCGGTTCGAGAAGGAAGAAGGCGGCTTCCTGGGAGCGATGACACTGAACTACCTGTTCGCCGTGGTCGTGTGGCTGGTCGCGCTGGGATCGGCACTGGCGGCCACCGTCCCGGACGTCCCGGTGGTGCCGTTGCTCGCAGGGAGCGGCGCGATCCTCGTCGCCGTGCCGCTCTGGTTCTACCCACGGTCGAAAGCGATCTGGGCCGCCGTCGAGTTCCTCGTCGCCAGGAGTGACCCGGACTACCGTTCCCCGATCCACCGTGATCCCCGCTCCGAAGGGCTGGAGTGACCTACCTGACCGACCAGCGATACACGTCGGCGACCGAGCGATTCATCGCCCCATCGATCGACCACACGGTGAAGACATGGGGACCGGTGCTCAGATCTGGCAATAGCTGCGCCTCGAAGCAGGGCATGACGGGCAGATCGTCGAGCCGGCACTCGAACAAGCCCGGGGCCTCGCTCGATGAGAGGAAGAAGGTGGCGCTCGTCCCCGCCGACCGGCGAGGAGGTCCCGCCGTGATCCGAACGGTCGGGGCAACCCGGTCGATCGTCCATGCGTAGGTCGTTCTTCCGATGTTCCCAAGCGCGTCACGGGCCGTCACCACCAGCCGATGAGGCCCTACCCCGAGGGAATGGAGCCTGAGGCGACCGTTCGAGCAACCGACGACCGCTCCCCCTATCGCGCACCGGATGGGGCCGACGACGGTCTCGTCAGGGATGAATCGGAACGTCGCATCACGTCGTTGCGTGGAGCCAGGCGGCGCCGAGTAGAAGGTCATCTTCGGACCGATCGAGTCGATCCGGAAGTCCCAGCCGACCCCAGGATCGCTGACCGCACCGGTCGCGGGATCCCTCGCCCACACCTCGAACCGATACGAGGCCTCAGCGAGGTCGTCGAACCGAACCCCGGAACCGTCGCAAGGAACGGGTCCCAACGGTATGAGCGAGCAGCGGAATTCCGCCCCCGGGGTCGAGCTCGAGTAGCTGAATGATGCCGTCGGAGCCGTCTGCGAGAGCGGAGGGTGAGCCGATAGCACGATGTCAGGTCCGCCTCCGGTGGAGACTGCGAACCGCCGTGAGGCAGCGGTCGGGTCGACACGTCCGTCTTCACTCATCCCGGCGACTTCGAACACGTAGTCGCCATCCACCAGATGGCCGTACGAAACCGATCCGTCCGGGCAGGACCTCCAGCGATCAGCAGAACCGTCCCGGATCAATCGGCAACGGTAAGTCGCGGAACGGGACGGAGAGAAGTAAGTGAACTCTGCCGCCCTCGTGGCCAGTCGTGAAGGTCCGCTGACGATGGTCGTCTGGAGCCGCGGCCGCATCATGGCATGCAACCTCGCGGCGAGCTGCCGCTCCATCTGCCTTCGGCCAGCTTCCAGATCCAGGTTGCGCAGCTCGTTCGGGTCGGTCTTCAGATCGATCAGCTGACGCGATCCATCATCGAACTCAACGTACTTGTATCGATCCGTCACGATCCCTTCGAACCCGGGAGCATCGGCGGTGCCGCCTTCGAACGTCAGCCCGGAGCAGGCGAGTTGGCCCCGTGAGACCCCTCTGCAGTTCTCGATCAGGGCCGCCGAGCGCACATCGCGCTTGCTGCCCTGGAGGACGGGCAGGAACGACGTTCCGTCTGCCGTCCAATGGAAACCCGCGAGATCCGCGACCGTCGCCGCGATGTCCACGTTCTGCACGAGCGCCTCGCTCACGACCGGCCGGTCCTCCGCGTGAACCGCTGGATACCTCACGACCATCGGGACCTTCACGGACTCTTCCCATGGGTCCGTCTTCCCGAAGCGACGATGCTCGCCGTAGAGGAATCCGTTGTCGGAGAGGTAGATGACGATGGTGTCGCGAGATCGGTCGCCCAGTGATGTGACGAGTGAGCCGACCGCGTCATCCAGCGATCGGGTTGCGTGCGCCATCGCCACGTACTTCTGGTCAGAGGTGGCGATCTCGGCCGGAGTGAAAGCTGGGCGGCGAGCGTACTTCGGGGTGGAGGGCGTCATCGTGTTGACGTCGAACGACCGTCCGCGCGGGGGGCTTACCGGCATGGAATCGTAACGTGGGTCGTCGGCAGGGATATGGGGTGTCGTCGGGGCGTACATCACGAAGAACGGTCGACTTGACGGTGTGTCCGCGATGAAGTCCTCCGCCTTCGCGGCCAAGATGTCGGGCTGATAGCCGCTGAACCTCTGCCATTCCCCATCGACGTTCATGTAGGGATCGACCAAGGAATACGTGGAGGGCTCGGGCGTGCCGACGCAGATCCACCGATCGAACTCCGGTCGGGGCTCGCACGGCCAGCTATTCAGATACTTCCCGGCGAGCATCGTCCGGTAACCGGCATCGTGCAACGCCATGGGGAACGTGGGTCGGTTCAACGCAACCTCGTTCGCATCGACGCCCGTGTTGTGCTCGTAGAGGCCGGTGAGGATCTGGGCTCGTGAGGGACAGCAGAGCGGCGTATCGACGTATGCCCGCTTGAACAGGACACCGTGATCCACGAGCTGGCTGTAGACACTCGGCATCAGGGTGCGCGAGAACGTCGACCACGCTTGGTCATCGCTGACGATCAGGAGGATGTTCGGAGTGCTCGCCCGTGCGCGAGCCTGGCGGGTCGCCCCTGCAGCCTCGGGCATCGGACCGACGGCCGCCGACATCAGCGCGCAGACGAGCACGCCTACGAGCGCGATCCTGCCTCCTGGTCCCCGCATCCCACCAGGTTCATCGGCCGCAGCTTCTGGAACCTTCAGTCCCCAGCACGTCAAGGTTGGCCCCGGGTCAGGGCCATCGGGGTCGCGGAGGGGAGATCGACCACCGCCCTCGACCGAGCTACGACGGAACGCTCTCCCGCGATGAGGAGGAACCCCTCGACGGTGATCGTCACCGCGACCGTCGCTTCGAGCGATCCGGCGACGCAGTCGCACGTGGTCACGGCCGCGCCGTTCAACATCGCGTACCGTCGAGCGACATCCACCGGATCCGCTCCGGTCGGCAGGACCAGCTCCTGCGCGACGGCGAGGGCGGCGGCATCGGCGGCCGTACGGGCCCGGCTCCGAGCGACGAGGACGTGGGCCACGTCAGCCACGCCGAGCGAGAGCACGAGCGACAGCAGGATGACGGCGGCAACGATGACCGACACCGACCCGTCTTGCCGCTTCACGCGAATTCCTGACGGTCGGTGGCCTGGGCGGCTAGCCGAACGGTCGAGCCGAACAACCAGTCGATCAAGGGCACGCGGATCGGCTCGTCATAGACGATCGAGACGGTCACCGGGTCCCCCTGCGTGCCGGTGCGTGCCACCGCCACCGTCGACACCGATGGATCGAGGTCCGGAGCAGCGGCGAGCGCCGCCGCTCGGATGGCGACATCGTCGGCCTCAACGGCCGCGGTGCGCGCCCCGGCGTGCGACGTCTCCGTCACGATTGACCTCTGTCCCGGGCCGGGCCGGTGTGCAACACTCGGGGAATCACCCATCTCGGGCGCACGAACTCAGAACGTTGCTTGGGACTTCCACGAAGCGGGGAGCGGGATTAGAGCCGTGCGGCGCAGGCTGGTAGTCATGGCAGCGCTGTCGCTGGTTCTTGTGGGCTGCTCAGCCGGCGTTACGCTGTCGTCGCCCTCGGTTCCGGTCGGAACTTCTTCCGCGCCACCGCCGCCCCCGGTTATGGCCAGCGCCTCTGACGCCTCACCAGGGGCCGGGCCCGATGCGGTCGTCGGATCGGGGACGTGCGATCCCGTCTTTGAAGGTGTCTGCAGTCGTGTCGCAGTCGGCCACTGGCATGACGTCCCGTATACCCCGGCGGTCGCATGCAGCACTCCGGGCGTCGGGGTGACGTGCCAACTTGCGATGGACATCACCGCGCCGACTTCGGGCGGCCCATGGCCGTTGATCGTCTTCCTGCCGGGTGGGCCGAGCGGCCCTCCCGAGAGATATGTCGAGATCCTCGACCCGTTCGCAGAGGCCCTCGCCGGTCAGGGCGCGGTCGTGATGGTTGCTGGTTGGCGTGAAGGTCCTCAATGGGGCGGTGGATACCCGACGTCTTTCGCCGATGTCGCCTGCGCCATCGGCGTCGCCCGAAAGACCGGGGCCGCATACGGGGCGAGCCCGGACCGGGTCATGCTCGTCGGCGGTTCGACAGGCGGTTGGCCCGCCGCGGTTGTCGCTCTCACCCCGTCGCCCTTCACCCCGGCGTCGGGATCATGTGACCCGACGGCGGGCTCGCTCCGCCCCGACCAGGTCGTAGTCATGGCCGGCGATGTCAACAACGTCAGCGATCCGGATCATGGAGACGGCATCAACTACGTGACGGAATTCCTCGGCGGAGATCGAAAGGCGCATCCCCATGCCTGGGCGGCCGCCGATCCATTCGCTCTGGCGAAGCGCTTCCCGGCTGGTGCCCATGCCATCCCGTTCTTGCTCATACAAGGCCTCTCAGATACCACCGTCTTCCCGGAGGTCTCCCAGTCGTTCCAGACCGCGTTGGTAGCTGCCAGCTATCACAGCCGACTCGTTGAGATCCCGGGGGTGAGCCACTTAGATACATGGGGCAACGGGGACGCCGTCACTGCGATCATGACGTTCGTGACCGGGAAGTGATCCGGCACTGGCCAGGCCAGCTTGAGCGACGGAGTCCGGGCCGAGCTAGGGGTCGCACTCGAAGCTCCTAATGGCCACGCGCCCCGGCCCAGGTAGCCGCCCGGACTCGGCTGCCTCCTCGCGTCCGCGCGCTCGTGAGCTGCCGACCTTGTGAATCTCGCTGGCTTCCCGACCGTCGAGGGGTCTACGGTGCGTCGCAACCCGCCGGGAAAGCCCCAATCGGCAGCTATCGTCCACAGGACCGGCGGAAGGGGGCGACATGAGTGACCGGATGGACGAACTCGACGCGATCACGGCGGTCGTGCAGATGTACGTCGACGGAGCGGCGAAGGCAGATGTAGGACGGCTCAAGGAGGCATTCCACGAGAGCGCCCGCATGTTCGGCAACGAAGACGACGAGAGCGAAGACATGCCGATCAGCGAATTCTTCGAGGAGGTCGCGACGACGCCGGTCCCCGGCCCGGGGTTCCGTTCCCGCATCATGAGCATCGATGTCGTCGAAGACGCAGCTGTGGCGGTGCTGGCTGAGGACGATTACCTCGGGGTGGACTACGTCAACTTCTTCTCGTTGATCAAGATAGACGGCACGTGGAAGATCGTGACCAAGCTATTCGCGGTGACCGGCCAGACGCCTACTGACGAGGCCTGAGATCATCGGACCCTCAATGGCTCCCCCGATTGGGTGCAGAAGAGCGAACCCCAACTGTCGTCGGCTGTCTCAGTGCCGCTCTCGCGCCGCGATCCCCGAATCGATGCGGCAGCGCGCGGCCCGGCGCGCGTGTCAGTGGCCAAAACTAACCACGCGCCCCGGCGCTCGCAGCTGCCAAGCGCCTCTCATCGAGCCCGAATGAGAGGCACGAGCGCCACAAGCATCCAGGCACCGAGATAGAGGAAGGCTGCTTCGGGCGAGACGAACGTCCACAAGATGCCGGCAACTACGCTGGCGGCGAGGTTCCCGAACGCCTGCACCGCCGCCAAGAGCCCAAACGCCGAACCACGGATGTCCGGCGAGGCGTTCGCGGCGACAGCGGCCGTCTGAGCCGTCTCCGCGAAGCCGATTCCGGTACCCGCGAGGATGAAGGCCAAGGCGAGCATGCCGATGCCTGCACCACCGAAGGCAAATAGCAGGTAGCTCCCGAGGAAGGCAGCGGCCCCGAGCGTCCACGCGTGAACCGAGCCAAGCCGGTCGTTCACATGCCCGGCAGGAAGGCTCACCAGGGTTGCGGCACCGTTGTATGCGGCATAGAGGAGCAGTGCGATCTCGGTCGCTCGGTCGGTGCTGTGGTTCGTCGCGAGCAGTTCGGTCGTTCTCAGGATGAGCAGCGTCGCCGCCGCGTTTCCAAGCTCGAATGCCGTCGCGGCGGCCATTAGCTTCCCCAATCGACCCCGCATCACTGGGCGAACCTGAAGCCGGATGGGCTGTCTTTCGCGAATCTCCTGTTTCGGCAGATGACGGATCGCGTAGATGATGGCCACCGTTGCCAGGAGTCCTGGAATGACCGAGATGAGAATGGCGCCCCGAACGGAGAGGAGCGCCACCAGTACGAGCGCGAGTAGCGGACCACCGATCGCGCCGAGGTTGTCCATCATTCTCTCGAACCCGTAGGCGCGGCCATAGGCCTCTTTGGGGGTGGCATCGGCAAGCAGCGCGTTGCGGGACGGGACACGGATGCCGCGCGCTGCCCATGCGCCCGCCCGGAGCAGGCCCACCTGCCAGACAGCTGTTGAGACTCCAATCAATCCACTTAGGACCGCGGTGGTCGTGTAGCCACCAACCGCAGTCGCGCGCCTGCGCTCGGGATCGTCCGCGAGGGCCCCGCCAGCGAGGCGAGACACCCCAGCTATGCCGTCGGCGACACCTTCGATGACACCAAGGGCAGCCGCGGAGCCGCCGAGAGTGGACGTCACGAAGCGGGGTAGGAGCGATGTTGGAACCTCGTGCCCAAGGTCCGACAGGAGGCTAGCAAGGCCAATCCCTCGAACCCCCGGCGTGAACCAACGCTCATGCGTGCGTTCAGTCCTCACAGGCTGGGTAGCCTACTTCTGACCGGCTCGGAGAATTTCTGGCAGGACCCGCATAGAGCCTCCAGGGTCACGCGATAAAACTTGCCACGCGCCCCCGCGCCGACGGCCTGTGTGTGTACGAAGGTGCGGCTTGCCTCCTTGGGACGCGACCGTTGGCGTGTGTTCCCGGATTTTCCGTCCCCGAGGTCGAGCATCGATACTGACCGAGGCGTCGGACTAGGAGGGAGAACCATGGATCAGACACGGGAGCTACTGCGCGGCGAGCACCACCACGATCCGGCCCGGGTGATTGCCTTAGCGGATGGCGTCATCGCGATCGTCATCACCCTGCTGGTGCTGGAGATCCACGTGCCGGAACTCCCAGAGGGTCCGGACCTCAACGCGAGACTCATCGAGGCGCTGGGCGAGCTAGGACCTTTCTTCGTGGGGTTCCTGCTCAGCTTCGTGGTGACCGCGATCGCCTGGGCGGCACATCGCAGCCTCTTCGCGCTCATCGAGAGGACGGACCGCGCCCTGGTGTGGCTGAGCATCCTGTATCTCCTTCCGCTCAGCCTGCTGCCCTTCGGTGCGGCACTCATCTCTCAATACGATCGAGAGCCCGTGGCGCTCCGCGTGTACGGGCTGATGCTCTTGCTGATCGCGCTGACGCGGCTAATCATCTGGTTGTACGCGACGAACCGACCAGACCTGTTGTTCGAACCCATCGATCGTCGCACCAAGACCGTGGGGGTGTGGCTCGTCGCAGTGCCCGCCGCGCTCTACCTACTCGCGATCCTCATCGCTGGAAGCGCACCGGTTGCCAGCGTGCTGATCTATGTGGGGTCCATCGTCTTGTACTTCATCGCCATCTTCGTGGATCGCTTGACGGCTACGCCAGGGACGGTGGAGAACGACTTCACGTGAGTCACGCCTAATAAGCTGTTCGCGGGAGATTTCACCCAAGGGTGACCGAGCGTGCCATTCCTTGGGTGCACGGATAAGAACGTTGTCCGCGGATTGAGTGTTATCAAGCGTCACAACTTGCCA